>JNWL01000001.1 GCA_000716465.1 Streptomyces bikiniensis
CCCCGGCGCCCCCGCCGGAGGCGCCTCCGCCCCCGCCCCCCGCCGGGGCCGCCCCCGGTCCGAGGCCGTCGAGCAGGCGATCTACGAGGCGGTCGGGGGGCTCCTGGACGACGGGGTCCCGCTGACCGAGCTGTCCGTCGAGCGGATCGCCCGCACCGCCGGGGTCGGGAAGGCCACCATCTACCGCCGCTGGTCCGGCAAGGAGGACCTCTTCGTCGACCTCCTGCGCTCCCTGGAGCCCCCGGACCCCGTGCTGCCCGGCACCTCGGTCCGGGACGACCTCGTGGCGCTCCTGGAGGCCCTGCGGCGGCGCGGCCTCGCCAAGCGCTCCTCCGCCCTGCTCCACACCGTCTTCTCGCAGATGCAGCTGTATCCCAAGCTGTGGGACGCCTACCGGCTCACCGTCATCGAACCGCGCCGCCGGCTCGGCCTGGACGCGGTGCGGCGCGGCATGGAGGAGGGCGAGATCCGCGACGACCTCGACGCCGAGTTCGTCAACGACCTCTTCGTCGGCCCCCTGCTGCTGCGCACCGTCGTCCGCCCGGACTCCTCCGACCTGGAGCCCGGCCTCGCCGAGCGGGTCGTCGACGCCCTCCTGGACGGCCTGCGCCCCCGCGCCTGACACCCGGGCCGCCACGGGGCGCGGAAAGCCGCCACGGGGCGCGGAAAGGGGAGGGGCGGAGGCGGAGGGGCGGACCGGCGTGAATATGAGCGTTCTGTCACAGCCGCCCCGCTCCGGCACCTCCGCAGGAACCCGCCACGCACACGGTGTCGTCCCTGGGGGAGTACGGCCGCCCCCTCATCGCCTAGTGTCGACGTCGGGTCGCGGCAGCAGGCACGACAGTACGGCGGCAAGGCAGTGAGGGCAGCGATGACGCGGGTGGACACGACGGGGACCGAGTACGGCGGTGCGAACGGCGAGCGTCCCCGTTCCCGGTTCCGGGCCTCCCTCGGCCGGCTCCGCCGCGATCCGGGGATCTGGCGCCGGGGCATCCTGCTCGCCCTGACCGCCGTGGGGCTCACCCTCGTGATGGTCTTCCACGCCGAGATCCCCAACCGGGTCGGCAACCTGGGCAGCCTCACCGAGACCTTCCTGCCCTGGTTCGGCCTCTTCGTGCCGCTCCTGCTCGTCCTCGCCCTGCTGCGCAGGTCGGCCACCGCGCTGATCGCCCTGCTCCTTCCGGCCGTGGTGTGGCTCAACCTCTTCGGCGGGCTCGTCGCCGACAAGTCGGCCTCCGGCGGCGACCTGTCCGTCGCCACCCACAACGTGAACGCCGAGAACCCGGACCCCGAGGGCGCGGCCCGGCAGCTCGCCGCCTCCGGCATCGACGTGCTCGCCCTGGAGGAGCTCAAGGGCGACATGGTCCCGGTCTACGAGAAGGGCCTCGTCGAGGCCTACCCGTACCACTCCGTCCAGGGCACGGTGGGCCTCTGGAGCAAGCTGCCGCTGCGGGACGCGCGGCCCGTCGACATCCACATGGGCTGGACCCGCGCCATGCGCGCCTCCGTCGTGACCCCGAAGGGCGAGGTGGCCGTGTACGTCGCCCACCTGCCCTCCGTACGGGTCAGGATGAACGCCGGCTTCACCGCCAACCAGCGCGACAACAGCGCCGACGCGCTCGGCCAGGCCATCTCCCGGGAGCGGAACGAGCGGGTCGTCCTCCTCGGCGACCTCAACGGCACCATGAACGACCGCGCCCTCAACGCCGTCACCTCGCAGCTGCGCTCCACCCAGGGCGCGGCCGGCGACGGCTTCGGGTTCAGCTGGCCGGCCTCGTTCCCGATGGCCCGCATCGACCAGATCATGGTCAAGGGCGTCGAGCCCGTCTCCTCCTGGTCGCTGCCCGCCACGCGGAGCGACCACCTGCCGATCGCCGCCCGCGTGACGTTCTGAGCGGTACGGGCAGCGGCCCGAAACCTCCCCTTCACCCTTCGGAAGCCACCGGGAACCCGTCGTCTGCGACAATTTGTTCAGACTGCGAACTAATCCCAGGCCCCACCCTCCGGAAGGCTCTCCCCCCATGCCCCTGGCGCTGCTCGCCCTGGCCGTCTCCGCCTTCGGCATCGGCACCACCGAATTCGTGATGATGGGGCTCCTGCCCCAGGTCGCCGAGGACCTCGGCACCTCCGTCCCCACCGCCGGACACCTCGTCTCGGCGTACGCGATCGGGGTCGTCGTCGGCGCCCCGCTGCTCACCGCCCTCGGCTCCCGCATCCCCCGCAAGCGGATGCTCCTGCTGCTCATGGCCCTCTTCACGGTCGGCAACCTGGCCTCCGCGCTCGCCCCCGGCTTCGGCTGGCTCCTCGCGGGCCGGGTCCTCGCCGGCCTCCCGCACGGCGCGTTCTTCGGCCTCGGCGCGGTCGTCGCCGCCCGGCTCGTCCGCGAGGGGCGGCAGGCGCGGGCGGTGGCCACCATGTTCCTCGGCCTCACCGTCGCCAACATCCTCGGCGTCCCGGCCGCCACCCTCCTCGGCCAGCACCTCGGCTGGCGGGCCACCTTCCTCGTGGTCTCCGCGATCGGCCTGCTCGCCGTGGCCGCGCTCGCCCGCCTCGTCCCGCCGATCCCCGCCGACCGGCACGGCGGCCTGGGCCGCGAGGTGCGCGCCCTCGGCCGCCCGCAGGTGCTGCTCGGCCTGCTCACCGCCGTCTTCGGCTTCGCGGGCGTCTTCGCCGTCTACTCGTACCTCGCCTCGATGACCACCGAGGTGATGGGCTTCGGCGACTCCACCGTCACCCTCGTCCTCGCCCTCTTCGGCCTCGGGATGACCGGCGGCGCGCTCGCCGCCGGACCGCTGACCGACCGCGCCCTGCGCCCCACCCTGTACGGATCGCTCGCCGCCCTCGTCCTCGCCCTGGTCGCCTTCCGCTTCGCCGTCCACGTGCCCTGGCTCGCCCTGGTCACGGTCGTCGTCCTCGGCGCGGTCGGCTTCATGACCACCACCCCGCTCCAGATGCTGGTCATGAACAGGGCCGCGGACGCCCCCACGCTCGCCTCCGCCTCCAACCACTCGGCCTTCAACCTCGCCAACGCGGGCGGCGCCTGGGCGGGCGGCGCGGCCGTCGCCGCCGGCTGGGGCTGGACCTCACCGGCCCTGGTCGGCGCGGGCCTCACCGCCGTCGGCCTGGCGGTCGCCGCGGTGGCGGGACTGCTCGACCGCCGTACGCCGGAGGGGGCCTCCCGCGTGGTCGCGGGAAGCCCCTTCGAAGGCACGGGAGCGGAGGTCAGCCGGCAGGGGACTCCCGCCAGCGGTTCGTGATCGGCAGGCGCCGGTCCTTGCCGAAGCCCTTCGCCGAGATCTTGGTGCCCGGCGGGTACTGGCGCCGCTTGTACTCCGCCGCGTCCACCATCCGCAGCGTCCGCGTCACCAGCTCCTCGTCGTACCCGGCGGCCACGATCTCGTCCCGTCCCCGGTCCCGGTCCACGTACAGCGCGAGGATGCCGTCCAGGACCTCGTAGTCCGGCAGTGAGTCCGTGTCCACCTGACCCGGGCGCAGCTCGGCGCTGGGCGGCTTGGAGATCGAGTTCTCCGGGATCGGCGGGGTCTGGCCGCGCTCCTCGGCCGCCCGGTTCCGCCAGCGCGCCAGCCGGAAGACGTCCGACTTGTACACGTCCTTGATGGGCCCGAACGCGCCCACCGCGTCCCCGTACAGCGTCGAGTACCCCACCGCCAGCTCGGACTTGTTGCCCGGCGCGAGGACCAGGTGCCCCTCCTGGTTGGAGAGCGCCATCAGGGCCGTGCCGCGCAGCCGGGCCTGGAGGTTCTCCTCCGCGAGCCCGGTGAGGCCGAGCGCCCCCGTGTACGCGTCGAACATCGGCTCGATCGACACCGTGCGGTAGTGGAGCCCGGTCCTGCGGGCCAGCTCGGCCGCGTCGCCGCGCGAGTGCTCCGAGGAGTACTTCGACGGCATCGACACCCCGTACACGTTCTCCGCGCCGAGCGCGTCGCAGGCGATCGCCGCGACGAGCGAGGAGTCGATGCCGCCCGACAGGCCGACCAGGACCGAGCGGAAACCGTTCTTCGCGAGGTAGGCGCGCAGCCCGATGACGAGCGCCGAGTACACCTCCTCGTCGTCGTCGAGCCGGTGCGCGTAACCGCCCGTCAGCTCCGGCTCGTACGCGGGCAGCGGCTTCTCGGAGAGCACCACCCGGTCGACCCGCAGCCCGTCCTCCCCGACCGGCCCCTCCGGGGCGTCCGGGTCGTACGCGGGAAGGTCCAGGTCCACGATCACGCTGCCCTCGACGAACTGCGGCGCCCGCGCGACGACTTCGCCCTCCGCGTCCACCACGATCGAGTCGCCGTCGAAGACCAGCTCGTCCTGGCCGCCGGTGGTCGCCAGGTACGCGGTGACGCACCCGGCCTCCCGGGCCCGCGCCCGGACCAGTTCGAGGCGCGTGTCGTCCTTGTCCCGCTCGTACGGCGAGGCGTTCACCGACAGGAGCAGCCCCGCCCGCGCGGCGCGCGCCGCCGGGACCCGGCCGCCGTCCTGCCAGAGGTCCTCGCAGATCGCCAGGGCCACGTCGATCCCGTGGACCCGGACGACGGGCAGCGTGTCGCCCCGCACGAAGTAGCGGTACTCGTCGAACACGCCGTAGTTGGGCAGGTGGTGCTTGGCGAACCGCAGCGCCGCCTCCCCGCCGTACAGCACGGCGGCGGCGTTCTCCGGCGACCCCGCCGGCCGGCCGAGCCGGGGCTCCGCCCGCTCCGAGCGGTCCAGGTAGCCGACGACCACCGGCACCTCCCCGAACCCCTCCTCCGCGAGGCGCCGGGCGAGCCCGCGCAGGGCCGTCCGGGACGCCTCCACGAAGGAGGAGCGCAGCGCGAGGTCCTCGACGGGGTATCCGGTCAGCGCCATCTCGGGGAACGCGACGAGATGCGCGCCCTGCCCGGCGGCGTGCCGGGTCCAGTGCACGATCGCCTCGGCGTTCCCGGCGATGTCTCCGACGGTCGAGTCGATCTGATTGAGGGCGAGGCGTAGTTGAGGCACGCACCCAGTCTAATCGTCAGACCGACGCTATGTCCTGGGGTGCGGGTCGGGAATCCCGGCCGGGGGCCCGGCGGCCCCGGGCCCGGATCGCGGGCCCGTTCGCGAAGGCGCCCCCGGGACCGGAGCCCGCGCGAGGGTGCCCCTGTGGAGGCGCCCCCGCGATCGGGACCCGTGCGGAGTCGTTCCCGCGATCGGGGCCCGCGACCGGGAACCTCCGCCCGCACCCCCGCGTTCGACCGGTATGTCCAGGACCGTCACGCGGACCGCCGCCGCCCTGCTGGCCCTCGGCGCGCTCGCGTACACCGCCTGGGTCCTCGAAGTCCTCGTCCACACCGGACTCGACCCGGTCCGGACGTACGTCTCCGAGCTGGCCGCCGCCGACCAGCCCCTCGGCGGCCTCTTCCGCGCCACCGACTTCGCGGCCGGCCTGCTGGTCCTTGCGGGAGCCCTGACGGGCCTCGCGGGCGCCTGGAGGGCGCGCGGGTCCGGGGTGCCGGGGCACGAGGGGCGCGACCCCTGGGCCGTGGGCGGCTGGACCGCCCTCGCCGTCTTCGGGGCCGCCACCGCCGCCGACTCCCGGCTGCCGCTCAGCTGCGCCCCGACCGTCGACCCCGTGTGCGCGGCGCGCGAGACCGCCGGGCTCGTGCCCGCCACCCACGCGGCCCACGCCGTCAGTTCGAGCCTGGCGATGACGGGCGCGCTCGCGGCCCTGGTCGCCCTGACCGTCGCCGCCCGCCGGCACGACCGCCGCCTGCCCCTCGCCCGTACCGGACCGGCCCTGGTCGCCCTGGAGTTCGCCGCCACCGCCTGGACGCTCGCCGCCGTCGCCGCCTTCGAGGCCGGGAAGGGCCTCTGGGCGCTCGGCGCGGGACAGCGGCTCCAGGTCCTCCTGGTGGCCGTGTGGCTCGCCGTCCTCGCGTACTCCCTCGCCCGCTCCCCGGCCGGGGACGGACAGAGGGAGCGGCGGTGACCTTCGTACGGATCGGGGGCGTGCCCCACCACGTGGTGGCCGAGGGCTCGGGCCCCGTCTGCGTCCTGAGCGCCGGGCTCGGCATGAGCTGGTTCGACTGGGACCCGGTCGTCCCGCACCTCGCCCCGTACCGCACGGTCGTCCGCTTCGACCGCCCCGGCCACGGCCTCTCCGCCCCGGCGGCGGCCCCGCCGACGGCGGCGGGCGAGGCGGACCGGATCGCGGCCGTCCTCGACGCGCTCGGCCACCGCGGGCCGGTCGTCGTCGTCGGGCACTCGATCGCCGGGTTCCACGCGGAGGCCTTCGCCCGGCTGCACCCGGACCGGACCGCAGGGCTGGTCCTCGTCGACTCCTCGGTCGAGGAGGACCCCCGCCCGTCCCGCACCACCGCGCCCGCCCGCGCGCTCGGCGCCGTCCTCGCCGCCGCCGGACTCCCGGCGGCGCTCGGCCCGGCGGTCCGGGACCTCGCGGTCCGCGCGGGGACCGTACGGAGAGGGGGGCCGCGCCCGGACCCGGGCCCCGCCCCCGTCCGTACCGGCCCCGGCCCCGTCCGTACCGGCCCGGACCCCGGCCTCCTCCGTACCGGCCCCGCCCCCGTCCGTACCGACCGCGCCCTCGTCCGCCGCGTCTACCGCACCTCGCGGGTGCTGCGCGGCACCCTCCTGGAGAACGCCCGCTACGGAGCCGTCGCCGCCGAACTCCTCGTCCTGCGGGAGGACCGCCCCCTCCCGCCCGGCCTGCCCGTCACCGTGCTCGCCGCCCCCGACGGCTCCGCCCGCTGGGAGCGGCGCCAGCGCGCGCTCGCCCGGCGGCTCGGCGCCCGCTACGAGGCGGCCGAACCGTCGGGCCACCTGGTCATGCGGGACCGCCCGGACCGGGTGGCCCGGGCGGTCCTGGACGTCCGGAGGGGTCAGGAGGGCGCGTAACGCCCGGGGGACGTCCGGAGGGGTCAGGAGGGCGCCGTATACGCCCGGGGGACGTCCGGAGCCGTCAGGAAGACGCGTAGACGCTCATGCAGAACGCCTTGATCTGCTCGTCCGACAGGTGCTGCGCCAGTTCGGCCTCGCTGATCATGCCGACGAGCCGCTTGTCCTCGATGACGGGCAGCCGCTTGATCCGGTGGCTCTGCATCTCCTCCAGGACGGCGCCCACGTCGGCGTCCGACTCGACCCAGCGCGGGGTGCCCTTGGCCATCTCGCCGCAGGTCACCTCGGCGGGGTCGTGGCCCATGGCCACGCAGCCGACGACGATGTCGCGGTCCGTGAGGATGCCGCAGAGGCGTTCGTTCTCGTCGGCGATGGGCAGCGCGCCCACGTTCAGGTCGCGCATCAGCTGCGCGGCGCGGTCGAGCGTCTCGTGAGCCGGGATCCACCGGGCCCCGGAGTGCATGATGTCCTTCGCCGTGGTCATGGGGTCGCGTACCTTTCGTCGTCGAACGTGGTCGTCAGTCGAACGCGGTCGTACGAATCCCCGAGCCCACCCATTGTCGGCGCACGGCACGGCCCCCGCGACCGCAGCGGGTCACGGGGGCCGTACGGCTTCGGCTCACGGGCCCGGGATCAGGCGCCGCGCTCCTTCAGCATGTCCGCCATCAGCAGCATCTCGGACTTCTGCGCGTCGACCATGCCCTGGGCGAGCGCGCGCTCGGTGCCCACGGTGCACTTCTGCACGCAGGCCTCGGCCATGTGGACCCCGCCCCGGTGGTGCTCGGTCATGAGCTTCAGGTACAGGACCTCGGCCTCCCGGCCCCCGGCCTTCCGCAACTGCTCGATCTGCGTCTTGGTCGCCATGCCCGGCATGACCGCCCCGTCCGGCGCGCCGTCGTCGCCGAAGCCGCCCATGCCCATCCAGGCCATCGGCTCGACGCCGGACTCGTTCTTGGGCAGCCCCCACAGGTCGAGCCAGCCGAGCATCATGCCCCGCTGGTTGGCCTGCGTGTTGGCGATGTCGTACGCGAGCCGGCGCACGGCCTCGTCCTTCGTCCGGTCCCGGACGATGAATGACATCTCGACGGCCTGCTGGTGGTGGACCGCCATGTCCCGGGCGAACCCGGCGTCCGCCGACGTGGAGACGGGGGTGGCGGGCGCCTCGTCGCGGTCCGCGGAGGCGACGGTGACGGCACCTCCGGCGAAGAGCACCGCGAGGGCGACGGCGGCGATCGCCGCTCCCTGCGTGCGGTTCACCTTCACCGGCCCATCCCCGCGCCGCCCGCACCGCTCGCGTCGAGCCCGCCCGTGCAGGCCGCGCCCGGCTCCGGGGTCTGCGGGCCCTGCACGTACTTGGTGAGGAAGGCGTCGACGCGCGGGTCGTCCGCGCCGTCCACGGTCACCTGCTTGCCCCAGGCGGACAGCATGATCGCGCCGGCCTGGTCGTCCACGGGGCTCATCAGCGTGTACTTGGTCTTGCCGACCTTCTTGGCCAGCTCGTCCACGTCACCCTTGGGGGCCTGCTTGTTGTACGTCACCCAGACGGCGCCGTGCTCGAGCGAGTGCACGGCGTTCACCTCGGGGATCGGCTGCGTGTAGACGTCGCCGTCGCAGTTCATCCAGACCTGGCTGTGGTCGCCGCCGACCGGCGGCTTCATCTCGTACTTCACGGCCGTCTCGACGTGGTTGCGGCCGAGCTTGGCGGCGTCCCAGCTCTTCTCGGCGGCGATCGGGGCCTTGGCGGCGGCTTCCTTCCTGTCCTGCTCGTCGGACTTCTTCATCAGCACGAAGCTGCCGAAGCCGACGAGGCCGAGCACGACGACGGTCGAGACGCCGATGGTGATCAGGCGGTTGCGGCGCTCGCGGGCCTGCTCGGCGCGGCGCATCTCCTCTATTCGGGCGCGGCGGTCGGCGTTGGCGGAGCGGTTGGCGGCCATGGTGGGTCGTCCTTCTTCGGGAGGTGGGGGTGGGGTTCGGTCCGGCACGGGCGTGCGGCGGTGGGGGCGGGGTGCCGCCCTGGCCTCCGCCTACGTCCGCAGGACCTGAAGGACGTGCAGGTCCGGCGCGCGCGGCCGGACGCCGGAGCGGCGCGCCGACTCGTCACCGGAGACCGGGGCGAGGCGCGGGAGCCCGTCCGCCGCCTGGAGCGGGGGATCGAGCGGGGGCGCGCTGAGCACCGCGGGGGAGAGGGAGGGGAAGAGGGAGCAGCCGCCGCGGTCGTACGGGCAGACGTACGCGACGGGGACGGTGACGGCGGTCGCGTCCTGCCTCTGCCCCTGCCCCTCCCTCTGCCCCGACCCCTGACCCTGCTCCGACCCCTGCCCCGGTGGCTCGGGGGCCGCCCCGTGATGGGATCCCGGCCCCGTCCCCAGACAGAAGAAGAGCGCGGCGAGGAGCGTCGCCACGGCACTCGCCAGTGCCATGGGACGCGCGTGCCGGGACGGGCGTACGAGCCGTGGGGCCCCCATGGGCGGAGATCGTAGTGGGCGAAGACGCTCCGTGGGCCGAACGGGGTACCACCGAGTGCCGGAGGCCGGGCGGGAGAGGAGGGGAGGAAGCCGGGAAGGTCCCGTCCCCCGTTACCTGAGTCACACCCGAGCAGGCAGTATGGGTGTGCAACGTGGGCGAAACCATGTGGTGGGATGCTCAGGTGCCCCCGATGTGCCCGAGGCGGTGGGATCAGGCGGCCTGACCAGCGAGGATGGGTGTGGAAATGGACAAGCAGCAGGAATTCGTGCTCCGTACGCTCGAAGAGCGCGACATCCGCTTCGTGCGCCTGTGGTTCACCGACGTGCTCGGCTTCCTCAAGTCGGTGGCCGTGGCGCCGGCCGAACTGGAGCAGGCCTTCGACGAGGGCATCGGCTTCGACGGCTCGGCGATCGAGGGCTTCGCCCGGGTCTACGAGTCGGACATGATCGCCAAGCCGGACCCGGGCACGTTCCAGATCCTGCCGTGGCGCGCGGAGGCCCCGGGCACGGCCCGGATGTTCTGCGACATCCTGATGCCGGACGGCTCGCCGTCCTTCGCGGACCCGCGCTACGTCCTGAAGCGGGCCCTGGCCAAGACCTCGGACCTGGGCTTCACCTTCTACACCCACCCCGAGATCGAGTTCTTCCTCCTGAAGGACAAGCCGCTCGACGGCTCCCGGCCCACCCCGGCCGACAACTCGGGCTACTTCGACCACACCCCGCAGAACGTCGGCATGGACTTCCGCCGCCAGGCGATCACGATGCTGGAGTCGATGGGCATCTCGGTGGAGTTCTCGCACCACGAGGGTGCGCCGGGCCAGCAGGAGATCGACCTGCGGTACGCGGACGCGCTCTCGACGGCCGACAACATCATGACGTTCCGCCTGGTCATGAAGCAGGTGGCCCTGGAGCAGGGCGTGCAGGCCACCTTCATGCCGAAGCCGTTCTCGGAGTACCCGGGCTCGGGCATGCACACCCACCTCTCCCTCTTCGAGGGCGACCGGAACGCCTTCTACGAGTCGGGCGCCGAGTACCAGCTCTCCAAGGTGGGCCGCTCCTTCATCGCGGGCCTCCTGAAGCACGCGGGCGAGATCTCGGCCGTCACCAACCAGTGGGTCAACTCGTACAAGCGCATCTGGGGCGGCTCGACGCGCACGGCCGGCTCGGGCGGCGAGGCCCCCTCGTACATCTGCTGGGGCCACAACAACCGCTCGGCCCTCATCCGGGTCCCCATGTACAAGCCGGGCAAGACGGGCTCCTCGCGCGTCGAGGTCCGCTCCATCGACTCGGGCGCCAACCCCTACCTGACCTACGCCGTCCTCCTCGCGGCCGGCCTCAAGGGCATCGAGGAGGGCTACGAACTCCCGGCCGGCGCCGACGACGACGTCTGGGCCCTCTCCGACTCGGAACGCCGCGCGATGGGCATCGAACCTCTCCCCCAGAACCTCGGCGAGGCGATCTCCCTCATGGAACGCAGCGAACTGGTCGCGGAGACCCTGGGCGAGCACGTCTTCGACTTCTTCCTCCGCAACAAGAAGCAGGAGTGGGAGGAGTACCGCTCCGAGGTCACGGCCTTCGAACTGCGGAAGAACCTGCCGGTGCTGTAGCAGCGGGCAGGGCTCCGCACCGACGCCCGGGGCCGACGGACGCGAACCGTCCGGCTCCGGTGCGTCCCCCGCTCCTCCCGGGCCGTCAGACGGGATCGCGGTCAGCGGACCACTGGTGGCCGCACTCCAGCTCGGTTCCGCTGCTGTCGACGACCGTGTAGTCGACGACCACCTTGTCGGGGTCTCCGCCTTCGTGGATCCACACGACCAGGCGGTCCGTGGCGGCGACCACCGTGAACCGGGGATCCGAAGCGTCGGAGCCGGGCACGACGGCGAACTCGTCCCCGGGCTCCAACCAGAAGTCCTCGCCGTACGGTTCGACGAACAGGCAGCGGAGAACCTTGCCGCCGTTCTGCACAGGGAGCCCGTTCACCGACGCCGTCCAGGTGATCGTTGCCGTTCGAGGAGCATTCACGAGAGCGGCCCTCTCCGAGCGGAGCCGACCGACAAAGCCCCGTTCGGACCGGACCACAATGACGGCATGACCGAAGGAATAACCTGGCTCGCCGCTCCCCAGTCGATCACCTACGGCGGCTACAGCGTGCTGTTGACGCGCGGCGTGGACGAGGGGGAGCTGGTGTCCCGGCTCGCGGGGGCGGTGTGCTCGGGTCGGCGCGTGCTGCGGCCGCTGGGAGAGCTGACCGGCGAGGACCTGATCGAGGCGCTGGAGGACGAGTACGGGGATTACCCCGAGGAGGCGGCCGTGCGGGTCGGCCGGGACGGCGACTGGGTCTTCGCCGTTCTGTACGGCCTCTGGCAGGGCGAGTTCGAGAGCATGGAGCCCGTCTCGCGCGACGGCGCCCACGTCTTCCACCTGGAGTTCGAGGAGGAGAACGGCAAGCCGGTGCCGCCGTGGTTCCACTACTTCCACGACGAGCGCCTCCTGTGCGGCTTCAACCTGCACCTGGACCGCTCGTGGGGCTCCGCCGGCGTGGACGGGGACCCCGAGGTGGCCCCGGCCCTCCAGAAGGCACTCGCCGCCGCCGGTCTGCCCGACGAGAACCTCCCCGCCGAGGACGCCCACCGCACCTCACTGGAAGTCCTCGAACGCCACTTCGGCCTCTCCCTGCCCCGGGGCCGGGTCCTGGGGGAGCCGCTTTCCTCCGTGGTCCTGGAGATCGCCTGAGGTCGGCCGATGCCACCCCCGCACTCCGTGTCCGTGGCCGGGGCCGTCGTGCGGGAGGTGTGCGAGGAGACCGGGGTTCGGGGCGAGGTCGAGCAACTCACCGGGTCCACAAGAACCTTGCCCGGGGGATCGTCGCCCTCGTGTTCCGGTGTCGGCCCGCGGGCGGGGGCACGCGGGTCTCGGACGAGGCCACCGCCGTCGAGTGGATCACTCCTGGTGAGGTCCGGGAGCGGACGGCCGAGGCGTACGCCGTGCGGCTGCTCGACGCCCTCGACGGGGCCGGGCCCCAGGTGCGGGCTCATGACGGGCGGCGGTTCGTTTCGTAGGGCGGTGGTTATCCGGTGGTCGGCCGCCGGGCTCTGTGAGTACGGTCCCGGCATGTGCACTTACGCCTTCCTCCACTACAAGCTGCACTACGCGTGCGTCTCGTGCCGGATCAGTTTTAAACGGCATCCGAACGGTGCCGGGCACCCGTGTCCCCGCTGCTCCGAGCCCATGCTGTGCGCCGGGCACGACTTCGCCGCGCCTCGGCGGAGTGACCGGAAGGCGTGGTCGGTCGTCGCGGTCGTGCTCCGGGCCGGGCTGCGGTACGAGGGGTTCCAGGCGTGCGGGTGCGGGCGGGAGCCCGAGTTCCGGCCCCGGACCCGGGCCCAGGTGCGGGCCCGGCGCATCGCCGCCGCCCGGACCGGCGTTCCGTTCGCGGAGGCGCTCGGGCGGGTCGAGCCGATGGAGGCGCGGTGATCCCCCGGACCTCCGGAGCGGAGGTTCCTCCCGTCGCCACCGCGCGGCTCCTCCTGCACCCGCTCACCGTCTGCGAGGCCGAGCGGATCGTCGCGCGGGCGCCCCGTGACGGGGACCTCTGGGGAGAGGGGTATCCCCAGGACGGGGACGTCCGGGGGTGCGGCGGGTTTCTGCGGGAGGTCTTCGGGCGCGGGGATCCCGGGGTCTTCCGGGCGTACGAGGTTCGGCTCCTCGGGAGTGGGCTCGCCGTCGGGGGGATCGGGTTCCACGGGCCGCCCGACGCGGTCGGCGTCGTGACCGTGGGGTACGGGCTCGTGCCCGGTGTACGGGGGAAGGGGTACGCCTCCGAGGCCCTGCGCGCGCTCCTCGAAACCGCCCGGACGGCCGGCGTCGCCGGGGTGAAGGGGGACGCCGACCTGGCCAACCTCGCCTCGCACCGGGTCATGGAGGCCGCCGGGATGCGGTGTGTCGCGGAGGACGGGGTCCTTCGGCACTTCTACACGGGCTTCTGAGGCCCCGGCCCGGCCCCTCAGCGTTCCGTCAGTTCCGACGGCGCCTCCTGGACCACCCAGCCGTTGCCGTCCGGATCCTCGAAGGTCATGAACGAGTTCCAGGTGGCGCCCTTCCCCTCCTCCCAGCCCGTCTCGCCGACGTGCATCACGGGGGAGACCTCGACGCCCCGCGCCACCAGCTCCTTCCGTGCCGCCTCGATGTCCGTGACGCAGAGCTGGAGGCCGTGCAGGCCGCCCGGGGGCGTCTGCTTCGTGCCCGGCATCGGCGGCATCCCGCTCAGCATCGCGATCGAGCAGCGCGAGCCCGGCGGCGTCACCTGGACGATCCGCATGCCGGGGGCCACCTCGTCGTCCAGGTCGACGGTGAAGCCGCACTTCTCGCCGTAGAACTCCTTCGACCGGTCCATGTCCGTGACGGGGACCGGGACGACTTCCAGTGTCCAGTTCATGGTGCTTCTCTTTCCGCTCGGGGGGATCGGGACCGCCGTCACCGACCTGACGGAAAATCGTCCCTCCCGCCGTCCGGTTTCGGAGCCGGGAGCGCGCACAAGGGCGGGAATGCTCCCCGTTGTTCCTTCTTTGTTCCTCCGTATCGCGCTCGCGATCGCCAACTGCCCCTTCTCTTCCGTCCACTGTGCGGAATTGATCGCGATGGAGGGCTCCGGCGACACACAACCTCCCTATAGTGAGCGAGCGTTGAGCACAGGAACGCGACACGTGCGGCTGTCGCCCCAGGAGTCGGGAGTTCAGGACTCATGACGCGCCCCCACCCCGAGCAGCCGCCCCCCGAGCAGCCCCACCCCGAGCAGCCGCCCCCCGGATGCCCCGCGCACGCCGGTACGGCCCCGGCCGCCGTGTCCCTCGACGGACCCGGGTTCCAGGTCGACCCCCAGGCCCTCTACCGGGCCATGCGGCGCGACCACGGGCCCGTCGTCCCCGTCGAGCTGCCGGGCGGGGTGCCCGCCTGGCTGGTCATCGGCTACCGCGAGCTCCACCGGGTCACCAGCGACGGCGAGCTGTTCCCGCGCGACGTGGGCCTCTGGAACCAGTGGCCGCACATCCCCGACGACTGGCCGCTGCTCCCGATGGTCGGACGGCCCCTGCCGTCCGTCTACTTCACCGCCGGGGAGGAGCACCGGCGGCACGTCCGGATGGTGGTGTCCGCCCTGGAGGGCGCCGACCCGTTCGAGATCCGCGGGCACTGCGAGCAGCTCGCCGACCGGCTCGTCGACGCCGTCTGCGGCCGCGGCACGGCCGACCTCGTCGCCGACTTCTGCGAGCCCCTGCCCGTCCTCGTCCTCGCCCGCCTCGTCGGCTTCCCCGACGCCGAGGGCGAGGACATCGCCAAGGTGCTCAAGGACCTGGCCGACGGCGGGCCCGGCGCGCAGAGCGCCCACCAGCGGTTCGGCGAGCACATGGCGCGCCTGGTCGCCGCCAGGCGGGCCGCGCCCGGGAACGACGTCACCTCCCGCATGCTCGCCTTCCCCGAGCCCTTCACCGACGAGGAGTACGCGCTCGACCTGATGGCCGTCACGGCCGCCGGGCACCTCACCACCGCCGACTGGCTCGGCAACTCCCTGCGCCTGATGCTCACCGAGGACGCCTTCGCCGACTCGATGGCCGGCGGCCGGCGCAGCGTCTCCGACGCCACCACCGAGGTGCTGTGGGAGGACGCCCCCACCCAGATCCTCGCCGGCCGCTGGGCCGCACGGGACACCCGGCTCGGCGGGCAGCGGATCCGGGCCGGGGACATGCTGCTGCTCGGCCTCGGCGCCGGCAACACCGACCCGCTGATCCGCCGGGGATCCCACGGCGCCCACGGCGGCGCCGGCGCGCACCTGGCGTTCAGCCACGGCGAGTACCGGTGCCCGTTCCCCGCCCAGGAAATCGCCGAGATCATCGTCCGCACCGGCATCGAGGTCCTCCTCGACCGGCTGCCCGACCTCGAACTCGCCGTCCCCGCCGCAGAACTCGTCCGGCGCCCCTCCGCGTTCCTGCGCGGCACCACCTCGCTCCCCGTCCGCTTCACCCCCGTCCGTACGACAGGAGACCCCTCGTGAACTGCCCCCACGCCGCCGCAGCACAGGCCGCCGCCCAGGGCGGCGGGACCGTCGTCATCGACCCGATGGTCCAGGACCTGGACGGAGAGACGGCACGGCTGCGCGACGCGGGACCGCTGGCCCGGATCGACCTGCTCGGGGTGCCCGCCTGGGCCGTCACCCGGCACGCCGACGCCCGGCGGCTCCTGGTCGACCCCCGGCTCGTGAAGGACCTGAACGCCTGGGGCCTGTGGCGCAGCGGCGAGGTCACGCACGCCTGGCCGCTCATCGGGATGATCGACGCCGGGCGCTCCATGTTCACCGTCGACGGCGCCGAGCACCGCCGGCTGCGGGCCAAGACCTCCCAGGCGCTCACCCCCCGCCGCCTGGAGGCGGTACGCCCCGACATCGAGAGGTTCACCGCCGAACTCCTCGACGCCCTGGAGGAGGCCGGGCGGGACGGGGCCGTCGTCGACCTCAAGTCCGTGTTCGCGCAGCCGCTGCCCATGAAGGTCGTCGGCATGCTGATGGGCGTCGACCCCGCCGCGAACGCCATGCTCACCCGGCAGTACAAGAAGTTCTTCTCGATGCTCACCCCGCAGGACGAGCGCCTCGCCCTCCTCGCCGACCTGGACGTCTTCTACGCCGGTCTCGTCCGCGAGAAGACCGCGCGGCCCACCGACGACCTGACCTCCGCGCTCATCCTCGCCGACGAGGGCGGCGAGCCGCTGACCGAGGAGGAGGTCATCGGCAACCTCAAGGCGATGGTCGCCGCCGGGCACGAGACCACGATCGGGCTCATCCTCAACGCCGTACGGGCCCTCCTCGCCCACCCCGACCAGCTGAAGTCGGTCCTGGACGGGGAGGTCTCCTGGGAGGCCGTCATCGAGGAGACCCTGCGGTGGGACACCCCCACCACCCACCTGCTCATGCGGTTCGCCACCGAGGACATCGAGGTCGGCGGCGGCGTCGTCGCCGAGGGCGAGGGCGTGGTCATCTCCTACCGGGCGATCGGCCGCGACCCCGAGCAGCACGGCCCCGACGCCGACGCGTTCGACATCACCAGGGCCGCCCCGATCCGGCACATGACCTTCGGGCACGGCCCGCACATCTGCCCCGGCGCGGCCCTCTCCCGCGTCGAGGCCGGGATCGCCCTGCCCGCCCTCTTCGCCCGCTTCCCCGGGCTGCGGCTCGCGGTGCCGGACTCCGACATCCGCAAGCTCCCCGTCATGACGCAGAACGACATGGAGGCGTTCCCCGTCCTCCTCGGCGCCTGACGTCCTCCTGGCACCGGGCGCCCGACACCCGGGGCCGAGAGGCCCCGGGCCCGCTCAGCGCCCCGCCGGTGTCCAGTGCGGCCGTCCGTCCAGGCCCATCACCACGACCCCGTCCGCGCCCGCGTCCGGCGCCCCCGCGAACAGGAACCGGTCCAGCGTCCACGCCGGCCGCGTCCCGGTTCCCTTCTTCCCCGTGCCCGCCCCGCCGTGCGACGCCGTCGCCAGGAAGCCGGTGCGGGAGCGGACCGCCAGGAGGCCGTCGCCGCCGCTCACCGGGCCGAAGCCCGCGACCCCGGTGCCCGGCAGCTCCGTGAACGGGGAGACCGGGGCCGTACCCGAGAAGTCGGCGCTCCGCAGGTCGCCGGAGGCGGGCTTGCGGAACCACAGCCGCACCCCGTCGCCGTGCGGCGTCGCGCTCAGCGCCAGCGTCGTCTGCGGCAGACCGGTCCGGGCCAGGCCCGTCAGCGGCCCGCCGGGGCGCTGCTGCGCCCAGGCCAGCACGGTCTTCGCGGTGCTCGCGAAGACGTACGCCCGCCCGCTCGCGTCCGTCGCCGCCACCGGGTCGCCGATCACGTTCACACCGCCCAGGACGCGCCACGGCCCCCACGCGCCGCCGGCGCGCTGCTCCCGGAAGGTGAGGACGCGGCGGCTGTCCCGCACGGCCAGGACCGCCCTGCCGTCGGCGCCCACGGCCACGGCGGGCGCGCTGATGTCCGAGGCGCCCGAGGCGTCGTTCCGCTCGGGGGTGCCGAGCGGGCGCCACGGACCGAAGCCGCCGCCCGGCGCGGTCTGGGTCGTGCTCACCACCTCCCGGCGGTAGTCCTTCAGGACCGTCCGGGTGCCGTAGACGGAGATGCGGCCGTCGGGCAGGCTCACGGAGGTGATCCCGCTGTCGATGCCGTCGCCGGGCAGCAGCTCCGGGCCCCGCCACACGTCGGCGTCCGCCTCCTTCCGCCAGACCGCGAGGTGCCCGTCGAGGACGGAGAAGGCCCGCAGGGCGCCGTCCGGCTCCCGCCGCACCCAGGAGGTGGAGGTGTTCCGGGCGTACCGGACGGTCTGCGCCCAGCCCCGTCCGGCGGGCCGCGCGGCCACCTTCAGGTCGCCGCAGCCCGCGAGGGGCCCGCAGTCCCTGACCCCGTCCGTCCACGCGTACGTCTTCAGGGGCTTCAGCTTCGCGCCCGCCGTCTCGGGGTCCAGGGTGTGCGGCAGGGGGGTGGTCGGGTAGCCCAGGTAGTTCTGCACCACGACGTGCGGCCGGCCGGGCCGCTTCGCGTACCGGGCCAGCGCCTCCTGCACGAACCGGGCGCCGTACAGGTGGTCCTGGTGGTCCCGGTACACCCCCGTCTTCGGGTACGTGCCGGGGGTCGGGTCCTGCATCCGCACGAAGGTCGGCCGGAAGCGTTCCAGGAGCCCGGTCACCGTCGCGACGACCTGCTCCCCGGTGTACGTGAAGTCGGCGGAGACCGGGGTGCCGGCGGACAGCTGGGAGCCGAGCGCGGGCACACGGCCGTGCCAGAGGCCGTTGAGGCTGTGCGGGCGGTCGCCGATGATGGAACCGGCCTCGCGCATCTGCAACCACACCAGCTTGACGTGCGGCTTCGCCCGCAGGGTGTCCATCTCGGCCCAGGCGCCGCCGGCCGTGGAGATCGCGATCCGGTCCCAGGGGCTGGTCCTGCTGCCCGTCGCCATCTCGGCGTACGCGGCGCGGATGCCGTTCTGCCGGGCCTCGGCGTAGCCCGCCTTGTCGGCGGCGGTCCCGGCGGCGTCGCCCGGGCGCGCGTTGACGCCGTCCGACTCGCCCGCCGTGAGGTAGACGGAGGCCAGCGGGACGGTGGACTGGAGCGACTGGGATATGTCCGGGTTCATGAAGAACAGGTCGTCGTCCGGGTGCGCGACGACCTGCACCACCGAGGCCGGGGACGGCGGAGCCGGTACGGGCTTCGCCGCCGTACGGTCCGCGGGCTCCGCGGCCGGATCCGGCTCCCGGACCGGTCCGCCTCCCGAGAGCCGCGCGGCCGCCTTCGACTCCGAGGCCCCTCCCGGCCCGGCGTCCCCTCCCGGCCGCGCGCCCCCTTCCGGGGCGGCGTCCCCCGCCGGGTGCACGGCCGTCCCGGACCGGGGGGCCGGCCGCGCGTCCGCCGCCGCGTGCGCCGCCCCTCCCTCCGGCGCGTCCGCCACCGAGAGGACCACGGTGAGGGCGCCGCCCACCAGGGCGGCCGTGACCACGGTCACGGCGGTCCCGCGGCGGGGGGCGAGGTCGGAACGGCGGGGGCGGCGGCGGAGGCGGACGGGCATGGGTCGGTGACGTGCTTTCGGATCGAACGGACGGGCGGATCTCACGTCGGCAAGACGGACTTTCAAGAAATACGGTTCATCGAGCCGGAAAGGCGACCAATGTGCGGGATGTCACGTGTGATCCGCTATGAACCGAAGGTCTGCGGGCCCCCGCGCCCCGCGCCGGATAGGCTCGGACCCCCGGGCCCGCCCAGGCCCGGACGCGCGCGGACGTGCTCGGAGGGAGCGGCGGAATGACGGTGCCGGGACGCAGGAGCAGTACGTTCTCCCGTCTGCTGCGACACGGGTTCACCGACCCCTCGGGGGCCGAACGGCTCCTGGACGTGCCCGAGCTGTCCGAGCTGCGCGGCGACTCCGTCCTCCTCGACGCCCTCGGCGCCACCGCCGACCCCGACCTCGCCCTGCGCGGCCTGGTCCGCCTGGTCGAGGCGCAGCCCGAGGCCGAGCGGCAGCGGTTCACCACCACGCTGCTCTCCGCCAAGCCCTTCCGGGACCGGCTCCTCGGGGTGCTCGGCGCCTCCGAGGCGCTCGCCGACCACCTGGCCCGCCACCCCCGCGACTGGGAGACCCTCGTCACGTACGAGGCGGCCGACCTGCACCCGGGGGTCGCGGAGTTCGAGCGGGGGCTCGCCGACGCGACCGACCCGGTCGCGCTGCGGGTCGCCTACCGCCGCTGTCTGCTCGCCATAGCGGCCCGCGACGTGTGCGGCACCACCGACGTCGCCCAGGCCGCCGCCGAGCTGGCCGACCTGGCGACGGCGACCCTCCGCGCCGCGCTCGCCATCGCCGAGGCCGCCGCGCCCGACGACGCCGACCAGTGCCGGCTCGCGGTGATCGCGATGGGCAAGTGCGGCGGCCACGAGCTGAACTACGTCTCCGACGTGGACGTGATCTTCGTCGGGGAGCCGGCCGACGGCGCCGACGAGGGCAAGGCGATCCAGGCCGCGACCCGGCTCGCCTCCCACCTGATGCGGATCTGCTCCGAGACCACCGTCGAGGGCACCATCTGGCCGGTCGACGCCAACCTGCGCCCGGAGGGCCGCAACGGCCCCCTCGTCCGCACCCTCTCCTCCCACCTCGCCTACTACCAGCGCTGGGCGAAGACCTGGGAGTTCCAGGCGCTCCTCAAGGCGCGCGCGGTCGCCGGCGACCAGGAGCTCGGCGACCGGTACATCGAGGCCGTCTCCCCGCTCGTCTGGCAGGCCGCCGAGCGCGAGAACTTCGTCCCCGACGTGCAGCGGATGCGCCGCCGGGTGGTCGACAACATCCCGGCCGCCCAGATCGACCGCGAACTGAAGCTCGGCCCCGGGGGCCTGCGGGACGTCGAGTTCGCCGTCCAGCTCCTCCAGCTCGTGCACGGCCGCAGCGACGCCACCCTGCACAGCGGCGCCACCCTCGACGCGCTCGCGGCCCTCGCCGCCGGCGGCTACGTCGGCCGGGCCGACGCGGCCCAGCTGGACGAGGCGTACCGCTTCCTGCGGGCCATGGAGCACCGCATCCAGCTCCACCGGCTGCGCCGCACCCACCTCGTCCCCGAGGACGAGACCGACCTGCGCCGCCTCGCCCGCTCGCTCGGCCTGCGCACCGACCCGGTCGCCTCGCTCACCAAGGAGTGGCGGCGCCACGCGGCCGTCGTCCGGCGTCTGCACGAGAAGATCTTCTACCGCCCGCTGCTCGACGCCGTCGCCCAGCTCGCCCCCGGCGAGACCCGCCTCAGCCCCAAGGCGGCCGGGCAGCGGCTCGAAGCGCTGGGGTACGCGGACCCCGCCGCCGCCCTGCGCCACCTGGAGGCGCTGTCCTCCGGGGTCAGCCGGAAGGCCGCGATCCAGCGGACCCTGCTGCCGGTGCTGCTCGGCTGGTTCGCGGACTCGGCCGACCCGGACGCCGGACTCCTCGGCTTCCGCAAGGTCTCCGACGCCCTCGGCAAGACCCCCTGGTACCTGCGGCTGCTCCGCGACGAGGGCGCCGCCGCCGAGAACCTCGCCCGGGTCCTCTCCGCCGGACGGCTCGCCCCCGACCTGCTGCTCCGCGCCCCCGAGGCGGTCGCGCTCCTCGGCGACCCGGAGGGACTGAAGCCCCGCGACCGGGACCACCTGGAACAGGAGGTCCTGGCGGCGGTCAGGCGCGCGGACGACGCCGAGCAGGCGGTCGCGGCGGCGCGCGGGGTGCGCCGCCGGGAGCTGTTCCGTACCGCCGCGGCCGACCTCATCGGCTCGTACGGCACCGAGGACAGCCCCCGCGAGCCCGACCCGGGCGCACTGGTCGACCGGGTGGGGGAGGCCGTCACCGACCTCAACGCGGCCACGCTCGCGGGCGCGCTGCGGGCCGCCGTGCGCGCCGAGTGGGGCGAGGAGCTGCCGACCCGGTTCGCGGTCATCGGCATGGGCCGCTTCGGCGGCCACGAGGTGGGGTACGGCTCCGACGCCGACGTCCTCTTCGTGCACGAGCCGCGCGAGGGCGTGGACGAACAGGAGGCGGCCCGGGCCGCGAACCGGGTGGTCACCGAGATGCGCCGGCTCCTCCAGCTCCCCACCGCCGACCCGCCGCTGCTCATCGACGCGGACCTCAGGCCGGAGGGCAAGAGCGGCCCCATGGTCCGCACCCTGAAGTCGTACGCCGCCTACTACCGCCGCTGGTCGCTCGTCTGGGAGAGCCAGGCGCTGCTGCGCGCCGAGCACATGGCGGGCGACCGGGACCTGGGCGAGGAGTTCATCGAGCTGATCGACCCGCTGCGCTACCCGGCCGAGGGGCTGGGGGAGGACGCGGTCCGCGAGATCCGCCGCCTCAAGGCCCGGATGGAGTCCGAACGCCTGCCGCGCGGCGCCGATCCGACGCTCCACGCCAAGCTGGGGCGCGGCGGTCTGAGCGACGTCGAGTGGACGGTCCAGCTGCTCCAGATGCGGCACGGCTGGGCCGAGCCGGGGCTGCGGACGACCCGTACCCGCGAGGCGCTGGCCGCCGCCCACGCGGCCGGGCTCGTCCCCACCGAGGAGGCGCAGACCCTGGACGAGGCGTGGGTCCTCGCCACCCGCGTCCGCAACGCGGTGATGCTGGTGCGCGGCCGCCCCGGCGACACCTTCCCCTCCGAGCCGCGCGAACTCGCGGCGGTGGCGCGGTACCTGGGGTACGAGTCGGGCCACGTCGGCGAGATGGTGGACGACTACCGGCGGATCACCCGCCGGGCCCGCGCGGTCGTGGAGGAGCTGTTCTACGGGGCGTGACGCCCCCGGCGGGGGAGGGGCCGCCTTCCGTGGCGCGCGGGCCCGGCCCGCACCCCGACGAGGGCCCTACGGCGCGTCGAGCAGCGTCCGGACATGCGCCAGGTACCCCGTGAGCGCCAGCTCGAAGGCCTGGTTCGCGCGGCCCTCCGGGACCGCGTCCAGGGCGCGGGCCAGGCGGGGGGCGGCCGTCTCGTCGGCGAGCTCCCACATCGACTCGGGGGCGGCCAGGTCGAGGGCCGAGCCCAGGACGAGGTTCTCCAGGGCGATGATCACGGGCATCACGTCGGACAGCGCGAAGCCAGCGTCGAGCAGCCGGCCGACGGCCTTCTCGTACTGGGCGAGGACCTCGGGCGCGCGCACCGGCGAGGTGGTGAGGAGCGGGATCGCGCGCGGGTGGGCGGCGAAGGCGGCCCGGTAGGAGCGGGCCCAGGCGACGAGGGCCGTGTCCCAGGGCTCCAGGTCGAGGGTCCCGCCGTCGATGCCGGAGGCCACCCGCTCGCGCAGGAGTTCCACGATCCCGTCCCGCCCGTCCACGTGGTGGTAGACGGAGGCCGTCCGGACCCCGAGCCGCTTCGCGATCTGCGGGACGCTGAACTCGCCCTGCTCGTCCACGACCTCCAGCGCCGTGGTGGCGATGCGCTCCCGGTCGAGGAGGGGTCTGCGCGGCCGGCCCATGGGGCGTCACTTCCTGTCCGGGTTCCCGTCGGATTCCCGCCGGGTCTTCCCGAACGGTCGGAGCCGAGGCTACATTGCGCAAACCGAAAGCCTTTAGGTTTACGTCCGGCCGGACATCCCGACACCCCTGCCACCGCCACCGGAAGGCCCTCCCCAGCCATGTCCGCACCCGCCCCCGACGCGCCCCCGGGACTGAGAACCGGCACCCTCACCACCGCCGACGTCTCGTTCTTCGTCGTCTCCGCCGCCGCCCCCCTCACCGTCATGGCCGGCGTCGCCCCCGTCGCCATCCTGCTCGGCGGCGTCGGCGCCCCCGTCGGCTACCTCCTGGCCGGTCTCACCCTCACCGTCTTCGCCGTCGGCTTCACCGCCATGAGCCGCCACGTCCGCAGCGCGGGCGCCTTCTACGCGTACATCGCGCGCGGCCTCGGCACCCCGATCGGCATCGCCGCCGCCCTCGTCGCCATGCTCGGCTACAACGGCATGGAGATCGGGGTGTACGGACTCCTCGGCTCCGCCACCTCGGACACCGCCGCCGCCCTCGGCCACGACGTCCCCTGGCTGCCCGTCTCCCTCGCCGGCCTCCTCCTGATCTGGTACGGCGGCCACCGCTCCATCGACTTCGGCGCCAAGGTCCTCGGCGTCCTCCTCGTCGCCGAGACCGGCATCCTCGTCCTCCTCGCCGGCGGCGTCCTCCTCGACGGCGGGGCCCACGGGCTCTCCCTCGGCGGCCTCGCCCCCGCCCACGTCCTCACCGGCGGCACCGCCGCCGTCCTGGCCTTCGCCTTCGCCGCCTTCACCGGCTTCGAGTCCACCGTCATCTACCGGCGCGAGGCCCGGGACCCCGCCCGCACCATCCCCCGCGCCACCTACATCGCGGTCGCCTTCCTGGGCCTCTTCTACTCCTTCGTCGTCTGGACCGTGATCCAGGCCTTCGGCGAGGACGAGGTGGTCCGGGCGGCCGCCGACGACCCCGGCGGCCTCTTCTTCGCCGCCATCACCACCTACGTCGGGTCCTGGGCTGCCGACCTGATGCACGTCCTCATCGTCACCAGCGTCCTGGCCTCCCTGCTCGCCTTCCACAACGCCATCAACCGCTACACCCTCGCCCTCGCCGAGGAGGGCGTCCTGCCGAAGGCCCTCGGCCGCATCCACCCCCGCCACCGCTCCCCGTACGTCGCCGGGGCCGCCCAGACCGTGCTCGGCGCGCTCGTGGTCCTCGGCTTCGCGCTCGCCGGCGCCGACCCGTACCAGCAGCTCCTGCTCTGGGTGAACACCCCCGGGATGCTGGGCCTGATGCTCCTCCAGCTCCTCGCGGCGCTCGCGGTGCCGTTCTTCTTCCGCCGGATCCGGCACGACGAGGGCGTCCTGCGCACGGTCGTCGCCCCCGTCACCGCCTTCGTCCTGCTCGCCGCCGCGATCGGCCTCGTCGCCGCCCACGTCGACCTCTTCACCGGCGCCCCGCCCGCCGTCAACGCGGTCCTGCTCTCCGCCACCCCCGCCGTCTTCCTCCTCGGGCTCCTCCTGGCGTACCGGCTCCGCCGCACCCGCCCCGAGGTCTACGCCCGCTTCGCCGCCGAGCCGCCCGAACCGTCCGAGCCGTCCGAGCCGATCGAGCCGCTCGCATCGCCCGCACCGTCCGAGTCGCCCGCACCGCCCGAGCCGTCTGCACCGTCCGCACCGTCCGCACCTGGAGAGTCCCCGTGTCCGCACCCGACCTCGTCCTCGTCAACGCCCGCGTCCGCGACCCCGGACCGACCGGCCGCACCGCTGTCGCCGTCCGCGACGGACTGATCACCGCCCTCGGCACCGACGCCGAGGCCCGCGCCTGGGCCGGACCCGGCACCGAGACCGTCGACCTGGCCGGCGCCACCCTCACCCCCGGCCTCACCGACGCCCACAGCCACCCCGTCTGGGGCCTGGAGATGTTCACCGGCACCGACCTCTCGGCCGTCACCGACCTCGAAGGGCTGCGGGCCGCGCTCAAGGGCGCCGAGCGCCGCGACGGCTGGGTCCTCGGCTTCGGCCTCGACCACAACGCCTTCGGCGGCCGGCCCGTCCACCGCGACCTGATCGAGGACGTCCTCGACGGCGCCCCCGCCCATCTGCGCCTCTACGACGGGCACTCCGTCCTCGTGAGCGGCACCGCCCTGAAGGCCGCCGGGATCGACGGGCCCCGCGCCTTCGCCCAGCACTCCGAGATCGTCTGCGGCCCCGGCGGACTCCCCACCGGACACCTGGTCGAGCACGCCGCGATGGACCTGATGACCCCGGTCCTGCCCGCCCTGCCGTACGCCGAGCGCCGCGACCGGCTCGTCGCCCTGCTTGCCGGCATGGCCGCCACCGGGCTCACCTCCGCCCACGTCATGGACCTCGGCGGCCACGACGTCCCCGGACTGCTCGCCGCGATCGAGGAGGACGGCGACCTGCCGCTGCGCCTGCGCCTCGCCCCCTGGTGCATGCCCGGGGTGCGTACGGAGGAGCTCGACGCCCTCGTACGGCTCCAGGAGCGGGCCGGCCGGCTGTGGCGGATCGGCGGGGTGAAGTTCTTCATGGACGGCACCGTCGAGGGCGGCACCGCCTGGCTGGAGCACGCCGACTGCCACGGCCGGGGCACCGACGCCTTCTGGCCCGACCCGGCCGCGTACTCCGCCGCCGTGGCCCACCTGCACCGCGCCGGGGTCGGCACCGCCACCCACGCCATCGGCGACGCGGCCGTCCGCCACGCCCTCGACACCGTCGAGGGCCTCGGCACGGGCGGCCCCCGGCACCGGATCGAGCACATCGAGACCGTCCCCGACGACCAGCTCGGGCGCTTCGCCGCGCTCGGCGTCGCCGCCTCGATGCAGCCCCCGCACACCGCGTACACCCGCGCCGACCACACCGACGAGTGGTCCGTACGGCTGGGGGAGGAGCGGGCCGGGCGCTCCTGGCGCTGCCGCGACCTGCGGGACGCCGGGGCGCACCTCGCGCTCGGCTCCGACTGGCCCATCGCCCACTACGACGCCCGGCAGGTCCTGGCCACCGCCCGCGCCCCGCGCGGCGCGGCCTCGGCCCGGCACGGGCTCACGGGCCTGATGGCCCTGGAGGGGATGACCACGCACGCGGCGTTCGCGGCGGGGGAGGAGGCGGTCGCGGGCCGGATCGCCCCGGGCTTCCGGGCCGACCTCACCGCCTTCGCCGTGGACCCGGTGACGGCTCCGGCGGACGAGACCGCCGGGGCCCCGGTCCGGCTCGCCGTCGCGGGCGGCCGGATCACGCACCGGGGGGACTGAAGGGGCGCCGACCAGGGTCTGTCCGGCGGATCATGGCCGGGGCCGCGACCCCGACCCGCCGGACAGGCCCTAGGGCGTGTGTCGAAAGTCCCGCCTGCCCGGCGGCGCCCGGCACGCACGCTCGCCGCGTTGTCGGGATCACCCCGATACATCCAGTATCGGGGCGACGTACGAGACGGCGAAGCCGAAGCCCAGGCAGACCATGCCGCCGACCGCGTCCAGCCAGAAGTGGTTGGCGGTGGCCACGATGACGACGAGGGTGGCCGTCGGGTAGAGCAGGCCCAGGATCCGCGCCCAGGGCGCCTTCGCGAGCAGGAAGATCGTGATCCCGCACCAGAGCGACCAGCCGATGTGCATCGACGGCATCGCCGCGTACTGGTTCGACACGTGCTTGAGGTTCCCCGAGGCCATCGAGCCCCAGGTGTGGTGGACCAGGACCGTGTCGATGAAGTCCTGGCCGTTCATGAGCCGGGGCGGCGCGAGCGGATACAGGTAGTAGCCGACCAGGGCCACGCCGGTGGTCGCGAACAGGACCGTGCGGAACGCCGCGTAACGGCCCGGCTGCCACCGGTACAGCCACACCAGCACACCGATGGTCACGACGAAGTGCAGCGTCGCGTAGTAGTAGTTCATCCCCACGATCAGCCACGTCACCGAGTTCACGGCGTGGTTGACGGTGTGCTCGAAGGCGAGCCCCATGGACTCCTCGGCCCGCCAGATCCAGTCGGCGTTCCTGAGCGCCTGGGCCTTCTGCTCCGGCACCGCGTTGCGGATGAGGGAGTACGTCCAGTAGCTCACCGCGATGAGCAGGATCTCGAACCAGATCGTGGGGCGCCGGGGCACGCGCGTGCGCAGCCGCGACAGCCTGCCGTCGGCCACGATGGGTGACGACGGGGTCGTCCGGTTGTCCAAACTCTTCACGGTCGTTTCACCCATGGGGAGAGAGTCTGCCAGATGGCCGCCCCCGACCGATCATCCCAAGGTCGGGTCCGGAGCGCACCCGGTCAGTCCTGGGAAGGAGGCCTGACGGCGGACGGCGCGGAGGCGGTGGAGCCCCGGACCACCAGCTCGGGCATGAAGACGAACTCGGAGTGCGGGGCCGGGGTGCCCCCCACCTCTTCGAGCAGCGCGCGGACCGCGGCCTGCCCCATCGCCTGCACCGGCTGCCGGATGGTGGTCAGCGGCGGATCGGTGAACGCTATGAGGGGGGAGTCGTCGAAGCCGACGACGGAGACGTCCCTCGGCACGTCGAGCCCCTGCTGCCGGGCCGCCCGGATCGCGCCGAGCGCCATCATGTCGCTCGCGCAGACGATCGCCGTGCAGCCCCGCGAGAGCAGCGCGCCCGCCGCCGCCTGGCCGCCCTCCAGGGTGTAGAGGGAGTGCTGGATCAGCTCCTCGGACTCCTCCGGGGAGAGGCCGAGCCGCTCCTCCATGCCCTTGCGGAAGCCCTCGATCTTGCGCAGCACCGGCACGAACCGCTTCGGCCCGACGGCGAGCCCGATCCGGGTGTGCCCGAGCGCCGCCAGGTGCGTCACCGCGAGCCGCATCGCCGCCCGGTCGTCGGGCGACACGAAGGGCGCCTGCACCTTGGGCGAGAAGCCGTTGAGGAGGACGTACGGGACGCCCTTGCCGCGCAGCCGGTCGTAGCGGGACGTGTCGGCCGTGGTGTCGGCGTGCAGACCGGAGACGAAGATGATGCCGGCGACGCCGCGCTCCACCAGCATGTCGGTCAGCTCGTCCTCGGTGGACCCACCGGGGGTCTGGGTGGCGAGGACCGGCGTGTACCCCTGCCGGGTCAGGGCCTGCCCGATGACCTGCGCGAGGGCGGGGAAGATCGGGTTGTCCAGTTCGGGGGTGATGAGGCCGACGAGCCCCGCGCTGCGCTGCCGCAGGCGCACGGGCCGCTCGTAGCCGAGCACGTCGAGCGCGGCGAGGACGGATTCGCGGGTGGCGGTGGCCACGCCGGGCTTTCCGTTGAGCACGCGGCTGACTGTGGCCTCACTGACCCCCGCCTGGGCTGCGATGTCGGAGAGCCGCGCGGTCATGGGAGTGGACTGTACCGGTCACGGGGCGTATTGCCCACCGCCCCGGCACACCCCGTCCGCCGTGGCCGGGAGCAGCCTTCCTGCAAGGCCTTGCAGTTCTTGCGAGGCGTTCCGGAGGGGGCACGGGGGTGCGTCGGGGGCGCGCGAGGTGCGGAAGGGCGTGCTCCCGCCCGTGTTAAGCGACCCGTCGGCAACCTTAGGGACACGCGGATGTAACGATCCCCGGGTCTTGCAGAAAATTCCCGCAAGGTCTTTCGGCTCGTTTTCATCCCTGTTACGTTCCTGCCAACCCGGAGCGCCGCGAGGGAGCGGTCGCATGAGGAAGGTTCCAGCCCCTCGTCCCCCCGGGATCAGTTGAAGGAGTTCACATGCGGCGTGGCATAGCGGCCACCGCGCTGGTCGCGGCCCTGGGCGTGACCCTGGCGGCGTGCGGCGGAAGCGACAGCGGTTCCAACGGCGGCGGCTCGAAGGGCTCGGGAGAGCTCTCCGGCACCGTGACCTGGTGGGACACCTCCACGGTCGGCTCCGAGGACAAGGTCTTCAAGAAGATCGCCGAGGACTTCACCAAGAAGCACCCCAAGGTCACCGTCAAGTACGTGAACGTGCCGTTCGGCGAGGCGCAGAACAAGTTCAAGAACGCCGCGCAGTCCGGCTCCGGCGCGCCCGACGTCATCCGCTCCGAGGTCGCCTGGACCCCCGAGTTCGCGGACCTCGGCTACCTGGCCCCGCTGGACGGCACCACGGCCCTCAAGAACGCCGACGACTTCCTGGACCAGGCCGCCGCCTCCACCAAGTACAACGGCAAGACCTACGCCGTCCCGCAGGTCATCGACTCCATGGGCATCTTCTACAACAAGAAGATCTTCAAGGAGGCCGGCGTCGAGGTCCCCAAGAGCATCGCCGAGCTGAAGACCGTCTCCGCCACGATCAAGGAGAAGACCGGCAAGACCGGTCTCTACCTGCGCGGCGACGACCCGTACTGGTTCCTCTCCTTCCTGTACGGCGAGGGCGGCGACCTGGTCGACGCCGAGAAGAAGACGGTCACCATCGACGGCGAGCCCGGCGTGAAGGCGCTCAAGGTCGTCAAGGACCTGGTCGACTCGAAGACCGCGATCACCGACGCGACCAACGGCTGGGACAACATGCAGGCCGCCTTCAAGGACGGCAAGGTCGCCATGATGATCAACGGCCCCTGGGCCGTCGCCGACACCTACGCCGGCAAGGAGTTCGCGGACAAGGCCAACCTGGGCATCGCCCCGGTCCCGGCCGGCACCGGCGGCCAGGGCGCCCCGCAGGGCGGCCACAACCTCGCCGTCTACGCGGGCTCCAAGAACCTCGACGCCTCCTACGCCTTCGCCGAGTACATGACCTCGGTCGAGACCCAGACGGCGATCGCCAAGGAGCTCAGCCTCCTCCCGACCCGCGAGTCCGTCTACATCAAGCCGGACGTGGCGACCAACGAGATGATCGCCTTCTTCAAGCCGGTCGTCGAGAAGTCCGTCGAGCGCCCGTGGATCCCCGAGGGCGGCAGCCTCTTCGAGCCCGTCAAGGTCGAGTACACCAAGGTCCTCACCGGCCAGACCACCCCCGAGGCCGGCGCCAAGGCGATCGGCGAGTCCTACCGCAAGCTCCTGAAGGACTGGAAGTAAGAAGGAAGGCAGGCCGGCTGATGGCCGTGGACACCACCGGCCAGTCGGTGGCGAAGGCCGCGGGCGACACCGTCGCCCGCGGCCGGAGCCGCGGAACTGGCAAGCGCCGGAGCACGCGCAAGCGCTCCTTCGCCACCCACTGGTACGCCTGGGCGATGGTCGCCCCGGTGGTCGTCGTGATCGGCGTGATCATCGGCTACCCCCTGGTGCGTGGCATCTACCTGTCGTTCACCGACGCGAACGAGCGGAACGTCGCCCGGTCCATCGGCGTCAACCAGATCCCGGCGACCTACGAGTTCGTCGGCGTGGACAACTACGTCGACGCGCTCACCGGCAGCCAGTTCCTCGGCACGCTCGTCTGGACCGTCGTCTGGACGGTCGCGTGCGTGTCGATCACCTTCGCCCTCGGCCTCGGCCTCGCCAACCTGCTCAACCGCAGGATCGCCGGCCGCTCCGTCTACCGGACGCTGCTGATCCTGCCCTGGGCCGTCCCCGGCTTCGTCTCCGTCTTCGCCTGGCGCTTCCTCTTCGACGAGCGCCGCGGCCTGCTCAACGAGATCCTGACCGGCGGCGGGCTCTCCGCCGTGCCCTGGCTCAACGACCCGACGGTGGCGAAGCTCGCGGTCATCGCCGTCAACGTCTGGCTCGGCGTCCCCTTCATGATGGTCGCCCTCCTCGGCGGCCTCCAGTCCATCCCCGGCGAGCTGTACGAGGCCGCCGAGATGGACGGAGCCAACGCCTGGCAGCGGTTCCGCAACATCACCATGCCCGGCCTCAGCTCGGTCTCCACGACGGTGATCCTGCTCTCCACCATCTGGACCTTCAACATGTTCCCGGTGATCTTCCTGCTCACCCGGGGCGGGCCCGGCGAGGCCACCCAGATCCTCGTCACCCAGGCCTACAAGTTCTCCTTCGAGATCAGCCCGCGCGACTTCGCGCAGTCCTCCACGTGGGGCGTGCTGATCCTGGTCCTCCTGATGGTCTTCGCCGCGATCTACCGGCGCGTCCTCCGCAAGCAGGGAGAAGTCTGGTGACCACCACGACCCCCACCCCCCAGGCCCTGAACGCCCCGCTCCGCGGCCGCCGTTCGCCGCTCGCCTCGGCCGGGCTGCACCTCACCCTGATCGTCACCTCGGTGATCGCCGTCTTCCCGGTGCTCTGGGTCCTGCTCACCTCGCTGAAGCCGGCCAAGTACGCCTCCACCACGGACTTCGTGAAGGAGACGACCTTCGAGAACTACACGAACCTCCTGAAGGACACCCCGTTCCTCACCTGGTTCGGCAACTCGCTGCTCGTCGCCGGCCTCACCACGCTCATCGGCGTCTTCATCTCGGCCACCACCGGCTACGCCGTCAGCCGCTTCCGCTTCCCCGGCAAGCGCGGCCTGATGTGGACGCTGCTCATCACCCAGATGTTCCCGGTCGCCGTCCTGATCGTGCCGATCTACAACATCATGTCCTCGATGGGCCTGCTCAACCAGCCGGCCGGCCTGGTCATCACGTACCTGACCATCGCCGTCCCGTTCTGCGCCTGGATGATGAAGGGCTTCTTCGACACCATCCCGCGCGAGATCGACGAGTCGGGTTACGTCGACGGCCTCACCCCCTTCGGCACCTTCTGGCGGCTGATCCTGCCGCTCGCCAAGCCGGGCATCGCCGTCACCGCCTTCTACTCCTTCATCACCGCGTGGGGCGAGGTCGCCTACGCCTCCGCCTTCATGGTCGGGGACGAGAACCTCACCCTCGCGGGCGGACTCCAGAAGTTCGTCAACCAGTACGGCGCCCAGTGGGGCCCGATGTCCGCGGCCTCCGTGCTCATCGCCATCCCCGCGGCGCTGGTGTTCCTCTTCGTCCAGCGGCACCTGGTCACCGGCATGTCCGCCGGTGCCGTCAAGGGCTGACGGCCCTGAGCACCGCATCTGAACGCCCCTCCTTACCTCCCAGGGAAGACATGACCCAGCATCTCGCCACCCCGGCCGACGTCCCCACCACCGGAACGCACACGGGCTGGTGGAGAGACGCCGTGATCTACCAGGTCTACCCGCGCAGCTTCGCCGACGGCGACGGCGACGGCATGGGCGACCTGGAGGGCGTCCGCAGCCGGCTGCCGTACCTCAGGGACCTGGGCGTGGACGCCGTCTGGCTCTCGCCGTTCTACGCCTCCCCGCAGGCCGACGCCGGTTACGACGTCGCCGACTACCGGGCCATCGACCCGATGTTCGGCTCCCTGCACGACGCCGACGCGGTGATCCGCGAGGCCCACGCCCTGGGCCTGCGGATCATCGTGGACCTCGTCCCCAACCACTCCTCCGACCAGCACGAGTGGTTCCAGCGGGCCCTGCGCGAGGGCCCCGGCTCCCCGCTGCGCGAGCGCTACCACTTCCGCCCCGGCAAGGGCGCGGACGGCGCACTGCCGCCCAACGACTGGGAGTCCATCTTCGGCGGCCCGGCCTGGACCCGCACCGAGAACCCGGACGGCACCCCCGGCGACTGGTACCTGCACCTCTTCGCCCCGGAGCAGCCCGACTTCAACTGGGAGCACCCGGCCGTCCGCGACGAGTTCCGCTCCATCCTGCGCTTCTGGCTCGACATGGGCGTCGACGGCTTCCGCGTCGACGTCGCCCACGGCCTGGTCAAGGCCGCCGGCCTGCCCGACATCGGCGCCCACGACCAGCTCAAGCTGCTCGGCAACGACGTGATGCCCTTCTTCGACCAGGACGGCGTCCACGAGATCTACCGCTCCTGGCGCAAGGTCCTCTCCGAGTACGACGGAGAGCGCGTCCTCGTCGCCGAGGCCTGGACCCCCACCGTCGACCGCACCGCCAACTACGTGCGCCCCGACGAGATGCACCAGGCCTTCAACTTCCAGTACCTGGGCACCCACTGGGACGCCACCGAGCTGCGCACCGTCATCGACGCCTCGCTCGCCGCGATGCGCCCGGTCGGCGCCCCCACCACCTGGGTCCTGTCCAACCACGACGTCACCCGGCACGCCACCCGCTTCGCCAACCCGGCGGGCCTCGGCACCCAGCTCCGCGAGGCCGGCGACCGCGAACTCGGCCTGCGCCGGGCCCGCGCCGCCACCCTCCTCATGCTGGCCCTGCCCGGCTCGGCCTACGTCTACCAGGGCGAGGAGCTCGGCCTGCCCGACGTCACCGACCTGCCCGACGAGGTCCGCCAGGACCCGTCCTTCTGGCGGGCCAGCGGCCAGGACGGCTTCCGCGACGGCTGCCGCGTCCCGATCCCGTGGACCGTCGAGGGCTCCTCGTACGGCTTCGGGGCGGGCGGCTCCTGGCTGCCGCAGCCCGCGACCTGGGGCGCGCTGAGCGTCGAGGCGCAGACCGGCGACCCGGGCTCCACCCTGGAGCTGTACCGCAGCGCGCTCGCGGTGCGCCGTGCGCAGCCCGGACTCGGCGCGGGCGAGGACATCCAGTGGCTGGACGCCCCCGAGGGCGTCCTCGCCTTCCGGCGCGACGGCTTCGTCTGCACCGCCAACACCACCGGCCGGGCCATCTCCGTCCCGCTGCCCGGCCGGTTCCTCCTCTCCAACGAGCCCGTCGCCCCCGGCGCGGACACGGTGGAGCTGCCCGCCGACACCACCGTCTGGTGGGCGGTGTGACGATCCCCCTGCCGCGGGGCGCCGGAACGGGCGCCCCGCGGCTCGCGGACATCGCGGCCCAGTCCGGCGTCAGCGAGGCCACCGTCAGCCGCGTCCTCAACGGCAAGGCGGGGGTGGCCGGCGCGACCCGGCACAAGGTGCTTGCCGCGCTCGACGTGCTCGGCTACGAGCGCCCCGTACGCCTCAAACGGCGCAGCGCGGGCCTCGTCGGGCTCGTCGTGCCCGAGCTGACCAACCCGATCTTCCCGGCGTTCGCCCAGGTCGTCGAACAGGTCCTCGCCGGACACGGCTACACCCCGGTCCTGTGCACCCAGATGCCCGGCGGCGCCACCGAGGACGAGCTGGTCGACCAGCTCGTGGAGCGCGGGGTCTCCGGCATCGTCTTCCTCTCCGGACTCCACGCCGACGCCACCGCCGACCCGGCCCGCTACGCCCGGCTCGCCGACCGGGGCGTGCCGTTCGTCCTCATCAACGGCTACAACGAGCACATCGACGCCAACTTCGTCTCCCCCGACGACCGGGCCGCGGCCCGGATGGCCGTGCGGCACCTGGTCGAGCTGGGCCACGAGCGCATCGGCCTCGCCATCGGCCCCACCCGCTACGTCCCCTCCCGCCGCAAGGCCGAGGGCTTCGCCGCCGAGCTGTACGAACTCCTCGGCGTCGAGCGCGCGGACGCCGAACGCTTCATCAGACCCACGCTCTTCGGCGTCGAGGGCGGCCACGCCGCCGCCGACATCCTGCTGCGCGAGGGCTGCACCGGCATCGTCTGCGGCTCCGACCTGATGGCGCTCGGCGTGATCCGGGCGGCCCGGGAGCAGGGGCTCGACGTGCCCGGGGACGTCTCCGTCGTCGGCTTCGACGACTCGCCCCTGATCGCCTTCACCAGCCCGCCGCTCTCCACCGTCCGCCAGCCCGTGCAGGCGATGGCCACGGCCGCCGTGGGCGCGCTCCTGGAGGAGATCGAGGGGAACCCCGTCCAGCGCACCGAGTTCGTGTTCCAGCCGGAGCTGGTGGTGCGCGGCTCGACGGCGCAGCCGCCCGTACGGGACGTCCCGGGCGCTTCGGGTTCCGCGGAGCCGCACGTCCTTTCGTAACAACTTGCGTCGCGGCGTCCGGAGGGTTGACCGGGCGTCGGGCCACTCGTACGGTCACGGCTGAAAACAGTTGCTGAAGTTTTCGGCAACTTCTTGCGACAGTGAAGTCAGCAGGAGGAAACATGGCCAGAAGGACCGTGGCCGCTGCACTCGCCCTCGTGGCGGGAGCCGCTGTGGCCGTCACGGGAAACACCCCCGTCCAGGCCGCACCGCCCGGTGAGAAGGACGTCACCGCGGTGCTGTTCGAGTGGAAGTTCTCCTCGATCGCCCGGGAGTGCACCGACCGCCTCGGACCCGCCGGATACGGCTACGTCCAGGTCTCCCCGCCCCAGGAGCACGTGCAGGGCGGCCAGTGGTGGACCTCGTACCAGCCCGTCAGCTACAAGATCGCCGGGCGTCTCGGGGACCGCGCCGCCTTCAAAAACATGGTCGACACCTGTCACGCGGCGGGCGTGAAGGTCGTCGTGGACTCCGTGATCAACCACATGGCGAACGGGTCGGGCACGGGAACGGGCGGGACCCCGTTCTCCAAGTACGACTACCCGGGCCTCTACTCGGGCGCCGACATGGACGACTGCCGGGCCGAGATCACCAACTACCAGGACCGGGGCAACGTCCAGAACTGCGAGCTGGTCCACCTCCCCGACCTCGACACCGGCGAGGACCACGTCCGCGGGCGGATAGCAGGCTACCTGAACGACCTGCTCTCCCTGGGCGTCGACGGCTTCCGCATCGACGCCGCCAAGCACATGCCGGCCGCCGACCTCGCGAACATCAAGTCGCGGCTCACCGACCCCGGCGCGTACTGGAAGCAGGAGGCCATCCACGGCGCCGGCGAGGCCGTCTCCCCGAGCGAGTACCTCGGCAGCGGCGACGTGCAGGAGTTCCGGTACGCCCGCGACCTCAAGCGCGTCCTGCAGAACGAGAAGCTGGCGTACCTCAAGAACTTCGGCGAGGCCTGGGGCCACATGCCCTCCGGCCGGGCCGGCGTCTTCGTCGACAACCACGACACCGAGCGCGTCGGCGACACCCTGTCCTACAAGGACGGCGCGCGCTACACCCTCGCCTCCGTCTTCATGCTCGCCTGGCCCTACGGCTCCCCGGACGTCCACTCCGGCTACGAGTGGACCGACAAGGACGCCGGACCGCCCAACGGCGGCCAGGTGAACGCCTGTTACTCCGACGGCTGGAAGTGCCAGCACGCCTGGCGCGAGATCTCCTCCATGGTGGCCTTCCGCAACACCGCGCGCGGCCAGGCCGTCACGGACTGGTGGGACAACGGCGGCAACGCGATCGCGTTCGGCCGCGGCTCCAAGGCGTACGTGGCCATCAACCACGAGTCCTCGGCGCTCACCCGCACCTACCAGACCTCCCTGCCCGCCGGCACCTACTGCGACGTGCAGTCGAACAACCCCGTCACGGTCGACGGTTCGGGGCGGTTCACGGCCACCCTGGGCGCCGACACGGCGCTCGCCCTGCACGTGAACGCCAAGAGCTGCGGCACCACCCCGCCGCCCGCCTCCGCGGGCACCTCCTTCCAGGCCACCGCGACCACCGTCCCCGGCCAGAACATCCACGTCACCGGGAACCTCGCCGCACTCGGCAACTGGTCCCCGGCCTCGGCCCCCAAGCTCGACCCGGCCGCCTACCCGGTCTGGAAGCTGACGCTCTCCCTGCCCGCCGGGACGACCTTCGCGTACAAGTACGTCCGCAAGGACGCCGCCGGGAACGTCACCTGGGAGTCCGGCGCCGACCGCACCGCGACCGTCCCCGCCTCCGGGCAGCTCGTCCTGAACGACACGTTCCGCAGCTGAACCGCGACTGACTCCCCACCACTCGCACCCCGTCCACCGACCCCGCACCGCAAGGGCCGCCCCACCCGGGGCGGCCCCCTCTTCCCGTACCTCCAGGGAGCTCCCCCGTGATACGCAAGAGAACGGCGGTCGCACTGGCCGCCGCCCTGTGCGCGGCCCTCGTGCCCGCCGTGCCCGCGACCGCCGCGCCGAAGCCCCCGGCCCCGCCGTCCGACCGGGCGCTCGCGGCCGAGCCCGCCCGCCAGGACCTCACCCGCGAGCAGTTCTACTTCGTCCTGCCCGACCGCTTCGCCAACGGCGACCCTTCCAACGACCGCGGCGGCCTCACCGGCAGCCGCACCCGGACCGGCTTCGACCCCGCCGACAAGGGCTTCTACCAGGGCGGCGACCTCAAGGGCCTGACCCAGCGGCTCGACTACATCAAGGGCCTCGGCACCACCGCCATCTGGATGGCGCCGATCTTCAAGAACCGGCCCGTGCAGGGCGAGGGCGAGAACGCCAGCGCCGGCTACCACGGCTACTGGATCACCGACTTCACCCAGGTCGACCCCCACTTCGGCACCAACGCCGACCTGGAGCGGCTGATCGCCGCCGCCCACGCCAAGGGCATGAAGGTCTTCTTCGACGTCATCACCAACCACACCGCCGACACCGTCGACTACGCCGAGAAGAAGTACGGCTACCGCCCCAAGGGCGCCCACCCCTACCTCGACAAGGACGGGCGCCCCTTCGACGACCGGAACGCGATCGGCAGGGTGGACGCGGACTCCTTCCCGTACACCCCGGTGGCCGAGAAGGGCGTCAAGGTCCCGTCCTGGCTCAACGACCCCGCGATGTACCACAACCGGGGCGACTCCACCTGGGCCGGAGAGTCCGCCGAGTACGGCGACTTCGTCGGCCTGGACGACCTCTGGACCGAGCGGCCCGAGGTCGTCGAGGGCATGAAGCGGATCTACGAGAAGTGGGTCCGCGACTTCAAGATCGACGGCTTCCGCATCGACACCGTCAAACACGTCGACCTGGACTTCTGGACCCAGTGGGCCACCGCCCTCGACGCCTACGCGAAGAAGCGGGGCCGCGAGGACTTCTTCATGTTCGGAGAGGTGTACTCCGCCGACACGGCCGTCACCGCCCCCTACGTCACCCGGGGCCGGCTCGACGCCACCCTCGACTTCCCCTTCCAGGACGCGGCCCGCGCCTTCGCCTCCCAGGGCGCCGGGGCCGACCGCCTCGCCAAGGTCTTCGCCGAGGACTACCGGTACACCACCGACAAGGCCAACGCCTACGAGCAGGTCACCTTCCTCGGCAACCACGACATGGGCCGCATCGGCACCTTCCTCAAGCAGGACAACCCGAACGCCACCGACGCCGAACTCCTCGAGCGGGCCCGCCTCGCCAACGAGCTGATGTTCCTCTCCCGGGGCAACCCGGTGATCTACTCCGGCGACGAGCAGGGCTTCACCGGCGCCGGCGGCGACAAGGACGCCCGCCAGCCCCTCTTCGCCTCGAAGGCCGCCGACTACCTGGACGACGACCAGATCGGCACCGACCGCACCCACGCCACCGACGCGTACGACACCGGCCACCCGGTCTACCGCTCCGTCGCCGCCCTGTCGAAGCTCACCCGCGAACACCCGGCCCTGCGCGACGGCATCCAGCAGGAGCGGTACGCCGAAGGCTCCGTCTACGCCTTCTCCCGCACGGACGCGAAGGCGCGCACCGAGTACCTCGTCGCCACCAACGGCTCCACCGCCGACAAGACCGTCGGCGTCCCCGTCGACTCGGCGAGCTTCCGCACCCTGTACGGGGGTCAGGGTGCCGTCGCAGCCGAGGGCGGCAAGGTCACCGTCACCGTCCCGGCCCTCTCCTCCCTGGTCCTCAAGGCCGACCGGCCCCTCCAGGCCCCGGCCGTGAAGCCCTCCGTGAACCTCAGGGCCCCGGCCGCCGGAGCCACCGGAACCGTCGAACTCTCCGCCGACGTCACCGGCGGCGGCCTCAACCGGGTCGTCTTCGCCGCCCAGGTCGGCAACGGCCCCTGGCGGACCCTCGGCACCGCCGACCACGCCCCCTACAAGGTCACCCAGCACGTGACCGCCCCCGCCGGCACCGCCCTGCGCTACAAGGCCGTCGCCGTCGACAGCTCCGGCCGCACCGCGAGCGCCACCGCCGCCACCACGGCGGGCGCGCCCCCGGCCCCCGGGAAGCCGGTCGCCGTCGAGCGCACCCACGCGATCGTCCACTACCGGCGCCAGGACGGGGACTACGACGGCTGGAAGCTGAAGGCCGCAGGCCAGGAGGCCGCGTTCACCGGCCGCGACGCCCACGGCGCCTTCGCCTGGGTCAAGGTCCCCGAGGGCGCTTCCACGATCCCGTACACCGTCGAGAAGGGCGGCGCCGCCGACGGCCCGCAGCGGACCGTCGACCTCGGCCGCACCGGCGAGGTCTGGATCACCCAGGGCCAGGACGGCCAGTCCGACACCGATCCCGCCCCCGTCACCCCGGACAAGACCAAGGCCGTGCTGCACTACCAGCGCGCCGACGGCGACTACGACGGCTGGGGCCTGCACACCTGGACCGGCGCCGCCCAGCCCACCGACTGGTCCAAGCCCCTCATGCCGGTCCGCGTCGACGCGTACGGCGCCGTCTACGAGGTGCCGCTCGCCGAGGGCGCGACCTCCCTCTCGTACATCCTCCACAAGGGCGACCAGAAGGACCTGCCCACCGACCAGTCCCTCGACCTCGCCACCTACGGCCACGAGGTCTGGCTGCTCGGCGGGGAGCCCGAGTACCTCCTGCCGACCGTCGGCGGCGCCCCCGACCTCGACCTCGGCAAGGCCTCGGCCCAGTGGATCGACCGGAACACCGTCGTCTGGAAGGTGAAGGCCACCGACGCCACCAGCCAGCAGCTGGTGTACGCGAAGGACGGCGGGATCGCCGTCACCGGCGGCGCCCTGAACACCGAGGGCCAGTGGCTCCGGCTGAACCCGGCGACGCTCACCGACGCCCAGAAGGCCAAGTACCCGCACCTCAGGGAGTACCCGGCCTTCACCGTCGACCCGCGCGACGCCGACCGGGTCCGCGACTCCCTGCGCGGCCAGCTCATCGCCACCCAGCGGGCCGCCAACGGCGCCCTGCTCGCCGCCACCGGGGTCCAGACCGCCGGCGTCCTCGACGACCTGTACGCGAAGAAGGCGACCGGGGCCGCCCTCGGCCCGGTCTTCGGCCGCCACGGCGTCACCCTCTCCGTCTGGGCCCCCACCGCCCGGTCCGTCGCCCTCGAACTCGACGGCCGGACCGTCGCCATGCGCCGCGACGACACCACCGGCGTCTGGTCCGCCACCGGCCCGAAGTCCTGGACCGGCAAGCCGTACCGCTACGCCGTGAGGGTCTGGGCCCCCACCGTCCAGAAGATGGTCACCAACAAGGTCACCGACCCCTACTCCACCGCCCTCACCACCGACTCCGCCCGCAGCCTCGCCGTCGACCTCACCGACCCGAGGCTCGCCCCGACCGGCTGGAAGCAGCTCGAGAAGCCCGCCGCCGTGCCGCTGCGGGACGCCCAGATCCAGGAACTCCACATCCGCGACTTCTCGATCGCGGACCCCACGGCCCGCGCCGACCACCGGGGCACCTACCTGGCCTTCACCGACGAGGACAGCAAGGGATCGAAGCACCTGCGCGACCTCGCCGCCTCCGGCACCTCCTACGTCCACCTCCTCCCGGCCTTCGACATCGGCACCGTCCCCGAGAAGAAGTCCGACCAGGCCGCCCCTGCCTGCGACCTCAAGGCGTACGCCCCCGACTCCGAGGAGCAGCAGGCCTGCGTCGCCGCCGCCGCGGCGAAGGACGCCTTCAACTGGGGCTACGACCCGCTGCACTACACCGTCCCCGAGGGCTCCTACGCCACCGACCCCGAGGGCACCCGCCGCACCGTCGAGTTCCGGCGGATGGTCCAGGCCCTCAACGGCGACGGACTGCGCACCGTCATGGACGTCGTCTACAACCACACCGTCGCCGCCGGACAGTCCGACAAGTCCGTCCTCGACCGGATCGTGCCCGGCTACTACCAGCGCCTCGACGCCGACGGCGCCGTCACCACCTCCACCTGCTGCGCCAACACCGCGCCCGAGAACGCCATGATGGGCAAGCTCGTCGTGGACTCGGTCGTCACCTGGGCCAGGGAGTACAAGGTCGACGGCTTCCGCTTCGACCTCATGGGCCACCACCCGAAGGAGAACATCCTCGCCGTCCGCAAGGCCCTCGACGCCCTGACCGTCGCGAAGGACGGCGTCGACGGCAAGGCGATCGTCCTCTACGGCGAGGGCTGGAACTTCGGCGAGGTCGCCGACGACGCCCGCTTCGTCCAGGCCACCCAGAAGAACATGGCCGGCACCGGGATCGCGACCTTCTCCGACCGGGCCCGCGACGCCGTGCGCGGCGGCGGTCCCTTCGACGAGGACCCGGGAGTCCAGGGCTTCGCCTCCGGCCTCCACACCGACCCCAACACCTCGGCCGCCAACGGCACCCCGGCCGAGCAGAAGGCCCGTCTCCTGCACTACCAGGACCTCATCAAGGTCGGCCTGACCGGCAACCTCGCCGACTACACCTTCACCGACACGTCCGGCCGCACGGTCAAGGGCTCCCAGGTCGACTACAACGGCTCCCCGGCCGGCTACGCGGCCGCCCCCGGCGACGCCCTCGCCTACGCCGACGCCCACGACAACGAGTCCCTGTACGACGCGCTCGCCTTCAAGCTCCCGGCGGGCACGTCCCCGGCCGACCGCGCCCGCGCCCAGGTCCTCGCCATGGCGACGGCCACCCTCTCGCAGGGCCCGGCGCTCTCCCAGGCCGGTTCGGACCTGCTGCGCTCCAAGTCCCTGGACCGCAACTCGTACGACAGCGGCGACTGGTTCAACGCGATCCACTGGGACTGCCGCGACGGCAACGGCTTCGGCCGGGGCCTCCCGCCGGCCGCCGACAACCGGCCCAAGTGGGGCTTCGGGAAGCCGCTCCTGGCGAACCCGTCCCTCACCGTCGGCTGCGCGCAGATCGACGGCGCCTCGGCCGCCTACCGGGACCTCCAGAAGATCCGCACCACCGAACCGGTCTTCTCCCTGGCCACCGCCGACCGGGTGCAGTCGGCCCTGTCCTTCCCGCTCTCCGGCCGCGACGAGACCCCCGGCGTGATCACCATGCGCCTGGGCGACCTGGTCGTCGTCTTCAACGCCACCCCGAAGACACAGGCGCAGGAGGTCACCGACCTGGCCGGCAAGGGCTACCGCCTGCACCCGGTCCAGGCGAAGGGCTCCGACGCGGTCGCGAAGACCGCCGCCTACGAGAAGGGCTCGGGCACCTTCACGGTCCCGGCGCGAACGGTGGCGGTGTTCAAGGCCGGCTGACCGGCTCCCGGAGGAGCACCCGCTCCGTCAGGGTGACCCCGTGGCGCGTGCCGTCGGCGGCGGGCCTTCCCGGCCCCCGCCGGCGGCACGGCGGTTCGCGGCCCCGAACCGTCCTACCGCCCGCGCTGATCGGGTACGGCGGGCAGGGCCTCCGGGGCGGGGCCGGGCGCCGGCACGAGGGCGAGCAGCCGGGCCACCAGGTCCCCGAAGGGCCCGTCGGCCGGCTCGTCGGCCAGGATTCCGACCAGGACCTCCGCCATCCCGGGGTCGTACGCGGCGCTCACCGCCGCGAGGGCCGCGAAGTCGTGGACGAGCTGCAGCTCCAGCTCCGCGCGCGGCACCCGCCGCCCGTCCAGCCAGAGCAGCGCCGTCGACTCGGCGAGGGACACCCAGGAGCGGACCACCAACTCCAGGCGGGCCGAGGGCTCCCCGACCTCCAGGTGCGCGAGGATCTGCTCGTACGCGGCCTGCCGCACCTCGTCGATCATCGCGTTCGTCGTGGAGGACCCGACGGCCGGACCGCCCCGCATCAGCGCCGCGAAACCGGGCCCGTGCTCGTCCACGAAGTCGAAGAACCGGCCCATCACCCGCAGCAGCCGCGCCCCCAGCGGCCCCCGGGGCGGCTCCACGAACCTGGCCGCCAGCTCGTCGGCGGCCCGCCGCAGGGCCGCCTCGTAGAGGCTCTGCTTGCCGGGGAAGTAGTGGTAGACCAGCGGGCGCGAGATCCCGGCGGCGGCGGCGATCTCGTCGATGGACACCTCGTCGGGAGAGCGGTGGCTGAAGAGTTCGAGGGCCACCCCGATCAGCTGCTGCTTGCGCTCCTCGACGCCCATCCTGCGGCGTACCCCGGTCGTCATGCGAACAGCCTAACGGTGTCCGTTACGCTCCTGCCCCATGAGCGCTTCCGACCAGGGCCCCCCGGCGACCGGGGCCGCGAAGACCGCCGAGGCCGCGAAGGGCCCCGAAGTCCCCGACGCGGCGGGGGAGTCCGAAGCCCCGGTCACGGAGAAGCCCGCCGCCGGAGAACCGTCCGGCGAACCCGCCGGAGAACCGTCCGGCGAACCCGCCGGAGAACCGTCCGGCGAACCCGCCGGAGAACCCGAGGAGGACGAGCACGAAGAGGAGGGGGACGACGAGGGCGGGGGCCTCACCCCCAGGCAGGCGAGGCGGCTGCGCATCGCCGCCGCCTCGGTCCTCCTCGTCGCCCTCGCCGTCGTGCTCGTCGTCCGCCTCGCGAGCCGCACGTCCGTCCTGGTCGTCGGGGTGTACGGACTCGCCATGATCCTCTGCGGGATCGTGATCGAGCTGTCCCGCAACGGCCGCACCCGCCTCGGCACCTGGCTCCTGGCGGGCGGTCTGCTCACCGCGCTCGCCCTGGACTGGCTGGTCCTCCCCTAGGGCCTGCCCGGCGGCCCGGGGCCGGACAGGCCCCGGGGCCGTACGGGATCAGAGGTCGAGCACGAGCCGCTTCCCCGCGCAGCGCGAGACGCAGATCAGGATCGAGTCGTCCCGCTCGGCGTCGGTGAGCAGTTCGTCCCGGTGGTCGATCTCGCCCGCCAGGACCCGCTGCCGGCAGGTCCCGCAGAAGCCCTGCGTACAGGAGTACGGGACGTCCGGCAGCTCCGCGCGGACCGCGTCCAGGAGCGTCCGGTCGGCCGCCACCGCCACCGTGCGGCCGGAGCGGCGCAGTTCGACCTCGAAGGGGGCGCCACCGGTCGTCGCGGACGCGGACGCGGAGAAGCGCTCCAGGCGCGGGGCCCGGCCCTCCGGCAGCGCCGCGCCGACCGCGTCCATGAGACCGTCGGGACCGCAGCAGTACACGGCGGTCCCCTCCGGCACGTCCGCGAGGAAGCCCAGGTCGGGCAGGCCGGACTGGTCCTCGGCGACGACGGTCGTACGGCCGCCGTCACCGCCCAGCGCCTCGACCTCGGCGAGGTACGGCATGGTGGCGCGGCTCCGGCCGCAGTAGAGGAGCCGCCAGTCCGCCCCGGCCGCCTCGGCGGCGCGCAGCATGGGCAGGACGGGGGTGATGCCGATGCCGCCGGCGACGAAGACGTACGCGGGCGCGTGGACGAGCGGGAAGCGGTTCCGGGGGCCCCGGATCTCGATCTCCACGCCCTCGTGGAGCTGTTCGTGGACCTCGCGCGAACCGCCCCGGCCGCCCTGCCCGGCCTCGATGAGCCGGGTGGCCACCGTGTACGCGCTGGTGTCGGCGGGGTCGCCGCAGAGCGAGTACTGCCGGACGAGCCCGGAGGGCAGGACCAGGTCGACGTGGGCGCCGGGCCGCCAGGCGGGCAGGCCGGCGCCTTCGAGGCGCAGTTCCACGACGCCCTCGGCGGGCGCGGTGCGGGCGGTGACCAGGACCTTGCGGGGGACGGTGCGGCCCCGGCCGTACCCGGAGACGGGCTCGTCCAGGGCGGGCATCGGCCACAGCGGGGCGGTGGACATGCGGCGGCGGACGGCGCGGCGGACGAGCAGGGCGGTCCCGGCGGCGAGGGCGACGGCGGCGAACCGGGCCATCAGCGGTCCCCGTTGGCGCCGGGCGAGGAGGCGAGGTAGGCCACGGCCTGCGCGGTGTCGCCCTCCTGGGAGGGGTGGTAGGAGCGGCTGAGGTAGCGCGGGACGGAGCGCAGCATGGCCGGGGTGGAGGGCAGCACGCCCCGCCGTCCCCGGCGGACGAAGTCCGCGAGGGAGGGCTTGGCGTCGAAGAGGCCCGGGTCGTTCTCCATGAAGAAGCGGACGCCCCGCTGCCAGAAGAAGGCGAGCCCGCCGAAGGCGACGGCCCAGGTGCGGGCGCGGCGCCGGTAACCGCCGTCCAGGTGCATGAAGAGGTCGAAGGCGACCGAGCGGTGCTCGACCTCCTCGGCCCCGTGCCAGCGCAGCAGGTCGAGCATGACCGGGTCGGCGCCGACCCGGTCGAGCGCGTCGGCGTTGAGGACCCAGTCGCCGAGGAAGGCGGTGTAGTGCTCGATGGCGGCGATGACCGCGACCCGCTCCCTCAGCCACCAGCGGCGCGCCCGGCCCGGCGGCAGGGCGCGGTCCCCGAGCAGCTTCTCGAAGAACCAGTCGACCTGCGCGGTGTACGGGGTGGGGTCGAGGCCCAGCTTCCGCAGGTGCGGCAGGACGTCGTCGTGGGCCTGGGAGTGGACGGCCTCCTGGCCGATGAAACCGATGACGTCCTCGCGGAGCCGGTCGTCCGTGACGTACGGCAGCGCCTGCTTGTAGACGTGCACGAACCAGCGCTCGCCGGCCGGGAGGAGCAGGTGCAGCACGTTGATGGTGTGCGTGGTGAACGGATCGCCCGGAACCCAGTGGAGCGGCGTCTCCTCCCAGTCGAAGGAGACCTTGCGGGCCTTGAGCTCGACGTGCTCCGACGCCACCGGTGCGGGCTGCGTATGAGACATGCCGTCAATGTACTGAGGGGTACGCGACGGGAACAGGTGCGTGCGGGGCCTTTTTGCGGGCGGGGCGCCACCCCCGCGCCCGTCATCCACCGCCCGCCGTCATCCACCGCCCGCCGTCGACTGCCCGTCATCCACCGCCCGCCGTCAACCGCTCGCGGATCCGCTCGACCACCTCGTCCGGCACCCCGAGCCCCTCCCGTACGTACTTCTCCATCGAGCCGTGCCGCACCGCCACCTCGTCGAGCGCCGCGTCCAGGTACTCCGGGAGCACCCCGATCAGTTCGAGCGCGAGCGCCGGGTCGCCGCCCTGGGCCGTGAACCCCTCGATCATCGGCGCGAACGCCTGCCGCACCGCGGGATTGACCGACAGGTACTCCTCCCGCACCGTCCCCTCGTCCGCCCCGAGCAGCGACAGGACGACCGTCGCCGCCCACCCCGTCCTGTCCTTGCCCGCCGTGCAGTGGAAGAGCAGCGGCCCGGCGTCCGGGGCGCCCAGCTCGGCGAGGAGGACGGCGTAGGAGGCGCGGGCGGAATCGGCGGAGACGAAGGCCCGGTAGGTGCGGGCGAAGGCCTCCCGCATCCGGCCCCCGCCCAGGTGCTCCTCGGCCAGGGCCGGATGCGAGAGCAGCGTCTTCAGGCGCGCGGCCGGCGGAAGGCCGCTGGTGGCCAGCCAGTCGGCGAGCACGTCCGCGACGAGCAGCCGCGCACCGGCCGGCAGCCGGTCGGGCCGCTCTTCGCGCTCGCCGTCCGTCCGGAAGTCCATGACCGTGCGAAGACCCAGACCCGCCACGACGGGATCGTCCGGGTCCAGCCGGTCGAGCTGCGCGGAACGGAACACGAGCCCCGGACGGACCGTACGCCCGCCGGGCAGCGGCAGGCCGCCGAGGTCACGGAGGTTGGCGACGGAGACGGCGGGAATGGCGGCCATGACGTCGACTCCTCCGGTTGGCGGACCTTCGTACCTCTTCGTGCGGCTTCGCACCTTTTCCTGTCGACCGTAAGCGATCACGCCGGTACGGGCAGGTCCTGGCGGCCCTCCCGGGGTGCCGGTCCCCTCTCCCCGCCGGGCCCGGGGCCTGTTTGAATGCTCCGGTGATCGGGATACCGATGCTCCTGGCGGCGGCCGCCCTGGCGACCTGGCTGGTCCGCCGCAAGGCGCGACAGCGCGTGGAGGCCGCCGGGCGGGGCGACGGGATCGGGGTCCCCTGCATGCTGCGGCACCCTGCGCGCGAGGGCCGGTGGCTGCGCGGCCGGATGCTGGTGGGCCCCTCCGGGACGACCTGGGCCCCGAGCACCAGGGCCGGGGCGGCGGTGTCGCTCCCGGCGGAGCTGCGGCGGACCGGCCTGCGCGCCCCCTCGCTGCGCGAGGCGATCACGATCAACGGCGGCTCCAGGATCGTCGAGTGCGCCTCCCCCGAGGGCACCGTCCTCATCGCCGTCATGCCGTACGAGGTGGAACACGTCCTCGGGGCCCTGGACGCCGCGCCGCGAGCGGAGCGGCCGGAGCGGTAGCCGGGAGGAGGCGCCCGCCGGCACGACGGGCGCCGCCCCTCCGCCCCCTCACCTCCCGGCCAGCGCCGCGAGCACCTCCGCCTCCCGCTCCGGGGAGAGGCCGGCCCCCGAGCGGTCCGGCCGCTGGGGCGCGACCCCGCCGAGGGACCGCAGCCACGCCCAGGTGTCCGCGACCGTCTCCGCCACGGGCCGGCAGCGCAGCCCGGCGGCGAGCGCGCGGGACACGTCGGCGGTGTGCATCGCGTCGTACGCCTCGCCCGGCGGCAGCCACACGGGCAGCTCCGTCCACGGCTCCGCCCCCGCCGCGAGCAGCTCCTCCGGCGCGGTCCAGCGCAGCTCGGCGTCCGCACCGGTGGCCCGGACGCAGGCGTCGAGGAGCCCGCCCATGGTGGTGTGCCCGGGTGGCGAGACGAGGTTGTACGGCCCCGAGAGCCCGGCCGCCACCGCGTCCAGCGTCCACGCGGCCAGGTCGCGCACGTCCACGTACTGGATCGGCGCCGCCTCGGGACCGGGGGCCAGGACCGGGCCGCCGCGCGCGATCCGGTTCAGCCACCAGGGGAGCCGGCCCACGTTCTCGTACGGTCCGAGGATCAGGCCCGCGCGGACGAGCAGCGTCCGGTCGGCGCCGAAGGCGGCCCCTGCGGCCAGCTCCCCGCCCCGCTTGGCCTCCGCGTACGGCACGTCCCCGTCGTCCGGCGACCCCGCCACCAGCGGCCCGTCCTCCGCGAGTCCGGCCGCCGGGGGCCAGGCGTACACGGAACGGCTCGACACGTACGCGTACCGCCCGGCCCGGTCCGCGAGCGGCCCGGCCGCGTCGCGCACCGCCGAGGGGGCCGCCGACCAGGTGTCCACGACCGCGTCCCAGGAGCCGCCGGCGAGGGCGGCGAGACCGTCCGGACCGGTGGTGCGGTCGCCCGTGAGGGACCGGGCCCCCTCCGGGGCGGCGTGCCGGCCCCGGTGGAAGACCGTCACCTCCCAGCCCCGCTCGAGCGCGTCCTCGGTGACCGCGCGACCCGCGAACTCCGTACCTCCGAGCATCAGCAGCTTCATGATCCGAGCCTGCCCGGCGGCCCGGTCGGCGGGCCAGGGGTTCCGCTCCCGGAGGATTCCGCCGGGGGCGGAAACGGAAGGCGGACGAGTGGGGCCGGGGGGTCTGTCCGGCCGCATGGCGGGATGACACCATGGCGGGCGATGACGGATGCCCGGTCGCCGCTGCGCGCCCTGCGAGCCGCACTGTTCGCGGTGGTGTGCGTCGCTTTGGCGGCCGTGGGGCATTCGTCCATGTCTGCGCACCGGCTCCCGGCCACCGCCCTCCTCGGCGCCTTCGTCGTGACGGCCGCCGTCGCCTGGGCCGCGGCCGGCCGCCGCCGGGGCGCGCCCGCCGTCGCGGGCGCACTGCTCGGCCTCCAGGGCGCGCTCCACGTCCTCTTCTCGGCGACGGGCGCCCACGGAGGACACGCGACCCGCCCGGCGGCTCCGAACGGATCCGCCGGCACGGCCCCTCACCACCACGCGACGCACGGCCCGCACGACGCGGCCGCGTCCGCGACGGGCGCGGAGGGCGTGACCTCCGCCCTGGACCCGGCCGTCGCCCAGGTCGCGGACTCCCTCACCTCCTCCGGCACCGGCATGCTCGCCGCCCACCTCTTCGCCGCGCTCCTCTGCGGCCTCTGGCTGGCCCACGGCGAGGCCGCGTTCTTCACGCTCGCCCGCGCCGCCCTCGCGTACGCCTTCACCCCGCTGCGCCCGCTGTTCGCGCGCGTCCGCGTCCCCGACGCCCCGCGCGGCCCGGTCCGCCGGGCGCGCCGGAACGCCCACCGTCCGCACACCGTCGTCCTCGCCCACGCCCTGTCCCGGCGCGGCCCGCCCCGGCTGTCCGCACCCCGCGCCACGGTCCTCGGAGCACACGTCTGACCCGGGGGCCGCTTCCCCCTGTCCACACGTACCGAGAACCAGGACGACAGCCACTCATGACGATCGACGATCCCGCACGCCCCGGAACGCCCGAGGCGCCACCGTCGGACCCCACTCCGCCCGCTCCCCGCAAGCCCACCACCTGGAGCGCCCTCCGCCCCCTCCTCCTCCGCCTCCACTTCTACGCGGGCGTCCTCGTCGCCCCCTTCCTCCTCGTCGCCGCCCTCAGCGGCCTGCTCTACGCGCTCTCCTTCCAGGCCGAGAAGGCGGTCTACGCGCACGAGCTCGAGGCCCCCGTCGGCGACACCGTCCTGCCGCTCTCCCGGCAGGTGGACGCCGCCCGCGCGGCCAACCCGGACGGCACCGTCACCGCCGTCTGGCCCGGCGCCGAACCCGGCGCGACGACCCGGGTCCTGATGGCCGACCCCGAGGCCCCCGAAGGCACCTCGCTCGCCGTCTTCGTCGACCCCCACACCGGGGACGTGCGCGGGCAGCTGCCCAGCTACGGCAGCTCCGGCGCCCTGCCGCTGCGCACCTGGATCGACGGCCTCCACCGCGACCTGCACCTGGGCGAGTTCGGCCGCAACTACAGCGAACTCGCCGCGAGCTGGCTGTGGGTGATAGCGCTCGGCGGCCTGCTGCTCTGGATCGGCCGGCGCCGGAAGAGCCGCCGCGCCCTGTTCGTGCCGGAGGGCGGCCCGGCCTCCCGCCGCCGCACCCTCTCCTGGCACGGCTCGCTCGGCCTGTGGGCGGCGGCCGGCCTCGTCCTGCTCTCCGCGACGGGCCTGACCTGGTCGCGGTACGCGGGCGAGAACATCGGCGCCGTCCAGGACGGCCTCGGCGGCGCGACCCCCGTGCTCACCGCGACGGTCGGCGGCGCGCCCACCGGCCACGAGGGGCACGAGGGCCACGGCGGCGGCCACTCCGGCACCGGAGCCGGCCCGGCCGCACCCCAGGGCCCGGACATGGGCGTGGACGAGGCCGTCGAGGCGGCCCGCGCCGCCGGCATCGACAGCCCGCGGATCTCGGTGGCCCTGCCCGCCGACGGCAAGGGGTACGTGGTCAAGGAGACCGACACGCAGTTCCCGCTCGAACTCGACTCGGTCGCCCTCGACCCGGCCGACGGCACGGTCCTCGACCGGCTCGCCTTCGCGGACTACCCGCTGCTCGCGAAGCTCACCCGGATCGGCATCGACGCCCACACGGGCGTCTTCCTGGGCCTGTTCAACCAGCTGCTGCTCGCGGCCCTCGCGCTCGCCCTGGTCCTGCTGATCCTCTGGGGCTACCGGATGTGGTGGCTGCGCCGCCCGGGCCGCCCGGCGGCGCGCGGGGCCTGGCGGAGGGTCCCGGCCACCCTGCTGCTCCCGCTCGCGGCCGCCACGGCGCTGGTCGCCTGGTTCGTCCCGCTGCTCGGGATCAGCCTGCTGCTGTTCCTGGCCGTGGACCTGGCCCTGGCCCTCACCGCGAAGGTGAGGAACAGGGCCGGGACGAACCGAACCGCCTGATCAGGGCGTGTACTTGTAGCCGACCCGCCGCACGGTCTGGATCGTGTGGCGGTGCTCGGCGCCCAGCTTGCGGCGCAGCCGGGCCACGTGGACGTCGACCGTACGCCCGTCGCCGACGTGCCCGTACCCCCACACGGTGGTGACCAACTGGTCGCGGGTGTGCACCCGGTGGGGATGTGCCACCAGGTGGGCGAGGAGTTCGAACTCCAGGTACGTCAGGTCCAGCGGCTCCCCGTCCACGACGGCGACCCGCTGCACGTCGTCGATGGTCACCGGCCCCCGCTCCTCGGCCGCGACGGGCGCGGTCACGGGGGAGGGGACGGCCACGGGCAGGTGCGGCTGCTGGTCGGCCGGGACGAGCACGAGGTACCCGACCATCGGCGGGCGGCCCGGCAGCGCGGGGAGCGCGTGCGGGGGCGCGGGCAGCAGGGTGGCACCGGGCGGCAGGAAGTCCGCCACCTGGGAGAAGTCGACGACCTCGTTCGGATCGACGGCACGCAGTCGGTGCCGGCCGGGACGGACGGCCGTGAGGGAGGCGGTCTGGGTGTGGGCCATGGCGGATCAGCTCTTTCGCGCGGAGAAACGGACGGACAGGCGTCGTACGTCGTGCGCGTCGGCCGGAGGCCGGGGATCGGACAGGGCCGATCGGGGCTTTAGAGGGCCGACGCGTTCCTCGCGCGGCAACACACCCGGTCGAAGTCGTGATGCTGCCGGGAAGGCCAGAACGGCTCGAGGTCGTGACGACCCGTCGCGGTGTCGTTCTGCAGGTTGGCCATATCCCTAGTCTACTACTCGGGAATCGGATTGGACCCCCGGAGCGGTCGAAACCTGTGTTGTGCGTCCCACATGACGGAAGGGGCGCCCACCGTACGAAACGGTGGGCGCCCCTCCGGAAGGCGTTCGGGAGACCTGCGGAAGGCCTTCCGGTCAGACCTGGCCGGCCTTCGCCAGGGCCTCGCAGCAGGTGTCCACCAGGAGGCGGGTCACCACGTACGGGTCGACGTTGGCGTTCGGGCGGCGGTCCTCGATGTAGCCCTTGCGGTCCTGCTCGACCTGCCACGGGATGCGGACCGAGGCGCCGCGGTCCGAGACGCCGTAGGAGTACTCGTCCCACGGGGCGGTCTCGTGCAGACCCGTCAGGCGCTCGTCGATGCCGGCGCCGTAGTTCTTGACGTGGTCGAGCGGCTTCGAGCCCTCGCCCAGGGACTCGCACGCGGTGATGATCGCGTCGTAGCCCTCGCGCATCGCCTTGGTGGAGAAGTTGGTGTGCGCGCCCGCGCCGTTCCAGTCGCCCTTCACCGGCTTCGGGTCCAGGGTCGCGGCGACGTCGAAGTCCTCCGCCGTGCGGTACAGCAGCCAACGGGCCACCCACAGCTGGTCGGAGACCTCCAGCGGGGCCAGCGGGCCGACCTGGAACTCCCACTGGCCGGGCATGACCTCGGCGTTGATGCCGGAGATGCCGAGACCGGCCTTCAGGCAGTTCTCCAGGTGCGCCTCGACGATCGGGCGGCCGTGGATCTCGTCCACGCCGACGCCGCAGTAGTAGCCGCCCTGCGGGGCCGGGAAGCCGTTGACCGGGAAGCCGAGCGGGCGGGTGCCCTCGAAGAAGGTGTACTCCTGCTCGATGCCGAAGATCGGCTCCTGCGCGGCGTACTTGGCGGCGACCTCGGCGAGCGCGGCGCGCGTGTTGGACGAGTGCGGCGTCATGTCCGTGTTGAGGACCTCGCACAGGACCAGGACGTCGTCGCCGCCGCGGATCGGGTCCGGGCAGACGAAGACCGGCTTGAGGACGCGGTCCGAGGCGTGGCCCTCGGCCTGGTTCGTGCTGGAACCGTCGAAGCCCCAGATCGGCAGCTCGTCGAGCGTCGCGCCCCCACCCGTGATGATCTTCGTCTTGGAGCGAAGCTTCGCGGTCGGCTCGGTGCCGTCGATCCAGATGTACTCAGCCTTGAAGGTCACGGGGCTCATCCTTAGGGCGCGTGGCGTGCTGCTGGGGTTTCCCCCGGCGCCCGGAGGCGGCGGGAGGGGCTGCCCGCGGCGGCTCGCGGCGCTGCGAGAAGCTGCGGTCTCCGCACGGACCCGGCCGGGGCCGGACCATACGGTTGCTTTCGGACCGCAGCTTCGCAACACGGGATTTCCCGTCGGTTGCCCGTTTGTGAACCCCGTGTTACTCAGCCTTCCCGGGCCCCTTTCGCCTTCCGTGCGACCACGTGGGCGTCCAGGAGCCCCCCGAGCCCCGCCGCCCCGATCCGCCGCACCAGCTCCGGATACGTGGTGCCCAGCGCCTCCGCGGTCCGCCCGAGGTGCCAGTCGTGGTCCGCGAGCCGGTGCAGCAGGTACCCCTTCCTGACCTGCTTCTCCGAGAGCCGGAAGGTCTTCAGATAGGCCGCCCGCCCCTTGTGGTCGGTGATCAGCTCCCCGATGTGCTGCTCCCGCCCGTCCCGCCGGAACGGCGGCAGGAACCGGTACAGGTCGAACTCCCCCGCCCGGTACACCCGCTCGAAGGAGTACGAGGTCTCCAGGAGGTCCCGCGCCATCAGCCCGTCGTGCGCCGCCGCCCAGGCCCGCTCCTGCCCCAGGGCCGCCGCCCGCAGGTCCGTGAGCGTGCGGACGCCGCCGGCGCCGTCCCGGATCCGCGCGGTGAACTCCGGCACCGGGGCGCCGTAGTGCGCGTACTGGTGGACCAGCTCCCCGTACAGGTCCTCGACCAGGGTCGGGTGCAGGACCCGGTAGTCCTCCGGGTGCGGCACGACGAAGGCCGCGGCCAGTGCGTCGGCCACGTACAGGAGCGTCCCGCACTGCCCCGGGTGCAGCTCGAACACCCGCAGCGCCTCCCCGAGCCCCGGCACGTCCCACCCGGCGTACGCCGCCTCGGCCCGCGGCGAGAGCCCGCGCCGCACCGCCTCCCGGGACCAGTCGTCCCACACCACGGACGGCCCGCCGAAGTGCAGCGCGAGATAGCCCTCCAGGGCGAGGTGCAGCGGCAGGAACCGCAGCCGCCGCTCGCCCCGCCGGCGCTTGGCCGGCCGGTGGACGCGGCGCACGGGCACGCAGGGAGGGGGCCCGTCCGTACGATCGCCGAGCAGCGTCCCGTACGCGGCGGACTCGCCGTCCTGCCGGGAGCCGGACCAGTCGGCGACGAAGCCGTGCGGCACGTACGAGGTGTACGCGGTCCGGTCGCCGAGCTCCACCGAGGCCGTCCCGGCCCCCTCGTACACCTCCCGGCGCAGCCGCAGTCCGGCCACCGGCTCGGACCGCACGAGCGGCACCAGCCGCACTCCGCCCCACACCTGCGCGGGCCGCGCGTCGAGCCCGCCGAGATCGATCCGGGTCACCCTCCGGCCCCCTTCAGGAACGCCTCCACCCGCCGGTCCAGATAGTCCCGCAGCTCCCCGAACCCCGTGCGGCCCTCCGCGAACTGGGCGATCTCCACCAGGGCCGGCAGGTCCTCCGCGTCCCGGACGCCGGCCGTCGGCACGCCCGGCGCGAGCCGGCGCACGTCGAAGCCCCCCGCGTCGTATACGGGGTTGAGGTGCACGACGCTCGTCCGGCGCTCCGGATCGAGCCGCGTCCGCCACACCCGCAGGACCTCGCCCGCGAGCCCCGGCGGGGCGTTGTCCCAGCCGTCCGAGACGATCACCAGCCGCTCGGGCCCGGTCTCCAGGGCGTCCAGGACCCGCAGTCCGAGCGGCGTCGGCCCGTACGGCCGGACGAGCAGCGGATCGTCCCCGCCCGAGGTCCACAGCGGGGTGTACGCGCCCGGCGCCGCCAGGGCCTCCAGGAGGAAGTGGCAGCCCAGGGCCACGGCCAGCGGACGGCGCCGCTTCACCGCCGAACCGGAGGACGAGAAGCTGTCGTCCAGCACGGCCGCCACCCGCCCCCAGCTCCCGGCGTGCGGCCCGGCCGCACGGCGGGCGGCGGCCCGCAGCGCCCCGGTCAGCTCGCCCCGCCGGGCGACCCGCTCGGCGAAGGGCAGGGACAGCACGTACACGGCGAGCCGGGTCAGCGGCACGGCGGACCAGTCCTTCGTGTTCCCCGCCGTCCGCTCGGTCCTGAGCCGTTCGAACCGGGTCATCCGGGGCGCGATCCGCTCCAGGAACAGCGCGCGGGGCACGCCGTGCTTCGCGGCGAACCCCTCCGCGACGGTGAACGGCAGCTCGTACAGCGCGGCCTGCTCGTAGTGCGCCCGGCGGTACGCGTCGAGCAGCGGGCTCCCGTACCGGACGCGTCGGCGGGGCGCGAAGAGGAAGTCGCCCGTCTCCGGATCGGCCGCCGGCCCGTGGACGTGCCGGAGGGCGGTCTTCACACCGGGCCGGTACTTCACGGCGTCGAGCGCCGGATCGGGCCGGGCCGCGATCCACTCGCGCACGATCGCGCGCGTGCGCCGGTTGTTGACCTTGGCGGCGCGCAGCGCCCGGAACAGCCGGTAGACGCGCTGAGGGGGCAGCAGGGCGAGCCGGGCGGCGATCAGCCGCCCCTCGCCGGGACCGGCCTCCGCCGGGGTGCGCAGCAGGTGCTCGACGATAAGGGCGGCGTTGTGGTCGTTGATGTCGAGCGCGAGCGAAGCGGCGTACACCTGCCGGTAGTTGACCCGTACGTACGCGTGGAGGAAGGCGAGCGAGAGCCGCTGCTCGCCGGCGGAGGAGCGGAACTCGCGCTGGCCGGTGGCGGTGACGGCGGCGTTGACGAAGAGGAGCACGTCCTCGGCGGCGACGAGCTCGGACACGTCTCTCCCCTTCCCTAGGGCGCCGGCCGGGGAATGAGGGCGCGAACAGCGAAGACGTTGCTTCAGAGGCAGGTTCCGGAAGTCGCGCCGGAGTCCCGCGGCCGGCGGGGGAACGCTAACCCGGGAGGGGGGAGGGGAGCCAGGGGGTTTCGGTGCGCACCCCGTCACCGCCGCCCGTCGGAGCCACCCGGCAGACTGTGTCCATGGCGAAGCAGCTCGGGGCGAGGCCCCGCATCGGACTCCTCGGCACCGGCCCCTGGGCCGGTCACACCCACGCGCCGGCGCTCGCCGCGCACCCGGACGTCGAGTTCAGCGGGGTGTGGGGCAGGCGCGCGGAGGCGGCGGAGGCGCTGGCCGCCGCGTCGGGCACGCGCGCGTACGAGGACGTGGACGCGCTCTTCGCGGCGAGCGACGCGGTGGCCCTCGCCCTCCCGCCGGACGTGCAGGCCCCGCTGGCGGTGCGGGCCGCGGCCGCGGGCTGCCACGTCCTCCTGGACAAGCCGGTCGCCACGACGGTGGCCGGGGCCCGCGAGGTGGCGGAGGCGGTCGAGGCGGCCGGGGCGGCGTCGGTGGTCTTCTGCACCCTCCGGTTCGCGGAGCCGACGGCCTCCTGGATCGCCGAGCGGGCGGCGGCGGACGGCTGGTTCCTGGGCGAGGCGCACTGGCTGGGCTCGCTGTACGGCTCCGGCTCCACGAGCGAGTACGCGGCCTCGCCCTGGCGGCGGGAGAAGGGCGGCCTGTGGGACGTGGGCCCGCACGTCCTCTCGGTCTACCTGCCGATCCTCGGGGACGTCACGGAGGTCACGGCCGCGCCGGGGCCGGGCGACACCCACCATCTCGTCCTGCGCCACGCGTCGGGGGCGAGCAGCACGGCGACCCTCACCCTGAGCGCCCCGCCGGAGGCGGCGGAGGCGGCCCTCACCCTGTACGGCACGGAGGGCCGCGCCGAGATGCCCCGCTGGAACGGCGCGGTGGACGCGTTCGGGGCGGCGGTGGACGCCCTGGCCGTGGCGGCCCGCACGGGCGTCCCGCACCCCTGCGACGCCCGCTTCGGCCTGCGCCTGACGGAGATCCTGACGGAGGCGGAACGCCTGACGGCGAGGCGCTGAGGCTCCGGGAGCGGCCCCGGGGGCGATCCCGGAGCGCCGCCCTCAGCGGCGGGAGAGCGCGTCCCGTACGGCCTCCTCGGTCCGCCCCACGACGGCGGTGCCGTCCTCGGCGGTGATGATCGGCCGCTGGATGAGCCTCGGGTGCGCGGCGAGGGCCTCGATCCACCGGTCGCGGCCCGCCGCGTCCCGGGGCCACTCCTTCACCCCGAGCTCCTTCGCCTCGGCCTCCTGGGTCCGGGTGACGTCCCACGGTTCGAGCCCGAGCCGCCCGAGCACCTCCCGGATCTCGTCGGCCGAGGGCACGTCCTCCAGGTAGCGCCGGACGGTGTACCCGGCCCCCTCGGCGTCGAGGAGGGTGAGGGCGCCGCGACACTTGGAACAGGCGGGATTGATCCAGATCTCCATGGCGCCCACGCTACCCCCGAGCCCCCCTTCCGTACTGCCGAAAACCACTCCTGGCCAGGGACGATTGTCAGTGGGGGCCGGTAAAATAAGGGGTGAAGGTGAGGGTCCCGAGGAGGGCCCGCACCCCGCCGTTCGCCAGGAGGTAGCCCATGGCTCTCGCCGTGATCCGGACGCCGTCCCTCGAACCCTGGAAGCCGCTCCAGAAGCAGCCGCTCCCCGCGGGCCGGCCCCGCGAGTGGTACGTCACGCACAACCGGCGCCTGAAGGCCATGCGCCTCGCGATCGCCCTCCTCGACGCCGGCGTCTACGTCCCGTCGAAGGCCACGAACGCGACCATACGCACCACGGCCGAGCAGCTCGGCATCCACCCGCCCTCGGACACCACCTGCCGCATGGTCCGCGCCCTGATCCGCTACGGGCGCTGACGGGCACCGCACGCACGGCGAAGGCCGCCGCCCCCGGACTTCCGGGAGCGGCGGCCTTCGTACGAAGGGCCCGCGATCTAGAGGTCGAAGTACAGCTCGAACTCGTGCGGGTGCGGGCGGAGCTGTATCGGGGCGATCTCGTTCGTGCGCTTGTAGTCGATCCAGGTCTCGATCAGGTCCGAGGTGAAGACGCCGCCGGCCTGGAGGTACTCGTTGTCCTCCTCCAGGGCCGAGAGGACGGCCTCCAGGTTGGTCGGGACCTGCGGGACGTTGGCGTGCTCCTCCGGAGCCAGCTCGTACAGGTCCTTGTCGATCGGCTCCAGCGGCTCGATCTTGTTCTTGATGCCGTCGAGGCCCGCGAGGAGCAGCGCCGAGAAGGCGAGGTACGGGTTCGAGGACGGGTCCGGCGCGCGGAACTCGACGCGCTTGGCCTTCGGGTTCGCGCCCGTGATCGGGATGCGCATGGCGGCGGAGCGGTTGCGCTGCGAGTACACCATGTTGACCGGGGCCTCGAAGCCCGGGACCAGGCGGTGGTACGAGTTCACCGTCGGGTTGGTGAAGGCGAGCAGCGACGGGGCGTGCTTGAGGATGCCGCCGATGTAGTAGCGGGCGGTGTCCGAGAGGCCCGCGTAGCCCGTCTCGTCGTAGAACAGCGGGTCGCCGTTGGCCCACAGCGACTGGTGGACGTGCATGCCCGAGCCGTTGTCGCCGAAGATCGGCTTCGGCATGAAGGTCGCGGTCTTGCCGTTGCGCCAGGCGACGTTCTTCACGATGTACTTGAAGAGCATCAGGTCGTCGGCCGCGGCGAGCAGCGTGTTGAACTTGTAGTTGATCTCGGCCTGGCCGGCGGTGCCGACCTCGTGGTGCTGGCGCTCGACCTGGAGGCCGACGTTCTCCAGCTCCAGGGAGATCTCGGAGCGCAGGTCGGCGAAGTGGTCCACCGGCGGGGCCGGGAAGTAGCCGCCCTTGTAGCGGACCTTGTAGCCGCGGTTGTTCTCCACCGCACCGGTGTTCCAGGCGCCGGCCTCGGAGTCGATGTGGTAGAAGCCCTGGTTCGCCGAGGTCTCGAAGCGCACCGAGTCGAAGACGTAGAACTCCGCCTCGGGGCCGAAGAACGCGGTGTCGGCGATGCCGGTGGAGGCCAGGTACGCCTCCGCCTTCTTCGCGATGTTCCGCGGGTCGCGGCTGTACTGCTCACCCGTGATCGGGTCGTGGATGAAGAAGTTGATGTTCAGCGTCTTGTCGCGGCGGAAGGGGTCCACGCGGGCCGTCGACAGGTCGGCGCGCAGCGCCATGTCGGACTCGTGGATCGCCTGGAAGCCGCGGATCGACGAGCCGTCGAAGGCGAGCTCCTCCGCCGGGTCGAAGGCCGATGCAGGGATCGTGAAGTGCTGCATCACACCCGGAAGGTCGCAGAACCGGACGTCGACCATCTTGACGTCGTTGTCCTTGATGAACTTCTGGGCCTCTTCGGCGTTCTGGAACCCGTTCGTCTGGGACATCCCACTCCTCCTACTCCCGGCCCGGGGAGGGGCGGGGTTGCAGCTCGGTCGTGCGGCCAGTGCGGTGGCACACGCTGGACCCGACCATAGGCAGACGTGATTTCTCAAGCATGACCCAATTGTTTCGTCGAAGTTAACCGGGGTGGGTGCTGGTCATGCCCGGAGCGCGCCCGGAGCGCGCCCGGACCGCGCCCGGCGCGGTCCGGAGGAGGCCGCCGGATGCCTTTCCCCACCCGGGCCGAAGAGATCGAGAACGGGCGCAGTACCGTGGTCGGGTGGACAACAGGCAAGCAATCGGATCGTGGCTCTCCGGCCCCCGCGCGGCGGCCGAGGACGCAGGCGTCGACTTCGGCTATCGCGGTCAGCAGCTGGGGCTGCCCGAGGAGGGTCCCGGTTCGATCGCCCGCCCCGGGCGCCGCCTCGGCGCCCTCGCCGCCGACTGGGCCCTCTGCATGCTGATCGCATACGGCCTGGTCACCGACGGCTACAACCAGGCCACCGGCAACTGGGCCCTCGGCATCCTGTTCGTCACCAGCGCCCTGACCGTCGGCACCGTCGGCGCCACGCCCGGCAAGCTCCTCTTCCGGCTGCGCGTCGTCTCCGTGCACGGCGGCCGGCTCGGCCCGCTGCGCGCGGTGCTCCGCTCGCTCCTCGTCTGCCTGGCGATCCCGGCCCTGATCTGGGACCGCGACGGCCGCGGCCTCCACGACCGCCTCTCCGGCGCCGTCCAGGTCCAGGTCTGACGCCGTACGGCCGCACGTACGAGGGAGGGGCTCCGGACCGCACGGTCCGGAGCCCCTCCCTCGTGTTCGGTCGGGCGCGTCAGCGCATCTTTCCGCCGCGCGGCATCCGCATGCCCTTCGGCATCGGGCCCTTCGGCAGGGGCATGTTGCTCATCAGGTCGCCCATCGCGCGCAGCCGGTCGTTGGCCGCGGTCACCTGCGGGCCGGAGAGCACCCGGGGCAGCTTCAGCATGGTCGTGCGGACCTTCTTCAGCGGCACCTGGCCCTCGCCGTCGCCGACGATGATGTCGTGCACCGGCACGTCCATCACGACGCGGTTCATGCGCTTCTTCTCCGCCGCGAGGAGGGCCTTGACCCGGTTCGGGTTGCCCTCGGCGACCAGGACGATGCCCGCCCGGCCGACCGCGCGGTGCACGACGTCCTGGTTGCGGTTCATCGCGACCGCGGGGGTCGTCGTCCAGCCGCGCCCGACGTTCTGCAGCACCGCCGCCGCCGCGCCCGGCTGGCCCTCCATCTGCCCGAAGGCCGCGCTCTCGGCGCGCCGCCCGAAGACGATGGCCATCGCCAGGAGCGCCAGGACGAAGCCCAGGATGCCCAGGTAGACCGGATGACCGATGAGGAAGCCGATCGCGAGGAGGACACCGAGTACGCCGATGCCCACGCCCGCGACGACGAGACCGACCTTCGGGTCGGCCTTCCGGGTCATCTTGTACGTGAGGGCGATCTGCTTCAGTCGCCCGGGGTTGGCAGCGTCAGCGCTGCTCGTGTTTGCCTTCCTCGCCATGTCCTGAAGTTTACGTGGCCCGGGAAGCGCGGCCCGACGCGACCTCCATCACGCGCTGGGCCTCGACCCGGTCCTTGGCGCGGCGCCGGTCCTCCAGGACGGAGTTCCAGGCGTTGCGCCGGGCGGTGCGCTGTCCCGAGCCCAGGAGCAGCGATTCCACGACCCTCAGGGCGTCGGTGACGGACGGGATCGCGGTGACGCGGACGTGCGTCGATGCGGCCGGCATGGCGGGGTCCTCCCTCGATGGCGGGTGAGACGAGGTGGGGGTGTGAGCGGGTGGTGGCGGTGTGTGAAACCAGGCTCACAGATCGGTGTTACCAGGGCGTGACCCGACGGTCAAACACTGATGAAACGTCGGTGCGGCCGGTCGGCCCAGCGGGAGGACGGCGGCGCGGCCCGTACGCACCCGCTGAGCTGCGGGGTCGTAGGGACCGCACCGGATCCGGCCACTACCGGCCGGTAACCACTTGTGCTCGGATTCACGCGAGGGTGCGCCCGCCCGTGCGCGCACGGCTCACGCGGTCTGCGCGGCCACCCGCTTCTCCGGCCTTCGGTCGCGCTCCGCCTCGCCACCGCTCCGGCCGCGTGCCCGCCCTCGTTCCTCGGGCGGACCCGCGACCTACGCTCCGGCTCGGCTGCGCCGCTCCATCGCCTGCTGGTAGAGCCGCCCCGCGCGGTACGAGGAGCGGACCAGCGGGCCCGACATCACGCCGGAGAAGCCGATCTCGTCGGCCTCCTCCTTCAGCTCCACGAACTCCTGCGGCTTCACCCAGCGCTCCACCGGGTGGTGGCGGACCGAGGGGCGCAGGTACTGGGTGATCGTGATGAGCTCGCAGCCCGCGTCGTGCAGCTGCTGGAGCGCCTCGCTGATCTCCTCGCGGGTCTCGCCCATGCCGAGGATCAGGTTCGACTTCGTGACCAGACCGTAGTCACGCGCCCGCGTGATGACGTCCAGGGAGCGCTCGTACCGGAAGCCGGGGCGGATGCGCTTGAAGATGCGCGGCACCGTCTCCACGTTGTGCGCGAAGACCTCGGGGCGGGAGTCGAAGACCTGCTCCAGGAGCTCCGGCACCGCGTTGAAGTCGGGGGCGAGCAGCTCGACCTTCGTACGGCCGGCCTCGCGGTCCGCCGTCTGCTGGTGGATCTGGCGCACGGTCTCCGCGTACAGCCAGGCGCCGCCGTCCTCCAGGTCGTCGCGCGCGACGCCGGTGATCGTGGCGTAGTTCAGGTCCATCGTGACGACCGACTCGCCCACGCGGCGCGGCTCGTCGCGGTCGAGGGCCTGCGGCTTGCCCGTGTCGATCTGGCAGAAGTCGCAGCGCCGGGTGCACTGGTCGCCGCCGATGAGGAAGGTCGCCTCGCGGTCCTCCCAGCACTCGAAGATGTTGGGACAGCCCGCCTCCTGGCAGACCGTGTGCAGGCCCTCGCTCTTCACGAGGCCCTGCATCTTCGTGTACTCGGGCCCCATCTTCGCCCGGGTCTTGATCCACTCGGGCTTGCGCTCGATGGGGGTCTGGGCGTTCCGGACCTCCAGGCGCAGCATCTTGCGTCCGTCGGGTGCGACTGCGGACACATCGGCTCCTGTAGCTTCGATTCTTCGGCGTACACCAGGGTACGCCCGTGGCTTCCATGCCTGCCTACGTCCGGCCAACCTCTGGCCATCGCCCCCGCATTCCCGGGGCCGTGCGGACGGGGCGGCCCGGGGTCAGGCGGACGCGGGCTCCACGGTCCGGGGGGCGCCGGACGCGGGCTCCACGGCCCGGGGCTTGAGGTCCGCGTGCTCCAGGACCTCCCGCAGGTGCTTCTCCACCACCGGCAGCACCTCCCGGACCGTGACGTCCCGGCCCAGCTCGTTGGCGAGCGAGGTGACGCCCGCGTCGCGGATGCCGCACGGGATGATCCGGTCGAACCAGGCGTTGTCCGGGTTCACGTTGAGCGCGAAGCCGTGCATCGTGACGCCCTTGGCGACCCGGATGCCGATCGCCGCCAGCTTCCGGTCCTCGCGGCGCTGGCCGGCGTTGGAGGGCGCGTACTCCGGCCCGTTCAGGCGCGGGTCGAACTCCTCGTCGTTCAGACGCGGGTCGAAGTCGAGCGAGAGCCCACCGAGCGACGGCCGCCGCTCCACCGGATCGCCGAGCACCCACACCCCGCTGCGGCCCTCGATCCGCGTCGTCTCCACGCCGAACTCCGCGGCCGTGCGGATCAGGGCCTCCTCCAGGCGCCGCACGTGCGCGACGACGTCCACCGGGCGGGGCAGCTTCATGATCGGGTAGCCGACCAGCTGTCCGGGGCCGTGCCAGGTGATCTTGCCGCCCCGGTCCACGTCCACCACCGGCGTCCCGTCGAGCGGGCGCTCGCTCTCCGCCGTGCGCCGGCCGGCCGTGTAGACCGGCGGGTGCTCCAGGAGCAGACAGGTGTCCTCGACCTCGTCGGCGAACCGCGCGGCGTGCACCTCGCGCTGCCTGTCCCAGGCCACCCGGTAGTCGACGGCGTCCTCGCCGAAGCCGAGACGGACGAATCGCAGCTCACTCACGGCCATGCCTCCTCCTGTGCCGGGAGTCCGGGGACCGGGGATCATCCCGGGCCGGTTCGGCACCATGCGTCATTCGCGCCCATGCCACTGTACGGCGGCGCCGGGACCACCCCTCCGGCGGGCGGACGGAGCGCCCGGGCGGGGCGCCCACGTCAGCGATGCCGTCAATCCTCACACGATCGGATGAATGTGGGGCGAAGGCGGCGGTACGGACCGCGCGGGCCGCTAAATTCACGCCGTTCCAGGAGGGTCCGAAGGGGTGCCGCCCGGGCCCGGAAAACAGGAGACCGCACAGCTGATGACGGAACGACCCCCGCAGCGCATCCCGAACAGCCGGCTCGCCGCGCTCATCGCCGAAGCAGGGTTCTCCCACGCGGGCCTCGCCAGACGGGTGGACCAGCTGGGCCTGGAACACGGCCTCGACCTGCGGTACGACAAGACCTCCGTGACCCGCTGGCTCCGCGGCCAGCAGCCGCGCGGCACCACCCCCGCCCTCATCGCCGAGGTCTTCACCCGCCGCCTGGGCCGCCGGCTCTCCGCCCAGGACCTCGGCCTCGACGCCTGCGCGCCCGTCTACGCGGGCCTGGAGTTCGCCGCCACCCCCGAGGAGGCGGTCGACATCGTCAGCGGCCTGTGGCGCAAGGACTCCGGCAGCCACGCCGAACTCCGCAAGATCGCCTTCACCCCGGCGGGCCTGGTCGTCCCCAGCCGGGACTGGCTGATCGGCCGCGCCGACGAGCGGGTGGCACGCGGCGAATCCGCCCCCTCCCGCCCCTCCGCCGGGGCGCCCCCGCACGATCCCCGGGTCCCGGCCCAGGGCCGCTTCTCCGTCCCCCGCCAGCGCGGCACGGACCGGGGCCCCGGACAGCGCGTCTCCAGCGGCGACGTCGCCGCCCTCCGCTCGGTCGGCGAACTCTTCCGCACCCTCGACCACGCCTACGGCGGCGGCCACGCCCGCCAGGCCCTCGTCCGCTACCTGGAGCACGAGGCCGAGCCGATGCTGCGGGGCACGTACGGCGAGTCCACCGGCCGCCGCCTCTTCGCCGCCGCCGCCGACCTCACCCGGCTCGCGGGCTGGACCTCGTACGACATCGCCGCCCACGGCCTCGCCCAGCGCTACTTCGTCCAGGCGCTGCGCCTCGCACAGGCCGCCGGGGACCGGGCGTACGGCTCGTACGTGCTCCTCACCATGAGCCGCCAGGCCGTCTACCTCGGCCACGGGCGGGAGGCCGTGCAGCTCGCCCGGGTCGCCCAGCAGGGCGTCGGACCCGCCGCGCCGCCCGTCGTCCAGGCGATGCTGCACGCCGTCGAGGCGCGCGGCCACGCCGTCCTGGAGGAGGCGCGCGCGTGCAGCGCCTCCCTCGTCCGGGCCGAACGGGCCCTGGGGGCGGCCCGGCCCGGTGACGAGGTGCCGTACTGGGCCCGGGCCTTCGACGAGGCGCAGCTCGCCGACGAGCTCGCGCACTGCCACCGCGACCTCCAGCAGTACCGCCCCGCCGCCCAGCACGCCGAGCGCTCCCTCCAGCTCCGCGCCCCCGGCTACGCCCGCAGCCGCCTCTTCTGCCGGGTCGTCCTCGCCACCTCCCGGCTCGCCCTCGGCGAACTGGAGCAGGCCTGCGCGCTCGGCGCCGAGGCCGCCAAGGAGGCCTCCGAGATGCGCTCCGCCCGCGCCGCCGAGTACGTACGCGACTTCGAGCGCCGCCTGGAGCCCTACCGCGACGCGGCCGCCACCCGCGCCTACCGCGACCGGGTGGCCGCGATCGGCTGACCGGAGCCCGCCCGGCCACCGGGCGCCCCGGCCCGCGGGGCCGTCGACGCGAGCGGGGGGCGGGCGGGCCGACGGTGCGCGGGCTCTGCGGCACGGCAGGGCGTCCCGCTGTCGGACGGGTCTTCTCCTTCAACGGGATTTCATCGGTCGTGCAGTGGCTCGGAGCAGGATGGGCGACGTCGCGTCGCAAGGCTCCGCCGGGGACCCGGCGCGTGCAGCACCCCCACCCGAGACCGGCGACGAGCGCTCCCGGCACCTGCCGCGGCCGTCGTCCGGCTCCGATCGTGATCGGAGGGACAAGCCCTCGTGCTCGTCCGACCGGGGCCGGCCCACACCTCACCCACGGGGAACACCTTGAAGATCCGACCGAAGCACGCCGCCCTGATCGCCCTCTCCACCGTCCTCCTCACCGCCTGCTCCTCCGGACAAGAGCTCTCGTACGGCGGGAAGGCCACCGGAGAGGACCTCGAAGTGACCGTCCTGAGGGTGGAACAGGGCGGCGCCGACGACCTGTCCGTGCTCCGGAATCCCGAGCGGTACGCGGGGCGGACGCCGTACTACGTCCACTACCGCGTCACCAAGACCACGGACGGGGCCGCCGAGTGGCCCGACCTCGACGTCAGCGGTGACGAGGGGCGACTGACGCATCTGAGCATCCGGCCCGGTTTCCCCACCCCGACTGTCGACGCGAACGGCGACGTCACCATGGTTCCGGCACCGGAGTTCACGGCGTGCGTCCCCGATGACACGGACGGGAAGGACTTCGACGCCGCCCCGAAGGGCAGGAGCTACCCGTCGTGCGGCGTCTACCTCACCGACGAGGGCGGAACGGGACCGACCCGGGTCGAGTGGCTGCCCGGCTCCGGCAAGGGGGACCCGATCGCCGTCTGGAAGTGACGCCACCGGCCCCATGACGTCGCCGCGCGACCCCGACGCGGACGAGGACGGCGAGGGCATCGCCGCCGACACGCGCGCCGCCGAGGCCGTGCCCGGGCGTGCCGTACGGACGGCACCGGCCGGGGAGAGGACTGGTACCGGCAGGCCGGCCACCCGTCGAAGCCGGAAGCGGGCGATCCCCGGGGCCCTTCCCCCGTGAGCGTCTCCACCCGCGACGGTCCGGCTCCCCACACCCCGCGCGCGGGAAACGCGACTGCCTGCACACCGCGCGGGAGGGGCGACGGCAACATCCCACGCGCGCGGGGGAAACGCCCGCTTCCCGGCCTTCTGCGACACGCTTCAGGCCGTCTCCCGGGCCGGGAGCTCCGCCGGGAGGCGGACGCCCAGGTCCGTCAGGAGGGCGCGGGCCGCGCGGTGGCCCGAGGCGAGGGCGCCCCGGGGGCTGCTCGTGGCGCGGTGGTCGCCGCAGACGTAGAGCCCCGCGAGCAGCCGGACCGAGCGGTGCCCGTCGTGCCCGGGCGGCATCGCGGGGACCGCGTCCGGGGTGTGCCGGAGCGCCAGCAGCTCCCACTCGTCGGTCGACGTGCCGTACAGCGTGGCGAGGTGCTTGCGGACCCGCCGCTCCGTGTCGTCCGGCGGCGTCCCGAGCACCGTCGAGGTGATCAGGGCCCGGCCCGCCGGGGCGCGGCCCGGGTCGACCGCGCTCATCACGGACGTGTGGGCCACCGGCCCGCCCGGGTCCGACTCCAGGAGCAGCACCGGATCGCCGGTGGGCGCGACCGGCGCCGTGTGGTGCAGGACCGTCACGGCGTGGAACGCGGGCGTCCGCAGCCCCGGCAGCAGCTCCGCCGCCGTGCGCGCCCCCGTGGCCAGGACCACCGAGCGACAGCGGAACACCCCGTGCTCCGCCGTCGTGACCCGGGACACGGACGCCTCCGTGACCCGTACGCCGGTACGGACCGTGCCCGGCGGCAGCCCGGCCGCCAGCAGCTCCGGGAGCGCCGCCGCGCCGCCCTCCGGCACCGCGAGCCGCCCCCGGGCGAAGGCGCGCAGCGCCAGGTCCGCCCGCCGACTGGACGTGCCGAGGTCCGGGTCCGCCAGGAGCGCCGCGAGCAGCGGCCGCAGCACCCCCTGGACGGTCCGGGCCGGCAGCCGCGCGTTCAGGGCCTCGCGCGCGGTCCGCTCGGGCCGGGCCAGGATCCGCTGCGGCGGGGTCGCGGCGAGCCGCACGAGGGACGCGCCGAGCCGCGCCTGGTCGAGCGAGGCCGCCGGACGGCGGGGGGCGCTCGCGAGGGCGCGCGCCACGCTGAACGCTCCCCCCACGCTCCGGCCGCCCGCCGTCCGGGGCGCTCCGGCCGCCCGGCGCGGGTGCGACGCACCCCACCGCGCGTACCGGCCGTCGCTGTGCACGAGGACCCCCGGGGCGAAGGGCCGCAGCGCGAGGCGGTCGAGCCCCGGCAGGGTGCGCAGTTCCCCGTACGAGAGGGTGAGCGGCGGGCCCACCCGGTCGAGCCGGAAGCCGTCGACGGACGCGGTCGCCATCCGGCCCCCGATCCACGGCTCCGCCTCCAGGACGGCGACGGAGAGCCCGGCGCGGGTCAGCCGGTGGGCGGCCGCGAGCCCCGCCGCCCCGGCCCCCACGACGACCACGTCGACGGTTCCGCCGGTTCCGCCGGTGTCGCCCGTGGTGACTGTGCTGATGGTGTGTTCCGTGCTGCTGACGGTGTTGTCTGCGCTGCTGAGCACGTGCCCCTCCCCAGGTCGGCGCGGCCGGTGGGAGGCCTATGCCCCCAACGGGCCTCCGGAATGCCGGAGTTCACGGTCCGCGTCGAGCCTAGGCAGCGCTCCCACGGGTGCCAGGAGCGCGCGACCGGGGTGCGCGCGGCACGGGGGAGCACGGAGGGGGCGGGGGAGGGTCGCGGACCGCCTTGCCGTCGGGGCGCGGATCAGCGGGCGGCGGCCCGGATCGCCTCGTCGACCGTCGGGAACGCGAAGTCGAAGCCGGTCTCCAACAGACGCCCCGGCAGCACCCGCTGACTGCCCAGCACGTCCTGCGCGAAGTCCCCGAGGGCGATCCGCAGGGCCGGCGCCGGGACCGTGAGGAGGGTCGGCCGGCGCAGCACCCGGCCCATCGCCGCCGTCACCTCGCGGTTGGTGACCGGCTCGGGGGCCGTCAGGTTCACCGGGCCCGACAGGGACGGGGTGTCCACCATGTGGCGCAGGGCGGCCACCTCGTCGTGCAGGGAGATGAAGGACCAGTACTGGCGGCCGTCGCCCATCCGCCCGCCGAGCCCGGCGCGGAAGAGCGGGAAGAGCCGCCCCCAGGCCCCGCCCTCGCGGGCCACCACCAGACCGGTGCGGGCGTGGGCGACCCGGACGCCGGCCTCCTCGGCCGGGGCCGCCGCGGCCTCCCACTCCACGCAGACCGAGGGCAGGAAGCCCGTCCCCGCCGGGGCGTCCTCGTCGACCGCGCGGCTGCCGGTGTCCCCGTACCAGCCGATCGCCGTGCCGCACACCAGGACCTCCGGCGGCTCCGCGAGCGAGGCGAGCGCCTGGGCGACCGCCGTCGTGCCGAGCACCCGGCTGTCCCGGATCTCCTTCTTGTACGCCTCGTTCCAGCGGCGCTCGCCGACCCCGGCGCCCGCCAGGTGCACGACGGCGTCCACGCCGACGAGCCCGGCGGCGTCCACGTACAGCCGCTCGGGATCCCACTCGACCTCGTCGGCGGTACGGGCCGGGCGGCGGACGAGCCGGAGGACGTCGTGTCCGTCGGCGCGCAGGGAACGGACCAGGGCCGAGCCGATGAGCCCGGAGGCGCCGGTGACGGCGACACGCTTGCGGGAGGCGGAACGCTGCATGGGTCCATCCTGCCCCCTCCCGGCCGGGGCATGGCACAGTGACCGTCATGACCGAGCCGGAGAAGAACGCGCCCGAGGCGGAAGCGCCCGAGGCGGGAGCGCCGGAGGCGGGAGCGTCCGAGAAGAACGCGCCCGAGGCGGAAGCGCCGGAGAAGAACGCGCCCGAGGCGGGAGCGTCCGAGGCGGGAGCGCCGGAGGCGGGAGCGTCCAAGAAGAACGCGCCCGAGGCGGAAGCGCCGGAGAAGAACGCGCCCGAGGCGGAAGCGCCGGAGACGGAAGCGTCCGAGACGCTGATACGCGTCGCCGTCCACGGCGACGACGCCGACCTCGGCGCCCTCGACCGGGACACCTGGTCCCCCCTCCACGCGGTGGTGCCCGCGCCGGTCCCGCCGTACGGCCCCTTCTTCGACGACCGCCACCTGCCCGAGGACTACCTGGTGGCGGTGGCCGGCGGCGAACTCGTCGGCTACGTCCGGGTCGCGCAGCCCATCCCGCTCGCCTCCCACGCGCACGTGCTCCAGATCCAGGGCCTGGTGGTCGCCGGGTCCGCCCGGGGGAGGGGCGTCGCGCGGGCGCTGCTGCGGGCGGCCGGGGACCTGGCGCGGAAGCGGGGCGCCACCCGGCTCACCCTGCGGGTCCTCGGGCACAACGCCCCGGCCCGCGCGCTGTACGCCTCCGAGGGCTTCGCGGTGGAGGGCGTCCTGCCGGGGGAGTTCCTGATCGACGGGGAGTACGTGGACGACGTGTGCATGGGGCGGTCGCTGGCGGGCTGAGGAGACCCCGGCCGGTTTCCGCGCCCCGCCCGGGCCCGGACGAGCCCGCTCCCGGTCACCCCGCCCCGAAGCGCTCCCACAGCCGGGGGAAGCGGGCCGCCAGGGCCTCGTCGTCCGTCAGGTCGATCGGGGTCCCGAGCGGCTCGCCCCCCGGCATCGGAATGCCCAGGTCCGGCGTCTCGGCCCCGGTCAGTGCCTCGTACGCCTCGTCCGCCGCGAAACCGATCTCCTCGCCGTCCCCGTCGATCTCCACGTCGAAGTCGTCCAGCAGCTCCGCGAGCGAGTCCGGGTCGTGCACGGCCCCCTCGTACACCTCCCGGCCCTGGCCGATCAGCCAGCAGCGGAAGGAGTCGAAGGCCTCCTCGCCCGCCCCGTCGAACAGCACGGCCGCCGCGCCCCACAGGTCCCAGAGGTACGCGCGGTTGTAGCGGGCCTCGAAATGGCGCGCGTAGTCGAGCACCGAGTCGGGGTCCAGCCGGGTCAGCCGCTCCACCAGCAGGTCCGCCTGCTCCTCGGCGTCGCCCTCGGCGTCCTCCCGGGCGGCGTCGACGATCTTCCAGAACTCGGTCTCGTCCATCACGGGACCAGCATCCTGCCCCGGAGGGAACGACGCACCCGGAAAGCCCGAAATGAATCCGGACAGAAGGTGTCTTGCTTTCCTGCCAGCCTGGTCCCCATGAGCACCGAGACACCCGACAACAAGCCCCTGCGCGGACGGATCTGCCTGGTCGCCGGGGCGACCCGGGGCGCCGGACGGGCCATCGCCGTCCAACTGGGCACCGCCGGAGCCACCGTCTACGTCACCGGGCGCACCACGCGCGACAAGGTCAGCGAGGTCGGCCGGACCACCGAGACCATCGAGGAGACCGCCGAACTGGTGACGGCCGCCGGAGGCGAGGGCGTCGCCGTCCCCACCGACCACCTGGAACCGGAACAGGTCCGCGCCCTGGTCGACCGGATCGACCGCGAGCGGGGCCGCCTCGACGTCCTGGTCAACGACATCTGGGGCGGCGAGCACCTGGTCGTCGCCGGGTTCGACAAGAAGATCTGGGAGGTGGACCTCACCGACGGCCTGCGGATGCTGGAGCTGGGCGTCAAGAGCCACCTGATCACCAGCGCGGCCGCCACCCCGCTGCTCGTCCGCAACCCCGGAGGCCTCCTCGTCGAGGTCACCGACGGCACCCAGGAGTACAACGGCACCCGCTACCGCGAGAACGTCTACTACGACCTCGCCAAGAACGCCCCGATCCGGATGGCGTTCGGCCTCGCCCGCGAACTGGAGCCGGCCGGCTGCACGGCCGTCGCGCTCACCCCGGGCTGGCTCCGCTCGGAGCAGATGCTGGACCACTTCGGCGTCACCGAGGAGAACTGGCGCGACGCCGCCGAGAAGCTCCCCGACTTCGCCGTCGCGGAGTCCCCGGTCTACGTCGGCCGCGCGGTCGCCGCCCTCGCCGCCGACCCCGACCGGGCCCGCTGGAACGGCCGCTCCCTCTCCAGCGGACAGCTGGCGAAGGAGTACGGCTTCACCGACGCGGACGGCTCGCGGCCGGACGCGTGGGGCTTCATCGTCGCCAAGGAGAAGGACGAGAACGTGTCGGTGGACGACTACCGGTAGACCGACGAAGGAGACGACCGGGGCCTGTCCGGCGGATCAGGGTCGGACAGGCCCTACCGGTAGAGCCGTCCCAAACCCCGCGCCGCCTCCGCGAACCGCTCCCGGAGCGCGGCCGGGGCCACCGCCTCCGCCTCCGGGCCGAGCCCGAGCAGCTGCCCGAAGGCGACCTCCTCGCTCTCGACCCGCAGGGCCACCCGCAGCCGCCCGTCGGCCTCCGCCGTGCCCGCCGCCAGGGCCTCTTCGGCCGCCGCCCGGTCCGTCACGTACGGCAGCCGCCGCGCCCCCTCCTCCGTCAGGAGCAGCACGGCCTCGGCCCGGAGCAGGGAACGGGTGAACTCCAGGGAGCGGGCGGACCAGAAGGCGGGCAGGTCGAAGTCCGGGTCGCGCTCGAAGCGCTCCCCGCCCACCGCCACCGCGGTGAACCGGTCCACCCGGTACGTACGGAACGAACCGTCCGTCCACGCGCACGCGTACCAGACGCCCGCCTTCAGGACGAGCCCGTACGGCCGCAGCTCCCGCTCCACCTCCGTGCCGTCCCCGCGCCGGTAGCGGACCCGGGCGCACCGGTCGTCCCAGACCGCCTCCGCGAGCGCGGGCAGCAGCTCCGGGGTCACCGGTTCCTGGTACCAGCCGGGCGCGTCCAGGTGGAAGCGCTGGGCCGCCGTGCGGGGCGCGTCCCGCAGCGACGGGAGCAGCGCCGCCGACACCTTCAGGCGGGCCGCCGAGGCCGCGTCCTCCAGGCCCATGTCCCGCAGCGCGCCCGGAAGGCCCGACAGGAACAGCGCCTCCGCCTCGCCCCGGGCGAGCCCGGTGAGCCGGGTGCGGTAGCCGTCGACGAGCCGGTAGCCGCCGCCCCGGCCCCGGTCCGCGTACACCGGCACCCCCGCCTCCGAGAGCGCGAGGGCGTCCCGGGCGACCGTCCGCTCCGACACCTCCAGCTCGGCGGCGAGTTCGGCCGCCGTCATCGACGGGCGGGACTGGAGCAGCAGGACCAACTTGATGAGGCGGGCGGCACGCATGACTCCATCATGCGTGCCGCCCGCCCCGTGGAACGGAAGGACCCTTACAGGCCGTAGCGCTCGCGCGCCTCCTTCACGGCCGACGCCGGCACCTCGCCGCGCCGCGCGAGCTGCGCGAGCGCCGCGACGACGATCGACTGCGCGTCGACGCCGAAGTGGCGGCGGGCCGCGTCGCGGGTGTCCGAGAGGCCGAAGCCGTCGGCACCGAGCGAGGACCAGTCCTGCTCGACCCACTGCGCGATCTGGTCCGGAACCTGGCGCATGTAGTCGGAGACCGCGAGCACCGGGCCCTCGGCGCCCGCCAGGGCCTCGCGGACGTACGGCACCCGCTCCTCGCCGCGCAGCAGCGCCGCGTCCGCCTCCAGGGCGTCGCGCCGCAGCTCCGTCCAGGAGGTCGCGGACCACACGTCGGCGGCCACGCCCCACTCGGCGGCGAGCAGCTTCTGCGCCTCCAGGGCCCAGTGGATGGCCGTGCCGGAGGAGAGCAGCTGGATGCGGGAGGGGTTCGCCGGCAGGTCGACCCCGGCGGACTCGGCCGTGTTGAAGCGGTACAGGCCCTTGACGATGCCCTCGTCGATCCCGGCCGGCTTGGCGGGCTGCGGCATCGGCTCGTTGTAGACCGTGAGGTAGTAGAAGACGTCCTGGTCCTCGCCCTCGGCGGCCTCGCCGTACATCCGGCGCAGGCCCTCCTTGACGATGGCCGCGACCTCGTAGGCGAACGCCGGGTCGTACGTCAGGGCCGCCGGGTTGGTGGCCGCGATCACCGGCGAGTGCCCGTCGGCGTGCTGGAGGCCCTCACCGGTCAGGGTGGTGCGGCCGGCGGTCGCGCCGACGAGGAAGCCGCGGCCGAGCTGGTCGCCGAGCTGCCACATCTGGTCGGCGGTCCGCTGCCAGCCGAACATCGAGTAGAAGATGTAGAACGGGATCATCGCCTCGCCGTGCGTGGAGTACGCGGTGGAAGCGGCGATGAAGTCGGCCATCGAACCGGCCTCGGTGATCCCCTCGTTGAGGATCTGGCCGTTCTTGGCCTCCTTGTAGTACATCAGCTGGTCGCGGTCGACCGGCTCGTACGTCTGGCCCTTCGGCGAGTAGATGCCGAGGGACGGGAAGAGGCTCTCCATGCCGAAGGTGCGGGCCTCGTCCGGGACGATCGGGACCCAGCGCCTGCCGGTCTCCTTGTCGCGGATCAGGTCCTTGACCAGGCGCACGAACGCCATGGTCGTGGCCATCGACTGCGCGCCGGAGCCCTTGTCGAAGGCGGTGAACGCCTTCTCGGCCGGGGCCGGCAGCGGGGCCAGCGGGTGGACGCGGCGGGCCGGGGCCGGGCCGCCGAGCGCCGCGCGGCGCTCCTGGAGGTAGCGGACCTCGGGGGAGTCGGCGCCGGGGTGGCCGTAGGGCACCTGGCCGTCGACGAACTGCGCGTCGGAGATGGGGAGTCCGAGGAGGTCGCGCATGTTCTTGAACTCGTCGGTGGAGAGCTTCTTCATCTGGTGGTTCGCGTTCTTCGACGCGAAGCCCTCACCGAGGGTGAAGCCCTTGACGGTCTGCGCGAGGATGACCGTCGGCGCGCCCTCGAACTCCAGGGCGGCCTTGTACGCGGCGTACACCTTGCGCGGCTCGTGGCCACCGCGCGAGAGGTGGAAGCACTCCAGGATCTTGTCGTCGCTCAGCAGCTTCGCCATCTCGACGAGCGCCGGCTCCTTGCCGAAGAAGTCCTGGCGGATGTAGGCGGCGTCGCGGGTCTGGTACGTCTGGACCTGCGCGTCCGGCACCTCACGGAGGCGGCGGACCAGGGCGCCGGTGGTGTCGAGCGCGAACAGCTCGTCCCAGGCGTTGCCCCACAGCGACTTCACGACGTTCCAGCCGGCGCCGCGGAACTGGGCCTCCAGCTCCTGCACGATCTTGAAGTTGGCGCGGACCGGACCGTCGAGGCGCTGCAGGTTGCAGTTGATGACGAAGGTCAGGTTGTCCAGGCCCTCGCGGGCCGCGAGCGCGAGGGCCGCGGTCGACTCGGGCTCGTCCATCTCGCCGTCGCCGAGGAACGCCCACACGTGCGAGGCGGAGACGTCCTTGATGCCGCGGTTGGTCAGGTAGCGGTTGAAGCGCGCCTGGTAGATCGCGGAGAGCGGGCCCAGGCCCATGGAGACGGTCGGGAACTCCCACAGCCAGGGGAGGCGCCGCGGGTGCGGGTAGGAGGGCAGGCCGTTGCCGCCGGACTCCTGCCGGAAGTTGTCGAGGTGCGCCTCGTTCAGGCGTCCGTCGAGGAAGGCGCGGGCGTAGATGCCGGGGGAGGCGTGGCCCTGGATGTAGAGCTGGTCGCCGGAGCCGGGGGCGTCCTGCGACTCCTTGCCCTTGAAGAAGTGGTTGAAGCCCGTCTCGTACAGCCAGGCCGCGGAGGCGAAGGTGGCGATGTGGCCGCCGACGCCGTACTTGGAGCCGCGGGAGACCATCGCGGCCGCGTTCCAGCGGTTCCACGCGGTGATCTTCCGCTCCATCTCCTCGTCGCCGCCGAACTCGGTGACCGAGGGTTCGGCGGAGGTGGGGATGGTGTTGACGTAGTCCGTCTCCAGGAGCTTGGGGAGGGCGAGGCCCGCGCCCTCGGCGTGCTGGAGCGTGCGGCGCATCAGGTAGGCGGCCCGGTGCGGGCCGGCGGCCTTGGTGACGGCGTCCAGGGAGGCCGCCCACTCGGCGGTCTCCTCGGTGTCACGGTCCGGGAGCTGGTCGAGCTCGCTCGGAATCTTGCCTACGGGATCGGTCATGATCGCCGCCTTCCGGACAGGTGGGGGTGGAGATGGGGCCCTTGTCTGGCAGGACAGGGCGAAGGGCCGGGTACGGCCCGCCGAAGACTGTAAACCGGCGATCGATGATCGATCAAAGGGTTGAAGGGGAAAACCTCTCCGGATCGAGAAAGTCGGCACAGGGTGCCGCGAAAAAGGGCACCCGGTGCCTTGTTTTCGCAGGTGAGACCGGTTCTCTGAGGGGGCGCGCGCACGGATGAGCGGGCGTGCGGGCGGGGACGAGGGGGTGTGCGGGCACGAAGAAGCGGGCCCGTCGAAGGACGGACCCGCCGGTGTTCCCGTACGGCCCGCCGGTGTTCCCGTACGGTCGGACCGCCGGGCTCTCCGTACGGTCGGACGCCGGGCCCTCCGTACGGTCAGGCGCGCGGCGCGCAGCCCAGGACGTGCGCCTTCACCAGGGCGCCGATGTTCGGGTCGCCCCGCCGGAAGGCCTCCACCAGCTCCTGGTGCTCCTCCGCGTACGACTTCTGGACCGTCCCCAGCCAGCGGATCGAGAGGGCCGTGAAGACCTCGATGCCGAGCGTCTCCCAGGTGTGCAGCAGCACGGCGTTCCCCGCGGCCTTCACCAGCTCCCGGTGGAAGGCCACCGTGTGCCGCACCTGCGCCGTCCCGTCCGAGGCCGCGTCCGCCTCGTACAGGGCCGCCACGTGCGGCTCCAGGGCCGAGCAGTCCGCCGAGAGGCGCCCGGCCGCCAGCTCGGCCGCGATCTGCTCCAGACCGGCCCGTACGGGGTAGCTCTCCTCCAGGTCGGCCGCGGTCAGGTTGCGGACCCGGACGCCCTTGTTGGGCGCCGACTCGATCAGCCGCAGCGACTCCAGCTCGCGCAGCGCCTCGCGGACCGGGGTCTGGCTGACCTCCAGCTCGGTCGCGATCCGGCGCTCCACGATCCGCTCGCCCGGCTTCCAGCGGCCGCTCACGATCCCCTCCACGATGTGCTCGCGGATCTGTTCGCGCAGCGAGTGGACGACGGGGACGGTCATGAAGGGCTCCTCGGGGAGTGTTGACCCTTAGACAATACGGCGGCGCCCCCGTCCGGAAACACTTCCGGACGGGGGCGCCGCAGGTGAGGCTCGTTACGTTGCGGACGGGCCGGAGCCCGCCCGCACGCGCCTACAGGCCGAGGTCGACCTCGAACTCGCCGGCCTCCAGGATCGCCTTGACGGCCGTCAGGTAGCGGGCGGCGTCGGCGCCGTCCACCAGACGGTGGTCGTAGGACAGCGCGACGTACGTCATGTCGCGGATCGCGATCGTCTCGCCCAGGTCCGGGTGGTCGATGACGACCGGACGGCGCACGGTGGCGCCGATGCCCAGGATGGCGACCTGGTTCGGGGGCACGATGATCGTGTCGAACAGCGCGCCGCGCGAACCGGTGTTGGAGATAGTGAAGGTCGCGCCGGCCAGGTCGTCCGGCGTGATCTTGCCGGCACGCACGGCGCCGGCGAGGTCCGCGGTCTTCTTCGAGATGCCGGCGATGTTGAGGTCGCCCGCACCCTTGATGACCGGGGTCATCAGACCCTTCTCGGAGTCCACCGCGATACCGATGTTCTCGGTGTCGAAGTAGGTGATCGTGCCCTCGTCCTCGTTGATCCGGGCGTTGATGACCGGGTGGGCCTTCAGCGCCTGGGCCGCCGCCTTCACGAAGAACGGCATCGGGGAGAGCTTGACGCCCTCACGGGCGGCGAAGGCGTCCTTGGCGCGGGCGCGCAGCTTCATCAGCTTGGTGATGTCGACCTCGACGACCGAGGTCAGCTGGGCCTGGCCGTGCAGCGCCTTCATCATGTTGTCGCCGATGACCTTGCGCATGCGGGTCATCTTGACGGTCTGGCCGCGCAGCGGGGAGGCCTCCAGCGCGGGGGCCTTCGGCGCGGACGCGGCCGGAGCGGCGGCGGCCGGGGCCTGCTGGGCGGCCTTCTTGGCCTCGGCGGCCGCGAGGACGTCCTGCTTGCGGATGCGGCCGCCGACGCCGGAGCCCTTGACGGAGCCCAGGTCGACACCGTTCTCGGTGGCGAGCTTGCGGACCAGCGGGGTCACGTACGCGCCGTCCTCCGACGGCGCAGCGGGGGCCGGGGCGGACGGAACGGGGGTGACCACGGCCGGGGCGGTGGAGGGCGCGGCCTGGGCCGGAGCGGCCGGAGCCGGAGCGGCCGGAGCCGGAGCGGCCGGAGCCGGAGCCTGGGCGGCCGGAGCCGGGGCGGGGGCCGCGGGGGCCTCCTCCTGCTTCGGGGCCGGAGCGGCCTCGGGGGCCGGGGCCTCCTGCGCCGGGGCGGCGGCCGGAGCCGAGCCCGCGGCACCGATGACGGCCAGCTTGGCGCCGACCTCGGCGGTCTCGTCCTCGTTGACGACGATCTCCAGGAGGACGCCGGAGGCCGGGGCCGGGATCTCGGTGTCGACCTTGTCCGTGGAGACCTCGAGGAGCGGCTCGTCGGCCTCGACGGTCTCGCCGACCGACTTCAGCCAGCGGGTCACGGTGCCCTCGGTGACGGACTCGCCCAGGGCGGGCAGCACGACGTCGGTGCCCTCGGCGGAACCGCCGCCGGAGGCGGCCTCGGCCGTCGGGGCCGGGGCGGGCTGCTCGGTCTCGGTGGACGGCTCGGCCTGCGGGGCCTCCGGAGCCGGGGCCTCCTGCGCCGGGGCGGACTCGGCGGCCGGGGCCTTGGCCTCGGCGGAGTCGCCGGAGCCGTCGTCGATGATGGCCAGCTCGGCGCCGACCTCGACCGTCTCGTCCTCGGCGACCTTGATGGAGGCCAGGATGCCCGAGGCGGGGGCGGGGATCTCGGTGTCGACCTTGTCGGTCGAGACCTCGAGCAGCGGCTCGTCGGCCTCGACGCGCTCGCCCTCGGCCTTGAGCCAGCGGGTGACGGTGCCCTCGGTGACGCTCTCGCCGAGCGCCGGCAGGGTTACGGAAACCGACATGGTTTCAGTTGCTCCTAACGAATTGCGGAAAGTGGTCGTCGCGCCCTGTGATGACGTGAGCGTCAGTCGTGGGAGTGCAGAGGCTTGCCGGCCAGGGCCAGGTGGGCCTCGCCGAGCGCCTCGTTCTGCGTCGGGTGGGCGTGGATGAGCTGCGCGACCTCGGCCGGCAGCGCCTCCCAGTTGTAGATCAGCTGCGCTTCGCCGACCTGCTCGCCCATGCGGTCACCGACCATGTGGACGCCGACCACGGCACCGTCCTTGACCTGGACGAGCTTGATCTCGCCCGCGGTCTTCAGGATCTTGCTCTTGCCGTTGCCCGCGAGGTTGTACTTCAGGGCCACGACCTTGTCCGCGCCGTAGATCTCCTTGGCCTTCGCCTCGGTGATGCCGACGGAGGCGACCTCGGGGTGGCAGTACGTCACCCGCGGCACGCCGTCGTAGTCGATCGGGACGGTCTTCAGACCGGCCAGGCGCTCGGCGACGAGGATGCCCTCGGCGAAGCCGACGTGCGCGAGCTGGAGGGTGGGGACGAGGTCGCCCACGGCCGAGATCGTCTCCACGTTGGTGCGCATGTACTCGTCGACCAGGACGTAGCCGCGGTCCATCGCGACGCCCTGCTCCTCGTAGCCGAGGCCGGCGGAGACCGGGCCGCGGCCGATGGCGACCAGGAGGACCTCGGCCTCGAAGGTCTTGCCGTCGGCCAGGGTGACCTTGACGCCGTTGTCGGTGTACTCGGCGGACTGGAAGAAGGTGCCGAGGTTGAACTTGATGCCGCGCTTGCGGAACGCGCGCTCAAGAAGCTTCGAGCTGTTCTCGTCCTCGACCGGCACCAGGTGCTTCATGCCCTCGATGACGGTGACGTCGGTGCCGAAGGACTTCCACGCCGAGGCGAACTCGACGCCGATGACGCCGCCGCCGAGGATGATCGCGGACTCCGGGACCCGGTCCAGGGTCAGCGCGTGGTCCGAGGTGATGATCCGGTTGCCGTCGATCTCCAGACCGGGCAGCGACTTCGGCACGGAGCCGGTGGCCAGCAGGACGTGACGCCCCTGGACGCGGCGGCCGTCCACGTCGACGGAGGTCGGGGAGGAGAGGTGACCCGTGCCCTCGATGTAGGTCACCTTGCGGGAGGCGACGAGACCCTGCAGACCCTTGTAGAGGCCCGCGATCACGTCGTCCTTGTACTTGTGCACGCCCTTGATGTCGATGCCCTCGAAGGAGGCCCTGACACCGAACTGCTCCGCCTCGCGCGCCTGGTCGGCGACCTCGCCGGCGTGGAGCAGGGCCTTCGTCGGGATGCAGCCGTTGTGCAGGCAGGTGCCGCCGAGCTTGTTCTTCTCGATCAGTGCGACGTCCAGGCCCAGCTGCGCTCCGCGCAGCGCCGCGGCGTAACCGCCGCTACCGCCGCCGAGGATCACTAGGTCGAAAACGGTGCTGGCGTCGTTCGCCACGTCACGTCCTCCATGCATGTGCGCTCGTCGCCGGTCGTCCATGACCGGGCGGCGGCTGGTGTTCGGCCGCTTATTTTCCGGCCCTGTGATGGGGGCCCTGTCCTGCCGAGAACCCATCTTCGCACTTGTTGACGGATGGCGGGACGCGGGGCCGTTCTCCGAGACGGCCGATCGTCCGTACGGAGGGCTCCCGAACGGGTACGGCCCCGGGCTCGGAGCCCGGGGCCGTACCCGTCGCACGGGGGCGGACGGTGCTCAGAGCTCGCCCTCGGCGGCCCGCTCGGCCAGGCGCACCAGGGTGCGGACCGAGGAGCCGGTGCCGCCCTTGGGGGTGTAGCCGTACGGGGCGCCCTCGTGGTAGGCCGGGCCCGCGATGTCCAGGTGGGCCCAGGTGATGCCCTCGCCCACGAACTCCTGGAGGAAGAGGCCGGCGACCAGGCCGCCGCCCATCCGCTCGCCCATGTTCGCGATGTCGGCGGTGGGGGAGTCCATGCCCTTGCGCAGGTCCGCCGGGAGCGGCATCGGCCAGGACGCCTCGCCGACCTCCTCCGCGACCTCGTGGACCGTGGAGCGGAACTCGTCGTCGTTGGCCATGATGCCGAAGGTGCGGCTGCCGAGCGCCAGCATCATCGCGCCGGTCAGGGTCGCCACGTCGACGATCGCGTCCGGGTTCTCCTCGGAGGCCCGGGTCAGCGCGTCGGCCAGGACCAGGCGGCCCTCGGCGTCGGTGTTCAGGACCTCGACGGTCTTGCCGCTGTACATGCGCAGGACGTCGCCCGGGCGGGTGGCGGAGCCGGACGGCATGTTCTCGGCGAGCGCCAGCCAGCCGGTGACGTTGGCCTCCAGGCCGAGGCGGGCCGCGGCGACGACGGTGGAGAACACGGCGGCGGCGCCGCTCATGTCGCACTTCATCGTCTCGTTGTGGCCGGCCGGCTTCAGGGAGATGCCGCCCGAGTCGTAGGTGATGCCCTTGCCGACCAGGGCGAGGGTCTTCTCCGCCTTCGGGTGGGTGTAGGCGACGCGGACCAGGCGCGGCGGGTTCTCCGAACCGGCGCCGACGCCGAGGATGCCGCCGTAGCCGCCCTTGGCGAGGGCCTTCTCGTCGAGGACCTGGACCTTCAGGCCGTGCTCCTTGCCGGCGGTCTGCACCGCGGCGGCGAAGGCGGCCGGGGTCAGGTCGTTCGGCGGGGTGTTGATCAGGTCGCGGGCGCGGTTGATCTCCTCCGCGACGGCCTGGGCGCGCTCGGCGGCGGCCTTGTGGGCCTTGTCGCGCGGCTTGGCGCCGAGCAGGGCGACCTCGGCGAGCGGCCTCTTCGCGTCCTTGCCGACCTCCTGGTAGGCGGTGAAGGCGTACGCGCCGAGCAGGGCGCCCTCCCCGACGGCGGAGACGGCGGCGGCGTCGGCGACCGGCAGGGCGAACGCGGCCTTCTTCGTGCCGAAGAGCGCGCGGGCCGCGGTGCCGGCGGCGCGGCGCAGGGTCTCCGTGCCGAACGCCTCGCCGTCCTCGGGGGCGCCGCCCAGGCCGACGGCCAGGACGACGGGGGCCTTGAGACCGGCGGGGGCGGGCAGCTTGGTCGCCTCACCCTCGGCACCCGAGGCGCCCAGGGTCTCCAGGACGGCGGCGAGCCGGCCGTCGAAGGCCTTGTCGACGGCCTCGGCGCCCGGAGCGACGATCAGCTCCTTCCCGGACTTGGCGACGCCGACGACGAGGGCGTCGGCGCGCAGCGTCGCCGCGCCGGCAGTGCTGAGAGTGAGAGCAGTCACGGTGGTGAATTCTCGCTTCCATTGAGTTCTGTGGCGGTCGGGGGATGGGCCGACCGTGCCCGCCGCATCGTATTTCGGCCCGGAGAACGCCGGTGACGAGCCTACGCTCGCTCACCCGGTTCGCTCACGGCGGCGGTGATTCACTCATCCGTGGTGTCTCTTTCATGTTTACCGGCCAGGCTCGGAGAGCTGCCTCCACACTCGCCTCAATCACGCAAGGGCGACGTCCTCGCCTTCGCGCCATCTGCGACATCTCCACAGGTCCGCCCGGTCCCGTCCCGGTCCGGCGCGGTCCTGCAGAGGGGGGAAACCACCGATGGACTCCGGCCGAATCCGCATGCCCGGAAACAGGTCCCGCACCGCCCACCGCATAGCCCGGACGGCGGCCCTGGCCGTCGCCGCGCTCGTCGCCACCGCCGTGCCGTCCGCGCAGGCCGCCACCGCCCCTGCGCCCCGCGTCGACCTCACCGTCCTCGTCGTGGACGACGGCGGCAGCGCGGTCGGGGCGATCACCGCCGAGCTGGAGGGCTCCGGCGTCCCGTACCGCAGGATCGACCTCGACGACCCGAACCGGCCGGTCGTGGACCAGGCCTTCCTCAGCGACAGCGTCGACGGGCGGCCCCGCGCCAAGTACCAGGGCGTCGTCCTGCCCCACGAGACCGCCTTCGGCCCCGACTCCGCCGAGCACACCGCGCTCCGGGCGTACGAGCGGACCTTCGGCATCCCGCAGGTCGACGCCTACACCTGGTCGCACCCGGGCGTCGGCCTCGACTACACCAGCGACGGCGGCCTGTCCGGCGTCCTCGACGGGGTCACCGCCTCCGTCACCGCCGCCGGGAAGGCGGGCCCCTTCCGGTACCTGGCCGGATCGCTCGCCTTCGAGGACAACGACCCGGCGATCGCCGAGAGCTACGGCTACGCGGGCCGCCCCCGCGCCGGGTACACCAGCTACCTCGACGTGCCCGTCGGGGGTGCCGGCGGCGGCCGGGCCAGCCTCGTCGGCGAGTACGCCGCCGACGGGCGCCGCGAGCTGGTCGTCACCTTCGCCTACAACCAGCACCAGCGGCAGTTCCGGGCCCTCGCCCGCGGCATCGTCGAATGGCTCACCCAGGGCGTCCACCTCGGGCAGAGCCGCAACCACCTCTCCGTCCACGTGGACGACGTCTTCGCCCCCGACGCCCGCTGGGACCCCGAACGCGACTGCACCCCCGGCGACTTCGACTGCGCCGGCGGCGACGGCGGGGGCACGGCCCCGATCCGCATGACCGCCGCGGACGCCCAGTACGCCGCCGCCTGGCAGAAGGCCTCCGGCTTCACCCTCGACATGGTCTACAACGGCGGCCAGGGCGAGCAGTGGAAGGCCGAACACGGCGGCTCCGACCCGCTCGCCGACCGGCTCGTCGCCGACCGCGCCCAGTACCGGTGGATCAACCACACCTACACCCACCCCTTCCTCGGCTGCGTCCAGGACACCACCACCGTCCCCTGGCGGTGCGCCGCGGACGCCAAGGGCGACACCCTCTGGGTCACCCGCGCCGAGCTGTCCGCGCAGATCCGCGACAACCACGACTGGGCCGTCCGCAAGGGCATCTCCGTCGACCGCTCCGAACTCGTCACCGGCGAGCACTCCGGCCTGAAGACCCTGCCCCAGCAGCCCGCCGACAATCCGAACCTGGCCGGCGCGCTCGCCGACAACGGCGTGAAGTGGATCGCGAGCGACAACTCCCGCGAGCCGCGGCAGCGCACGGTCGGCACCGCGACCGGCGCCGCGCAGACCGTGCCCCGCCACCCCATGAACGTGTACTACAACGTGGGCACCGCCGCCGAGATGGCCGACGAGTACAACTGGGTCTACACCTCCCGCGCCGACGGCGGCAGCGGGATCTGCGAGTCCAACCCGGCCTCCACCTGCCTGCCCGCCCCGCTGCCCCTCGCCACCGGCTACGCCGACCACATCGTCCCGCAGGAGGCGCGCATCGCGCTCTCCCACGTCCTCGGCAACGACCCGCGCCCGCACTACGTGCACCAGTCCAACCTGGCCGAGGAGCGCCTGCTCTACCCCGTCCTCGACCGCGTACTGACCGACTACCGGGCCCTGTTCGCGCCCTCCGCGCCCCTGGTCAACCCGGCCCAGCGGGACGTCGGCACCGAACTGGCCCGCCGCGCCGCCTGGGACCGGGCCCTCGCCGCCGGGAAGGTCACCGCCTACCGGATCGGCACCACCGTCACCGTCAAGGCCCCCTCCGGCGTCGTCGCGCCCGTGACCGCCCCCGAGGGCACCCGCAAGAAGCTGCTCCTCGGCACCAGCGCCTTCGGCACGGCCTACGCCGGGACCCGCTCCGCCTGGACCTCGCCCGAACCGCTCCAGAGCGCCGTCACCCTCACGATCCCGACCATCTGACCCAGCACGTTCCGGGGGGAACCGCACATGCCGAGCCGTGGCCGTCACGTCACCATGCTCACCGAAGGCACCTATCCGCACGTCCACGGCGGGGTCAGCACCTGGTGCGACCAACTCGTCCGGGGCATGCCCGAGGTGGACTTCGACGTCCTCGCCCTCACCGGCAGCGGGCGGGAGCCCGTCACCTGGGACCTGCCGTCCAACGTCGTCCGGCACACCGCGTTCCCCCTCTGGGGCCCGGCGCCCGTCCGCGCGCGCCGGGCCCCCGGGGGGCGGGAGCGCCGCCGCTTCCTCGACACGTACGAACGGCTCCTGCTCTCCCTGCTCGACCCGGGGACCGGCTACGACTTCGGCACGAGCCTGTACGAGCTGGCCGCCCTGGCCCGGCGGGGGAGGCTCACCGCCGCCCTCCGCTCCGAGGCCGCCCTGCGCTCCCTGATGTGGACGTGGGCCATGCCGCACCTGCCGACGCGGGCGGCCCGGCCCACCGTCCACGACGCCCTCACCGCCACCGACCTGCTCGAACACGCCCTGCGCCCGCTCGCCGCCCGGATATCCACCGGCGGTGTGGCGCACGCCGTCTCCAGCGGACTCGCCACGCTGCCGGCCCTCGCCGCGCGGCACTTCGAAGGGGTCCCCTTCCTGCTGACCGAACACGGCATCTACCTGCGCGAGCGGTACCTCGGCTACCGCACCGAGAAGCAGTCCTGGCCCGTCAAGGCCCTGATGCTCGCCTTCTACCGCGAGCTCAACACCCTCGGCTACCGCGAGGCCGACCTCATCACCCCCTGCAACCGGTACAACCGGCGCTGGGAGGAGCGCGGCGGCGCCCCCGCCGACCGCATCCGCACCGTCTACAACGGCGTCGACCCGGCCCTCTTCCCCGAGGCGGGGCCCGAGCCCGCGACCCCCACCCTCAGCTGGTGCGGGCGCGTCGACCCCATCAAGGACCTGGAGACCCTGATCCGGGCGTACGCGATCTGCCGCGCCGAACTCCCCGCGCTGCGGCTGCGGTTGTTCGGGCCCGTGCCCGCCGGGAACGAGGACTACCGGACCCGCCTGGAAAAGCTCGCCGCCGAACTGGGCGTCACCGACGGCGTCACCTTCGAGGGCCGCGTCACCGACGTGCCCTCGGCGTACGCGGCCGGCAGCGTGGTCGTGCTCTCCTCCATCAGCGAGGGCTTCCCCTTCTCCCTCATCGAGGCCATGTCCTGCGGCCGCGCGACCGTCTCCACGGACGTCGGAGGGGTACGGGAGGCCGTCGGCGACACCGGGATCGTCGTCCCGCCCCGCGAACCGGCCGTCATGGCCGCCGCCCTCTCGGCGCTCCTGGGCGACGGCGCCCGCCGCGCCGAACTGGGCCGCCTGGCCCGGCAGCGGGTCGTCGACCGCTTCACCCTGAACCGCTCGGTGGACGGCTTCCGCCGCATCTACCGCGAACTGGCGGGCGAGGACCCGTCCCCCCGCCCCGACCGGCCCGCCCCGGAACGCCGTACGGTCCGCACCCCCGCCCTCCGCCGCACCCCGGCGGCCCTCGTGGCGGGAGGCACCCCGGCATGAGCGGCTCCCTCTGGCTGAAACCCCCGGGGGAGGGGGACACCCTCCCGGCGATCCCGAGACCCCGCCGGGAGGAGGTACCAAAGGCCCCGGAGCCCCCGGAGACGGAGAAGGCCTCGGACACGGAGAAGGCCTCGGACACGGAGAAGGCCTCGGACACGGAGAAGGCCCCGGACACGGAGAAGGCCCCGGAGAAGGGGAAGGCCCCGGACACGGGGAAGGGCCCTGACGTGCCCCCCGCCCCCGACCCCCTCGACGCGCTCGCCGAGCGGCTCGACGGGTTCGTCGCCGCCGCCGTGCACCCCGACGAGGTGGCCGCGCTCCTGGAGTCCGACGGCATGACCGACGACCACATCCGGCTCACCTACGGCCGCGCCGACTCCTTCGCCCTTGCCGAGGACCTCTACGCGCGCGTGGAGCGGCGCCACCCCGCCCCGGCGCCGCCGCCCGCCGGACCCTGGCACGGCGGACTCGCGAACTGCCTCCTGCGCGGGCTCGTCTTCGCGCTGCCCGGCCTCGCGTACGTGCTCGCCGCCCCGCTGCTCGCCGGGGAGCAGGGCCGGTTCGGGCTTCCCGGCGGAACGGTTCCGCTGCTCGCCGGGGCCGTCACCGGCTGGGTCTGGAACCAGGCCCTGTCCCACCGCGCGTACACCTGGCTCGGCCTCGGCGACCGGCCCGCCGCCGCCCGCGCCCTGCTCACCGGCGCGCCCCCGGGCGCCCTCGCCGGGACGGGCGTCGCCCTCGCGGTCGCCGCGCCCGGCGAGGCCCCGGCCGCCGTCTTCGCCGCGGGCCAGTCGCTCTACCTCGCCGCCGCGACCGCCCTCCTGGTCCTCGGCCGCGAACGGGCCCTGTTCGGCGCCCTGGTGCCGCTCGCCGGGGCCGTCCCCGCCTTCCGCTGGGACCTGCCCGACCCCCTGCGGATCGGTCTCCTCCTCGCCTCCCTCACCGCCACCGCCGTCCTCGCCGCGCGCGTGCTCCGGCCGGGGCTGCGGCGGACGGCGGCGGGGCGCGGCGGTCCCCCGCGCACGGCCTCGCTCCCGTACGGGCTCTTCGGTCTCGGCAGCGGTCTGCTCGTCCTGCACGCGGGCACCGGCACCACCCCGGTGAGCGGCGCGGGGGCGGTCGTCGCGCTCACCCTCTCCATGGGACCCGCCGAATGGCTGCTGCACCGCTTCCGGGACGGGGCCCTGGCCCGGCTGCGGACCCTCACCACCGCCCGCGAGTTCCGGCGGGCCGCCACCGGCACCCTGGTCCTCTGCCTCGGCGGCTACCTCGCCGTCCTCACCGCCCTCCTCCTCGCCGTGACCCAGGTCTGGCCGGGCGCGCCCCGGCCGACGCCCCCGGACCTGCTCGCCCTGCTCCTCGTCGGGACCGCGCTCTGGCTCGGCCTGCTGCTCCAGGCCTTCGGCGCGGTCCTCGGCGCCGCCACCGTCTGCCTGCTCGCGGCGGTCGCGCAGACCGCGCTGCCCGCGGCGGGCCCGGCGGCGACCGGGGGAGCGGCCGCCGTGCTCGCCGTCCTCACCTGTGTTCTGCTGGTACGACCGACCGCCCATCGCGTCTAGGTGGTGTGATGACGACCCCGTCCCTCCTGGTGCCGTTCTACGAGCACCCGGCCGAACGCCCCGACGCCTGGGCGGCGCTCGTCGGCGCGGCGCCCTCCCTGTACGGCGTCGTCCTCAACCCGGCGAGCGGCGCGGGCCCCGCGCCCGACCCGGCGTTCGCCGGGGCCGCCGGGCGGCTGCGTGGGGCTGGCGTCCGGGTCCTGGGCTACGTGGACACGGCCTACGGGCGCCGCCCGCACGCCGAGGTCGTCGCCGAACTGCTGCGCCACCGCGACTGGTACGGCACCGACGGCGCCTTCCTGGACCAGGTGGCGACCGCGCCCGGCGCCCTCGCCCACTACCGCCGGATCGCGGTCGCGGCCCGGGCCGCCGGGGCCGCGACCCTGGTCTTCAACCACGGGGCCCGCCCGGACCCCGGCTACGAGGCCCAGGCCGACCTGCTCGTCACCTTCGAGGGCCCCTGGGAGACCTACCGCACCCTCGACCTTCCGGTCGCCGCCCACCACTGCCACCTGGTGTACGCCGCCCCCGCCGGGTTCCGGCCCGCCACCCCGGTGCACTGCGCGGTGCCCGGCGCGGGCGCGCACCCCTGGGGCACCCTTCCGCACCTCCCGGAGCCCGCCCGATGAGACGCCTGCCCCTCCTGCTCGCGGGGCTCCTGCTCCTCGCCACCGCCTGCACGACGACGTCCCCCGACCCCGCCCCCGACGCCAAGCGGGCGGAGGAGCGCTGGCGGCCGAAACCCGGTCTCGCCTGGCAGTGGCAGCTCAGCGGCCGGCTCGACCCGACGGTCGACGTCCCCGTGTACGACATCGACGGCTTCGAGCACCCGGCGTCCGCCGTGAAGGACCTGCACGCCCGGGGCCGGAAGGTGATCTGCTACCTCTCCACCGGCGCCTGGGAGGACTTCCGTCCGGACGCCGACCGCTTCCCGGAGGCCCTGCTCGGCCGGGGCAACGGCTGGCCGGGCGAGCGCTGGCTCGACATCCGCCGCACCGACGTCCTCGGCCCCCTGATGGCCGCACGCCTCGACATGTGCCGCGACAAGGGCTTCGACGCCGTCGAGCCCGACAACATGGACGGCTACCGGAACGGCACCGGCTTCCCGCTCACCGCCGCCGACCAGCTCCGCTACAACCGCCTGATCGCCCGTCTGGCCCACGAGCGCGGCCTCGCGGTCGGCCTCAAGAACGACCTCGACCAGATCCCGGAGCTCCTCGCGGACTTCGACTTCGCGGTCAACGAGCAGTGCGCCCAGTACGAGGAGTGCGACCTGCTCACCCCGTTCGTGAAGGCCGGCAAGGCCGTCTTCCACGTCGAGTACGAACTGGCGCCGGGCCGATTCTGTCCGCGGGCGCGGGAACTGGGCCTCAGCTCGATGCGGAAGCGGTACGAACTGGGGGTGTGGCGGCAGCCCTGCTGACCGTGTAGCAGGTGGCCCGGCCCTCGCCGCGCTCCGTCCACTCCTCCTCGGTCGACCAGGTGCGCCAGGGGGTTCCGGCGGCCCCCCGCTCCCCGGCCGCCGCGCAGGCCCGCCGGGCCCGCTCGGCGGCCTCCTCCGTTCCGGGGAAGGCGCCGGGCAGGGAGTGCTGCTCGACGATCTCGCCGTCGTGGGGGCCGGCGCAGGGCACCCGGACCACCAGCCTGCGGTGCCGCATGCCGGTGTTGAAGTCCAGGCAGTCGCCGGGCCGGGCTTCGTAGGTGGTGACGACCGCGGAGGCGCCCGCCAGGACCCGCCCGCCGGGAACGGTGCCGACGGGCGGCTCCGGCGCGCCGAACCCGCTCAGCGCCAGCTCCGCGCGGAGCCCGGTCACCCCGGTGAGCGCCCCGCTCTCCCCCTCGTCCAGCAGGGACGTCAGGTCGGCCGAGGCCCGGGTGATCCTGCCCTCGCGGTCCACCTCGACGGCCACGGGGACGGGGGCGCCCGGCGAGCCGGCGTTGAGGGGCGCGGGCACGAACTCCCGCCGCAGGTCGTACGGGAAGAGCTCCAGGGCCTCGGCCAGCGGGAAGTCCGCCCGGTACGAGCGCCCGCCGCCCGCGAGCTCCCGCGCCCCGGCGGGCCGCACGCCGCCGAGCACCTCCAGGAGGGTGCCGCCGATCGGGCTCTCGGTGCCCCGGAGGTGGCCGATCGAGTCGGTGCCCGGGAAGGGTTCGGCAACGCCCTCGTACCGCAGCCAGTACCCGGCCGAAGCGGCCCGGTAGTGGATGGCCCGGGTGTCCACCGCGTACCGTCCGGACGCGTCGCCGGTGCCGCGTCCGGGCAGGGTGCCGAGGATCGTCCTGCGGGCCTCCTCGGGGAAGCCGGGGGCGATGCGCCAGGTGTGCGCCGCCTCGCCGCGCGAGCCCGCGAAGTCCAGCCGCCCGGTGAGGGTCTGGACGGCGTCGCCCTTCCCCGAGGTGAAGGTGACCGTCTGGCGCAGGTCGGCGCCGCCGGTCTCCCGGGTGTGCCGCAGCGCCAGACCGACCTGCCGGGCGGCCGGCTCGGAGAAGAGGGGGGTGGGACGGGCGGCGCCGGGGGCGTCCGCGGCTCCCGGGTCGCAGGCGCCGAGCAGCAGGGCGGCTCCGACGACCGCGCCGACGGTACGGGCGAGGGGTCTGGTCACGTCCTCGTGACCGGGCGGCGGCACCGATGGTTGCCCGGCCGCCGGTCACGAAACGATCACCCCAGCGTCAGCGCCGTCAGGGCCGCCGTCGCCGCCGTCTCCTCCACCGCGCCGAACACATCGCCCGTGACCCCGCCGAACCGGCGCACGCACCGGCGCAGCAGCAGCGCCGCCGCGCCCAGGGCGACGCCCGCCGCCAGGACGTTGCGGACCGCGTCGTACGGGGAGAGCAGCAGGCCCGCCCCGGCGGCCAGGGCCAGGAAGGCGGCCGTCACCAGGGTCGCGGAGCGGACCGGGACCGTCGCGGCGACGATCGCGCCGAGCCCCTCGGGGCGGGCCGCCGGGACGCCGTGGCGGGAGGCGTGGGTGAGGGCGAGCCGGGCGACGGCGGCGGCGAGGACGGCGGCGACCGCGCCGTGCGCCCACCCCTCCTCGTACAGGTGGGAGAGCGCGGCGACCTGGGCGAGCAGGACGAGGACCACGGCGATCACGCCGAACGGGCCGATGTCCGACTGCTTCATGACGCGCAGCGCGTCCTCGGCCGGCTTGGCGCTGCCGAGGCCGTCGGCGGTGTCGGCGAGGCCGTCGAGGTGGAGGCCCCGGGTGAGGACGGCGGGGACGGCGGCGGTGACGACGGCCGCGAGCAGCGGGCCCGAGCCGAGCAGCAGGAACCCCGTGCCGAGCGCGGCGGAGGCCAGGCCTACGGTCAGGCCGGCGAGCGGGGCGCAGAGCATGCCGGCGCGCGCCGCGTCCCGGTCCCAGCGGGTGATGCGGGCGGGGAGCACCGTGAGGGTGCCGAAGGCGAAACGCAGGCCGTCCATCCGGGCAGGGTAATCGCCGGTTCCGGACGGTAGATTGCGCATCACGTACATTTCGGAAGTGGGTGGCATGGGTCACTGGTTCTCGCGGAACATCCTCGAACCGGGGAAGCTCCCGCTGCTCCTCGCCCTGACCTCATTTGTCGTGACGTTCCTGGTCACCCGGACCATCACCCGTCTCATCCGGGCGGGGAAGGGCCCGTTCGGGAACGTCTCCTCGGGCGGGCTCCACATCCATCATGTCGTGCCCGGCGTCGTCCTCTCCGTGATCGGCGGCTTCGGCGCGGTGGGCAGCGGCCGGCACGGCCTCGGCGCGGCCGTCTTCGCCGTCGTCTTCGGGATCGGCGCGGGGCTCGTCCTGGACGAGTTCGCGCTGATCCTCCACCTCGACGACGTGTACTGGAGCGAGGACGGCCGCAAGAGCGTCGAGGTGGTCGTGCTCACCGCGGCCCTCGTCATGCTCGCCCTGAGCGGCTTCTCGCCGCTCGGCGTGAACGACGTGTCCGAGGACGAGCGCCAGGACCGGGCGGCCTTCATCGCCACCATCGTGCTCAACTTCCTCTTCATCCTGGTCAGCCTGGTGAAGGGAAAGTTCCGGATGGCCGTGATGGGGGTCTTCGTCCCCTTCGTGGCGATCGTCGGTGCCGTCCGGCTCGCCCGCCCCGGCTCCTGGTGGTCCAAGCGCTTCTACCGCCGCCGCCACCGGGCCAGGGCCCGCTCCCGGCTCCGCACGTACCGCCACGACCGGCGCTGGACCAAGGTCCGCCGCCGCTTTCAGGACCTGATCGGCGGCTTCCAGGAACGCGTCTCGGGCCCCGGCCCGACCCCGCCCTGACGCCGCTCGCGCCGGGCGGCGACCGCGATCAGGACGAGGGCGGCGGCGATGGCCGCCAGGTGCTCCTTGCCCGCCAGGTTCGGCTTCACGATCACCTCCACGACCATCGCGAGGACGACGAGCCCGCCGGTCCAGTACGCGCGGTACCGCCGGCAGACGTAGACGGCGAGGCCCACCACGGCCGCCGACGGGCCGGTGTCGACCACGAGCGCGTCGGAGGCCGGGAGCCCGAACGGGCTGTCCGGGCCGATCGCGATGCCCACGCGCGCGTAGAGGGTGCCGGCCAGCGTCGACAGATAGGCGACGGCGAGCGTCCGGCGGCGCCCGAGGCAGATCTCGGCGATCCCGAACACCAGCAGCACCTGCGCGAGGGCGCCCCAGACGGGCAGGTCGAGGGCGGGCACGAAGAGCGAGAGGGGGGTGCGGAGCAGCGCGAGCCAGAGCGGGTCCTCGGCCCGTACGAAACCGAGGTCGTGGACCGGCCCGTAGCCCCAGTCCTGGTTCTGCACCACCTGGAACAGGGCCGTCAGGCAGACCGCCGCCAGCGTCATCGGTATCGCCCGCCACCGCTTCGTGACGAGCGCCGTCCGTACGGCGGTGAACAGCGGGGCCCACTCGCGGCGGGCGAAACCCCGGACGCCGCCGCGGTCTTCCCGGTGTTCCCGGTCTTCCCGGGAGGCCCCGCTCAACGCCCGCCCTCCAGCTGTCTGCGGTGCAGCCACTTCGGCAGCCCCGGGGCCTCCAGGAACCCCTCGGCCCGCCCGGCGGCCAGGCCGATGCGCAACAGGTCGGCGCTCTTCTCGAAGAGCATGAATCGGGGCTCCCAGATCGGTCGGTACTTGGCGTTGGCGCGGTACAGCGACTCGATCTGCCACCACCGGGAGAAGAAGCCGAGCAGCGAACGCCACATCCGCAGCACCGGCCCCGCCCCGAGCTTCGAGCCGCGTTCGAAGACGGAGCGGAACATCGCGAAGTTCAGTGAGACCTGAGTGATCCCGATCTCCCCGGCGCGCCGGAGGAGTTCGATGACCATGAACTCCATCAGGCCGTTCTCGGACTCCCGGTCGCGGCGCATCAGGTCGAGCGAGAGCCCCCGCGGCCCCCACGGCACGAACGAGAGCAGGGCCCGCAGCTCCCCCTCGGCGTCGGTGCACTCCAGCATCACGCACCGACCGTCCGCGGGGTCCCCGAGCCGGCCGAGCGCCATCGAGAAGCCGCGCTCGGTCGCCCCGTCCCGCCAGTCGTCCGCCTTGCGGACCAGCGCGGCCATCTCCTCGGCGGGGATGTCCTCGTGGCGCCGGATCCGGACCCCGTACCCGGCCCGCTCGACCCGGTTGAACGCCTGCCGGACCGTCCGCATGGCCCGCCCGTCGAGCGTGAACTCCCCGGTCTCCACGATCGCCTCGTCGCCCAGCTCCAGGGCGTCCAGACCGTGCCGGGCGTAGATCACCCCGGCCTCCTCGCTCGCGCCCATCACCGCCGGGATCCAGCCGTGCTCGCGCGCCTCGGCCAGCCAGGGCTCGATGGCGCCCGGCCAGGCCTCGGGGTCCCCGATCGGATCGCCGGAGGCCAGGGAGACCCCGCCGACCACCCGGTAGGCGACGGCCGCCTTCGCGCTCGGCGACCACACCACGCTCTTCTCGCGGCGCAGCGCGAAGTACCCCAGCGAGTCGCGGTCCCCGTGCTTGTCGAGCAGGGCCCGCAGCCGCTCCTCGTCCTCCTCGGTCAGCGGGTCGACCGCCCGGCGGGAGCGGAAGGCGGCGAAGAGCACCGCGACCAGCAGCAGCGTGGACAGGACGTTGACGGTGACGTCGACCCAGCCGGGCGGGGCGATCCCGGGGAACCGCTCGTCGTCGGAGGCCAGCGTGACGAGCCGCATCAGGCCGTAGCGCCAGCGCTCCAGGAAGGTGGAGTGCCCGGAGGAGGTGTCGGTGACGGTGACCAGGACGGCCGCGAGCAGCGAGGTGACGAGCAGCCCGCCGACCGCCACGACCGCGGCGAGCAGCGGGTTGGAGCGGTCGCCCTTCGCGTAGAACTCCTTGCGGCCGAGCAGCAGCGCGAGCACGAAGGCGGCGGTCAGGACCAGCGAGACCCAGTTCTGGGCGTGCCGCCGGATCTCCGGGAAGAACATCACCAGGGCGAAGAGCAGCAGGAACAGCCCGCCGAGCACCAGGTTGAGGATCCACGCGGCCCGCTTGCGGCGGCGCATGGTGATCGCCAGGAAGAGGGTGAAGAGCCCCGAGGCGAAACCGGCCGTCAGCAGGTACGGGGTGAAGTAGTCGTCCTCGTTGTGGCGGCGCAGGTCCTGTCCGAACGAGACCCAGACGGCACCCAGGAAATTGACGAACGTGACGACGCGCAGGTACCAGACGGCGAACGCGGCGCTGCGCCGCGAACGGACGGTGGTGCCCCGGGGCGTTCCTTCGGCGGACAAACGGACCTCTCCCATGAAAAGCGATCATATGGGGCACCGCTCGTCGTGCGGCGACGCCGGAGGCGGCCGCACGCGCGTCGCGTACGGCCGCCCCGGAGACGATCTGAGTCCGCCGTGCTCCCCGTCAGGCCCCGGGAGTCCCCGGGGTGCCGCCGCCGTCGTCCGGAGTGGTCGGATCCGGACGCTCGGGCAGCTCCGCGGCGAACGCCGCCGCGGCCTGGACCAGGGGGAGCGCGAGCAGTGCCCCGGTTCCCTCGCCCACATGGACGCCGTGGTCGAGCAGCGGGTTGAGCGCCATCCTGTCCAGCGCCTTCGCCTGCGCCGGCTCGCCGCTCACCTGGCCCGCCAGCCACCAGTCCGGCGCCCGGAACGCCGCCCGCTGCGCCACCAGCGCGCAGGCCGCCCCCACGACACCGTCCAGGATCACCGGCATCCGCCGCACCGACGCCTGGAGCAGGAAGCCGGTCATCGCCGCCAGGTCCGCGCCGCCGACCGCCGCGAGCAGCGCCGACTGGTCGCCGAGGACCGGCCGGGCCCGCCGCAGCGCGTCCCGGACCGCCGCGCACTTGCGCATCCACGCCAGGTCGTCGATCCCGGCGCCGCCCCGCCCGGTCACCACCGAGGCGTCCGTCCCGCACAGGGCCGCGACCAGGGTCGACGCCGGGGTCGTGCCGCCGACGCTCAGGTCCCCGAGCACCACCAGATCGGTGCCCGAGTCCGCCTCCTCGTCCGCGATCGCGATGCCGAGCCGGACGGCGGCCTCGGCCTCCTCGGACGTCAGCGCGTCCTCCACGTCGATCCGGCCGCTGCCGCGCCGGACCCGGTGCCGTACGACCTCGGCGGGCAGCAGCTCCGGGTCGCAGTCCAGACCGGCGTCCACGACCCGTACCGGCACGTTCATCGAGCGGGCGAGGACGGCCACCGGGCTCGCCCCGTCCAGGACCGCCCGCACCAGCTCGTGCGCGGTGCCGGCCCGGCGCCCCGACACGTCCAGCGAGGCCACCCCGTGGTCGCCCGCGAACAGGACGACCTTCGGCTGCTCGATCGCCCGCACCTTCACCGAGGCCTGCGCGGCGGACAGCCACTCGCCCAGCTCGTCGAGGCGTCCGAGCGCCCCCGGCGGCACCGCGAGCCGCTCCCGGCGCTCCTCGGCGTCACGCCGTATCCCCCCGTCGGGGCGCTCGATCAGATCGGAGAAGTCGTCCAGGTTCACGGTTCCGCCTTGAGACACATCAGCCAGGGCCATCGGTGATCGCACCCTACCCGCGCAGTACGAGCGCCTGCCCCGCGACCACGAGCACCACCTGCTCGCACTCGTCCGCGAAGGACGCGTTCAGCCGGCCCAGTTCGTCCCGGAAGCGGCGCCCCGCCGCCGTCGCGGGCACCACGCCCGAGCCGACCTCGTTCGTCACCGCCACCACCGTGCGGCGCGTCGCCCGCACCGCCGCCACCAGCTCCGCCGTCCGCTCCCGCAGCGCCTTCTCCCCGCCGTCCGCCCAGACCCCGTCGTCCCAGGCGCCCACCTCGTCCATGGCGTGCGTCAGCCACAGCGACAGGCAGTCGACGAGCAGCGCGGGCCCGTCCTCCGCGAGCAGGGGCACGAGGTCGCAGGTCTCGGCGGTACGCCACGAGGCCGGCCGCCGCTCCCGGTGCAGGCCCACCCGCTGGGCCCACTCCGGATCCCCCTCCCTGCTCCCTCCGGTCGCCACGTACAGCACCTCGGGGAAGGTTTCGAGCCGCCGCTCGGCCTCCACCGACTTCCCCGACCGGGCCCCGCCGGTCACCAGGGTCCGCCGGGGCACGTCCGGCACCTCGTGGTACTCGCCCGCGTACAGCGTCGTCCCGTCCGGCACCGCCCGCGCCCCCGCCGCCGCGAGCCGCCGGTCCAGCTCGGCGCCCGCCGGCGCGTCGTGGTCCAGGTGCACCGCGACCACGTCCGTGGCCGGGCCGACGGCCCCGGCCGCCCGCAGCCGGGCCAGCCCGTCCGGACGGCCCGTCACATCGGCCACCACCACGTCGTACGGCGCCCGGTGCTCCTCGCCCAGCCCGGCCGGGGCGCCGCCCGGCGGCAGGTAGAGCAGCCGCTCGCCGTCCGCCGAGGTCACCTCGTACCCGGTGCCGGGGGAGTCCATCGCCACCGCCCGCACCCGGTGTCCGCTGATGAGCGTCAACTCGCGTCCGTCCGGCACCCGCCCGGCGGTCGGCAGTCCGGCGGGCAGCTCCACGGCCGGTCCGTCGTGCGGATGCGTGAGCAGCACCTGTCGCACGCCCACGAGCGAGTGCCCCGACCGGGCCGCCGCGAGGGCCGCCCCCGGGGTCAGATCGAGCAGCAGGGCCCCGTCCACGAGCAGCGCGGTCGCGGCACGCGCGCGCGGCCCCCGGGAGAGCGCGCACACGGCGCAGGGGCAGTCGGGACGGGGGAGGCCGAGCGGGGCGCCGGTGCCGAGCAGAGTCAGTTCCACCCTCAGATCCTCCCGCGCCGCCGCGAGGCGTGCGCGCCCGGCTACGCTGCGGGCAGGAAACCGATCATCCGGTGAGCGCCAGGAGGCGGACATGGCATGGACGTGGCGGTTCGAGAAGTCCGACGGCACCGAGGTCGAGCCGGTGGTGACACCCGAGGAGTTCACCACCCAGGGCGACGCGGAGAGCTGGATCGGAGAGCACTGGCGTGACCTCCTGGGCGGCGGCGCCGACCAGGTCACCCTCTCGGAGGACGGCACGAAGATCTACGGCCCGATGCCCCTGAACGCGGAGGGCTAGGGCACCCGGCGACCGGGGAGTGCGGGGCTCCGTCACGGAGCCCCGCACCCCTCCGGCCCCGGGGCCGGAGGGCCGTGCTCCTTCGGGTCCCGGGAGCGAGCCGCCCGGCGGTCGCTCCGGCCGGAGGGCCCGCCGGGACGCGCCCGCGCGGCGGTCCGGCCGAAGGCCGGGCGTCCCGACGGGCCTTCGCCCGTCACATCTCGCCCAGCGTGACCTCCGTCTTCTCCGTCTCCGTGCCCCGCACGTACGTCACCTGGACCTTCTCGCCCGGCTTCCGCGAGGCCAGGGCCTCCGACAGGGAGGTGATCGTGGTGATGTCCGCGTCGCCGATCCGCGTGATCACGTCGCCCGGCTTCAGGCCCGCCCTGCCCGCCGCGCCGCTCGCCGGAGCCTCGACCACCGCGACGCCCGCCGGCTCGTAGTCGTCGTCCAGGACCGTGCGCCCGGTGATGTTCAGGGCCGCCCGGCCCGAGTCCGTCACCTTGCCGTCCTTGATGATCTGGTCCGCGACCGTCCGCACCATCGACGCCGGGATGGCGAAGCCGATGCCGGGCGCCGAGCCGCCGCCCAGCTCCGGGTCGGACGCCGCGAGCGTCGGGATGCCGACGACCTCGCTGTCGAGGTTCACCAGCGCGCCCCCGCTGTTCCCCGGGTTGATCGCGGCCGAGGTCTGCACCATGTTCCCGATGGTCGCGCCCGTGCCGCCGCCGGCCCGCCCCTCGCTGACCGTCCGGCCGGTGGCCGAGACGATGCCCTGGGTCACGCTGCCGGAGAGCCCGAGCGGGGAGCCCATCGCCAGCACGATCTGCCCCATGTCGACGGCGGACGAGTCCCCGAACCGCGCCGCCCTGAGCCCCTGCGGCACGCTCTCCAGGCGGATCACGGCGAGGTCCTGCTCGGGGTACGAGGCGACGAGCCGCGCCGTCACCGGCTGCCCGCCGGTCGCCGCCGTCACCTTGAAGCTCTTCTCCTGGCCGACCACGTGCGCGTTGGTGACGACGTGCCCCTTGGCGTCGTAGACGACCCCCGAGCCGAGGCTGTTCGCCGCGTCGATCTGCACGACCGACGGCAGGACGTCCTTGATGACGGCCCGGTAGTCGTCCTCCAGCTCGTTCGCGGAGCGCGGCGCCGCCGCCTGGGTCGAGCGCTCGGGCCCGGCGCCCCCGGCGGAGGAGCAGCCCGCGACGAGCGCGGCGGCACAGGCCCCGGCGGCCAGGGGGAGGAGGAGCCGACGGGTACGGACACGGGTGCGGGATACGTCCATGTCCGGAGTATCCGTTCCGTCCCCGCCCGGGGCCCGGCGAGCGCACCCGATCAGGGGGCCGCCCTCCCCGCGCGTCCCGCTACCCCCGCACCCCGCACAGGTGCAGCAGCGCCGCTATCCGCCGGTACGGGTCCGTGCGCCCCGCCCGCTCCTCGGCGGCGAACAGCCGGTCCAGCTCGTCGGCGGCCGGCAGGCCCACCTCGGCCGGGACGCCGTCCGTGAAGACCCGCACCCCGTACCAGGCGTGCAGCGGCGCCGCGATCCCCGCCAGCGTCGCCGTGAGCGCGTCGAGCCGGTCGGCCCGCACCTTCACCCCGCCGTCGTCGGCGTAGACGTCCGAGTCGAAGCCCGCGAGCGCCCCCGCCCAGTCCCCGGCGAGCCCCGGCCGCATGGCCAGGGCGTCGGCGTTCCGCACCACCAGGGAGAGCAGGCCCCCGGGGGCCAGCATCCGGGCCAGGCCCGCCAGCAGCGCGTCCGGCTCGTCCGCGTACATGAGCACGCCGTGGCAGAGGACCACGTCGAAGCTGCCGGGCAGGAAGTGCACCCCGGTCTCGCGCCCGTCGCCCTCGATCATCCGGACCCGCTCGCGGATCCCGGCGGGCTCCGTGGCCAGCGAGTCGCGGGCCGCCTTCAGGAGGTCGGGATCGGCTTCGAGGCCGGTCACGGTGTGACCGGCCCTGGCCAGACGCAGGGCCTGCGCGCCCTGCCCCATCCCCGCGTCGAGGATCCGCAGCCGCTGCCCCACTGGGTACCGGGCGGTTATCTGCTCGTCGAGCTGACGGGCGACGATCTCGTGGCGGATGGTGTCGCGCAGCCCGCCGGCCCCGGCGGGCCAGTGCGTGACGACGGGCAGCACGGGACCCGCCGCCTCCGACGCGGCCCCGTCGAAAGCGGGCCCGCCCCACTCCGAGTGGTCGGTGCTCAGGGCCGCTCTCCGCGCTTGACCTGCGGCTTCGGAAGCCGCAGTCGGCGCATCTGGAGCGTACGCATCAGACCGTAGGCCACGGCTCCGCGCTTCGGCTCGTTCGGGAAGCGGGCGTTGAGCTGCTTCCGGAGGCGGATCCAGATGCCGATCGAGTCGATGACGATCATGATGATCACGCCGAGCCAGAGCAGCAGCGAGATGTTCTGCAGCGCCCGGTTGGTGTTGCCGAACAGCGACAGGACGAGGATCACCACGGCCATCGGCAGGAAGAACTCGGCGATCGCGAACCGCGAGTCCACGAAGTCGCGGACGAAGCGGCGCACCGGCCCCTTGTCGCGGGCCGGCAGGTAGCGCTCGTCGCCGCTGGCCAGGGCCTCGCGCTGACGGGCCAGGTCCGAGCGGCGTGCCTCGCGCTGGCGCTTGGCGGCCTCCTTGCGGTCGAGCGGCACCGTCGAGGCGCGGCGGCGCTGGGACTGCGCCTCGCTCCGCTTCGGCGTCGGGCGGCCCTTGGGGGCCTCGGGGTCGCGGGGCTGCTGGGTGGAGAGGTCCGCCGTCACCTTGTCGGTGGGGGCCTTCTCGTCCTTCGAACGGCTACGGAACACAAAACCCAAGGGTACGGGGTGGCGGGCATGAACCCCATGCCGGGCGGGAACGATCCGCTAACGGACTGCGTCTTGGGCGGTACGTACGGGGGACGGCCACGGGTTTCCCCGGACTCCGTCTACTCCCTGCGCGGGAGGGGACGCCGCACGCAGTCGTCCTTGGGGAGGAGCGCATCCCGCCCCGAACAGTGCGGTAATGGAGTCGGGGCCCGTACTGTGGACCTTGTTGGAGAGCTGGAGCCGAGTCCGTCAGAAGGGGGCGCGCGAAGCCCATGAGCGGTGTCATGAAGCGTATGGGGATGATCTTCCGCGCGAAGGCGAACAAGGCCCTTGACCGGGCCGAGGATCCGCGCGAGACGCTCGACTACTCCTACCAGAAGCAGCTGGAGCTGCTGCAGAAGGTGCGCCGGGGCGTCGCCGACGTCGCCACCTCCCGCAAGCGGCTCGAACTCCAGCTGAACCAGCTGCAGGGGCAGTCCGCCAAGCTGGAGGACCAGGGCCGCAAGGCGCTGGCGCTCGGCCGCGAGGACCTGGCGCGCGAGGCGCTGTCCCGCAGGGCCGCGCTCCAGCAGCAGGTCAGCGACCTGGAGGTGCAGCACCAGACGCTCCAGGGCGAGGAGGAGAAGCTCACCCTCGCCGCCCAGCGTCTCCAGGCCAAGGTCGACGCCTTCCGCACCAAGAAGGAGACGATCAAGGCGACCTACACGGCGGCCCAGGCCCAGACCCGGATCGCGGAGTCCTTCTCCGGCATCTCGGAGGAGATGAGCGACGTCGGCCTGGCGATCCAGCGGGCCGAGGACAAGACCGCCCAGCTCCAGGCGCGCGCCGGCGCGATCGACGAGCTGCTCGCCTCGGGCGCCCTGGACGACCAGTCCGGGCTCGCGAAGGACGACATCCAGGCGGAGCTGGACCGGCTCTCCGGCGGTACGGACGTCGAGCTGGAGCTCCAGCGGATGAAGGCCGAGCTGGCCGGCGGCCCGTCGGCGCAGCAGCAGGCGATCGAGGGCGGCAACGGCGCGGCGGCGCCGCAGCACCAGAACCAGCAGCAGTCCCACCCGCGCTTCGAGAAGTAGCCCTCGGCTCTCCGCCGGAACCGGAAGGAACAGGACGCGTCATGATCGTACGGATCATGGGGGAGGGCCAGTGGAAGCTGGCCGACAGCCACTTCGGCGAGCTGAACGTGCTCGACGACGAACTGCTCGCGGAGATGGAGAACGGCGACACGGACGGCTTCCGGCGGACGCTCGGCGCCCTCCTCGACGCCGTCCGCCGCCTCGGCGAGCCGCTCCCGGACGACGTCCTGGAGCCGTCGGAACTGATCCTCCCGGCTCCGGACGCCGGCCTCGAAGAGGTCAGGAAGATGCTCACCGACGACGGCCTCATCCCCGGCTGACCCCGCCACCACCGATCCGCCGCGAAGGTCCCGGCCCCCAGGGGCGCGGGACCTTCGCGCTGTCGGGGGCCCGGGGCGCGCGCCCCGCAACCGGACCGGCGGCCTCCGCCCCGTACCGTTGCCTCCCGTGACCTCCACCGGATCCGCCGCCGGCGCGCTCTCCCTCCGGCGGCTCGTCGACTGGTTCCGGACGCATCCGCTCGCCTTCGACGCGACGCTCGCGTTCGCCGTGCTCGTCTGCATGGTCGCCGGGTCGTTCACCGACCCGCACGGCAGCCCGAACGGGCCCACCTTCGGCGACCGCGCGCCCGACGCGTACAGCGTGCTGCTCATGGCCGCCGGGGCCGCCGCCCTGGTGCGCCGCCGCCGCGAGCCCTTCGTCGTGCTCGGCCTCACCGTGGCGTTCACCCTCGTCGAGCTGGTCGACGACAGCAGGCCCGCGCCCATCGCCATGAGCGCCGTCGTCGCGCTCTGCACGGTCGCCGCCCGCACCGACCGGCCCACCACCTGGCGGGTCGGCCTCGCCACCATGACGGTGCTCACCGCCGCGGCCATGGTCTTCGGCCCGACCCCCTGGTACGCGCAGGAGAACCTCGGCATCTTCGCCTGGACCGGCATGGCCGCCGCCGCAGGGGACGCCGTCCGCAGCCGGCGGGCCTTCGTGGACGCCATCCGGGAGCGCGCCGAACGCGCCGAGCGCACCCGCGAGGAGGAGGCCCGGCGCCGGGTCGCGGAGGAGCGGCTGCGGATCGCCCGCGACCTCCACGACGTCGTCGCCCACCACATCGCCCTGGTGAACGTCCAGGCCGGAGTCGCCGCCCACCTCATGGAGAAGCGCCCCGACCAGGCCAAGGAGGCCCTCGCGCACGTCCGCGAGGCCGGTCGCTCCGCCCTGGACGAGCTGCGCGCCACCGTCGGCCTGCTGCGCCAGTCCGGCGACCCGGAGGCCCCCACCGAGCCCGCCCCCGGCCTCGCCGTCCTCGACGGACTGCTCGACAGCTTCCGCAAGGCCGGCCTCCCGGTCGCCCTGGCCCGCGCCGACGGCGACGGGCCGCTGCCCGCCGCCGTCGACCTGGCCGCGTACCGGATCGTGCAGGAGGCCCTGACCAACGTGCGCAAGCACGCCGGGCCGGACGCCGAGGCCGAGGTCAGCGTCGTGCGGGTGGGCCGTACGGTCGAGATCACCGTCCTCGACAACGGCGCCTCCCCGGCCGCCCCGGACGGGGCCCCGACCGGCGGCCACGGACTGCTCGGCATGCGCGAGCGGGTCGGCGCGCTCGGCGGCACCCTGACCGCCGCACCCCGCTACGGCGGCGGCTTCCGCGTACAGGCGATACTGCCCGTGGCCCCCCGCACGGGGGAGGGGGAGGACACATGACGATCCGGGTGCTGCTCGCCGACGACCAGACCCTGCTGCGCAGCGCCTTCAGGGTCCTGGTCGACTCCGAACCCGACATGCGGGTCGTCGGCGAGGCGCCCGACGGCGCCCGGGCCGTCGAGCTGGCCCGCACCGAACGGCCCGACGTCGTCCTGATGGACATCCGCATGCCGGGCACCGACGGCCTCGCCGCCACCCGCGCGATCACCGCCGACCCCGACCTCTCCGGCGTGCGGATCGTCATGCTGACCACCTTCGAGGTCGACGAGTACGTCGTGCAGTCGCTGCGCGCCGGCGCCTCCGGCTTCCTCGGCAAGGGCGCCGAACCGGAGGAGCTGCTCGGCGCGATCCGGATCGCCCACGCCGGCGAGGCGCTGCTCTCCCCGGCCGCCACCAAGGGCCTGATCGCCACCTTCCTCGCCCAGGGCGCCCACGACGGCGGCGCGGGCGCCGGGGCGCGCTCCGAACGCCTCGCCGCGCTCACCGCCCGCGAGCGCGAGGTCCTCGTCCTCGTCGCGGGCGGCCTGTCCAACGACGAGATCGCCCACCGGCTCGACGTCAGCCCCCTCACCGTGAAGACCCACGTCAACCGGACCATGGCCAAGCTCGGCGCCCGCGACCGGGCCCAGCTGGTGGTCACGGCCTACGAGTCGGGGCTGGTACGCCCGAGGGGGGAGTGACCCGGGGCGCGGGCGTACTCCGGACGCGGTACGCGCGGCGTGAGGAAGTGCGCCCGGGGGCCGAGGTTTTCCGGCGGCGGATGGCCGATCGTATGACGGGGGCGTCCCGGGCCGGTCGAAGGCCGGGACGGGGCCGCTCCCGACCGCCGACGCGTACGCCACGGAAGAGAGAACCCCATCCCATGTCCTGGCTGTCCAGATTCAGCCTCGCGCAACGGGCCCTGATCGGGCTGACGTCCCTCGTCGCGATCGTCTTCGGGGCGATCGCGATACCGCAGCTCAAGCAGCAGCTCCTCCCCTCGATCGAGCTGCCCATGGTCTCGGTCCTCGCCCCCTACCAGGGCGCCTCTCCCGACGTGGTCGAGAAGCAGGTCGTCGAACCCCTCGAGAACGGCCTGAAGGGCGTCGACGGCCTCACGTCGGTCACCTCCACCGCCTCCGAGGGCATGGCCCTCGTCACGGCCTCCTTCGACTACGGCGACGAGTCGACCAAGCAGCTCGTCGCCGACGTCCAGCAGGCCGTGAACCGCGCCCGCGCCCAGCTCCCCGACACGGTCGACCCGCAGGTCGTGGCCGGCTCGACGGACGACATGCCGACCGTCGTCCTCGCCGCCTCCTCCGACAAGGACCCGCAGGCCCTCGCGGACCTCCTCGACCGGACCGTCGTGCCCGCCCTCCAGGACATCGAGGGCGTCGGCCAGGTCTCCGTCAGCGGCGTCCAGGACCTCCAGGTCTCCGTCACCCCCGACGAGCGGAAGCTCGCCGCCGCCGGCACCAGCACCACGAAGCTCGCCGAGGCCCTGCGCTCCGGCGGCGGCACGATGCCCGCCGGCTCCTTCACCGAGGACGGCAGGAGCCGCACGATCCAGGTCGGCGGCGGCTACACCTCCCTGAAGCAGATCGAGGACCTGCGCATCCCGGCGGCCGCCCCCGGCAAGGGGAAGGCGGTCCGCCTCGGCGACGTGGCCACCGTCCGCCAGGAGGAGTCCCCGCGCACCTCCCTGACCCGCACCAACGGCAGGCCCAGCCTCGCCGTCATGGCCACCATGGACAAGGACGGCAGCGCCGTCGCCATCTCCGACGCCGTCGCCGAGAAGCTGCCCGACCTGCGCCGCGACCTCGGCGCGGGCGCCGAGCTGACCGTCGTCTCCGACCAGGGCCCGGCCGTCGCCAAGGCCGTCTCCGGCCTCACCACCGAGGGCGCCCTCGGCCTCGTCATGGCCGTCCTGGTGATCCTGGTCTTCCTCACCTCGGTCCGCTCGACCCTGGTGACCGCGGTCTCCATCCCGCTCTCGGTCGTCCTCGCCCTCCTCGTGCTGTGGACCCGCGACCTCTCGCTCAACATGCTCACGCTCGGCGCGCTCACCATCGCCATCGGCCGGGTCGTCGACGACTCGATCGTGGTCCTGGAGAACGTCAAGCGCCACCTCGGCTACGGCGAGGAGCGCCGGGAGGCGATCCTCACCGCGGTCCGCGAGGTGGCCGGCGCCGTCACCTCCTCCACCCTCACCACCGTGGCCGTCTTCCTGCCGATCGGCTTGGTCGGCGGCATCGTCGGCGAGATGTTCAGCCCCTTCTCGCTGACGGTCACGGCGGCCCTGCTCGCCTCCCTGCTCGTCTCCCTGACCGTCGTCCCGGTCCTCTCGTACTGGTTCCTGCGCGCCCCCCAGGGCACGCCGGAGGACCTGGCGGAGGCCCGCAGGCGGGCCGAGGAGGCGGAGGAGAAGAGCCGCCTCCAGCGCCTGTACGTGCCGGTCCTGCGGTTCGCGACCCGGCGCCGGCTCGCCAGCCTGGGCATCGCGCTCGCCGTCCTGGTCGTCACCTTCGGCATGACCCCGCTCCTGAAGACGAGCTTCTTCGACCAGGGCGAGCAGGAGGTCCTGAGCATCAAGCAGAAGCTGGCGCCCGGCACCTCCCTGAGCGCCTCCGACGAGGCCGCGAAGAAGGTCGAGAAGGTCCTCGCGGAGACCGAGGGCGTCAAGGACTACCAGGTCACCGTCGGCTCGTCCGGCTTCATGGCGGCCTTCGGCGGCGGCACCGGCGCGAACCAGGCCTCGTACCAGGTCAGCCTGGAGGAGTCCGCCTCGTACGAGAAGACGCGGCACGCCATCGAGAAGGGGCTCGCCGGCCTCGACGGGATCGGCGACACCACCCTCGCGGCCGGCGACGGCTTCGGCGGCCAGGACCTGAGCGTGGTCGTCAAGGCGGCCGACCCGCGGGTGCTCGCGCAGGCCGCCGAGCAGGTCCGGACCGCGGTCGCCGGGATCGAGGGCGTCACCGACGTCCGGAGCGACCTCTCGCAGTCCGTCCCGCGCGTCTCCGTCACGGCGAAGCCCGCCGCGGCCGACGCCGGCCTCGACCCCGCCTCGCTCGGCACGGTCGTCGCCCAGGCCGTCCGGGGCACCCCGGCCGCCAAGGCGACCCTCGACGACACCGAGCGGGACGTCCTCATCACCTCGGCGAAGCCCGTCACCACCCTGGCCGGGCTGAGGGCGCTGCCCCTCGGCCCGGTGCGGCTCGGTGACGTCGCCACCGTCGAGCTGGTCCCCGGCCCGGTCTCCATGACCCGGATCGACGGCGCCCGCGCCGCGACGGTCACGGCCAGGCCGGCCGGCGACGACACCGGGGCGGTGAGCGCCGCCCTCCAGCAGAAGATCGACGCGCTCGACCTGCCGGCGGGCGCCACCGCCACCGTCGGCGGCGTCAGCGAGGACCTGAACGAGACCCTGCTCAACATGGCCCTGGCGATGCTCGCGGCCGTCGCGATCGTCTTCATGCTGCTCGTCGCGACCTTCCGGTCGCTGATCCAGCCGCTGATCCTGCTGGTCTCGATCCCGTTCGCGGCGACCGGCGCGATCGGTCTGCTCGTGGCCACCGACACCGCGATGGGCGTCCCGGCGATGATCGGCATGCTGATGCTCATCGGCATCGTCGTCACCAACGCGATCGTCCTGATCGACCTGATCAACCAGTACCGCGCGCGGGGCCTCGGCGTCGTCGAGGCGGTGGTCGAGGGCGGCCGGCACCGGCTCCGCCCGATCCTGATGACCGCCCTGGCGACGATCTTCGCCCTGCTGCCGATGGCCCTCGGCATCACCGGCGAGGGCGGCTTCATCGCCCAGCCGCTGGCCGTGGTCGTGATCGGCGGTCTGATCACCTCGACGCTGCTGACCCTGCTCCTCGTCCCGACGCTCTACGCGGTGGTGGAGCTCCGCAAGGAGCGCCGCGCGAAGCGGAAGGCGGAGAAGCGGGCGGGGAAGAAGAAGGCGAAGGACGACGACACGGCGCACAACCCGGAGCAGCCGGACGTCTCGCCGCTGGACGCGACCCTGCTGAACCTCCTGGACTGAGGCCGGCACGTACGAAGGGCGCCCCGCTCGTGTCGCGGGGCGCCCTTCGGCGTGCGTACGGGAGTACGGGTGAATCGTTACGGCAGCGCCAGCATCCGCTCGAGCGCCAGCTTCGCGAAGCCCTCCGTCTCCTTGTCGACCTCGATCCGGTTGATCAGCTTGCCGTCGGCCAGGGACTCCAGGGCCCACACCAGGTGCGGCAGGTCGATGCGGTTCATGGTCGAGCAGAAGCAGACCGTCTTGTCGAGGAAGACGATCTCCTTGCCCTGGTCGGCGTACCGGTTCGCCAGGCGCCGGACGAGGTTCAGCTCCGTGCCGATCGCCCACGTGGAACCGGCCGGGGCCGCCTCCAGGGTGTTGATGATGTACTCGGTCGAGCCCACGTAGTCCGCGGCGGCGACGACCTCGTGCCGGCACTCGGGGTGCACGAGCACGTTCACGCCGGGGATGCGGGCCCGTACGTCCTCGACCGACTCCAGCGAGAACCGGCCGTGCACCGAGCAGTGGCCCCGCCACAGGATCATCTTGGCGGCGCGCAGCTGCTCGACGGTGAGGCCGCCGTTCGGCTTGTGCGGGTTGTACAGGACGCAGTCGTCCGGGGACATGCCCATGTCGCGGACGGCGGTGTTGCGGCCCAGGTGCTGGTCCGGCAGGAACAGCACCTTCGTCGTGCCGGGCTCCCCCTGCTCGAACGCCCAGTTCAGGGCCCGCTCGGCGTTGGACGAGGTGCAGATCGTGCCCCCGTGCCTGCCGGTGAAGGCCTTGATGTCGGCCGAGGAGTTCATGTACGAGACGGGCACGACCTGCTCGGCGATCCCGGCCTCGGTCAGCACGTCCCAGCACTCGGCGACCTGCTCGGCGGTGGCCATGTCGGCCATCGAGCAGCCGGCCGCCAGGTCGGGCAGGACGACCTTCTGGTCGTCACCGGTGAGGATGTCGGCCGACTCCGCCATGAAGTGCACGCCGCAGAAGACGATGTACTCAGCCTCCGGCTTGGCGGCCGCGTCGCGCGCGAGCTTGAAGGAGTCGCCGGTGACGTCGGCGAACTGGATGACCTCGTCGCGCTGGTAGTGGTGGCCGAGGACGAAGACCTTGTCCCCGAGCTTCTCCTTGGCCGCGCGGGCGCGTTCCACGAGGTCGGGGTCGGAGGGCGACGGCAGATCGCCGGGGCACTCCACGCCGCGCTCGCTCTTCGGGTCCGCCTCGCGGCCGAGCAGGAGGAGGGCGAGCGGCGTCGGCTGGACGTCGAGCTCATGACGGGTTTGGGCCGTGGTCACGTCACGCACCCTTTCTTCGGGGAACCTTTTCGTCTAAATGACGCTATCTATCATAACCCCTTCACGTCATGTTGACGATGGCCATAGTGTCGATGTGACGAATTCGCCTTCCACGCTTCTGGACAGGGTGTGCGAGCATGAAAGGAGGAAAACCCCACGCGGCCCGGAATGAATCCGGGGCACCGTCGGTTACCACCGTCGGCAAGCAGTCTCCGTACACACCGGGAGAGAAGCAGATGTCCGTATCGGACGAGAAGACCACTGTCAGCGACGGCATCCTCCTGTCCGACGCCGCCGCGGCCAAGGTCAAGGCCCTCCTCGACCAGGAAGGCCGCGATGACCTGGCCCTGCGCGTCGCCGTTCAGCCCGGCGGCTGCTCCGGCCTGCGTTACCAGCTCTTCTTCGACGAGCGCTCGCTCGACGGCGACGTCGTGAAGGACTTCGACGGCGTCAAGGTCGTCACCGACCGCATGAGCGCCCCGTACCTCGGCGGTGCCTCGATCGACTTCGTCGACACCATCGAGAAGCAGGGCTTCACCATCGACAACCCGAACGCCACGGGCTCCTGCGCCTGCGGCGACTCGTTCAGCTGAGTCGTACGCGTGAGGGCGGGCCCCGGATCTCCTTCCGGGGCCCGCCCTCACGCGTGTCCGGGCCCGCGCCCGTACGGGGAGTTCAGCGGCGCGGCACCGCCTCGCCGCTCGCCGCGTCCACCACCGGCCGCGAGCCGAGCGGGGCGTCCAGGGTCACCGTCTTCACGACCTCCACGGCCATGGCGACGCACATCCGGTCCGGGTCGGGCGTGGACTCCTCGATCCGCAGGGCGACCCGCTCGGGGGTCTGCTCCGCCCTCACCTCGTACGTGCTGCACACCCCGCCCCAGAAGGCGACCGTCAGCGTCCGGCCGTCGTCCCCCGTCCTGTACGACTGGACCTGCCGGGCCGGCGCCGTGCCCTCCTCGGACGACGGCGGCGGGGTCGTCACCGGCGGCGCCAGGTACCGCTCCTCGACCGCCGTGCGCACCACCGTGTGCGGTGCCGCGTCCGCCGGGTCCGCGGTGAACAGCCACGCCGGTACGAGCAGCCGCTCGCCGTCCACGTCCTGCGCGGCGAGCCCGAAGACCGCGCCCGTCACCGGCACCTCGACCGGCGGGGCGGTCCGGTCGGCGGACGGCTGACAGGGCGGCACGGGCTCGCCCGCGGGCTTCCCGGCACTCGGAACCCCGTCCGTCCCGGCGCCCGGCCCGTCCGTCCCCTGCTTCCCGGCACCCGGCACGTCGGCCGTCCCCGGCTTCCCCGCACTCGGCACGTCCGCCGTCCCCGGCCTCCCGGAACCCGGCACCCCGGCGCCCGGGGCCTCCGCGCCCGGCCGCTCCCCGTGCGGGACGGGCGTGGCGCAGCCGCCGATGCCGATCGGGCCCGTGCCCTTCGAGTCCTCGTTCAGCTCCTCCAGGGCCTTCGCCGCCCCCACCACGGGGTACGCGGCGCCCTCGGCCGGCTCCTTCAGCATCCCGCTGCCGCCGGAGATCCGGCCGTCCGGCTCGACGTGCAGCCCCGTCGACCAACCGTAGGTCGGCAGGCCGCTCACCACCGGCTCGGCGTTGACCACCCGTACGGACCCGTTCATCACCTGACCGGCGGTCACCTTCGCGTCGTCCTGGCCGAGCGCCTTCAGGACGGGGGCCGCCGCCGCCCTCGCCGCCGCCTCGCCCACCGGCGAGCCGCCGCGCGAGGGCTTGGTCTCGCCGGGCGGCGGGCACGCCTTGCCCTTGAGGCAGGTGTCGCCGACCGGACCGCCCTCGTACCAGGAGTACGTCCAGTTCCCCGGCGCCTTCCGCGCCACGTCGAGGCGCGGCCCGGAGCCGTCCTTCTCGGGCGCGATCGACCAGACGTCGCCGGCCAGGACGGGGCGCCCGGAGAGGCCGAGCGCATCGGCCAGCCTGGTCACCTCCGCCGAGGTGACCAGGCCCTCAGGCCGGTGGACCGCGGCCGAGGAGGGCCCTTGGGGGAGTGGGCCCTTGGCTTTGTAGACGGTCCCGCGCGGACCGCCGCCCGGGTCGGGCTCGCCGGGCGCGATCCCGGCACCGCCGTCCGTACCGCCGTCGCTCCCCAGGCGCAGGGGCGACGGGGCCCCGGCCGCGCCGGCGGACCGGCTCGCGCCGTCCGCGCCGTCGCCGGACGCCGCGGTGGCGAGGTACACCCCGCCGCCCCCGGCGAGCAGCACGCCCGCCGCCACCGAGGCGGCGAGCAGCGTCCGCCGCCTCCGACCGTTCTCCGTACCGCTCACGGCTCAGCTCCTTCGGCCCTTGGTCATCTCCGTGGAAGACACCGGTGGGACGGAGCGGGAGCCCGGACGGTTCCGTCAGCCGCCGTACTCGGCGGTGGCGTCGATCAGCCGGGCCGAGGCGGCCGGCACGACGACCCCGTTGATCAGGGCGGGGGAGACCGGAGCGGACTCCGGGGCCAGGGGGACCGCCCAGTGCGGGGCCATCCGGGCGCCGTCGCCGCGCAGCTGCGCGAGGCTCAGCTCGGACTCGTGTCGCTCCCGGGGAGCGGGGTAGAGACTCATGGGCGCACCGTACGCACCACGAGCCCACGGAGAAAAGACCTACTCTGGGGTAGTTTCCCCTGTTCGGCAGGGCGGCCCCCAGCGGGTAGCGTGAACTGTCATTACCGCCTTCCCGCAGGAGCACCCGCCGTGCGCATCGCAGTCACCGGCTCCATCGCCACCGACCACCTCATGACCTTCCCCGGCCGGTTCGCCGACCAGTTCGTGGCCGACCAGCTCCACACGGTGTCCCTCTCCTTCCTCGTCGACAACCTGGACGTGCGCCGGGGAGGCGTCGCGGCCAACATCTGCTTCGGCATGGGACAGCTCGGCAGCCGCCCGGTCCTGGTGGGCGCCGCCGGCTTCGACTTCGACGAGTACCGGGCCTGGCTCGACCGGCACGGCGTCGACACCGGCTCGGTCCGCATCTCCGAGGTCCTGCACACCGCCCGCTTCGTCTGCACCACCGACCGGGACCACAACCAGATCGGCTCCTTCTACACGGGCGCGATGAGCGAGGCCCGGCTGATCGAGCTCAAGGCCGTCGCCGACCGCGTGGGCGGCCTCGACCTGGTCCTGATCGGCGCCGACGACCCCGAGGCGATGCTCCGCCACACCGAGGAGTGCCGCACCCGCTCCATCCCCTTCGCCGCGGACTTCTCGCAGCAGATCGCGCGCATGGACGGCCGGGAGATCCGCACCCTCCTCGACGGCGCCACCTACCTCTTCTCCAACGAGTACGAGAAGGGCCTCATCGAGTCCAAGACGGGCTGGACCGACGCGGAGATCCTCTCCCGCGTCGGCCACCGCGTCACCACCCTCGGCTCGCGCGGCGTGCGCATCGAGCGGGTCGGCGAGGACCCGATCGAGGTCGGCTGCCCCGAGGAGACGGCCAAGGTCGACCCGACCGGCGTCGGCGACGCCTTCCGGGCCGGCTTCCTCACCGGTCTGGCCTGGGGCGTCGGCCACGAGCGCGCCGCGCAGGTCGGCTGCATGCTGGCCACGCTCGTCATCGAGACCCTGGGCACCCAGGAGTACACCCTGGGCCGGGCCAACTTCATGGAGCGCTTCACCAAGGCGTACGGCGACGAGGCCGCCGCCGAGGTCCACGCCCACCTGGCCTGACACCCGCCCCCGCCGGGCCCGGGACCTCCCGGGCCCGTGCGGTCAGGACGTCCGCCGCACCACGTACGCCCGGCCGCCCTCCGGCGCGTCCTCCTCGCCCACGTACTCCTGGTCCCGCATCGCGCACCACGCCGGGATGTCCAGGCGGGCCGCCTCGTCGTCCGCGAGGACCGTCACCGTGCCGCCCACCGGGACGTCGCCGATCACCTTCGCCAGCTCGATCACCGGGATCGGGCAGCGCCGGCCCAGCGCGTCCACGACCAGGGAGCCGGGACCGGCCGCCGGGGCCGCGGCCGGGGCGGCCGGGACGCCGAGCCGTTCCCGCACCCCCGCCACCACCCCCGGCAGCACGTCGAGGAAGCGGTCCACGTCCTCCTCCGCCGTGCCGGCCGGCAGGGACACCCGGACGTTCCCCTCGCTCAGCACTCCCATCGCGCGCAGCACATGGCTGGGCGTCAGCGTCGAACTCGTGCACGACGAACCGGACGAAACGGAGAAACCCTCCCGGTCCAGCTCGTGCAGCAGCGTCTCCCCGTCGACATAGAGACAGGAGAAGGTGACGAGGTGGGGAAGCCGGCGCACCGGGTCGCCCACCACCTCCACGTCCGGCACCAGCTCCGGCACCCGCGCCCGGATCCGGTCCACCAGGGCCCGGAGCCGCGCCCCCTCGGCCGCCGCCTCCGCCCGGACCGCCCGCAGCGAGGCCGCCGCCGCCACGATCGCCGGCAGGTTCTCGAAGCCCGGGGCCCGGCCCGACTCCCGCTCGTCCGACGGTCCTTGCGGAGCGAACCGCACCCCCTTCCGCACGGCGAGCAGCCCCACCCCCGCCGGACCGCCCCACTTGTGCGCGCTCGCCGCGAGCAGCGACCAGCCGCCCTCCACCGGACCCCAGCCGAGCGACTGGGCCGCGTCCACCAGCAGCGGCACGCCCACCCCCCGGCAGGCCTCCGCCACCTCGGCCACCGGCTGCTCGGTCCCCACCTCGTGGTTGGCCGACTGGAGGCACGCGAGCGCCGTCCCCTCCCCGAGCGCCGCCGCGAAGGCCCCGGCGTCCACCGCCCCCGACCGGTCGACCGGCACCTCGGCCACCGTCCCGCCCGCCGCCGCGTGCACCTCGGCCGCGTGCAGGACGGAGGAGTGCTCGACCGCCGACACCACGAGCCGGTTCCCGACGCGCCGGCGGCCCGCGAGCGCTCCGGAGACCCCCGCGTGAACCGCGCGCGTACCCGAAGGAGTGAACACGAGCTCGTCGGCGCGGCAGCCCACCGCCTCCGCCGCGGCCTCCCGCGCCGCGTCGAGCAGCAGCCGGGCCCGCCGCCCCTCGCGGTACAGCCGGGCGGGGTCGGCCCAGCCCTCGTCCAGGGAGGCGAGCAGCGCCTGGCGGGCGACGGGGTGCAGCGGGGCGGCGGACGCGGCGTCGAAGTACGGCATCCGCCCACCGTAGAACGTGCGCGGCCCCGCCCCCGGGCGCACCCCCGCCCGGGCCCGTACGCCCGCGCGTCCCCGCCCGTGCCTCCCCGTACGGCCCGCCGTACGGCCTGCCCGCACCGGCCGCGCCCCGCCTCCGCACCGGGCGCGCCCTCCCCGGCCCCGGCGTGTCGCCCGCCCCGTCCGGTGAACCCTCGTCAGAACACCCGTCCGGCCCGTCGCCAGGCCCCCGGACGGGCCTTCCCCGCCTCCCTCCGGAACCCCCGGCTCCACCCCTTCGGGGAGTCGGACGGCGCGTTGGGCACCCTCCCCGCGCGACCCCAAATAGCGTCCAGTAGGGTTTGGTCCGCATAAACATCCAAACCCCTGCCCGCGGCCGGGGCGGCGACCGACCAGCGAGACGGACGGCCGTGGCCGACCAACGCGGGCCGAGACTCTCGGGAAGGCGCTACGTGAGTCCCAACGGCTCCGACCGCTCGTCGCGGCGCCCGATGCGGCGGAAGCTGCCGCAGGTGCTGACTGCGGGCCTGATCCTGGCGACAGCCACCGGCTGCTCGTACAACTGGGAAGACTTCCCCCGCCTTGGTATGCCCACCCCCGTCACGGAGGAGGCTCCTCGGATCCTCTCCCTGTGGCAGGGCTCCTGGGCGGCCGCCCTCGTCACCGGTGTACTGGTGTGGGGCCTGATCCTGTGGTCCGTCATCTTCCACCGGCGCACCCGCACCAAGGTCGAGGTACCTCCGCAGACCCGTTACAACATGCCCATCGAGGCGCTGTACACGGTCACCCCCCTCATCATCGTCTCGGTGCTCTTCTACTTCACCGCGCGCGACGAGTCGAAGCTCCTGGAGCTCTCCGAAAAGCCGACCCACACCATCAACGTGGTCGGCTACCAGTGGAGCTGGGGCTTCAACTACATCGAGAACGTGCCCGGCGTGAAGGGCGACGCCAAGACGGACAAGAACCTGGAAACCGTGCCCGAGAGGTACAAGGTCCAGTTCCCGGACAACGCGGGCGGCGTCTACGACGCCGGCATCCCCGGTGACCGCAACCCGCAGACCGGCAACCCGGGTCCGACCCTGTGGCTGCCCAAGGGCGAGAAGGTCCGGTTCGTCCTGACCTCCCGCGACGTCATCCACTCCTTCTGGGTGGTCCCCTTCCTCATGAAGCAGGACGTCATCCCGGGCCACCCGAACGCCTTCGAGGTCACCCCGACCCAGGAGGGCACCTTCCTCGGCAAGTGCGCCGAGCTGTGCGGTGTGGACCACTCCCGGATGCTCTTCAACGTCAAGGTGGTCTCCCCGGAGCGCTACCAGCAGCACCTGAAGGAGCTGGCGGAGAAGGGGCAGACCGGCTACATCCCGTCCGGCATCGAGCAGACGGAACCGGCCAGGAACGCGGAGAAGAAGGTACTGTGAGTATCCTCAACGAACCCCAGGGTGCGGCTGCGGCTGAGGAGCCCTACGAGAACGAGGTTCCGCTCCGCCGCAAGCAGCCCGGCAACGTCGTCGTGAAGTGGCTGACCACCACCGACCACAAGACGATCGGCACGCTCTACCTGGTCACGTCGTTCGTCTTCTTCTGCATCGGCGGACTCATGGCGCTCTTCATGCGCGCCGAGCTGGCCCGTCCGGGTACGCAGATCATGTCGAACGAGCAGTTCAACCAGGCGTTCACGATGCACGGCACGATCATGCTGCTGATGTTCGCGACGCCGCTGTTCGCCGGATTCGCGAACTGGATCATGCCGCTGCAGATCGGCGCGCCCGACGTGGCGTTCCCGCGGCTGAACATGTTCGCGTACTGGCTCTACCTCTTCGGCTCGATCATCGCGGTGGCCGGCTTCCTCACCCCGCAGGGTGCGGCCGACTTCGGCTGGTTCGCCTACTCCCCGCTGTCGGACGCCGTCCGCTCGCCGGGCGTCGGCGCCGACATGTGGATCATGGGTCTGGCCTTCTCCGGCTTCGGCACGATCCTCGGCTCGGTCAACTTCATCACCACGATCATCTGCATGCGCGCTCCGGGCATGACGATGTTCCGCATGCCGATCTTCACCTGGAACGTGCTGCTGACCGGTGTCCTGGTCCTGCTCGCCTTCCCGGTCCTGGCGGCCGCGCTGTTCGCCCTGGAGGCGGACCGGAAGTTCGGTGCCCACGTCTTCGACGCGGCCAACGGCGGCGCCCTGCTCTGGCAGCACCTCTTCTGGTTCTTCGGACACCCAGAGGTGTACATCATCGCCCTGCCGTTCTTCGGCATCGTCTCCGAGATCATCCCGGTCTTCAGCCGCAAGCCGATGTTCGGCTACATCGGCCTGGTGGCCGCGACGATCGCCATCGCCGGTCTGTCCGTGACCGTGTGGGCGCACCACATGTACGTCACCGGCGGCGTGCTCCTCCCGTTCTTCTCCTTCATGACGTTCCTCATCGCCGTACCGACCGGCGTGAAGTTCTTCAACTGGATCGGAACGATGTGGAAGGGCTCGCTGTCCTTCGAGACACCGATGCTCTGGACGATCGGCTTCCTGATCACCTTCACCTTCGGTGGTCTGACCGGTGTCATCCTGGCCTCGCCCCCGATGGACTTCCACGTCTCCGACTCGTACTTCGTCGTGGCGCACTTCCACTACGTCGTCTTCGGCACCGTCGTCTTCGCGATGTTCGCCGGCTTCCACTTCTGGTGGCCGAAGTTCACCGGCAAGATGCTGGACGAGCGCCTCGGCAAGATGACGTTCTGGACGCTGTTCATCGGCTTCCACGGCACCTTCCTGGTGCAGCACTGGCTCGGTGCCGAGGGCATGCCGCGCCGTTACGCGGACTACCTGGACGCCGACGGCTTCACCGCCCTGAACACGATCTCGACGATCTCCTCCTTCCTGCTCGGCCTGTCGATCCTGCCGTTCTTCTACAACGTCTGGAAGACCGCCAAGTACGGCAAGAAGATCGAGGTCGACGACCCGTGGGGCTACGGCCGTTCGCTCGAATGGGCGACGTCCTGCCCGCCGCCGCGGCACAACTTCCTCACCCTGCCGCGCATCCGCTCGGAATCCCCGGCGTTCGACCTGCACCACCCTGAGATCGCCGCCCTCGACCAGCTCGAGAACAAGCCGCACGAGGCCGAGGCCCTCACGGGCAGCAAGGAGGCCGGCAAGTGAAGATCCAGGGCAAGATGTTCATCTGGCTGAGCGTCTTCATCCTTGCCATGGCGATCCTGTACGGCGTCTGGTCCAAGGAGCCGGTCGGCACGACGGCGCTCTTCCTGGCCTTCGGCCTGGCCATCATGATCGGCTACTACCTGGCCTTCACGGCCAAGCGGGTCGACGCGATGGCGCAGGACGACAAGGAGGCCGACGTCGCGGACGAGGCCGGCGAGCTGGGCTTCTTCGCCCCGCACAGCTGGCAGCCGCTCTCGCTCGCGGTCGGCGGCGCGCTCGCCTTCCTCGCCGTCGCGATGGGCTGGTGGATCCTGTACTTCTCCGCCCCGCTGATTCTCGTCGGCCTGTTCGGCTGGGTCTTCGAGTTCTACCGCGGCGAGAACCAGAACCAGTAGCCGCACCCCGCTCCGCACCGGAGCACACCGAGGGGCCCGGCCACTTCGTCACCGAAGTGGCCGGGCCCCTCGTTTGCCGCACTCGGCGCGCCCCCTCCGAGGGTTGTTCTTACGGTGAGGTCATGAACGACACGCCGCGCATTCGGACTGTTCTGGGCTGCACCCTGTTGGCCGTGACCGTCACCGCGGGCACCGCCGCGTGCTCCGGACCGGACGACCACCCCCTGACGGTGAAGGCGTACGACGCGGCGGACCAGCTCGCCGTCAGCGCCCCGGCCGACGGAGCCAAGGCGGACCCCGAGAAGCCCCTGGAGATCACCGCCAAGGGCGACGAGGGCCGGATCACCGACGTCACCGCCGTCGACGCCTCCGGGCGCCACCTCGCGGGCGAGCTCACCGCGGACGGACGGCGCTGGCGCTCCACGGCCACCCTGGCGGCCGGGGCCCGCTACACGGTCCGGGTGGCCACGGAGGACAAGGACGGCGCCCCCGGCGCCCGTACGTTCACGTTCGAGACGGCCCCGGCGAAGCGGGCCCTGACCGCGGCCTTCGGGCCGGAGGCGGGCACGTACGGGGTAGGGCAGCCGATCACCGCCGAGCTCAGCCTCCCCGTCAAGGACCGGGCCTCCCGCGCGATCGTCGAACGCGCCCTCAAGGTCCGCTCCACCCCCTCCGTCGAGGGCTCCTGGTACTGGGTGGACGACAAGAAGCTGCACTTCCGCCCGAAGGAGTACTGGCCCGCCGGCGCGACCGTCACCGTCAGCGGCAACCTGGACGGCCTCAAGGTCGGCGACAAGCTCTACGGCGGCGAGTCCAAGCCGCTGAAGCTCACCATCGGCGACCGGATCGAGGCCATCGCGGACGCCGGGACGCACCACATGACGGTGAAGCGCAACGGGGAAGTGATCAACACCATTCCGGTGACCACGGGCAAGCCCGGCTTCGACACTCGCAACGGCGTCAAGGTGGTGCTCGGCAAGGAGTACTACGTCCGGATGCGGGGCACCACCGTCGGCATCGCGGAGGGCAGCGCCGAGTCGTACGACCTGCCCGTGTACTACGCCACCCGGGTGACCTGGAGCGGCGAGTACGTGCACGCCGCGCCCTGGTCGGTCGGCTCGCAGGGCTTGGCGAACGTCAGCCACGGCTGCGTGGGCATGTCGACCGGGAACGCGGCCTGGTTCTTCGAGACCGTACGCCCCGGCGACATCGTGAAGACCGTCAACAGCTCGGGGGACACGATGGAGGGGTTCGGCAACGGCTTCGGGGACTGGAACCTGTCCTGGGAGAAGTGGCGCGAGGGCAGCGCCCTGGTGGAGGCCGCCGGAGAACCGGTGGTCTCCACCGAGCAGGCCCGGCTGCGGCCCTCCCTCTGACCGGCCCGGCCGGCTCACGCGCCGATCGAGAGGCGGGAGCGCAGCAGGGACGCCAGGGACGCCGCGAACTCGACCGGTTCCACCGGAAGGGTGACCGCGGCGTCCGCCCGGCTCCAGGTGGCCAGCCAGGCGTCCTGCGGGCGGCCGATGAGCAGCAGCACCGGCGGGCAGCGGAAGACCTCGTCCTTGATCTGCCGGCAGACCCCCATGCCGCCCGCCGGCACGGCCTCGCCGTCCAGGACGCAGACGTCGATCCCGCCCTCGTCCAGGCGCTTCAGGACCGCGGGGAGTGTGGCGCACTCCACGAACTCGACCGGGGGAACGTCCGCCGCGGGCCTGCGTCCGGCCGCCAGGCGCACCTGCGCGCGGGTGTTCGCGTCGTCGCTGTAGACCAGGACCGTGGCACTCGACTGCATCGTTCCTCCGTGGGGAAGTCCGTGGGAAGGTCGTCGATCGATGCCGCGGATGCTACTCCGGTCCACAGCCCGTCAACAGCCGTTCAACACCTGTTCGAAGGGTGTCCCGGGGGCTCCGCGCTGGGCCGTTCGGGCTGGACACACCCCCCTGACACTCCGAACGGCACCCCCCGGAGTGAGGGCGGGATAAGCGACCGACATAATGTCGGTCGTGGCGACAGTAACGACAGTAGAAACAGGGCACGCACACCCGTCGGTCAATCGACCGAACCTCACCAGCGTCGGAACCATCATCTGGTTGAGCTCCGAGCTGATGTTCTTCGCGGCCCTCTTCGCGATGTACTTCACCCTGCGATCGGTGACGGGTGCCGACTTCTGGGCGGAAAAGGCAGACGCCTTGAACTTCCCGTTCTCGGCGACCAACACCACGATCCTGGTGCTCTCCTCCCTCACCTGCCAGCTCGGCGTCTTCGCCGCCGAGCGGGGCGACGTGAAGAAGCTCCGGACGTGGTTCATCATCACGTTCGTGATGGGTGCGATCTTCATCGGCGGCCAGGTCTTCGAGTACACCGAGCTGGTCAAGCACGAGGGGCTCTCCCTCTCGTCGGACCCGTACGGCTCCGTGTTCTACCTGACCACCGGCTTCCACGGCCTGCACGTGACGGGCGGTCTCATCGCCTTCCTGCTGGTCCTCGGCCGGACGTACGCCGCCAAGAGGTTCACTCACGAGCAGGCAACCGCCGCCATCGTCGTGTCCTACTACTGGCACTTCGTCGATGTCGTCTGGATCGGCCTCTTCGCCACGATCTACATGATCAAGTGATCGGTCCCGCCGGCACGGCGGACCGAGACATCCAGCAAGCATCGACGCAGAAGATCCTGACACCGGGGTAATCCGTGAAAAAGCTCTCCGCACGACGACGCCATCCGCTGGCGGCGGTCGTCGTCCTACTTCTCGCGCTGGCGGCCACGGGGGGGCTGTACGCCGCGTTCGCGCCCGCGGGCACGGCGAAGGCCGACGAGACCGCCCAGTCCCTCGCCATCGAGGAGGGGAAGAAGCTCTACTCCGTCGGCTGCGCCAGCTGCCACGGAACCGGCGGTCAGGGCACCTCTGACGGCCCGTCCCTCGTGGGCGTCGGTTCGGCCTCCGTGGACTTCCAGGTCGGCACCGGCCGCATGCCGGCCCAGCAGCCGGGCGCGCAGGTCCCGAAGAAGAAGAACATCTACTCGCAGGCCGAGATCGACCAGCTCGCGGCGTACATCGCCTCCCTCGGCGCCGGTCCGATCACGCCGACCGAGAAGCAGTACGACCCCGCGGGCGCCGACGCCGCCAAGGGCGGCGAGCTGTTCCGCACCAACTGTGCCCAGTGCCACAACTTCACCGGTGAGGGCGGCGCGCTGACGCACGGCAAGTACGCCCCGAGCCTCGAAGGCGTGAGCCCGAAGCACCTCTACGAGGCCATGCAGACCGGCCCGCAGAACATGCCCTCCTTCCCGGACACGACCATGCCGGAGCAGCAGAAGAAGGACATCATCGCGTACGTCCAGGCCGTCAACAGCGAGAAGGCCGACAACCCGGGCGGCCTCTCGCTCGGTGGTCTCGGTCCCGTCAGCGAGGGCCTGTTCGCCTGGGTCTTCGGTCTGGGTGCGCTGATCGCAGTTGCCGTCTGGGTCGCGGCCCACACCGCTAAGGCCAAGAAGTCATGAGTAGCCAAGAGATTTCAGAAGAGAACCTGCCGGCAGGGCAGGACACCGCGCACGGCGCGGTGAAGGTCGCCGACGACCCGTTCGCCGACCCGGGCCTCCCGCCCCACAAGCCCCGCATCCAGGACATCGACGAGCGGGCCGCCCGTCGGTCCGAGCGCGCGGTCGCCTTCATGTTCACGCTGTCGATGCTGGCCACCGTCGGCTTCATCGCCTCGTACGTGATCTTCCCGGTCGACAAGATCGTGTACATCTGGCCCTTCGGCCGGGTGTCCGCGCTCAACTTCGCCCTGGGTCTGACCCTCGGCGCGGCCCTCTTCTTCATCGGCGCGGGCGCGGTCCACTGGGCCCGCACCCTGATGTCCGACGTCGAGGTCGCCGACGAGCGCCACCCGATCGAGGCGTCGCCCGAGGTCAAGGCGAAGGTCATGGCGGACTTCGCGGCCGGTGCCGCCGAGTCCGGCATGGGCCGCCGCAAGCTCATCCGCAACACGATGTTCGGCGCGCTGTCGCTGGTGCCGCTCTCCGGCATCGTCCTGCTGCGCGACATGGGCCCGCTGCCCGAGAAGAAGCTCCGGACCACCCTGTGGGCCAAGGGCAAGCAGCTCATCAACATGAACACGCACGAGCCGCTGCGCCCCGAGGACGTCGCGGTCGGTTCGCTGACCTTCGCGATGCCCGAGGGCCTCTCGGAGCACGACCACCACTTCCAGACCGAGATCGCCAAGGCCGCCCTGATGATCGTCCGGATCCAGCCGGAGGACATCAAGGACAAGCGCGAGCTGGAGTGGTCGCACGACGGCATCGTCGCCTTCTCGAAGATCTGCACCCACGTGGGCTGCCCGATCTCCCTGTACGAGCAGCAGACGCACCACGTCCTCTGCCCGTGCCACCAGTCCACCTTCGACCTCTCCGACGGCGCCCGCGTCATCTTCGGCCCGGCCGGTCACGCCCTTCCGCAGCTGCGGATCGGCGTGAACGAGAAGGGCTTCCTGGAGGCGCTCGGCGACTTCGACGAGCCCGTCGGTCCTGCCTTCTGGGAGCGCGGATGAGCACCGTGACCGATACGAAGAAGAAGGCGCCCGCCGGTGAGCGGGTCGCCGACTGGGCCGACGGCCGCCTGGGGATCTACACGCTGGCCAAGGCCAACATGCGGAAGATCTTCCCGGACCACTGGTCCTTCATGCTGGGCGAGATCTGCCTCTACAGCTTCATCATCATCATCCTGACGGGCGTCTACCTGACGCTGTTCTTCCACCCGTCGATGAACGAGGTGGAGTACGCCGGGCCGTACGTCCCGCTCCAGGGACAGCTGATGTCCGAGGCGTTCAACTCGACCATGCACATCTCGTTCGAGGTGCGCGGCGGTCTGCTCATCCGGCAGATCCACCACTGGGCGGCGCTGATCTTCCTCGCCGGCATGTTCGTGCACATGATGCGCGTGTTCTTCACGGGCGCGTTCCGCAAGCCGCGTGAGATCAACTGGCTGTTCGGCTTCCTGCTGTTCTTCCTGGGCATGTTCACCGGCTTCACCGGTTACTCGCTCCCGGACGACCTGCTCTCCGGCACCGGTGTCCGCTTCATGCAGGGCGCGATCCTGTCCGTGCCGGTCGTCGGCACGTACCTCTCGATGTTCCTGTTCGGCGGGGAGTTCCCCGGCGGCGACTTCGTCGCCCGGTTCTACTCGGCGCACGTGCTGCTGCTGCCCGGCATCATGCTGGGCCTGATGGTCGCCCACCTCATCCTGGTGTTCGTCCACAAGCACACGCACTTCGAGGGCCCCGGCCGCACGAACAAGAACGTCGTCGGCATGCCGCTGCTCCCGGTGTACATGGCGAAGGCCGGAGGCTTCTTCTTCCTGGTCTTCGGCGTCATCGCGATCATCGCGGCGATCGCCTCGATCAACCCGATCTGGGCGCTCGGCCCGTACCGCCCGGACCAGGTGTCCACCGGCGCCCAGCCCGACTGGTACATGGGCTTCGCCGAGGGTCTGATCCGTGTCATGCCCGGCTGGGAGATCAACCTCTGGGGCCACACGCTGGTCCTGGGCGTGTTCATCCCGCTGGTGATCTTCCCGGCGGTGCTCGGCGCGATCGCGGTCTACCCGTTCATCGAGTCCTGGATCACCGGCGACAAGCGCGAGCACCACATCGCGCAGCGCCCGCGCAACGCTCCGACGCGCACCGCCTTCGGCGTCGCCTGGATCACCGCGTACATGATCATGCTCGTGGGTGGTGGAAACGACCTCTGGGCGACCCACTTCCACCTGTCGATCAACTCGATCACCTGGTTCGTGCGGATCTTCTTCTTCGCCGGTCCGGTCATCGCGTTCATCGTCACCAAGCGGATCTGCCTCGGCCTCCAGCGCCGGGACAAGGACAAGGTGCTGCACGGCCGCGAGTCGGGCATCATCAAGCGCCTGCCGCACGGTGAGTTCGTCGAGGTCCACGAGCCGCTCAGCCAGGGCGAGCTGCACCGCCTCACGGCGCACGAGCAGTACGCGCCCGCCGAGCTGCCGCCGGCCGTCGACGAGAACGGCGTCGAGCGGAAGATCGGCCGCATGGAGAAGCTGCGGGTCAAGCTCAACAAGGGCTACTACGGCGAGGACAACCAGATCGCCAAGCCCACCGTCGAGGAGTACAAGGAGATCCAGAGCGGCCACGGCCACCACTGATCGCCTGAACACCTGAAGTCCGCCACGGCGAGAGCCCCGTCCATCCGATGGACGGGGCTCTTTGCCGTCCCCGGGGGTCGATAGGGTGGGGCCGTATCCGTCACGCCATGATGACCAGGAGCTGCCATGAGCGCTGCGACCCCCGCTGGAGGACCTACCACGGCGGGCCGCTCCTGGCCCGTCGTCCTGGACGGTCTGCTGACCGGCCGCGACCAGAGCGCCGAGGACACCGCCTGGGCCATGGACCGCATCCTGCGCGGCGAGGCCACCGACGCGCAGATCGCCGGCTTCGCGGTCGCCCTCCGCGCCAAGGGCGAGACCGTCGAGGAGATCTCCGGACTCGTCCGGACGATGTACGAGCACGCCAACACGATCGAGGTGCCCGGCCCGTCCGTCGACATCGTCGGCACCGGCGGCGACGGCGCCAAGACCGTCAACGTCTCCACCATGTCCGCGATCGTGGTCGCCGGCACCGGTGCCAAGGTCGTCAAGCACGGCAACCGGGCGGCCTCCTCCGCCTCCGGCGCCTCCGACGTCCTGGAGAAGCTCGGCGTCAACCTGGAGCTGACCCCGCGCCGGGTCGCCGAGGTCGCCGAGGAGGCGGGCATCACCTTCTGCTTCGCGGTGAAGTTCCACCCGGCGCTGCGGCACGTCGCCGCGGCCCGCAAGGAGCTGGGCATCCGGACCACCTTCAACTTCCTCGGTCCGCTCACCAACCCGGCCCGCGTCCGGGCCCAGGCGACCGGCGTCGCCGACGCCCGGATGGCCCCGATCATGGCCGGGGTGCTCGCCGAGCGCGGCTCCTCCGCCCTGGTCTTCCGCGGCGACGACGGGCTCGACGAGCTGACCACCACGGCCACCTCGCGGGTCTGGGTGGTCCGGGACGGCTCGGTGCGGGAGGAGGCCTTCGATCCCCGGGACGTCGGCATCGACCTGGTGCCCGTGGAGGCGCTGCGCGGCGCGGACGCCTCGTACAACGCCGACGTGGCCCGCCGGCTGCTCGCGGGGGAGACCGGCCCGGTGCGGGACGCGGTGCTGCTCAACTCGGCGGCGGCCCTCACGGCCCTCGCACCGGGGGACGGCACCCTGGTGGAGCAGATCCGCGCCGGCATCGCCAAGGCCGCCGAGGCGATCGACTCCGGCGCCGCCCGCCGGGCCCTGGAGCGCTGGATCTCCGTCAGCAACGCGTAGTGTTCCGGCCTTTCGCCGTACGACCCCGGTCCAGCATGCGGACCGGGGTCTTGCGCATCGGCGCTCCTGTGGCAGGATGCTCTTCAGGTCACGAGTGACAGCGTTCTGGCCCCGGCCTGCTGTCCGGCAACCCTCCGTCCGTGGCGGGGTGCCCCGGGTGATGACCAGGCCGTAGGCAGCGAGGTCTACGGCAAGCGCGGACCCCTCGAACACCAGGGGTCCTGGTCTCTCGAGGAGCTTTTTCCGTGAGCAAGCGAATGCGATAGGGCGAGTCCGCCCCTTCTTCACCCTCGGATCCGGGGTCCCTTCCGCGTACCCCCGTGCCGTCCGAGGCCTCACCCGTACCCCGCCGTGTCCGGCCGCGTACGGGATCACCGAAGCCATTCCGCACCGCCCGCCGGGAGATACCGCCATGTCCGCACGCCCTGACGCCGTCGCCACCGCCGCTGTCGAGACCACCGTCGCCGAGACCGTCGCCACCGAGTCCGCCGACCCCTGCTGCGCCGCCCCGCTGCCCGTCCTCGGCCGGGACGTGACCGTCCCGCTCGTCACCGGCGGCGAGGTGACCTACGCGGCGCTCGACTACGCGGCCAGCGCCCCGGCCCTCCAGCGGGTCTGGGACGACGTCGCCGCGTACGCCCCGTACTACGGCAGCGTCCACCGCGGCGCCGGGTACCTCTCCCAGCTCTCCACCGACCTCTTCGAGAACAGCCGCGCCACCGTCGCCGAGTTCCTCGACTGCCGCCCCGGCGACCAGGTCGTCTTCACCCGCTCCACCACCGACTCGCTCAACCTCCTCGCCACCGCGATCCCGGCCGGCTGCGAGGTCTTCGTCTTCGAGACCGAGCACCACGCCTCCCTGCTGCCGTGGCGGGACGCCCGGGTCACCTACCTCGACGCGCCCCGGACCCCGGCCCGGGCCGTGGAGATCCTGGAGCGGGCGCTGGCCGACCGCGACCCCCACGGACCCGCCCTGGTCTGCGTCACCGGCGCCTCCAACGTCACCGGCGAGCTGTGGCCGGTCAAGGAGCTGGCCGCCGCCGCGCACGCCCACGGCGCCCGGATCGTGCTCGACGCCGCCCAGCTCGCGCCCCACCACCCGGTCTCCGTGACCGAACTCGACGTGGACTGGGTCGCCTTCTCCGGGCACAAGCTGTACGCGCCCTTCGGCTCCGGCGTCCTCGCCGGGCGCGCCGACTGGCTCCAGGATTCCCAGCCCTACCTCGCGGGCGGCGGCGCCTCCCGCAAGGTGGCGCGTCGGGCCGACGGTGGTGTGGACGTGGAGTGGCACACCACCGCGGCCCGGCACGAGGCCGGTTCCCCGAACGTCATCGGGGTCTACTCGATCGCCTCCGCCTGCAAGGCCCTCACCGAGGCCGGCTTCGACGCCCTCGTCGCCCGCGAGCAGCACCTGATCGACACCGTCCGCGCGGGCCTGGCCGAGGTCCCCGAGGTCCGGGTCCTCTCGCTCTTCGGCGACGACGCGCCGCGCGTCGGCGTCATCTCCTTCGTCGTGGAGGGCTGGAACAGCTCCCACTTCGCCGCCGCGCTCTCCGCCGAGTACGGCATCGGCGTCCGCGACGGCCTCTTCTGCGCCCACCCGCTGGTCCGCACCCTGCTCGGCAGCGACCCGCGGGACCCGGGCGAGTGCGGCGCCCCCGAGGCCGCGCCCGGCGAGCGGTCGCTCAACGCCATCCGGGTGAGCTTCGGCGCCGGTACGCCCGACGAGCACGTGGAGCGGTTCGTCCGCGCCGTGAAGGAGCTCGTCCGGGACGGCGCCCGGTGGAAGTACCGCACCGAGGACGGCCGCTGCGTCCCCGACCGCGGCTGACCGGTCACTCGTACGGGTGAAGGGGCCTCCCGACCGGGAAGCCCCTCCACCCTGTGCGCGTCTGCGGAGCCTCAGGACTCCAGACCGATGGCGAAGGCCGCCTCCAGGTCGTGCTGCGAGTACGTGCGGAACGCGACGTGCGTGTCCGTGGCCTCGACGCCCGGGATCTTGCTGATGCTGCCGGGGATCACGTCCGCGAGGTCGTCGTGGCGCGGCACCCGGACCATCGCGATCAGGTCGTACGTGCCGGTCACCGAGAAGACCTCGCTGACGCTGTCGAGTGCCGCGATCGACTCGGCGATCTCGGGGATGCGGTCCACGCTGGTCTTGATGAGCACGATCGCGGTGATCACGGCTGGCTTTCTCCCTCGGTCGCCGCGGCTGGGGCCTTCACTCTATCCCCACCCCGGTAGCGCACCCAGGCGTAGAGGAAGCCGATCGCGAAGCCCACCACGTGGGCCAGATAGGCGACGCCGGGCCCCGCGCCCGCCGCCCGCGCGGCCATCCACTGGAGCGTGAACCAGAAGACCAGCACGATCCAGGCGGGGAAGCGCAGCGGCAGGAAGAAGAGGAAGGGGAAGAGGCTGGTGACCCGGGAGCGGGGGAAGAGGAAGAGGAAGGCCCCGAGCACCCCGGAGATCGCCCCCGACGCCCCGACGAGGGTCTGCTCGCTGTGGGCGTGCGCCGCCGCGTACCCGGCGAGGGCGAGGTAGCCGGTGCCCAGGTAGAAGAGGGCGTACGCCACCCGGCCCATGCGCTCCTCGGCCATCGCGCCGAAGACGTACAGGAAGAGCATGTTCCCCAGGAGGTGGAGCCAGCTCCCGTGGACGAAGAGCGCGGTGAACGGGGTGAGCAGGGCGCGCGGCTCGCCGCTCATCAGCTCGGCGGGGACGACCCCCCAGCGGCGGAAGTACGAGCCCTGGGCCGCCAGGAGCGCGTCCCCCGTGCCGTGCGCCGGGTTCAGTCCGGAGACCGGGCTGAACAGGAAGAGGAGGCAGCAGGCGGCGATCAGCCCGTACGTCACCGCGGGCCCGCCGCGGACGCCCCGCCAGGTGCCGGTGACCGCGCTTCGCCAATCGATCATGGCCAGATCATGGCGTACCGGTGGCGAAGTGGACAGAGTGCCTCGCCGTGCCCCCGCCCGGCCGTGAGGCCGTAGGGTTGCGGACAGTACGACCGCAGTTCGACGGCGCACCGCGGCTCCCGCACCTGAGTACCACGCAACAGGAAGAAGGACGGCTCGATGACGACGGTTCCCCTGCCGACCGCCGAGACCCGCTGGCGCTGCACGCTCTGCGGCAACCTCACCCGCTTCGACGTGACCCGTTCGTCCAAGGTCGTCGAGTACGTCCATCTGGACCTCGCCGGGGAGCCGACGGTCGAGGAGCGGCAGGTGGTCAGTGAGACCATCGAGTCGGTCCGCTGCCGCTGGTGCAACGCGGTGGACCGGATCGAACTGGTGGACAGGCCGGGCGCCGCCTCCTGAGGGACGGCGCGGACGACATAGGGGTGACGGATCGTGGAGCAGCCCGCGCACGGTGGAGAGCCGGCCGGCGCGGCAGGTGACGCTGCCGAGACGCTCGACCACCCACTGCCGGAAGCCGTACGGCGGCGGGTCGTCGCGCTGGTCGCCGACGCCTTCGGCGGGCTGACCGTCGCGGAGCTGCCCGCGCCCCTGCGGCAGTACGCCCGGTTCACCGCGAGCCGGCGGGCCAAGTTCGCCGGCACCGCGATGGCCGCCGCCCTGGAGACCGACCCGCTCTTCCGGCAGCGGATCGGCGAGCGGTTCAAGCAGGGCCGGCCCGAGCTGGCCGGAGCCGTCGAGGGCGGCAACCCGCCCGCGGCCGCCGACCCCGTCGACGTGGCGGCGGCCGCCTACGTGCTGCGCCCGCCCGGCTGGGTCAAGCTGGTCGCCGCCGCCGGCGAGGAGGCCCTGCGGGCCGACGCCGAGCGGGCCGACGAGGCCGGGCGGCGCGAACTGGAGCGGCTGCGCGAGGAACTGGCCGCCGCCCGGGACCGCTCCCGGGGCGAGACCGAGCAGCTGCGGCACGACCTCGACGCGGCCCGCAGGGAGGCCGAGTCCCTCCACCGCAAGCTGCGCAGCGCGCAGAGCGACGTGAAGCGGGGCGAGGCCGCGCTGCGCAAGGCCCGGGGCGAGATCGAGGCCGTACGGGCGGAGGCGGCGGCCCAGGTGTCGGCCGCCGAGAGCGAGGGCCGGCGGCTCAAGGCCCGGCTCGGCGAGGTCGAGGCGGCCCTGGAGGCCAGTCGCAGGAGCGCCCGGGAGGGGCGCTCGGTGGAGGACATGCGGCTGCGGCTGCTGCTCGACACGGTCCTGGACGCGGCCCAGGGGCTGCGCCGCGAGCTGGCGCTGCCGCCCGTCTCGACGCACCCGGCGGACACCGTGGACGCGGTGGAGCCGGGGCGGATGTCCCCGAAGGACATCGCGACCCGGGCGCTCTCCGAGACCGACCCGGCCCTGCTCGACCAGCTCCTGTCGCTGCCGCAGACGCACCTGGTCGTCGACGGCTACAACGTCACCAAGACCGGCTATCCGACGATGCCCCTGGAGAAGCAGCGGCTGCGGCTGCTCGGCGGGCTCTCGGCCCTCGCGGCCCGCTCGGGCGCCGAGGTCACCTGCGTCTTCGACGGGGCGGAGCTGGCGGCCCCGGTGCTCCTCGCGCCGCCGCGCGGGGTGCGGGTGCTGTTCTCCAAGCCCGGTGTGACGGCGGACGAGTTGATCCGGCAACTGGTCCGGGCGGAGCCGCCGGGGCGGCCGGTCGTGGTGGTCTCCACGGACCGCGAGGTGGCCGACGGGGTCGCGAAGGCCGGGGCGCGGCCGGTCGCGTCCGCCTTGTTGCTGAAGCGGCTTTCGCGGCTCTCGTAACCCCTCGCAACTCCTGGACCTTATGCCCGGATTGTGGATGGCGGACCGTCAACCCCCCCTCACTACCCGTGTGATGTAGGTAAATAATGTGGTGCGTGAGCGAGATTTTCTCCGGTGGGATTTGAATGATCACAACTCGGTCACTAGGGTCAGGCCTCGAACCTTCGCGCGGTTGATCACCCATCCGGGGTGACGGCGGAGGAACCGCCTGCCCCTGACCGGTTGGGCGGCTCGAGGAAGAAGGAGCTCGCCTTCGTGGCGTCCCACCGTCGACCCAAGCAGCCGAGCCGCGCCCGTGTGACCGTGCTCACCGTGACCGCGGCCGCCGCCGTCGCCCTGACCGCCCAGTCCGGCGCCCAGGCGGCCCCCGCCAAGCCCAAGATCGACGAGGTCAAGTCGAAGGTCGACGCACTGCACCACGAGGCCGAGGAGGCCACGGAGCAGTACAACCAGGCCGACGAGCGCCGGGGCGAGCTGCAGAAGGAGATCGGCGAGCTCCAGGACAAGGTGGCCCGCGGACAGCAGGAGCTCAACGCCCTGCGCGACAAGATCGGTTCGGTGGCCAGCGCCCAGTACCGCTCCGGCGGCATCGACCCGGCGCTCCAGCTCTTCCTCTCCGGCGACCCGGACACCTACCTCGACAAGGCGTCCGCGATCGACCAGCTGAGTGCCCAGCAGGCCGACGTCCTCACCCAGATCCAGGCCAAGCAGCGCACCCTCGCCCAGCAGCGGGCCGAGGCCACCTCGAAGCTCGCCGACCTCGACGGCGTCCGCAAGTCCCTCGGCGAGAAGAAGCAGAAGTACCAGAGCAAGCTGGCCGAGGCCCAGAAGCTCCTCAACACCCTCACGGCCGCCGAGAAGGCCAAGCTGGAGCAGGAGGAGCGGGCCAAGGAGCAGCGCGCCAGCCGCGCCGCCGGCGAGCGCGTCGACCTGGGCAACGAAGTGCCCGCGAGCGGCCTCGGTGCCGCCGCGCTCAGCGCCGCCGCCACCCAGATCGGCAAGCCGTACGTCTCCGGCGCCGAGGGCCCCAACGCGTACGACTGCTCCGGTCTGACCCAGTGGGCCTACGGGAAGGCCGGCGCCAAGCTCAGCCGCGTCACCTACACCCAGCAGAACGACGGCACGAAGATCGGCCGCAGCCAGCTCCGGCCGGGCGACCTGGTCTTCTTCAACAGCCTGTCGCACGTGGGTCTGTACGCGGGCAACAACACGATCCTGCACGCCCCCAAGCCGGGCACCAACGTCCGCTACGAGTCCATGGACTACATGGGCACGTTCCAGTTCGGCGTCCGCATCGGCGGCTGACCCCCGCGAACCGCCGCGGCATGCCGCCCGAACGGGTGGTTCGCCGCGACGCGCACTGACGCGACGCCCCGCCGGTGACCTGTGTTCTCCGGCGGGGCGTCACTGTGCGTGCCCGGCGCCTTCGTTGGACGGAGAGTGATCAGCGGCTACTGTCTGCCGCGCCAGTCTGCGTCGAGCCGAACGGAGCGCGATCCGTGGCGTCCCACCGCCGACCCGCCCGGGTCACCGTCCTCACCGCCGCCGCCGCGGCCACCGCGGCGGCGTCCCTCGGGGCCGTCCCCGCGAACGCCGACCCCGGGGCCGGCACCGGGGCCGCCCGGACCACGGTCGACCGCCTCTTCGAGGAGGCCGAGCGGGCCACGGAGAGCTACAACGAGGCGGACGAGAAGGCGGACGCGCTGCGCCGCACGGTCGCCCGGGCCCGCGACGGCCTCGCCCGCGGCCAGGAGCGCGTCAACCGCATGCGGGGCGTCCTCGGTTCGGTCGCCGGGGCCCAGTACCGCTCCGGCGGCATCGACCCCGCCCTCGCCCTGCTGCTCTCCTCCGACCCCGACAGCTACCTCGAACGCGCCTCCGCCCTCGACCGGCTCACCGCCCGGCAGAGCGCCGCGCTCGGCGAACTCCAGCGGGAACAGCGCCGGTTGGGCCAGCAGCGGAGCGAGGCCCGCACGGCCCTGGCCGAACTGGAGCGCAGCCGGACCGAGGTCGCCCGCCACAAGCGCACCGTCGAGCGGAAGCTCGCCGAGGCCCGCCGGGTGCTCGCCTCCCTCACCGCCGAGGAGCGCGCCGACTTCGAGGAGCGCGCCTCCCGCACCGGCGGCCGCGAGGACGCCCGCGCCGGGGGTGCCGCCGCCGGGGCCGGGGAGGCGATGTCCGCCGCCGACGCCGGGCCGGTCTCCTCGCGGGTCGCCGCCGCCGTGGCCGCCGCCCGGGGCGCGGTCGGCAGGCCGTACGTGTGGGGGGCGACCGGGCCCTCCGCCTTCGACTGCTCCGGCCTGATGGTCTGGTCCTACCGCCAGGCCGGGATCAGCCTGCCGCGCACCTCCGCCGCCCAGCGGCACGCGGGCCGGCAGGTGCCGCTCTCGCAGGCGCAGCCGGGGGACCTGGTCACGTACCGGAGCGACGCCAGCCACGTGGCGATCTACGTCGGCAACGGCCAGGTCATCCACGCCCCCTACCCGGGCGCCAGGGTCCGCTACGACCCGGTGAACATGATGTCGCACGTGACGGTGACGCGGGTCTGAACCGGACCCGAGCCGGGCCGCGGCGGCGAGCCGGGGCTGAGCCGGACGGCTCGGGAGCCGCCCCCGCCGTTCGGATCGTACGATCGGAGGCGTGGCGGGTCAGGGGTACGGAGCGCGACGGCCGGCGGTCTTCTGCCTGCTGGCCCTGCTGCTCGCCCTGACGGGCCTCGTCGGCTGCGCGGAGACCGGGCCCGTCCGCACGGCCTCCCGGGAGATCCAGGCGCTCCTCGACGCACACGCCGCGGCCCTCCTCGCCCGCGACGAACAGGGCTATCGCGCCGCCCTCGACCCCGCGTACGCGCCGACCGCCCTCACCGTCTACCGCCGGCTCGCCGCGGTGCCGCTCGACGGGTGGTCGTACCGGGTCACCGGCGTCGAGCGGACCGCCCCCGACCGGGTCACCGCCCGCGCCGAGCTGGGCCACCGGCTCAGGGGCCACGACCGGCGGCCCGTCACCGGTGCCCGCGTCCTGGACCTCACCGAGCGGAACGGGCGCTGGTACGTGACCGGCGAGCGGCCCGCCGAGGGCGCGCCCCGGCAGCTGTGGGAGCAGGGCGACGTCACGGCCGTCCACGGCACCCGCTCGCTGGTCCTCGGCACCGGCCGGGACCGGGCGCGGCTCCGGGAGATCGCTGCGGCGGCCGACCGGGCGGTCCCCGCCGTCGCCGGGGCCTGGCCCGAGGACTGGGCCCGCCGGGTGGTCGTCCTCGTCCCCGGCTCCCTGGACGCCATGGGACAGCTCCTCGGGGCGCCGGGGGACTCCTACCGGGGGATAGCAGCCGTCACCACGGGCGAGAGCAGGGGCGGGAAGGACGCGTCCGCCGACCGGGTGATCGTCAACCCCGACGCGTACGGCGTCCTCGGGGACTTCGGCCGGCAGCTCGTCCTCACCCACGAGACCGTCCACGTCGCCACCCGCGCCCACACCACCCCGTCGACCCCGGTCTGGCTCTCCGAGGGCTTCGCGGACTGGGTCGCCTACCGGGACGCCGACCGCACCCCCGCCCAGGCCGCCCCCGAACTGCGCCGCGCCGTCCAGGGCGGCGAGCCGCCCGTCCGCCTCCCGGAGGACGCCGACTTCGCCTTCGGCGGGGACGCGGAGGCCCTGGCGCGGGCCTACGAGGGCGGCTGGCTGGCCTGCGAGATGGTCGCGGAGCGCTGGGGCGAGGAGAGGCTGACCGCGTTCTACCGGGCGGTGGGCGCGCACCCGGGCCGGGAGGGCGCGGTGGAGAACGCCCTCCACGACGTCCTGGACACCACCCCGGAGGAGTTCACCGAGTCCTGGCGGACGTACGTGGCGGAGCAGCTCGGATAGGACCTGTCCGGCGGATCGGGAGCGGAGGGGAGAGGGCGCCCTTTCTCAGCGGGCCGAGCGGGACGGGCGGGACGGGCCCGGCAGGGCCCCCTCGAGGTCCGGGCGGGAGGTCTGCGCGGGAACGGGCGCGGTGGTGAGGCGCGGCTCCGTGACCGTCTGCCGCCACAGGATCCGGCAGGCCAGGACGGCGGCGGCGAGCAGCAGGCCGTTGCGGGTGAAGAGCACCGCCATGCCCAGCGGATCGCTCCGCGTCACGTGCCAGAACCACACCGGGAACTCGAACTGCGTCACCGCCGTCGCCCAGACCACCAGGTGCGCGGGCCGCTCCATCCGGCTCGACCGGAAGGCCAGGCACACCGCCGCCAGGCCGATCAGCCACAGCATGTACTGCGGGGAGAGCACCCGGCTCGTCAGCGTGAAGAGCAGCACCGCCACGAAGGCCGCGTCCGCCACCGTCGAGGAGACGAACCGGCGCGCCCTGATCCGCCACAGCAGCAGCCAGCCGAAGGCGCCGACCGTCACCGCCATCGCGGCCGCCGACACCGCGGACACGTAGGGGCCGAGGAACTCCATCGAGCCGTAGTTCATCCGCACCTCGCCCTCCCAGCCGAAGTGCCGCAGCACGTGGAAGACCGTCGCGCCCAGGGACTCCACCTCGGTGCCCCGGTCCCGCTGGAAGGTGAGGAAGGAGAGCGCCCCCGGCTTCCACAGCACGCACAGCAGCAGCACCCCGGCCGCCGCGCCCGCCGCCGCCGACCAGGAGCGGAACGTCGCCCGCCCCTTCGGGGTGCCCACGAGCACCAGCGCCGGCCACACCTTCAGGACCGCCCCGAAACCGGCGAGCGCGCCCAGCACCCGGGGGCCGCGACCGGCCGCGAGGAGCCCCGCCACCGCGACGGCGGTCACCATCACGTCGTACCGGGCGTACGCGGTCGGGCCGAGCAGCGCGACGCCCGCCAGCCAGATCCAGGCGCCCCGGGAGGTCCGGCCCGCCCGGCGGCCGGTGTGCAGGAGGAGGCCGAAGACCAGCGCGTCGCAGAGCAGGGCGAGGACGAAGAAGGCGGCCGCGTAGCCGAGGAACGGCAGCAGGTCGGGGGCGAGCATCACGAACGCCGCCGCCGGCGGGTACTGCCAGGTGACGTCGTCCCGCGGGTACGTGCCGTCCCGCAGCACCTCGTACCAGCCCCGGTAGATGTTCTCGACGTCGTACGCGATGTCCGGCCCCGGCACCTCCACGACGTCGAACACGCAGAGCAGGAGGAGGACCCGGGTGAGCCCCCAGAGGCCGACCGGGAGCCACAGGCCCGCGCGTGATCCCTTCCCCGCCGCGCCCGTCGTCACGTGACTCGTCCTCGTCGGGTCGGCCCGCTCGCGCGGGGGAGTGGTGGTGCCGGGCTGGGGGTGCGATCGCGTACTGTCGGCCACGATGCACAAGACCCTGATCGTAACCAACGACTTCCCGCCGCGTCCCGGGGGAATCCAGGCCTTCCTGCACAACATGGCCCTCCGCCTGGACCCCGAACGGGTCGTGGTCTACGCCTCCACCTGGAAGCGCGGCCGCGAAGGGGCCGAGGCGACGGCCGCGTTCGACGCCGAACAGCCCTTCACCGTCGTCCGGGACCGCACCACCATGCTGCTGCCCACCCCCCGGGTCACCGCCCGCGCCACCGCGCTGCTGCGCGAACACGGCTGTGAGTCCGTGTGGTTCGGCGCCGCGGCCCCGCTCGGCCTGACGGCCCCCGCCCTGCGCCGGGCCGGCGCCCGGCGCCTGGTCGCCACCACCCACGGCCACGAGGCGGGCTGGGCCCAGCTGCCCGCCGCCCGGCAGCTGCTGCGCCGCATCGGCGAGGGCACCGACACGATCACCTACCTCGGCGAGTACACCCGCTCCCGGATCGCCTCGGCCCTCACGCCCGCCGCCGCCGACCGGATGGTCCAGCTCCCGCCCGGCGTGGACGAGAAGACCTTCCACCCCGGCTCCGGCGGCGACGAGGTCCGCGCCCGCCTCGGGCTCAGCGACCGCCCCGTCGTCGTCTGCGTCTCCCGGCTCGTCCCGCGCAAGGGCCAGGACACCCTGATCAGGGCCCTGCCGGGCATCCTGCGCCGGGTCCCGGACGCCGTCCTCCTGATCGTCGGCGGCGGCCCGTACGAGAAGGACCTGCGGCGCCTGGCCGCCGAGACGGGCGTGGCCGGATCCGTACGCTTCACCGGCGCCGTCCCCTGGGCCGAACTGCCCGCCCACTACGGGGCCGGCGACGTCTTCGCCATGCCCTGCCGCACCCGGCGCGGCGGCCTCGACGTCGAGGGCCTCGGCATCGTCTACCTGGAGGCCTCCGCCACCGGACTGCCCGTCGTCGCCGGCGACTCCGGCGGCGCCCCCGACGCCGTCCTCGACGGCGAGACCGGCTGGGTCGTGCGCGGAGAATCCCCCGAGGAGACCGCCGACCGCGTCGCCACCCTCCTCCTCGACCCCGGACTCCGCGCCCGCATGGGCGAGCGGGGCCGGGCCTGGGTGGAGGAGAAGTGGCGCTGGGACCTCCTCGCGGAACGGCTGCGCGAACTGCTCTGAGCGGTACGGACGTGAGGAGGGCCCCGGGTCGATCGCCCGGGGCCCTCCTCACGTACGCGTGCTCCGGGCTCAGCCCCGGTAGATCGCCTCGATCTCGTCCGCGAAGTCCTTCGCCACCACGTTCCGCTTCAGCTTCAGGGACGGGGTGATGTGCCCCGCCTCCTCCGTGAACTGGGCGGGCAGCACACGGAACCTGCGGACCGACTCCGCCTTGGACACCGCGGCGTTGCCGTCGTCGACCGCCCGCTGGACCTCCGCCAGGAGCTCCGGGTCGTCGCGCAGGGACGCCGCCGTCGCACCGGCCGGCTTGCCGTGCTCGGACGCCCAGCGGCCGAGGAACTCCTCGTCCAGGGTGACGAGCGCGCCCACGAACGGACGCCCGTCGCCGACCACCATGCACTCCGCGACCAGCGCGTGCGCCCGGATCCGGTCCTCGATGACCGCCGGGGCGACGTTCTTGCCGCCCGCCGTCACCAGGATCTCCTTCTTCCGGCCGGTGATCGCCAGGTAGCCGTCCTCGTCGAGCGTGCCGATGTCGCCCGTGTGGAACCAGCCGTCCGCGAGCGCCTCGGCCGTCGCCGCCTCGTTGTTCCAGTACCGCGAGAAGATGTGCTCACCGTGCAGCAGCACCTCGCCGTCGTCGGCGATCCGCACCACCGAGCCCGGCAGCGGCTGCCCGACCGTGCCGATCTTCTGCCGGTCCCACGGGTTGAACGCGGTCGCCGCGCACGACTCCGTCAGGCCGTACCCCTCCAGGACGGTGAAGCCGATGCCCCGGAAGAAGTGGCCCAGCCGCTCGCCCAGCGGCGCGCCGCCCGAGATCGCGTGCTCGCCGCGCCCGCCGAGGACCGCCCGCAGCTTGCCGTAGACCAGCTTGTCGAAGACCTTGTGCTTCAGCCGCAGGCCGAAGGACGGGCCCTGCGGGGTGCCGAGCGCCCGGCTGTACGCGATGGCCGTCTGCGCGGCCCGGTCGAAGATCTTGCCCTTGCCGTCGGCCTGCGCCTTCGCCCGCGCCGCGTTGTAGACCTTCTCGAAGACCCGGGGCACGCCCAGGATCAGCGTCGGCCGGAACGAGGCCAGCTCGTCCGTGAGGTTCTTGATGTCCGGGACGCAGCCCAGCCGGATCGGCGCCATCACGGACGCCACCTCGACGAGCCGCCCGAAGACGTGCGCGGCCGGCAGGAACAGCAGGACCGAGCACTCGCCGGTACGGAAGAGGGGCTTCAGGCGCTCCACCACGTTGCCGCACTCGGCGAAGAAGGCCCGGTGGGTCAGGACGCAGCCCTTGGGGCGGCCCGTGGTGCCCGAGGTGTAGACGATCGTCGCCGGGTCGTCCGCGTTCGCCGCCGACATGCGCGCGTCGAGCAGCTCGTCGGAGACCCCGGCGCCCTCGGCGGTGAGGCGCGCGACGGCGTCGCCCTCGATCCGCCACACGTTCTTCAGCTCCGGCAGCTCCGCCCGCACCGAGGCCACCGACTCCTCGTGCGCCGCGCTCTCCACCAGGACGGCGCTCGCGCCCGAGTCGCCCAGGATCCACTGGATCTGCTCCGGCGAGCTGGTCTCGTACACCGGCACGGTCACGCCGCCCGCGCTCCAGATCGCGAAGTCGAGGAGCACCCACTCGTAGCGCGTGCGGGAGAGCAGCGCGACCCGGTCGCCCGGCTCCACCCCCGCGGCGATCAGGCCCTTGGCGGCCCCGCGGACCTCGGCGAGGAACGCGGTGGCGGTGACGTCCGTCCAGACGCCGTCGACCTTGCGCCCCATCACGGCGACGTCTGGGTGCTGGGAGGCGTTGCGGCGGATGAGATCCGTCAGGTTGCCGTCCGTGGGGACCTCGTACAGGGCCGGAAGGCTGAACTCGCGCAAGACTGCTGCTCCTCATCGGGCGCCGGCGCCACGGCTCTGTGTGATGCACCGGTCGGTCCATGTTCGGTCAGGTGCTCAGTGGGGGTGAGCACGACTGGACCGCCCGGACGTTACCCATCAGTACATGGTTCCCGATAGGGGGTCCCGGCCAGATGTTCCGTGCATCACACACGCATGGCGGTGCTCCGTGAACAGTAGTCCACCCGTTTCCCGACGCGGAAGTAACCGCAGGTAGGGGGGTTGGGAGCCGGTCCGGGGACCGATTCCCGGACCGGACCCCGGGGCGCCCCCTAAGGTGGCCCCATGCGAGTCCATGTGGTCAGTGACGTGCACGGCAACGCCGGAGACCTCGCCCGGGCGGGGGAGGGCGCCGACGCCCTGATATGCCTCGGGGACCTGGTCCTCTTCCTCGACTACGCCGACCACAGCCGGGGCATCTTCCCCGACCTCTTCGGCACCGAGAACGCCCACCTGATCGTCGGGCTGCGCACCGCCCGCCGCTTCGACGAGGCCCGCGACCTGGCCCGCCGCCTCTGGGCCGAGCTGGGCATCGACCGCACCACCGCCATCGAGGCCGCCGTGCGCCGCCAGTACGCCGAACTCTTCGCCGCCTTCCCCACCCCCACGTACGCCACCTACGGGAACGTGGACATCCCCCGCTTCTGGCCGGAGTTCGCCCGGCCCGGGACGACCGTCCTCGACGGGGAGCGCGTCGAGCTCGGCGGACTCGTCTTCGGCTTCGTCGGCGGCGGCCTGCGCACCCCGATGCGCACGCCGTACGAGATCTCCGACGAGGAGTACGCGGCGAAGGTCGAGGGGCTCGGCGAGGTCGACGTCCTCTGCTCCCACATCCCGCCGGAGGTGCCGGACCTGACCTACGACACGGTGGCCCGCCGCTTCGAGCGCGGCAGCCGGGCCCTGCTGGACGCGATCCGGCGCACCCGGCCGCGCTACGCGCTCTTCGGCCACGTCCACCAGCCGCTGGCCCGGCGGATGCGGATCGGCGCGACCGAGTGCGTCAACGTCGGGCACTTCGCCTCGACGGGCAGGCCCTTCGCCCTGGAGTGGTGATCCCGGGCCTTGCCGTACGGGGCCGGGGCCGGGGCGCGATAGCCTGCCGTCGGCACGTCTGTGCCCCCTTGACTTCCGCCGGACCGCACAGTGGAGGAGCCACCGCGATGGCCGAACACACCAGCTCGAGCATCACCGTCGAGGCGGCGCCGGCCGACGTCATGGGCGTGATCGCCGACTTCGCCCGCTACCCCGAGTGGACGGGCGAGGTGAAGGAGGCCGAGGTCCTGGAGAAGGACGCCGCCGGCCGCGCGGAGAGGGTCCGGCTGCTCCTCGACGCGGGCGCGATCAAGGACGACCACACCCTGGCGTACACCTGGACCGGCGCCGACGAGGTCAGCTGGACCCTGGTCAAGTCCCAGATGCTCCGCTCCCTCGACGGCTCCTACCGCCTGATCCCGCTCGACGGCGGCAGGCGCACCGAGGTCACCTACCAGCTCACCGTCGACGTCAAGATCCCCATGCTCGGCATGATCAAGCGCAAGGCCGAGAAGGTCATCATCGACCGCGCCCTGGCGGGCCTGAAGAAGCGCGTGGAATCCGGCGCGTAGGCGCTGCGCGGCGGGGCGGGTGGGGCTCCGGGGGCACGGCCCCCGGACGGGCCCCGTGCCGGGCGGGCCCCATGTCGAACAGGCCCCGCATCGGGTGGTTCTCCGTGCCGGACGGGCCTCATGTCGGACGGGTCCCGCATCGGGGGGCTCCGTGCCGGGCGGGCCTCATGCCGGACGGGTCCCGCATCGGGGGGCTCCGTGCCGGGCGGGCCTCATGCCCGACGGGCCCCGCATCGGGGGGTCTCCGCGTCGGGCGGGTCTCCGCGCCGGGCCGGACCCGCGCCGGGTGTGCCGTCGGCGCAGGGGCGGAGCCCGGCCGGGGCGAGGGCGGGTGCCGTCCCCGCGTCCGGACGGATGCCGCCTCCGGCTCGGGGCCGAGCCCCGCCGGACCGGACCTCCGTCGGCCCGGGGACACGGTCTTCCGGTTCCGGACGGGCCCGGCTGCCGGGCCGACGCGGTGCGTTTCGGTGCCCGGGGCCGGTGCGCCCTCGGTTCCGGGACCGTCGGGCCCGGTCCCCGGTCGCGTCCCGTGAGAGTCCCGTCCCGGGGGTCCCGGACCCGCCCCCGCCGGAGGCGGGTAGCGTCCTCCGCATGCGGATCATCCTTGTCACCGGCCTCGGCGGCGCCGGGCGCACCACCGTCGCCGCCGCGACCGCCCTCGCCGAGGCGCGGGCCGGGCGGCGGGTGCTGCTCGTCTCCGAGGACGCGGAGGACACCGAGAGCACCGAGGGCGCCGAGGCCGCCGGAGGGCTGCCGGGCGACGGGAACCTCCGGGTGCTGCGGCCCGAGCCCGCCGCCGACTTCCGCCGCGAGTTCCTCGCCCTCCAGGCCCGCTCCGGCACCGCCCTCGACCTGCTCGGCGCCGCGCCCTTCGAGGACGCCGAGCTGACCGAGCTGCCCGGCAGCCGCCCCTTCGCCCTGCTGCGCGCCCTGCGCGAGGCCGCCGCCGGCGACCACGAACTCGCCGTCGTGGACCTGCCCCCGCTCCCCGAGGCCCTCGCCCTCCTCGCCCTGCCCGAACAGCTCCGCCGCTACCTGCACCGGCTCCTGCCCCCGGAGCGGCAGGCCGCCCGCGCCCTGCGCCCGATGCTCGCCCAGCTCGCCGGGGTCCCCATGCCCGCGCAGTGGCTGTACGGGACCACCGCCCGCTGGGAGGCCGAACTCGCCGCCGTCCAGGCCGTCGTGGAGGCCCCCGCCACCACCGTCCGGCTCGTCCTCGAACCCGGGCCCGCCGCCACCCGCGCCCTGCGCACCGCCCGCCTCGGCCTCGCCCTCCACCGCCTCTCCCTCGACGCCGTCGTCGCCAACCGCCTCCTGCCCGCCGGCTCCGGGGACCCCTGGCTCGCCGGACTGACCGCCGAGCAGCACCGGCACCTGGCGGAGCTCCGTACCGGCGCGGGCGACGTGCTCCACGAGCTCCCGCACCTCGGCCGGGCCCCGCGCGGCGCCGACGACCTCGCCCTCCTCGCCCCCGCCCGGGCCGGCGCCGCGTCCGCGTCCGTACCCGTGCCCGAGTGGGCCGTCGAGGACCGGCGCGAGGAGGACGGCGTCCTGGTCTGGCACGTCCCCCTGCCCGGCGCCGCCAAGGAGGAGCTCTCCCTCGTCCGGCGCGGCGACGAGCTGCTCCTGACCGCGGGGCCGTTCCGCCGCAACCTCCCCCTGCCCGGCGCCCTCCGCCGCTGCACCGTCACCGGCGCCGGCCTCGTGGACGGCGACCTCCGCGTCCGCTTCACCCCCGACCCCGGCCTCTGGCCCCGTACGCCGTGACGCCCGTGTACCGTCGAAGTACAGCCGACTGAGGAGTGCGCCATGAGCGATCCGGACGCCTGGGCCAGGGCGTGCGCCGAGGACCTGGAGGCGGAGAAGGCCCGCCGCAGGGCCGAGCGCGGGGCCGGGCCGGGCTCGGCCGCCGAGGAGTTCCGCAAGCTCTTCGACGCCGTCGCGGGCAAGGTCTCCGAGGGCTTCGGGAACCCGCTCCTCGCGGGGCAGGCCGCGCGGACCGTCCAGCAGCTCGTCCAGCAGGCGAAGGCCGCCGTCGAGCCCGTGGTCGAGCGCAACCCGCAGGTCTTCGACCACCTCGCCGCCGCCGGCGGGGAACTCCTCGCCGCCTACCGCTCCGCCGTCGAGGGCCACGAGACCCGCTGGACCCGGAAGGACGCCCCCGCCGAAGAGCCCCCGAAGCCGCCCCGCGAGGACGGCGAAGGGCCCGGAACCGGCCAGCACATCGACCTGGATTGATCAGGACGCCCCTCCCCCTCGGGTACGGTGGGCCCTAGCGGGGCTCGACCGAAAACTGAGGGACACATGGGACTCACCATCGGCGTCGACATCGGCGGCACGAAGATCGCGGCCGGCGTGGTCGACGAGGAGGGCAGCATCCTCGACACCCACAAGGTGCCCACCCCGCCGACCCCCGAGGGCATCGTCGACGCGATCAGCACGGCGGTCTCCCAGGCCGGCAAGGGCCACGCGATCGAGGCCGTGGGCATCGGTGCCGCCGGCTACGTCGACGACAAGCGCGCCACCGTCCTCTTCGCGCCCAACATCGACTGGCGGCACGAGCCGCTCAAGGACAAGGTCGAGCAGCGCGTCGGCCTGCCCGTCGTCGTGGAGAACGACGCCAACGCCGCGGCCTGGGGCGAGTACCGCTTCGGCGCGGGACAGGGCCACGAGGACGTCATCTGCATCACCCTCGGCACCGGCCTCGGCGGCGGCATCATCATCGGCAACAAGCTGCGCCGCGGCCGCTTCGGCGTGGCCGCCGAATTCGGCCACATCCGGGTCGTCCCCGACGGCCTGCTCTGCGGCTGCGGCAGTCAGGGCTGCTGGGAGCAGTACGCCTCCGGCCGCGCCCTCGTCCGGTACGCCCGGCAGCGCGCCAACGCCACCCCGGAGAACGCCGAGGTCCTGCTGAGCCTCGGCGACGGCACCCCCGAGGGCATCGAGGGCCGGCACGTCAGCCAGGCCGCCCGCGCCGGCGACCCGGTCGCCGTCGACTCCTTCCGGGAGCTGGCGCGCTGGGCCGGCGCCGGCCTCGCCGACCTGGCCTCGCTCTTCGACCCCTCGGCGTTCATCGTCGGCGGCGGCGTCTCGGACGAGGGCGACCTCGTCCTCGACCCGATCCGCAAGTCCTTCCGCCGCTGGCTGATCGGCGGCCAGTGGCGTCCGCACGCCCAGGTCCTCGCCGCCCAGCTCGGCAACAAGGCCGGCCTGGTCGGCGCCGCGGACCTGGCCCGCCAGGGCTGACCCGTACGGAAGCATCCGCGCGGAGCCGTACGACGACCGCCCGCCGCGTCCCCCCGGACCCGGCGGGCGGTCGTCGTATGTTGATCCCCATGGCGATCACCGACCTGCCCAACTCCCGCACCGAGGAAGACGGTTCGGCCGTCCTCCGGGTCCTGAGCTACAACGTCCGCTCGATGCGCGACGACGAGGACGCCCTCGCCCGGGTCGTCCGGGCCTGCGCCCCGGACGTCGTCTTCGTCCAGGAGGCCCCGCGCTTCTTCCGCTGGCGCAAGCACGCCGCCCGTCTCGCCGCCAAGAGCGACCTCGTCGTCCTGAGCGGCGGCGCCACCGCCGCGGGCCCGCTGCTGCTCTGCTCCCTGCGGGCCACCGTCGAACGCACCGAGGACGTGCTGCTCCCGCTCACCCCGGGCCTGCACCGCCGGGGCCTGGCGACGGCGGTCGTCCGCTTCGCCGGGGCCCGGGTCGGCCTGATCAGCTGCCACCTGAGTCTGCGGAAGGACGAGCGGTACGCCCAGGCCGGCATGGTCCTCGACCGGGTCGCCGCCCTCGGCACCCCGCACGTCCTCGTCGCCGGTGACCTCAACGAACGGCCCGGCGGCCCCGCCTTCACCCGGCTGACCGGGGAGCTCCGGGACGGCTGGGCCGTCAGCCCGTGGGGCGGCGAGTACACCTCGACCCCCGAGGACCCCCACCAGCGGATCGACGCGGTCCTGGCCACCCCCGGCGTCGAGTTCCTCGGCTGCGGGGTCCCGGAGGACCTGGACCCCGCCGACCTGAGGGCCGCCACGGACCACCTGCCGGTCCTCGCGGCGGTCCGGGTGCCCGCCGCGCCCGACCTGTGACGGTGCCCGCCGCGCAGGACCCGGGGAGTTCCTAGACGACCGCCCCGCGGCCCGGGTCGTCGAAGCCGTCGTCGTCCTCGTCGTCGTGCTTCATGCGGGCGACCAGGGTCGCGAAGCCGCCCAGGAAGCCGCCCACGCAGAGCGTCGTCAGCCACCAGGTCATGTCCCACTGGAGCAGGACGGCCACGAGCAGCAGCACCGGGCCGCCGATCACACCGAGCCAGGCGAACTTGGCCGCCGCGTCCGCCTCCGGCAGCGGGGGCGGCTCCGGCGGCACGAAGTGGCCCTCGTCGGAGCCGTCGGAGCCCGCCGGGCCGTCCTCCGGCTCGGCGGGGGAGTAGTCCCGGGGACCGGCGGGCCGCACCCCGGGCGCGAACACGATCGAGCCGCCGAGCACCGGCTTCTCCGGACCGGTGCCGGTCCCGTCCGACTCCGGTTCCTCGTCGGCCCCGGCCCTCCCCGCCGCCCCCGGCTCCCCGCCGGTCGCGGACCCGCCGGTCGCGGACGCACCGGTCGCGGGCCCGTCGCCCCCGGACGCACCGGACGCGGGGCCGTCGCCCCCCGGTCCGTCCTCCGCCTCCGGCCTCCCGGCCGTCCTCGGCTTCCAGACCGCGTCCGGCTTCCCGGCCGGCTTCGGAGCGGGCGCGCCCCCGAGGGCGGAACCGTCCCCGTCCTCCGGCTCCGGCAGGGACAGGTTCTCGATCGGCCGGAACGGCTTCGTCCCCGGAGGGTCCGCGGGCTCCTCGCCGTACCCCGCGACGATCGCGGCCCAGGCCGCCTCCTCGTCGATGGGCTGCGGATCCCGGTCTCCGCCGTCCTGCTGCTCAGCCACCGCTCCTGCTCCCCTTCCCGCCGACCCGTTCCGGGGCGAGACGCTCGACGAAGGCCCGGCTCTCGTCGAAGATCCGCTCCGCGTCATGGTCCAACGTCGCCACGTGGTAGCTCTGTTCCAGCAGGACCTCCCGGACGTCCGTCGAGGAGACCCGGCTCAGGATCCTGGCCGAGTCGGCCGGCGGCACCACGTGGTCCCGGGGGCTGTGCAGCAGCACCAGCGGCTGCGTGACCTGCGGCAGCTCCCCGTCCACCGTACGGAAGAACTGACGCAGCGAGTACGCCGCGTGCAGCGGCACCCGGTCGTAGCCGACCTCCGTCACGCCCTCCTTGGCGATGTCGTTGGCCACGCCCTTCGTGGTGGGGACCAGGTGCCGGACGACCGGCAGCGCGTGCGCGGCCACGCCGTGCACCTTGTTCCCCGGGTTGACCAGGACGAGGCCCCGCACCGCGTCCCCGTGCCGGGCGGCGAGCCGCAGCGCGAGCGCCCCGCCCATGGAGAGGCCGAAGACGAAGACGGTCGAGCACCGCTCCCGCAGCTCGCGCAGCGCCCGGTCCACCTCGGCGTACCAGTCGTGCCAGGTGGTGATCCGCATGTCCTGCCAGCGGGTGCCGTGTCCCGGCAGGAGCGGCACCGACACCGACAGGCCGTGCTCGGCCAGGTACTCGGCCCACGGCCGCATCGACTGCGGGGAACCGGTGAATCCGTGACAGAGGAGGACGCCGACCTCTCCGCCCTCATGGCGGTACGGCTCGGCTCCGGGAAGGACCGGCACCAAGGTCTCCTGTTCGCTCGGCTTCGCGTTCGCCACCGGACGCGTCCCCGGATGCGCCCTGGGTGCGCCTCCGGTGCGCCGAAGCGACGGAAAAATGGGGAAGGGACTTCACCGTACGCGACCGGACCGACACCGACCAGGGCCGTAGCGGGGGGCGTACGCCGGTACGGGATAAAGTCGGGGCCCGACAGCACACGGAAGGCATGGCGAGTTGATCTACGGCGCAATGAAGTTCTCCCTCGGCGGGTCCCTGAAGCTCGCCTTCCGGCCCTGGGTGGAGGGTCTGGAGAACGTTCCCGCCGACGGGCCCGCCATCCTGGCGAGCAACCACCTGTCCTTCTCGGACTCCTTCTTCCTGCCGGCCGTGCTCGACCGCAAGGTCACCTTCATCGCCAAGGCCGAGTACTTCACCACCCCCGGTGTGAAGGGCAAGCTCACCGCCGCCTTCTTCAAGGGCGTCGGCCAGCTCCCGGTGGACCGCTCGGGCGCCCGGGGCGCCGGCGAGGCGGCCATCAGGGCCGGCATCGAGGTCATCGAGGGCGGCGGCCTCTTCGGCATCTACCCCGAGGGCACCCGCTCGCCGGACGGGCGCCTCTACCGGGGCAAGCCCGGCGGCCTGGCCCGGGTCGCCCTGGCCACCGGCGCGCCCGTGATCCCGGTCGCCATGATCGACACCGAGAAGATCCAGCCGCCCGGCAAACTCGTCCCCAAGCTGATGCGCCCCGGGATCCGGATCGGCAAGCCGCTGGACTTCACCCGCTACCAGGGGATGGAGGGGGACCGCTTCATCCTCCGCTCGGTGACCGACGAGGTCATGTACGAGATCATGAAGCTGTCCGGCCAGGAGTACGTCGACATCTACGCCACCGCCGCCAAGCGGCAGATCGCGGAGGCGGAGAAGGCGGCCAAGGAGGCCGTGAAGGCGGAGATCGCCGCCCGCGAGGAGTCGGGGGCGTAAAAGCGCGCGGGAGCGCGGGCGCGAGCAAGGAGCGCGAGCAAGGAGAACCGCCCCGCCGGGGGCGACGGGGGTGGGGGAGAGATGGTCAAGCGCGAGCGCGTCGTACGCATGTCGGTCGAGCAGCCGCTGTGGCGGGCCCTGACCGGCTACCGCGTCCTGACCATGGGCTACGCGGTCCTGATCTTCGCCACCAGCGGGGACCGGTACGAGCGGCCCTGGATCGGCGTCGTCTACTTGGCGGTGATGTGCGTCTGGACCCTCGCCACCCTCCCCAAGGTGGCGAACGCGGCCGGCTGCACCCGGCGCTTCCTCGTCGCCGACCTCACCGTCGCCCTCACCGGCATCCTCCTCACCCCGCTCGCCGACGCCCACGCCCAGACGGTCGAGGGTCCCACCCTGCCCTCCATATGGACCGCGGGGTCCGTCCTCGCGTTCGCCATCAAGGGCGGCTGGCGCTGGGCCGGCTTCGCCTCCTCCCTCGTCGCCGTCGCCAACATCGTCGAGCGCGGCCACCCCAGCCGGGACACCGTGCACAACGTGATCCTGGTCTGGGTCGCCTCCATCGCCATCGGATACGTCGTCGAGGTCGCCCGCGCCTCCGAGCGCACCCTCGCCCGCGCCCTGGAGATCGAGGCCGCCACCCGGGAGCGGGAGCGGCTCGCCCGCGACATCCACGACAGCGTCCTCCAGGTCCTCGCGATGGTGCAGCGGCGCGGCACCGCCCTCGGCGGCGAGGCCGCCGAACTGGGCAGGATGGCGGGCGAGCAGGAGGTGGCCCTGCGCACCCTGGTGGCGGGCGGGATCGCCCGGCCCAGCCTGGTCTCCGAGGACGAGTCCGAAGGGGCCGTGGTCCGGGTCGTGGAGGTGGACGACGAGGCCGACGCCTCCGCCCCCGTCGACCTGCGCGCCCTGATCGCCCCGCGCGCCGGGTCCCGGGTCACCCTCTCCGAGCCGGGCGCGCCGGTCCTCCTGCCGCCGCCCGCCGCCCGCGAGCTGGCCGCGGCCGTCGGCGCCGCCCTGGACAATGTGAGGGTGCACGCGGGCGAGGGAGCCCACGCCTGGATCCTGATCGAGGACTGGCCCGACGAGGTGATCGTCACCGTCCGGGACGACGGACCGGGCATCCCGGAGGGCCGCCTCGCGCAGGCGGAGGGCGAGGGCCGGATGGGCGTCGCCCTCTCCATCCGGGGGAGGCTGCGGGACCTGGGCGGCAGCGCCGAGGTCGTCTCGGTCCCCGGACAGGGCACGGAAGTCGAGTTGAAGGTCCCACGGGGGAAGGCGGAGAAGCAGTGAGCGAGCAGCCGATCAGAGTGATGGTCGTGGACGACCACCCGATGTGGCGGGACGCGGTCGCCCGCGACCTCGCGGAGGCGGGCTTCGACGTGGTCGCCACCGCGGGCGACGGCGAGCAGGCGGTGCGGCGCGCGGCGGCGGCCGCCCCCGACGTCCTCGTGCTTGACCTGAACCTGCCGGTCAAGCCCGGCGTCCAGGTCTGCAAGGAGCTGGTCGGCGCCCGGCCGGAGCTGCGGGTCCTCGTCCTCTCCGCGAGCGGCGAGCACGCCGACGTCCTGGAGGCGGTCAAGTCCGGCGCCACCGGCTACCTCCTCAAGTCCGCCAGTACGGAGGAGCTGATCGACGCGGTGCGGCGCACGGCCGTCGGCGACCCCGTCTTCACCCCCGGCCTGGCCGGACTGGTCCTCGGCGAGTACCGCCGGCTGGCCTCCGAGCCCGCACCGGCCGCCGGCGGCGACGAGCCGAAGGCCCCCCAGCTGACCGACCGCGAGACCGAGGTCCTGCGGCTCGTCGCCAAGGGCCTCAGCTACAAGCAGATCGCCGAGCGCCTGGTCATCTCGCACCGCACGGTGCAGAACCACGTGCAGAACACCCTCGGCAAGCTCCAGCTGCACAACCGGGTGGAGCTCGTCCGGTACGCCATCGAGCGCGGCCTCGACGACGACGCGTAGGCCGTCCGGCGGGCCGTGGCCCCGTCCGGCGGGCCGGGACCGGGTGAGGGCCGTATATTCGCGCTGACAGGACAAGCCGACGGGGCAGGCTGACGGGACGACAGGCGCCGGCACACGGCCCGTCACCGTACCGAGGGGCATGCGTGGAAATCCTGGCATTCGGCGTGCAGGCGGACGAGCGGCCCCTCATCGAGCGGGCCTTCGAGGGGTACCACGACGTGCACTGCCTGGACGTCTTCCTCACCGAGGACACCGCCCTCATCGCGGCCGGCCACGAGATCATCTCCACCAGCGTCAACGCCGTCCTGGACCACCGCGTCCTGCAGATCCTCGCCGCCGGCGGCACCCGGATGATCGCCCAGCGCTCCACGGGCTTCAACAACATCGACCTGGAGGTCGCGGAGCGCCTGGGCCTCACCGTCGCCCGGGTCTCGTACTACTCGCCGTACTCGGTCGCGGAGTTCGCCTGGACCCTCGCCATGGCCGTCAACCGCCGGATCGTCCGCGCGTCCAACCGGACCCGCGACTTCGACTTCCGGCTCGACGGGCTGATGGGCCGCGACCTGCGGGGGCGGACCGCCGGCGTCCTCGGCACCGGCAAGATCGGGGAGGCCTTCACCCGGATCGCCCACGGCTTCGGCATGAAGCTCCTCGGCTGGGACGTGGCGGAGAACCCGGCCTGCGTCGACCTCGGCATGCGGTACGTGGAGAAGGAGCGGCTCTTCGCGGAGTCGGACCTGATCAGCCTCCACGTGCCGCTGCTCCCCGCCACCCGGCACGTGGTGGACGCCACCGCCCTCAAGGCGATGAAGGACGACGCCATCCTGGTGAACTCCAGCCGCGGCGGCCTCGTCGACACCGACGCCCTGGTCACCGAGCTGCGCGCCGGCCGCTTCACCGGCGTCGGCCTGGACGTGTACGAGGCGGAGGCCGGGCTCTTCTTCCTCGACAAGTCCCTGGAGGTCGTCGAGGACGACACCCTGGCCCGCCTGGTCACCTTCCCGAACGTGGTGGTCACCTCCCACCAGGCGTACTACACCGCGGACGCCGTCGGCCAGATCGTGGACACCACCCTGCGCAACGTCCTCGACTACACGGCGGGCCGGCGCAGCGAGAACGTCCTGGTCCCCAGGACCGGATGACCCGGCTGCCGGGCCCCGGGGACGCGCGGACCCTCAGACCAGCACGCCCGCGAGGAGCGAGGCCGTGAGCGCCGCGCCCTCCGTCGTCAGGACCGACTCGGGGTGGAACTGCACCCCGGCGAAGCCGGGCCCGCGCAGCGCGTGCACCTCGCCCGTCCCGGGGTCGCGGCTCACCTCGATCCGGTGCAGCGCCAGCTCCTCGGCCGCCCGGTCGTCGCAGCGGGCCGTGAAGCTGTTGTAGAAGCCGACCGTCCGCCCCTGTCCGAAGAGGTCGATCCGCACCTGGGCGCCCTGGAACGGCACCCGCTTGCGGACGATCTCCAGACCCAGCTCGGCGGCGATCAGCTCGTGCCCGAGGCACACCCCCAACAAGCAGGGGCGGCCCGCAGGGCCTCGATGAGGGGCGGTGGTCGGGCGACGGGCGGGCCCGTGCCGGTGGTCGCGGACCAGGTCGGCGGTCAGCCCGCGCAGGAACCGCATCTTCGGGTCGGCCGCGTCCGAGGGGTCGCCCGGCCCGGGGCCGAGGACGACCGGCCCCTCGTGCGCGAGCGCCAGCTCCCGCAGCCCCGGCTCGTCGTACCGCAGCACCGACACCTCAAGACCCGAGGAGCGCAGCACGTGCGCCAGCATCGCCGTGAAGGTGTCCTCGGCGTCCACCACGAGCGCGTGCCCCGACAGCTCGGCGGAACGGACCTGCATCTTCAGCCAGAACGGCGCCAGGTCCGCCCGGCGCGCGTCGAGCGCGGCCCGCACCCGGGGGTCGTCGGCCAGCCGGGGGACGACGGGTCCCTCCGCCGCCGGCCGGCCCTCCCGCACGCCGAGCGCGGTGAGGATCCCGGCCGCCTTGGCGTGGGTCTCGGCCACCTCGCCCGCCGGGTCCGAGTGCCGCACCAGGGTCGCGCCGACCGGCACCCGCAGCCGCCCGTCGGCGGCGATGTCGGCCGTACGGATCAGGATGGGGGAGTCCAGCGTCTGCGCGCCGGTCCCGTCCGTGCCGAGCAGGGCGAGGGCCCCCGCGTAGTAACCCCGGCCCCCGGCCTCGTGGCGCTCGATCACCCGGCAGGCGTTCTGCACCGGCGACCCGGTCACGGTCGCCGCGAACATCGTCTCCCGCAGCACCTCCCGCACGTCCAGGGAGGACCGGCCGCGCAGCTCGTACTCGGTGTGCGCGAGGTGCGCCATCTCCTTCAGGCGCGGGCCGACCACCACCCCGCCCCGGTCGCCCACCGTGCACATCATCTTCAGCTCCTCGTCCACCACCATGGACAGCTCCTCGGTCTCCTTGCGGTCGCCGAGGAAGGCGAGCAGGTCCTCCGGGGTGGGGGCGGCGCCGGCCGGGTAGCGGTACGTGCCGCTGATCGGGTTCATCACGACCGTCCCGCCCGCCATCCGCACGTGCACCTCGGGGCTCGCCCCGACCAGCGTCCGCTCCCCGGTGTGCACGACGAACGTCCAGTACGCGCCCCGCTCGCCCGCGAGCAGCCGCCGGAACAGGGCGAGCGCGTCGGCGCGCCCGAAGCCCGGGACCTCGCCGGTGTAGGTGCGCCGGATCACGAAGTTCGCGCCCTCGCCGGAGCCGATCTCCTCGTCGATCACCCGCCGCACGGTCTGCGCGTACTCCTCGTCGGAGACGTCGAACCCGCCCCCCTCGACCCGCACGTGGTGCGCCGGGAGCTGTGCCAGGGCCTCGGCGAGCGGCAGCTCGTACGCCTCGTCGGCGACGAGCACGGAGAGCGGGGTGCCGTCGTCGCGCACGTCGAAGCCCCGCTCCCGGATCTGCCGGAAGGGCACGAGCGCGAGCGTCGGCAGCGGGCCCACCGGCAGCTCCGCGAGGCGTTCGGCCTCGTGGACCCGGCCGACCAGCACCTCGACGGTGTCGTGGTCGCGGCCCGGGGTGCGCCTGCGCAGCAGGGCGAAGGGAGGGCAGGAGTCGTCGAGCAGACGGGAGAGGTCCATGGGGTCCGTCGTTCCTTCCGGTGGTGTGCGGAGAGGAACGGCCCCGGGTACGGGAAAGGCCGCCCCTCGGGCGGCCTTCGCGTGTGTCGGTGTACGCGCAGTCAGTGGGCCGCCGGAAGAGCGGTCCACCACCAGTGGTTCGTGTGCAGCGGCGCGTACATGCGAGCACTGTAACCCAGCCGGACCCCGGCGCGGCGGCATGAAGCCCAGCGGCCGACATTCCGGGCAGTCGTCTCAGCCACTGGTCGGTGGGACAGGACCGGACGAAGAACCCCGTAATGTTGTCCGTGTGACCGTGAACGCTGATTCCCACGCCGTCGCCGAGGCGACCTGGCGAGACCTGCCCGCGGCGCAGCAGCCCGAGTACCCCGATGCCGAGGCTCTGCGCGATGTGATCGCGGACCTCGAGTCGTATCCTCCGCTCGTCTTCGCCGGCGAGTGCGACCAGCTGCGCGCCCGGATGGGAGCCGTCGCCCGTGGCGAGGCGTTCCTGCTCCAGGGCGGCGACTGCGCCGAGGCCTTCGACGCCGTGTCCGCCGACCACATCAGGGCCAAGCTCAAGACGCTGCTCCAGATGAGCGCCGTCCTCACCTACGCGGCCTCCGTGCCCGTGGTGAAGGTCGGCCGCATCGCCGGGCAGTACTCCAAGCCCCGCTCCAAGGGGACCGAGACCCGTGACGGCGTGACCCTGCCGACGTACCGCGGCGACTCGGTCAACGGCTTCGACTTCACCGAGGCCGCCCGGGTCCCGGACCCCGAGCGCCTGAAGCGGATGTACAACGCCTCCGCCTCCACGCTCAACCTGGTGCGCGCCTTCACCACCGGCGGCTACGCCGACCTGCGCCAGGTGCACGCCTGGAACCAGGACTTCGTGAAGTCGTCCCCCTCGGGCCAGCGCTACGAGGCGCTCGCCCGCGAGATCGACAACGCCCTGAACTTCATGAAGGCCTGCGGCACCGACCCGGCCGAGTTCAAGGCCGTCGAGTTCTACGCCTCCCACGAGGCGCTGCTGCTCGACTACGAGGGCGCCCTGACCCGTACGGACTCGCGCACCGGCAAGCTGTACGACACCTCCGGCCACATGGTCTGGATCGGCGAGCGCACCCGCCAGCTCGACCACGCCCACATCGAGTTCGCCTCGCGGATCGCGAACCCGATCGGCATCAAGCTGGGCCCGACGACCTCGGTGGACGAGGCCCTGACGTACATCGACCGCCTCGACCCGGACCGCGAGCCGGGCCGGCTGACCTTCATCGTCCGCATGGGCGCCGACAAGGTCCGCGACAAGCTCCCCGAGCTGGTCGAGAAGGTCACCGCCTCCGGCGCGGTCGTCGCCTGGGTCACCGACCCGATGCACGGCAACACCTTCGAGGCCGCCTCCGGCCACAAGACGCGCCGCTTCGACGACGTCCTCGACGAGGTCAAGGGCTTCTTCGAGGTCCACAAGGAGCTGGGCACCCACCCTGGCGGCATCCACGTCGAGCTCACCGGTGACGACGTCACCGAGTGCGTGGGCGGCGGCGACGAGATCTTCGTCGACGACCTGCACCAGCGCTACGAGACGGCCTGCGACCCGCGCCTGAACCGCAGCCAGTCGCTCGACCTGGCGTTCCTGGTGGCGGAGATGTACCGCGATCAGTAAGTGGTTTCCTACGACGGCGGGGCGCGGATCCTTGTGATCCGCGCCCCATCGTCGTTCTCGGGTCTTTTACGGCCCCGGCCCACCGGGTAAGGTTAGGTTAACCTAAACGATCTCGGCGGGAGGTGAACCGCGTGTACGTCTGCTCATGCTTCGGTGTCACGGAGAAGCAGGTCAAGGAGCACGCGGACGCGGGCGCCCACACGCCCCGCCAGATCGCCTCCGCCTGCAAGGCCGGGACGGACTGCGGTTCCTGTGTCCGTCGCATCCAGGCCATTCTCGGGCGCGGCAACTGCCCCCGGCGCGAGCTGGTGGACCGGGGCGTTCCCGCCCTGGCGGCCGAGACCGCCGTCGCCCCCGCCACCGCGCTCGGGGAAGCCGCCTGACCTCCGGCGGGACTCAGCTCGGCTGCTCGATGAGCGTCGAGATGTACAGCGCCTCGCCCAGGGACTCGATCAGCTCCAGCTGCGTGTCCAGGTAGTCGATGTGGTGCTCCTCGTCCGCGAGGATCTCCTCGAAGAGGTTGGCGGACGTGATGTCCCCCTTGGCGCGCATGACCTCGATCCCGCGCCTGAGGCGGTCGATCGCCTCTACCTCGACCTGGCGGTCCGCCTGGAACATCTCGGTGACGGTCTGGCCGACCCGCACGTGGAAGAGCCGCTGGTAGTTGGGCAGGCCGTCGAGCATCAGGATGCGCTCGGTCAGCTTGTCCGCGTGCTTCATCTCGTCGATGGACTCTTCACGGGTGTACTTGGCGAGCTTCGTCCACCCCTTGTTGTCCTGGATGCGGTAGTGCAGCCAGTACTGGTTGATGGCGGTGAGTTCGCCGGTCAGCTGCTCGTTGAGGAATTCGAGGACCTCGGGGTCGCCCTGCATCGCAGAGGCTCCTTCCACTTCCACGTTGTGTGCCCGTGCCGTGACTGGGCAGGATGGCGGCATCCTCGCACCCCGAATGGGGGGCGTCCAGTAAGTACAGGCTTAGTGGGAGTTGCCCCGATGAGGGGTGCCGGGGTGGTCGCCTGGTCATGACCACCCCTTGCGGTCTGTCACCATGGAGGACATGGGTCAGCCGGAGAGCGGAGCACACCGGGAAGCGGATCGGCCGGATCGTTCGCCGGGCCTTCCGGCGGATCTGCCGCCGGGACAGCGGATCCAGCGCGGCTGGCCGGTCACCCACTACGGGCCCGTCCCCAGGTTCAAGCCGGACCGCTGGGAGTTCCGCGTCTTCGGGGCGACGGCCGACGGCGACAAGCGCTGCTGGAACCACGAGGAGTTCTCGGCCCTCCCGTTCTCCACGGTCGTGGCCGATCTGCACTGCGTCACGAAGTTCAGCATGCTCGGGGCCGAATGGGGCGGCGTCCCCGCCCGCACGGTCCTGGAGCTGGCCCCGCCCGCGCCCCGGGTCACCCACGTGATGGTCTGGGCCGAGTACGGCTACAGCGCCAACATGCGGCTCGCCGACTTCGCCTCGGACCGCACGATCTTCGCCACCCACAAGGACGGGGAGCTGCTCACCGCCGAGCACGGCTTCCCGCTGCGGCTCGTCGTCCCCCACCTGTACGCCTGGAAGGGCCCGAAGTGGGTCCGGGGCGTGGAGTACATGGCCGCCGACCGGCGGGGCTTCTGGGAGGAGCGCGGCTACCACAACCTCGGCGACCCGTGGCGGGAGCAGCGCTACTCGTACCAGGAGGAGCCCGGGGACGGCCCCGAGCTCTGACCCCGCGGGCCGCCCCGGGGGCGTCCCTCAGGGACGCAGCTTCTTCAGCAGGTCCACGTCCGCCCGGTGCCCCTCCTTGCCGCCGGGCGTCTCGATGACCAGCGGCACCCCCTCCGTCGCCGGATGGCGCAGCAGCTCCCGGAAGGCGTCCTCGCCGATGTGACCGGCCCCGATGTTCGCGTGCCGGTCCTTGTGGGCGCCCACGACGTCCTTCGAGTCGTTGGCGTGGATGAGCTTCAGGCGTCCCCCGCCGACGGTCTCCACGAGCAGGTCGAGCGTCTGCGCCGCCCCGGACGGGCCCGTCAGGTCGTGCCCGGCGGCGAACACGTGGCAGGTGTCCAGGCAGACGCCCAGCTTGGGATGGCGGTCGAGCACGTCGAAGTACGGGCCGAAGTCCCAGGTCCGCGAGCAGAGCGAGGAGCCCTGCCCGGCCGTCGACTCCAGGAGCAGGTCCGGGTCGTCCGGGTGCGTCAGCTCGTCGAGCAGCGGCAGCAGCCGCTCCCGCACCTGGGCGAGCGCCACCTCGCGCGGCCGGCCGCCGGTCGCCGAGCCGGTGTGCACCACCACGCCCTTCGCGCCGATCTCCCGGCCCCGGCGCAGCGAGTGCCGCAGCGACTCCACCGACCGCTCCGCGGTGGCCTCGGTGTGCGAGCCGAAGTTGATCAGGTACGGGGCGTGGACCCAGGCCGAGAGCGACGCCTCCGCGCACTCGGCGCGGAACCGCTCGTCCTGGGCCGGGTTGCCGGCCGGGGTGGCCCAGCCGCGCGGGTTGGCGACGAAGACCTGCACGGTCTCGGCGCCCAGCTCGCGGGCGTAGCCCAGACCGACCGTGGCGAGACCGCCGGCCACGGGGACGTGGCCGCCGACGGGGTTGCGCATGGGTGTCTACAGTCCCTTGATCGTGAGGGTGATCACGGAGCCCTCGGGGGCGGTGGAGCCGCCCGCCACGGACTGGCCGGCGACCGTGTCCCCGAGGAACGGGAAGGTCTTCTTCAGCTTCACCTCGAAGCCCGCCTCCTCCAGGGCCGCCCGCGCGTCCTCGGTCGTCTCGCCGGTGACGTCGGGGACCTCGACCAGGGCGGGGCCCTTGGAGACGGTGAGGGTGACGGTGTCGCCCTCGGCGGCGCGGCTGCCCTCCGCGAGGGACTGGGCGGCGACCGAACCGGCCGCCTCGGGGGAGTTGATCCGTTCGGGGGCGACCCGGACGGTGAGCCCTGCCTCCTGGAGCGCGGCCGTGGCGTCGGGGACGGTCTCGCCGGTCACGTCGGGGACGTCGATCGGGGAGCCCTTGCTGACGACCAGGGCGACCGCCGAGTCGGGGGCGCGCTCGGTGCCGGGCTCGGGGTCGGAGCCGATCACGGCCCCCTGGGCGACGGAGTCGCTGAACTCGCGGGTGACCACCCCCGCGACCAGGCCCTCCTTCTCCAGGGCCCGCTTCGCCTCCGCGAGCGGCCTGCCCCTGAGATGGGGCACCTTCACGGTCTGCGGACCCCGGGAGAGGGTGAGGACGACCGTGCCGTTGTCCCGCAGGCGCTCGCCCGGGGCCGGGTCGACGGCCATGACGGTGCCGCGCTCGTACACGTCGCTGAAAGCGCGCTTCGTCGTGCCGACCTCCAGGCCGGCGTCGGTGATCCGCTGCGTCGCGGCGGCCTCGGTCTGCCCGAGGACGGCCGGGACGCGGGTGAACTGGCCGGCGTTGATGTACCAGACCCCGGCGCCCAGGCCGAGGACGAGCAGGACGGCGGCGACCACGAGCAGCGGGCCCCGCGGGGGCAGCCGCCGGGCGGCGGGGACGGCGGGGGTCGAGGGCGGCTCGGGCGCCGGCATCCGGCCGGTGTGCGCCACCTGCCGGACCCCGGCCTCCTCGGGCAGCGGGAGGTCGATCACGCTGGTGCGCTCCTCGACCGGGACGGCACGGGCGATCACGCTCGTCCGGTCCTCGGCGGTGTCCCGGGCGTCGGACCGCGCCTGCGGGGGCGCCGCGTCCAGCTGCGCCTCGGTGAGCGCGGCGCGGGCCTCCAGGACCAGGCCGAGGAGGGCGACCGCGTCGTGCGGCCGGGCCCCGGGGTCGCGGGCCGCGGCGGCCGCGACCAGGCCGTCGAGCTCCGGGGCCAGGCCCGGCACGGCGGCCGAGGGCGCGGGCACGTCGGTGTTCAGGTGCCGGTAGAGCACCTGGGCGGGCGTGTCGCCCGCGTGCGGCTTGGCGCCGGTCAGCATCTCGTACAGGACGACGCCGCAGGCGTACACGTCGGCGCGGGTGTCGGCGGTGCCGTGCTCGATCTGCTCCGGCGCCAGGTACGAGACGGTGCCGAGGACCGAGCCGGTGGTGGCGGTCGCCGAGCCCACGGCCCGTACGAGACCGAAGTCCGCGACCTTCACCCGGCCGTCGTCCCCTATCAGGACGTTCTCCGGCTTCATGTCCCGGTGCACGAACCCGGCCCGGTGCGCGGCGCCGAGCGCGGCGAGCACGGGCTCCAGGATGTCGAGCGCGGCCCGGGGCGCGAGGGCGCCCCGCTCGCGCAGCACGTCGCGGAGGGTGCAGCCGGGCACGTACTCCATCGCCAGGTAGACGTACGCGCCCTCGGCGCCCTGGTCGAAGACGCCGACGACGTTGGGGTGGGCGAGCCGGGCCACCGACTTCGCCTCGCGGATGAACCGCTCGACGAAGACGGCGTCGGCCGCGAGCTGCGGGTGCATCACCTTGAGCGCGAGGACGCGGTCGAGGCGGGTGTCGACGGCCCGGTAGACCGTGGCCATCCCGCCGACGGCGATGCGCGCGTCGACGCGGTAACGGCCGTCGAGCAGCCGCCCGACGAGGGGGTCCTGAAGGGTCGTGTCCACGGCGACGAGTCTACGAGCCGCGCACACGCGTCCGGTGCGCCCGCCCCGGACCGCAGCACACCTGTGACGAGCGCGGCGGCTTCCGTGGCGGGGCGCCCCGGTCGCGGCGGGCAGCGCGCCCCGGGCTCAGAAGGCGGGGCGCTCCGGGTCCAGGTCCGCCCGGCCCTCCACCGGCGAGGAAGCCTCCGCGAAGTGGCGGCGCGGGATGCGGCCGGCCCGGTGGGCGAGCCGGCCCGCCTCGACCGCGTGCCGCATCGCCGAGGCCATCAGGACCGGTTCCTGCGCCCGGGTGACGGCCGACGCCAGCATCACCGCCGCGCACCCCAGCTCCATCGCGAGCGCCGCGTCCGACGCCGTCCCGGCCCCCGCGTCCAGGATCACCGGCACCCCCGCCCGCTCCGCGATCAGCTGGAAGTTGTGCGGGTTGCGGATGCCGAGCCCGGAGCCGATGGGGGAGCCCAGCGGCATGATCGCCGCGCACCCCACGTCCTCCAGCTTCCGGGCGAGGACCGGGTCGTCGTTGGTGTACGGCAGGACGGTGAAGCCGTCGTCCACCAGGGTCTCCGCCGCGTTCAGCAGCTCCTCGCCGTCCGGCAGCAGGGTCCGCTCGTCGGCGACGACCTCCAGCTTGATCCAGTCGGTGCCGAGCGCCTCCCGGGCGAGCCGGGCGGTCAGGACCGCCTCGCCGGCCGTGAAGCAGCCCGCCGTGTTGGGCAGGACCCGGATGCCGAGCCGGTCCAGGACGGAGAGGACCGAGCCCTGCACGGTCGGGTCCAGGCGCCGCATGGCTACCGTGGTCAGCTCCGTGCCGCTGGCGACCAGGGAGCGCTCCAGGACGTCGAGGCTGGGCGCCCCGCCGGTGCCCATGATCAGACGGGAGGAGAACTCCGTACCGCCCAGGACGAACACGTCGTCGGACATCGCGCTCAGCCCCCCTGCACCGCGGTGAGGACCTCCACCCGGTCCCCGTCGCCGAGCAGCGTCGAGGCCCACTCGCCGCGCGGGACCACCGTCTCGTTGACGGCGGCGGCCACCCCGGAGGGGGCCGCGGTCAGGGTCGCGACGAGGGCGTCGAGGGAGAGGGGGCCGGAGAGCGCGCGGGCCTCCCCGTTCACGGACACGGTCACGGCCGCGTCGTTCACGTTCACGGTCGTGTCGTTCACGTTCACGGTCGCGTCTTCGGCGGGCGGGTTCGCGCTCATGCGGGCTGCTCCTGACGTACGGGAGGGGCGGGGGAGAAACGGCGGGGGGTGAAGGGGCGCGCCTCGTCGGGCAGGGCGCCCGTGGTCAGCGCCTCGGCCAGGGCGTCGCCGGTGACGGGGGTCAGCAGCACCCCGTTGCGGTAGTGGCCGGTGGCCAGGTGCAGGCCGGGCAGGGCGGTGGGGCCGAGCAGCGGCGCGTTGTCGGGCGAGCCGGGGCGCAGCCCGGCCAGGGTCTCGGTGAGCGGCAGCTCGGTGATCCCGGGCACCAGCTCGTGGGCGTCGCGCAGCAGCTCGTACACCCCGCCCGCCGTCACCGTGGTGTCCCAGCCCAGCTCCTCGCTGGTGGCGCCGACGACCAGCTCGCCGTTCTCGCGGGGCACCAGATAGACGTGGCTGCCGCGCACGACGGCCCGGACGGTCCGGGAGAGGAAGGGGGCGTACGCGGCCGGCACCCGCAGCCGCAGGACCTGGCCCTTCACCGGGCGCACCGGCGGAAGCACCTCGTCCGGCACCCCCGCGAACCGTCCGCTCAGACTGCCCGCCGCGAGCACGGTCTGCCCCGCCTCCAGTTCCTCGCCCCCGGCGAGGACCGCGCCGCGCGCCCGGTCCCCCCGTACCGTCAGCCGTTCCGCGAGCGCCCGGTGGAAGACCACCCCGGCCCGCTCGCAGGCGACGACGAGCGCGGCGGCGAGCCGGCGCGGGTCCACCTGGTGGTCGCCGTCGACCCGCAGACCGCCGCGCACCCCCGGCGCCAGCATCGGCTCCAGACGGCGGCACTCGCGGCCGCTCAGCCACTCCGAGGCGAGCCCGCAGCGGGTCTGCAGGGCGTGCAGCTCGCGCAGGTGCGCCCGGTCGTCGGCGTCCAGGGCGACGGCGAGGGTGCCGCAGGCGCGGTAACCGACGTCCAGGCCGGTGGCCTCCTCCAGCTCGGCGACGAAGGCCGGGTAGCGGGCGGCGGAGGCGAGGTTGAGCCCGAGCAGGGTCTCCTCGCCGTAGTGCAGCTCGGTGACGGCGGCGAGCATCCCGGCCGCGACCCGCGCGGCCCCGCCGCCCGGCTCGGGGTCCACGACGGCGGTGCGCAGCCCGCGCCGCGCGGCCCGCCAGGCCGTGACCAGACCGATGACGCCGCCCCCGACCACGAGGACGTCGTGGGCCTCGCGGGCGCCGGAGGACCCCCGTGCCCGGGAGGGTCCCCGGGCGCCGGAGGACTCTCGTGCGGCGGAAGACCTCGGTGTGTCGGAAGAACGCATGGGCGTCCAGCCCCTCCCTTCGCCGGCATGACCCGGATCAGGTTCGTACGGTCGGAGGCCGGCCAGCCTCCCTCTCAGCCCGGTGCGTCCGGGCTCCCGCGAGTGCTTTACGCCCGCCAGACTAGCTTCCGCCGCGGGTCCGTCACGAGGGGGCCCGTGACCCCCACCCGACCTGACGGCCCGTCAGTTGCATAAGGTGGCCGTGTGAGCGAGCAGAAGCAGACCCAGCGGCGCGTCGTGGTCGTCGGCGCCGGGATGGCGGGCGTCCAGACCGCCGTCGCCCTCCGCGAGCAGGGCTTCACCGGCCCCGTGACCCTCATCGGGGCCGAGCCCCACCAGCCCTACGACCGGCCCCCGCTCTCCAAGGCGGTCCTCCTCGGGAAGGCCGAGGACTCCGCCTTCGACGTCGACTTCGAGGACCTGGGCGTCGAACTCCGGCTCGGCGTGGACGTCACCGGGCTGCGCGCCGCCGACCGCGAGGTCGACACCGAGGCCGGACCCGTCCCGTACGACGTCCTGGTCGTCGCCACCGGCGCCCACCCGGTCACCCTGCCCGGCTCCGAGGGCGTCCCCGGCGTCCACCTGCTCCGCACCCTCGACGACGCCGTGCGCCTCGGGCCCGTCCTGGAGCGCCGGCACGCCGTCGTGGTCGTCGGTGCCGGCTGGATCGGCGCCGAGTTCGCCACCGCCGCGCTCGGGGCCGGCTGCGCCGTCACCGTCGTCGAGGCCGCGGACCTCCCGCTCGCCGGCACCCTGCCCGCCGAGGTCGCCGCCCCCATGGCCGAGTGGTACGGGGCGAACGGCGCCGAACTCCTCACCCACGCGCGCGTGGACGCCGTCGAACCCGGCCGGGTCCGCCTCGCCGGCGGCCGCGAACTGCCTGCCGAGGCCGTCGTCGTCGGCATCGGCGCCCGCCCCGCCACCGGCTGGCTCGCCGGCTCCGGCATCGCCCTCGACCCGAGCGGCGCCGTCACCGCCGACGACCGGCTGCGCACCTCCCTGCCCGACGTGTACGCGGTCGGGGACTGCGCCTCCTACCCCTCCGCCCGCTACGGCGAGCGCCTTCTCGTCCACCACTGGGACAACGCCCTCCAGGGCCCGCGCGCGGTCGCCGCCGCGATCACGGGCGCCGACCCCGGGCCGTACGACCCCGTGCCGTACTTCTGGTCCGAGCAGTTCGGGCGCTTCGTCCAGTACGCGGGGCACCACGCGGGCGCGGACGAGCTGCTGTGGCGCGGCGACCCGGCGGACGAGGCCTGGTCGGTGCTCTGGCTGCGCGCCGGGGTGCCGGTCGCCCTCCTCGCCGTCGGCCGCCCCCGCGACCTGGCCCAGGGCCGGAAGCTGATCGAGGCCGCCGTCCCGGTCGACCCGGTCCGCGCGGCGGACCCCTCCGTGCCCCTGAAGGCGGCGGTCCGGTAGGGGCGTTTCGTCCGATCGGCGTGATGCCTCCCGGGCCCGACTACCGGCTGTCGGTCCGGGATGGCAGGCTTGTCACGTGACCGAGATTGACGCAAAGATCGATGCTCTCGTCCCCGCCTGGCTCTACCTGCCCGACATCGCGGAGATGCTCGATGTCGAGGTGACGCGCGTGCGGCAGCTGGTCAAGGAGGGCCAGCTCATCGCCGTGCGCCGCGGAGAGAACAACGCGCTCCAGGTGCCCGCCGCCTTCATCCAGGACGGCAAGGTCGTCAAGGGCCTCACCGGCACCCTGACCCTGCTGCGGGACGACGGCTTCACCGACGAGGAGATGCTGGAGTGGCTCTTCACTCCGGACGAGAGCCTGCCGGGCACGCCCGCGCAGGCGCTCGGCGAGAACCGCGGCACGGAGGTGAAGCGCCGCGCCCAGGCGCTCGCCGTCTGACCCGCTCCGCGTGACACGCGCCCCGGCACGTACCGTTCCGGGGCGCACCGCTCCGGCGCGCGCCTCGAAGACACCACCAGTCGGCGCCGACGGGGGCCGGTCCCGACGACCGGCCGCCGCGGCGCCGGCGCCACCGACGGGGGGAACCCACCCATGCCCACGCCTCGCGAACGGCTCGCCGACGCCCGGCTCTACCTGTGCACCGACGCCCGGAAGCGCCAGGGCGACCTGCCCGCCTTCCTCGACGCCGTGCTCTCCTCCGGCGTGGACGTCGTGCAGCTCCGCGACAAGGGCATGGAGGCCGCCGAGGAGCTGGAGCACCTGGCCGTCCTCGCGGACGCCGTCCGCCGGCACGGAAAGCTCCTGGCCGTGAACGACCGGGCCGACGTCGCCCACGCCATCGGCTCCGACGTCCTCCACCTCGGCCAGGGAGACCTGCCCGTCCCCGCCGCCCGCGCGATCCTCGGTGACGGGATCCTGATCGGTCGTTCCTGCCACGCCGAGTCCGAGGTGGCCGCGGCCGCCGCCGAACCGGGCGTCGACTACTTCTGCACCGGCCCCTGCTGGCCCACCCCCACCAAGCCCGGCCGGTACGCACCGGGGCTGGACCTCGTGCGGTACGCGGCCGGCCTGGCCCAGGACCGCCCCTGGTTCGCCATCGGCGGCATCGACGGGACCAACCTCGACGAGGTCCTGGACGCGGGCGCGCGCCGGATCGTCGTCGTCCGGGCGATCACCGAGGCCGACGACCCGGCCGCCGCGACCGCCGCCCTCGCCGAGCGGGTCCGGGAGCGCGTCGAGGGCTGAGACACGCCGGGACGCCGGGACCGGGACCCGCTGAGGCCGGGACCCGCCCGGGACCGGGCCCGTGCGCCGTCCCGCGGGCGTCCGCCCCCGTCCACGACCCGGACGGCCGGTGCCGGATCGGCCGGGACGTGTCCGAAAAAGTGTCCACCGATCGGACAGGCCGTACGCGGCCCGCCACCCCCCGTCTAACCTGCCGGTATGGCCCTTGGTACCGCTTCCGTCCGCTCGGACCGTGCCCGCACGGTCCGCGACATCCTCGCCTCCGGCGGCACGTCGTACTCCTTCGAGTTCTACGCGCCCCGGACCGAGAAGGGCGAGCAGAGCCTCTGGAGGGCCATGCGCCGGGTCGAGGCGGTCGGCCCCAGCTTCGTCTCCGTGACCTACGGCGCCGGCGGCACCACCCGGGGCGGCACCGTCAAGGCGACCCAGAAGATCGCCTCCGACAGCACCCTCACCCCCGTCGCGCACCTCACGGCCGTCGGCCAGTCCGTCGCCGAACTGCGCAACATCCTCGGGCAGTACGCCGACGCCGGCATCCGCAACATGCTCGCCCTCCGGGGCGACCCGCCCGGCGACCCGCTGGGCGAGTGGATCGAGCACCCGGAGGGGGTCCGGTACGCCGCCGACCTGGTCCGGCTGATCAAGGAGTCGGGCGACTTCTGCGTCGGCGTCGCCGCCTTCCCCGAGATGCACCCCCGCTCCACCGACTGGGACACGGACATCCGGCACTTCGTGGACAAGTGCCGCGCCGGCGCCGACTACGCCATCACCCAGATGTTCTTCGACCCGGAGAACTACCTGCGGCTGCGCGACAGCGTGGTCAGGGCGGGCTGCGAGACCCCGATCATCCCCGAGGTCATGCCCGTCGTGAACGTCAAGACCCTCGACCGGCTGCCCCAGCTGAGCAACGCGGCCTTCCCGGCGCGCGTGAAAGAGCGCATCCTCGCCGTCAAGGACGATCCCGCCGCTGTACGCTCCATCGGTATCGAGTTCGCGACGGAGTTCTGCGCGCGTCTGCTGTCCGAGGGCGTCCCCGGGCTGCACTTCATCACGCTCAACAGCTCCACCGCGACACTCGAGATCTACGAGAATCTCGGACTGCACCAGCAGTCGTGACCGGTCGTACCCGCCCCGACCCGCGGCGGTGACCGTGGAGAGGGGCGGCGGGGCATGGGGTGGACGGTCCTCTACATCGCGTTCGGCGTGGTCGCGCTGTGGCTGCTGGGGGAGGTGCTCCTCCAGTACAAGGCGCGGCTGCGCTGGCGCGTGCTCGCCTTCTGCGGCTTCCTCTTCGTGGTCCTGGGCGTCCTGCTGCCCTCGGTCCCGGTGATCGTCGCCGGCGCGCTCGCCTTCGCCGTCGGCCAGACCTACGTGACGCTCTCGTTCCGCCGGGGCTTCTCCACCGGCTGGGCGATCGGCGGCAACCCGGGCGCCAGCCGCCGCCGCAGGTCCGGCGCGCCGGACCGGACCGGGCCCACCCTGGAGGTCACCGACCTCTCGTACGACGAGCCGGGCGCCGGCCACCACGGCCCCGGGGAGCACCCGGAGGCGGCCGCCGAGAGCACGGCGGTCTACGAGCCGCTGCCGATGCCCGAGGACACCGGCCAGTACGGGGTCTACGGCACCGACCGCGACACCGCCCCCGCCGCCGGTCCCGGTGCCGGATACGACCCGGCGGCCTACGCCCCCTACGCGACGGGACACGACCAGCAGGGGTACGACCAGCAGGGGTACGACCAGCGGGGATACGAGCAGCAGGGGTACGAACAGCCCGTCCACCAGCAGGGGTACGACTACGGGGCCCCCGGGCAGCAGCAGTACGCCGCCTACTCCGACCCGTACATCGGCCCGGGCGCGGACGCCCAGCAGTACGGCTCGTACTACGGCGACCCCTACGCCCCCTCGTACACCTACGACACCCCGCCCGGCGGGGTCTGGGTCCCGCAGCAGCGCGACACCGAGCCGGACCCGGGACAGCGGGCACCGGGGCCGTACGGCCACGAGCCGCACCAGGACGGGCAGTACCGCTACTGAGACCCGCGCGGCCCGCGGGGGGTCACTGCGAGCCGCGGAAGTCCGCGCCCTCCACGATCAGTCCCGCCACCAGCGCGCCCGACATGCCCGCGTGGGCGAGCCCGCCGCCCGGGTGCGACCAGCCGCCCGCGAAGTACAGGCCCGGCAGCGGCGAGCGGTTGGCGGCCGGGAGCAGCCGCCCGCCCGCCCCCGCGAGCGCGGGCCCGGGCACCTCGGCGGCGCCGGTGTCCCGCCGTACGTCCTCCGGGGTGCGGACGTGCCGCCACAGCAGCCGGTCCCGCAGGCCCGGCACCGCCCGCCCGGCGGCCTCGACCATCCGGTCGGCGAACGCCTCCCACTCCTGCCCCGGAGCCGTGCGGACGGTCGCCGTGACCGTCACCGCCTCGTGGTCCGCGTCCGGCCGCAGCGCCGGGTCGTCCGGCCGCAGCACGGTCACCGCCGGACCGCCGCCCTCCGCGTGCACCACCGTGCGGTGGACCGCGTCCGCCTCCCGCGCGCCGCGCAGGGCCAGACAGACCGTCACCCGGCCGGTGCCGAGCACCTGGTGACGGGGCCAGTCCTCGCCGCGCTCCCACTCCACGACCTGGTCGCGGTAGAGCGCCGGCACCGGCGCCCCGGAGACCACGTGGTCGGCCGCGACCTCCCCGCCCCCGTCCAGCCGCACGCCGACCGCCCGGCCGTCCTTCTCCAGGACGTCCACCACCGGAGTGTCGAAGACGAACTCCACCCGCCGCTTCCGGCACCGCTCGTACACCGCGTCGGCCAGCGCCCGCAGGCCCCCGGCCACGTACCAGCTGCCGAAGGTCTGCTCCATGTACGGCAGGACGGCGGCCGAGGCCGGGGCGCCGGCCGGGTCGAAGCCGTACGCCCACGCGTACGCGTCGAGCAGGGCGGCGAGCCGGGGATCGCGCAGCTCCCGCGCCCCGACCTGGGCGAGCGTCCTCGTCGGGCGGCGCAGCAGGCCCGCCTTCGGGGCCGGGTACGGCTCGCGGGCGAGCGGCGCCGGGTCGGCCGGCTGCGGCTCCTCCAGGAGCGGCCGGCGGGTGCGGTCCCAGGCCTCGCGGGCCCGGGTCAGGAAGTCGCCCCAGCGCTCGCCCGCGCCCGCGCCGAGCGCCGCGTCCAGGGCGGCGACCGTGCCGGCCCGGGAGGCGTTCGGCAGGTCCACGCGCGTGCCGTCGGCGAAGACGTGACGGGCCGCCGGATCGACCTGCGTCAGCGCGACGCACTCCTCCAGGGGCTCCTTGCCCGTCTTCACGAACAGGTCCCGGTACACGGCGGGCAGGTGCAGCAGCCCCGGGCCCGTGTCGAAGGCGAAGCCGTCGCGCGCGTACCGGCCCACCGCGCCGCCGTGCGTCGGCCCCCGCTCGTACACCGTCACCCGGTGGCCCGCCACGGCCAGCCGGGCCGCCGCCGCCATGGCGCCGAGTCCCGCGCCGATCACCACAATCCGTGCCATGCCGGCGAGCCTATCCGGCCCCTCCGACACCCCCGGGAAGAGGTCAGGGGCGCCGCGGCCCGTCGTCGGGCGGGGGAGGGGTGCGGGCCCCGGCGGCGATCCGCTTCTCCTCCCGGCGCTGCGACCTGCGGCGCAGGAAGCGCCGGATCCGCTGCGCGAGGAAGGCGATCGTCACCAGGCCGAGGAGCAGCAGGACGCCCGCGACGACCGCCGCCGCCACCGGATGGAAGAGCGCGAAGGTGACGACCGCCGCCACCCCGAGGTCCTCCGCCAGGCTCACCCCGACGTTCGAGAACGGCTCCGGCGAGGTGTTGACCGCCATCCTCGTCCCCGCCTTGACGAAGTGGCTCAGGAGGGCCGTCGACCCGCCGACCGCCGCGGCCGCCAGCTCCGGCAGCGACCCGTCCTGCCCGGCGAGCAGGGCGCCGACGACGGCCCCCGCGACCGGCCGGATCACGGTGTGGACGGAGTCCCACACCGAGTCGACGTACGGGATCTTGTCCGCCACCGCCTCGCACAGGAACAGCACGCCCGCGACGACGAGGACGTCGGTGCGCTGCAGGGACTCGGGCACCTCGTCGGTCAGCCCGGTCGCGCCGAAGAGGCCGAAGAGCAGGACCACCGCGTACGCGTTGATCCCGCTCGCCCAGCCGCTGGTGAACACCAGGGGGAGTACGGACACGTCCGCGATCGTAACCAGGACTGAGTACCCGTACCTAGGGCGCGAGATGAGTAGGCGCGCGGATGGGGCCGGCGGGGTCCGGAGGAGAGAGTGGAGCCCACGGAAGGGGCGCGGCTCCGGGACCGCCGGCACGGGGCGGCGGAACGGGGCCGTGCGCCTGACGGTGGCGGAGGGCACGGGGGCACGGGGGTGCGCCTTCCGGCACGGGGGGTGCGACGGGAAGCCGGTGCGGCGAGGCTCGGGGGGATCGAGCCTCATCGCACCGGCTTCTTCCGTGCCCGGATGCTCTTCGCGCCCGGGCGCGTCCCGTCCCCGAGCGCTTTTCGTGCCGGGTGCTTTCCTGTCCGGGTGCTTTCCTGTCCGGGCGCCTTTCCGTCTCCACGCGCGCGTGGAGAAGCGGAGGGCCGGTCAGCGGCGGCCGCCCACCCGCCCGTGCAGCAGTCGGGAGAGGGCCGCGTGGACGTCGTCGAGGGAGCGCTCGCTCTGGAAGGCCTGCCAGTCGAGCGCGGCCACGAGCACCATGCCGACCAGCGCCGCCGCCGTCAGCTGGACGTCGATCTCCTCGCTCAGCTCCCCGGCCTCCACCCCCTCGCGCAGCACCCCCTCGACCACCGCGACCGCCTCCTGGCGGACCACCAGGAGCGTGGAGTTCCAGGCCCGGTTGGTGCGCCACAGCTCGGCCACGTACAGCTGGGTGAAGGCCGGGTAGCGGTCGATGAAGACGAGGCCCGCCCGGATCATCGCGTCCAGCGCGTCGACCCGGCTCCCGCCGCGCCCGGCGGTCTCCTCGGCCGCCGTGCGCAGGGAGGCGGTGAGCAGCGACACCCCGTGGCGCAGCAGCTCCTCGAAGAGCTCGGTCTTGCTCTTGAAGTTGTAGTAGACCGTGCCCTTGGCCACGCCGGCCCGCTCGGCGATCTCGTCCACCGTCGTCGCGGAGAAGCCCTGCTCCGCGATGAGCGTGACGGCCGCTTCATAGAGCTTCGCGCGCGTGGCCCGGCGTCTGGTGCTGCTGCTGTCCATGGGGTCGATTCTCACAGGTGTCACGGGTGGTACCGGTCCTGTCTCACAGGGTCAGTTCGGGGTGGAGCCGGTCCAGCGTCCAGACCTGCCGCCTGCGGGCCGAGACGGCGGTCAGGGCCAGGGCGCCCACGGTGAACGCCGCCAGGACCGCGCAGGACTGCCAGACGGGTTCGAGCCCGCCGCCCGTGATCAGCCGGCGCAGCGACTCGACCACGTACGTCATCGGCAGGAAGGGGTGGATCGCGTTGAAGAAGGCCGGGCTGGTCTGGACGGGGTACGTGCCGCCCGCCGAGGTCAGCTGGAGCATCAGGGCGGCGAGCACCAGGATCCGGCCCGCCGCGCCGAAGCGGGCGTTGAACCACTGGATGATCGCGGTGAAGCAGCAGGTGACCAGGGCGAGGAAGCCGACCGTGCCGGCGGCCCGCGCCATCTGGAGGCCGAGGCCCCAGTGCAGGACCGACATCAGGGCCGCGACCTGGAGGAGCCCGATCGCCGCCACCGGGAGCCAGCCCGCGAGCGCGATCCGCCAGGCGGAGCCGCCCGCGGCGAGCGCGCGCCGGTTCAGCGGCTGGATGATCATGTACGCGACCATCGCGCCGACCCAGAGGGAGAGCGGGATGAAGTACGGGGCGAAGCCGGTGCCGTAGTTCGGCGCCTTGTGCATCGACTGGGAGGCGAGCCGCACCGGGTCGGCCATGACCTCCGTGCGCTTGTCGCGGGCCTGCTGGTCGTAGTCCGGGATCTGCCCGACCCCGTCGCGCAGCCCGCCGGCCAGCTCGCCGGAGCCGTCGGCCAGCTTGAACAGGCCGCCGTCCAGGTCGCCGGCGCCCTTCTTGAGCTTGCCGACGCCGGCGTCGAGGTTCACCGAGCCGGTCTTCGCCTCGCCGATGCCGGTGTGCAGCTTCTCCGCGCCCGCCGCGACCTTCCTGGCGCCCGTGTTCAGCTCGTTGATCTTCCGGATGGCGTCCTCGACGTCCCGGTCGAGGTGCGGGGCGCGGGCGGCCAGCTCGTCGGCCTGCTTCTTGAGCGTGACCAGGCGCGCGTTCAGCGTCTTCAGGTCGCCGTTGCCGTCCTCGGTCAGCTCGTGCACGTCGTCCGCGATGACGGCCACGTCGGCGGCGGTGACCGCGGCCCGCTGGAGGACCTTGCACGCGCGCGCGTCGGGCTCCGGGGCCTCCGTGCACTCCTCGCGGTGCAGGGCGGCCAGCTCCTCGTCGGCCTTGTGCGCGGCGGTGCGGAGCTGGGGGCCCCGCTTCACCAGGATGTCCAGGTTGTGCTGGACGGCGGTGGCCGAGTCGGAGACCAGCCGGGCCGTGTCGCGGATCGACTTGCCGTTGTTCGCCAGATAGGGCCGGACCTTGTCGGCGGTGCCGTTCACCTTGTCGGCGAGCGACTGGGTGCCGTTCGCGACCTTGCGGGAACCGCTCTCCAGCTCCTTGGCGCCCTTGTCGAGCTTCTTCAGGCCCTCGGCCAGGTCGCCGCTGCCGGTCTTGGCGTCCCCGAGGCCGTCCGCCAGGCTCTTGGAGCCCTTCTTGGCCCTGTCCACGCCCTGCTTGAGGTCGGCCGCGCCCTTGGCGGCCTTCTCGGTGGCGTCGTGGATGTCGGAGAAGGAGATGAAGATCTTGTCGAGGAAGGTGCGCGAGGACTTGGTGGAGGCGGCGGTGCGCACCTCGGAGAAGACCGTCCGGGAGATCTGCCCGACGATGTAGTTGTTCGCGTCGTTCGTCCGCACCTGGAGGGCGCCGGTCTCGGGGGAGTCGCCGGAGCTGGAGGCGATGCGCGCGCTGAAGTCGCCGGGCATGGTCAGGGACAGGTAGTACGTCCCGTCCTCGACGCCCTTGCGCGCCTCCTCGTCGCTCACCCGGTGCCACGCGAAGGTCTCGCTCTCCAGGAGCCCCTTCGTGATGTCGTCGCCGGCGTTGATCGCCTTGCCGTCGGCGGTGGCGCCCCGGTCCTCGTTGACGAGGGCGACGGGGATCCTGTCGAGCCTGCCGTACGGGTCCCAGAACGAGTACAGGTACAGGGCGCCGTACAGCAGCGGCAGCAGCAGGACCGCGACGAGCGCGGCGCGCGGCAGCTTGCCCCTGCCGAAGCGCCTCAGCTCAAGAGCGGCCAGTTTCGGCGAGCGCATCGGCCGCCCCCTCCTCGGTCGTGGACGCGGGGTCGCCCGCGCCGGTGTCGGTGTCGGTGCGGGGCGCCCCGGCGGTGTCCTCCGGGGCGGTGTCCTCCGGCGCGTCGGCGGCCTTCTCCGTGGAGACCTTCGCGGGAGCCTCGGGCACCTCCGGGGTTCCGGGCGCCTCGGGGGTTTCGGGGGCCTCCGGGGTTCCGGGCGCCTCGGGCGCCTCCGTGGTGATCCGCAGCGCGCCCTCCGGGGCCTCGCTGCAGACGGCGAGGACGGTCGTCCCGGCGGCGGTCAGGGAGCGCAGGAGCGCCCAGACCTCGGTCCGGGCCGCGTCCGAGAGCTTCAGGTCCGTGTCGTCCACGGCGAGCAGCCGGGGGCGCCCGAGCAGCGCGAGGGCGATCGAGAGCCGCAGCGCTTCGAGCCGCTCCAGGTCCCGTACGGAGGTCCGCCCGCCCTTCGGCAGGGCGTCGAGGTCGAGGCCCGCGGCCGTCACGGCCTCCTCGATCCGGGCCCGGGTCTCCGCCGCCCGCGTACCGGGGCGCCGCAGCAGCGCCCGCACGGAGCCGTCGAAGCGGCGCTGGAGCAGCGCCCGCTCGCGCAGGTGCTCGGCGACCGTGAAGGCGGGGTCCAGTTCGTTGACGCCCGGGACCTGGCCCAGCGCGCTGATCCGGCGCACCGCGGCCATCTTCCGGGGCAGCGGGAGGCCGCCGACCTCGGCGTGCCCCTCCTTGGCCTTCATCCGGCCGGTGAGCGCGAGGAGCAGACAGGTGCGCCCCGAGCCCGACGGCCCCTCGATCGCCACCAGCGAGCCCGGCTCCGCCCGGAAGGACACCTTCCGGAAGGCCCAGCCCCGCGGTCCCTTCAGTCCGAAGCCGTCCGCGACGACGGCGGCGCCGTGCGGCCGTTCCTCGGCTTCCGCGCCCACGGGCCCACCCCCATTCCCCATTTTTGAACTGACCGGTCAGTGCAAAAACTACCCTCGCGCCGCCCCCTTCGCAAAGCCGCGCCGAACCCTTCGCGAAACCGCAGGTCAGCGTGATTGTCAGTGGGGGTGGGCACGATGAACGCATACGGCCACAGCGCCGTCACGCGACGACAGGAGGCTTCGTCATGGCACGTCCATCCGCAGCAGCCGCACCCCGGCGCCACCCCGTCCCCGCGCACTCCGGACCCGCTTCCGACATCCACCCCGTCTCCCGCCGCACCGCCGCCCCGCCCGCCGCCCTCGACCTCCTCGCCAAGTCCCGCGCCGGGCTCGCCGAGGCCGCCGCCCTCGACCGCCCCCACGAGCGGTACGCCACCGCCCACCTCGCCGCCCTGCGCGCCGCAGCGGCCGTGCTCGCCGCCCGGGGCACGCCCGACCCCGTGCCCCGCCGCAAGGAGCGCATACGGACCGCCTGGGAGCTCCTCGCCGAGCTGGCGCCCGAGCTGGCCGAGTGGGGCGCCCACTTCGCCGCCGGGGCGCCGCGCAGGGCCCGCGCCGAGGCGGGCATCACGAGCGCCGTCACCCCCGGGGAGGCCGACGACCTCCTCCGGGACGCCGAGCACTTCTCGCGCCTGGTCGAGCGGCTGCTCGCCCTCCGGCCGGTACTGCCCCGCGGCCCCGGGAGCGACGACGCGGGCGGGTGATCCGAAAGGCGCCACCGAGGCCATAGGGTGGGAGGTCCGTACCCGTCACCGAGGAGTCAACAGCCGTGCCGGACCCTTCCCCCGCCTTCGGTCGAGAGGCGACCTCCCGCCCGTCGCGCGCCTCCCTGCGCACCGCCGTCGTCTGGGACGTCCTCAAGGACGCCCTGGACCGCCGGGTCGAGGCCACCGGGAAGGACGCCCTCGATGTCCTCGACACGGGCGGCGGCTCCGGGAACTTCGCGGTGCCGGTGGCCCGCCTCGGCCACCGGGTCACCGTCGTCGACCCCAGCCCCAACGCGCTCTTCGCGCTGGAGCGCCGGGCCGCCGAGGCCGGCGTCGCCGAGCTCGTCAGCGGAGTCCAGGGGGACGTCCGGGGCCTCTTCGACGTGGTCGGGCGCGAGGGGTACGACGCCGTGCTCTGCCACGGCGTCCTGGAGTACGTGGACGACCCCGCCGAGGGCGTGCGCAACGCCGCCGCCGCGCTCCGGCCCGGCGGCAGCCTCAGCCTGCTCGCGGCCGGGGTCGGCGGCGCCGTCCTGGCCCGCGCCCTCGCCGGCCACTTCACCGAGGCCCGGCACGCCCTCACCGACCCGGCGGGCCGCTGGGGCGCGGGCGACCCCGTGCCCCGGCGCTTCACCGCCGAGCAGCTCGCCGAGCTGGCCGACGGGGCCGGCCTGGAGGTCGGCGCCGTGCACGGCGTCCGGGTCTTCGCCGACCTCGTCCCCGGCGTCCTGGTCGACACCGAGCCGGGCGCGGCCGAGGCCCTCCTCAAGCTGGAGGCGGCCGCCGCCGAGCTGCCCTCCTTCCACGCCGTCGCCACCCAGCTGCACGTCCTCGGCGAGAAGCGGGCCTGACCCGGGAGGCCACCCGTTCGGCGGTTCGGACCGCGGCGCTCCATGGAGTACGCCACAGCACGCCCGGTCCGGGCCCCGGCCCCGTATGATCGGGGGAAACCATCCGGCATGACGGACGGGGCCCCGGGGAACCAACACCTCAGCAACCGATCCGCATGGCGGCCCGGATTGGCTATTCGGCATTGTGGGCGGGTTTCACGGGGGCGATTCCCTGCCTATCCTGAAAGGGCCGCAAACCGGTCGCCCCCGCGGCCGACGACTAGGAGGACTCCGTGCCGCTCTCGGAGCACGAGCAGCGAATGCTCGAGCAGATGGAGCGAGCGCTGTACGCCGAAGATCCCAAGTTCGCGACAGCGCTCGAGGGAAGCGGACTGCGTACGTACACCCGGCGACGGGTTTACCAGGCAGTCGCCGGCTTCCTGGTGGGTATCGCGCTCCTCATGGCCGGAATGGTCGCACAGCAGATCTGGATCAGCGTGGTGGGATTCCTCGTCATGCTGGGCTGCGCGGTCCTGGCGGTCACCGGATGGCGCAAGGCGCCGAAGCCGGGCGAGCAGCAGGTTCCGGGCGGACCGGCGGCCGGCGGCCGTCAGACCCGGCAGCGACGCCCCATGATGAACCGGATCGAAGAGCGGTGGCAGCGCCGCCGCGACGAACAGGGCGGCGGCCACTGACGGCCCCCTGAGCGGAAGCCCCGCACCCCCGGCGACACCGAGCCCCGCAGAGCCGCGCTCCCGAGCGCAGCGGCCCTGCGGGGCTCGTCCGTGCCGGGGCCCGGCGGTGCAGCGGGCCGTGGCGGTACGAGCAGTACGAAAAGGGGGAGGGGCCGGAGTCCGAAAGGACTCCGGCCCCTCCCCCTTTTCCGGTTTTCCGGCTGTCTCAGCCCGCCCCGTGCGGTGCCCGCCGGAAGCGGGCCGTCAGGGCGTCGCGGCGCTCGGACCAGCGGGCCGCCACCGACGCCCAGCGGGCCGAGGCCGCCCAGCGGACCCGGACCGCCGAGCGGGGGGCGAGCAGGGCGCGGAGACGGGTGCGACGGTTCGCGCCCGCGTGGAAGCCCGCCCGGACCCGACCGGCCTCCTCGGCCAGGTCGGCGACCGGCTGCGGCCGGGGCGCGTACAGCACCTCCTCCACCGCCCGTGCCACCCGGTGCACCGCGTCGGCGGACTCGCCCCGCAGTTCGCCCAGGCGCACGATCCGCGCCGCCGCCCCGCGCGGTGTCTGCGACTCGTCCGGCTCGACCCCGTAGTCCCAGGCCGTGTCGTTGATCTCCCGCCAGACCGCGAGCGTCCGTGCCGCCGTCCCCCCGGCGCCCCGCGCCGAGGACCGCCCGGGCCTCCCGTCAGGGGGCGCCGGTCCGGACGGCACGGCCGCCGCCTCCTCCGCGTCCCACGCCCCGGCCGGCCCGAGCCGCCGGGCGCGGGCCCTGCTCCGCCAGAACAGCGGAAGCAGCGGCAGGACCAGGACCAGGGCCACGCCCACGACGACCAGGGCCGTGCCCAGCAGGTCGGGACCGGAGTCGTCCGGGGCCGCCTCGACCGCCGCCTGCTCCGAGCCGCACTCACCGAGCCTGCGCATCTGCGGCGTGCAGCTCTCCGGGGCGCTCGGCGCGGCGGACGGCTGCGCCGAGGCGCTCTGCTGCGGCTGCGCGGGCCCGGTGGCCGAGCCCGACGGTGTGGCCGGCCGGGCGTACGCCGGGGTGGAGCCCCGCGCCGGGGTCGGCTCGAACCGCGTCCAGCCCGCCCCCTCGAAGTACAGCTCCGGCCACGCGTGCGCGTCCCGGATGCCGACCGACACCGAGCCGTCGCTCTGCGGCGTGCCCGGCATGAAGCCCACGGCCACCCGGGCCGGGATGCCGAGCGTGCGGGCCATCGCCGCCATCGAGAAGGAGAAGTGGATGCAGAAGCCCTCCTTGTCCTTCAGGAAGCGGGAGATCGCCTGCACCCCGGTGCCCGACTGCACGTCCACGTCGTAGCGGAAGCCGCCGTCCCGGGCGAACCAGTCCTGGAGCCTCACGGCCCGCTCGTAGTCGTTGCGCGCGCCCCCGGTCACCTTCAGGGCCGTCGCCTTCACGTCGGCCGGCAGGGAAGCGGGCACCTCGGTGTACTCGCGGCGCAGCTTCTCCGGGACGGCCCCGGCGGCGGCCAGCTGCTCCGCCGTCGGCCGCACGTCCAGGCTGGTGACCTGGTAGCGGGCGCCCCGGGTGGTCTGCTTGTCGTCGCCGACCAGCATCCGGCCGGCCGGCTCGTACCGCCAGCGCCCCTCGACGTCGACCCGGGAGGCCGGGAACGGCATCGGCAGCCACTTCTGCTCGTAGTTCTCGGAGGCGACGAAGTTGCCGGTCACCTCGGTGACCCGGACGCCCTGCGCGAGCCCCTCCGGCCACGGCAGCCGCTCCGGCACGTCCTCGATCGGGCGGACCGAGGACTTCCACGAGAGGCCGTCGAACCGGTCGAGCGCGACCAGCCGCAGGTACATGCCGCTGGTGTCGGAGGCGTTGGTCCGGTAGCGCAGCACCTCCCGGTCGTCCTGCTGGCGCAGGTCGTCCTGGAGGGAGACCAGCGGGTTCACGGTGGAGATCGTGCCGCCCTTGCCGGCGCCCCCGGACCCCCCGCCGCCCCCGCCCGCGAGCAGGCCGCCGCTCAGACCGGGCAGCGCGAACGGCACCACCAGCGCGACCCCCAGGGCCACGGCCCCGATCCGGCGCCCGGTGCGGACCGGCGCGAAGTCCTGACCGCCGCTGCCGACGGTGGTGCCGGGCCGCCCGGTGCGCTGGACGCCGCCGAAGACCCGTCCCCACTGCGAGAGCCGGTCCCGGCCCTCGGCGAGGAGCAGCAGCAGATAGCCGGTGCCCGCCAGGAGGAACCAGAGCCACCCCGCGCCGCCGCCGGAGAGGCCGGCCGCCACCGAGTACAGGGCGAGCAGCGGCAGACCGGCCGGGGCCGCCTTGCGGAAGGTGACCGCGAGGGCGTCCACCAGGAGCCCGATCACGACCGTGCCGCCGACCAGCATGAGCCGGATGCCCTCGGTGTCCGGCGCGGGGACCGCGTACCGGCCGACGTCCTCGGCGCCCGCCCGGAACAGCTCGACGGCGTGCGTCACGGCCTCCGGCCCGGGGAAGAGCCGGAGGACCGCCTGCTCGGGGGTGAAGATCGCGGTCAGCGCGAGCAGCGCGACCGCCGTCTGGGCGAGGAGGGGCAGCGGCCGGGCCGACGAGAACCGCCGGACCAGCGTGCCCGCCCCGCTGACCAGGGCGAGCACGAAGGCCGCCGTGAAGATCCAGGTCGCCGGCTTGACCAGCGGGAGCAGGGCTCCGGCCGCCATCAGGGTGGCGGCCCAGGAGGCCGACGTTAGCCGTGCGCGCCCGCTCATGCCCGCCCTCCGTGGGGAGTGTCGGCGCCGGCCTCCGCGTGGACGCCGGCCGCCTGCTGCCACAGGTCGGGGAGCCGCGCCCCGGGCGGCACGGCGATCGCCGTCCAGCCCGCCTCGCGCAGCTGCCGCACCCGGTTCCCGGCCGCCCCGGAGACCGGGCCGCCGTTCAGCCAGGCGCCGGAGTCCAGGACGAAGGCGACGGCCGCGCCGGCGCGCCCCCGGGTCCGGGCGACGAGCGAGGCCTGCTCCTCGTCAAGGTCGCCGAGGAAGGCGACGAGCAGTTCGTCGCCGCCGGCCCGCAGCACGTCGGAGGCGCGCGAGAGACCGGCCCCCTCGGAGTGGTCCACGACCGCGAGGGCGTCCATCATCAGGCCGGCCGAGTCGGCCGGGTCCTGCACCGCGCCGCCGAAGCCCTCGGCGCCCCCCTCGCCGGGGACCGCGCTGCCGGTGTCGGTGAGCAGCCGGACCGTGTAGCCGCGCTCCAGCATGTGAACGAGCGCGGAGGCGGCGCCGGAGACCGCCCACTCGAAGGCGGAGTCGGGACCCGCGCCCCGGTAGCCCACCCCCCGGGTGTCGAGCAGGACGGTGCAGCGGGCCCGCTGCGGCTGCTCCTCGCGGCGGACCATCAGCTCGCCGTAGCGGGCGGTGGAGCGCCAGTGCACCCGGCGCAGGTCGTCGCCGTGGCGGTAGGCGCGGGGGATGACGTCGTCGTCGCCGGCGAGGGCGAGCGTGCGCTGCCGTCCCTCGCCGTACCCGGCGGCCTCGCCGAAGAGCCCGACCGGCGGCAGGGCCTCGGTCCTGGGCACGACGGTGAGGGTGTCGTACGCGCTGAAGGAGCGGGTCAGCTCGCACATCCCGAAGGGGTCGCTCAGCCGCAGCTGGAGCGGTCCGAGCGGGAAGCGGCCGCGCAGGTCCGAGCGGACCCGGTAGGACACCTCGCGCCGCCCGCCCGCCTCGACCCGGTCCAGGACGAAGCGGGGCCGGGACCCCAGCATGTACGGCACGTGGTCCTGGAGCATGAGCAGCCCGGTGGGCAGCTTGGAGACGTTCTCCATCCGCAGCCGGACCCGGGCCTCGGTGCCCGTCTCCACCCGCTGGGGGGTGAGCAGACGCGAGGTCGCGACCCGGTAGCGGGTCCGGTGCAGCACGAGGACGCAGATCAGCGGCAGGACGGCGAGCAGCAGCCCGACGCGCAGCAGATCCGCCTGGCCGAGGACGTACGCGCAGACGGCGGCGGCCACCCCGGCGGCGAGGAAGGACCGGCCGCGCGTGGTGAGGCCGCTCAGGGCGGCCCGCGGCCCGCCCCGGTCGGCGTCGCCCCGCGGCCCGTCCGGCACGGCGGCGCTGCTCATCACAGCCGCCGGGCGCCGGGCTGCTGCTGGCCGTAGAGCGGCCCGGCGGGCGGGGCCGCGGCCGGTACGGGGGTGCGCTGCAGGATGTCGTGGACGACCTGCTCGGCGGTGCGGCGGTTCAGCTGGGCCTGCGCCGTCGGCAGCAGCCGGTGGGCGAGGACGGGCGCGGCGAGCGCCTGGAGGTCGTCGGGCAGCACGTACTCGCGGCCGCTGAGCGCGGCGGAGGCCCGGGCGGCCCGGAGCAGGTGGAGCGTGGCCCGGGGGGAGGCGCCGAGCCGCAGGTCGGGGTGGGTGCGGGTGGCGGCGACGAGGTCGACCGCGTACCGGCGCACGGCGTCGGCGACGTGCACCGCGCGCACCGCCTCGATCAGCTTCAGGACGTCGTGGGCGTGCGCGACCGGCTGGAGGTCGTCCAGCGGGTTGACCGCGCCGTGCACGTCGAGCATCTGGAACTCGGCCTCGGCGCTCGGGTAGCCGATGGAGACCCGGGCCATGAAGCGGTCGCGCTGGGCCTCGGGCAGCGGATAGGTGCCCTCCATCTCGACCGGGTTCTGGGTGGCCACCACCATGAACGGGCCGGGCAGCTCGTACGTCTGCCCGTCGATGGTGACCTGCCGCTCCTCCATGGACTCCAGGAGCGCGGACTGCGTCTTCGGCGAGGCGCGGTTGATCTCGTCGCCGATCACGATCTGGGCGAAGATCGCGCCCGGCTTGAACTCGAACTCCCGGCGCTGCTGGTCGAAGATCGACACGCCCGTGACGTCCGAGGGCAGCAGGTCCGGCGTGAACTGGATGCGGCGCACCGAGCAGTCGATGGACCGGGCCAGGGTCTTGGCCAGCATGGTCTTGCCGACGCCGGGGACGTCCTCGATCAGGAGGTGTCCCTCGGCGAGCAGCACGGTCAGCGAAAGCCGTACGACCTCGGGCTTGCCCTCGATCACACTCTCCACCGACCTGCGGACGCGCTCCGCAGTGGCGGTCAGATCAGTGAGGCTCGCTCGATCGTCATAGGTCGTCACCCGGCCCTCCTCGGCCTTCCGAAACACATGGACACCCGCCCCCGGTGGGATCTTCGTGAGGTGTCCACCCGGGCATTCTTGTTGGCGTGGCCGGGTCGTGTCACTCGGCTGCCGACAAGTACGGAGGAAATGCCGGAGTTTCGACCGCTTGGGCCTGTCCGGCGGATCATGGCCGGGCCCGCGACGCCCGGCACGGCGCCTCGCCGCGTTGCCGAAACGCCCCGACAGCTCCGCTGTCGAGACGCTCCGGCGCCTTGCGAGCCACCGCACCGGACGCCGCGGCCCACCCGACCCTGATCCGCCGGACAGGCCCAAGCCCGGCCGGCCGGGCCCGATCGGTTCAGGCCCGGCCGACCGGGCCCGGTGGGTTCAGGCCCGGCCGGCGGCGGGGGCGTCCGACGGGTCGATCTCGCGCAACAGGCCGGTCGTCACGTCGAAGACGAAGCCACGCACGTCGTCGGTGTGCAGCAGGAAGGGGGAGGTCCGCACCCGCTGCATCGACTGCCGGACGTCCTGGTCCACGTCGCGGAAGGCCTCGACCGCCCAGGCCGGACGCTGGCCGACCTCCATCTCCAGCTCGTGCCGGAACTCCTCGGTGAGCGATTCCAGACCGCAGCCGGTGTGGTGGATCAGGACCACGCTGCGCGTCTTCAGGGCGCGCTGGCTGATGGTGAGGGAGCGGATCACGTCGTCGGTGACCACGCCGCCCGCGTTGCGGATGGTGTGGCAGTCGCCGAGTTCGAGGCCGAGGGCCGCGTGCAGGTCGAGGCGGGCGTCCATGCAGGCGACGACGGCGACGCCCAGCACGGGGCGCGCGTCCATCCCCGGGTCGGTGAAGTCGGAGGCGTAGCGTTCGTTCGCCGCGACGAGGCGGTCGGTGACCGTGGAACCGGTCGGTACGGCTTCGGCGGCGGGGTGCGCGGAGGTCGTCATGGTTCAGACGTTAACGGGCACGGACCTCCCCGGCCCGCTGTGAGAGGGGACAAAGAACGTCAATGAACCTTGTTGTGAGCTAATCCACAGGGGGCGGGAGGCACGCCCCGAACGAGTGAGCCGCCCGGAATGTCCCCCGGGACCGCCGGGGCCGTGCGACGCGCCAGCGGGTTGATTGACCGGCGGGGCCCGTGGACTAAAGTGGCGCGGAGTCCACGGAGACAACGAGCGGTTTCCGCGGTTTCTCCCCCGTGTGCGCGGCGGTACCCACGGCTCGGCCTCCTCCCGCTCGCCGGTCGGCCCGCGCGCCCCTCCGGCGCCGGACGACCGCTTCTCCCCCGGCGAGCGGGCGGGGACCCGGCGGTACGTGCCCCCGTGCCCGACCCGAGAGGGCGCATTGAGCAACGACCGACACGTCCCGGTGATGCTCCAGCGGTGCCTGGACATGTTGGCCCCCGCCCTGGAGCGCCCCGGCGCGGTCGTCGTCGACTGCACCCTGGGGCTCGGCGGCCACAGCGAGGCCCTGCTGAAGAGGTTCCCCGAGGTGCGGCTCGTCGCCCTCGACCGGGACAAGGAGGCCCTGAGGCTCTCCGGCGAACGGCTCGCCCCCTACGGCGAGCGGGCCACCCTCGTCCACGCGGTGTACGACGAACTGCCCGAGGTCCTCGACCGGCTCGGCATCCCGAAGGTGGACGGCGTCCTGTTCGACCTGGGCGTCTCCTCCATGCAGCTGGACGAGGCCGACCGCGGCTTCGCCTACGCCCAGGACGCCCCGCTCGACATGCGCATGGACCAGTCGACCGGCATCGGCGCCGCCGAGGTCCTCAACACCTACCCGCCCGGCGAACTGGTCCGCATCCTGCGCGCGTACGGCGAGGAGAAGCAGGCCAAGCGGATCGTCTCCGCGATCGTGCGCGAGCGCGAGAAGGAGCCGTTCACCACCAGCGCCCGGCTCGTCGAGCTCATCCGCGACGCCCTGCCCCAGGCCGCCAAGCGCACCGGCGGCAACCCGGCCAAGCGCACCTTCCAGGCCCTGCGCATCGAGGTCAACCACGAACTCGACAGCGTCGAGAGGGCGATCCCGGCGGCCGTGAAGGCCCTCACCGTCGGCGGCCGGGTCGCCGTCCTCTCGTACCAGTCCCTGGAGGACCGGATCGTCAAGCAGGTCTTCGCGGCCGGCGCGGCCACCACCGCCCCGCCCGGTCTGCCGGTCGTCCCGGAGAAGTACCAGCCCCGTCTGAAGCTGCTCACCCGCGGCGCCGAACTGCCCACCGAGGAGGAGGTCGCCGAGAACCGGCGCGCCGCCCCGGCCCGGCTGCGGGGCGCCGAGCGCATCCGGGAAGACGTCCTGTGAGCACGGCGAAGGGGCCCCTCAAAGGGCGGGCCGCGCGGCTCGGACGGCTCATGCCGTCGGGGCCCAGCACGGCCGCCCGCACCCCCTTCGTCCTGCTCGTCGTCGTCCTGCTCGGCGGCGGCCTGATCAGCCTGCTCCTGCTGAACTCGGCGCTCAACCAGGGCTCCTTCCAGCTGAACGAGCTGAAGAACAGGACCACCGAACTCACCGACGAGCAGCAGGCGCTCCAGCGGGACGTGGACGACTACGCGGCCCCCGACGCCCTGGAGCGGCGGGCCCGCGAGCTCGGCATGGTCCCGGGCGGCAGCCCCGCCTTCCTCGGCCCGGACGGCAAGGTCCTCGGCCGGCCCTCCGCCGCCCCCTTCCCGACGCCGAGCCCGACGCCGACGGCCTCCGCCACGGACTCCCCGGGGCAGCCGGCGGTCGCGGGCGCACCGGCCGGCGCTCCCGCGACCGCCGGCGCGGAGTCCACCGGCACCGCCGGCGCGGGCCCCACCACAGCCGCCACCGGCCCGGCCCCGACCGCGCCCGCAACCGCTCCCACGACCTCCGGCAGGTGACCGAGCAGTGCCCCCCAAGGAGCCCCCGCGCCGCCGCGTCCCCGGCCCCGCACGGCCCGCCCGCCCCCGGCCCGCCCAGGCGGCCCCCGGCTCCGGCGGCACCCGGGCGCCCCGCCCCGCGCCGCGCCCGGCCGCGCAGCGGACCGCGCCCCGGCCCCCGGCCCGTCGGCCCCGGACCATCAAGCTCGGCAACCCCCGGCCCCGGCTGCGCCTGGTCTCCCTCGGCCTGACCCTCGTCATGCTGGTCTTCGTCGTCCGGCTGCTCCAGGTCCAGGCCGTCGACGCCGACGCGTACGCCGCCAAGGCCGACAAGTACCGCTTCCAGGAGTACACGCTCTCCGCCGAGCGCGGCGAGATCACCGACCGCAACGGCATCGCGCTCGCCACCAGCGTCGACGCGTACGACATCACCGCCGACCCCAAGCTCTTCACCCCGGAGGAGAGCAAGGTCGCGGACGCCCCCGAGCAGGCGGCCGCCCTCCTCGCCCCGATCCTCGGCAAGCAGCCCGCCGAGCTGGCGAAGAAGCTCCGCACCCCCAAGTCCCGCTACACCCTCCTCGCCCGCAAGCAGACCCCGCAGGTGTGGAACCAGATCAAGGACCTCAAGAAGGTCTACGGGCAGAAGTCCCAGCCCTCCGCCGGGGGCAACGGGATCAACCTCCTCGGCGGCATCCTCAGCGAGCCCAGCACCAAGCGCGTCTACCCGAACGGCGAACTCGCCGCCGGGATACTGGGCTACGTGAACGCCGAGGGCCGGGGTGCCGGCGGTCTGGAGTCCATGCTCGACAAGGACCTCGCCGGCAAGGACGGCAAGATCCGCTTCACCCAGTCCGGCGGCCGCCAGGTGCCCACCGCCGGCTCCCGGGGCACCCCCGCCGTCCCCGGCGCGAACATCGAGCTGACCATCGACCGGGACATCCAGTGGGCCGCCCAGCAGGCCATCACCGAGCAGGTGAGGAAGTCCAAGGCGGACCGCGGCTACGTCATCGTGCAGGACACCCGCACCGGCGAGGTCCTCGCCATGGCCAACGCCCCCGGCTTCGACCCCAACGACCTCTCCGCCGCCAACGCCGCCGCCATGGGCAACGCCGCCCTCCAGGACGCCTACGAGCCCGGCTCCACCAGCAAGGTCATGTCCATGGCCGCCGTCCTGGAGGAGGGCAAGGCCGCCCCCGGCACCCACGTCACCGTCCCCAACCGGCTCCACCGCGGCGACCGGCTCTTCAAGGACGACGTCGACCACGAGACCTGGTACCTGACCCTCAACGGCGTCCTCGCCAAGTCCAGCAACATCGGCACCATCCTCGCCACCGGCCGGCTCGGCGCCACCCAGGCCGAGTCCAACGAGGTGCTCCACTCCTACCTGCGCAAGTTCGGCATCGGCAGCCCCACCGGCCTCGGCTACCCCGGGGAGACCCCCGGCATCCTCGCCAAGCCGAAGGACTGGTCCACCTCGCAGCAGTACACGATCCCCTTCGGCCAGGGCCTCTCCGTCAACGCCATGCAGGCCGCCTCCGTGTACTCGACCGTCGCCAACGGAGGCGTACGGACCGCCCCCACCCTCGTGCGCGGCACCAGGGGCCCCGACGGGCGCTTCACCCCGGCCCCCCGGCCCGAGGAGTCCCGCGTCGTCAGCGAGAAGACCGCCAAGACCCTCGCCGCCATGATGGAGTCCGTCGTCGACGACGAGGAGGGCACCGGCACCCGCGCCGCGATCCCCGGCTACCGCGTCGCCGGAAAGACCGGCACCGCCAACCGCGTCGACCCCGAACTCGGCCGCTACAAGGGCTACACCGCCTCCTTCGCCGGCTTCGCCCCCGCCGACGCGCCGAGGATCACCGTCTACTGCGCCATCCAGAACCCCACCAAGGGAAGCTACTTCGGCGGCCAGATCTGCGGCCCCATCTACAAGAAGGTCATGGAGTTCGCCCTCAAGACCCTCCACATCGCCCCCACGGGCAGCGCGCCCGCCCGACTGCCGGTCACCTTCGACCCCACCCCGTGACACTCCGGGAGCACCAGTGACAACGATCACCCCCCATTCCGGGAACCGGAAATCGAACTCCGGCGAGGCCCCGGCCTCTTTTGGCCCCCCACAGGGTGGGCCCGGTACGCTCACCGCCGTGCCACACGCTGATCAGTACCGAACCACCCCGCCACGGCCGGAGCGGGTCCGCCCGACACCCCTGGGCGACCTGGCCGCGCACCTGGGGACCGACACCCCGGGGGACGCCGAGGTCTCGGGCATCACCCACGACTCCCGGGCCGTGCGCCCCGGCGACGTGTACGCCGCCCTGCCCGGCGCCCGCCTCCACGGCGCCGACTTCGTCGCCCAGGCCGCCGGACTCGGCGCCGCCGCGATCCTCACCGACCCGGCGGGCGCCGACCGCGCCGCCGCCACCGGCCTGCCGGTCCTGGTCGTCGAGGACCCGCGCGGCCGGATGGGCGAACTCGCCGCCGAGATCTACGGACGGCCCGGCGCCGGCCTCCTGAAGATCGGCATCACCGGCACCTCCGGCAAGACCACCACCGCCTACCTGGTGGAGGGCGGACTGCGCGGCGCCGGACGGCGCACCGGACTCGTCGGCACCGTCGAGATGCGGATCGGCGACGAGCGCGTCAAGTCCGAGCGCACCACCCCCGAGGCCACCGACCTCCAGGCCCTCTTCGCCGTCATGCGCGAACGGGACGTCGAGGCCGTCGCCATGGAGGTCTCCAGCCACGCCCTCGTGCTCGGCCGGGTCGACGGCTGCGTCTTCGACGTCGCCGTCTTCAACAACCTCAGCCCGGAGCACATGGAGTTCCACTCCGACATGGAGGACTACTTCCGGGCCAAGGCCGGGCTCTTCACGCCCGAGCGCAGCCGCCTGGGCGTGGTCAACCTCGACGACGCGTACGGCCGCAGGCTCGTGAAGGAGGCCGGCGTCCCGGTCCTCACCTTCTCCGCCGAGGGCCGCACCGACGCCGACTGGCGCGCCGAGGACCTCGTCCTGGGCTCCCACGACTCGACGTTCACCGCCGTCGGCCCCGGGGGCGAGCGGATCGCCGCCACCGCCCCGCTGCCCGGCCCGTTCAACGTCGCCAACACCCTCGCCGCGATCGCCGTCCTCGCCGCCGCGGGCCTCGACCCGAAGGCCGCCGCCGAGGGCGTCGCCGCCGTCCCCGGCGTCCCCGGCCGCCTGGAGCGCGTCGACGCCGGACAGCCGTACCTCGCGGTCGTCGACTACGCGCACAAGACGGACGCCGTCGAATCGGTCCTGCGCTCCCTGCGCGAGGTCACCGAGGGCCGGCTGCACGTGGTCATCGGCTGCGGCGGCGACCGGGACGTCACCAAACGCGGCCCGATGGGCGCCGCCGCCGCGCGGCTCGCCGACACCGCCGTGCTGACCTCGGACAACCCCCGTTCCGAGGACCCCCTCGCCATCCTCACCGCCATGCTCACCGGCGCCGCCGGGGTCCCGGCGGAGGAGCGCGGCGAGGTCCTCGTCCTCGCCGACCGCGCCGCCGCGATCGCCGCGGCCGTCGCCCGCGCCCGGCCGGGCGACACCGTCCTGGTCGCGGGCAAGGGCCACGAGCAGGGCCAGGAGATCGCCGGGGCCGTCCGCCCCTTCGACGACCGCGAGGTCCTGCGCGCCGCGATCCTCGAACAGAAGGCCCGGACCGCCCCGTCGGGCGGCAGTGCCGAAGCCAGTCACCAGAACAGTCAGGGATGAAGCAGTGATCGCCCTCTCCCTCGCCGAGATCGCCGAAATCGTCGGCGGGCAGGCGCACGACATACCGGACCCGGCCGCCCGGATCACCGGGCCCGTCGTCATCGACTCCCGCGAGGTGCGGGAAGGCAGCCTCTTCGCCGCCTTCGCCGGTGAGCGCGTCGACGGCCACGACTACGCGCGGCGCGCCGTGGAGGCGGGTGCGACGGCCGTGCTCGCCGCCCGCCCCGTCGGCGTGCCCGCGATCGTCGTGGACGACGTCCAGACCGCCCTCGGGGCCCTCGCCCGCGCCGTCGTCGAACGCCTCGGCACCGACGTCGTCGCCCTCACCGGCTCGGCGGGCAAGACCTCCACCAAGGACCTGATCGCCCAGGTCCTGGAGCGGCACGCGCCCACCGTGTGGACGCCCGGATCGCTCAACAACGAGATCGGACTGCCCCTCACGGCGCTCACCGCGACCGAGGAGACCCGGCACCTGGTCCTGGAGATGGGCGCCCGGGGCATCGGCCACATCCGCTACCTCACCACCCTGACCCCGCCCCGCATCGGCCTCGTCCTCAACGTGGGCTCCGCCCACATCGGCGAGTTCGGCGGCCGCGAACAGATCGCCCTGGCGAAGGGCGAGATGGTCGAGTCGCTTCCCGCCGAGGCCGAGGGGGGAGTGGCGGTCCTCAACGCCGACGACCCCCTCGTGCGCGCGATGGCCGACCGCACCAAGGCCCGCGTGACCCTGTTCGGAGAAGCGGACGAAGCGGCCGTACGTGCCGAGAACGTCCACCTCACCGAGACCGGGAGGCCCTCTTTCCGCCTTCACACACCCACCGGGTGCAGCGACGTGACCTTGCGCCTGTACGGTGAGCACCACGTGTCGAACGCGCTCGCCGCGGCCGCCGTCGCGCACGAGCTGGGCATGCCTGTCGAAGAGATCGCCACCGCGCTCTCCGAGGCCGGCTCCCTGTCGCGCTGGCGCATGGAGGTCACCGAGCGTCCGGACGGCGTGACGATCGTCAACGACGCCTACAACGCGAACCCCGAGTCCATGCGGGCCGCCCTGCGCGCGCTCGCGGCCATGGGCCGGGCCGCACAGGCCCGGGGGGCCCGTACGTGGGCGGTGCTCGGCAAGATGGCCGAGCTCGGGGACGCATCGCTCGTCGAGCACGACGCGGTCGGACGGCTCGCCGTCCGGCTCAACGTCAGCAAGCTCGTGGCGGTCGGGGACAGGGAAGCGTCCTGGCTGCAACTGGGCGCATATAACGAGGGTTCGTGGGGTGAGGAGTCGGTGCACGTGTCCGACGCGCAGGCGGCGGTCGACCTGTTGCGCAGTGAGCTGCGCCCGGGGGACGTCGTCCTTGTGAAGGCTTCCAGGTCGGTCGGTCTCGAACAGGTCGCCCTGGCTCTCCTCGACACCGAGGGCGAGGTCACCGGCCGATGAGGCAGATCCTCTTCGCGGGGGCCATCGGGCTCTTCCTGACCCTGATCGGCACCCCGCTGCTCATCAAGCTGCTCGCCCGCAAGGGGTACGGGCAGTTCATCCGGGACGACGGCCCGCGCGGCCACGCCGGGAAGAAGGGCACGCCCACCATGGGCGGCATCTCCTTCATCCTGGCCACGCTCATCGCGTACGCGCTGGCCAAGGTCATCACGGGTGAACCCGTCTCGTACTCCGGCGTGCTCGTCCTCTTCCTGATGGCGGGCATGGGCCTGGTCGGCTTCCTCGACGACTACATCAAGATCGTCAAGCAGCGGTCGCTCGGTCTGCGGGCCAAGGCGAAGATGGCCGGACAGCTGATCGTGGGCATCGCCTTCGCGGTGCTCGCGCTCCAGTTCTCCGACTCGCGCGGACTCACCCCGGCCTCCGAGAAGCTCTCCTTCATCACGGACTTCGGCTGGACCATCGGCCCGGTGCTCTTCGTGGTCTGGGCGCTCTTCATGATCCTGGCCATGTCCAACGGCGTGAACCTGACGGACGGTCTGGACGGCCTGGCCACCGGCGCCTCCGTGATGGTCTTCGGCGCGTACACCTTCATCGGGCTCTGGCAGTTCCAGGAGTCCTGTGCCAACGCGCTGACCCTCACCAACCCCAACGCCTGCTTCGAGGTCCGCGACCCGCTGGACCTCGCGGTCGTGGCCTCCGCCCTCATGGGCGCCTGCTTCGGCTTCCTGTGGTGGAACACCTCGCCCGCCAAGATCTTCATGGGCGACACCGGCTCGCTCGCCCTCGGCGGCGCCCTCGCCGGCCTCGCCATCTGCTCCCGTACGGAGCTCCTCCTCGCGCTGCTCGGCGGCCTGTTCGTGCTGATCACGATGTCCGTGGTCATCCAGGTCGGCTCGTTCAAGCTCACCGGCAGGCGCGTCTTCCGGATGGCCCCCCTCCAGCACCACTTCGAACTCAAGGGGTGGTCCGAGGTCCTGGTCGTCGTCCGGTTCTGGATCATCCAGGGCATGTGCGTGATCGTGGGCCTGGGCCTCTTCTACGCGGGATGGGCAGCGGACAAGTGACAGAGCGGCTCGACTGGAACGGCAAGAACGTCACCGTCGCGGGACTCGGCGTCTCCGGCATCCCGGCCGCCCGCGCCCTCGGCGCCCTCGGCGCCCGCGTGACCGTCGTCAACGACGGCGACGACGAGCGCTCCCGGGCCCAGGCCGCCGCACTGGAGGCCGAGGGGATCACCGTCCGCCTCGGCGACGGCGACACCCTGCCGGCCGGCACCGAGCTGATCGTCACCACCCCCGGCTGGCGCCCCGACAAGCCCCTCTTCGCGGCCGCCGCCGAGGCGGGCGTGGAGGTCTGGGGCGACGTCGAACTGGCCTGGCGGCTCCGGGGCCCCGGAGCCGCCCCCTGGCTCGCCGTCACCGGCACCAACGGCAAGACCACGACCGTGCGGATGCTCGCCTCCATCCTGGAGGCGGCCGGACTGCGCACCGCCGCCGTCGGCAACATCGGCGTCTCGCTCCTCGACGCCGTCCTCGGCGAGCAGGAGTACGACGTGCTCGCCGTCGAGCTCTCCAGCTACCAGCTCCACTGGGCGCCCTCGGTCCGCGTCCACTCGGCCGCCGTCCTCAACCTGGCCCCCGACCACCTCGACTGGCACGGCTCCATGGAGGCGTACGCCGCCGACAAGGGCCGCATCTACGAGGGCAACCGGGTCGCCTGCGTGTACAACACCGCCGACAAGGCCACCGAGGACCTGGTCCGCGAGGCCGACGTCGAGGAGGGCTGCCGCGCGATCGGCTTCACCCTCGGCACCCCCGGCCCCTCCGAACTGGGCGTCGTCGAGGGCCTCCTCGTCGACCGGGCCTTCGCCCCGAACCGGCAGAAGAACGCCCAGGAGCTCGCCGAGGTCTCCGACGTGCAGCCCCCGGCCCCGCACAACGTCGCCAACGCCCTGGCCGCCGCCGCCCTGGCCCGCGCCTTCGGCGTCGACGCCAGGGCCGTACGGGACGGCCTGAAGGCCTTCCGGCCCGACCCGCACCGCATCGAACCGGTCGAGGAGGTCGGGGGAGTCACGTACGTGGACGACTCCAAGGCCACCAACACCCACGCCGCGGAAGCCTCCTTGGCCGCCTACGACCCGATCGTCTGGATCGCCGGCGGCCTCGCCAAGGGCGCGACCTTCGACGAGCTGGTCCAGAAGTCCGCGAAGCGGCTGCGCGGGGCCGTCCTGATCGGCGCCGACCGGGCCCTGATCCGCGAAGCCCTGGCGCGACACGCCCCGGAGGTCCCGGTGGTCGACCTCGACCGGACCGACACTGGGGCGATGTCCGAGGCGGTCCGCGAGGCGGCCCGGCTCGCCCGCCCCGGGGACACGGTCCTGCTCGCCCCGGCCTGCGCCTCGATGGACATGTTCACCAACTACAACACGCGCGGCGAGGCCTTCGCGGACGCGGTCCGCGCCCTCGCCGCCACCGGGGACGCCTGACCCGACCAGTGGGAGGGTCCGGCCGCACCGGACACGACCGGAGGGGACGGCGACCATGCCGAGCAAGACCGCCGGAACGCGCCGGCCCCCCGCCGCACGCGGCGGGGGGCGGACTCCCGCGACCCCGCGGCGGACGCGCGGCGGGGGGCTCCGGGGGCTCCACGAGCGGGCCAGGAAGGCCTGGGACCGCCCTCTCACGGCGTACTACGTGATCATCGGCGCCGGGATGCTCATCACCGCCCTCGGGCTCGTGATGGTCTACTCCGCCTCGATGATCACCGCGCTCCGCTACGAGCTGGTGCCGTCGTACTTCTTCCGGAAGCAGTTCCTCGCCGCGCTCCTGGGCGCCGGGCTGCTCCTGGCCGCCTCCCGGATGCCGGTGAAGCTGCACCGGGCCCTCGCCTACCCGATCCTGGTCGGCGCGGTCTTCCTGATGGTCCTCGTGCAGATCCCCGGGATAGGGCACAACATCGGCGGCAACCAGAACTGGATCTCGCTGGGCGGCCCGTTCATGCTCCAGCCCAGCGAGTTCGGCAAGCTGGCGCTGATCCTGTGGGGGGCCGACCTGCTCGCCCGCAAGCAGGACACGAAGCTGCTCACCCAGTGGAAGCACATGCTGGTGCCGCTGGTCCCGGTGGCCTTCATGCTGCTCGGGCTCATCATGCTCGGCGGGGACATGGGCACCGCGATCGTCCTCACGACGATCCTCTTCGGCCTGCTGTGGACGGCCGGCGCGCCCACCCGGCTCTTCGTCGGGGTGCTCGCGGTGGCCGGCGTCCTCGGGACCCTGCTCATCAGGACCAGCCCGCACCGGATGGACCGCTTCCAGTGCATCGGCGCGTCCGACCCCGGCGGCGAGGGAGCCCCCTGCCTCCAGGCCGCGCACGGAATCTATGCTCTGGCGTCGGGCGGATGGTTCGGATCCGGGCTCGGTGCGAGCGTGGAGAAATGGGGCCAACTGCCCGAGGCGCACACCGACTTCATCTTCGCGGTCGCCGGCGAGGAGCTGGGCCTCGCGGGGACGCTGTCGGTACTCGCCCTGTTCGCGGCTCTAGGCTATGCGGGTATCCGCGTGGCCGGAGGCACGGAGGACCCCTTCGTGAGGTTCGCCGCGGGAGGTGTGACCACCTGGATCACGGCGCAGGCCGTGGTCAACATCGGTGCGGTGCTCGGCCTGCTGCCGATCGCCGGTGTCCCGCTCCCGCTGTTCTCCTACGGAGGGTCGGCCCTGCTGCCGACCATGTTCGCCGTCGGGCTCCTCATCGCCTTCGCGCGACAGGAACCCGCCGCGAAAGCGGCCCTGGCCATGCGCCGCCCCGGCTGGGGCAAGCGGGCCGGGAAGAGATGGAAGTCGATGCGACGGCGCGTCAAGAAGCGCCCGTCCGGAGAGCGGTGAATTTCGGTGCATGTCGTACTCGCCGGCGGGGGGACCGCCGGCCACATCGAGCCCGCGCTCGCCCTCGCGGACGCCCTGCGCAGGCAGGACCCCAGCACGGGGATCACGGCGCTGGGCACGGAGAAGGGCCTGGAGACCCGGCTCGTGCCCGAGCGGGGCTATGAGCTGGCCCTCATCCCCGCCGTACCGCTGCCCCGCAAGCCCACCCCCGAGCTGATCACCGTCCCCGGGCGGCTGCGCGGCACGATCAAGGCGGCCGAGCAGGTCCTGGAGCGCACCAGGGCGGACTGCGTGGTCGGCTTCGGCGGTTACGTGGCGCTGCCCGGCTACCTGGCCGCCAAGCGGCTCGGGGTGCCGATCGTGGTCCACGAGGCCAACGCCCGGCCCGGCCTGGCCAACAAGATCGGTTCGCGGTACGCGGCCGGGGTCGCCGTCGCCACCCCGGACAGCAAGCTCCGTGACGCCCGCTACATCGGCATCCCGCTGCGGCACACCATCGCCACCCTCGACCGGGCCCGGGTGCGCCCCGAGGCGCGCGCCGCGTTCGGGCTCGACCCGAACCTGCCGACGCTGCTCGTCTCGGGCGGCTCACAGGGCGCCCGGCGCCTCAACGAGGTGATCCAGCAGGTCGCCCCGGTGCTCCAGCGCTCCGGCATCCAGATCCTGCACGCGGTCGGCCCGAAGAACGAGGTGCCGCGCGTCGACAACATGCCCGGTATGCCGCCGTACGTACCGGTACCGTACGTGGACCGGATGGATCTCGCGTACGCCGCGGCCGACATGATGCTCTGCCGCGCGGGCGCGATGACCGTCGCCGAGCTCTCCGCCGTCGGACTGCCCGCCGCGTACGTCCCGCTGCCCATCGGCAACGGCGAACAGCGGCTCAACGCCCAGCCGGTGGTCAAGGCCGGCGGCGGACTCCTCGTCGACGACGCGGAGCTGTCGCCGCAGTGGGTGCAGGGCAACGTCCTGCCCGTACTGGCCGATCCGCACCGGCTGTACGAGATGTCCCGCGCCGCCGCCGAGTTCGGCCGCAGGGACGCCGACGACCTGCTCGTCGGCATGGTGTACGAGGCGATCGCCGCCCGCCGCCAGGCGTAGCGCGGCGCTCCGGACGGAAGGCAGGAGGCGCCGGGTGGCAACCGCACCGACGACCGCCGAGAAGAGCGGCGCACGCGGGTCGAGGGGCCCGTCGGACGGTCCGGCCCGGCCGGGTGCCCGGAATCAAAGGTTCCGGGTGCCCGCGTCCCGGCTCCTGCTCTCCGTGCTCGGCCTCGTCGCGGTCGCCGCCGGCGCGGTCTGGGCGCTCTACGGCTCCGACTGGTTCCGTGTGGAACGTGTGAAGACTTCCGGCACCCGGGTCCTGACCCCGGCCGAGGTCGAGAAGGCCGCCGCCGTCCCGCTCGGCACCCCGCTCGCCTCCGTCGACACCGACGCGATCGAGGCCCGGACCCGGCAACTCCTGCCGCGGATCGAGTCGATCGAGGTCGTCCGGTCCTGGCCGCACGGAATCGGACTCGAAGTGACGGAACGGAAACCGGCCCTGCTCATCGAAAAGGGCGGAAAGTTCACCGAAGTGGACACGAACGGCGTGCGGTTCGCCACCGTCGCCACCGCCCCCCGGGGCGTCCCGCTGCTGGTCCTCGACGCCACCGCCTCCCCGAGCCTCCGCCGCTTCGGCGCGGACCGGCTGCTCAAGGAGGCGGTGCGCGTCCGGGGCGAACTCCCGGCGGAGGTCGCCCGGGACACCCGTGTCGTCCGCGTCACCTCGTACGACTCCGTCACACTGGAGCTGACCGGGGGCCGCACCGTCCTCTGGGGCAGCGGCGAACACGGCCCCGTCAAGGCCCGGGTCCTGACCGCCCTCATGAAGGCCACCCCCAAAGCGGGGCACTTCGACGTAAGTGCTCCCACGGCGCCCGCCTCGTCGGGGAGTTGACGCGCATCACCGCTGGCCAGCACCCTGGTTGGCCAGCGCTACGGGTGATCACATAGGGTGAAAAGAAAAACGGGAGGTTCGGCGTGTTCGTTGAACGTGCGCCGCTTGTCGACTTAGTGTCCTGTTCGGAAGAGTCCAGCGAACAGAGACACTGGTAACCCTAAACTTCAACGTTAGGGTTTGGGTCGGCGTTTCGGACCGTCCCAATCGGCATCCGTCGTCACAGCGCGGCCAACCGCGCGGTGGCGACACGTAACTCGAGGCGAGAGGCCTTCGACGTGGCAGCACCGCAGAACTACCTCGCAGTCATCAAGGTCATCGGTGTCGGCGGCGGTGGTGTCAATGCCATCAACCGAATGATCGAGGTCGGTCTCAAGGGCGTCGAGTTCATCGCGATCAACACCGACGCGCAAGCGCTGTTGATGAGCGACGCCGACGTCAAGCTCGACGTCGGCCGTGAACTCACCCGCGGCCTCGGGGCCGGGGCGAACCCGGCCGTCGGTCGCAAGGCGGCAGAGGACCACCGCGAGGAGATCGAGGAGGTCCTCAAGGGGGCCGACATGGTCTTCGTCACCGCCGGCGAGGGCGGCGGCACCGGCACCGGCGGCGCCCCCGTCGTCGCCAACATCGCGCGTTCGCTCGGCGCCCTCACCATCGGCGTGGTCACCCGGCCGTTCACCTTCGAGGGCCGCCGCCGCGCCAACCAGGCGGAGGACGGCATCGCCGAGCTCCGCGAAGAGGTCGACACCCTCATCGTCATCCCCAACGACCGGCTGCTCTCGATCTCGGACCGCCAGGTCTCCGTGCTCGACGCCTTCAAGTCGGCCGACCAGGTCCTCCTGAGCGGTGTCCAGGGCATCACCGACCTCATCACCACCCCGGGTCTGATCAACCTCGACTTCGCCGACGTCAAGTCGGTCATGTCCGAGGCCGGTTCGGCCCTCATGGGCATCGGCTCCGCCCGCGGCGACGACCGCGCGGTGGCCGCCGCGGAGATGGCGATCTCCTCGCCGCTCCTGGAGGCCTCCATCGACGGCGCCCGCGGCGTGCTGCTCTCCATCTCCGGCGGCAGCGACCTCGGTCTCTTCGAGATCAACGAGGCCGCGCAGCTGGTCAGCGAGGCGGCCCACCCCGAGGCCAACATCATCTTCGGCGCCGTCATCGACGACGCCCTCGGCGACGAGGTCCGGGTCACCGTCATCGCGGCCGGCTTCGACGGCGGCCAGCCGCCGGCCCGCCGGGACAACATCATCGGCTCGGTCTCCGCCAAGCGCGAGGAGCCCGCCCCGGCGCCCCGCGCCACCGAGACCTCCCGCCCGCTGGGCGGCCTCGGCACGGTGACCCCCCGCGAGGACCCGGCCCCCGCGCCGGTCGAGCCCCCGGCCCCGGTCGTCAACGAGGCCCCGCTGACCCCGGCCCCGCCGGTGGTCCCCCCGGCCCGTCCGTACGCGGACAGCCAGGCCGAGGAGCTGGACGTCCCGGACTTCCTGAAGTGATAGGACGTCGCTTCGACGCGAACGGCGCGCACTTCGCCTTCACCGACCGGTGGGGCGGGGTGAGCGCCGTTCCGTACGAGGAGCTCAACCTCGGCGGCGCGGTGGGCGACGACCCCGGGGCCGTGCTCGCCAACCGGTCGCTCGCCGCCGGGGCCCTCGGACTCGACCCGGCCCGGGTGGTCTGGATGAACCAGGTGCACGGCGCGGACGTCGCCGAGGTCGAAGGCCCCTGGGGGGACGCGGAGATCCCCTCCGTCGACGCCCTGGCCACCACCCGGCGCGGGCTCGCCCTCGCCGTCCTCACCGCCGACTGCGTCCCGGTCCTGCTCGCCGACCCCGTCGCCGGGGTCGCGGCCGCCGCCCACGCCGGGCGCCCCGGGATGGTCGCCGGGGTCGTCCCGGCCGCCGTGGAGGCCATGACCGGCCTGGGCGCCGACCCCGCCCGGATCGTCGCCCGCACCGGACCGTCCGTCTGCGGACGGTGCTACGAGGTGCCGGAGGCGATGCGCGACGAGGTCGCCGCCGTCGAACCGGCCGCCGCCGCGGAGACCTCCTGGGGGACCCCCGCCGTCGACGTCGCCGCCGGAGTGCGCGCGCAACTCGCCCGGCTCGGGGTCCGGGACGTCGAGGACGCCGGGGTCTGCACCCTGGAGTCCCGCGACCACTACTCGTACCGCCGCGACCGCACCACGGGGCGACTCGCGGGATATGTCTGGCTGGACGCCGAGTCCTCCCGGGGTGCGACCCCCGGATCCCCGGCAGGAAAGAGCTGATGACGGACCGCACGGCGGAACTCGCCGAGAACCTGGCCCGCGTGGAGGCGCGCATCGCCGCCGCCTGCGCCGCCGCGGGACGCGCGCGCGAGGAGGTCACCCTGATCGTGGTGACCAAGACCTACCCCGCGAGCGACGTGAGAATCCTCCACGGCCTGGGCGTCCGGCACGTCGCCGAGAACCGGGACCAGGACGCCGCGCCCAAGGCGGCCGCCTGTGCCGATCTCGACCTCGCCTGGCACTTCGTGGGCCAGTTGCAGACGAACAAGGTCAAGTCGGTGGTCGGTTATGCCGATGTCGTACAGTCCGTCGACCGCCCGAAGCTCGTTTCCTCCCTCTCCGCCGCGGCGGAGAGGGAGGAGCGCGAACTCGGCTGCCTGATCCAGGTCGCGCTCGACGCGGAGTCCGGCGAGCGGGGCGACCGCGGCGGCGTGTCGCCCGACGGGATCGAGGAGTTGGCGGCGGCCGTGGACGCCGCCCCCGGGCTGCGGCTCGACGGCCTGATGACGGTCGCCCCGCTCGCCGGCCCGTACGCCGGGGAGCCCCGCGCGGCCTTCGACCGGTTGATGGATTTGTCGACTGCCCTGCGCGCGACCCGTCCGGCTGCGAACATGGTGTCCGCGGGGATGAGCGGAGACCTCGAAGAGGCCGTCGCCGCCGGGGCGACACACGTACGCGTCGGTACGGCGGTACTCGGTGTCCGCCCGAAGCTCGGGTAACGTCGCGAAGCAAGTCGGACCACAGCAGAAAATATGGTCATTCCGCAGAACGGCGGGACGGCCCGTGGATCGCCGGCACTTGGTGACGAGGCCGATCCACCACAGAGCGGAGGAATCGGAGAATGGCCGGCGCGATGCGCAAGATGGCGGTCTACCTCGGCCTCGTGGAGGACGATGGGTACGACGGCCGGGGCTTCGACCCCGACGACGACTTCGAACCCGAGCTGGAGCCGGAGCCCGAGCGCGACCGGCGTCACGTCCCCCCGCGACAGGTGGAGCACGAGGAACCGGTGCGTGTGGTGAAGCCCCCGGCTCCCCGGGAGCCGGTCGCCCATTCTGTCCCGGTACTCGCCGAAAGCGGACGTCCGGCCCGAATTGCCCCCGTGGCATCCATCACACCCGAACGCCCGAGCCTGGAGAAGAACGCACCGGTGATCATGCCCAAGGTCGTGTCCGAGCGGGAGCCCTACCGCATCACCACGTTGCACCCCCGGACCTACAACGAGGCCCGTACCATCGGGGAACACTTCCGTGAGGGCACCCCGGTGATCATGAACCTCACGGAGATGGACGACACGGACGCGAAGCGACTTGTCGACTTTGCCGCCGGACTCGTCTTCGGGCTCCATGGCAGCATTGAGCGCGTGACGCAGAAGGTGTTCCTGTTGTCGCCTGCTAACGTCGATGTCACGGCGGAGGACAAGGCCCGGATCGCAGAGGGCGGATTCTTCAACCAGAGCTGAGAACACAGGAACCGGACGGACCGGTCGCGAGGGCGGCCGGACGAGCGAGAGCACGCAAGCCAGGGGAGAGGGAAACGCGGGATGGGCGTCGCACTACAGGTGGTCTACATCGTGCTGATGTGCTTCCTCGTCCTCCTGATCGTCCGGCTTGTCATGGACTACGTCTTCCAGTTCGCCCGTTCATGGCAACCCGGTAAGGCGATGGTGGTCGTCCTTGAGGCCACCTACACTGTCACCGATCCACCGCTCAAGCTCCTGCGGCGGCTGATCCCGCCGCTGCGTCTCGGGGGCGTGGCACTCGACCTGTCCTTCTTCGTTCTGATGATCATCGTCTACATCCTGATCTCCATCGTGAGCAGCTTCGCGAGGTGAGTGAGGTGCCCGTGGACGATACGGTCTTGCCGACTGCCGACGACTACGTAGAGGTGAAGAAGAGATGCCGCTGACTCCCGAGGACGTGCGGAACAAGCAGTTCACGACCGTCCGCCTTCGAGAAGGCTATGACGAGGACGAGGTCGATGCCTTCCTCGACGAGGTCGAAGCCGAGCTGACCCGCCTGCTCCGCGAGAACGAGGACCTGCGCGCCAAGCTGGCCGCCGCGACGCGTGCCGCCGCGCAGAACCAGCAGCAGCAGAGCATGCGCAAGCCCCCGGAGCAGCAGGATCGTCCCGTCGGTCCCGGGGCCCCGGTACCCGCCGCCATATCCGGACCGCCGGTCCAGCAGCAGCCGCCGCAGATGGGCCCGCCGCAGCTGCCTTCCGGTGCTCCACAGCTTCCCGCCGGCCCCATGCAGGGCGGCCCCATGCAGGGCGGGCCCATGGGCCCCGGCCCGATGCAGGGCGGCCCCATGCAGGGTGGACCGATGGGTCCCGGCCCGATGCAGGGCGGCCCGATGGGCCACCCGCAGCAGATGCAGCAGCAGCCCGCGCAGGGACCGGGCGGCGACAGCGCCGCGCGCGTCCTCTCGCTGGCCCAGCAGACCGCCGACCAGGCGATCGCGGAGGCCCGTTCCGAGGCCAACAAGATCGTCGGCGAGGCGCGCTCGCGCGCCGAGGGCCTGGAGCGGGACGCCCGCGCCAAGGCCGACGCCCTGGAGCGGGACGCGCAGGAGAAGCACCGCGTCGCGATGGGCTCCCTGGAGTCCGCCCGCGCCACCCTCGAGCGCAAGGTCGAGGACCTGCGGGGCTTCGAGCGCGAGTACCGCACGCGTCTGAAGTCGTACCTGGAGTCGCAGCTGCGCCAGCTGGAGACCCAGGCCGACGACTCGCTCGCCCCGCCGCGCACCCCGGCCGCGGCCTCCCTGCCGCCGGCCCCGTCGATGGCCTCGGCCGGCGCCGGTGCGCCGTCCTACGGCGGCGGCACGATGGGCGGCGGTCCGTCCATGGGCGGTGCCCCGTCCTACGGCGGTGGTCAGCAGCAGATGTCCCCGGCGATGACCCAGCCGATGGCTCCGGTCCGTCCGCAGGCACCGCAGCCGATGCAGCAGGCTCCGGCGCCGATGCGGGGCTTCCTGATCGACGAGGACGACAACTGACGGCGGGCGGTCGCGCGACGAGCGCGTAGCCGTCGGCAGGCTACGAGGGCCGGCTCCCGGGAAACCGGGGGCCGGCCCTTCGTCGTGGGGGCGCACGGGGCGGGTGCGGGTGCGGGTCGGGGGCGGGAGCGCCTGCGGCGGGCCGTTCCCCACCCCGCCCCTTCCCGAAACCGGGGCTCCGCCCCGGGCCCCGGAGGAGGCACGGGCGGAGCCCCGACTCCTGAACGCGGCAGCTTCGCGCCGCGAGGACACCGGGCCCCGGCACGCCGGGCCGGCGGCGGCCAGTGGCCCGTCTCGGCCAGTGGGCCGTGCGGGGCCGTGGCCCGTCTCGGCCAGTGGGCCGTGCGGGGCCGTGGCCCGTCCCGGCCAGTGGCCCGTCCGGGGCCATGCCCGTCCGGGGCCGTGCCCGTCCCAGGCTGTGCCCGTCTCTGGCCGTGCCGGTCCCAGGCTGTGCCCGTCTCTGGCCGTGCCGGTCCCAGGCTGTTCCCGTCTCTGGCTGTTCCCCGTTCCGGCGGCTTCGTGCCGCCGGGACACCGGGGCCCGGTACGCCGGGCAGCACCCACCCCCGGCGGCTTCGCACCGCCGTCCCGCCCCCGGCGGGGTTTCGGGAAGGGGCGGGGTGGGGGAAAGCGAAAGGCCCGGCCTCCCCGGAGCGGGGGAGCCGGGCCTTCGTCGTGTCGGTTACGCCTTGCGGAGGCGGAACGTCAGGCCGAGGGAGTCGTCCGTGAACGGGGCGCCGTAGCTGTCGTCGGCCTCGCCGTTCGCGTGGTCCGTCGCCAGGACCTCGTCCGCGATGAGGGCCGCGTGGGCCGTCAGGGCGTCCGTGGTCTCCTCGGAGTCCGAGGTCCAGCGCAGGGCGATGCGGTCGGCGACGTCCAGGCCGCTGTTCTTGCGGGCCTCCTGGATCAGCCGGATCGCGTCACGGGCCAGGCCGGCCCGGCGCAGCTCCGGGGTGATCTCCAGGTCCAGGGCGACCGTCGCGCCCGCGTCCGAGGCGACCGACCAGCCCTCGCGGGGGGTCTCCGTGATGATGATCTCCTCGGGGGTGACGGTGATCGTCTCGCCGTTCACCTCCAGGGGCGCCTCGCCGGAGCGCAGCGCCAGGGAGAGGGCCGCCGCGTCGGCCGCCGCCACCGCCTTGGCCACGTCCTGGACGCCCTTGCCGAAGCGCTTGCCCAGGGCCCGGAAGTTCGCCTTGGCCGTCGTGTCGACCAGCGAGCCGCCGACCTCGGAGAGGGAGGCGAGCGAGGAGACGTTCAGCTCCTCCGTGATCTGGGCCTGGAGCTCGGGGGAGAGCGCCGCGAAGCCGTTGGCCGCGACCAGGGCGCGGGAGAGCGGCTGACGGGTCTTCACGCCGGACTCGGCGCGGGTGGCGCGGCCCAGCTCGACCAGGCGCCGGACGAGCAGCATCTGCTCGGAGAGGGCGCCGTCGATCAGGGACGCGTCCGCCTCCGGCCAGGTGGCCAGGTGGACCGACTCCGGGGCGCCCGGGGTCACCGGGACGACCAGGTCCTGCCAGACCCGCTCGGTGATGAACGGGGTCAGCGGGGCCATCAGGCGCGTGACCGTCTCCACGACCTCGTGCAGGGTCCGCAGGGCCGCCTTGTCGCCCTGCCAGAAGCGGCGGCGGGAGCGGCGCACGTACCAGTTGGACAGGTCGTCCACGAACGCCGACAGGAGCTTGCCGGTGCGCTGGGTGTCGTACGACTCCATCGCCTCGGTCGCCTCGGCCACCAGCGTGTTCAGCTCGGAGAGCAGCCACTTGTCGAGGACCGTGCGGTCGGCCGGGGCCGGGTCCGCCGCGCTCGGCGCCCAGCCGGACGTACGGGCGTACAGGGCCTGGAAGGCGACCGTGTTCCAGTACGTCAGGAGGGTCTTGCGGACGACCTCCTGGATCGTGCCGTGGCCCACCCGGCGGGCCGCCCACGGCGAGCCGCCGGCCGCCATGAACCAGCGGACCGCGTCGGCGCCGTGCTGGTCCATCAGCGGGATCGGCTGGAGGATGTTCCCCAGGTGCTTGGACATCTTGCGGCCGTCCTCGGCGAGGATGTGGCCCAGGCAGACCACGTTCTCGTACGACGACCTGTCGAAGACCAGGGTGCCGACCGCCATCAGCGTGTAGAACCAGCCGCGGGTCTGGTCGATCGCCTCGGAGATGAACTGCGCCGGGTAGCGGCTCTCGAACAGCTCCTTGTTCTCGTACGGGTAGCCGTACTGCGCGAACGGCATCGAGCCCGAGTCGTACCAGGCGTCGATGACCTCCGGGACCCGGACGGACTCCAGGGAGCAGCCGTCCTCGGGGCAGGCGAACGTGACCGCGTCGATGTACGGGCGGTGCGGGTCCAGGCCCGACTGGTCGGTGCCGGTCAGCCCGGTCAGCTCCGCGCGCGAGCCCACGCAGGTGAGGTGCCCGTCCTCGCAGCGCCAGATCGGCAGCGGGGTGCCCCAGTAGCGGTTGCGGGAGAGGGCCCAGTCGACGTTGTTGGTCAGCCAGTCGCCGAAGCGCCCGTGCTTGACCGACTCCGGGAACCAGTTGGTCTTCTCGTTCTCCGCGAGCATGCGGTCCTTGACCGCGGTCGTGCGGATGTACCAGGACGGCTGCGCGTAGTAGAGCAGGGCCGTGTGGCAGCGCCAGCAGTGCGGGTAGCTGTGCTCGTACGCGATGTGCTTGAAGAGCAGGCCGCGCGCGTCCAGGTCGGCGGTCAGCTTCTCGTCGGCCTTCTTGAAGAAGACGCCGCCGACCAGCGGCATGTCCTCCTCGAAGGTGCCGTCGGGGCGGACCGGGTTCACGACCGGCAGGCCGTACGCCTTGCAGACCTTGAGGTCGTCCTCGCCGAAGGCGGGGGACTGGTGGACCAGACCCGTGCCGTCCTCGGTCGTCACGTACTCGGCGTTGACGACGTAGTGCGCCGGCTCCGGGAACTCGATCAGCTCGAACGGACGCCGGTACGTCCAGCGCTCCATGTCCTTGCCGGTGAAGGTCTCGCCGGTGGTGACCCAGCCCTCGCCGAGCGCCTTGTCGACCAGCGGCTCGGCGACGACGACCTGCTCGTCGCCGTCGGTGGCGACCACGTAGGTGACCTCGGGGTGGGCGGCGACCGCCGTGTTGGACACCAGGGTCCACGGGGTCGTCGTCCAGACCAGGAGCGCCGCGCGGCCGGCCAGCGGGCCGGAGGTCAGCGGGAAGCGGACGTAGACCGAGGGGTCCACGACCGTCTCGTACCCCTGCGCCAGCTCGTGGTCCGAGAGGCCGGTGCCGCAGCGGGGGCACCAGGGGGCGACCCGGTGGTCCTGGACCAGCAGGTCCTTCTCGAAGATCTGCTTCAGCGACCACCAGACCGACTCGATGTACGAGGGGTCCATGGTCCGGTACGCGTCGTCCAGGTCGACCCAGTAGCCCATCCGGGTCGTCAGCTCGGCGAAGGCGTCGGTGTGGCGGGTCACGGACTCGCGGCACCTGGCGTTGAACTCGGCGATGCCGTAGTCCTCGATGTCCTTCTTGCCGGAGAAGCCGAGCTCCTTCTCGACGGCGAGCTCGACCGGCAGGCCGTGGCAGTCCCAGCCGGCCTTGCGGGCCACGTGGTAGCCGCGCATGGTCCGGAAGCGGGGGAAGACGTCCTTGAAGACGCGGGCCTCGATGTGGTGGGCGCCCGGCATGCCGTTGGCGGTCGGCGGGCCCTCGTAGAACACCCACTCGGGGCGGCCCTCGGACTGCTCCAGGGTCTTCGCGAAGACCTTGTTCTCCTGCCAGAAGTCGAGCACGGCGTGCTCGAGGGCGGGCAGGTCGACCTGGGCGGGCACCTGGCGGTACTGCGGCGCTGTCATGCGGCGGACTCTCCTCCGGACGGACGGTTCTGCTTCCGTCGGAGGGACGAGAGCGCTGCTCCCGCGGTACCACCCTCCTTGGCCCCGGACGCGACCGTCCGAAGCCCCCTCATTGGGGTCGCGACGCCGGGTCTAGTCGCCGCGCCCCTCGGCGCGGCTTTCTTCCGGCGGCTCCGGGGTGATGCTTCACATCGGGCTCGCCCCCGGGCTCTCACCGTCCCCGGGTCGCTCATGGCTGCGTACGACGCTACTCGTCCCCATCCAAGCCTTTCGCTGGGCCCAGTGTACGGCGCCCGGGGAAGGAGGGCGGACCGGTTTTCCATGACCCGAATGGCCACACGGCGGGTGCCGGACCCGGGACAGGGCCATGTGGGGGAGGGGAGGGGCGGATAACCGGCCGGGGAGCCGGGCACAACGGAAGCGGGCCGCCCCGGCGGGGAGCGGGGGCGGGTGGGAACGGCGGCGTGCCCCGTTGCCGCGGGCCCCGGGCCGATTTATCGTCCCAGCACGATTCGCGAGCAAGATCACAAAATGTGAAGGGGCCGCGACATGGTGGCGAAGAAGACCGCCGCGAAGAAGACCACGGCCGGGAAACGGACGGCGGTCGCCGGGCACCCCACGGTCGCGGAGGAACCGGAGGCCCCCGGGAAGAGGGGGACCGGGAAAGCGGGCGCCAAGAAGGCGGTCGCGAAGAAGGTGGCGGCCGCGAAGAAGACGGTCGCGAAGAAGGCCGCGGCGGCCAAGAAGGCCGTCGTGGAGAAGACGGGAGCGGCGGCCCCCGCCGAGGCGGCCTCCGCCGAGGACACCGCCGCCCCGGGTGCGCCCGCCAAGAAGGCCGGGACGAAGAGGGCGGCCGCCGGGAAGGCGTCCGCGCGGAAGCAGACAGGAGCCAGGACGGTGGCAGCGAAGAAGACCGCGGGTGGCGTCACGACCGTCGAGGACGGGGCCGCGGTGCCCCCGGCCCGTACCGGCGAACTCGCGGTCCGTCCGGGCGAGGACCCCTGGACGCCGGAGGAGGTCGCCGAGGCCCGCGACGGGCTCCGGGCGGAGGTGCTGAGGCTCCGCAGCGAGCTGGCCCACTCCCAGGAGGAGCTGACGGGCCTCATGCGGGACTCGGGCGACGGCGCCGGGGACGACCAGGCCGACACCGGCACCAAGAACATCACCCGCGAGCACGAGCTGGCCCTCGCGGCCAACGCCCGGGAGATGCTGGAGCAGACCGAGCACGCCCTGGAGCGGCTCGACGCCGGCACGTACGGCCTGTGCGAGGTGTGCGGCAAGCCGATCGGCAAGGCCCGCATGCAGGCCTTCCCGAGAGCCACCCTCTGCGTCGAGGACAAGCAGCGCCAGGAACGGCGCGGCTGAGGCGGGCCGCCCGCGTGCCGGGCGGCCCCCGGCACGCGGCCCGGACGGGCCGCCGACACGGGTACGGGGCTCCGGCGCCGGCCGGTGGCGATCCGGAGACCGCGGGCGGCCCGCCGGACGGTGTGACCGGCGTTCGAGAGGGCGTGTCGGCAGCCGGGGGCGCAGGTGGGTCCGGAGGCCGCGGGCGGCCCGCCGGGCGGGTGTGCCCGGCGTTCGGGCCGGCGGCCCCGGGGCGGGAGCGGGGTCGGCCGCGGGTGGCCTCCTGGTGGCCCGGGCCGGGGCGGCCGGGGAGCGGGCGGAGCCGTGGTCTCGGATGCCGTTCTCGTACGCCTGTGCCGTACCCTCGGTGCACGGTCAGGCATCGAGGTCGAGGGACTCACTCACGTGGCAGAGGCGGAGCGCATCATCGGTACGCCGGATTCAGAAGGGGCCGACGAGTCGGCCGCCTCCGACGGCACGGAGGCTCCCGTCGAGCGTCCCCGGGGCAGGCGCCGGATCGTCGCCCTGTTCGTGGTGGCCCTCCTGGCCTATCTGCTCGACCTCGGCAGCAAGATCCTCGTGGTCGAGAAGCTGGAGGGCCGCGAGCCGATCCGGGTGATCGGGGACCTGCTCCGCTTCGACGCCATCCGGAACCCGGGCGCCGCCTTCGGCATGGGCGAGGCCTTCACGATCATCTTCACCTGCATCGCCGCCGCCGTGATCGTCGTGATCATCCGGCTCGCCCGGAAGCTCTACAGCCTGCCCTGGGCCATCGCGCTCGGCCTGCTGCTCGGCGGCGCGCTCGGCAACCTCACGGACCGGATCTTCCGCTCGCCGGGCGTCTTCGAGGGCGCGGTGGTCGACTTCATCGCCCCCGCGCACTTCGCCGTCTTCAACCTCGCCGACTCGGCGATCGTCTGCGGCGGCATCCTCATCGTGATCCTGTCGTTCCGGGGCCTGGACCCCGACGGGACCGTCCACAAGGACTGACAAGGCATACTCGACGGGTGAGCACGAGTCCCGAGATCCGCACGCTGCCCGTTCCCGATGGCCTGGAGGGCGAGCGCGTCGACGCCGCCATCGCCCGTATGTTCGGGTTCTCCCGCACGAAGGCGGCCGAGCTGGCCGCCGCAGGGAAGGTCCAGGTCGACGGCTCCGTCGTCGGCAAGTCCGAGCGGGTCAGCGGCGGCGCGTGGCTGGAGGTCGAGATGCCGGGCGCGGCCGCGCCCGTGCAGATCGTCGCGGAGCCCGTCGAGGGCATGGAGATCGTCCACGACGACGACGACATCGTCGTCATCATGAAGCCGATCGGCGTCGCCGCCCACCCCAGCCCCGGCTGGACCGGCACCACCGTCATCGGCGGCCTCGCCGCCGCCGGCTACCGCATCTCCACCTCCGGCGCCGCCGAGCGCCAGGGCATCGTGCACCGCCTCGACGTCGGCACCTCCGGCCTGATGGTGGTCGCCAAGTCCGAGTACGCGTACACCTCGCTCAAGCGCCAGTTCAAGGAGCGCACGGTCGACAAGCGCTACCACGCGCTGGTCCAGGGCCACCCCGACCCGATGAGCGGCACCATCGACGCCCCCATCGGCCGGCACCCGAACCACGACTACAAGTGGGCGGTCACCGCCGACGGCAAGCCCTCCGTCACGCACTACGACCTCATCGAGGCGTACCGCTCGGCCTCGCTGCTCGACATCAAGCTGGAGACGGGCCGCACCCACCAGATCCGGGTGCACATGTCCGCCCACCGCCACCCCTGCGTCGGCGACCTCACCTACGGCGCCGACCCGACCCTCGCCAAGCGCCTCGGCCTGACCCGGCAGTGGCTGCACGCCGTCCGCCTCGGCTTCGAGCACCCCGGCGACGGCTCGTGGGTCGAGTTCGCCAGCACCTACCCCGAGGACCTGCGCAAGGCCCTGGACCGGATCGAGGCGGAGAGCCGGTGACCACCGCGTACGACGTCCGCGAGGCCCTGGGCGACGAGGACCGGGAGGCCTGCTTCGCGGTCCGCCGCGAGGTCTTCGTCGAGGAGCAGGGCGTGCCCCGGGAGCTGGAGTACGACACGTACGACGCGACCGCCGTGCACGTCCTCGCGGTCCGCGCCGACGGCCTCCCGCTCGGCACCGGGCGCCTGCTGCACGGCGCCGACGCGCTGGGCAAGACCGGTGCCGACGCCTCCGTGGGCTCGCTCGGCCGGCTCGCCGTCGCCAAGGCGGCGCGCGGCCTCGGGGTCGGCGCGGCCCTGGTCCGGGGCATCGAGGACGCGGCGCGCGAGCGCGGTCTGACCGCCGTCGACCTGCACGCGCAGACCCATGCCCTCGGCTTCTACGAGCGGCTCGGCTACGAGGCGTACGGCCCCGAGTTCCCGGACGCGGGCATCCCGCACCGGGCCATGCGGAAGGCCCTGTAGGGCCCGTCCGGGACGTCCGCCGCGGCGCCCCGGGGACAACACGTGTGAAAAGAGGCTTACGTGGCAGGCTGAGCCCGTGGATCAATTGGCCCTGCTGTTCCTGCTGCTCCTCGGTGCCCTGCTCACCGTGCCCCTCGGCGAGCGGCTCGGGCTGCCCGCGCCCGTCCTGATGACCCTCGTCGGGATCGTGCTGGCCTTCCTGCCGTTCGTGCCGAACGTCGAGATCCCGCCGGAGTACATCCTCCCCCTGGTGCTGCCGCCCCTCCTCTACGCGGCGGTGCAGCGGACCTCCTGGCGCCAGTTCGCGGCCAACAGACGGCCCATCTTCCTGCTCGCGGTGGCCCTGGTCTTCGTCACCACGGCCGCCGTCGGCGCCGTCGCCAACGCGCTGGTGCCCGGCATCCCGCTGGCCGCCGCGATCGCGCTCGGCGCCCTCGTCGCCCCGCCGGACCCGGTCGCCGCGACCGCCGTCGCGGGCTCGCTCGGGCTGCCCCGCCGGCTCGTGTCGATCCTGGAGGGCGAGGGGCTCTTCAACGACGTCACCGCGATCGTGCTCTACCACGTGGCGATCGCCGCCGCCGTCAGCGGCGCCTTCTCCCTGCCCGCGGCGGCCGGCGCGCTCGTGCTCTCCGCCGTCGTCGCCGTGGTCGTCGGCCTGGGGCTCGGCTGGCTCTCCAACAAGCTCATCGGGTACCTGGGCGACGCCACCCTCCAGACCGGCCTCACCCTCCTCGTCCCCTTCGTGAGCTACGTGCTCGCCGAGGAGCTGCACGGCTCCGGCGTCCTCTCCGTCCTGATCACCGGGCTCTTCCTGGCCGAGCACGCGGCCGACGCCGACGACGTCATGGGCCGGCTCGCCGGGCAGACCTTCTGGGAGATCGTCGACACCCTCGTGACCGGCATCGCCTTCGGCCTCATCGGCCTGGAGGTCGTCCACGTCTTCGGGTACGCGGACGGGCACGTCGTGGAGATGCTCGGCTGGGGCGCGGCCGTGGCCGGGACGGTCGTCGTCGTCCGGCTGCTCTGGCTGCTGCCCGCCACCTGGCTGGCGCAGAAGATGCACACGCTCCGGGACGTGGACGAGGAGATCCCGGTGAGCTGGCGGGAGACCGTCGTCATGTGGTGGGCGGGGATGCGCGGCGTGGCCTCGGTGGCGCTCGCGCTCGCCGTCCCGCTCACCACCGACGACGGCGAACCCTTCCCCGGCCGCGCGGAGATCGTCTTCATCGCCTTCTGCGTGATCCTCACCACCCTCGTCCTCCAGGGGCTCACCCTGCCCGCCCTGGTCCGGCGGCTCGGCGTGAAGGCCGACACGAAGACCGAGCGGGCCCTTGAGCGCGAGCTGGCGATCCGGGCCGCGAAGGCGGCCAAGCGGCGGCTCAAGGAGATCGAGGAGGTCGAGGACCTGCCGGAGGAGGTGCAGGAGCGGCTCCACCGCGGCGCCTTCGACATCGGGGCGCGGATCAGCCCCGACATGGTGGACGACGAGCGGCGGGCCGCCTTCACGGAGCGGGCGGACCGCTTCAGGGCCGTGCAGCGCATCCAGAAGGAGCTGATGTCGGCCGCCCGGCACGAGGTCCTGGCGGCGCGCAGCGAACCGGGCGCCGACCCCGAGGTGGTGGACCGGGTCCTGCGCCAGCTGGACGTGCGCAGCATGCGGTGAACGGGGGCGGCCGACGGTGACGCGCGGCACCGGGCGGCGGACCCGGCTTTCGGGATGGGGCCGCCGCGGGTGGCAGGATGGCGCCCATGGACATCATGCTTTTCCACTCGGTGTACGGACTGCGCCCGGCCGTGGAGGCCGCGGCCGACCGGCTGCGGGAGGCCGGGCACCGGGTGTGGACGCCGGACCTCTTCGACGGCTGGACCACCGATTCGGTCGAGGAGGGCATGGCGAAGCGGGACGAGATCGGCAAGGACGAGCTCCTGAAGCGCGCGATCCTGGCCGCCGCCCCGTACTCGGAGCGCGGCCTCGTCTACGCCGGCCTCTCGCTGGGCGCGTCGGTCGCGCAGACCCTGGCCCTCGGCGACGAGAAGGCGCGCGGCCTGCTGCTCCTGCACGGCACCTCGGACCTCGCGCCGAACGCGTCGGTGGACGAGCTGCCCGTACAGCTGCACGTGGCCGAGCCCGACCCCTTCGAGACGGACGACTGGCTGTCCGCCTGGTACCTGCAGATGGGCCGGGCCGGGGCGGACGTGGAGGTCCACCGCTACCGGGGCGCCGGGCACCTGTACACGGACCCGGAGCTGCCGGACTGGGACGCGGAGGCGGCCGAGCGGACCTGGGCGGTGGCGCTCGCGTTCCTGGAGGAGCTGGCGGACGCGGCGTGACTCCGTCCGGACGCGCGCCGGGGGCGCGGCGGGAGGCTCTTCCCGTCGCGCCCCCGGTGCGTGTACCGAGCCGTCAGCCCGCGCGGTACGCGCTCCAGTGCTGGCTCATCCGGGACACCTGGCCCGCGGTGAACTGGTACATGCAGGAGTCGTACGTGTAGTCCATGAAGTTGTGGATCGGGTCCGCGCCCGCCGTGGTGCAGGTGTCGCGGCCCGTCGGGCACTCGTACGCCGGGCTCGACTCGGCCGGGGTGTCGGCCACGGAGTCGCCGCTGCCGCCGCAGCCGCCCTGGAAGGTGTGGTACAGCCCCATCCAGTGGCCGACCTCGTGCGTACCGGTGTCGCCCTGGTTGTAGTTGGCCGCCGAGCCGCCCGGGAGCGAGGCGTCCAGGACGACGACGCCGTCCATCTTCGGCTGGGACTTGTACGAGGACGGGAAGGTCGCCCAGCCGAGGAGGCCGCCGCTCAGCTTGGCGGTGTAGAAGTTCAGCGCGCCCGCGCCGCCCTTGCGGAGGGTCTGCTTCATCTGCTTCTCGGCGCTGGAGCCGGAGGCGAGGTTGTACCAGCTGGAGTTGTCCGTGTAGTCGGTTCCGGCCAGCGTGAACCGGAAGTTGGTGTTCACGTTGCCGGTGCCCTGACCGCCGTAGGCCGCGTTGAGGACCGCGATCTGGCTGTTGATGGCGGAGGCGGAGAGCTTGCCCGTGTTCCCGGAGTGGATGACGTGGAAGTAGACGGGGACGGTGACCGCGGCGGCGGCCCGGCCCGAGGCGGCGGCCCGGGCGGCGCCGGCGGTCGCGGCCGGGGAGAGCGACGCCAGTCTCTTCCGGAGGTCCGCGTCCATCGCCTTGGCCTGGGCGGCCGAGACCTCGTTGGGCTCGGCGGCGTGGTGGTCGGCGCCGCGTGCCTTGCGGGCGCCGGAGAGGGCACCGGAGTGGGCACCGTCCTCGCACTCCTCGGCGGAGGCGGAGAGGGAGGCGGCGGCGCGGTCGGCGGTGGAGGCGCCGGTGGCGACGGGGGCCGAGAGCGGGGCAAGGGCCAGGGTTCCGGCCATGGCGGCGGTACCGATGACACGACGTGACATACGCGGGGATATACGGGCAAGAGCACGCATGGTGACTCCTCGTGGGGGGTGCGCGGAGGAACTTCCTCCGCCACGCCGGGGAGATTACGCGTCCATGTCAGCCTCCATTGAGCAGTGATCAAGCCCAATCATCCGTGGGGCAATTCGGTGCAACGGGAAGAAAATCTTCCGCGTCTTCCGGAGTTTGAGACGCCGACGTAATGGATCGGAGGACGGAGGCGGGTGGTGTGTCCGGATTCGATCGCCGGAATCAGCCACCCGCCGTAGCCGTGTGATCTCCCGTTAACAGAGGAGATCTTGGCTGAAAATAACCCCCCAGGAGTGGTCAGAGGACCGGCTGGTCCACCCGCTCGACGCGCTGCGTTCCGCTCCGCGTCCGGTACGAGCGCGCCCAGGCCGCCGTCGCGTCCGGGTCCGCCTTGTCGGAGACCGTGTAGTAGTCCATCTGCGAACGGGCGGCGGTCACATCGAGGACGCCGTAGCCGTGGTGGTCCATGTCCACCCACTTCACGTGGCGGTTGGCGGCCTTCACCGCGGTCGCCGCCACCGCCGAGAGCGTCCCCGGCGCCACGTGCAGCAGGTCGTCCAGGTTGTCCGAGGTCACCGAGGTGACCACGAACTCGGTCGCCGCCGAGGCCGAGAGCGGATACGTCGCGGCCTTCACCGGCACGTCGTTGGCCCAGGCCATGTGGATGTCACCGGTCAGGAAGACCGTGCTCCGGACACCCCGCGAGGTCAGGTGCGCGAGCAGTTCCTTCCGGTCGTCCGTGTACCCGTCCCACTGGTCGGCGTTGACCGCGAGCCCTTCCCCGGGCAGCCCCATCAACTCCGCGAGCGGCGCCAGGAGGTGGGCGGGCAGGGCACCGAAGGCGACCGGCGAGATCATCACCGAGGTGCCGACCAGCTGCCAGGTCGCGTCCGAACCGGCCAGGCCCGCCTTGAGCCAGTCCAGCTGGGCGCGGCCCGTGATGCTCCGCTCCGGGTCGTCCACCGCGCCGCTGCCCGCCTTCGCCTGCGCCGAGCGGAACGACCGCAGGTCGAGCAGGTGCAGATCGGCCAGCCTGCCGAAGCGCAGGCGCCGGAAGACCGTGCCCTCGGTGGAGGCCCGGACCGGCATCCACTCGAAGTACGCCTGCTTGGCGGCCGCGACCCGGGCCGCCCACGCGCCCTCGGCGCCGGGGGTGTGGTTCTCGGCCCCGCCCGTCCACGCGTCGTTGGCGAACTCGTGGTCGTCCCAGATGGCGATCACCGGGTGCGCCGCGTGCAGGGCCCGCAGGTCGGGGTCCGTCTTGTACGTCCCGTGCCGGGCGCGGTAGTCGGCGAGCGAGACGGTCTCGTGGCGCGGCTCGTGGGCCCGGACGGTGTACTTCGCGTCGGGGTAGACGCCGCTGGCGTACTCGTAGAGGTAGTCGCCGAGGTGGAGCACCGCGTCCAGGTCGGCGCGGGCGGCGAGGTGGCGGTACGCGGAGAAGTGCCCGGCCTCCCAGTTCGCGCAGGAGACCACGCCGAAGCGCACGCCGGGCGCGGCCTCGTCGGCGGCCGGGGCGGTACGGGTCCGGGCGGGCGGCGAGACCGTGCCGTCCACGGTGAAGCGGAACCAGTAGGCGGTGGCCGGACGCAGACCCCGGACGTCCGCCTTCACGGTGTGGTCGGCGGCGGCGCTCGCCGTGGTCGTGCCGGAGGCGACGACCCGGGCGAAGGCGCGGTCCTCCGCGACCTCCCAGCCGACCCGGACGTCGGGGCCGAGTCCGGAGCCGGGCACGGCCTCGGGGACGGGGGTGACGCGCGTCCAGAGCAGGACGCCGTCGGGCAGCGGGTCGCCGGAGGCGACGCCGTGGAGGAAGGCGGGCGCCCCGGTCCCCGCGAGGGCGGGGGAGGCGGCGCCCAGGAGCGCGGGCGCGGCGACGGCGGTGGCGGCGGCGGCCTTCACGACCGTGCGGCGGGTGGGGGCGGGAGATATGAAACGACTGGTCACGGGCAGTCAGATTACTGACGGGTATGCCCAGGGGGCAGGCGAAATCCGGAAGTTCGCCGGCCGGTCGCCGCCCGGTGGCCCGGACGCCACCCCTGGACGCACCTCGGTCGCGGAAGCACCTCGGCTCCGGAGGCATCCCGGCCGCGAAGGCACCTCGACTCCGGAGGCACCTCGGCCCCGGACCGGGTGGGTCCGGGGCCGAAAGGGGTTCGGCGGGGTCGGCGGTGGGCGTCAGCCCTTGAGGGCCGCCGTGATCGCCGTGGTGAACTGCTCCGCGGTCATCGGCGGGTTGTCGGTGCCCTGGACCGTCACGGGCTTGCCGTCCATCTTCAGCGTCGGGGTACCCTTCACCCCGCTGTCGTCGAAGGCCTTGGACATCTTCATCGCCCACGCGTCGAAGGTGCCCTCCTCGACGTTCTTCTTGAACGCGGCGTTGCCCTTGAGCGCCGGCACCGACTCCGCGACCTCCAGGAGGTAGGAGTCCTTGGCGAACTTGTCGTCGTTCTCCTCCGGGTGGAACTTCGCCGAGTAGAGCGCGGCCTTGTACTTCAGGAAGGCCTCCGGGCTCACGTCCAGGGCCGCGCCGAGCGCCGAGAGGGCGTTCTTCGAGCCCTCGCCCGGCACGGCGTTGTCGATGAAGGTCGCGCCGACGTACCGGATCTTGTACTTGCCGGCCTCGACGTCCTTCTCGATCGTGGAGCCCACGGACTGCTCGAAGGTCGCGCAGACCGGGCAGCGCGAGTCCTCGTACAGCTCCAGGGTCTTCTTCGCGGACGCCTCGCCGACGACGACCGTCGTGCCGTTCGCGCCCGAGGTGTTCTTCGGGGCCGTGACGGTCGTCGCCTCGGCCGCCGCCTCCCACTGGGAGGGCTTGTTGGCCTGCACCACCGCGTAGCCGACGCCGCCGGCGAGGGCCAGGACGGCGACGGCCGAGCCGGCCACGACGAGCTGCCGGCGCGCCCGGTCCTTCTTCGCCTGGCGCTCGCGCTCCTGGCGCAGCCGCTCGCGGGCGGCCGCCTTGTTGGCCTGGTTGTTGCGTGCACTCATGATCTTTTCTCCGTGGGGATCCGCCGGGCGCGAAGGGCCCGGGAAAGAAAAAGGGGGGAGGGGGGACCGCGGGGCCCGCTCAGACGAGAGCGAGGCCCGGACGCGGCGGCCCCCGCCGCCCCACGGAGTGCACGAGGAGCCGGGTGCGCGAGGACCGGAGCGGGCCCCCGGGACGCCCGGTGCGCCGGGGCGCCGGACCACCCGTACGGAAGAAGGCCGCCACGAGCAGCAGCGGCCGGAACGCGAAGGCCTCCACCGCGCGGACCAGCCGGACGAGGGCCCGCTCCCCGCCGCGCAGCCAGCACGCCGCCGAGAACCCGACGCCCACGTGGGCCAGGAGCAGCAGCCACGGCAGCGCCGGGTCGGGGGAGGAGAGGAGCGCGGTCGCGTGCCCGCCCTCCGGGGCCGCCACACCGGGCAGCGGGGCCCCGACGGGGCCGCCGCAGAAGACCTCCACGCCCACCGCGCGCAGCGATCCGGAGACCGGGCCGCCGGCGGGGCCGTAGCAGACCGTCTGACCGCTGGTGAAGAGGGTGTCGGCCGCCAGCTCCAGCGGGACGAGGAGCCCGGCGATCGGACCGAGGCCGCGCTCGCGGCCGGCCAGCGCGTACGCCACGGCGAAGACGCCGGCGGCGACCGGGACGACCGTCCCTACCGGAAGCGGCACGCCCGAGAGCAGCACGTGGGACGCCACGGACAGCGTCACGACCAGTGCCGTGAAGAACGCCGCCCGCAGCGCCCTCAGCTGCGTCCCTGCCGTGTCCATCGTCCAGGAGTGTGCCACGCGGGCGCGTAAGGGGTCACTAAAGGGAAACTGTGGACGTCTCCCCGGGGCCCCGGAGCCCCGGGATCCGGCCGTTGCGGAAGAGGTCCACGAAGATCTGGTGGTCCGCCCGGGCACGGGCCCCGTAGGCGTGCGCGAAGTCCACGAGCAGCTCCGCGAAGCCCTCCCCGTCGTCGCCGATCGCCGCGTCGATGGCCCGCTCCGTCGAGAACGGCACGAGCGAGTGGCCGCTGGAGTCGTCCGCCGCCGCGTGCATGGTGGCCGTCGCCCGGCCCAGGTCCGCCACGGTCGCCGCGATCTCGGCCGGGTCGTCGATGTCCGACCAGTCCAGGTCCACCGCGTACGGCGAGACCTCCGCCACCAGCTGCCCGGCGCCGCCCAGCTCCGTCCATCCCAGCCAGGGGTCCGCGTGCGCCTGGAGCGCCCGCTGCGAGATCACGGTCCGGTGCCCCTCGTGCCGGAAGTAGTCCCGCACCGCCGGGTCCGTCACGTGCCGGGAGACCGCCGGGGTCTGCGCCTGCTTGAGGTAGATCACGACGTCGTTCTCCAGGGCGTCGCTGTTGCCCTCCAGGAGGATGTTGTACGAGGGGAGGCCGGCCGAGCCGATGCCGATCCCGCGCCGCCCGACCACGTCCTTCACCCGGTACGAGTCGGGGCGGGCCAGGCTGGACTCCGGCAGGGTCTCCAGATAGCCCTCGAAGGCCGTCAGGACCTCGCGGCGGGTGTCCGCGTCCAGCGCGAGCGCGCCGCCGCCCGCCGAGAAGCGGCGCTCGAAGTCCCGGATCTCGGTCATCGAGTCGAGCAGCCCGAAGCGGGTCAGCGACCGGGCCCGGCGCAGGGCGCCGAGCAGCGGCCCGGCGGCGGTCCCCAGGGTGAAGCCGGGCGCCTCGTCGTCCTCGGCGCCGGTCGCCAGGGCGTGGATCCGCTCCCGGTAGGCGGCGGCGCAGATCCGCACCAGCTCGGTGATCTGCCGGTCGCTGAGCGCCTTGGCGTAGCCGATCAGGGCGAGCGAGGCCGCGAGCCGCTTCAGGTCCCAGGTGAACGGGCCCACGTAGGCCTCGTCGAAGTCGTTGACGTTGAAGACCAGGCGCCCGTTGGCGTCCATGTACGTGCCGAAGTTCTCGGCGTGCAGGTCGCCGTGGATCCAGACCCGGCTGGTGCGCCCGTCCAGGTACGGCCCGCCGTCCGCCTCCCGCTCCAGGTCGGAGTAGAACAGGCAGGCGGTGCCCCGGTAGAAGGCGAAGGCGGATCCGGCCATCTTGCGGAACTTGACCCGGAAGGCGGCCGGGTCGGCGGCGAGCAGCTCCCCGAAGGCGGTGTCGAAGACGGCGAGGACGTGCTCGCCGCGCTCGGCGGCGGTGGGCTGGGGGACCGACATCGGGATGCCTCCTGGTACGGGACGTGCACGCAGAGTGTTCACGACAAAAGGGACAGGTATTCCCCATCCCCCAACGCGCGACCCTAGCCCCCGGGTGCCCCGTCCGACCCTCCCGCCCGACTAGACTCCGACACCGTCCCCCGCAGCCTGCCCCTCGTCGTTCCCGGAGGCCTTCCGCCGTGACCAAGCCGCCCTTCACGCACCTCCACGTCCACACCCAGTACTCGCTGCTGGACGGTGCCGCGCGGCTCAAGGACATGTTCAACGCGTGCAACGAGATGGGCATGACGCACATCGCCATGTCCGACCACGGCAACCTGCACGGCGCGTACGACTTCTTCCACTCGGCCAAGAAGGCCGGGGTCACGCCGATCATCGGCATCGAGGCGTACGTCGCCCCCGAGTCCCGGCGGAACAAGCGGAAGATCCAGTGGGGCCAGCCGCACCAGAAGCGGGACGACGTCTCGGGCTCCGGCGGCTACACCCACAAGACGATCTGGGCGGCGAACGCCACCGGACTCCACAACCTCTTCCGGCTCTCCTCCGACGCCTATGCCGAGGGCTGGCTCCAGAAGTGGCCCCGGATGGACAAGGAGACCATCTCCCAGTGGTCCGAGGGCCTGATCGCCTCCACCGGCTGCCCCTCCGGCGAGCTCCAGACCCGACTGCGCCTCGGCCAGTTCGACGAGGCCCTGAAGTCCGCCTCCGAGTACCAGGACATCTTCGGCAAGGACCGGTACTTCCTGGAGCTGATGGACCACGGCATCGAGATCGAGCACCGGGTCCGCGACGGCCTCCTGGAGATCGGGAAGAAGCTCGGCATCCCGCCGCTGGTCACCAACGACTCGCACTACACCTACGCGCACGAGGCGACCGCCCACGACGCCCTGCTCTGCATCCAGACCGGCAAGAACCTCTCCGACCCGGACCGCTTCAAGTTCGACGGCACCGGCTACTACCTGAAGTCCACGGACGAGATGTACGCCGTCGACTCCTCGGACGCCTGGCAGGAGGGCTGCCGCAACACCCTCCTGGTCGCCGAGCAGGTCGACACCACCGGCATGTTCGAGGCCAAGAACCTCATGCCGAAGTTCGACATCCCCGAGGGCTACACCGAGGTCACCTGGTTCCGCGAGGAGACCATGCGCGGCATGCACCGCCGGTTCCCGAACGGGATTCCCGAGGACCGCATGAAGCAGGTCGAGTACGAGATGGACACGATCATCTCGATGGGCTTCCCCGGCTACTTCCTCGTCGTCGCCGACTTCATCATGTGGGCGAAGAAGCAGGGCATCGCCGTGGGCCCCGGCCGGGGCTCCGCGGCCGGCTCGATCGTCGCGTACGCCATGGGCATCACCGACCTCGACCCCATCCCGCACGGCCTGATCTTCGAGCGCTTCCTCAACCCCGAGCGCATCTCCATGCCCGACGTCGACATCGACTTCGACGAGCGCCGGCGCGTCGAGGTCATCCGGTACGTCACGGAGAAGTACGGCTCCGACAAGGTGGCCATGATCGGCACCTACGGCAAGATCAAGGCCAAGAACGCCATCAAGGACTCCGCGCGCGTCCTCGGCTACCCGTACGCCATGGGCGACCGGCTCACCAAGGCCATGCCCGCCGACGTCCTCGGCAAGGGCATCGACCTCGACGGCATCACCAACCCCTCCCACCCGCGCTACAGCGAGGCGGGCGAGATCCGGGCGATGTACGAGAACGAGCCCGACGTGAAGAAGGTCATCGACACCGCCCGGGGCGTCGAGGGCCTGGTCCGGCAGATGGGCGTGCACGCCGCCGGCGTGATCATGTCCAGCGAGCCGATCGTCGACCACGCCCCGATCTGGGTGCGGCACACCGACGGCGTCACCATCACGCAGTGGGACTACCCGCAGTGCGAGTCGCTCGGCCTCCTGAAGATGGACTTCCTGGGCCTGCGCAACCTCACCATCATGGACGACGCCGTCAAGATGGTGAAGGCGAACAAGGGGATCGACCTCGACCTGCTCGCCCTGCCGCTCGACGACCCGAAGACCTTCGAACTGCTCCAGCGCGGCGACACCCTCGGCGTCTTCCAGTTCGACGGCGGCCCCATGCGCTCGCTGCTCCGGCTGATGAAGCCCGACAACTTCGAAGACATCTCCGCCGTGTCCGCCCTGTACCGGCCGGGCCCGATGGGCATGAACTCGCACACGAACTACGCCCTGCGCAAGAACAAGCAGCAGGAGATCACCCCGATCCACCCCGAGCTGGAGAAGCCGCTCGAAGAGGTGCTCGCGGTCACCTACGGCCTCATCGTCTACCAGGAGCAGGTCCAGAAGGCCGCCCAGATCATCGCCGGGTACTCGCTCGGCGAGGCCGACATCCTCCGCCGCGTCATGGGCAAGAAGAAGCCCGAGGAGCTGGCGAAGAACTTCACCATCTTCCAGGCCGGCGCCCGGAAGAACGGCTACAGCGACGAGGCCATCCAGGCCCTCTGGGACGTCCTGGTCCCCTTCGCCGGCTACGCCTTCAACAAGGCGCACTCCGCCGCGTACGGCCTGGTGTCCTACTGGACCGCCTACCTCAAGGCCAACCACCCGGCCGAGTACATGGCGGGGCTGCTCACCTCGGTCAAGGACGACAAGGACAAGTCCGCGGTCTACCTCAACGAGTGCCGCCGCATGGGCATCAAGGTCCTGCCGCCCAACGTCAACGAGTCCCAGTCGAACTTCGCCGCCCAGGGCGACGACGTGATCCTCTTCGGCCTCTCCGCCATCCGCAACGTCGGCACCAACGTCGTCGAGTCGATCATCAAGACCCGCAAGTCCAAGGGGAAGTACTCCTCCTTCCCCGACTTCCTCGACAAGGTCGAGGCCGTCGTCTGCAACAAGCGGACCGTCGAGTCGCTGATCAAGGCCGGCGCCTTCGACGAGATGGGCCACACCCGCAAGGGCCTGGTCGCCCACCACGAACCCATGATCGACAACGTGGTCGCGGTCAAGCGCAAGGAGGCCGAGGGGCAGTTCGACCTCTTCGGCGGCATGGGCGAGGAGACCAGCGACGAACCCGGCTTCGGCCTGGACGTGGAGTTCTCCGACGTCGAGTGGGAGAAGTCCTACCTGCTCGCCCAGGAGCGCGAGATGCTCGGCCTCTACGTCTCCGACCACCCGCTCTTCGGCATCGAGCACGTCCTCTCCGACAAGACGGACGCGGCGATCTCCCAGCTCACCGGCGGCGAGCACGGCGACGGCGCGGTCGTCACCATCGGCGGCATCATCTCCGGCCTCCAGCGCAAGATGACCAAGCAGGGCAACGCCTGGGCCATCGCCACCGTCGAGGACCTGGCCGGCTCCATCGAGTGCATGTTCTTCCCGGCCACCTACCAGCTGGTCTCCACCCAGCTCGTCGAGGACACGGTCGTCTTCGTCAAGGGCCGGCTCGACAAGCGCGAGGACGTGCCCCGGCTCGTCGCCATGGAACTCCAGGTCCCCGACCTGTCGAACGCCGGGACCAACGCGCCGGTGATCCTCACCATCCCCACGGTCAAGGTCACCCCGCCGATGGTCAGCAGGCTCGGCGAGATCCTCAAGCACCACAAGGGCAACACCGAGGTGCGGATCAGGCTCCAGGGCCCGCGCAAGACCACCGTGCTGCGGCTCGACCGGCACCGGGTGACGGCGGACCCGGCGCTCTTCGGCGACCTGAAGGTGCTGCTCGGCCCGTCCTGCCTGGCCGGCTGACCTCCCGTCGATCATGCGCAAGGGGCGCGCCCGTCGTCACGGGCGCGCCCCTTTGCCGTACGCGAAAGCCGTCAGTTGTGGCCGAAGCGCTTCTGGCGACCCTTGCGGGCGACGTCGCTCGGGAGGACCTGAGACGCGCGCTGCGCGGCCTCGGACTCCATCGCCGACTGCTGCGCCTGCTGGGCGCCGCGCTCGGCCGGGGACTGCTGCTTCTGACCGCGGTTCTGGTTCCGGTTCTTGGCCATGGTGATGCCTCCTCAAGGGAATTAGGGGCCAGGGCCGCTGTCAGACTCACATACGGTGTGAAACGCCGCATTTTGGATCATTACGGAGGGTCAACACCCCGCCGAGCAGCACATCCGCCACGCCGATGATCCAGTTCCGACCGTCAAGCCACCGGCGGTCGGGCAGACTCGAAGGAAACCCGGAGCAACTTCCGATCCCGAGTCCGACCCCCAGGTCCGAAAGAGGGTGGAACACGTGGACCGCTGCGTCGTCCTGGTGGACGCCGGCTACCTGCTGGGCGCCGCCGCCAGCCTCCTCGCCGGGGAACCGGCCCGTTCCCGGATCACGGTCGACCACGCCGCGCTGATCCAGCAGCTCCGCCAGCGGGCCGAGGCCGAGACCGCGCTGCCCCTCCTGCGCATCTACTGGTTCGACGGCGCTCCCGACCGGGTGCCCCAGCCCGAGCACCGCAGACTGCGCGTGATGCCCCGGGTCACCGTCCGGCTCGGCGCCCTGACCAGGAGCGACGGACGCTGGGCGCAGAAGGGCGTCGACGCGGCCATGCACACCGAGCTGACCGAACTCGCCCGGAACAGGGCCTGCACCGACATCGTGCTCGTCACCGGCGACGGCGACCTGCTGCCCGGCCTCATGTCCGCCAAGGAGCACGGCGTCGCCGTCCACCTCTGGGCCGTCCAGGCCGCCGACGGCGACTACAACCAGTCCGAGGACCTCGTCGCCGAGGCCGACGAGCGGCGGGTCCTCGACCGGGCCTGGATCACCCGCGCCGTCCGCGCCAAGGACCTCACCGGGCTCTGCGCGCCCCCGCCCGCCCCGCGCCCCGAGATCGCCGCCATCCTCTCCGCGCCGCTCCCCGAGGCCGCCCTCGCCGCCTCCGCCGAGCGGGCGGCGGAGGCCGCCGCGCGGGCGTCCGTACGGAACGGGAGCACGGCCCCGGCCGAGGTGAACGGCTCCCCGGCCTCCTCCGGCGCCCCCGACGGCCACGGCCACAGCCACGATCACGGCCACGGCCACGATCACGGCCACGGCCACGACCGCGCCGGGGAGAACGGGCGCGCCCCGGCCCCGGGCAGGGGCGTCCCCACCCCCAAGGACCTCGCGGGGCTGCGCGCCCCCGCCGTCAACGGCTCCCACGGCCCCTCCGCCGTACAGAGCGCGAGCGCCCTTCGCTGGTCCTCCGACCGGGGCTGGGTCGATCGTCCCGCCCCCCTCGGCGAACCGGCCGAGACCGCCTCCCTGCCCACCCTCGCCACCCTCACCAGCGCCGAGCAGCGCTGGGCCGACCGCGAGGAGGACATCACCACCGTCGGCGGCGACCCCTTCGAGGTCGGGCAGGTGTTCGCCCGCCGCTGGATGGAACGCCTCCCGGAGCAGAGCCACGTCCAGAAGCTCTCCGCCCTCTACCCCCGCATCCCGCACCGCATCGACGGCGAACTCCTCCGCTACGCCGCCCGCTTCGGGCTCCTCGCCCACAAGGACGACCAGATCGACGAGCACGACCGGTACGCGATCCGGGCCGGTTTCTGGCGCGAGATCGACGTCCGCGCCGCCGCCGAACACGCCCCCGCGCCCGGAGCCGGCCCGGCGACCCCGTAGGCTCTTCCTCCGTGAGTACGGTGTGCGCGGTGCGGGATCTGGTCAAGACGTACCCCGCCACGCGCGGCAGGCGCGGTGCGCCGGGGACCCCCGAGGTGCGGGCCACCGACGGGATCACCCTCGACGTGCGCGGCGGGGAGATCTTCGGACTGCTCGGACCCAACGGGGCGGGCAAGTCCACCCTCGTCCGCCAGGTCACCGGACTCATGCGGCCCGACTCCGGCTCCGTCGAACTCCTCGGCCACGACCTGGTGCGCCACCCCGAGCGGGCCTCCCGGCTCCTCGCCCACCTCGGCCAGGAGTCCACCGCCCTCGACGAACTGACCGTCGCCCTCGCCGCCGAGACCACCGGCCGGCTGCGCGGCCTCACCGCCCGCGACGCGCGCGCCGAGAGCGGCGCCGTCCTGGAGGAGCTGGGCCTCACCGCGCTCGCCTCCCGGCCGCTCAAGAAGCTCTCCGGCGGACAGCGGCGCCTCGCCTGCGTCGCCGCCGCCCTCGTCGGCCGGCGGCCCGTCCTCGTCCTCGACGAGCCCACCACCGGCATGGACCCGGTCGCCCGCCGCGCCGTCTGGTCCGCCGTCGACCGGCGCCGCGCCGAACACGGCACCACCGTCCTCCTCGTCACCCACAACGTCATCGAGGCCGAGACCGTTCTCGACCGGGTCGCCGTCCTCGAACACGGCCGGGTCATCGCCTGCGACACCCCGGCCGGGCTCAAGGAGCGCGTCGCGGACGAGGTCCGCGTCGAACTGGTGTGGCGCGAGACCGCCCCCCTCCACCTGCCCGAGGTCGCCGCCCTGCGCGGCCTCGCCCAGGAGACCGGCCGGCGCTGGATCCTGCGGCTCGCCCCCGACGCGGCCCGCGCGGCCGTCGCCACCGTCACCGGCGGCGCCGCCTTCGCCGCCCTCGACGACTTCACCCTGGCCACGCCCAGCCTGGAGGACGTCTACCTCGCCCTCGGCGGCGCGACGGAGGGCGCGGAGGGGCTGGTGAAGGCGTGACCCGCCGTGCCCGCGGCCGCAACCGCGTCCTCCGCACCCCGTACGCGCCCCTCCCCGCCCCCGGTGGGCCCCGCGTTCCGTACCCGCACGTGACCGTCAGGAGCTGTCCGCAGTGAGCACCGTGCCCGCCGAGGCCCTGCCGACCCGCGCGCCGGACGTCCGGTCGTACGACGAGGAGGCCGCCGCGCCCCTCGCCCCGAGCGCCCGGCTGCTGCCGTCCCTGGCCGCCGTCTACCGCGCCCAGCTCTCCCGGGCCCGCGTCGCCCGCATCCCGCTGCTCTTCGTCGCCACCTTCCAGTCCATCGGGATCATGGTCCTGATGCGCGGGGTCGTCGACGGCGGCTCCGAGGCGCGCGCCGTCGTGGCCGGCTCCACCGTCCTCGTCGTCGCCTTCGTCGCGCTCAACCTGCTCGCCCAGTACTTCGGGCAGCTGCGGGCCACCGGCGGCCTCGACCACTACGCCACCCTGCCGGTGCCGCCCGCCGCCGTCGTGCTCGGCGCGGCCGGGGCGTACGCCTCCTTCACTGTCCCCGGCACCGCCTTCACCGCCGTCGCGGGCTCCGTGCTCTTCGGCCTCCCGCTGACCCACCTGTGGATCCTCGTCGCCGTCGTCCCGCTCTCCGGCGCCGCCCTCGCGGGGCTCGGCGCGGCCCTCGGCCTCCTCGCGCCCCGCCAGGAGCTGGCCACCCTCCTGGGCCAGCTCGGCATGTCGGCGGCGCTGCTCCTCGGCGTGCTCCCGGCGGAGCGGCTGCCCGGCCCCATCGGCTGGGCGAGGGACCTGCTGCCGTCCACGTACGGCGTGGAGGCCCTGGCCCGCACCTTCGCCCCGGACCCCGACTGGGCGGCCGTCGCCCTCGACCTCGCCGTCTGCGGCGCGGTCGGCGCGGTGTCGCTCGCGGTCGCCACCCGGGCGTACCGCAGGGCCGCCGTCCGCTGAGGCGGGTCACCGGCACACCTGGCACGATGGCGGGGTGACCGCACCTCTGACTCCGCCTCACCAGCCGCAGCCGCACGACCCCGCCTGGCCCCCGCCGCCCCCGCCGCCGTCCGGCCCGGACGGGGACCCGATCACGGCGGCCGAGGTCGTCCAGGGCGCCCTGGTGACCGTCGTCTCGGCGGTCGCGGGAGCGCTGCTCGGAGTGCTGTGGCTGAACCTGGCCCCCCGGGTCCTGCTCGTCTCGGACGGCAAGGGGGTCTACCTGCGGAACTCCGAGGCGGAGACCGCGATCGGCTCGGACGGCACGTTCGTCCTGCTCGCCCTGGCCTTCGGCGCGGTCGCCGGACTCGCCGTCTTCCTGCTGCGCCGCCGGGGCGGGGTCCCGCTGGTGCTCGGCCTGGCCGCCGGCGGCGTCCTGGGCTCCCTGCTCGCCCGGGGCCTCGGCACGCACTTCGGCCCGACCTCGGACGTGGTCGCCCACGCGAAGGCGGTCGGGCCCGACGTCCCCTTCGAGGCCCCGCTGGAACTGCACCTGGGGGCCGCCGCGCTCCTCGCCTGGCCGCTCGCGGCGATGATCGTGCACCTCGCCCTGACGGCCGCCTTCGGGCCGCGCGACCCCGACCCCTGGGAGCAGCCGAAGGCGCTCTGACCCGCCGGGCCCGGCCCGGTCAGGCGCGGCCGATCGGGGCCACCACCGCCGAGGTGAGGGCGGCGAGGTCGCCGGGGGAGAGCTCCACCTCCAGGCCGCGCCGCCCCGCCGACACACAGATCGTCGCGTGGTCCGAGGCCGAGGCGTCGAGGACCGTACGGAGCCGCTTGCGCTGCCCCAGCGGGGAGATGCCGCCCCGCACGTACCCCGTGGTGCGCTCGGCCGCCGCCGGGTCGGCCATCACCGCGCGCTTGCCGCCGACCGCCGAGGCCAGCGCCTTCAGGTCCAGCTGGCCCGCCACCGGGACCACGGCGACCGTCAGCTCGCCGTCGACGTCCGCCACCAGCGTCTTGAACACCCGGCCGGGGGAGACGCCCAGGGCCTCCGCCGCCTCCTCGCCGTACGAGGGGGAGCCCGGGTCGTGCTCGTACGCGTGCACGGTGAACGGCGTGCCGGCCGCCGTCAGGGCCACCGTCGCCGGAGTGCCCCCGCTCCCGCCGTTCTTCTTCTGCTTCTTCGCCACGCGCTCCTCCTCGTCTCTCCCCCCGACCCGGAAGCCGACCGGGGCCGGGGCCGGCTCAGTTCGGGTACGTCGGCGCCTGCGTCAGGTCCACCGCCGGCAGCGACGGCAGGTGCCGGATGACCGCCGTCTCCGTGCGCAGCAGGGCCAGCTCCTCGCGCAGCCGCGTCGCCGTGTCCGGGGCCTGGAGCAGCCGCTGCTTCGACGGCGTGTCGAGCACCGCCGCCGCCGCGACCAGGTACGACACCACCGACGGGTCGTCCGGCAGCTCGCTCGTGGTCAGCGAACGCTCCTTGGCCCCCGCCAGCCGCTTCTGGTAGTTCCGGAAGGCCCGCAGGACCCCCTCGGCGAGCGTGCCCGCGTCCTCGCCCTGCTCCTCCGGGATCTCCTCGACCTCGGCCGTCAGGAACGGGCCGCCCGCGTCGACCGAGAGCAGCTTCACCCGGGTCGTGCCGGTGGTCATCACCTCGAAGCTGCCGTCGGCGCGCTCCCGGATGCTCGCCGCGTCGGCGACGCAGCCCACCCGGTGGAAGGACTGGATCGGGTCGGGGCCGAAGCCCGCTGCCGGACCCTTCTCCGGCAGCGCCGTCGGGTCCGGCATCCCGGGAGCGGTCGGCGCGACCTCGCGGCCGTCGCGGATCGCGACGACGGCGAAGCGGCGCGGCCGCGACTCGTCGATCGTGAGCAGCTCGCGCATCATGGCGCGATAACGCTCCTCGAAGACGTTCAGCGGCAGCACGAGGCCCGGGAACAGCACCGTGTTGAGCGGGAAGAGGGGCAGACGGGCGGTGGTCACAGCCGCCAAGCCTAATGGCCGCCGGGCCCGCCCCGTCCGGCCCGTCCGCGACCGGGCGTCCACAGGGGCGTCCGGCGGGCCACTTCGAGCCGCGTCCGGTCCCGCGCGGCCAGGAAACGGAGGAGGGGGTCCCCGCTGTCCGGGCGGAGCCGGGAGCCCGGGGGAGGGGGCTCCGGTGCGGCGTCCCGCGCCGGCCCCCAGGGGAACGAGGTCGCGCAGGGGCCGATCCGGCCGAACTCCTCGAGGGCCTCCGCCCACCGCCCCCGCTCCATCAGCAGGTGCGCGAGCACGTTGCGGACCCCGGCCGGCCACGGGTCGCCCGCCGGGAACACCGCCGACAGGGCCAGGGCCCGGTCCGCCGCCCGGTCGAGGACGGCCGGCGGCTCGGACCCCTCCTGCCCCGGCGGCACCCGCAGCGACTCGTGGGCGGCGCGGACCGGCAGCGCCCGCACGAGCGAGCCCGGGGCGGCGTCGTCGGCCGCCCGCTCCGCGAAGTCGAAGGCGGCGCGCCGCGAGCCGTGCCCCTGGGCGGACAGGTACTTCAGCGCCGCGACGTGGCAGCCGTAGTGGTGCGGGGAGCGGCGCACGGCCTCCGCCCACAGCGACTCGAAGACGGCGGGCCCGGCCTGCGCCCCCCGCGCGTGGTCCAGGGCGAGCCGCCACGGCACCGGATCGCGCGGCGCCTCCTCGGCGACCTTCCGGACCAGCGGGTCGAGGTCGCGCAGCCGCTCGGCCCGCGCCGGGGACTCCCACGCCCGGCGGACGGCGAGCTGCGCCGTGACGAGCAGGGCGTCCGGGTCGCGGGGCGCGGCGGAGAGCCACCGGAGCAGCCAGTCCTCCCTGCGGTACGCGAAGACGGCGAGCCGGGTGACGTACCGGTCGCGGTCCTCCCACTCGGCCGCGTCCCGGGTGGTGGCGAGCAGCTTCGCCGCGGGCTCCGGGTCGGCGAGGGCGGCGGCGACCAGGGCGGGGGCGAGCCGCTCGTCCGGGGCGTCGAGCAGCACGTCGTCGTCCGGCACGAGCCCGGCCGCGAGCCGAGGGGCGTGCCGGGCCGAGCGGGCGGCGCCGACGAGGGCGCGGAACATGGACATGGCGTGACGTATTGTCCCCCGGCGCCCCTCGCCGCCGCAGCCGTCCCGGCCGGTCGTGACAGCTCCCTCACCCCGCCGTGACAGCTTCCACACGCCTCCCGCCCCCGCGCCCCGGTTCCTCCGCGTGAACCTCCCGCCTCCTCCTCACCCCCTGCTCAGCAGGCGGGTCGCGCCCGCCGCCACCGTCGTCGCGAGGATCCACCCCAGCAGGATCAGCACCGCCGCCACCCACTGCCAGGCGCCCTCGAGGCGCCAGTAGCCGTCCTGGCCGAGGTTGATCACCGGCAGCAGCAGGTCCAGGGCGTACAGCGTGCCGTTCCACTCGGGAGCCTCGTCCGCCTTCAGCGGCACCGGACGGTAGTGGGAGAAGGCCACCGTGCCCGCCGCCCACAGCACCGCCATCCAGAGCGCCGCCCGGCCCGGCCGGTAGCCGTACGCCACCGTCCAGTCCTGGAGGTAGCCCCAGAGCTTCCCGGCCAGCGGCAGCGTCTCCCGTCGGCGTCGCTGCTTGGCGAGCAGCACCTCGCGGGCGTCCGCGTCCTCCCCGCTGTTGCGCAGCACCGTCGCGAGCCGCTCGTACGGCTCGGGGGCGTACTCCGGGGTCGCCGCCGCCACCCACTCCAGGCGCAGGGAGAGCGGGAACCGCTCGTACGGCACGAGGTTCTCGTAGACGAAGCCGCCCATCGCCAGACCGCCGGGCCCCGGCCAGCTGCTCCACAGGTCGATGAGCGTGACGATCCTGGCGCCGTTGAGCACCACCCGCCCCTCCTCCGGGCGCTCGCCGTTGAACCGCAGCTCCGGGGTGACGATCCGGCGCAGCGACACCTCCTCCCGGCGCGCCCCGTCGAGCAGGAACCGGGCGTGCTTGAGGTCCACCGCGTCCCCGAACCGCCCGTCGTCGAGGCGCACCCCGCCGTGGAACTCGACCGGCTTGCGCCGCGTGCCCCGGGCGGGCGTCAGCCCGTACGGCGGGGTGGCCGTCGAGCCGTCCGCGACCTCGGAGGTCCCCGTCCCCTCGTACACCCAGGCCGCGTTCAGATAGAGCGAGCGCTCCACCGTCAGCTGCGGCGCGTTGAGCGCGCGGCGCCCCTGCGCCCCGCGCAGCACGCTGCCCCGCAGGCTGAGCGAGACCCCGATCTGGGCCCCGCGCAGGCTCAGCTCGCCGTACGTCTCGATCAGCTCGGCCTGGAGGTCCTGCGCCACCACCATCCCGTCCGCCGCGATCGCCCGCCCCCGCCGGTCCGGCCACACCTGGATCTGGTTGATCAGCAGGTCCGTGCCGATCTGGGCGTCCGTCAGGCGGATGCCCCACCGCACCCGGCAGCGCGGCAGGTGCAGGTCCCCCTCCGTGTGCAGCCGGGCCGCCTCCAGACGCGGCAGCGCGCACTCCACCATCCGCAGGGTCCCGAACCGGGCCTCGGGCACCACCACCTCGCCGTCGAACCGGCACCCCTGCAGCTCCACGTACGGCCCTATCGTCCCGCCCGCCAGGTCCAGGACGCCGGTGATCCTCGCCCCGCGCAGCTTCAGGGCGGCCACCCGCCCGGACCGGGCCTCCGGTCCGGAGAGCAGCAGCAGTGCCACCACCTCGGCGCGGACGCTCCGCTCCTCCCCCCACTCCTGCGTCCCGAACGGGTCGTCCCGCTCCGCGACCCCCTCCGTCAGATCGCACGTCCGCCCCACCCGGAACGCCCGCCACAGGTCCCGCTCCGGCCCCGTGAGACCGTCCGGCATCCCGTCCTCGCGCGGCTCGGTCACTGCCGCCCCCTCGCTTTCCACGATCCGCATCCACGATTCCGCTTCCCGGACCCCGTGGATTCGTACAGCCGTTCTTCCCGCTGTGTGACGGGCTGAACGCTAACGGTCAGGAGTGGCGACAAGACGCCAGTGAGGTGTGTATCAGCCAGTGATACGGGCGTCCGGCGCCGTGGGCCGTCTGAGAGAATTGACCCGTGATCTCTCGAATCGATCTGCGCGGCGAGGCCCTCCCCGAGGGTTCCGCCCTGCGTGACCTGCTGCCCCGTGCCGAGTTCGACGTGGAAGCCGCCCTGGAGAAGGTGCGGCCGATCTGCGAGGACGTACGGCATCGTGGCGCGGCCGCGGTGATCGACTACGGGGAGAGATTCGACGGCGTCCGCGTCCCGGGCCTGCGCGTCCCCGCCGGGGAGCTGACCCGCGCCCTCGACGAGCTCGACCCGGCCGTCCGCGCCGCCCTGGAGGAGTCCGTCCGGCGCGCCCGGCTCGTCCACCGCGAGCAGCGCCGGACCACCCACACCACCCAGGTCGTCCCCGGCGGCACGGTCACCGAGAAGTGGATCCCCGTCGAGCGCGTCGGCCTGTACGTGCCGGGCGGCCGCTCGGTCTACCCGTCCTCCGTCGTGATGAACGTCGTCCCGGCCCAGGAGGCCGGCGTCGAGGGCGTCGCCGTCGCCTCGCCCCCGCAGCGCGAGTTCGGCGGGCTCCCGCACCCGACGATCCTGGCCGCCTGCGCCCTGCTCGGCGTGGACGAGGTCTACGCCGCCGGCGGCGCCCAGGCCGTCGCCATGTTCGCGTACGGCACCGAAGCGCGCGGGGACGAGCCCGGCTGCGCCCCCGTCAACCTGGTCACAGGGCCCGGCAACATCTACGTGGCCGCCGCCAAGCGCCTCCTCAAGGGCCGCATCGGCATCGACGCCGAGGCCGGACCCACCGAGATCGCGATCCTCGCGGACTCCACCGCCGACCCCGTGCACGTCGCCGCCGACCTCATCAGCCAGGCCGAGCACGACCCGATGGCCGCCTCCGTCCTCGTCACCGACTCCGAGGAGCTGGCCGAGGCCACCGAGGCCGAGCTGAAGACCCAGGTCGCCGCCTCCAAGCACGTGGACGACCGGATCGTCCCGGCCCTGGCCGGCCGCCAGTCCGCGATCGTCCTCGTCCGCGACCTCGCCGACGGCCTCAAGGTCGTCGACGCGTACGGCGCCGAGCACCTGGAGGTCCAGACCGCCGACGCCGCCGCCGTCGCGGACCGCGTCCGCAACGCCGGCGCGATCTTCGTCGGCCCCTGGGCCCCCGTCTCGCTCGGCGACTACTGCGCCGGCTCCAACCACGTCCTGCCCACCGGCGGCTGCGCCTGCCACTCCTCGGGCCTCTCCGTGCAGTCCTTCCTGCGCGGGGTGCACATCGTGGACTACACCCGCGACGCCCTCGCGGACGTCGCCCACCACGTGGTGACCCTCGCGGAGGCCGAGGACCTGCCGGCCCACGGCGCGGCGGTCAAGGCACGGTTCGGATGGAAGGTGCCGAAGACCAAGTGACCGCAGACCGAACGACCGCAGACCGAACGACCGGAACCGGCGTGACCGGAATCGACGACCTCCCCGTCCGGGAGGAGCTGCGCGGCAAGTCCCCCTACGGCGCGCCCCAGCTCGACGTCCCCGTCCAGCTCAACACCAACGAGAACCCCTACCCGCTGCCCGAGCCCCTGGTGGCCCGGATCGCGGAGCGGGTCGCGGAGGCCGCCCGCGGCCTCAACCGCTACCCCGACCGGGACGCGGTCGAGCTGCGCACCGAGCTCGCCCGCTACCTCACCCGCACCGGCGGGCACCCGGTCACCGCCGAGAACGTCTGGGCGGCCAACGGCTCCAACGAGGTCCTCCAGCAGCTCCTCCAGACCTTCGGCGGCCCCGGCCGCACCGCGATCGGCTTCGAGCCCTCGTACTCGATGCACGCCCTGATCGCCCGCGGCACCGGCACCGGCTGGATCTCCGGTCCCCGCGACGACGACTTCCGCGTGGACGTGGAGAGCGCCTGTAAGGCGATCGCCGAGCACCGCCCGGACGTCGTCTTCGTCACCTCGCCCAACAACCCCACCGGCACCGCCGTCGAGGCCGACACCGTCCTCGCCCTGTACGAGGCGGCCCAGGCGGCCGGGCCGTCGATGGTCGTCGTGGACGAGGCGTACGTCGAGTTCAGCCACCGCGACTCGCTGCTGCCCCTCATCGAGGGCCGCCCGAACCTGGTGGTCTCGCGGACCATGTCCAAGGCTTTCGGCGCCGCCGGACTCCGCCTCGGCTACCTCGCCGCCCACCCCGCCGTGGTCGACGCCGTGCAGCTCGTCCGGCTGCCGTACCACCTCTCCGCCGTCACCCAGGCCACCGCGCTCGCCGCCCTGGAGCACACCGACACCCTCCTCGGGTACGTCGAGCAGCTCAAGGCCGAGCGCGACCGGCTCGTCGCCGAACTGCGGGCGATCGGCTACGAGGTCACCGAGTCCGACGCCAACTTCGTGCAGTTCGGGAAGTTCCCCGACACCCACGCCGCCTGGCGGGCGATCCTCGACCGGGGCGTCCTGGTCCGGGACAACGGCGTACCGGGATGGCTGCGCGTCACCGCCGGCACCCCCGAAGAGAACGACGCGTTCCTCGACGCGGTCCGTGAATTGATGAAGGAGCAGGAACGATGAGCCGCGTAGGCCGCGTTGAGCGCACCACCAAGGAGACCTCCGTCGTCGTCGAGATCGACCTCGACGGCACCGGAAAGGTCGACGTGTCGACCGGGGTCGGCTTCTACGACCACATGCTCGACCAGCTCGGCCGCCACGGCCTCTTCGACCTGACCGTCAAGACCGACGGCGACCTGCACATCGACTCGCACCACACCATCGAGGACACCGCCCTCGCCCTCGGCGCCGCCTTCAAGCAGGCCCTCGGCGACAAGGTCGGCATCTACCGCTTCGGCAACTGCACCGTCCCGCTGGACGAGTCGCTCGCCCAGGTCACCGTGGACCTCTCCGGCCGCCCGTACCTCGTGCACACCGAGCCCGAGAACATGGCGCCGATGATCGGCTCGTACGACACGACGATGACCCGGCACATCTTCGAGTCCTTCGTCGCCCAGGCCCAGATCGCGCTGCACATCCACGTCCCGTACGGACGCAACGCCCACCACATCGTGGAGTGCCAGTTCAAGGCCCTGGCCCGCGCCCTGCGCTATGCCTCCGAGCGCGACCCGCGCGCCGCCGGCATCCTTCCCTCCACGAAGGGCGCGCTCTAGTCGTGAACGGCCTCTCCACCATCCTGATCGTCGTCGGGCTGTTCCTGCTCGGCGGCATCTACTCCTTCGCCAAGCAGCAGATGCCCAAGGGCGTCATCGTGCTGCTCTCGATCGGCGCCGCGATGTGCCTCGCCGCCGGCGTCCTCCGTCTGGACGTGTGGTCATGAGCGCATCGGGAAACCCCAAGAAGGTCGTCGTCTTCGACTACGGCTTCGGCAACGTGCGCTCCGCCGAGCGCGCCCTCGCCCGGGTCGGGGCCGACGTCGAGATCACCCGCGACTACGAGCGCGCCATGAACGCCGACGGGCTCCTCGTCCCCGGCGTCGGCGCCTTCTCCGCCTGCATGCGGGGGCTCAAGGAGGCCCGCGGCGACTGGATCGTCGGCCGCCGCCTCTCCGGCGGCCGGCCCGTCATGGGCATCTGCGTCGGCATGCAGATCCTCTTCGCCCAGGGCATCGAGCACGGCGTGGAGACCGAGGGCCTCGACGAGTGGCCCGGCACGGTCGAACCGCTGGACGCCCCCGTCGTCCCCCACATGGGCTGGAACACCGTCGACGCCCCCGCGGACAGCGAGCTGTTCGCCGGCCTCGACGCCGACGCCCGCTACTACTTCGTGCACTCCTACGGCGTGCGCGAGTGGACGCTGGAGGTCGGCAACCCCAACATCCGCGCCCCCAAGGTCAGCTGGGCCACCCACGGCGAGCCCTTCGTCGCGGCCGTCGAGAACGGCGCCCTGTGGGCCACCCAGTTCCACCCCGAGAAGTCCGGCGACGCCGGAGCCCAGCTCCTCACCAACTGGATCGGAACCCTGTGAGCAGCACGCTTGAACTCCTCCCCGCCGTCGACGTCCGCGACGGCCAGGCCGTCCGCCTCGTCCACGGCGAGTCCGGCACCGAGACCTCCTACGGCTCCCCGCTCGAAGCGGCCCTCGCCTGGCAGGGCTCCGGCGCCGAGTGGCTGCACCTGGTCGACCTCGACGCGGCCTTCGGCACCGGCGACAACCGCGGGGTGATCGCCGAGGTCACCGGGGCCATGGACATCAAGGTGGAGCTCTCCGGCGGCATCCGCGACGACGCCTCGCTCGCCGCCGCCCTCGCCACCGGCTGCACCCGCGTCAACCTCGGCACCGCCGCCCTGGAGACCCCCGAGTGGGTCGCCAAGGTCATCGCCGAGTACGGCGACAGGATCGCCGTCGGCCTCGACGTGCGCGGCACGACGCTGCGCGGCCGGGGCTGGACCCGGGACGGCGGCGACCTGTACGAGACGCTGGCCCGCCTCGACTCCGAGGGCTGCGCCCGCTACGTCGTCACCGACATCGCCAAGGACGGCACCCTCCAGGGCCCCAACCTGGAGCTCCTGAAGAACGTCTGCGCGGCCACCGACAAGCCCGTCGTCGCCTCCGGCGGCGTCTCCTCCCTGGACGACCTGCGGGCCCTGTCCGGCCTGGTCCCGCTGGGCGTCGAGGGCGCGATCGTCGGCAAGGCGCTGTACGCCAAGGCCTTCACCCTCGAAGAGGCGCTCGCGGCGGTGGCGTCGTGACCTCCGAGGTCCGCAGGGTCGTCACCGGGGCGCCCTGGGAGGAGCAGTTCGGCTACTCCCGCGCGGTCGAGCTGCCGAACGGCACGGTCCTGGTCTCCGGCTGCACGTCGGTGGTCGACGGCCAGATCGCCGACGGCGGCCCGTACGACCAGGCGGTCAACTCCTTCCGCGTGGCCTTCGGCGCGCTGGAGCAGCTGGGCCTGGGCGCCGAGCACGTCGTCCGGACCCGGATGTACCTCACCCACGCCCGGGACGTGGAGGAGGTCGGCCGCGCCCACAAGGAGCTGTTCGACGCCGTCCGCCCCGCCGCCTCCATGATCATCGTCTCCGGCTTCGTCGACCCCCGCCTGGTCGTCGAGGTCGAGGTCGAGGCCTACCGGCCGGAGGCCCACCGGGCCGGGACCGACCGGGAGGAGGGCGCATGAGCCTCGCCGTACGCGTGATCCCCTGCCTGGACGTGGACAACGGCCGGGTCGTCAAGGGCGTCAACTTCCAGAACCTGCGGGACGCGGGCGACCCCGTCGAGATGGCGAAGCTGTACGACGCCGAGGGCGCCGACGAGCTGACCTTCCTCGACATCACCGCCTCCTCCGGCAACCGGGAGACCACCTACGACGTGGTGCGCCGCACCGCCGAGCAGGTCTTCATCCCGCTCACGGTCGGCGGCGGCGTGCGCTCGGCCGAGGACGTCGACAAGCTGCTGCGGGCCGGCGCCGACAAGGTCGGCGTGAACACGGCGGCCATCGCGCGCCCCGAGCTGATCCGGGAGATCGCGGAGCGCTTCGGCCGCCAGGTGCTCGTCCTGTCCGTGGACGCGCGCCGCACGGAGACCGGCTCCTTCGAGGTCACGACCCACGGCGGGCGCAGGGGCACCGGCATCGACGCCGTCGAGTGGGCGCACCGGGCCGCCGAGCTTGGCGCGGGCGAGATCCTGCTCAACTCGATGGACGCGGACGGCACGAAGGACGGCTACGACACCGAGATGATCGCGGCCGTGCGCAAGCACGTGACCGTGCCGGTGATCGCCTCCGGCGGCGCGGGGAAGCTCTCCGACTTCCCGCCGGCCGTCGCGGCGGGCGCGGACGCGGTGCTCGCGGCCTCCGTCTTCCACTTCGGCGACCTGCGGATCTCGCAGGTCAAGGGAGCGCTGCGGGAAGCGGGCCACGAGGTCCGCTGACACCTGGTTCCGCTTTCCGGGAGGGCCCCTTCGGGGGCCCTCCTTCTTGGCGGAGTGCACAGGATTTCTTTCGCAATTTTCATTGCGCAACTTTTCTTTCGCATCTACGGTCGTGGACATGACCTCATCCGAGAACCGCCGGATCACCGACCTCGGCACCCTCAAGGCCATCTCGCACCCGCTGCGGATGCGCCTCTACCGCGCCCTCTTCACGGCCCGCACCGCCACCGCCTCCCAGCTCGCCGACCAGGTCGACGAGGCCGTCTCCCTCGTCAGCTACCACCTGCGCAAGCTCGCCGACCACGGCCTCATCGAGGAGGCCGAGAACCGGTCCGCGGACGGCCGCGAACGCTGGTGGCGGCCCAGCTCGTACGGCTTCAGCATCCACGACGAGGACATGCGCGACGCCCCCGAACTCGTCGCCGCCAACGCCGCCTTCAGCCGTACGGTCGAGGCGCAGCGCGGCGAGATGCAGGCCCGCTTCCTCGACGAGCGGCACACCTGGTCCGCCGAGTGGCGCGCCGCCTCCACCAGCTCCGAGTGGCTGCCCCGCCTCACCGCCCCCGAACTCGCCGCGCTCGCCGCCGAACTGGACGCCGTCGTCCAGAAGTACGACCGGCGGGCCCGCGCCGCCGAAGAGGCCGGCGACACCGAGGGCCGCGAGAACGTCGCCGTCCACGTCTACGGCTTCCCCTACCGCGCGTGAACGCCGCCGTCCTCGCCGCCGCCCCGCCGCGGCCCGCCCACCGCGACCCCCAGGTCCTCCGCTGGCTCGGCGCCTACACCGCCTCCACCGTCGGCGACAGCGTCTACTACCTCGCCCTCTCCTGGGCCGCCGTCAGCAGCGGCAGCCCCGCCCAGGCCGGTCTCGTCATGGCCGTCTCCGCCGTGCCCCGCGCCCTGCTCCTGCTCTTCGGCGGGGTGATCGCGGACCGGCTCGGCCCGCGCCGGGTCGTCCTCGCCTCCGACACCGCCCGCTGCCTGGTGACCCTCGGCCTCGCCGCCGTACTCCTCGCCGCCTCGCCCGGCCTCTGGCTGCTCGCCGCCGTCGCGCTCGTCTTCGGCGCCGTCGACGCCGTCTTCCTGCCCGCCGTCGGCGCCCTCCCGCCCCGGATCGCCCCCCAGGACCAGCTCGGCCGCGTCCAGGGCCTGCGCGGCCTCGCCCACCGCATGGGCTCCGTCCTCGGCGCCCCGCTCGGCGGCCTCGCCGTCGCCATCGGCGGCCCCGCGAGCGCCTTCGGCGCCGCCGGAGCGCTCTTCGCCCTCTCGCTGCCCCTCCTCCGCGCCCTCCGGCTCCGCCCCCTGCCCGCCGGGGAGAAGACCGGCGGCCCCGTCCTGCGCGACCTCGCCGACGGCCTGCGTCACCTCCGCGGGCACCGGGTCCTCGGGCCGCTGATGATCGTCATCCTCCTCGCCGACCTCGGCTTCGTCGGACCCCTCAACGTCGGCCTCGCCCTCCTCGCGGAACAGCGCGGCTGGGGCGCCCCCGGCATCGGCTGGCTCCTCGCGGGCTTCGGCGCCGGCGCCGGGGCGGCCTCCCTGCTCCTCGCCGTCCGCGGCCGGCTGCCCCGGGCGGGCGCCACCCTCGGCCGGACCATGGTCCTCGGAGCCGTGGCCGTCGCCGTCCTCGCCTTCGTGCCCGGGCTGCCCGCCGCCGTGGCCGTGGCCGTCGCCGTCGGACTGCTCGCCGGAGTCTCCGGAGCGCTGTGCCACGCCCTCGTCCAGACCGAGTGCGACCCCGCCTACCTCGGCCGGGTGAGCGCTGTCTCCAGCCTGGGCAGCCTCGGCCTCGCCCCGCTCGGCATGCCGCTCACCGGCGCGGCGGCCGGCTTGTGGGGCACCGGCCCGGTCTTCGTCGCCGGAGCCGCCGTCTGCGCCCTCTCCGGCGTCTTCGCCCTCGCGGTCCCGGCCCTGCGCCGCGCCGAACTGCCGAAGTGACGCCGGGCCGCCCGAGCGGCGCCGGGTCACCGAAGCGGCGCCGGGTCACCGAAGCGGCGCCGGGTCACCGAAGCGGCGCCGGGTCATCGAAGCGGTACCGAGTCATCGAAGCGGTACCTGCTTACCGAAGCGGCACCGGGTCACCGAAGCGGCGCCGGGTCACCGAGGGCTCAGATCCCCAGCTGCTTCGTCTCCTGCAGCCGCTCGATCGCCTGCGGCTCCCCGTCGAGCGCCACCTTCGCCGCGTCCTGCCGCCCGTAGAGGTACATCGTCAGCTCGCCCGGCTCCCCGGAAGCCGTCACCACCGGGGTGCCCTTGTGGGCGACCACCGTCTGCCCGTCCGGGCGGCGCAGCACCAGGCCCACCGGGACCTTGCGGCCGAGCAGCCGGGCCGTGCGCTCCAGGCGCGACCAGAGGGCGTCCGCGAAGACCGGGTCCAGCTCACGGGCCGACCAGTGGGGCTGGGCCCGCCGCACGTCCTCCGCGTGCACGTAGAACTCGACGACGTTCGCCCCCTCGTCCACCTGCTTGATCGAGAACGGCGAGAACTTCGGCGGGCCCGTGCGGATCAGCCGGATCAGCTCGTCGTACGGCTTGTCGGCGAACTCCGCCTGCACCCGGTCCTGCCGGTCCTTGAGCGCCGGTACGAGCGAACCGGCCGCCGCGTCCGGCCGCCGCTCCCGCACCACCACATGGGCCGCGAGGTCCCGCGTCCGCCAGCCCTCGCAGAGCGTCGGCGCGTCCGGACCGGCCGCTTCCAACAGGTCCGCCAGCAGAAGCCGTTCACGTTTGGCATGGGTCGACATGTCCGCCAGCGTACGGCGGACGCCGACGGTCCGCCCAGTGGACGCCCCGCCGGTCACCGCCCCCGGGCGCGGCACAATGGCGCCATGAGCAGCAATCTCGACCCGGCGATCGCCGCCCGCCTCAAGCGCAGTCCGGACGGACTCGTCCCCGCCATCGCCCAGCAGTACGACACCGGCGAGGTGCTGATGCTCGGCTGGATGGACGACGAGGCCCTGCACCGCACCCTCACCACCGGCCGCTGCACCTACTGGTCCCGCAGCCGCAACGAGTACTGGGTCAAGGGCGACACCTCAGGGCACGTCCAGCACGTCAAGTCCGTCGCCCTCGACTGCGACGCCGACACCGTCCTCGTCAAGGTCGACCAGATCGGGGCCGCCTGCCACACCGGCGCCCGCACCTGCTTCGACGCCGACGTGCTCCCCGTATCCCAGTAAGGTCCGGTCCCATGGATCTCGACACCTTCCGCAAGCTGGCGGCCGACCGCCGCGTCATCCCCGTCAGCCGCAGGCTCCTCGCGGACGGCGACACCCCGGTCGGGCTCTACCGCAAGCTCGCCGCCGAACGCCCCGGCACCTTCCTCCTCGAATCCGCGGAGAACGGGCGCTCCTGGTCCCGCTACTCCTTCATCGGGGTCCGCAGCGACGCCACGCTTACGGTGAAGGACGGCGAGGCCCACTGGCTCGGCACCCCGCCCGTCGGCGTCCCCGTCGACGGCGACCCCCTCCGGGCCCTGCGCGCCACCGTCGAGACCCTCCACACCCCCCGCGACCTGGCATCCGGCATGCCCCCTTTCACGGGCGGCATGGTCGGCTACCTCGGCTACGACATCGTCCGCCGCCTGGAGAAGATCGGCGAGCACGGCCGGGACGACCTGGAGCTCCCCGAGCTGACCATGCTCCTCACCAGCGACCTCGCGGTCCTCGACCACTGGGACGGCTCGGTCCTCCTGATCGCCAACGCGATCAACCACAACGACCTGGAGACCGGCGTCGACGAGGCGTACGCGCACGCCGTCGCCCGCCTCGACGCCATGGAGGCCGACCTGGCCCGCCCGGTCGCCACCGCCCCCACCGCCCTGCCCGCCTCCGAGCTCCCCGCCTACTCGGCCCTCTGGGGCGGCCCCGCCTACCAGGCGGCCGTCGAGGACGTGAAGGAGCGCATCCGGGCCGGCGAGGCCTTCCAGGTCGTGCCCTCGCAGCGCTTCGAGACCCCCTGCACCGCCTCCGCGCTCGACGTCTACCGGGTCCTGCGGGCCACCAACCCGTCCCCGTACATGTACCTCTTCCGCTTCGAGAACGGCTTCGACGTCGTCGGATCCAGCCCCGAGGCCCTCGTCAAGGTCGAGGACGGGCGGGCGCTCCTGCACCCCATCGCCGGCACCCGGCACCGCGGCGCCACCCCGCAGGAGGACCACGACCTCGCCGAGGAGCTGCTCGCCGACCCCAAGGAGCGCGCCGAGCACCTCATGCTCGTCGACCTCGGCCGCAACGACCTCGGCCGGGTCTGCGCCCCCGGCTCCGTGGAGGTCGTCGACTTCATGTCGATCGAGCGCTACTCCCACGTCATGCACATCGTCTCCACCGTCACCGGACGGGTCGCGGAGGGCCGCACCGCCTTCGACGTCCTCACGGCCTGCTTCCCCGCCGGCACCCTCTCCGGCGCCCCCAAGCCCCGCGCCATGCAGATCATCGAGGAGCTCGAACCCTCCCGGCGCGGCCTGTACGGCGGATGTGTCGGTTATCTCGATTTCGCCGGCGACGCGGACACCGCCATCGCCATCCGTACGGCCCTGCTCCGCGACGGCACCGCGTACGTGCAGGCCGGAGCGGGCGTCGTCGCCGACTCCGACCCGGTCGCCGAGGACGACGAGTGCCGCAACAAGGCGGCGGCCGTGCTCCGCGCCGTCCACACCGCCAACCGGATGAACGCCACCTGAGCCCGTAGGGGATAGTGGGGTACGTGAGTGCCGTACCCGTACCCCAGCCCCGGGCCGCCCGCGCGGCCGCCCCCACCGGTGGCCGTCGCAGCCTGGCCGCGGCCCTCCTCCTCGGCGCCCTCGGCGCCACCGTCGTCCTGCTCTCCGCCGGCCAGATCTGGGCGGAGGGCACCGCGGCCGTCGGCGGCGGCAGCGTCCCCGTCGAGGCCGACGGCGGCACCGTCACCGGCGTGCCGACCGCCCTCGCGATCGTCGGCCTCGCCGCGCTCTTCGCCGTCTTCGCCGTCCGCCGCACCGGCCGCGCCCTCGTCGCCGCGGTCCTCGCGCTCAGCGGCGCGGGCGCCGCGCTCGCCGCGGTCCTCGGCGCCACCGACCGGACCGCCCTGGACGCCGAGGCCGCCCGGATCAGCGGCGACACGGCCGCCGCCGTCGCCGGCCTGACCCACACCGCCTGGCCGTACGTGACCGCCGCCGGCGCCGTCCTCATCCTGCTCGCCGGCCTCTTCGCGCTCCGCTTCGGCAAGAACTGGCCGGCCATGGGCGGCCGCTACGAGCGCGCCGGCGCCCCGCGCGCCGCCCGCAAGGCCCCCACGGCCGACCCCGACCGGCCCGAGGACCTGTGGAAGGCCCTGGACCGCGGCGAGGACCCCACCCGGGGCTGACGGGGCCGGGGCGCCGACCGCGACGCGTGATCGTCCCGGTACCCCCGATTCATCCTCGCGCGCCCGCGTGCGGGACAATGAGCGCCGAGCGTCCGCGCACGCGTGACCTCACCACCGAGCAACAGCAACGAGGAGCAACTCATGGCGGGCAGCGCCCACGGACACACCCCGGCCGCCTGGACCGGTGTCATCATCTCCTTCATCGGCTTCTGCATCGCCGGAGTCTTCATGGTGGCCGCCAACGTGCCCGGTTTCTGGGCGGGCATCGCCGTGGTCCTCCTCGGCGGCGTCGTCGGCGGGGCGATGAAGGTGGCGGGCCTCGGCATGCCGAAGGAGTCGGCCGACGTCGTCGCCGCCCGCGAGGCCGCGACCACGACCGCGCGGGCCCGTTCCTGACGCGACCCCACGCACCCGAGGGCGCGGCCCGGCACCGCCGGACCGCGCCCTCGCGCGTGGAGGGGGCGGGCTCGCGCGTGGTCGGGCTGCGCCCTCGCGCGTGAGGGGCGAGAATCACGGCGTGGACCCGCACCCGACGCCCGAACCCGCGACCGACACCGCCCGCCGCACCCGGTCGGCGGAACCGGCGGACGCGAATGTCCCGACCGCCCCGGCCCCGCCCCGGGAGGCCGTGGCCCCCTGCCCGGAGGCGGCGCTCCCGGGAGCTGCGGACCCCCGCCCGGAGGCGGCCGTGCACCAGAGGGCGACAGCACGTCCGGAGGTGGTCGTACACCCGGAGACGGCCGTACGTTCGGCGGCGACCGTACGTCCGGAGGCGGTCGTACGCCCGGAGGGGGCCCTCCCGGCCCCGCTCCCGGGGGCTGCGCACCTCCGCCCCGAAGCGGCCGTACGTCCGGAGACGGTGCCCGTCCCGGCCCCGCAGGGGGGCGCCCCGGACTCCCGGCCCCGGCCGGAGACCGCGCCCCCGCCGCCCGGCACCCCCTGGCCCGGGTTTCCCGCGCCGCCCTCTCCGCCCGCCCCGCCCCGGTCGCGCGCCCGGCGCCTGCTCGCGCCCGTGGCGACGCTCGCCGGGGTCGCCGCGGCGTTCGCGTACGTCGGGGCCGTCGACCCCAACGAACCCGGGCACTACCCCGTCTGCCCGCTGCTCCGCTTCACCGGCGTGTACTGCCCCGGCTGCGGCGGCCTCCGCAGCGCCCACGCCTTCGCCCACGGCGACCTCCCGGCCGCCCTCGGCGCCAACGCCCTGGCCGTCGTCGGCTACGGTGTGTTCGCCGTCCTCACCGTCCTGTGGCTGGTTCGCGCCTACCGGGGCGTACCGATGCGCCTCGCGGTCCCGCCGAACTGGTGGTGGGGGATCGGAGCCGTCCTCGCCCTCTTCACCCTGGTCAGGAACCTGCCCTTCGGCTCCGCGCTGGCCCCGTGAGCACCCGCGGGAACCCCGGCGGGACGTCCCAGCAGATGGGACGCGGCTCCGGCCGATGCGATTCCGGGGCCGTCCTGCGGATAGGATCGACATGGCTGAACCTGGTTCATCATCACCGTCCCGGAAGGGGGCCCCTCGCGTGAGTGTGCTCGACGAGATCATCGAAGGCGTGCGCGCCGACCTCGCAGAGCGGCAGGCGCGGGTCACCCTCGACGAGCTCAAGGAGCGCGCCGCCAAGGCGCCGCAGGCCAAGGACGGCGTCGCCGCACTGCGGGGCGACGGCGTCAAGGTGATCTGCGAGGTCAAGCGCTCCAGCCCGTCCAAGGGCGCGCTCGCCGCGATCGCCGACCCGGCCGGACTCGCCGCGGACTACGAGGCGGGCGGCGCCGCCGTCATCTCGGTCCTCACCGAGGAGCGCCGCTTCGGCGGCTCCCTCGCGGACCTTGAGGCCGTCCGCGCCAAGGTCGACATCCCGGTCCTGCGCAAGGACTTCATCGTCACCGCGTACCAGCTCTGGGAGGCGCGGGCGTACGGCGCGGACCTCGCGCTCCTCATCGTCGCCGCCCTGGAGCAGGAGGCCCTCGTCTCCCTCGTCGAGCGGGCCGAGTCCATCGGGCTCACCCCGCTGGTCGAGGTGCACGACGAGGAGGAGGTCGAGCGCGCCGTCGACGCGGGCGCCCGGATCATCGGCGTCAACGCCCGCAACCTCAAGACCCTCAAGGTCGACCGCTCCACCTTCGAGCGCGTCGCCCCCGAGATCCCGGCCCACATCGTGAAGGTCGCCGAGTCCGGCGTCCGCGGCCCGCACGACCTCATCGCGTACGCCAACGCGGGCGCCGACGCGGTCCTCGTGGGCGAGTCCCTGGTGACCGGCCGCGACCCGAAGGCCGCCGTCGCCGACCTGGTCGCCGCCGGCGCCCACCCGGCCCTCCGCCACGGGCGGAGCTGACCGGACCATGAGCCCCCGCCGCGACACGCCGACCCCTCCGGGCCCCGCCGCCCGGGGGAGCGCCGTCGTGCCGTCGGCACCCGGGCGCCGCGGCCGGCTCCGTACCGCCGCGGCTCCCGTCCCCGCGCACGCCCCCCTGGCCCGGGGCTGCCGCCCGCGCGGCTGCCGCGCGCCCGCCCGGCGGGTCCTCGGCCGCCGGGTGCGGTACGTGATCGGCGACGAGCCGGGCCAGGTCAACGGCATGCGATGGCGCCCGCGCCCCGCGCGCGACACCAACGCCTAGCGCCTCCGGCCCTCCGGCACCCGGCCTGTGCGGGCCCCGTCTCGACGGGACCTGCCCGTGCGGGGTGGCTCCGCGCCGCGCGGCCCCTGCCTCGCCCGAGTGATCCCGCACCTGTGTGACCCCTCGCCCCGCCCGTGGGGGCAATCGTCCCGCTGGGCGTGGGGGTCCCCCCTCTGGGGGAGGGTGGGCACACGGGACGGCGCCCTCCGCGGGCGCCTCCGCACCCGTACCCACCCGCACCACCGGCGCGGCGCACACGGGGTGCGGGCCAAGGCGCGGAAGCCCGGGCCCGGCAACGGGCGGTGCGGGGCCTGCGGCCAGGCCGCCGACATCGCCGGAGCGCACGCCCCGGCACCGTCCCCCCGGACGGAAGGCCCGCGGCGGAACGGCGGGCAACGCCAGGGCGCACGCCCGGGCACCGTCCCCGGGCGGCAGCCCGTGACGGGCACCCCGCACCGGCGACCGCGTCGGCGTACGCGAGCGGACCGCGCGCATACCGTGACCACCACCCATCCGTAACCCCGGGGCACCCGCCCCGCGAGGAGCAACCGCATGTCCAGCGAGTTCTTCATTCCCGACCCGGACGGCCAGGTCCCCACCGCCGAGGGCTACTTCGGCGCCTACGGCGGCAAGTTCATCCCGGAGGCCCTCGTCGCCGCCGTGGACGAGGTCGCCGTCGAGTACGACAAGGCCAAGTCCGACCCCGAGTTCGCCCGCGAGCTCAACGACCTGATGATGAACTACACGGGCCGCCCGAGCGCCCTCACGGAGGTGCCCCGGTTCGCCGGGCACGCCGGCGGCGCCCGGATCCTCCTCAAGCGCGAGGACCTCAACCACACCGGCTCGCACAAGATCAATAACGTGCTCGGCCAGGCCCTCCTGACCAGGCGCATGGGCAAGACCCGGGTCATCGCGGAGACCGGCGCCGGGCAGCACGGCGTCGCCACCGCCACCGCCTGCGCCCTCTTCGGCCTCGACTGCACCATCTACATGGGCGAGGTCGACACGCAGCGCCAGGCGCTGAACGTCGCCCGGATGCGCATGCTCGGCGCCGAGGTCGTCGCCGTGAAGTCCGGCAGCCGCACCCTCAAGGACGCCATCAACGAGGCCTTCCGCGACTGGGTCGCCAACGTCGACCGCACGCACTACCTCTTCGGCACCGTCGCCGGCCCGCACCCCTTCCCCGCCATGGTCCGCGACTTCCACCGCGTCATCGGCGTCGAGGCCCGCCGCCAGATCCTGGAGCGCGCCGGACGCCTCCCCGACGCGGCGATCGCCTGCGTCGGCGGCGGCTCCAACGCCATCGGCCTCTTCCACGCCTTCCTCCCGGACGCCGACGTGCGCCTGATCGGCTGCGAGCCGGCCGGCCACGGCGTCGAGACCGGCGAGCACGCGGCCACCCTCACCGCCGGCGAGCCCGGCATCCTGCACGGCTCGCGGTCGTACGTCCTCCAGGACGACGAGGGCCAGATCACCGAGCCGTACTCGATCTCGGCCGGCCTGGACTACCCCGGCATCGGCCCCGAGCACGCCCACCTCAAGGACAGCGGCCGCGGCGAGTACCGGGCCGTCACCGACGACGCCGCCATGCAGGCCCTGCGCCTGCTCTCCCGCACCGAGGGCATCATCCCGGCCATCGAGTCGGCGCACGCCCTCGCCGGGGCCATCGAGGTCGGCAAGGAGCTGGGCCCCGACGGCCTGATCGTGGTCAACCTCTCCGGGCGCGGAGACAAGGACATGGACACCGCCGCCCGCTACTTCGGCCTGTACGACACCGACGCCGAGGTCGCCGCGGACGCCGGCGCCGACGACACCGCCGAGATCGAGGGGGACGCCAAGTGAGCGGCAACATCCAGCTGTTGAGCGACACCCTCGCCGCCGCGAAGGCCGAGGACAGGGCCGCGCTCGTCGCCTACCTGCCGGCCGGCTTCCCGACCGTCGACGGCGGCATCGCGGCGATCAAGGCCGTCTTCGACGGCGGCGCCGACGTCGTCGAGGTCGGCCTCCCGCACAGCGACCCCGTCCTCGACGGCCCGGTCATCCAGACCGCCGACGACATCGCCCTGCGCGGCGGCGTCCGGATCGCCGACGTCATGCGCACGGTCCGCGAGGCCCACGAGGCCACCGGAAAGCCAGTCCTCGTCATGACGTACTGGAACCCGATCGACCGCTACGGCGTCGAGCGCTTCACCGAGGAGCTGGCCGCGGCCGGCGGCGCGGGCTGCATCCTGCCCGACCTGCCCGTCCAGGAGTCCGCGCTCTGGCGCGAGCACGCCGACAAGCACGGTCTCGCGACCGTCTTCGTCGTCGCGCCCAGCAGCCGGGACGAGCGCCTGGCCACCATCACGGCCGCCGGCTCCGGCTTCGTCTACGCCGCCTCCCTCATGGGCGTCACCGGCACCCGCGAGTCGGTCGGCGAGCAGGCGGCCGACCTGGTCCGCCGCACCCGCGCCGCCGTCGAGCCCGGCCGCACCCTCCCGGTCTGCGTCGGCCTCGGCGTCTCCAACGCCGCCCAGGCCAAGGAGGTCGCCGCCTTCGCCGACGGCGTCATCGTCGGCTCCGCCTTCGTGAAGCGGATCCTCGACGCCGACGGCGACGAGGCGGCCGGACTCGCCGCCGTAAGGGAACTGGCGGCCGAACTCGCCGAGGGCGTCCGCCGGGATTCGTAACCCGTCCGGGTGGATCTGGGACCGGGGAGGCGCGCCCGCGCCTCCCCGGTTCGTTGCGCAGGGCGTGAGCCAGAACAACCGTGGTGACGGAAACCGGGGCGCGCGCGAGCGCCTTCAGCAGCAGCGCGAGCGCGACAAGGCCCGCGACAGGCAGCGACGCGTCCTGATCGTGTCGTCGGCGGTGGTCGGCGTCCTCGCCCTGGCCGCGGTCGTCGGCGTGATCGCCGCGAACGCCGACAAGGGCGGCGGGTCCGACAAGGCGGGGCCGGTGGTCGCGCCGACGGGCTCCGTCGAGGGCGACACGCCCGCCGTCCCCACCGGCCGGCCGGACGCCCCCGCCACCCTCCAGATCTGGGAGGACTTCCGCTGTCCGGCGTGCGCCCAGTTCGAGAACGTCATGCGGGACTCCATCCACGAGCTGGAAGCCTCCGGGCAGCTCAGGACCGAGTACCACCTCGCCACCCTCATCGACGGCAACATGGGCGGCAGCGGCTCGCTGCGCGCCGCGAACGCCGCCGCGTGCGCCCAGGACGCGGGGAAGTTCACCCCGTACCACGACACGCTCTACATCAATCAGCCGCAGGAGACGGACGACGCCTTCGGCGACAACAAGAAGCTGATCGAGCTGGCGGCGAAGGTGCCCGGCCTCGACACGCCGGAGTTCCGGAGCTGCGTGGAGGACGGCACGCACGACAGCTGGGTCGTGAAGTCCAACGAGGCCTTCCAGAAGGGCGGCTTCCGCGGCACCCCGACCGTCCTCCTCAACGGAGAATCGATCTTCCCGACCAAGGGGGACGAACAGCTCTCCCCGGAGAACCTGAAGAAGTGGGTCGCCGAGGCCAACAAGGGCAAGAAGCCCGGCACGGCCTCCCCGTCGGCCGGCTGAACCGCCCCCCGGCGGGCCCCTCCGCCGGGGGTTAGTTACCCAGACGTTGCCGGGCGGGCTGCCGTCCCGCCCGCCCGGCAGGGTAGCGTCGGACCTGCCATGGACCTTGCCTACATCCCCAGCCCGTCGACCGGCGTGATCCACCTCGGACCGATCCCGCTGCGCGGCTATGCCTTCTGCATCATCATCGGTGTCTTCGTCGCCGTCTGGTACGGCAACAAGCGCTGGATCGCCCGGGGCGGCACCGCCGGCACCGTGGCCGACATCGCCGTCTGGGCGGTGCCCTTCGGCCTCGTCGGCGGACGCCTCTACCACGTGATCACCGACTACCAGCTGTACTTCAGCGAGGGCGAGAACTGGGTCGACGCCTTCAAGATCTGGGAGGGCGGCCTCGGCATCTGGGGCGCCATCGCGCTCGGCGCGGTGGGCGCCTGGATCGGCTGCCGCCGCCGGGGCATCCCGCTCCCCGCGTACGCCGACGCCATCGCGCCCGGCATCGCCCTCGCCCAGGCCATCGGCCGCTGGGGCAACTGGTTCAACCAGGAGCTGTACGGCCGGCCGACCGACCTGCCCTGGGCCCTGAGGATCACCGAGGGCGCGAACCGCGAGGCCGGGACCTACCACCCGACCTTCCTGTACGAGTCGCTCTGGTGCGTCGGCGTCGCCCTCCTGGTCGTCTGGGCCGACCGCCGCTTCAAGCTCGGCCACGGGCGCGCCTTCGCGCTCTACGTCGCCGCGTACTGCGCGGGCCGCGGCTGGATCGAGTACATGCGCGTCGACGAGGCCCACCACGTGCTCGGCCTGCGCCTGAACGTGTGGACCGCGATCGTCGTCTTCCTGCTCGCGGTGGTCTACATCGTCGTCTCGTCGCGGCTCCGCCCGGGACGCGAGGAGATCGTGGAGCCGAAGGCCGAGAAGAAGGCGGAAGAGAAGCCGGAGGGCTCGGAGGCGGCCGGGGAGTCCGGTGAGGACGCCGAGTCCGGTGAGGACGCCGACGTGAAGGCGGACGTCTCCTCCGGCGACGCCGTCGACCTCGGCAAGGACGGCAAGGACAGCAAGAACGTGGAGCACGGCGCCGGGAAGAGCTGACCGCCCCCGCCCGCAGCGATCGGAAGGGCCGCCGGAGCCGAAGGGTTCCGGCGGCCCTTCCGCGTACGGGCGTACGGGTCACCCGACCCGCGCGGCGAGGGCGAGGACCCGGTGGGCGCCCTCCACCACCGCCGCGTCCACGAACCGCCCGTCCGGGAGGGCCAGCGCGCCCTGCCCGGTCGCCGCCACGATCTCCCGGGCCTCCTCGACCTCCTCCGGGGTGGGGAGGTAGGCGCGCTCGATGACCGGGAGCTGGCGGGGGTGGATGGCCGCCCGGCCGAGGAAGCCCATCGTCCGGCCCCGGGCGCAGTCGGCGGCCAGCCCCTCCAGGTCGCGGACGTGCGGATGGACCGACTGGGCCGGGGGCGGCAGGGCGGCCGCGCGGGCCGCGACCACCAGCCGGCCGCGCGACCAGTCGAGCCCCGCGTCCTCCCGTACCCCCAGGTCGGAGCGGAGGTCGGCCTCGCCGAGCGCGATGCCGCGCACGGCGGGATGGGCGGAGGCGACGGCGTACGCGTTCTCCACGGCGAGGGCGCTCTCCAGGAGCGGATAGAGGGGGAGGCCCGGGGCGAGGCCCGCGATCCGGTGGATGTCAGTGGCGTGTGTCACCTTGGGTACACGGAGACCGCAGAGGCCGGGGAGGGGGGTCAGGACGGGGATGTCGAGCGGGGTGTGGACGCGGACGTGCACCGGGACGGGGTGGACGTCCGCGAGGAGATCGGCCGTGGCCTCCAGGGCGTACGCCTTGCGGTCGGGGGCGACCGCGTCCTCCAGGTCCACGATGACGACGTCGGCGCCGGAGGCCAGGGCCTTGCGGACGACCTCGGGCCGGTCGCCGGGCGCGTACAGCCAGGTGAGGGGGGTGTGCGGCCCGGCGGTGCCGCTCGCGACGGGCGCGCCGGTCCGCTCGCGGGGGCCGCTGACCCTGCCCAGGTTCCGGACGCCGTGGGCGTGGGTGCCGCTCATACCGCCCCCTGCTCGCGCAGGGCGCCGATCTCGGCGGGGCTGAGGCCCAGTTCGGAGAGGACGGCGGCGGTGTCGGCGCCGTGCGGGCGGCCGGCCCAGCGGATGGCGCCGGGCGTCTCGGAGAGGCGGAAGAGGACGTTCTGCATCCTGATCGGCCCCAGCTCGGGGTCCGCCACCTCGGTGACGGTGCCGAGCGCCTGGTACTGCGGGTCTTCGAGGACGTCCCGGACGTCGTAGACGGGGGCGATGGCCGCCTCCGCCTTCTCGAAGGCGGCCATGGCCTCGTCGCGGGTGTGGCGGGCGATCCAGGAGCCGACCGCCTCGTCCAGGACGTCCGCGTGCGCGGCCCGGCCCGCGCCGTCGGCGAACCACGGCTCGGCGATCAGCTCCGGGCGGCCGACGAGGTTCAGGACCCGCTCCGCGATGGACTGCGCGGAGGTGGAGACGGCGACCCAGGAGCCGTCGGCGGTCCGGTAGGTGTTGCGCGGGGCGTTGTTGCGGGAGCGGTTGCCGGTGCGGGGCTGGACGTATCCGAGCTGGTCGTACCAGAGGGGGTGGGGTCCGATGACGGAGAGCATCGGTTCGATGATGGCCATGTCGACGACCTGGCCGCGGCCGGTCGTCGTCCTGGCGGTGAGCGCGGTCATCACGGCGTACGCGGTGGCCAGGGCGGCGATCGAGTCGGCCAGGCCGAAGGGGGGCAGGGTCGGGGGGCCGTCGGGCTCGCCGGTGATGGCGGCGAAGCCGCTCATCGCCTCGGCGAGGGTCCCGAAGCCGGGGCGGTGGGAGTACGGGCCGAACTGGCCGAAGCCGGTGACGCGGGCCAGGACCAGACGCGGGTTGGCGGCGGAGAGCTCCTCCCAGCCCAGGCCCCAGCGCTCCAGGGTGCCGGGGCGGAAGTTCTCCACGATCACGTCGGCGTCGGCGGCGAGCGCGAGGAGGGTGTCGCGGCCGCCCGGAGTGGACAGGTCGAGGGTGATCGTCCGCTTGTTGCGGCCGAGGACCTTCCACCACAGGCCGATGCCGTCCTTGGCGGGGCCGTGGCCGCGGGACGGGTCGGGCTTGCGGGGGTGTTCGACCTTGACGACGTCGGCGCCGAAGTCGCCCAGCATCATGGCGGCGAGCGGCCCGGCGAAGAGGGTCGCGAGGTCCAGGACGCGCAGTCCCTGGAGGGGAGGGACGGCGGGGGCGGAGCCGTCGGTGTTCGGCGCGGCGTCCGGCGCGGCGTCCGGTGTGCTCTCCGGCGCGGCCCTCGGCGTGGGGGGAGTCGTCATACGGGATCGGCCTCCAGGGAGTCGGGGGAGCGGAAGGCCGCTTCGATGTCGACGCGGTACGGCATCGAGGTCGACGCGCCCTCGCGCCGGACGGAGAGCGCGGCGGCGGTCTGCGCCCAGGCGAGCGCCTCCGGGGCGGGGCGGCCCTCGCCGAGGGCGACCGCGAGGGCGCCGGCGAAGGTGTCGCCGGCGCCGGTGGTGTCCACGGCCCTGACCCGGGGGGCGGGGACGGCGACCGGTTCGGTGCCGCGCGCCGCGTACAGGCTGCCGGCCGCGCCCAGGGTGATCACCACCTCGGGCACGTCCCGCAGCAGGGCCTCGGCGGCGGCGCGCGGGTCCGCGAGGCCGGTGAGCGCGGCGGCCTCGTGCTCGTTCGGCACCAACAGGTCGATGGAGGAGAGCAGTTCGGGCGGGAGCGGCTGGGCGGGGGAGGGGGTGAGGACGGTGCGGACGCCGAGCCGGCGGGCGGTGGCGGCGCCCTCGACGACGACGGGGAGGGGGAGTTCGAGCTGGAGGAGCAGGGTGTCGGCGGTGCCGATGAGGGCTTCGTCGCCGTGGGTGAGGGAGGTGACGGTGCCGTTGGCGCCGGGGACGACGACGATCGCGTTGCCGCCCTCGTCGTCCACGACGATGTGGGCGGTGCCCGAGGGGCCCTCGACGGTGCGCAGCAGGTCGGTGTCCACCGCGCAGTGCTCCAGGGTGGCCCGGAGCTGCGCCCCGAAGCCGTCCGTGCCGATCGCGCCGATCATGGCGACCGCGGCGCCGGCGCGGGCGGCGGCGACGGCCTGGTTGGCGCCCTTGCCGCCGGGGATCGTGCGGAAGGAGCGGCCGGTGACGGTCTCGCCGAGGGCCGGGGCCCTCGGTACGTAGGCGACGAGGTCCATGTTCGTGCTGCCGAGCACGACGATGCTGGTCATGGGCGTACTGCCTCCAGGTGTGTCAGTTCGGCCAGGGTGTCGAAACCGATCCCGTCGAAGGACGGGACCGAGGTCGCGAGGCGGTTCTTGAGGGGGGAGGTCCAGCGCTCGGGCAGCCGGTCGGGGTGCCCGGCGAGCAGCCCGGCGACCGAACCGGCGGTGGCGCCGTTGGAGTCGGTGTCCCAGCCGCCCGAGACCGCCGCGCAGACCGAGCGGGAGAAGTCGCCGTCGGCGTGGGTGAGGGCGGCGGCGAGCAGGGCGGCGTTGGGGACGGCATGCACCCAGTGGTACCCGCCGAGTTCGGCGTGCAGCCGGTCCACGACGGCGTCGAAGCCGGCGTGGGCGCGGGCGAGCGCGATCCCCCGGCGGACCGCCCGCGCCAGCCGGGAGCGCGGCGGGACCACGGCGAGCCCGGCGGCGAGCGCCCGGTGCACGTCGGCGGTGCCGGACGCGGCGGCGGCGACGGTGGCGGCGACGAACATGGCGCCGTACACGCCGTTGCCGGTGTGGGTGAGCACCGCGTCCCGGTGTGCCTGCGCGGCGGCGGCGACCGGGTCGCCCGGGTGGGTCCAGCCGTGCGCGTCGGCCCGGATCTGGGCGCCGATCCACTCGCGGAAGGGGTTGCGGCGGACGGCGGTCAGCGGGGGTTCGACCCCGTCGAGGAGGTTGCGGTAGGCGACGCGCTCGGCCGTGAAGGTGCGGCCGGCGGGGAGCTCGTCGAGCCAGAGGCGGGCGACGTCGGAGGTGGTGAAGCCGCGGCCGTACCGCTGGAGCAGGAGGAGGTTCAGGAGGGGGTAGTTGAGGTCGTCGTCCTCGGGCATGCCGTCGATGTTCTCGGCCAGGGAGGTGGCGGCGGAGCGCCGGTTCCAGGGGTGGGCGGCGAGCAGGGCGGGAGGCACGCCCCGGGCGGTGAACCAGGTGGTGAGGGGCCAGTTGCCGGCGGCGCGGGCGAGGGCGCGGATCGCGGGGAGGGGCAGCTTCTCGACGGGCTTGCCGAGCAGACACCCGACGGCCCGCCCGAGCCAGGCGGCGTGCAGCCGGGGGAGGAGGGCGGGATCGTCGGCGGGCCGGCTCCGCGCGGCCGGCGGCGGGGGGCTTCCGTGTGGGGAGTCCGGCAGCGGGGTTCGGGGTCGCTCGTCGTCCTCGGTTTCGGCTTCGCCGTGAGGAGGGCCGGTGGGGGCGGTGGTCAGGGCCAGGATGTCCGGGAGGGCGGTCGGTTCGTGTTCCGCGAGGGGGCTCGGGAGGGCGGCCAGGGCGTCCAGGAGTTCTTCCGCCAGGGGGCGGAGGTCCGGGCGGGGGACGGGGGAGGCGCCGGCCGCGGCCGGGGCGGGCGGGCCGCCCGCCGCCGCCCAGCGGGCCGCCTGGGCGCGGGCGTCGCGGCCGTCCTCCGCCGCCTGCCGCAGCTCGTGGCCCACCAGGTCCTCCGGCTGCACCCAGGTCACACGGAGGTTCACCGGTCCCCGCTCGTCAGCGCCGCGAACGCCGACTCGTGGGCCCGGCGCGCCTCCGCGTCCCGCGCGAAGACCTCGCGGGCGACCCCGGCCAGGGCCCGTGCCGGGGCGTGCAGGTCGAGGCGGCTCGCCTCCGCCACCCGCTTCGCCCACTCGGCGGGCACGGCCGCCTCGCCGTGCAGCGCGCCCACGATCGCACCCGCCATCGTGGCGATCGAGTCGCAGTCCCGGCCGTAGTTGACCGCGCCCAGGACCGTGCGCCGGAAGTCGCCCCCGCCGACCAGCAGCATCCCCAGGGCGATCGGCAGCTCCTCGATGGCGTGGAGCCGGGAGGGCCGCCGGGCGCCGAGGGACGGCGCGCGGTAGTCCGGGCCGACCGTGTCGAAGGGGGCGACCGCCCTGCGCAGGGGAGCGAGGGCGGTCTCGAAGTCCGTGTGGCCGGCGGCCGCCTCGGCCACCGCCTCGATCGCCGCCTCCGTGCCGTCCTTCGCCAGGGACAGGGCCGCCTCCACGACCGAGGTCGGCGTCGCGCCCGGCACGCAGGCCGCCGCCACCGCCGCCGCGAACACGCCCGCCGCCTCCCGGCCGTACGAGGACTGGTGCGCCCCCGCCAGATCGAGGGCCTCGGCGTAGGCGGCCGGCGGATTGGCGGCGTTGACGAGTCCGACCGGCGCCATGTACATCGCGGCGCCGCAGTTGACGATGTTGCCGCTGCCGGCCTCGCGCGGGTCCACGTGCCCGTAGTGGAGCCGGGTCACGATCCACTTCTCGGCGAGGAAGATCCGCTGGAGCGGCAGCGCCTCCGCCTCCAGCTCCGGGATCCAGACGGGGGAGTTCATCAGCTCGGGGACGAGGTGGTCCGCGGCGGCGTACGCGTCGAGGTGGCCGCGGACCTTCTCGTACACCCGGATCAGGGTGTGGGTCATCAAGGTGTCGTCGGTGACGTGCCCGTCGCCCTTGTGGTACGGGGCGATGGGGCGGGCGGTGCGCCAGGCGTCGCCGTTCCAGGGGCCGACGATCCCGGTGACGCGGCCGCCGTGGCGTTCCAGGATCTGCTCGGGGGTGTAGCCCTCGACGGGGCCGCCGAGCGCGTCGCCGACGGCGGCCCCGAGGAGGCTTCCGGTGATCCGGTCATCCAGGGTGGGAACGGCCGGCGTGCTCGGTGCGGTCGGTGTGCTTGGCGTGCTCGGCATGCCCGGCGTGCTCGGTGTGCGTACAGCCGGGTTGGGCACGTCCAGTGTGGGTTCCATGTCGGAATTGTCCACCTGGGGCGGCCGGTTCCGTGGCTCCGAGCAGCCCGGCGAGTTCCACCAGGTCCGTCCCCGCGAGCCGGGGCAGCGCGCAGCCCGCGAGGGTCCGGCAGGCCTCGCGCCAGCTCGCCGGGACCGAACGGCCGCCGCCGAGCGCTCCGGTGAGGGCGCCCGCGAGCGCCGGGGCCGAGTCCGCGACCCGGGAGAGGCAGGCGGCGGCCGGTACCGCGGCCGTCATCTCGCCCCGGGCGGCGAGGGAGAGGGCGAGGGCCACGGGTACGGTCTCGGCGGCGGCGACGCCGTAGCTGTAGACGTGGTCCACGATCCGGTGCTCCAGGAGCGGGACGAGGGCGAAGGCCGAGTCGGCGGCCCGGGCGAGCTCCACGGCGTGCCGGGCGTTGCGGCCGATCTCGGTGGCGGGCGGGAGTTCGGCGAGCGCCGCCCCGACGGCCTCCTCGGCGCTCGCCCCGCCGAGGGCCGCGGCGACCGCCGCCGCCGTGGCGCGGGCGCCGTGCACGCCGTCGCCGTCCTGGGTGTACCGGGCGTCGAACTCCGCGAGTTCGGCGGCGGCGCGCGGGTCGCCCGGGTGGACGAGGGCCAGGACGGCTGCCCGTACGCAGGCGGCGTCGTCGAAGTAGTGCGGGTTGTCGTGCCCGGTCGCGGGCGGGCGCAGACCGGTGGCGAGGTTGCCGAGTCCGGCGCGGACGGAGATCCGGGCGCGGAGGGGGAGGACGGCGGACTCGATCTCGGGGGCGCGGTCGGCGGCGGCCGCGACCTGTCCCGCGAGGGCGTTCCAGGCGAGGTCCACGGCGGCGCGGAGCCGGCGCTCCGGGGGGAGCCCGGCGAGGGCGGGGGCGGTGGAGGCGAGGATCGCCTCGGCGGTGAAGACCGCCCACTCGGCGTCGTCGGAGGGGCCGAGCCGGAGCGGCTCGGGGGGCTGGTTGAGGGCGATGGGGACGGGGAGGGTGGTCGTCGCGTTCTGCTCCGCGAAGGTGTCGAGCTCCCGGGTGAGGCGGCGGGTCCACTCGGGCATCCGCGCGGCCCGGTGCCGGGCGGCGGGCCACCCGGCGGCGTCGCCCGCGGCGAGCCCGAGGAGGAGGCCTTCGATCGCGTCGCGGCCCGCCCCGGCGGGTGCCTGGACGGTCGGTGCGGTGACCTGGGCGGTCGGCATCGAGATGCGGCCATGCGTGTCCCGTGCCGGGGGCGCCGCCCGGCCCTCGTGCGCCTCGTCCAGCAGACTGGTGCCCCGCGCCGGGGCCTGCGCCCACCCTCCCCCGGAGGGGGGACCCCCGCGCCCGGCGGGACGGTCGCCCACAGGGGTGGCGGCGGTGGTGTCCGTGCCCGGGGTGGCGGCGAGGCCCGCCCCCCGTGCGGTGCCGCCCGTAGGGGTGGTGCTGTTCGCGGGGGTGGTGGTGGTGTCCGTGCCCGGTGCCGTGCTGGCCACGGGGGTGGTGGCGAGGCCCGTTCCCCGTGCGGTGCTGTTCGCGGGGGTGGTGGTGGTGTCCGTGCCCGGTGCCGTGCCGGCCACGGGGGTGGTGGCGAGGCCCGTCCCTCGTGCGGTGCTGCTCGTAGGGGTGGTGGTGGTGTCCGTGCCCGGTGCCGTGCCGGCCGCGGGGGTGGCGGTGAGGCCGGCTCCCGGGCCGGTGGGCGCGGGCGGGGTGGCGCCGGGGGCCGGAGCCGTACCCGCGGAGGGGACGGGAGCTCCCACGGCGGAGGCGGCTGCCGGGGCGCTCGGGGTGGCGCCCGCGCCCGTGGCGGTGCCGGGGGCGCCCGGGCCCGCGGTCGTGCCGGCTCCCGCCACCGTCGTCCCCGTCCCCGGCGGGGCCGGCGGGTTCGCGTCCGGGTTCACGCCGCCTCCTCCGGGGTCAGCAGGTCCGCGACGTCCAGGACGTGGTAGCCGCGCATCGAGGGCAGGCAGCTGCCGGTGACCGGGGCGATGGCCGCGGCCCACTCCGCCGGGATCGCCCGGACGCCCGACATCGCGCCCGACAGTGCGCCCGCGACCGCCGCCGTGGTGTCGGCGTCGCGGCCCATGTTGACGGCGGTCAGGACGGCCGTGCGGAAGTCCCCCCGGGCCGCCGCGAAGGCGCCGAACGCCAGGCCCACCGCCTCCGGGGCCAGGTCGGTCCACGGGTAGCCGCCGATGACGACCGCCGAGCGGACCTGGCGCTCGCGGACGAGCGGGTCCGGCTGGACCCGCTGGGCCGCCACGACCGCGCGGCGCAGCGAGCGGGCCGTCCACGAGTCCATCGGGACGGCGGAGAGCGCCGCCGCGATCACCGACGTCACGCTCGCCCCCGCCATCGCGGCCGCGACCCCCGCCGCGACCGCCTGGCCGCCGTAGATGCCCTCGCCCTCGTGGCTGACGCTGCCGTCGATCGCGACGAGCCGGGCCGCCTCCGCCGGCCGCCCGGCGGCGAACACCCCGAACGGCGCCGCGCGCATCGCGAGGCCGTCGCTCCAGGCGTGCCGGTGCTGCGCGGAGATCGGCGCCGCGAGCCCCCGCCGCAGGTTCTCCAGGGTGCCCCGCTCCGAGAAGCCCGCGCCCCGGAAAGGGCCTTCGTCGAGGTCGGCGATCCAGCGGTGCCAGGCCCGCTCGACGTGGCGGACGGTGAGGGCCGAGCCGTGCCGGGCGAGCAGCAGCCCCGAGAAGACGGCGTACTCGGTGTCGTCCGTGCCCGCCGGGCTCTCCGTCACGAAGCCCTCGATCCGGCCCCAGCGGCGGCGGATCTCGGAGGGCCGCATGTTCTCGGCGGGCGCGCCGAGCGCGTCGCCGACGGCGAGGCCGAGGAGTGCCCCCCTCGCCCGTTCCCGCGTATCGCATGCCGTGGTGGTGACCATGTGCGGCGGCTCCTTCCTCGGGGAGGCGCACCGTCGGCGCCCCGTCGCCTGGATCTGTGCCACCACGGCCCGCGAACTCGCCGAAGAAACGTCTCTGTCACCCGCCTGACACCCCGCCAGGAACCGGCCCACCGGTGAGGCGAGCCTCAGTAAGTACGGCCTGCCTTGCTGGCGCGCCCCTTACATCGAGCGTATTTTCGAGGGTAGTCGAGGGGGAGGCGGGCCCGTTCCGGTCCGCCCCGGAGGAGGGGAGCACCATGTCCGTCATCGAGGCCCAGGCGCCACTGCACGAGGCCCACCGCGACAACCACACGCACCGTGACGTGAACGGAGGTTGGCTGCGTCCGGCGGTCTTCGGCGCGATGGACGGACTCGTCTCCAACCTCGCCCTGATGACCGGCGTCGCCGGCGGCGCGGTCTCCTCCGGCACCGTCGCCGTCACCGGCCTCGCGGGCCTCGCCGCCGGCGCCTTCTCCATGGCCGCCGGCGAGTACACCTCCGTCGCCTCGCAGCGCGAACTCGTCCAGGCCGAACTGGACGTCGAGCGGAGCCAGTTGCGCAAGCATCCCGTCGACGAGATGGAGGAGCTCGCCGCGCTCTACGTCTCCCGGGGCGTCGAGCCCGCCCTCGCCCGCGAGGTCGCGATGCAGCTCTCGAAGGACCCCGAGCAGGCCCTGGAGATCCACGCCCGCGAGGAGCTGGGCATCGACCCCGACGACCTGCCGTCGCCGGCGGTGGCCGCCGTCTCGTCGTTCGGCTCGTTCGCGCTCGGCGCGCTGCTGCCCGTCCTGCCGTACCTGCTCGGGGCGACCGCCCTCTGGCCGGCCGTGCTGCTCGCCCTCCTCGGGCTCTTCGCCTGCGGCGCCCTGGTGGCCCGGGTGACCGCGCGCGGCTGGCTCTTCAGCGGCCTGCGCCAGCTCGCCCTCGGCGGCGCCGCGGCGGCCGTCACGTACGGACTCGGCATGCTCTTCGGCGCCGCCCTGTAGCCCCGGGGTCCCGGGGCGCCCCCTCTTTTCCGTACACAAGCCGCACATCGCCTGTGACGTATCTCCCTGGCCCGATCCGCCGTCGCGATGAGACACTATGCGGAGCGCCACATACCTAGCCGGTTACCCGGCGGTTTCGGACCTGTGACCAACGGGAAAGAGGCATGAGCGCCAGTGGGCAACGAAGCCCACCCGGCGACGGTTCGCCGGAGGTCCGGAGTCCCTTCGGGCCCCCTCGATCCGTCCCCCGCGGGACAGTGCCTGTCGCCGCACCCCACAGGTGAACCAGTACCACCGCTGCGTATCGGCGGTGTCCGCATGTTGGAACGTGCTATCCGCTTCGCGAGAAGCCAGCCATCATGTAACCTGCACGAAATTTCGCGGAGGGCCAACGTCGTCCCTCGGCATCTGCACATGCCACGACGACGACGGGAGAGCCGATGCGTTCCGACGCCTGGTCGCCCATGGACGGTCGCCCCGCTCCGCAGGGGATGTACGACCCCCGTAACGAACACGACGCCTGCGGCGTCGGGTTCGTGGCCACCCTCACCGGTGTAGCCAGCCACGCGCTGGTGGAGCAGGCGCTGACCGTACTGCGCAACCTCGAACACCGCGGCGCCACCGGCGCCGAGGCCGACTCCGGTGACGGCGCGGGCATCCTGCTCCAGGTCCCGGACGCCTTCCTCCGCGAGGTCGCCGGATTCGAGCTCCCCGAGGCCGGCGCGTACGCCGTCGGCATCGCCTTCCTCCCCGAGGACGGCATCGACGCCACCGTCGCGAAGATCGAGGCCGTCGCCGCCGAGGAGGGCCTGAACGTCCTCGGCTGGCGCGAGGTCCCCGTCGCCCCCGAGCTGCTCGGCGCCTCCGCCCGGTCCACCATGCCGGTCTTCCGCCAGCTCTTCGTGGCGGACGCCGCCGGCGCGGCCACCGGCATCGCGCTCGACCGCAAGGCCTTCGTCCTGCGCAAGCGCGCCGAGCGCGAGGCCGCGACCTACTTCCCGTCGCTCTCCGCCCGCACCCTCGTCTACAAGGGCATGCTGACCACCGGCCAGCTGGAGCCCTTCTTCCCGGACCTGTCGGACCGCCGCTGCGCCACCGCCGTGGCCCTGGTCCACTCCCGGTTCTCCACCAACACCTTCCCGAGCTGGCCGCTGGCCCACCCGTACCGCTTCGTCGCCCACAACGGTGAGATCAACACCGTCAAGGGCAACCGGAACTGGATGACGGCCCGCGAGGCCCAGCTCGCCTCCGACGTCTTCGGAGAGGGCTCGCTGGACCGGATCTTCCCGATCTGCACCCCGGACGCCTCCGACTCGGCCTCCTTCGACGAGGTCCTGGAGCTGCTCCACCTCGGCGGCCGCTCCCTGCCCCACGCGGTCCTCATGATGGTCCCGGAGGCGTGGGAGAACCACGAGAGCATGGACCCGGCCCGCCGCGCCTTCTACCAGTACCACTCCACGATGATGGAGCCCTGGGACGGCCCGGCCTGCGTCACCTTCACCGACGGCGTCCAGGTCGGCGCGGTCCTCGACCGCAACGGTCTGCGCCCCGGCCGCTACTGGGTCACCGACGACGGCCTCGTCGTCCTCTCCTCCGAGGTCGGCGTCCTCGACATCGACCCCGCCAAGGTCGTCCGCAAGGGCCGCCTCCAGCCCGGCAGGATGTTCCTCGTCGACACCGCCGAGCACCGCATCGTCGAGGACGACGAGATCAAGGCCGCCCTCGCCGCCGAGCACCCCTACGCGGAGTGGCTGGAGACCGGCGAGATCGAGCTCTCCGACCTCCCCGAGCGCGAGCACGTCGTCCACACCCACGCCTCGGTCACCCGCCGCCAGCAGACCTTCGGCTACACCGAGGAGGAGCTGCGCGTCATCCTCGCCCCGATGGCCCGCACCGGCGGCGAGCCCCTCGGCTCCATGGGCACGGACTCCCCGATCGCGGCCCTGTCCGCCCGCCCCCGCCTGCTCTTCGACTACTTCACCCAGCTCTTCGCGCAGGTCACCAACCCGCCGCTGGACGCCATCCGCGAGGAGCTCGTCACCTCGCTGCGCTCCTCCCTCGGCCCCCAGGGCAACCTCCTCGAGCCGACCGCCGTGTCGTGTCGCAGCGTCACCCTGCCCTTCCCGGTGATCGACAACGACGAGCTGGCCAAGCTCGTCCACATCAACGCCGACGGCGACATGCCCGGCATGAAGGCCGCGACCCTCTCCGGCCTCTACCGGGTCTCCGGCGGCGGCGACGCCCTCGCCGCCCGCATCGAGGAGATCTGCGCCGAGGCCGACACCGCCATCGAGGGCGGCGCCCGCCTCATCGTGCTCTCCGACCGGCACTCCGACGCCGAGCACGCCCCGATCCCCTCGCTGCTGCTCACCGCGGCCGTCCACCACCACCTCATCCGCACCAAGCAGCGGACCAAGGTGGGCCTGCTCATCGAGGCCGGCGACGTCCGCGAGGTCCACCACGTCGCCCTGCTCATCGGCTACGGCGCCGCCGCCGTCAACCCGTACCTCGCCATGGAGTCCGTCGAGGACCTGGTCCGCGCCGGCACCTTCATCGAGGGCCTGGAGCCCGAGCAGGCCATCCGGAACCTCATCCACGCCCTCGGCAAGGGCGTCCTCAAGGTCATGTCCAAGATGGGCATCTCCACCGTCGCCTCCTACCGCGGCGCCCAGGTCTTCGAGGCCGTCGGCCTCGACGACGAGTTCGTCGCCACGTACTTCAACGGCACCGCCACCAAGATCGGCGGCGCCGGCCTCGACGTCGTCGCCAAGGAGGTCGCCGCCCGCCACGCCAAGGCGTACCCCGCCTCCGGCGTCCCCTCGGCGCACCGCGCCCTGGAGATCGGCGGCGAGTACCAGTGGCGCCGCGAGGGCGAGCCGCACCTGTTCGACCCGGAGACCGTCTTCCGCCTCCAGCACGCCACGCGCACCAAGCGGTACGACATCTTCAAGAAGTACACCGACCGGGTGAACGAGCAGTCCGAGCGGCTGATGACCCTCCGCGGCCTCTTCGGCTTCGCCGCCGAGGGCCGCACCCCGATCCCCCTCGACGAGGTCGAGCCCGCCTCCGAGATCGTCAAGCGCTTCTCCACCGGCGCCATGTCGTACGGCTCCATCTCCAAGGAGGCGCACGAGACCCTGGCCATCGCCATGAACCGGCTCGGTGGCAAGTCCAACACCGGCGAGGGCGGCGAGGACCCGGAGCGCCTGTACGACCCGGAGCGCCGCTCCTCCATCAAGCAGGTCGCCTCCGGCCGCTTCGGCGTCACCAGCGAGTACCTGGTCAACGCCGACGACATCCAGATCAAGATGGCCCAGGGCGCCAAGCCCGGCGAGGGCGGCCAGCTGCCCGGCCACAAGGTCTACCCGTGGGTCGCCAAGACGCGTCACTCGACGCCCGGCGTCGGCCTGATCTCCCCGCCGCCGCACCACGACATCTACTCCATCGAGGACCTGGCGCAGCTGATCCACGACCTCAAGAACGCCAACCCGGTCGCCCGCATCCACGTGAAGCTGGTCTCCGAGGTCGGCGTCGGCACGGTCGCCGCGGGCGTCTCCAAGGCCCACGCGGACGTCGTCCTCATCTCCGGTCACGACGGCGGCACGGGCGCCAGCCCGCTGACCTCCCTCAAGCACGCGGGCGGCCCCTGGGAGCTCGGCCTCGCCGAGACCCAGCAGACCCTGCTGCTCAACGGCCTGCGCGACCGGATCGTCGTCCAGACCGACGGCCAGCTCAAGACCGGCCGCGACGTCGTCATCGCCGCGCTGCTCGGCGCCGAGGAGTTCGGCTTCGCCACCGCGCCGCTCGTCGTCTCCGGCTGCGTCATGATGCGCGTCTGCCACCTCGACACCTGCCCGGTCGGCATCGCCACCCAGAACCCGGTCCTGCGCGACCGCTTCTCCGGCAAGGCCGAGTACGTCGTCAACTTCTTCGAGTTCATCGCCGAGGAGGTCCGCGAGCTCCTCGCCGAGCTGGGCTTCCGCACCCTCGAAGAGGCCGTCGGCCACGCCGAGCTGCTCGACACCAGCCGCGCCGTCACCCACTGGAAGGCCCAGGGCCTCGACCTGGAGCCCCTCTTCCACGTGCCGGACCTCCCGGAGGGCGCGGTCCGCCACGCCCTGGTCGAGCAGGACCACGGCCTGGAGAAGGCCCTCGACAACCAGCTGATCGAGCTGGCCGCCGAGGCCCTGAACGCCCCCTCCGCCGAGCAGGCCCAGCCGGTCCGCGCCCAGGTCGCCATCCGCAACATCAACCGCACGGTCGGCACCATGCTCGGCCACCAGGTCACCAAGAGGTTCGGCGGCGCCGGCCTCCCGGCCGACACGATCGACATCACCTTCACCGGTTCCGCCGGCCAGTCCTTCGGCGCCTTCCTGCCGAGCGGTGTCACCCTCCGCCTGGAGGGCGACGCCAACGACTACGTCGGCAAGGGCCTCTCCGGCGGCCGCGTGATCGTCCGCCCCGACCGGGGCGCCGACCACCTGGCCGAGTACTCCACCATCGCGGGCAACACCATCGCGTACGGCGCGACCGGCGGCGAACTGTTCCTCCGCGGCCGCACCGGCGAGCGCTTCTGCGTCCGCAACTCCGGCGCCCTCGTCGTCTCCGAGGGCGTGGGCGACCACGGCTGCGAGTACATGACCGGCGGCACGGCCGTCGTCCTCGGCGAGACCGGACGCAACTTCGCGGCCGGCATGTCGGGCGGCGTCGCCTACGTGATCGACCTCGACCGGGACAACGTCAACTCCGGCAACCTGGGGGCGATCGAGGCCCTGTCGGCCACCGACGCCGCCTGGCTGCACGACGTCGTGCGCCGCCACCACGAGGAGACCGGCTCCACCGTCGCCGAGAAGCTCCTCGCCGACTGGGACGCCGCGGCGACCCGGTTCAGCAAGATCATCCCCACCACGTACAAGGCAGTGCTCGCCGCCAAGGACGCCGCTGAGCTCGCCGGTCTCTCCGAGGCCGAGACCACCGAGAAGATGATGGAGGCGGCGACCCATGGCTGATCCGAAGGGCTTCCTCACCACCGGCCGCGAGGTCGCCGAGACCCGTCCCGTCGCCGAGCGCGTCCGCGACTGGAACGAGGTCTACGTCCCCGGCTCCCTGCTGCCGATCATCAGCAAGCAGGCCGGCCGCTGCATGGACTGCGGCATCCCGTTCTGCCACAACGGCTGCCCCCTCGGGAACCTGATCCCCGAGTGGAACGACTACGCCTACCGCGAGGACTGGTCGGCGGCGCAGGAGCGCCTGCACGCCACCAACAACTTCCCGGAGTTCACCGGCCGCCTCTGCCCGGCGCCCTGCGAGTCCGCGTGCGTGCTCGGCATCAACCAGCCGGCCGTCACCATCAAGAACGTCGAAGTCTCCATCATCGACAAGGCCTGGGACGGGGGCGACGTCAAGCCGCAGGTGCCCGAGCGCCTCTCCGGCAAGACCGCCGCCGTCATCGGCTCCGGCCCGGCCGGCCTCGCCGCCGCCCAGCAGCTCACCCGGGCCGGCCACACCGTGGTCGTGTACGAGCGCGCCGACCGCATCGGCGGCCTGCTGCGCTACGGCATCCCCGAGTTCAAGATGGAGAAGCGGCACATCAACCGCCGCATCGAGCAGATGCGCGCGGAGGGCACCAAGTTCCGCACCGGCATCGAGATCGGCCGCGACCTGACGGCGACGGACCTGCGCAAGCGGTTCGACGCGGTCGTCATCGCCGCCGGCGCCACCACCGCCCGCGACCTGCCCGTCCCCGGCCGCGAGCTGAACGGCATCCACCAGGCGATGGAGTACCTGCCGCTCGCCAACAAGGTGGTCGAGGGCGACTTCGTCGCCCCGCCGATCACCGCCGAGGGCAAGCACGTCGTCGTCATCGGCGGCGGCGACACCGGCGCCGACTGCGTCGGCACCGCCCACCGCCAGGGCGCGGCCTCCGTCACGCAGCTGGAGATCATGCCCCGCCCGGGCGAGGAGCGGAACGCCGGCCAGCCCTGGCCGACCTTCCCCATGCTGTACAAGGTCACCTCGGCGCACGAGGAGGGCGGCGAGCGGGTCTACTCCGTCTCCACCACCCACTTCGAGGGCGACGAGGACGGCAACGTCCAGTTCCTCCACCTCGTGGAGGTCGAGTTCGTCGACGGCAAGCTGACCCAGAAGCCGGGCACGGAGCGGAAGATCCCCGCCCAGCTGGTCACCCTCGCCATGGGCTTCACCGGCACGGACGTCCAGAACGGCCTGGTCTCCCAGTTCGGCCTGGAGCTGGACGAGCGCGGCAACATCGCCCGCGACGCGGACTTCGCCACCAACGTCGACGGCGTCTTCGTCGCCGGCGACGCGGGCCGCGGCCAGTCGCTCATCGTCTGGGCCATCGCCGAGGGCCGCTCCGCCGCCCGCGGCGTGGACCGGTACCTGACCGGTGCCAGCTCCCTGCCGGCCCCGATCCGCCCGACGGACCGGGCCCTGACGGTCTGACCCGACCGGATCACCCCCCGAACGTCCCGTACAACGACGTACGGAACTGAGCGCGGCGCCCCCCGACCTGTCCCCGACCGGACGACTGGGTGGGCGCCGCGGCGCGTCCGGAGGCTGCCGTACGCTCGACGGACGGCACCGTACGGGGGAGCATTCATGGCACTGAGCCTGCGGAAGGTCGAGGAGACCGCGCCCGCGCTCGTGAGCCTCTACAAGTCGGCGGGGGAGTCGCTGCGGCGGCACGGGATCGACGGGCAGCGGGTCGCCGTCCACCTGGTCCTCGACTACTCCGGGTCGATGAGGCCGTACTACGCGAGCGGTGCCGTGCAGGCGCTCGCGGACCGGGTGCTCGGGCTCTCCGCGCACCTGGACGACGACGGGCGGGTGCCCGTGGTGTTCTTCTCGACCGACGTCGACGCCGAGACCGAGATCCGGCTCGACGCCCACGAGGGGCGGATCGACCGGATCGTCGCCGGGCTCGGGCACATGGGGAGGACGAGCTACCACCTGGCCATGGACGCGGTCGTCGACCACTACCTGGACAGCGGCTCCACCGCGCCCGCGCTCGTCGTCTTCCAGACCGACGGCGGGCCGATCGACAAGCTCGCCGCCGAGCGGTACGTGTGCAAGGCGGCCCGGCTGCCGCTCTTCTGGCAGTTCATCGGATTCGGCGACCCCGGCAGCCGGCAGTTCGACTTCCTGCGCAGGCTGGACGAGCTGGACGTGCCGGGGAAGCGGCCCGTCGACAACGCCGGGTTCTTCCACGCGGGACAGGACCCGAGCCGGGTCCCGGACGCCGAGCTGTACGACCGGCTCGTCTCCGGGTTCCCGGCATGGCTCGCCGCCGCCCGGGAGCGGGGCGTCGTCCGGGGGTGAGGGGCCGGAAACCGGTGGTCGCGGCCCGGGTCCGGCGGGGATCATGACGCCATGACCTCTCTCGTACGCCACGTGACCATCGACTGCGCCGACGCCTACTCCCTCGCCTCCTTCTGGGCCCGGGTCCTCGACTCCCGGCTCTCCGACGACGACAAGCCCGGCGACCCGGAGGCGCTCGTGGAGTCGCCCGGGGCCTCCCTCCTCTTCATCCAGGTGCCCGAGCCGAAGGCCGTGAAGAACCGGGTCCACCTCGACCTCCAGCCGCAGGACCGCACCCGCGACGAGGAGGTCGAGCGGCTGATCGGCCTCGGCGCGACCCTGCTCGACGACCGCCGGAACCCGGACGGCACCGGCTGGGCCACCCTGGGGGACCCCGAGGGGAACGAGTTCTGCGTCGAGCGCGGCCGGGCGGAGCGCGAGGCCGCCGCCTCCTGACGAGGCCGCCTCCCGACCCCCGTACGACCGGGGCGGACGGAAACCGGACAGCGGCGGGGACGTCCGGACCTCCGGGCGGGCGGTCGAGGTCACCGACCCCGGCGTCCTGGAGCGGTACGCCGCCGGGGCGGCCCGCGTGGACGACCCGGCGGCGGCGACGACGCCCCGCCCCGCCGGGACGCCCCCGGTCTGTGAGGTGGACCACGTCGGGGGCGGCTGGGCTGGGCCGATCCGTCCGGGCATCGGGCGGGCGGGGCGGGAAGGTCCCGGGGCGCACTATTGTTCCGGTAGAGAAGGCCGGGACCTCCCAGGGAGCGTTCCGGCAGCAGCAGACAGACCGGGGCCCGCACCGCGCGCCCCGGACAGAGCAGCCGGGGCCCGCATCGCGCAGGTGCGGGCCCCGGCTGCGCCGCGCACCCGGCCAGCAGGGCTCGGCGGCGCACCGGCCAGAAAGGCACGAATGACCCGCTCCGAGCGCCCCCACAAGCGCGGCCCCCGCACCGCGCAGGCGAAGTCCACGTCCCAGCCGAAGGCCTCCCGCGGCGGCCGCCGTCCCGCCGCGCCCCCGCCGCCGAGCGAGTTCACGCCGCCGGTGTCGGTGACGCCCGCGCTGCCCCCGGTGGCCTCCTTCGCCGACCTCGACATGCCCGAGGGCCTGCTGCGGACCCTCGGTGAGCAGGGCGTCACGGAGCCGTTCCCGATCCAGGCCGCGACCCTGCCGAACTCGCTCGCGGGCCGCGACGTGCTCGGCCGGGGCCGCACCGGCTCCGGCAAGACCCTCGCCTTCGGCCTCGCCCTGCTCGCCCGCACCGCGGGCCGCCGCGCCGAGCCGACCGCGCCCCTCGCCCTCGTCCTGGTGCCCACGCGCGAGCTCGCCCAGCAGGTCACCGACGCCCTCACCCCGTACGCCGGGGCCCTGCGGCTGCGGATCACCACCGTCGTCGGCGGCATGTCGATCACCCGGCAGTCGTCCTCGCTGCGGCGCGGCGCCGAGGTGCTCATCGCCACCCCCGGCCGCCTCGCGGACCTCATCGACCGCGGCGACTGCCGGCTCGACCGGGTCGCCGTGACCGTCCTGGACGAGGCCGACCAGATGGCCGACATGGGCTTCCTGCCGCAGGTCACCAAGCTCCTGAAGCAGGTCGAGCCGGGCGGCCAGCGCCTGCTGTTCTCGGCCACCCTCGACCGGAACATCGACCGCCTGGTCAAGATGTTCCTGGACGACCCGGTCGTGCACTCCGTCGACCCGTCGGCCGGCGCGGTCACCACCATGGAGCACCACGTCCTGTACGTGGCCGACGAGACCGACAAGAAGGCCGTCACGCTGCGGATCGCGGCCCGCGACGGGCGCACGATCCTCTTCCTCGACACCAAGCGGTCCGTGGACCGGCTCGTCAAGCGGCTCCTCGCCAACGGCGTGCGGGCCTCGGGCCTGCACGGCGGGCGCTCGCAGCCGCAGCGCAACCGGACCCTGGACCAGTTCAAGAACGGTCAGGTCACCACGCTCGTCGCGACGAACGTGGCGGCCCGCGGCATCCACGTCGACGACCTCGACATGGTCGTGAACGTCGACCCGCCGATGGACCACAAGGACTATCTGCACCGCGGCGGCCGCACCGCCCGCGCCGGCGAGTCCGGCAGCGTCTTCACCCTGGTCCTGCCCGACCAGAAGCGCGACATGGGCCGGCTGATGTCCAACGCGGGCATCAGCCCCCGCACGGCGCAGATCAAGTCCAGCGACGAGGAGCTGGCCGAGCTCACCGGCGCCCGGGAGCCCTCGGGCGTCCCGGTCGTCATCGAGACCCCGCAGCCCACCCCGCCCCGCAAGCCGGCGGGCGGCGGCAGCGGCAGCGGCAGTGGCGGCGGTCGCCGCCGTCGCCGCCCGGCCGCCTCCACCGGGACCGGCGCGTCCACCGGCTCGGCGCGCGGCTCCGCCTCCGGTACGGGTACGGGCGGGGGCCGCGGTTCCGGTACGGGCGGCGGCCGTGCCGCCGGTACGGGCCGGGGCGCGGGCACCGGTCGCGCCGCCGCCTCCGCCGGGGGCGGTCGCGGCGGGCGCCGGACGGCGGGCGCGGGCCGCCCCCGCGGTCCCCGGCAGCGGCCGGCCGACAACACGTAATCCCGTACGGGATCCGGACGCGGGCGGTGTCGTGACCACGGCGCCGCCCGCTTCCGTCACCGCACGCGCCCCGTCTTCACAGGTCCCGTACGTACGGGAACGAGCGGTCAACATCCGGGGAATGGAAGCCCGTCGGGGTTCCCCGCCGGAATCCACGCGCATCATCATCACAGGCATGCGAATCCCCCCTCGGTTCACCCTCGCCGGCGGTGTCGCCACCGCCCTCCTGTCCTCCCTCCTCCTCGGCGCCCCGGCCACCGCCGCCCCGGCCCCCGGGCCCGCCCCCCTCTCCGCCCGCGCCGTCGTCGCGGCCGTCGGGGACGTCTGCTACTCCGACCTGCCCTCCCAGGCCCACACCACCCTCGGCCTGATCGACGCGGGCGGCCCCTTCCCGTACCGCCAGGACGGCTCCGTCTTCCAGAACAGGGAGGGGATCCTGCCCTCCCGCGCGTCCGGCTACTACCACGAGTACACGGTGAAGACCCCGGGCTCCACGACCCGGGGCGCCCGTCGGATCGTCACCGGGAACGCGGCCCGGGAGGACTACTACACCGCCGACCACTACGCCTCGTTCGACCTGATCGACCACGGCTGCTGAGCGCCCGGCGGTCTCAGGTGCGGCGCGGGGCCGTCCACTCCAGACGGGTCCTGACCCGGGGGTCCCGGACGTGTTCGAGGGCGGCGAGCGCCGTCTCGCGCGCCGCGCCGTCCGCCTCGCCGTCCGCGAGGACCGCCGCGAGCGCGTCGACGGCGCGCGGGTCCTGGCGGATCGCGAGCCCGCGCGCCGCCTCCGCCGCCGTCTCCGGGTCGGGGTCGTCGAGCCGTTCGGCCAGGCCCTCCCGTACGAGCGGGGTGTCGTCGGGCAGTTCGGCGAGCGCGAGCGTCGCCCAGTCCCGCACCCGGGCGTCGCCGTCCCGGCTCAGCGCGAGCAGCACCCCCAGGGCCTCGACGTGCCCGGCCGGGACGATTCCGGCCAGGGCGCTCGCGACGGCCCCGCGCACCACCGCGTCGGGATGCCCGGCGGCCGCGAGCAGTTCGGGCACGGCCGCCGGGTCACCGCACCGCCCGAGCGCCGTCACCACCGACAGGACGGGCTCCCGCGCGGTACCCGCCGTGCCCGCCGGCTCCGCCGCGAGCCGCCGCAGGACCGGCAGGGCGCTCTGCGCGAACCCCGGAAGGGCGCCCAGGACCCGCGCGCCGAGGGCCCGCCGCAGCGGGTCGCGGTAGGCGCACCAGCCGGCCGCCGCCACGAAGGTCTCCTCGTCGGCCCGGCCCGCCAGCTCGGCCACCGCGGTCGTCCAGTCGTCCAGTGCGGGGTCGCCGCACCGCAGCGCCCGCGCCGCCAGCTCCTCGACGGGGGTGCGCAGGCCCAGCGAGGCCTCCAGGAGCGTGGCGATCGCCGCGTGCCCGGTCTGCCGGTCGTCGCCGCGCCCGGGAGCGCCGTCCTCCCGCAGCAGCTCCACGACGACCGTGATCCCGCCGTCCTCCCGGACCCGGCGGACCACCGCCTCGTACGTCTGCCCGCCCTCGTTCCCGGCGACGAGCCCGCGCCGCAGTTCGGCCGCGATGTCGGCGCCGATCCACCGCCGCGCCTCCCGGAGCGCGGCCTCCCGGCCGCCCGCCCCGTGGTCGAGGAGCGCCCGCACGCAGCCGGTGGAGCCGCGCCGGGCGGCGGCGAGGAGCGGGGCGAGCCCGTCGGGGCCGCGCCGGTCGGGGTCGGCGCCGTGCTCCAGGAGGAGCCGCGCGATGTCGGCGTACCCGAGCCGCAGGGCCCACGCGAGGGCCGTGAAGCCGTACCCCTCCTCCTGGTCCGCCGCCGCGCCCGCCGCCAGCAGCGCCCGTACCGTCTCGGTGTGCCCGCAGCAGGCCGCCCCGCACAGCGGCAGGTCGCCGTCCTCCTCGCCGCTGCCCCGGCCGGGGTCCGCCCCGGCGGCGAGCAGCACCCGGACGATCCCGGCCTCGCCCCCGACGGACGCCCGGTACAGGGCGGTCTCCCCGTCCTCCCGCCCCTCGGGATCGGCCCCCTCCCGCAGGGCCCGTACGGCCCCGTCCTCGTCCCCGTGCAGGATCGCGTCGAACAGCGTGCTCATGCCCCGACCCTGACCCGCCGTCGGCACATGGCGCAAATCGATTCCCGATGGGCGTGCGGTGCGGGGGACCTGAGCCCTTTTCAGGCCACGCACTCCAGAACCGTCCCGCACAGCCCGCACCGGGCCCGCAGCGTCCGCCCGGCCGGGATCCGCAGCCGCCGGCGGCAGACCGGGCAGGAGAAGGAGACGCGGGCGGCGGGGGACCCGCCGTCGAAGGCGTACGGGGCGCCCTCGCCGGCCCGGCCCCGGCGCCGCTCCCAGACGTACCGGCCGCGCTCGACCGGGCCCGCCCCGGCGAGCGGCGGCGCCGTCCGCTCCCGGGCCGCCTCGGCCCGGCCCCGCACCCACGCGTCGTACGCCACCTGGCTGGTGAACCACGGCGACGGGTCCTCGCCGAAGACCTCGGCCCGCTTGGCGAGGACGTAGCCGAACTCCTCCGGGGTCAGATAGCCGAGCTTCTGGTGCTCGACGCCGTCCTCGCGGTACGCGTCGAGCAGCAGCCAGCCGGCGCCCAGGTAGGCGGCGGCCACGTCGGTGAGGATCTCGTTCTCGGCGGTGCGCGGGAAGCGCAGGTCGAGGCGGTGCAGCAGCACGTGGGTGATCTCGTGGGCGAGGACCGCGCCGATGTCCCTGCGGCGGGTCCGGAAGCGCTCGTTCACCTCCACGAAGTACTCGGGTCCGGGTGCGAGCTCCACGGTGCCGGCGTGCTCCATCCGCCGGAAGGACACCACCATCCGGGCCTCGGGCAGCCGCAGGTGCCGGACGAGCGCGCGGGCCACCCGCCGGGTCCCCAGGTGCAGGTCCTCGCGGTCGTCGATGGCCACGTCGGCGGCGGCCACGCTCGTCGGCCGGCGGCGCACGCCGTCGGGGGAGAGGCGCCGGTAGAGCGCGGTGAGCGAGGCCCCGACCACGGCCCGGTGCGGAAAGCCGTGGACGACACGGTCGGCCTCGTGACGGTGCGGCATGCCGGATCCCCCCTTCCGTTCACTGTACGGTCCCTCACATCGCATCTGGCCGAAAAGGCTTCCTTGTGACGGCGGTTGAGCGCTGTTCATAATGCGGACCACGCCTTGACGAGCGCATGTCACAAGTCGTCGAGGTCGACCCCCCACGAGAGAAGGCAGATACGTGAAGAAGAACAGAGTGGTCCGCGCGCTCCAGAAGCTCGCCGCCGCCGGCGCCGTCGTCCTCGCCGCCGTCAGCCTCCAGCCCACCACCGCCTCCGCCGCCCCGGCCCCCGTCGTCGGCGGCACCCGCGCCGCCCAGGGCGAGTTCCCCTGGATGGTCAGGCTCTCCATGGGCTGCGGCGGCTCGCTGATCAGCCCGCAGGTCGTCCTCACCGCCGCCCACTGTGTGAGCGGCTCCGGCAACAACACCGGCATCACCGCCACCGCCGGAGTCGTGGACCTCCAGAGCAGCAGCGCCATCAAGGTCAGGTCGACCAAGGTCCTCCAGGCCCCCGGCTACAACGGCAAGGGCAAGGACTGGGCCCTCATCAAGCTCGCCAGCCCCATCACCTCCCTGCCCACCCTCAAGCTCGCCGAGACCACCGCCTACAACAGCGGCACCTTCACGGTGGCCGGCTGGGGCGCCGCCCGCGAGGGCGGGGCGCAGCAGCGCTACCTGCTCAAGGCGAACGTCCCGTTCGTCTCCGACGCCTCCTGCAAGGCCTCCTACGGCAACGAGCTCGTCCCCGCCGAGGAGATCTGCGCCGGCTACGCCCAGGGCGGCACCGACACCTGCCAGGGCGACTCCGGCGGCCCCATGTTCCGCAAGGACAACGCCGGAGCCTGGGTCCAGGTCGGCATCGTGAGCTGGGGCCAGGGCTGCGCCCGGCCCAACTACCCCGGCGTCTACACGGAGGTCTCGACCTTCGCCGCCGCGATCAAGTCCGCCGCCGCCACGCTGTAGCGGCACCCCGTGAACGGGCGCTCCGGGGCGGCCTCGGCCCCGGAGCGCCCTTCCCGCACACCGGGCCGGTGTGGGCCGGCCCGGTGTGCACGGCCCCCTCCCGGGAGGACGGGGAATCAGACCGGGTCCAGCACCACCCCGGACCCCGCCTCCCCCTCCAGCTCCAGGACCCACACCTCGTTCGCCCCCTCCCGCAGCACCGGACCCGGCACGAACAGCGCCTCCTGCGGACCGGCCGACCAGTAGCGGCCCAGGCAGAAGCCGTTCACCCACACGAAGCCCCGGGTCGCGCCCGGCAGCCGCAGCACCGCGTCCCCCGCGCCCGCCACGGCGAGGACCGCCCGGTGGAGCCCCGGCCCGGAGCGGACCTCCTCGAACGGCACCCTCCCGACCGCCGCCGCCTCGAACGCGTCCAGCCGCAGCCCCCGCGCCCGCACCCCGTGCACGTACTGCCGCTCGTGCCGCACGCCCCCGGTGATCCCCTTCGGCTCCGCGAGCCGCGGCCCGTAGTTGACCCGGCCCAGGGACTCCACCCACAGGTCCACCACCGCCGGACCGGCCACCGGCTCCGCGAGCGCCACGTCCTCCCCCGCCGCCGTCTCCAGGACCCCCGCCGGCCGCCCGTCCACGTACACCACCGCCCGGTCCCGCAGCCCCGTCACCCCCAGCGGGTACGGCTGCCGGGGACCCGGCACCGCCACCCGGTAGCGGACCAGGCCCCGGTCCACACCCAGCTCCTCGAAGGTCGGCGGCACCGCCGCCACCACCTCCCCGTCACCGAGGACCTCCAGGACCGCGTCCAGCGGCGCCCGCCCCTCGAAACCGGCCCGCACCGGGGCCGCGAGCCGGGCCGGGGGCTCCGGCACCTCCGGCAGCGGACCCTCCGCGTACTCCGCGAGCACCTCGCGGAAGCGCCAGAACTTCTCCGTCGGCCGCCCCGCCTCGTCCACCGGCGCGTCGTAGTCGTACGAGGTCACCGTCGGCCGCAGCGGGCCGTCGTGCAGCTCCCCGTCCCGGTTCGCCCCCGCCCAGCCGCCGAAGTTCGTCCCGCCGTGCGCCATGTACACGTTGACCGAGGCCCCGCACTCCAGGACCTCCCGCAGCGCCGCCGCCGCGTCCGCCGCCTCCCGCACCGCGTGCTCCGTGCCCCAGTGGTCGAACCAGCCGCACCAGAACTCCATGCACATCAGCGGCCCCGACGCCCGGTGCCGCCGCAGCGTCGCGAACCCCTCCCGCGCCCCCGAGCCGAAGTTCGCCGTCGCGAGCACCCCCGGCACCGAACCGCCCGTCAGCATGTGGTCCTCCGGACCGTCCGAGGTGAACAGCGGCACCACCACCCCGCACTCCCGCAGCAGCCCCGCCAGCCACTCCAGATACACCGGATCGCTGCCGTAACTCCCGTACTCGTTCTCCACCTGCACCAGGACCACCGGCCCGCCCCGGTCCACCTGCCGCTCCACCACCTGCGGCAGCAGCCGCCGGAACCAGGCCTCCACCGGCCCCAGGAACTCCGGGTCCCGGGTCCGCACCCGCCGCCCGAGCGGCCCGGTCAGCCAGTGCGGCAGCCCGCCGTTCTCCCACTCGGCGCAGATGTACGGCCCCGGGCGCACGATCGCCCGCATCCCCGCCCGCCCCACCGCGTCCAGGAACCGGCCGAGCGCCGCCACGTCCCCGTACCGGCCGGGCTCCGGCTCGTACAGGTTCCACGGGACGTACGTCTCCACGCAGTCCAGGCCCATCGCCCGCAGCATCCCCAGCCGGTGCTCCCAGTGGCCCTCGTGCACCCGGAAGTAGTGCAGCGCCCCCGACAGCAGCCGCACCGGCCGCCCGTCGAGCAGGAAGTCCTCGTCACCCACAGCGAACGTGCTCATGGGCACCACCTCACCCCCTGGCGGGGAAGCCGTCCATGGACAAAGATCGTCGCAGTTTGGACGTTAGGGCCCGTCCGGCGGCTCGGGGTCGGACAGGCCCCGGGCCCACCCGCACGAGGCCCCGGGGAAGGGGCACCGCCGGCATGTACCACACCTGGATGCGCTACTTCACGCCCAGCCCCGTCCACCACCGCCTCGGCCTCGTCTGCCTCGGCGTCGGACTCCAGCACGGCACCCTGCCCACCGTCGGACCCCGCACCCTCGACCACCACGTGGCCGTCGTCGTCTCCGCCGGCGGCGGCTGGTACCGGGGCGCCGACGGACGGCGCACCGCCGTCACCGCCCCCGCCCTGATCTGGCTCACCCCCGGCACCCCCCACCACTACGGCGCCGACCCCGGCACCGGCTGGGACGAGGCCTTCGTCGACTTCTCCGGACCCGCCGCCGCCACGTACACCGAACTCGGCTACATCGAACCCGACCGGCCCGTCGTCCCGCTCTCCGACGCCGCCCCCGCCCGCGCCGCCATCGCCCGGATCGCCCGCTCCGCCCGCCCCGGCAACCCCCTCCTGGAGGTCGAGACCGGCGCCGCCGTCCACGAACTCCTCGTCGTCCTGCGCCGCGCCCGCGCCGACACCAACGCCGACGGCGACCCCGTCCTCGCCGCCCTCGCCCGCGACGCCTTCCAGCCGCTCTCCGTCGCCGAGCACGCCGCCCGCCACGGCATGACCCCCGCCGAACTGCGCACCGCCGTCCGCCGCGCCGCCGGGTGCAGCCCCAAGGACTACCTGCTCACCGTCCGCCTCGGCCGCGCCAAGGAACTCCTCGCCGCCACCGAACTGCCCGTCTCCGCCGTCGCCCGCCGCGTCGGCTACGACGACCCCGCCTACTTCTCCCGGCTCTTCACCCGCCGGGTCGGCACCGCCCCCATCCGCTTCCGCGAACAGCAGGGCCGGTCCGTGCCCGGCGGCTGGAGCAACCGCGTCCCGGATCCCGAACACCCGCCGACGATCCTTCCGCGCTCCGTCTAAGCTCGCAGATCATGAGCGACTCGACCCCGACCCCGGCCTCCGCACCGACCCCGGCCCCCGCGCCGACCCACGCGCCGTCCCCGGCCCCGGCCGCCGAGAAGACCCCGGCCGCCGAGAAGACCCCGGCCACCGACGACGCCGTACGCGCCGAGCTGACCCGGCTGCGCGACAGCATCGACAACATCGACGCGGCGGTCGTCCACATGCTCGCCGAGCGCTTCAAGTGCACCCAGCAGGTCGGCGTCCTCAAGGCCGAGCACCAGCTGCCGCCCGCCGACCCCGCTCGCGAGGCCCGCCAGATCGCCCGCCTGCGGGAACTCGCCGAGAGCGCGAAACTGGACCCCGCCTTCGCGGAGAAGCTCCTGAACTTCATCATCGCCGAGGTCATCCGCCACCACGAGACGATCGCGGACGGCACACGCTGAGGGACCCGCCGGGGGAGCACCCGACGCACCACCCCGGCACCCCGCGCCCCGGCAGGTCACACCCCGGCACCCCACACCCCGGCAGGTCACGCCCCGGCAAGGTTCTCCCCGCACCCCTGCCGACCGCCCCGGCCATCGGGCAGCATAGGGCCCATGTCCGTACTGACGCGCGACGAAGCGCAGACCCGTGCCCAGCTCCTCGACGTCCACCACTACCGCGTGGACCTCGACCTCACCACCGGCGCAGAGACCTTCGAGTCCACCAGCACCGTCCGATTCACCGCCCGCGCCGCCGGGGACACCTTCGTCGAGCTCAAGCCCGTCACCCTGCACTCCGCCACCTTCGACGGAGAGCCCCTCGACCCCGCCGCCCTCGACGGCAACCGGCTCCCGCTGAGCCTCACCGAGGGCGAACACGAGCTGCGCGTCACCGCCACCATGCGCTACTCCCGCACCGGCGAGGGCATGCACCGCTTCACGGACCCCACCGACGGCGAGTCCTACGTCTACACCCAGCTCTTCATGGAGGACGTCCAGCGCGTCTTCGCCGCCTTCGACCAGCCCGACCTCAAGGCCGTCTTCGAGGTCGCCGTCACCGCCCCCGACGACTGGACCGTCCTCGCCAACGGCATCACCGAACGGCAGCCCGACGGCACCTGGAAGGCCGCCCCCACCCCCCTCCTCTCCACCTACTTCGTCTGCGTCGCCGCCGGCCCCTGGCACTCGGTCCGCACCGAGCACGCCGGCCTCCCCTTCGGCATCCACTGCCGCCGCTCCCTCGCCCCCCACCTCGACGCCGACGCCGACGAGATCCTCGCCGTCACCAAGGCCTGCTACGACCGCTACCACGAGAAGTTCGACGAGCCCTACCCCTTCGACTCGTACGACCAGGCCTTCGTCCCCGAGTTCAACGCCGGCGCCATGGAGAACCCCGGCCTCGTCACCTTCCGCGACGAGTTCGTCTTCCGCTCCGCCGTCACCGTCACCGAACGCCAGACCCGCGCCATGGTCATCGCCCACGAGATGGCCCACATGTGGTTCGGCGACCTCGTCACCCTCCGCTGGTGGGACGACATCTGGCTGAACGAGTCCTTCGCCGAGTACATGGGCTACCAGACCGTCAACGAGGCCTGCTCCGACCTCTTCCCCGACACCTGGATCGACTTCGGCGTCACCCGCAAGGCCTGGGGCTACGAGGCCGACCAGCGGCCCTCCACCCACCCCGTCGCCCCCGACCCCGAGGCCGTCCCCGACACCGCCTCCGCCCTCCTCAACTTCGACGGCATCTCCTACGCCAAGGGCGCCTCCGCCCTCCGCCAGCTCGTCGCCTGGCTCGGCGAGAAGGACTTCCTCGCCGGCATCAACATCCACTTCAAGCGGCACAGGTTCGGCAACGCCACCCTCGCCGACTTCATCGACAACCTCGCCGCCGCCACCGACCGCGACGTCCACGGCTGGGCCGAACAGTGGCTGCGCACCACCGGCGTCGACACCCTCACCCCCCGCCTCGACGGCGAGGGCCTCCACTGGAACCTCACCGTCGACCGCGCCGGCACCCGCCCCCACCGCATCTCCGTCGGCGTCTACGACCGCGACCCCTCCGGCGACCTCGTCCTGCGCGAACGCCGCGAACTCGACGTCCCCCAGGACGCCCCCGCCGAACTCGCCGGCCCCCGACCCGCCCTCGTCGTCCTCAACGACGAGGACCTCACCTACACCAAGCTCCGCTTCGACGGGACCTCCGAGGAGTCCGCCCTGCGCGGCCTCTCCCGCATCCCCGACCCGCTCACCCGCGCCGTCCTCTGGAACGCGCTGCGCGACCAGGTCCGCGACGGCGACCTCACCCCCGCCGAGTACCTGGAGACCGCCCTCGCGCACCTCCCCGAGGAGACCGAACTCGCCCTCGTCCAGGGAGTCCTGGCCTTCGCCCGCCACCAGATCGCCGACCACTGCGTCCCCGCCGAGGAGCGCCCCGCCGCCCTCGCCACGATCAACGGCATCGCCCGCGCCCTGCTGCGCCGCACCGAGGACGGCGAAGCCCCCGGACTGCGCCTCACCGCCGTCCGCGCCTTCGTCGACAGCGCCACCACCCCCGACAAGATCGCCTCCTGGCTCGACGAGGGCACCGTCCACGGCGGCCCCGAGCTCGACCCCGAACTGCGCTGGCGCATCCTCGCCCGGCTCGCCGCCCTCGGCGCCACCGACGAGACCGCCATCGCCGCCGAGCTGGAGCGCGACCCCAGCGCCACCGGCCAGGAGGGCGCCGCCCGCTGCCGCGCCGCCCTGCCCGACCCCGAGGCGAAGGCGGCCGCCTGGTCCGCGCTCTTCGACTCCGACGACCTCTCCAACTACCTCTTCACCGCCACCGCCCAGGGCTTCTGGCAGCCCGAACAGGCCGACCTCGTAAGGGAGTACGTGCCCCGCTTCTACGAGGCGGCCGTCGCCCTCGGCGACCGCCGGGGCCCCGCCATGGCCGAGGCCGCCGGCCGCCACGCCTTCCCCGCCCACGCGGTCGACGCCGACTCCCTCGCCCTCGGCGAACGCCACCTGGCCGACACCCCCATGATCCCGGCCCTCCGCCGCAAGCTCGTCGACCAGCTCGACGACCTCCGCCGGGCCCTGAAGGTCAGGGAAGGCTGAACCGGGCACGGTGCGGGGACCCCCGGTCCCCGCACCGACCGCCCCCGAAACACCACCCCGTGTCCCCCGTTCGGGTCACACCCCCGCACTCTCCGGACAAACGCCCGCACCCCCCGGCACCCTGTCGTCCATGCGTGCCGCACCCCCACCCCTCGCCGGAGGCGCCCCCGGCGCCGACGCCCTGCGGCCCCTCCTGGGCGCCGTCCTCGACGCCCTGCGCACCGGCGCCGAGGAACGCGGCGGCCCCCTCCCGGCCGGGGGACCGGAGGCCGCGGCACGCCGCACGGCAGGCCTCGGAGCCGTACTCCCCGAGACCGGAACCGGCCCCGACGAAGCCCTCCGCACCCTCGTCCACGCCCTCGCCGCCGGCGCCGCGGACCCCGCCGACCCGCTCTGCGCCGCCCACCTCCACACCCCGCCCCTCGCCCTCGCCGCCGCCGCCGACCTGGCCGCCTCCGCGCTCAACCCCTCCATGGACTCCTGGGACCAGGCCCCCGCCGCCTCCGCCCTGGAAGCCGAGGTCACCGCCGCGCTCGCCGCCGAGGTGTTCCCGGACGCCCCCCGCCCCGACGCCCTCGTCACCACCGGCGGCACCGAATCCAACCAACTCGCCCTCCTCCTCGCCCGGGAACGCCACACCGGGAAAGACCCCCTCCGCACCGTCGTCGGCACCAACGCCCACCACTCCTTCCGGCGCGCCGCCTGGCTCCTCGGCCTCCCCGCCCCCGTCGTCGTCCCCACCCCGCGCGGCACCCTCGACCCCGCCGCCCTCCACACGACCCTCACCACCACCCCCGGCCCGCTCCTCGTCGCCGCCACCGCCGGCACCACCGACGAGGGCCTGATCGACCCGCTCCCGGAGATCGCCGACGTCTGCGCCGCCCACGGCGCCGACCTCCACGCCGACGCCGCCTACGGCGGCCCCCTCCTCTTCAGCCGCACCCACCGCCGGCTCCTCGACGGCCTCGACCGCGCCCGCACCGTCACCGTCGACCTGCACAAACTCGGCTGGCAGCCCGCCGCCGCCGGACTCCTCGCCGTCCGCGACACGAACGACCTCGCCCCCCTCGCCCACACCGCCGACTACCTCAACGCCGACGACGACACCGACGCCGGCCTCCCCGACCTCCTCGGCCGCTCCCCGCGCACCACCCGCCGCCCCGACGTCCTCAAGGCCGCCGTCACCCTCCGCGCCCTCGGCCGCACCGGACTCGGCGCCCTCGTCGACACCTGCATGGACCTCGCCCAGGACCTCGCCGACCGCGTCGAGAAGACCCCCGGCCTCGACCTGCGCGCCCGGCCCGCCCTCACCACCGTCCTCTTCCGGCCCCGCGGCGCCGACGACGCCGCCGTCGCCGCGATCCGCCGCTCCCTCCTCACCGGGGGCCGGGCGGTCCTCGGCCGGGCCCGCGCCGACGGCCGCCTCTGGCTCAAGGCCACCCTGCTCAACCCCCACGCCACCCCCGGCGACCTGGACCAGCTCATCACCCTCGTGGAAGGCAGCGCGCACCGATGACCGGCAACACCCCCGAACAGGACACCGACCGGCCCCGGCACCCCCGGGACACCCCGCCCCCCGACCACCCCCACGGACAGGACCCCGCCCCCGACCGCCCCCACGACCTCGTCGGCATCGGCATCGGCCCCTTCAACCTCTCCCTCGCCGCCCTCGCCCACGGCGTCCCCGGCGGCCTCTCCACCGCCTTCTACGAACAGCGCCCCGCCTTCCACTGGCACCCCGGACTCCTCATCGACGGCGCCACCCTCCAGGTCCCCTTCCTCGCCGACCTCGTCACCCTCGCCGACCCCGCCAGCCCCTGGACCTTCCTCAACTACCTGAAGAGCCGCGAACGCCTCTTCCCCTTCTACTTCGCCGAGAAGTTCCACATCCACCGCGCCGAGTACGACGCCTACTGCCGCTGGGCCAGCGAACGCCTCCCCGGCCTCCACTTCGGCCACCAGGTCGACTCCGTCCGCTGGAACCCCGAACGCCGCCTCTTCGAGGTCGACTACACCCAGCTCGACCCCGACGGCGAGACCGAGGCGCTCGGCCGCACCTACACCCGCAACGTCGTCCTCGGCGTCGGCACCGAACCGTACGTCCCCGAACCCCTCCGGCCCCTCGCCGACGCCCCCGGCGTCCCCGTCGTCCACTCCGCCGACTACCTCGCCCACCGCGAGACCCTCCTCGCCGCCGGACACGTCACCGTCGTCGGCTCCGGCCAGTCCGGCGCCGAGATCTTCCTCGACCTCCTGCGCGCCCGCCCCGCCGGGGCCGAGGGCATCCACTGGCTCACCCGCACCGAGGCCTTCGCCCCCATGGAGTACTCCAAGCTCGGCCTGGAGCACTTCACCCCCGACTACACCCGCTACTTCCACGCCCTCCCCGAGCAGGTCCGCGACGGCCTCGTGCCCCGCCAGTGGCAGCTCCACAAGGGCATCGACGACGCCACCATCACCGCCATCCACGACGAGCTCTACCGCCGCACCCTCCACGGCGGCTGGCCCGACGCCGTCCTCACCCCCGGCGTCCGCGTCCGCACCGCCGGCCGCGTCGCCACCACCCGCGTCGAACTGCACCTCGAACACGTCCAGCAGAACGCCCGCACCCGGCTCACCACCGACGCCGTCGTCCTCGCCACCGGCTACCGCGAACGCCCCCTCGACCGCCTCCTCACCGGCCTCGACCCCTACGTCCGCCACGACTCCGCCGGACGCCCCCGCGTCGACGAGCACTACCGCCTCGTCCTCGACCCCTCCGTCACCGGAGCCGTCCACGTCCAGAACGCCGAGCGCCACACCCACGGCGTCGGCGCCCCCGACCTCGGCCTCGCCGCCTGGCGCAGCGCCACCATCCTCAACGCGATCACCGGCAAGGAGCCCTACCCCCTGCCGCGCCGCACCGCCTTCACCAGCTTCGGCCTGGAAGCGCGAGAGGCGCCCGGCTTCCCGGCCCAGGGCCGGAAGCTGACGCCCCTCGTCCAGCACTGACGTGCGGATCAGAACACCGGCACGCCGTCCCGGGTCAGCTTCCAGTCCACCGACGCGAACCGCCCCGGGTCGACCGTCCCCTTCGCCTGCACCCACCGGATGATCGTGTTGCGGATCTCGTCCGAGTCCGCCCACAGCTGCGGCGCGTTCGCCACGTGCGGGAACGCGCCGCCGCCGCTCGCCCGGTAGTTGTTGACCGCGAGCACGAACTTCGCCGCCGGGTCCAGCGGCCTCCCCCCGAACGACAGGTTCACGATCCGCGACCCGGCCGGCTTCGCGATGTCGATCTCGTACGTCAGGCCCGACACCGCGTCGTAGTTGTAGTCCGGCGTGCCGTCCGCGTTCGTCAGCTTCGCCGTGTCGACCGGAGCGCCCGCCGGGGTCCGTACGTAGTACCGCGCCGAGAACTCCAGGTAGTCCTTCAGCTGCGCGCCCGTCAGCAGCCGCGCCTCAAGGGTGTTCTCGAACGGGTACAGCCCCGCCGCGTCCTTGATCGTGATCTGACCGGCCGGAATCCGGGCCGTGCGCGAGAAGCAGGACGCCTGCGACAGCACCGGCAGACCCGCGTGGGCACCGCCGGCCAGCGCCGCCTTCACCGTCTCCGTCTGCACCACGTTGATCAGGTCGATGACCGGCTCGTCCTTCCATGGCGCGTCGGCCGTGGTCATCGCCCCGGTCGAGGTGCCGATGACCTGGTTGACGTACGCGACCACCTTCCGGTGCTCGTCGGAGAGCAGCCGCACGATCTTCCGGTCCTCCTCCACCGTGTTGGAGTTCAGGACCTGCGCGCCGACCTTCTCGACGCTCCAGCGGCCCCGCTCCCACACCAGGTCGAAGTCGAAGAGGGTGAGCCGCTGGCCCCACTTCAGCGGCTCGGAGAGCACGACCTCCTTGCCGGTCTCCTTGTTCGCGACCCGGTACTCGGGGATCTCCGTGTGCGCGTGCCCGACGAGGATCGCGTCGATGCCCGGCACCTGCTCGGCCACGAGCCCGGCCGCGTTCTCGACGTACGGCAGCTGGTCACCGTACGAGGACGTGCCGCTGGAACCGGAGTGCGCCGACACGACCACCACGTCCGCGCCCATCGAGCGCAGCTTCGGCACCCACTTCGCCGCCTGCTCCTCCAGGCCCGGGAAGACCATCTTCCCGCCGACGTTCGCCTTGTCCCAGATCGCGATGCCCGGATTGGTCAGACCGAGCACGGCCACCTTCACGCCCCGGCCGCACGGCGTCCGCAGCCGGTGCATGCTGTACGGGGCGAACGCCGGCCGCAGCGTCTTCGCGTCGAGCGCGTTGGCACCGAGCAGCGGGAAGTCGCACTGCTCCTCGAACTTGCGCAGCACCGGGATGCCGTAGTTGAACTCGTGGTTGCCGAGGGCGGCGGCGTCGTAGCCGATGGCGTTCATCGCCTGCGCCATCGGGTGGACCGGGCCGCGGCGCGCGGTGATCGGGTCGACCTTGGCGTAGTAGTACGACAGCTGGGTGCCCTGGATGGTGTCGCCGGCGTCGATGAGGAGGGTGTTGCGCCTCCCCTTCTCCTTCCGCACCCGCTCGACCAGCGTGGAGATCTTGGCGAGGCCGACGTCGTTGTGCGCCTTGTCGTCGAACTCCTTGTCCGTGAAGTAGTCCCAGTTGAAGACGTTGCCGTGCAGATCGGTCGTCCCCATGACGGTGAAGGAGTACCGCACGGCCGGCTTCGGGCGGTGCCCGTGCCCGGGTCCGTGCGCCTCGGCGGGGGCGACGGCCCCGGCGGTGAGGGCGGCCCCGGCCCCGACGGCCACGGAGCCCTCCAGGAACGTCCGGCGGTTCAACGGCATGTGCTTCTCCTCGGTTCAGTGGCGTCGTTCAGGTGCACAACGCGCGTAGATTCTGGCCCAGGAGGCCCCTCCGCAACAGGTCTCGCGGGTTACGGAGTGGAAAAGTGTTCGATGCGCACGGGCCGGAAGCGCCCGGAAAAGAAGCCGAAAACGCTCATCGGAGCACCCCGGCGCACAGATTCAAGTATTGTCAACAACCTTTCACGGAAAGGACGTTGAGTAGTCATGGCAGCCCGATTCACTACTCACGGGTAAGCCCTAGGCTCGTCCCATGCGCCGAGCGAAAATCGTTTGTACCCTTGGGCCCGCCACCGAAACATACGACCAGATCAAGGCATTGATCGAGGCCGGAATGGACGTGGCCCGCCTCAACCTCAGCCACGGCACCTACGCCGAACACGAGGAGCGCTACCAGCGCGTCCGCAAAGCCTCCGACGAAACCGGCCGCAGCGTCGGCGTCCTCGCCGACCTTCAAGGCCCGAAGATCCGCCTCGGCCGCTTCCGCGAAGGCCCCGTACTCCTTGAACGCGGCGACGAATTCACCATCACCGTCGAACCCGTCGAAGGCGACCGCCACACCTGCGGCACCACCTACACCGGCCTCGCCGACGACGTCACCACCGGCGAACGCATCCTCGTGGACGACGGCCGCGTCACCCTCGAAGTCACCGCCGTCGACGGACCCCGCGTCCGCACCCGCGTCATCGAGGGCGGCATGGTCTCCGACCACAAGGGCCTCAACCTCCCCGGCGTCGCCGTCTCCGTCCCCGCCCTCTCCGACAAGGACATCGAAGACCTCCGCTGGGCCCTGCGCACCGGCGCCGACGTCATCGCCCTCTCCTTCGTCCGCAGCGCCCGCGACATCGAGGACGTCCACCGCGTCATGGACGAGGAAGGCCGCCGCCTCCCCGTCATCGCCAAGATCGAGAAGCCCCAGGCCGTCGAGAACATTGACGAGATCGTCGCCGCCTTCGACGGCATCATGGTCGCCCGCGGCGACCTCGGCGTCGAAATGCCCCTGGAACAGGTCCCGATCGTCCAGAAGCGGGCCGTCAAACTCGCCAAGCGCAACGCCAAACCGGTCATCGTCGCCACCCAGATGCTCGACTCCATGATCGACAACTCCCGGCCCACCCGCGCCGAGGCCTCCGACGTCGCCAACGCCGTCATCGACGGCACCGACGCCGTCATGCTCTCCGGCGAGACCAGCGTCGGCCGCTTCCCCGTCGAGACCGTCCGCACCATGAGCCGCATCGTCGAAGCCGCCGAAGAGGACGTCCTCGCCAAGGGCCTCCCCCCGCTCACCGAACGCAACAAGCCCCGCACCCAGGGCGGAGCCGTCGCCCGCGCCGCCGCCGAAATGGGCGACTTCCTCGGCGCCAAGTTCCTCGTCGCCTTCACCCAGTCCGGCGACACCGTCAAACGCCTCTCCCGCTACCGCTCCCCGATCCCCCTCCTCGCCTTCACCCCCGACCCCGCCACCCGCTCCCAGCTCAACCTCACCTGGGGCGTCGAAACCTTCCTCGGCCCCCACGTCGACTCCACCGACGCGATGGTCGCCCAGGTCGACGAAGAACTCCTCCGCATCGGCCGCTGCGCCAAGGGCGACATCGTCGTCATCACCGCCGGCTCCCCGCCCGGCGTCGCCGGCTCCACCAACCTCGTCCGCGTCCACCACATCGGAGAGCCGCTGACATAGCCCCGCGCCCCCACGTTGCACACGGCGATCCGGGGGTAGCGTCCCGGCATGGACCTTCGCACCACCACCGAGCGCGCCCAGCGCCTCAAGCAGCTGCACGCCGACCACAAGCCGCTCGTACTGCCGACCGTCTGGGACGTCTGGTCCGCACGGACGGCGGCCGACGCCGGATTCCCCGCACTGACCATCGGCAGCCACCCCCTCGCCGACTCCCGGGGAGCCGACGACCACGAGGGCCAGACCTTCGAAGACGTCCTCGCCGCCGTCCGGCCGATCACCGCCGCGGTCGACGTCCCCGTCTCCGTCGACCTGGAGGCCGGCTACGGCCAGAAGCCCGCCGACCTCATCGCCGGCCTCACCGAGGCCGGCGGCGTCGGCCTCAACATCGAGGACACCGTCCACTCGGACGGCGGACGCGTACGCGACACGCAGGAACACGCGCACTACATCGCCGACCTGCGCGCCGCGGCCGACGCCGCGGGCATCCCCGTCTGGATCAACGGCCGCACCGACCTCTTCATGCACGCGGACGACCCCGCCACCGCCCTCGACCAGGCGATCGAACGCCTGCGGGCCATGGAACGGGCCGGCGCCGACAGCGTCTACCCGGTGGGCATCCAGGACGACGACGACCTCCTCACGGCGGTCGTCGGCGCCGTCACCGTCCCCGTCAACTCCACGGCCCACCCCGTCAAGCACGACCTCGCCCGCTTCCGCCGCCTCGGCGTCGGCCGCGTCACCTATGGCCCCCTGCTCCAGTTCGCCCTGACGGACGCGATGAAGGACCTGCTGAAGCCCTGGGCCCCCTAGAACCCGCCCGCGGAGACCGAACGCCACCGCGCCCCGCGTCCGTCGGGACGCGGGGCGCGGTGGCACGGGGTGCGGCCTCCGTCAGGTGCGGTAGGCGTAGTACGCGGCGTTCGGGTAGGACGAGATGATGCTCGTCACCGACCGGCGCAGGGTGTTGGTGGAGTGGTACGTCAGATACGGCACGCCGTTCCGGCGCGACGTGACGATCATCGTGTGGTCCTTGGACCCGTCCTTGTTGAAGTCCACCTGGAGGACGTCACCGACGTCCAACTGGTAGACGTTCGCCAGACTGGTGGTCCGCTTGGAGTTCTGCGCGAACCAGGACCACTCGTTGACGCCGATGAAGGAGTGCGACTGGATGTCGGCGGTCCCGAACCAGCGCGTGTAGTCGTACACGTAACCGGGCACGTGCTTCCAGCCGCCGGCCTTGAGGGACTGGCTGACGAAGTTGGTGCAGTCGCCGCCCGCGCCCGCCCCGTTGAAGTTGGGGTAGGCCGGGTTGTACTTGCTCCAGTACTTCTCCGCGTACGCGGCCATCGCCTTGTAGTCGTACTCGCCGCCCGTGAGCTTCTTGGGAGCGGCCGGTGGACGCTTGGTGATGGCGGCGCGGGGAGCCGACGGAGTGGTGGTGGTCGTGGCCGCCACGGTGGCCGTCATCGGCTGGGCGAGCTGGTTCACCGCGAGGTAGCCGTCACCGGTCTCACGGATCTTCGTGAGCTTCCAGGAACCCTTCTTGTCCGCCTTGAAGGTGAGCTCGTGACGGGCCTGGAAACCGGTGGTGCCCGGCTCGCCACCGGTGACCTTCGCATAGGTCAGCGTGGTGTTCTCGGTGACCGCGACGACGGCGGTGCGGCCCTTGACGTCGGTGCGGTCCAGAGTGACCGTGGTGCTGCCGGCGCTGTACTTCTCGCCGTTGCCCGCCAGCCGGTTCCTGCGGTCGTCCAGCTGCTTCCGGGCGGTGTCCTCGGTGCGGCCGATGTCCGAGGAGAGCTCCACCTCGCCGGAGAAGCCCTTGGCCAGGGCCTTCCTGCCGCCGCCGTGACGCGGCTGGTCGACCAGGGCGTTGGTGCGGTCGGTGAAGACCGCGTCGGCCAGGCTCTGGAAGGCGGCCCTGGTCTTGGCGTCGACCTGGGGCTCGGCCGCCGTGGAGGCGCCCGCGTTCCAGTTGGGCAGCAGCGCGGCACCCGCGACGGCCGATGCGGCGGCCGCCGTGAGTATCGAAGCCCGTCGTCGAGTGTGCTTCAGTTTTCTTGATTTCACTGGCGTTTCCCCTTCGCCCCCGACGCAGAACGGCCGAGGTAAGCGGCATTTTTACACGCCCTGTGCAGCTCTTGTGAAGGAGGTGGCGCCCTCGGAACGGGCGGACCGCCGAACCGGCGCCCCACGTGCTACCGCACGGTCACCGGCCACCCGCCCCCGGGCCGCCCCGGTCACTTCACGACGCTGGACCAGTCCGGCGACTGGGCCGGATCCAGACTGCGCAACCGCTCCAGCGTGGAAGGCTTCTGCACGTCCATCCAGTCGGCGAGCTCCCTGAAGGACACGCACTTGACGTCCTTCTTGGTGCACACCTCCTCGATCATCCGGTCGACGGCCTTCATGTAGATGCCGCCGTTCCACTCCTCGAAGTGGTTGCCGATGAACAACGGGGCACGACTGCCGTAGTACACACGGTTGAACCCCGCCATATAGGTGTCCAACGTCTCCTGCTGCCACTGCGGATACATGGCCGGATCGCCGTCGGTCTCACCCTTGGACTGGTTGTAGAGGAAGTTGAAGTCCATCGACAGACCCTGGTACTTGCCCCCCTCGTACGGGAGCATCTGCAACGGGAAGTCCCATATGCCGTTCTTCTTCTTCGGCCATATCTGGAAGTCACCCGCGGAACTGGCGTCATAACGCCAACCGAAACCCTTCGCCGCCTGAAGCAGATTGGCCTGGCCCTCCAAACAGGGAGCACGACCACCGACCACCTCGCGACGGATGTCGAACGGCAACGGCGCCAGGTCCGTCCTACCCGTGTTGGTCTTCCACTTCTCCACGAAGCCGTAGAACTGCTCGATCTCGCTCTTCCACTCCGACACGCTCCAATCGCCACCCCCCTTCGCACCACAGAAGTGCCCGTTGAAGTGGGTACCGATCTCGTTCCCGTCCTTCCAGGCCCCGGCGAGCTGCTCCAGAGTCGTATAGACGTGCTCGTCCGTGGGAAAACTGATGGCCGCACTGCCCCGCTCGTGCTGCGGCGGGTCGTACAACTCCTTCTTGCTCTTCGGCAACAGATAGATGCCGGTCAGGAAGAAGGTCATGTGGGCCTTGTGCCTGCTGGCCATCTCCCGGTAGTGCGCGAACAACCCGTCGTCACCCTGCAGGGCACCGTCCCAGGAGAAGACGACGAACTGCGGCGGCTTCTCACCGGGCTTGAGGGGCCGCGCCTCGAGCTGCCCCTTCTGCGGACCGGTATAAGAAGTCGAACCGTCACCGATCACCTCGACCCGACCGTCCCACGCCGCCTCCCCCGAGGCCCCGGGCAACGGCTTCTGCGACGCGCCACCCGCCACGGACCCCGCCGGGGCCGCACCGTCCCCGCCGGACAGCACCAGATAACCGGCGAGGACGGAGACGACGACGAGAAACGCCGCCACCGCGAGCACCCCGGCACCGACGGGGAGACGGCGGCGCGCGGGAGCCTTGCGGCGACGACCCGACGGTTTGTTCATCTGCGGCTTCATCCTTCGAAGGCGGAAAGCGGACGGCATCGAACGCGAAGGCGGTCAGCCGGCATGACCCAGGGCCCGCGCCCAGACGCGATACGGAACACTGTCGGCGGCCGTACCGCCCAACCCCTCCAACGGCAGGGGCTCAAGACTCCTGGCCAGATCGATGCGGTAGACGACGACCGCCGTGGACACCTTCTTCTCGGTGCCCACGTACCAGGCGGCGGTGTCGTCCTCGGTGGTGCCCACCTTCCCCGCCACCGCGCCGCCGGCAGCCGCGGCAGCCCCCGGATGGGCCGCACGGAAGGCATCGGTCAGAGCCGACTGCACCGCCGCGGCGGTCTCGACGTCCACCGCCCGCCGCGCACCCGGAACGTCCACGGCCACCTCATGACCGTTGCGGGTGACCTTGAGAACGGCGTACGGCTCGGTGTGCCGGCCCTCCGCGGCGAACGTGGCGTACCCACCCGCCATGCGGATGGCACTGGGCGTCGAACTGCCCGCGGACAACGCGGGCACCTGGGCACCCAGACTGGAGGGCAGCAACCCGGCCGCCGCGGCGGTCGCACGGACCTTGTCCAGACCGGTGTCCATACCGAGCTGCATGAAAGTCGTGTTGACCGACAGCGCGAGCGCCCGGTGCAGCGATATCCGCCCGTAGGACCGCCCGCCGTCGTTCTTCGCAGCCACCTTCCGGCCACTGCGGTCCCAGTACGGCCCTTCCGGCGTGGTGACCGGCACCCCGTCGTCACCGGGGTACAACGTCTCGCCCGTCACCCGCTCGGGAGCACCGTCCCGACTCTTGCGCACCCCGTGCTCCAGAGCGGCCGCGTACACGAACGGCTGGAACGCCGACCCCGCCCGCACCGTGGTCGCATTCGACTCGTTGTAACCCTGCTTGCGATGGTCGGGACCGCCGTGAATGGCCAGGATCCGCCCGTCGGCGGCCACGGAAGCAGCACCGTAATGAACATGCTTCGCAGCCCCGGGATTCTTCCTGCGCGCCTCGTCCCGAGCCTTGTTGACGGACTTGGTGAGCGCATCCACACGCTTCTTGTCGAACGTGGTGTAGATCTGATAACCACCACGGTCGAAATCCTTGTCGGAGATGTGCGCCGCCTTCTTGGCGTACTGGGTGGCGAGCTCCACCAGATAATCGCTCTGCTCACCGGTGTTGTAGAGCGGATTGCTCTCCAACGGCTCCGGGAAATCCCGGTAACCCGCCCGCTCCTCCGGCGTCAGCCTGCCGATCTCCACCATCCGGTCGAGCGTCCACCGCCACCGCTCCACCGCACGCGCCCGGTTGTTCGCACTGAGCGTCGGATCGTACAACCCGGCCCCCTTCAGCAGCGAAGCGAGGAAAGCCGCCTCACTGGCGTTCAGCCCACTGACGTCCTTGCCGTAGTACGCCTGCGCCGCACGCTGGATCCCGTAGGTGCCACGACCGAACCAACTGGTGTTGAGATAACCCTCCAGGATCTCGTCCTTGCTCATCTTGTTGTCGAGCTTGAGGGCCATCATGGCCTCGGTGAACTTGCGGCTGTAGGTCTGCTCCTGAGTGAGATAGACGTTCTTGACGTACTGCTGCGTGATCGTCGAGCCGCCCTGGGTACTGCCCTGCCCGACCGTCCGCAGGACCGCACGGCTGATCCCCTTGAACGAAATGCCCGGATCGCTGTAGAAACTCTCGTTCTCGGCCGCGAGCACCGCCCAGCGCACGTCCTCGGGCACGTCCTCCAGCTCCACCGCCTGCCGCTGCACCCAGCCCGTACGCGCCATGGGCGTCCCGTCGGCCCAGAAATAGACGTTGTCCTGCTGAGTGGCGTAAGAGTTCAGGTTCTCCGGAATGTCCGTGACGGCATACGCGAAGGACAACGACAGGAAACCCAACCCGAACGAGGCGAGAACCGCACCCCCGGTCTGCCGCCAGGAGGGCACCCAGCGCTTCCAGCCCGCCCGCCCGGGCCGGGGATAACGCGGCCGCACACGGCGCAGCCAGGACCCGAACACCACGGCGACGGCGACGAGACGGGCGACGAGCGTCGACTCGGGCGCCTTCCGCCGACGCCCCGCACCCGTCCGACGGGACGCACGGGAACCGGAGGAAGCCGCCGGGGAAGCCGCCGGGGAACCGCCGGACGATCCGGCCCCTTCCGGATCTCCCGCAGCGGAGGGCGCGCCGGCGACCCCCTCACGCCCCCCGCCGGGTATCCCGCCCTCGGGTATGCGGAGCTGCATGGTCTCGTTGGGAAACAACCCCTGCCCGAGGAAACGCCCGGCCCCCGGGGACCCCGGCTCCGAGGCGTCCTCGTCGCCACCCCGCGCGTGCCCTCCCCGCCCCGTCTCGGTCACGACCGGCCTCCCTCCATGCTCCCCGTTGTGCGCGCAGGCAGGCAGTACGGATGCAGGAGGGCTTGATCCGGTTGCCGTTACGGCGGTCGCAAACCCTGACTCCCCCCGACCCCACGTGACCGCGGCGCCCCCAAATTACCAGCGCCCTTCGCACGATCTCCACGGGGTGTTCGGACGAATCGGTCACACCGGGATCGGTCGAGACCTGCCTTCTCAGCCCTTGGGCCCCACATGAAGATCCATGAGCGCGACGGAGGTCCTGCGGGCGACGGAGACGTTGTAGGGCCTCCCGCCGCGACTGCAGTGCGTCCACTCGACGCCGAGCCGGTCGAGGGTGCCGGTGTAGAGCCGCCGGATGTCGTCCGAGACGTTGGTGAAGAAGTACCGGGGGTACTCGTACCGCTTCCGCTCGCCGTTCACGACGCGGGTGGTCCAGTTGGTGATCCGACACCCGTCGGAGTGCACGAGCCCACGAACGAATTCCCAGGGGTGCGCGTCGACGACTTCCTGCTGCCAGGATTCGAGGACGATCGCGCGTTCGTGCTTCTTGCCGGGGCCGTGCTGGGGAAAGAGGCATTTCCAGTGCTTGGTGTAGGACTTCACCTCGGTGCACCCCTGCCTGGTCCTTCGCCGAATGGTCGGCAGGGGCATCACTCTGCGCATCGCCGCCTCGGTGGCGTCGATCAGCATCGGCCACGAAGTACTGCAGAAGATCGACAGGTGGTGTTGCTTGGCCCTCGACGTGATGTGGCCGTCGCCGAGGTAGAGCCCCAGGAGGTAGGCGTACGCCGGTGCGTCGAGCGCACTGTCCGTGCACCGGGTACAGTCCGTGGGCCGCTCGAATCGGACGCCACGCTTCCGGCGATCTTCGGACAGCCACCAACCGACCGTGCCCCGTGGCACGTTGAGCCGTTCAGCGACTGCCCGGTTGGTCAAGCCCCGGTGGAGGAGTGCGAGTGCTTCTTCGCGAATCGAAGGATTGTGCTGCTCCATGACGGCAGCCTTGTCGAACCGCAACCCGTATGGACGAAGCCGAAGAGATGTTCACTGTGACGAGTGAAGATCAACAGCACCCTTGGAGTCCTTGGAATCGAAGGTAGAGTGCCCCGGGTGGGATTCGAACCCACGCTGTATGGTGTTTGAGACCACTGCCTCTTCCGCTGGGCTACCGGGGCATCCTTCGAAACGAAGGTCATTGGCAACCTGCTGTGCCTCAAACATACAGGACCTAGGTAGGCTCATGTAGCAGTAGCTGCCCCGCAACGAGGAGCCCCCGTGACCGCCCCCGAGTCGCCCCAGCCCGCCGACGACGCCGAGGCGCCGCACGTCCCGCCGCTGACGACCCGTGTCGTCATCGCCGAGGACGAGGCCCTGATCCGCCTCGACCTCAAAGAGATGCTCGAGGAAGAGGGCTACACGGTCGTCGGCGAGGCCGGGGACGGTGCCAAGGCCGTCGAGCTCGCCCGCGAACACCGCCCCGACCTCGTCATCCTCGACGTCAAGATGCCCGTCCTCGACGGCATCTCGGCCGCCGAGAAGATCGCCGGCGAGTCCATCGCCCCCGTCCTCATGCTCACCGCCTTCTCGCAGCGCGAGCTGGTCGAGCGGGCCCGGGACGCCGGCGCCATGGCGTACCTGGTGAAGCCGTTCAGCAAGAGCGACGTGGTGCCGGCCATCGAGATGGCGGTCTCCCGGTTCGCGGAGCTGCGGGCGCTGGAGAAGGAGGTCGCCGACCTCTCCCAGCGGCTGGAGACCCGCAAGCTGGTGGACCGGGCCAAGTCGATCCTGCAGACCCAGTACGGCCTGACGGAGCCGGCCGCGTTCCGCTGGATCCAGAAGACGTCGATGGACCGCCGCATGTCGATGCAGCAGGTCGCGGAGGCGGTCATCGAGGACGCCGAGGAGAAGAAGGCGGCCAAGGGCAAGGAGCAGTAGCTCCGCTTCGTACGGCAGAGGAGAAGGCCCGCCCCACGGCACTGTGGGGCGGGCCTTCCGTCTCGGTGCGGGCGGGGAGGGTCAGTCCTCGCCGAGGTACGCCTTGCGGACCGACTCGTCGTGGAGCAGGTTCTGCCCCGTGCCCGAGAGCACGATCTTGCCGATCTCCATGACGTGGCCGTGGTCCGCCAGGGCGAGTGCGGCCTGGGCGTTCTGCTCGACGAGCAGGATGGTGGTGCCCTGGGCCTTCAGCTCGGCGATGGTGGCCATGATCTTCTGCATCATGATCGGGGAGAGGCCCATGGAGGGCTCGTCGAGCATGAGCAGTTTGGGCTGGGACATCAGGGCCCGGCCCATGGCGAGCATCTGCTGCTCGCCGCCGGAGAGCGTGCCGGCGGCCTGCTTGCGGCGTTCGCCCAGGATGGGGAAGAGGTCGTAGGCGCGCTGGACGTCCTTGGTGATGCCGGCACCGTCCTTCCGGAGGAAGGCGCCGAGGAGGAGGTTCTCCTCGATCGACATCCGGGGGAAGATGTGCCGTCCCTCGGGGGAGTGGGCGAGGCCCAGCGAGACGATCTTGTGCGCGGGGATCTTGCGGAGGGACTTGCCCTCGAACTTGATCTGGCCGCCGACCGGCTTGAGGAGGCCGGAGAGGGTCCGCAGGGTGGTGGTCTTGCCGGCGCCGTTGGTGCCGATGAGGGTGACGACCTCACCGGCCTCGACGGAGAAGGAGATGCCCTTGACGGCCTCGATCTTTCCGTAGGCGACGCGCAGGTCCTCGACTTCGAGCAGTGCGGTCATGCGTCGTTCTCCTTGCCCGAAGCAGGGTCGTGCGGGGTGTCCTCCGAGGGCTTCTCCGAGGACTTCTCCGAAGGCTTCTCCGAGGGCTTCTCCGGGGATTTCCCGGTGGTCTCCTTCGGAGCGGCCGCCTCTTCCGGGGCGCCGGCCTCGGTGGCGGGGGCCTTCGGGGTGCCGGCCGGGGCCGGGGTGTCGGCCGGAGCGTCGGTCGGGGCGTCGCCCTCGATGGGTTCGCCCAGGTACGCGGCGATGACCCGCTCGTCGCTCTGGACGGTCTGGCTGTCGCCCTCGATCAGCTTCTGGCCCTGGACGAGTACGGCGACCCGGTCGCAGAGGTTGAAGATGAACCGCATGTCGTGCTCGATGACGAGGACGGCGATGCCCATGTCCCGGATGGCGAAGATGAGTTCCTCGGCGGCCCGGGTCTCCTGCGGGTTCATGCCGGCGGTGGGTTCGTCGAGGAGGATCAGGCCGGGGTCGCTCGCGAGGGCGCGGGCGATCTCCAGCTTGCGCTGTTCGCCGTACGGGAGGTTCTTGGCGAGGTGCTGGGCCTTGTCCTGGAGGCCGATGAACTCCAGGAGTTCCATGGCCCGCTTCTCGGAGGCCGCTTCGGCCTTCTTGAAGCCGGGGCCGCGGAGGAGGGCGGACCAGAGGCCTTCCTTGGTGCGGGTGTGGCGTCCGACGAGGACGTTCTCCAGGACCGTCATGTTGTTGAAGAGACGGATGTTCTGGAAGGTGCGGGCGATGCCGGCCGCGGTGACCTTGAAGGACTTCGGCGGCAGGACCTGGCCCTTGTAGCGGACCTCGCCCTCGGTGGGGACGTACAGGCCGGTGAGGCAGTTGAAGAAGGTGGTCTTGCCGGCGCCGTTGGGGCCGATCAGACCGACGATCTCGCCGCTCCGGACGGTCAGGTCGACGTCGCGGACGGCGGTGAGGCCGCCGAAGCGCATGGTCACGCCGCGGGCGTCGAGGACGGTCTCGGGGGTGGCCGGTTCCGTGGTGGCGTCGGCCTTGGTGGTGGTGGTCGTCATGGTTCAGGCACCTGCCTTGGCGAGCGTGGCGGGCGTCTCGTCCTTCTCGTGGAACTCCAGCTGGTTGCGCCGGTTGGGGATGATCCCCTCGGGGCGGAAGCGCATGATCAGTACGAGCGCGAGGCCGAAGGCGAAGAGCTGGTACTCGCCCATGAACTGGAGTTTGTTCGGGATGAGGAAGAGGAGCGCGGCGCCGACCAGAGGTCCGCTCATCGTGCCCATGCCGCCGAGGACGACGGCCGCGAGCAGGAAGGCGGAGTTGGGCGGGATGGGGCCGGCGAAGAGGTACTGCTCGGGGGTCACGGTGTAGGTGACGTGGGCCTGCACGGTGCCGGCCAGGCCGGCGAGGGCGGCGCCGAGTGCGAAGGCGATCAGTTTGACCCGGAAGCCGTTGATGCCCATGGCGAGGGCTGCGGTCTCGTCCTCGCGGATGGCGACCCAGGCGCGGCCGATGCGGGAGTCGCCGCTGCGCCGGAAGACCAGCACGACGACGGCCATGATCAGCAGCATCAGGAAGAAGTAGTTCGCGAAGCGGCCGATGGTGAAGCCGGCGATGGTGTGTTCGGCGCCGAAGTCGAACCCGAAGAAGTCGAGGTTCGGGATGGAGGCGATGCCGTTGGAGCCGTTGGTGATGTCGGGGCCGGAGGTGCCGTCGGTGTTCATGACGGCGATGCGGAAGATCTCGCCGAAGCCGAGCGTCACGATGGCGAGGTAGTCGCCGCGCAGGCGCAGGGTCGGGGCGCCGATGAGGACGCCGAAGACGAGGGAGGCGGCGGCGCCGACGAGGATGGCGGCCCAGAAGGGGAGGTGGACGCCGAAGGGGGAGGTCGGGGCGCCGGAGACGAGGGCGGCCGCGTAGGCGCCGACGCCGAGGAAGGCGACGTAGCCGAGGTCGAGGAGGCCGGCGAGGCCGACGACGATGTTCAGGCCCAGGGCGACCGTGGCGAAGATCAGGATGTAGACGCCGAGCGTCGCGTACTGGTCGTCGGTCTGGGTGAAGGGGAACAGGGCCGCCGCGATGAACGCGCCCGCGATGGTCAGGTTCTGGTGCTTGCCGGTGAGCTGGGTGGCCTGCTGGAGCAGTCCGGACTTGTTGACCGCGGCGAAGCCGAAGCCGGCCGTGATCAGGAAGCCGATGAACAGCTCGTCGTATTCGGTGCCGATGCCGTAGGTGAAGACGCCGAGGGCGACGGCGAGGACGCCGGCGATGATGAGGATCTCGACGGGGGTGGGCAGCGGGGGCAGCCTGCGGGGGGTGCCGGTGGTGCCGAAGGCGGCTTTGAAGGAGGTCAGGCCGTTGCTCGCGCGGTGCTTGAACTGGTCCCAGCCGTTGTCCTCGGGGTCGGCGGGGTGGGTGGCCGGTCGCTCGAAGGGGAGGGCGAGGGCGCCGACCAGGGCGAGCAGGGTGGCGACGGCGACGACCGCGCCGCCGGGCTCCAGGTTGACCGGGCCGCCGAGCTGGATGCTGATGGCGGCGACGGTGTACCAGGCGGTGGCGAAGGCGGCGAGGGCGGCGAGCTTGATCGCGCCGTCGGCGCCGGCCGGGGTGAGCCAGCGGGTGCCCTTGATCCCGTAGGAGGAGAGGGCGAAGAGGGTGGTGAGCAGGCCGGCGACCAGGACCTGGAGCTGGAGTCCGCCCGGGTAGCCGTAGACGGTGAGGTCGCCGGGGAAGCGGGCGGTCCAGGTCCAGGCGAGGAAGCAGCTCGCGACGGTGAGCGCGCCGCCGCCCAGGGTGAGGGCGCGGGCGATGTGGACCGGGATGAAGCCGATGAGGCCGGTGGCTTCGGTGGTCGCGGGCGTCGCGGGTGCCGTGGGGTTCTCGGAGATGGTGGTCATGGTGCTCACGCCCTGTCCGCGACGCGCTCGCCGAGGAGGCCTTGGGGCCGGGCGAGGAGTACGACGATGAGGAGTACGAAGGCCCAGACGTTGGCCCAGGACTGGCCGCCGAGCTGTTCCATGCCGGGGATGTGGTTGATGTAGGCGGTGGCCATGGTCTCGGCGACGCCGAGGACGACTCCGCCGATCATGGCGCCGTAGATGTTGCCGATGCCGCCGAGGACCGCGGCGGTGAACGCCTTGAGGCCGAGGAGGAAGCCCATCTTGTAGTCGACGACGCCGTACTTGAGGCCGTAGGCGACGGCTCCGACGGCGGCGAACGCGGCGCCGAGGGCGAAGGCGACCACGATGATGCGGTCGGTGTTGATGCCCATGAGCTTGGCGGTGTCCGGGTCCTGTGCCGTGGCCTGCATGCCGCGTCCGGTGCGGGTGCGCATGACGAAGAAGGCGAGGAAGGCCATGCAGACGGGGGCGGCGAGGACGAGGAAGACGTCGCCGGTCTGGATGGTGACGGGGCCGAGTTCGATCGGGCCGCCGGGGATCTGCGGGAAGGTGCGGGCGGACTTCGCCTCGGGGTACCAGGCCCAGACGGCCTGCTGGAGGGCGAGGGAGAGGCCGATCGCCGTGATGAGGGGGGCGAGGCGTGGTCCGCCGCGGAGCGGTCGGTAGGCGAAACGTTCCGCTCCGACGGCTATCGTCGTGGCGACGATGACGGCGCCGATGATCATGAGGGGCAGGGCGATCCAGAGGCTGGTGCCGCCGGGCAGGATGAGCCAGACCGTGAGCGCCCCGAAGCCGCCGGTCATGAAGATCTCGCCATGGGCGAAGTTGATGAGCTGGACGATGCCGTAGACCATCGTGTAGCCGACGGCGACCAGCCCGTACATGGATCCCAGTAGCAGGCCGTTGACCAGCTGCTGCGGCAGTTCGTTCACCGCATTGTCCTCCGAGACTTTCGACGGATGTGACACCGCGCGGGGAGCCTGGTGCGGCGCCCCGCGCGGTGAAGGTGGTGCTGGAAGTGGGGTTGGGGTGGTGGGGTCAGCCGCCGAAGGTGCCGGACTTGACCGGCTTGAAGGCGCCGCCCTCGACCTTGTAGACGGTCAGCTGCTTGTTGGTGGTGTCGCCGAACTCGTCGAAGGCGACCTTGCCGGTCACGCCCTCGAAGGAGACGCCCTGGAGGGCCTCGACGACCTTGGCGCGGGCGCCGTCGGGCAGCTTGCCGCCGTTGCCGTCCACGACCTTCTTGACGGCCTCGATGATGGCCCAGGCCGAGTCGTAGGCGTAGCCGCCGTAGGCCTCGAAGGTCTCCTTGTAGTTCTCGGCCTTGTAGTTGGCCAGGAACTCCTTGGCGGACGGGAGCTGCTCGATCGGGGCGCCGACGGAGGTGGCGAAGTCGCCTTCGGCCGCGGCGGCACCGGCGAGCTTGACGTACTCGGGGCTGAAGATCGCGTCGCCGCCGACGACGGTGACCTTGGCGCCGGCCTCCTTGATCTGCTTGGCCAGCGGGCCGGCGGCCGGGTACTCGCCGCCGTAGTAGACGACGTCGGCGCCGGAGCTCTTGACCTCGGTGGCGACCGCGGAGAAGTCCTTGGTCTCGGGGTCGATGTGCTGGGTGCCGACGACCTTGCCGCCGAGCTTCTCGAACTCGCCCTTGAAGGTGCCCGCGAGGCCGGCGCCGTAGGTCTTCTTGTCGTCGATGATGAAGGCCTTGGTCTTCTTGGCCTCGTTGACGACGTACTGGGCGGCGAACGGGCCCTGGATGGCGTCCGTGGTGGCGGTGCGGAAGTACGACTTGTAGCCGCGCTTCTTGTCGCCGGAGGCCCACTTGGTGCCCTGGCTCAGGGAGGGGTTGGTGTTGGCCGGGGAGACCTGGGCCAGCTTGGCGTCGTCGAAGACCTTCTGCATGGACTCGGCGACGCCGGAGTTCAGCGGGCCGACCACGCCGAGGACGGTCTTGTCGGCGACGAGCTTGGTGGCGTTCTGCTGGCCGGAGGACGGCTGGGCCTGGTCGTCGAGGGACTCCAGTTTGAAGGTGACGCCCTTGACGTACTCCTTCTTGTTGGCCGTCTTGACCGCGAGGTCGGCGGAGTTCTTGATGCCGAGGCCGAGGGCGGACAGCTCACCCGTGAGCGGCGCGTCGAGGCCGATGGTCACGGTGACGTTGCCGCTGTCGCCGTTCCCGGCGCCGCCCTTGTCGTCGCGCGAACCACAGGCAGTGAGGGTGAGCGCTCCCGCGGTGACCGCGGTGGTGAGTATGAGCAACGAACGGTTTCGCACGAAGGGTCCTTTCCCTGGCGCGGCCCCCTCGGACGAGGTGGTGCCGTGAAGCTGCGGAGCGAGGGGTGCCGTTTTGGAACGCCGGGCCGTACTGGAGTTGGTACAGGGCCGTGCAGTAGGACGCGCCCGGCGGCGCGGTGACTGGCGGTGACTCTAAGCGCAGGTGGGGTGGGTCGGGGAGCGGCGAGGTCAGGATGTGACTGTCTTGTTATGCCGACGGGGGAAGAGTGTGTGCGGCGGGTGGGCAAAACGGGACGTAAGGGTTCTTTACGCGGTGTTCACATAATGAGAACGTGCAGTTCCGCTAAGGGGCTTGAGTGATTCTTGCTCCTGACGAACGCCTTCCGTGACTCTCCGGATATCGGACAGCGTCAGAAAGCTCAGCGGACGAACCGGCTCTTCCGCTTCGGGGGGTCCCGCATCGCACGAAGATCACGCAGAGTGACGAAAGGTGGGGTGGTGGAGAGCGCGAGTGGTACGACGGAGGGGCGGCACCCATCGGGTGCCGCCCCTCCGTCGTACCGCCCGCGCGGGCCTCAGGCGCTCGCGCCCGGCACGTTCTCCGCGTCCTTCGCGGTGACCTCGCGCAGCATGCAGGTCAGTCGCGCCGAGCAGACCCGCCGGTCCTGCTCGTCGGTGATCACGATCTCGTACGTGGCGGTGGACCGGCCGCGGTGCACCGGGGTCGCCACGCCGGTCACCAGGCCGCTGCGGACCCCCCGGTGGTGGGTGCAGTTGAGGTCGACGCCGACCGCGATGCGGGAGACCCCGCCGTGCAGCATCGAGCCCACCGAGCCCAGGGTCTCGGCGAGGACCGCCGACGCCCCGCCGTGCAGCAGCCCGTACGGCTGCGTGTTGCCCTCCACCGGCATGGTGCCGACGACCCGCTCGGCCGAGGCCTCCAGGATCTGCACGCCCATCCGGTTGCCGAGGTGCCCCGCCGAGAAGAGGGCCGGGAGGTCGACGCCGAGCGCCGCGTACTCGTCGATGACCTCCTGCGGGAACTTCACGTGCTGCTGCTCACCCATGGCCCGGCTCCGTTCGTCTTCGTACGGCTGCTGATCGGCGCGGTCCCGCCGGTCGTGTCGGTCACGCCGATCCGCCGATCGCGTTGCTTCCGCCTGAGCGTACTAAGCGTTCGCTCAGGTGGAAGGGGATTGTTCCAGACGGACGATCACGGACTTGCTCGCGGGGGTGTTGCTGACGTCCGCCGTCGACTCCAGCGGCACCAGGACGTTCGTCTCCGGGTAGTACGCCGCCGCGCACCCCCGGGCCGTCGGGTAGTGCACCACCCGGAAGCCGGGCGCCCGCCGCTCGACGCCGTCCGTCCACTCGCTCACCAGGTCCGCGTACGCCCCGTCGGCCAGGCCGAGGGCCGCCGCGTCCGCCGGGTGCACCAGGACGACCCGGCGGCCCCCCTTGATGCCCCGGTAGCGGTCGTCCAGGCCGTAGATCGTGGTGTTGTACTGATCGTGCGAGCGCAGCGTCTGGAGGAGCAGCCGGCCCTCCGGCACCCTCGGGTACTCGACGGGCGCGGCCGTGAAGTTGGCCTTGCCGGTCTTCGTGGGGAAGCGGCGCTCGTCGCGCGGGGCGTGCGGCAGCGCGAAGCCGCCCGGGTCCGCCGCGAGCCGGGCGTTGAAGTCCTCGAAACCGGGCACCACGCGCGCGATGCGGTCCCTGATCCGGGCGTAGTCGGCCTCGAACTCCTCCCACGGCGTGGCCGATCCGTCCCCCAGGACGGCGCGGGCCATCCGGGCCACGATCGCCGGCTCGGACAGCAGGTGCGGGCTCGCCGGGGGCAGGTTGCCCCGGGAGGCGTGCACCAGGCCCATCGAGTCCTCGACCGTCACGAACTGCCGCCCGGCCTCCTGGACGTCCTTGTCGGTGCGGCCGAGGGTGGGCAGGATCAGCGCGCGCGTGCCCGTCACCGCGTGCGAGCGGTTCAGCTTGGTCGACACGTGGACGGTGAGCCGGGCCCGGCGCATCGCCGCCTCCGTCACCTCCGTGTCGGGCGTCGCCCCCACGAAGTTGCCGCCCATCGCGAAGAAGACCTTCGCCTCGCCGTCGCGCAGCGCCTGGATCGAGCGGACCACGTCGAAGCCGTGGTGGCGCGGCGAGACGATCCCGAACTCCTCGTCCAGGGCGTCGAGGAACGCGGGCGCGGGGCGCTCGAAGATGCCCATCGTCCGGTCGCCCTGCACGTTCGAATGACCGCGCACCGGACAGACGCCCGCGCCCGGCCGCCCGATGTTCCCGCGCAGCAGCAGCAGGTTGACCACCTCGCGGATGGTGGGCACGGAGTGCTTGTGCTGGGTGAGGCCCATCGCCCAGCAGACGATCGTCCGCTCCGATGCGAGGACCATCTCCAGGGCCCGCTCGATCTCGGCGCGCTCCAGACCGGTCGCCGCCAGGGTCTCGTCCCAGTCGGCCTCCTTCGCGGCCGCCGCGAACTCCTCGTACCCGTGGGTGTGTTCGCGTACGAACTCCTCGTCGACCGCGCCCGGGGTCTCCAGGACCAGCTTGTTGAGGAGGCGGAAGAGGGCCTGGTCGCCGCCGATCCGGATCTGGAGGAAGAGGTCGGTGAGCGCGGCGCCCCTGAGCATGCCGCGCGGGGTCTGCGGGTTCTTGAACCGCTCCAGGCCGGCCTCCGGCAGCGGGTTGACCGAGATGATCCGGGCGCCCGCGGCCTTCGCCTTCTCCAGGGCGGACAGCATCCGGGGGTGGTTCGTGCCCGGGTTCTGCCCGGCCACGACGATCAGGTCCGCCCGGTGCAGGTCCTCCAGGGAGACGCTGCCCTTGCCGACGCCGATGGTCTCCGTCAGGGCCGAACCCGAGGACTCGTGGCACATGTTGGAGCAGTCCGGCAGGTTGTTGGTGCCGAACTCGCGGGCGAAGAGCTGGAGCAGGAACGCCGCCTCGTTGCTGGTGCGGCCCGAGGTGTAGAAGAGCGCCTCGTCGGGGGAGTCCAGGGCCCGCAGCTCCTCGGCGAGGATCCCGAAGGCCCGCTCCCAGGTCACCGGCTCGTACCGGTCGCCGCCCTCGGGGAGGAGCATCGGCTGCGTGATGCGGCCCTGCTGCCCCAGCCAGTAACCGCTGCGCTCCGCCAGGTCCGCGACCGGGTGCGCGGCGAAGAACTCCGGGGTGACCCGGCGCAGCGTCGCCTCCTCGGCGACGGCCTTCGCGCCGTTCTCGCAGAACTCCGCGACGTGCCGCCTGTCCTCCTCGGGCCAGGCGCAGCCCGGACAGTCGAAGCCGTCCTTCTGGTTGACCTTGAGGAGGGTCCGCGCGGTGCGCACGGACCCCATCTGCTCCCGGGCGATCCGCAGCGTGTGCCCGACGGCGGGCAGCCCGGCGGCGGCGTGCTGCGGCGGCGTGACCTGCGGTGCGTCCTGGACCGGGTCACCGGCCGGCGGCTTGCTGACCATCGCGCTCTCCCTTGAGCGGTCGTCCTTCGGCGTACGTCTCCGATCCTGTCACGCGCCACCGACAGCCCGGCACCCCGGCCGGTGAGGAGGGGATTGTCGGTGGGCCGTGGCAGGATCGTCCCGTGGCCCAGACAGCATCGAAGAACACCGCAGACACCCGCCCCCGCCTGCTCCTGATGGACGGGCACTCGCTCGCGTACCGGGCGTTCTTCGCGCTGCCCGCGGAGAACTTCACCACCGCGACCGGGCAGCCGACGAACGCGATCTACGGGTTCGCCTCGATGCTGGCGAACACGCTGCGCGACGAGTCGCCCACGCACTTCGCGGTGGCGTTCGACGTGTCCCGCAAGACCTGGCGGTCCGAGGAGTTCCCGGAGTACAAGGCGAACCGCTCGAAGACCCCCGACGAGTTCAAGGGACAGGTCGAGCTGATCGGCGAGCTGCTCGACGCGATGCACGCGCAGCGCTTCGCCGTCGACGGCTTCGAGGCGGACGACGTCATCGCCACCCTCGCCACGCAGGCCGAGGCCGAGGGCTTCGACGTCCTGATCGTCACCGGCGACCGGGACTCCTTCCAGCTCGTCACCGACCACGTGACCGTGCTCTACCCCACCAAGGGCGTCTCCGAGCTGACCCGCTTCACCCCGGAGAAGATCCAGGAGAAGTACGGTCTGAGCCCCTCCCAGTACCCCGACTTCGCGGCCCTGCGCGGCGACCCGTCGGACAACCTGCCCGGCATCCCCGGCGTCGGCGAGAAGACCGCCGCCAAGTGGATCAACCAGTTCGGCTCCTTCGACCAGCTCGTCGAGCGCGCCGACGAGGTCAAGGGCAAGGCCGGGCAGAACTTCCGCGACCACCTGGAGTCGGTGCGGCTCAACCGGCGCCTGACCGAGATGGTCCGGGACGTCGAGCTGTCGAAGACGGTGGCCGACCTGGCCCGCGAGCCCTACGACCGGACGGCCGTCGCCCTCGTCCTCGACACCCTGGAGATCCGCAACCCCTCCCTGCGCGAGCGGCTCCTCGCCGTCGACCCCGGCTCCGCCGAGGAGACCGCCCCGCCGCCCGCCGCGGGCGTCGAGCTCGACGCCTCCGTCCTCTCCGCCGGCGAGCTGGCCCCCTGGCTCGCCGAGCACGGCACCGAACCCCTGGGCGTCGCCACCGTCGACAGCTGGGCGCTCGGCACCGGAAACGTCAGCGAGGTCGCCCTCGCCGCCACCGGGGGAGCCGCCGCCTGGTTCGACCCCAGCGAGCTCGACGAGGCCGACGAGCGGGCCTGGGCCGCGTGGATCTCCGACCCCGAGCGCCCCAAGGTCATGCACAACGCCAAGGGCGCCATGCGGGTCTTCCCCGAGCACGGCTGGAGCGTCGCGGGCGTCACCATGGACACCGCCCTCGCCGCCTACCTGGTCAAGCCCGGCCGCCGCTCCTTCGCCCTGGACGCGCTCTCGATCGAGTACCTCGGGCGCGAGCTCGCCCCCGCGGCCGCCTCCGACGGACAGCTCGCCTTCGGCGCCGACGACACCGCCGAGGCCGAGGCCCTCATGGCCCAGGCCCGCGCGGTCCTCGACCTCGGCGGGGCCTTCGAGGAGCGGCTCGGCGAGGTCGGGGCCCGCGAGCTCCTCCACGAGGTCGAGCTGCCCACCTCCGCCCTCCTCGCCCGCCTGGAGCGGCACGGCATCGCCGCCGACCGCGAGCACCTGGAGGCCATGGAGCAGCAGTTCGCCGGCGCCGTCCAGCAGGCCGTGAAGGAGGCGCACGCCTCCGTCGGCCACGAGTTCAACCTCGGCTCGCCCAAGCAGCTCCAGGAGGTCTTCTTCGGCGAGCTGAACCTCCCGAAGACCAAGAAGACCAAGACCGGGTACACCACCGACGCCGACGCGCTCGCCTGGCTGGCCGGCCAGACCGAGCACGAACTGCCCGTGATCATGCTCCGCCACCGCGAGCAGGCCCGGCTCCGCTCCACCGTCGAGGGCCTGATCAAGACCGTCGCCGCCGACGGCCGGATCCACACCACCTTCAGCCAGACCGTCGCCGCCACCGGCCGCCTCTCCTCCACCGACCCGAACCTGCAGAACGTGCCGGTGCGCACCGACGAGGGCCGGGCCATCCGGCACGGCTTCGTCGTCGGCGAGGGCTTCGAGGCCCTGATGACCGCCGACTACAGCCAGATCGAGCTGCGCGTCATGGCCCACCTCTCCGAGGACGAGGGCCTCATCGAGGCCTTCACCTCCGGCGAGGACCTGCACACCACCGTCGCCTCCCAGGTCTTCGGCGTCGAGCGGTCCGCCGTCGACGCCGAGATGCGCCGCAAGATCAAGGCCATGTCGTACGGCCTGGCCTACGGCCTCTCCGCCTTCGGCCTCGCCCAGCAGCTCACCATCGACCCGGCCGAGGCCCGGATCCTGATGGAGACCTACTTCGAGCGCTTCGGCGGGGTGCGGGACTACCTGCGCCGGGTCGTCGACGAGGCCCGCGCCACCGGCTACACCGAGACGATGCTGGGCCGCCGCCGCTACCTGCCCGACCTCAACAGCGACAACCGGCAGCGCCGCGAGGCCGCCGAGCGGATGGCGCTCAACGCCCCGATCCAGGGCACGGCCGCCGACATCGTGAAGGTCGCCATGCTGAACGTCGACCGGGCGCTCACGGAGGCGGGCCTCACCTCCCGGATGCTCCTCCAGGTCCACGACGAAATCGTGCTCGAACTCGCCCCCGGCGAGCGCGAGCAGGTCGAGGCCCTGGTCCGCGAGCAGATGTCCGGCGCGGCCCATCTGCGCGCCCCGCTCGACGTCTCCGTCGGCGTCGGCCGGGACTGGGACTCCGCCGCGCACTGATCCCCCGGCCGACACCGCCCGCCCCCGACCCGTACGGCCGTCGTACGGGGCCGGGGGCGGGCGGCTGTACGGGTCGGGGGGAGGCGGTCGTACGGGGTCGGGGGAGGCGTTCGGCGGCCGTACGGATCCGAGGGCGGGCGGACCGGTCGCCGTCGGGTCCCGGAGGGTGATCAGCGGTCGTACGGGCCCCGGGGCGGGCCGTTTGCGCCGGATGGACCACTCCGGAGGGCGTTCCGGCGGCCCGGCTCATGAAACTGAGCATCATGATCACGAGCCGTCGCGCCCGCCTCCGCGCCTGGGCCCTGCTCGGAGCCCTGCTCGGGGCGTCGGGCACCGCCTGGCCCGTCGAGGCACACCGGGCGCCCGCACTCTGCACCTCGTCCCGCGAACCGTCCCTCGCCGCCCGGCTGTCCCAGGACATCACGACGGCCCTCAAGGGCCGCGACGGCACGGTCTCCGTCGCCCTGCACGACCCCGGACGCGGACTGCGCTGCCGCCTCGACGACACCCGGGCGTACGACTCCGCCAGCGTCGCCAAGGTCCTCATCCTGGAGGCCGTCCTCGGACGGGCCGCGGAGCTCGGGCGCGCGCCCACCCGCCTGGAGTCCCAGCGGATGAGGGCGATGATCACCCGCTCCGACAACAAGGCGGCCGGCGAGCTGTGGAAGGGGCTCTCCCGCGCCCGCCTCGACAGGGTGCTGCGCGACGTCGGGGCCCGGGACACGGTCCCCGGCCACGGCGGCTACTGGGGCCTCACCCGCACCACCGCCCGCGACCAACTGGCCCTCCTCGCCGCGGTGTCCCGCCGCGCCGAGGCGCTGTCCCTGATGGGCCAGGTCGTCCGCGACCAGGCCTGGGGCGTCACCTCGGGCGCGCCCCGCACGGTCAAGGTCCACCTCAAGAACGGCTGGCTGCCCCGCGCCACCCACGCCTGGCGCGTCCACAGCGTCGGCGTGGTGCGCCCGGCCGCCGGCAAGGGGAAGGGCGGCGGCAAGGGGAAGGCCGCCGACAAGGGGAGGGACGGCGGCAAGGGGAAGGGCAGCGGCCGGGCGGCGGGCGCGGCCTCCGCGACCGACTACCGGCTCGCCCTCCTGAGCCACGGCAACCCCACCATGCGGTACGGCATCCGCACCCTGGAAGGGGTCGCCCTGGCCGTGCACCGCAGGCTCTCCGCCGGCGCGGCGGCCCGCGGCTTCACCCCCGCCGAGAAGGTCGACGAGGTCACGGACGGGAGTGCTCCGGCCGGTGCTCCCGCTCCTCCCGCGCCTCCCGCTCCTCCCGCTCCGGGGTCGGAGGGGCGCCGGCCGGACGCCCCGCCCGCCGAGCGGGCGACCCTCCGAGGAGCCGCACCCCCGCCCCGTACAGCACGAGCCCGACGGCGAGCCCGGCCCCGGCCCCGAAGCACGCCGTCGGAATGATGTCCAGGGGCGTCTCGATCCGGTCCCAGCCCCAGTACGCGGCCCAGCGCAGCACCCGGTGGGCGACCCCGGCGAGGACGCAGCCGCCGACGAGGCCGACCGCGACGAGCCGCCCGCGCCGGTCCGGGACCGCCACACCGGCGGGCAGCTCCGCCCCGGGCGCGGTGGCGCGCAGCGCCCGGAACACGAACCAGCAGAGCAGCCCCAGGGCCAGCGCCGAACTCCCGTACTGCACGTAGAGGTAGAACGGGAAACCGGCCACGATCTCGCCGAGGAACGGGAGCGCGCGGGTGCCCCAGCGGTCGAGGTGGGTGAACGAGTCCCACACCACGTGGGTCGCGGCGCCCAGCACCGCCGAGAGGAAGAACCATCCGGCGAACGCGACCGGACGCCGCTCCCTCCGGCGGCCCGCGACCAGCCCGTACACCCTGCCCCGCCACCGGGCGGGCAGCAGCGCCACCAGCGGCTCGCGCACGGTCAGCCACAGGGCGACGAGCACGCCCGTGATCAGGACGTCGGCCGTGACGATCCCGGCGGGGGAGTGGGTGACGTCGCCGAAGGCCATCGCCCCGGGAACGGCCGTGGCCGCGAAGTAGGTCATGTCGGGCGCGAAGGAACCCGCGACGAGGGCGGACGCGACCAGCGGCCCGCGCGCGGTCCCGTCCCGGCGCAGCCCGGGCAGCACGGCGGCGGCATGGCTCAGCGTGAACGGCAAGGGGGGCTCCCGGGGTTCGGACGGCGACGGCCCGCGGAGACGGGCGCGGGCCGGTGGTCCATGATCGGCCGCAGTGCAAGAGGCGTACGGTACCCCGGCCGGTTCCCGTTCCCGTCTGGTCGGGAGGCGGCCAAGAGGTGACGAAAGCGTGAAACACGGTCAGGGCCCGGTACTCGTCGGTACGGACTTGGCATAAGGTCTCGCCGGAGGCCACGCGCGGGGAGCGCGGGACCGTCGAATCGGGGAGGGACGACGAATATGGCACCGGACATCGGCCGCCTGCTGCGCAGGGGAGCCACCAGCGGTGCGGTGGTGGCCGCGGCGGTCGCCGCGCTCGCCGCCTCGCAGGCGCCGGAGGCGATCCAGCCGACCACGGACAACACCGGCGGTGACCGCGCCGTCGGGACCGGGGAGAGCGCTCCGCCGCCCGGCGAGGGCTCCGCGACCGGTGACTCGTCGTACTACACGGAGCTGCCGCCGCTGAACACGCCGCCCAAGCAGCCGGGCACGCCCGGGGCGGGCGCCGGTCCGCTGGTGGTCACCGGGCCCGCCGAGGCCGGCATACCCGCGACCGTCCTCTCCGCCTACAAGCGGGCCGAGCAGTCGATCCGCTCGACCGCCCCCGGCTGCAACCTGCCGTGGCAACTGCTCGCCGGCATCGGCAAGGTCGAGTCCGGGCAGGCGAGCGGCGGCCGGGTCGACGCCAACGGCACGACCTTCAGACCGATCCTCGGCCCCGCCCTCAACGGCGTCGGCTTCGCCAACATCTCCGACACCGACGACGGCGCCTACGACGGCGACAGGGTCCACGACCGCGCCGTCGGACCGATGCAGTTCATCCCGTCCACCTGGGCCACCTGGGGCCAGGACGCCAACGGCGACGGGAAGAAGGACCCGAACAACATCTACGACGCGGCGCAGGCCGCCGGCCTCTACCTCTGCGCCAACGACCGCAACCTCGCGCTCAAGGCCGACCTCGACCGCGCGATCCTCAGCTACAACCGCTCGAACGAGTACCTGAACACCGTTCTGTCCTGGTTCGAGTACTACAAGCGCGGCACCCACCAGGTCCCGGACGGCACGGGCGTGCTGCCGATCGACCGCGGCGACAACCGGCGCCCGGGCGTCTTCCCCGGCCCCACCACACCGGCCCCGTCCGTGCCGACGTCTCCCTCCCCGACGTCCCCCGCGCCGAAGCCGGGCACCCAGAACCCGAAGCCGTCCACGCCGGGGACGACCAAGCCCACCCCCGACCCGACCAAGCCCACGCCCGACCCGAAGCCGCCCGTCACCTCGCCGGCCGGCAAGGTCGCGGTGCTCGCGGTCGCGGGCAACCGGCAGCTGACCGCGGTCACCGACAGCGACTTCACAGGGGTCCCCCGCGCCGCGGCGCTCGACGCCTCGGGCAAGCCGGTCGCCAAGGTGAGCGTCCGCTTCGAGATCGTCGGGAGCACCGACACCCGGTTCGCCGGGGGCAGGACCGTGGTCACCGCCACCACCACCGCGTCCGGCATCGCCTCCTCCCCGGCGCTGCGGGCCGGCGAGGAGACGGGATCGTTCACGATCCGGGCCACCGTCGTGGGCCGGACCCTGGCCGCGGCCGACTTCGCCGTCTCCGTCACCGAGCGGCAGGCGGACACCCTCGTCCGCGTCGACGGGGACCCGCTGTCGGCCACCACCGGCACCGCCTTCGAGCAGCAGCTCCAGGTGAAGGCCACCGACAAGGGGACCCTCGCCCCCGGCGTGCTCGTCACCGCGGAGATAGTCGACTCGAAGACGGACCCGAAGCCGGTCACCGAGGGGCCGACCTTCAAGAGCACCTCCTCCCGCACCGCCACCTTCACGACCGCCACGGACGGCACCCTGACCCTCAAGGCGGGCGACCTCCTCGCGGGCGACAAGGCGAAGACGTACTTCCTCAAGCTGACCGCGCCCGGCGGCGGCACCCTCTTCGTCGAGCTCAAGGTCACCGCGCCCACCCCGACTCCGGAGCCGGAGCCCTCCGAGCCCGGCACGCCCGGGGCCTCCCCCTCGCCGTCCGCCTCGCCTTCCCCGTCCGCCTCCGCGCCGACGTCCTCTCCCTCCGCCACCGCCTCCAAGACCTCCACCACCGCCTCCAAGGCCTGACCGGCCGCACCACTCCTTCCCCGCGCCGCCCTCTCCGTCCGCACCGGATCCGTCCGCACCGGATCCGTCCACACCGGATCCGTCCACACCGGATCCGTCCACACCGGATCCGTCCGTACCGGACGAGGGGGCGGCGCTCCGTCTTCCCCGAACCCCACCGCCGAGCACGTCCGCGCCCGGCGGGTCCGACCGGCCCGGCGTCACCGCTCCCTTCTGAGCCGCGCGGCGGTGTGCCGGGTCGCCACCGCCTCCGACGGGTCCTCCGGCCACGGGTGCTTCGGGTACCTCCCCCGCAGCTCCGCCCGCACCGCGCGGTAACCGTCCCGCCAGAACGACGCCAGGTCGGCGGTCACCGCCGCCGGCCGCCCGGCGGGGGAGAGGAGGTGGACCAGCACCGGAACCCCCGCCACCCGGGGCGTCTCGGCCAGGCCGAACATCTCCTGGAGCTTCACCGCGAGCACCGGCCGGTCGCCCCCGTACTCCACCCGTATCCGCGAACCGCTCGGCACCTCGATCCGCTCCGGCGCCAGCTCGTCCAGCCGGCCCGCCTCGCCCGACGCCCACGGCAGCAGCCGCCGCAGGGCCTCACCGGCATCGATCCGCCCCAGGTCGGCGCGGCGCCCGGCCCGGGACAGCTCCGGCTCCAGCCACTCCCCGGCCCGGTCGACCAGCGACTCCTCCGACACGTCCGGCCACGGATCGCCCACCTCCCGGCGCAGGAACGCCAGCCGCTCGCGCAGTTCCTCGGCCTCCCGGCTCCACCGCAGCAGCCCGAGCCCCTCGCGCCGCAGACCGTCGAGCAGCGCCTCCCGGACCAGCGCGCGGTCGGCCCCGGCGCCCAGGGGCCGGACCGCCAGCTCGACCGCGCCCAGCCGGTCCACCGAGCGCGCGACCACGTCACCGTCCTCCCAGCGGACCTCCTCGCCGGTGGACCGCAGATGCCCGGCCGCCCGCCGCGCCACGGCCTCGTCCACCACCGCCGCGAGCCGCACCCGGGCCGTGGCGTCCCGCGCCGTACGGTCCGCCACCGCCACGGCCAGCCACGGAGCGGACCGCAGCCCGGAACCCCCGGCGAGCCGCGCCCCGCTCCCCGACACCATCAGGAAGCCCCCCTGCTCCCGGGCCCTGGCCACCCGCTCCGGGAACGCGAGCGCCGTCACCAGCCCGGCCACGGCGTCCTCGCCGCCCCCGACCGCCGTCATGGCGCCACCGTCCTCCCCGACCGACGCAACGGCGCCCCCGCCCCGGGCACCGGTGCTCCCGGCGCCCCCGGTACCACCCTCCCTCCCGGTCACCACTCCACCGACCGCCCGCTCCAGTCGGCGCACCTCCGTCCTCCACCGCGCGCCGTACCCGTCCGAGCCCCGGCGGGCCGCCCGCCAGGCCTCCGCCAGGTCGTCCCCGTAGTCACGCGGCGGTTCCTCGCCGAGCAACGCGACCACCTCGGCGGCCCGCCGGACCCCCACCTCCGGCGCACCGTCCAGCAGGGCGCGGCCCAGCCGGGGGTGGAGCCCCAGCCGGGACAGCCGCACCCCCCGCTCCGTGACCCGCCCCGCCGCGTCCACGGCCCCGATCGACCCGAGGACCGCACGGGCCGCCTCCATCGCCCCGGCCGGCGGCGCGTCGAGCAGCGCGAGCCCCCCGGCCGTCGGATCGCCCCAGCAGGCGGCCCGCAGGGCGAAGTCCGCCAGGTCCGCGATCCTGATCTCGGGTGACGGAAAACGCGCCCTGCTCCCGTCCTCCGCCTCCGCCCAGCAGCGGTAGACCACGCCGGGCGCCTCACGCCCCGAGCGCCCGGCCCGCTGTGTCGCCGCGGCCGCCGACACCGGCACCGTCGCCAGCGACCCGAGCCCCCTGGCGTGGTCCGTCCGGGGCTCCCGCGCGAGCCCCGAGTCGACCACGACCCGCACCCCCGGAACCGTCAGGCTCGACTCCGCAACCGACGTCGAGAGCACCACCCGGCGCCGCCCGCCCGGTTCGACGCCCCGCAGCACCGCGTCCTGCACCGCCGCCGGAGCCCGCCCGTGCAGCTGGAGCACCTCGGCGTCCAGACCGGACAGCAGCCCCGCCGTCCGCGCGATCTCCCCCGTGCCCGGCAGGAAGCAGAGGACGTCGCCCTCGTGCCGCTCCAGGGAGAGCCGGACCGTCGCCGCCACGTGGCGCAGCAGCGCCGGATCCACCCAGGTGCCGTGCGCGGGCCTGATCCCGGCGGGCGGCGCGGCGAACCGCACCTCGTACCCGTGCCCCTCCCCCTCGCTCCGCACGATCGGCGCGGGCCCGCCGCCGTCCAGGGCGGTCAGCAGCCGGGCCCAGGCCTCGGCGTCGCCCGTCGCCGAGGCCGCGATCAGCTTCAGCTCCGGCCGCAGGGCCGCCCGTACGTCCACCAGGAACGCCATCGCCGTATCGGCGTCCAGGTGCCGCTCGTGGCACTCGTCGAGCAGTACCACGTCGACCCCCGCCACCTCCGGGTCGCGCTGGAGCCGCTGGAGCAGGACGCCCGTGGTCACCACCTCGACCCGGGTCGCCGGTCCGGCCCGCCGCTCGCCGCGCACCGAGAAGCCGACCGCGCCGCCGACCTCCTCGCCGAGCAGCCACGCCATCCGCCGGGCCGCCGCCCGCACCGCCATCCGGCGCGGCTCGGCCACCAGCACCCGGCGCTCGGGACCGTCCCCTATGAGCCCCGCGAGGGCCAGCGGCACCAGCGTCGTCTTGCCGGTGCCGGGAGGAGCGGACAGCACCGCCGTGCCGCGCTCCGCGAGCGCGGAGAGCAGCTCGGGGACGGCATGGCGGACGGGGAGACGGTCGAGCGCTTCGTTTCGGATCACGCACTCAGTCTCGTACGCGCAGGAAAAAGGTGGGCCTCGTTGTCCACAGGGCCCACCTGTAAGTACGACTGATGCGAGAAGGGATAGGGGAGAGCAGGGAGGAGAGGGGATCGGAGAACGGGGAGGCGGCTACTCGTCCCGCTCGCACACGAAGATCGCCGTCCCCGGGATCAGATTCCCCCGCAGCGGGGACCAGCCGCCCCACTCCTGACCGTTCCAGGCCGGCCACTCCGGCTCGACCAGGTCCACGAGCCGGAACCCGCCGGCCACCACGTCCCGCACCCGGTCCCCGAGCGTCCGGTGGTGCTCCACGTACACCGCCCGCCCCTCCTCGTCCTGCTCGACGTACGGCGTGCGGTCGAAGTAGGAGGCCGCGACCGAGAGCCCCTCGGGCCCCGGCTCGTCGGGGAACGCCCAGCGGATCGGGTGCGTCACCGAGAACACCCAGCGCCCGCCCGGCCGCAGCACCCGGCGCACCTCGCGGAAGACCCGTACCGGATCGGCGACGAACGGCACCGCCCCGTACGCCGAGCAGGCCAGGTCGAAGGAGCCGTCCCGGAACGGCAGCGCCCCCGCGTCGGCCTCCACCAGCGGCACCTCGCCGCCGATGCGCAGCGCGTGCTGGAGCTGCCGGTGCGACAGGTCGAGCGCCACCGGCCGCGCCCCCCGCGCCGCCAGCCACCGCGAGCACTGCGCCGCGCCCGCGCCGATCTCCAGGACGTCGAGGCCCTTCAGCGAGGCGGCCGGGCCGAGCAGCCCCGCCTCGGCCTCGTCGAGTCCCTCGGGGCCCCACACGAACCGGTCGTCGCCCAGGAAGGAGCCGTGCTCGCTCTGGTACTCGTCGGCGTTCCGGTCCCACCATCCGCGGCTCGCCCGGCTGCTCTCCGCGTCCCCCGCGTCACGCCGGGTCGCCTCCGCCCCGTCGTACCCGCCTTCGACCGCGTCTTCGCGTCCGTACTCTTGGTTCATCTCGCCCGCCGATGTAGTTTGCGCTCAGTACCGCCGTGCGGCGGACCACGCCGACACGGCGTGGATGGACATGAGTGGTGCCGGAGTTGAGCCGATCTGCCCCGGGTGCGTGCTTCGCGCATTGACCCTGTCCGGCCGCTTCCGTATGCTAAAGGTTGCGCTGCGGGTCTGCGTGCCTCAGACGGAGCAGGCCGCGCTCGTACCTGGTGTATGTCCCCTCGGTTTTCGAGGCTCCTCCCGTCCGCGGGCAGGGAGTTTCCTTGGCTGTCCGGCTTCTTGGTGCGATACGGGCTCACGGCGTAGCAGTACCTACGACTTTCTGTCCGTAACCGGAGCCCTTTCCCACATGACGAGCAGCACCGAGACCACCGCCACCACCCCGCAGGTTGCGGTCAACGACATCGGTAACGAGGAAGCCTTCCTCGCCGCGATCGACGAGACGATCAAGTACTTCAACGACGGCGACATCGTCGACGGCGTCATCGTGAAGGTCGACCGGGACGAGGTCCTGCTCGACATCGGTTACAAGACCGAAGGTGTCATCCCGAGCCGCGAGCTCTCGATCAAGCACGACGTCGACCCGAACGAGGTCGTCAAGGTCGGCGACGAGATCGAGGCCCTGGTTCTCCAGAAGGAGGACAAGGAAGGCCGCCTGATCCTCTCGAAGAAGCGCGCCCAGTACGAGCGCGCCTGGGGCACCATCGAGAAGATCAAGGAAGAGGACGGCATCGTCACCGGTACCGTCATCGAGGTCGTCAAGGGTGGTCTCATCCTCGACATCGGCCTCCGCGGCTTCCTCCCGGCCTCCCTGGTCGAGATGCGCCGCGTCCGCGACCTCCAGCCCTACGTGGGCAAGGAGCTCGAGGCGAAGATCATCGAGCTGGACAAGAACCGCAACAACGTGGTCCTGTCCCGCCGCGCCTGGCTGGAGCAGACCCAGTCCGAGGTCCGCCAGACCTTCCTCACGACCCTCCAGAAGGGTCAGGTCCGCTCCGGCGTCGTCTCCTCGATCGTCAACTTCGGTGCCTTCGTGGACCTGGGCGGCGTCGACGGTCTCGTGCACGTCTCCGAGCTGTCCTGGAAGCACATCGACCACCCGTCCGAGGTCGTCGAGGTCGGCCAGGAGGTCACCGTCGAGGTTCTCGACGTGGACATGGACCGCGAGCGCGTCTCCCTGTCGCTGAAGGCGACCCAGGAGGACCCGTGGCAGCAGTTCGCCCGGACCCACCAGATCGGTCAGGTCGTCCCGGGTAAGGTCACCAAGCTGGTTCCGTTCGGTGCGTTCGTCCGCGTGGACGAGGGCATCGAGGGTCTGGTCCACATCTCCGAGCTGGCCGAGCGCCACGTGGAGATCCCGGAGCAGGTCGTCCAGGTCAACGACGAGATCTTCGTCAAGGTCATCGACATCGACCTCGAGCGCCGCCGCATCAGCCTCTCGCTGAAGCAGGCCAACGAGTCCTTCGGTGCCGACCCGGCCTCGGTCGAGTTCGACCCGACCCTGTACGGCATGGCCGCGTCCTACGACGACCAGGGCAACTACATCTACCCCGAGGGCTTCGACCCCGAGACCAACGACTGGCTCGAGGGCTACGAGGCTCAGCGCGAGGCCTGGGAGACCCAGTACGCCGAGGCGCAGGCTCGCTTCGAGCAGCACCAGGCCCAGGTCATCAAGTCCCGCGAGGCCGACGAGGCCGCCGCTGCCGAGGGTGGCGCCGCCGCTCCGGCCGGTGCCCCGGCGGGCGTGTCGGGTGGCTCCTACTCCTCGGAGTCGGACGACAACTCCGGCGCCCTGGCGTCGGACGAGGCGCTTGCCGCCCTGCGCGAGAAGCTGGCCGGCGGCCAGAGCTGAACAGGCTCTCCGCTGAGCGCTAGCCGCTAGCGAGACCGAGGCCCGTTCCCCTCCAGGGGAGCGGGCCTCGGCGTTTTCCCGGGCACCCCGCCCCCTCGGGGCGTGACCGCGACGGTCGCCGCAGCGGCCGGGGAGGTCGCGAGGGGACGGCGAGGAGCGCCGAGAGGAGGGGGAGGAAGCAGCGTTCGGGAGCGCAGGGGGGACGCTTTCCGGGGCAGGAACGGGGGTGTTCCTGTACAGGAACGGGGGCCGCCCCTGTACGTGCGCGGGGAGCGAGAGGCTGAACGCGACGCCGTGCGGAGACGGTGGGGAGACGCCCTGACCGTGTCAAGGTCCGGACCAGTGGCCGGAGTTCACGCCGTCCCAGCGGAAGATCACGCGTCCCGGGAATGGGGGCACGGCCCGGCGCGTTCCCAGAGAGAACACGAGGAGGAGCGGTAATCGTGCTTGATCCGCAGGATTTGTACGAATGGGACCCGAAGGGCGTGGCCGTCGTCGACATGGCTCTGGCGCAGGAGTCGGCCGGCCTGGTCATGCTGTACCACTTCGACGGCTACATCGACGCGGGCGAGACCGGCGAGCAGATCGTCGAGCGCGTGCTCGACACCCTTCCGCACCAGCTGGTGGCACGCTTCGACCACGACCGGCTCGTGGACTACCGGGCCCGCCGCCCGCTGTTGACCTTCCGGCGCGACCGCTGGACCGCGTACGAGACGCCGTCCATCGAGGTCCGCCTCGTGCAGGACGCCACCGGCGCCCCCTTCCTCCTCCTGTCGGGTCCGGAGCCGGACGTGGAGTGGGAGCGGTTCGCCGCCGCCGTCCGGCAGATCGTCGAGCGCCTCGGCGTGCGCCTCTCCGTCAACTTCCACGGCATCCCCATGGGCGTGCCGCACACGCGCCCGGTCGGCCTCACCCCGCACGGCAGCCGCACCGACCTCATGCCCGGACACCGCAGCCCCTTCGACGAGGCCCAGGTCCCCGGCAGCGCCGAGTCGCTCGTCGAGTACCGGCTCACCGAGGCCGGCCACGACACCCTCGGCGTCGCCGCCCACGTCCCGCACTACGTGGCCCGCTCGTCGTACCCGGACGCGGCCCTGACCGCCCTGGAGGCCGTCACGGCCGCCACCGGCCTCGTCCTCCCCGGCGTCGCCCACTCTCTGCGGACGGAGGCCCGCCGCACCCAGACCGAGATCGACCGCCAGATCGGCGAGGGCGACGAGGAACTGGTGGCGCTCGTGCAGGGCCTTGAGCACCAGTACGACGCGGTGGCCGGGGCCGAGACCCGCGGCAACCTCGTCGCGGAGCCCGCCGACCTGCCGTCGGCCGACGAGCTGGGCCGCGAGTTCGAGCGCTTCCTCGCGGAGCGGGAGGGCGACGCGTAGCCCCGCCGGGGCAGGCCCTAAGCTGCCGCTCATGCTGAAGGTGGGCCTGACCGGCGGGATCGGCGCCGGCAAGAGCGAAGTGTCACGGCTGCTCGTCTCGTACGGGGCCGTGCTGATCGACGCGGACCGGATCGCCCGGGAGGTCGTGGAGCCCGGCACTCCGGGGCTCGCGGCCGTCGTGGAGGCCTTCGGCGACGGCGTCCTCACCGCGGAGGGGACGCTCGACCGGCCGAAGCTCGGATCCGTCGTGTTCGCCGACGCCGAGCGCCTGGCCACCCTCAACGCCATCGTGCACCCCCTGGTCGGAGCCCGGTCGGCCGAGCTGGAGGCCCGGGCGGGGGCCGGGGACGTCGTCGTCCACGACGTCCCCCTGCTCACCGAGAACGGACTCGCGCCGCTCTACGACCTGGTCGTGGTCGTGGACGCGTCCCCCGAGACCCAGCTCGACCGGCTCGTACGGCTCCGGGGCATGGACGAGTCCGAGGCGCGGGCCCGGATGGCGGCCCAGGCCACGCGCGCGCAGCGGCTGGCCGTCGCGGACCTCGTGATCGACAACGACGGACCGCTCGACGAGCTGGAGCCGCAGGTCCGGAAGGTCTGGGACGAACTGGCCCGGCGGGCCGCGTCCTCCTGAGGCCCCCGCGGGGGCGAGCGGACGGAATGCGGCCACCGGGTCCGGTGTTCAACCACCGAGCGAGGGGAAGGATGCCATCGTGGCCGACAGCAATCCGGAAACGCACGTCATCGACTTCCGCGCCGCGGAGCAACTGCTGGCCGCGCGGGACCCCCGTGGCGCCGTGAAGCTGCTGGACTCGGTGATCGCCGCCCACCCCGAGAACACGGCCGCGCGCCTGCTGCGCGCGCGGGCCTTCTTCGCCGCCGCCCAGCTGCGCCCCGCGCAGCTGGAGTTCGAACTGGTCCTGGAGCGCGAGCCGGACAACGCGTTCGCCCACTTCGCCCTCGCCCGCACCCTGGAGCGCTCCGGACAGACCGACCGGGCCACCCGGCACTTCCGCCTCGCCGCCGCGCTCGACCCCAAGCCGGAGTACCTGGAGGCGGCGGACTTCGACTCGCGCAACTGAGCGTGTAGGGCGGGTGTACGGATACGGGTACGGAACCGGCCGCGCTCAGCGCCTCCCGCCGCCGCGACCGGGGTCGTACGGAGGGACGTCCCGGCCCGGCTGCCAGTGCGGGCCCTGCCGCATCCGGCGCACCACGAGGACCAGGTCGACCAGGACCACCAGGAACAGCGCCCCGCAGGCCGCCGCCCAGCCGGGCCGGCCCACCAGGGCGAACGCGACCGTGCCGAAGGCCGCCCACAGCAGCCCCCACACGCTCAGCCAGAACCGCATCCGCAAGGGACTGCGCGCGGTCACCGGCTCACTCCCGGTCCGCATGACGGTCACGCCCTCCGTGGGACTTCTCCGGCCCCTTCCAGCATGGACCCGTCCCGGAGGAAAGCGAAGAGGAGAGCGCAGCCGGGGAACGCTCAGTGGATGACGCTGTAGCTGCGCCAGGGCGCGGTGTCCGGGACGATCTCGTCCCCGGTGTCGGCCGGCAGGTAGGTGGAGTCCTTGCCCCGGCAATCAGGGGTCGGGTACAGCACGATGTCCACCATGGTGTTGTTCTCGACCTTGGTCGCGCCGGACGGCGCCAGGTGGTGGCAGCCCTTCACCGAGGGGCTGGTCACCATCACCCCCACCTCGCGCTCCGTCTCGTACTCGATCGTGCCCACGGCGGTGCGGCCGAGGCCCGAGCAGCCGGCGACGGCGAGGGTGAGCAGCACGGCCCCGGTGGCGGTCGTGAGACGCCGGCGAACGGACATGGCGGTTCCTCTTCTGTCGGGTTCTATCGAGTACGGCGATGGGCGGTGCCCCTCGGGTCCGACCCCGGTCCAGGCCCACCCTCCCGCCCGCCGGACCCCGTGTCATCCGCTGCTGGGCCGCCCGGGGGAACCACCCGGCGGCCGGGCCGCACCCGGTGGCCGGGGGCCGTTGTCAGACCCCGCCCGTAAGGTCGGAGGTCCACGTCGGAACAGGTCGGAGTTCCGTCACGCGGCGGAGAGCCGGGGGAGGAGAGCGGAGCCGTGACACACACCTGGACCACCGGTGCCGCCGTCTTCCTGCCCGCCGCCCTTCCCCGTGAGGGCCGGGTCGCCTTCTGGGCCCCCGACGGCGGCGCGCTGCCGGACCCGGAGACGGTGCCCGGCGCGGAGCGCGTCGCGCTGACCGTCGCCCGGCGGCACGGCGGCGGCGCCCGGAGCCGCGAGGTCCCCGCCGTCACGCTCCCCGTCGAGGCCGCCCTGCCCCACCTCGTCGCCGCCCGGCACCACCCGGCCGCCCACCCCGCCACCGCCGGCTGGGGCGCCGCCACCCTGCACGCCCTCCACCTGGCCGCCCGGGGACGGCTCCTGCCCGGCCTGACCGCCGACGACCTGGACGCCTGGCGGGCCGGACCCCTGGACGCCGACGACATCGCCCACCTGCGAGCCGTCGCCGCCGCCCTGCCGGCCGAGGCGTACGCCGTCCCCGTCCCCGCTCCCGGCCGCGGACCGCTGCGCCTTCCCGATCCCGAAGCCCTCGTCCGCGCCTTCCTCGACGCCGTCGCCGACACCCTGCCCCGCACCCCGGCCGCCGCCCACGCGGTCGGGGCGCCGTTCGCCGCCCGCGCCCCGCAGCACCTGCCCCGCGCGCGTGCCTGGGCCGCCGAGGCGGCGGCCGGGATGGACGCCGGGGTCCGGGTCTCGCTCCGCCTCGACCTGTCGGCGTACGAACTCTTCGACGTCGGCGCCTCCGAGGAGGGGGGCGACGGAAAGGGCGGCGGCGAGCGCCACGCCGCCGCCGCGCTCCTCCAGGTCCACAGCCTCGCCGACCCCACCCTCGTCATCGACGCCACCGCCCTGTGGGCGGGGGAGGGCGAGCACTTCGGCCCCCGCGCCCGGATCGACGCCGTCCTCGCCCTGCGCCGCGCCGCCCGGGTCTGGCCCCCGCTCGCCCGGCTCCTGGAGCGGGACGTTCCCGACGTCCTCGCCGTCACCGAGGACGAGCTGTACGAGCTGCTCGGCCCCGCCGCCGCCCGGCTCGCCGACGCCGGGGTCGCCGTCCACTGGCCGCGCGAGCTGGCCCGCTCGCTCAGCGCCTCCGCCGTCGTCCGCCCGGCGCTCGCCGCGCCCGGCTCCGCGACCGACGGCACCTCCTTCTTCGACAGCGAGGAGCTGCTGCGCTTCGACTGGCAGCTGGCCCTCGACGGCGACCCGCTCACCGAGCGCGAGATGGACCTCCTCGCCGAGGCCCACCGGCCCGTCGTGCGCCTGCGCGACCAGTGGGTCGTCGTCGACCCCGACCTGGTCCGCAAGGCCCGCAAGCGGGAGCTCGGCCTGCTCGAACCGGTCGACGCCCTCGGCGTCGCCCTCACCGGCACCGCCGAGGTGGACGGCGAGACCGTCCCCGCCGTCCCCGTCGGCGCGCTCGCCGCCCTCCGCGACCGACTCCTGGCCGGCCCCGAGGACGTACAGGCCCCGCCCGGCCTCACCGCCACCCTGCGCGACTACCAGCTCCGCGGCCTCGCCTGGCTCGACCTGATGACCTCCCTCGGCCTCGGCGGCTGCCTCGCCGACGACATGGGCCTCGGCAAGACCGTCACCCTCATCGCCCTCCACCTGCGCCGCGCCCGCCGCGCCCCCACCCTCGTCGTCTGCCCGGCGTCCCTGCTCGGCAACTGGCAGCGGGAAGTACGGAAGTTCGCCCCCGACGTGCCCGTGCGGCGCTTCCACGGCGCCGACCGGGACCTGGACGGCACCGAAAGCGGCTTCGTCCTCACCACCTACGGCACCCTGCGCACCAGCGCCGCCCGACTGGCCGCGCACGAGTGGGGGATGGTCGTCGCCGACGAGGCGCAGCACGTCAAGAACCCGTTCTCCGCGACCGCCAGGGCGCTGCGCGAGATCCCCGCGCCCGCCAGGGTCGCCCTGACCGGCACCCCCGTCGAGAACAACCTCTCCGAGCTGTGGGCCCTCCTCGACTGGACCACCCCCGGGCTCCTCGGGCCGCTCAAGGCCTTCCGTTCCCGGCACGCCAGGGCCGTGGAGAACCACGAGGAGATCGAGCACGACGAGGCCGTCGAGCGGCTCGCCCGGCTCGTCCGGCCCTTCCTGCTGCGCCGCCGCAAGTCCGACCCCGGCGTCGTCCCCGAGCTGCCGCCCAAGACGGAGTCCGACCACCCCGTCCCCCTCACCCGCGAGCAGGCCTCCCTCTACGAGGCGACCGTCCGCGAGACCATGGCGCGGATCGAGGAGTCCGAGGGCATGGCACGGCGCGGCCTCGTCATGAAGCTGCTGACCTCCCTCAAGCAGATCTGCAACCACCCCGCGCAGTTCCTCAGGGAGGAGGCCCCGCGCGGTCCCGGCACCGCCCGCCTCGCCGGCCGCTCCGGGAAGCTCGCCCTCCTCGACGAACTCCTCGACACGATCCTCGCCGAGGACGGATCCGTGCTCGTCTTCACCCAGTACGTGGCGATGGCCCGGCTCCTCGCCGACCACCTGGCCGCACGCGGCGTCCCCGCCCAACTCCTGCACGGCGGCACCCCGGTGGCCGAGCGCGAGCGGATGGTCGACCGCTTCCAGGACGGCGAGGTCCCCGTCTTCCTGCTCTCCCTGAAGGCCGCCGGCACCGGCCTCAACCTCACCCGGGCCGGCCACGTGATCCACTACGACCGCTGGTGGAACCCGGCCGTCGAGGAGCAGGCCACCGACCGCGCCTACCGCATCGGCCAGACCCAGCCGGTGCAGGTCCACCGGCTGATCGCCGAGGGCACGGTCGAGGACCGGATCTCCGAGATGCTCCGCGCCAAGCGGGCCCTGGCCGACGCCGTCCTCGGCTCCGGCGAGGCCGCCCTCACCGAACTCACCGACCGGGAGCTCGCCGACCTGGTGTCCCTGAGGAGGCCCTCGTGAACCGTGCCCGGGCCGCGCTCGGCACCGTCGCCCGCCACGACGACCGCCGCCGCTCCTTCCCGCAGGTCGCGCCCCGCGAGGCCCCCGACGGGCGGTTCGCCGCCACCTGGTGGGGGAACGCCTGGGTCGACGCCCTGGAGGACATCGCCCTCGACCCGGCCCGGCTCGCCCGCGGCAAGACCTACGCGGGACGCGGCCACGTCGACGCGATCACGGTCACCCCCGGCCGGGTCGTCGCCTACGTCCACGGCAGCCGGCCCCGCCCGTACCGCACCGAGATCAGGATGCGGACCCTCGGCGACGACGGCTGGGAGGAGTTCCTCGACGGGGCCACCGCGCGCCCCGACCACATCGCCGCCCTCCTCGACAAGGACGTGCCGCACGCCCTGGAGGCGGTCGCCGGGCTGCTCCCCGCGCCGGGCGACCTCGTCCCCGACTGCTCCTGCCCGGACGACGGCCACCCCTGCAAGCACGCCGCCGCCCTCTGCTACCAGGCCGCGCGGCTCCTCGACGAGGACCCGTTCGTCCTCTTCCTGATGCGCGGCCGCGGGGAGCAGGAGCTGCTCGCCGAACTGACCCGGCGCAACGCGGCCCGGTCCGCCGCCGAGGCGGGCGCCGCCGCGCCGCCGATGCCCACCGTCCCCGCCCGCACCGCCCTCGACGCCACCGGGGCCGGACTCCTGCCGCTGCCCGCCCCGCTGCCGTTCCCCGACCGGCCCGGCCGCCCGGCCGTCTTCCCCCCCGACCCCGACGCCCCCGATCCGCTCGCGCTCGACCTCCTCGCCACCGAGGCCGCCGCCCGCGCCCACGCGTTCCTCACCACCGGTCTCGACCCGGTCGCCGCCCTCACCCCCTGGCAGGACGCGGTCCGGCTCGCCGCCGTGCACCCCGGCTCCGGCCTCACCGCCTCCACCCGCGCGCTCTACCGCGACCTGGCCCGCGCCCTCGACCGCACCCCCACGGACCTGGCCCGCGCCGTCGCCGCCTGGCGGCAGGGCGGCGCCGAGGGCCTCGCGGTCCTGGAGGAGCCCTGGGACCCGCCGGCGGGCCCGTTCGACCGGGCCAGACCCGCGCTGCTCGCCGCCGGCCTCCCCGCCTTCCGCCCCTGGCGCAACCGCCTCTCCGGCAGGTCCCTCCAGCTCCGTCTGGGCCGGGACGGCCTCTGGTACGGCTACGAGTCGGACGCCGACCGCGAGGACTGGTGGCCGCGCGGCGACCCCGACCACGACCCGGTCGACACGCTCGACGGCCTCCTCGGACGCTGATCCCGCGCTCGGCCCGGCGGACGAACCCGCGGGCCGTCCACACTCGAACAGGTCCCACTCGTTGGGGTGAAACCCTCCGGGGGCCGGATCCGGCGCGCACGTCCGCCGCGTTGATTCGGGTACGGGCAACTGCCCGTGCACACCTCCGGAAGGCAGGAAGCCATGAGGCAGATTCGCCGAAGTGGTCTGGCCACACTGTTGGTCACGGGCGGGGCGCTCGCCCTCTCGGCGGGCGCCGCGCACGCCGACGCCGGCGCCCAGGGCGCCGCGGTCGGTTCGCCGGGAGTCGGTTCCGGCAACACGGTTCAGCTGCCGGTGCACGTCCCGGTCAACGTCTGCGGCAACACGGTCAACGTCGTCGGGCTGCTCAACCCGGCCTTCGGCAACAGCTGCGCCAACGTCTCGGACGAGCCGACGGGTTACGGATCGGACGACGACGGCCGCTCCCACTCCCACAAGGACCAGCCCGGCACCCCGCGCGGCGGAGAGCAGGCCGGCGGTTCCCAGGGGGGCGGTTCCCAGAGCGGCGGCTCCTCCAACGGCGGCGGCTCCACCGCCGAGAGCCACGCCGCGGGCTCGCCCGGCGTCCTCTCCGGGAACGGCCTCCAGCTCCCCGTCGACGTCCCCGTGAACGTCAGCGGGAACTCGGTCAACGTGGTCGGCATCGGCAACCCGTCCTTCGGCAACACCGCGGTCAACGGCCCCGCGAAGCCGCCCCAGCCGATCGAGACGCCGACGCCGCGCCCGCAGACCCCCGTGCGGAACATCCCCCCGGCCCCGCAGACCGTGCCGCCCGCCCCCGTGCCCGCTCCGGCCCCCGCGGCGCAGGGCGAGACGGGCGAGGCCGCGCTGGCCCACACCGGTTCGTCGGACGGCATCGGCTACGCCGCCTCGGGAAGCGCCGCGCTGCTCCTCGGCGGCGCCCTGCTGTACCGCCGCGCGCGCCGCGCCGGGGACCGGGCCTGAGGGAACGTCCCGCGCGGCGGGACCGGCGCCCACTGACGCCCGAGCCGTCAGCCGCGCGCGTCCCCGCCGTCGCCGCGCCAGGCCCGGAGCACCGCCTCGATGGCGGGAGCCACCCTCGTCCGGGCCTGGTGGCGGGGCACCCCCTGCATCAGCAGGGTGTCGTACGGGGTGTCCACGTGCCGTACGCCGGCCCGTACCGCGGCGGTCACCGCACCGCGGTCGAGCGAGCGGCCCGCGGCCGTGCGCCCCACCCGCCCACTGCCCTTCGCCGAGGCGTGGGCGGCGATCTCCCCGGCCCGGTCCGCCGGGCAGGACGGGAAGAGCCGCAGGATCTCCGCCCGGAGGGCCGCGGTGACCTCGGCGTCGAGGACCGCGCGCCGCTCCGCGTCCCGGACCCGCCGCCTGGCGCGCGCCTCCGCGTCCGCCAGGCAGGCGCGCTCTGCCGCCGCCAGCGCCGCCTCCTCGACGAGGAGGCCCTGCCGCTCGTACCGGGTGCGGCGCCGGTTGTGCCGTACCACCACCGCCCAGAGGGTGCTGCCCTCGCGGGCGCGCCGGGTGAGGGCCGTGGAGCCCCGGGGCAGGAAGACCAGGTGCCCGAGGTCGGCGCAGTCCAGGCAGACCGGCGCGTTGAACTCGAGGATCATCCGCTCCAGCGGCCCCCGGTGGCACTCCGAGCAGCGGCGGCGCTTGAGCGGTTCGACGACGACCGGTGCGACCAGGTCCATGCCCGTCCCCGTCCCCGCCGCCGTCAGCGGACGCCGGGCGCGGCGGCGGCGACGAACAGGGCGAGGGCCTCCTTCGCCTGCTCGGAGCGGCGGGCGCGGTCCGCGGTCCCCACCGCCTCGTGCATGCAGTGGGTCTCCTCGAAGGCCTTCTCCGCCAGGCGCCGGGTCTCGGGGTCGTCGCACACCAACTGCACGCGGAAGAGGGCCTGCCGGGCGGCGGTGCGCTGCCGGTAGGAGGCGTAGCGGGACTCCTCGGCCTCCTCCGAGCCGGGCTCCTCGGCGGCCCGGAACCAGCGGTCGTTCTGGCTGTGCCGGTAGTCGACGACCGCGCCGGCGAAGGCGCTGTAGGTCGCGATCCGCTCCTGCCGGAGCTGCTCGGACCGGGCGAGCGCGGCCGTGCGCTCGGTGGCCCGCCCCTGGAACCAGTGGGTGAAGACGACACCCAGCAGGGTTCCCGCCACGGCTATCAGTGCGGCGTCCATGACCGGCCGCCCTCCCGTTTCCCTCGACCGTCCGACCCCTTGATCATGACAGCCGGGAGGGCTCGCGTCACGGCCCGTGTCCGTACCCGCGTACCCGCGTCCATTACTGCCGGTATCCGCTCAGGAAGCGGCCGATGCGGCTGATCGCGGCGTCGAGGTCGTCGGCGTACGGCAGGGTGAGGATGCGGAAGTGGTCCGGGCGCGGCCAGTTGAAGCCGGTGCCCTGGACGACCTGGATCTTCTCCCGGAGCAGCAGGTCGAGGACGAACTTCTCGTCGTCGTGGATCCTGTGCACGGCCGGGTCGAGGCGCGGGAAGGCGTACAGGGCGCCCTTCGGCTTCACGCAGGAGACGCCGGGGATCTCGTTGAGCCTCTCCCAGGCGCGGTCGCGCTGTTCGCGCAGCCTGCCGCCCGGGGCGGTCAGCTCGTGGATCGACTGGCGGCCGCCGAGTGCGGCCTGGATGGCGTACTGGGCCGGGGCGTTGGGGCACAGGCGCATGGAGGCCAGCATGGTCAGGCCCTCCAGGTAGTTCGCGGCGTGTCGCTTCGGGCCGGTGACGACCAGCCAGCCGGAGCGGAAGCCCGCCACCCGGTAGGTCTTGGAGAGGCCGCCGAAGGTGAGGATCACCAGGTCGTCGGCGAGGGAGGCGGCGGGGTGGTGGACGGCGTCGTCGTAGACGATCCGGTCGTAGATCTCGTCGGCGAGGACCATCAGGCCGTGGCGGCGGGCGAGGTCGAGGATGCCCTCGACGATCTCCTTCGGATAGACCGCGCCGGTGGGGTTGTTGGGGTTGATGACGACCACGGCCCGGGTCCGGTCGGTGATCTTCGACGCCATGTCGTCCAGGTCGGGGTACCAGTCGGCCGACTCGTCGCAGAGGTAGTGCACGGCCTTGCCGCCCGCGAGGGTGGTGGCGGCGGTCCAGAGCGGGAAGTCGGGGGCGGGGATCAGGACCTCGTCGCCGTCCTCCAGGAGGGCCTGCACGGCCATGGAGACCAGTTCGGAGACGCCGTTGCCGAGGAAGACGTCGTCCACGTCGACCTCGGGGAGGCCCATCTCCTGGTAGCGCTGGGCCACCGCGCGGCGGGCGGAGAGGATGCCGCGCGAGTCGGTGTAGCCGTGGGCCTTGGGGAGCATCCGGATCATGTCCTGGACGATCTCCTCGGGCGCCTCGAAGCCGAAGAGGGCCGGGTTGCCCGTGTTGAGGCGCAGGACGCTGTGGCCCGCCTCCTCCAGGGCGTTGGCGTGCTCGATCACCGGGCCGCGGATCTCGTAGCAGACCTCGTTCAGCTTGCTCGACTGCCGGAACTCCATGTCCGACCTCCCCAGTTCCCGGAACCAGCACCGCTCGTTGCTGCTTGGTTTTACCAAGTTGGAGCTTGGAAAGTCCAACGACATGTCTAGACTGCGTCGCATGCCACGTCAGTCACGCCGCAGCTACGACCAGCACTGCGCCGCCGCGCGCGCCCTCGACCTCGTCGGCGACCGCTGGACCCTGCTCGTCGTCCGTGAACTCCTCGCCGGGCCGCGCCGCTACACCGACCTCCACGCCGATCTGCCCGGCGTCAGTACGGACATGCTGGCCGGCCGCCTCAAGGACATGGAGGGCGCCGGACTCGTCACCCGCCGCCGACTGCCCCCGCCCGCCTCGGCGTCCGTGTACGAACTCACCCCGCGCGGCCGTGACCTGCTGCCCGTCCTGCGCGCCCTCGCCGCGTGGGGCGCGCCCGACCTGGGAGAGCCGCGCCCGACCGACGCCGTGCGCGCGCACTGGTACGCGATCCCGCTCCTCGGAGCGCTCGCGGAGCTGGGCGCGGGGACCGTCCAGGTCACCCTGGACGAGGGGGAGTTCCACGTACGGGTCGGGGCCGACGGGGACGTGGCGTACGGGGACGGCCCGGCGGAGGCGCCCGGCGCCCGGCTGCGGACCGACGCGGCGACGTGCCGGGCGCTCGCGGGCGGGGAGTTGACACTCGCCGAGGCGGTGGCGTCGGGACGGGCGGAACTCGAAGGGGCGGGGACGGGGTCCGCACTCGAAGGGACGGGGGCGGGGACGGAGCGCGAAGGGGCGGGGACGGGGTCGGAGCGCGAAGGGGCGAAGCCGGTCTCGATCGCGGCCCCCGGCCTCACGTCCTGACGGACTCCGCCTCCAGGGCCTTCGCCAGGCGGTCGCGGGCCGCGGTCTGCGCCGCGATCCGCGCGTCGAGCACGGCCAGCCGCTCGCGGGCGATCTCCAGGCCGCGGGCGGACGGCGGGGCCGAGGGCATGTCCCCGTCCAGGCAGGAGCGGAAGGCGGACACGTCGTCCAGGGTGAGCCCGGCGTTCAGCAGGTACCGGACGTTCGCCACCCGCGTGACGGCGCCCTCCTCGTACACCCGGTAGCCGTTGGCCGCCCGGGACGACGTGAGCAGACCCGCCTGCTCGTAGTGCCGCAGGGCCCGGGCCGACACCCCGGTCAGCCGGGCCAGTTCGCCGATGCGCAAGGGCGCCACCTCCCCGCACAGTCGTACCACGGCCCGGCGGCCGGTCGTTCAGAAGACCAGCGCGCCCCCGTCGACGGGCAGCACCGCGCCGGTCGTGAAGGAGGCTTCGGGCGCGGCGAGGGAGGTGATCGCCCACGCGACCTCCTCGGGCCTGCCGAGCCGCCCCATCGGAACGTGCGCGAGCTGCCAGGCCCGCACCTTTTCCGATTCTTCCGGGGTCAGGCCCGTGTGCAGGCCGATCGGGGTGTCGACCGGTCCGGGGGCGACCGCCACCACCCGGACCCCGGCCGGCGCGAGCTCCACCGCCCAGCAGCGGGTCAGCGTCTCCAGGGCGCTCTTGGTCGCCGGATAGAGGGAGTTGGCGGGCCAGCCGCGCTGCCCGACGGTCGTCGACACGTTCACCACCACGCCCCGGGACTCCCGGAGGGCGGGGACGGCGGCCCGGGTGAGCAGGACCGGGGCGACGAGGTTCGTCTCCAGGAGCGGGACGATCACGGAGCGGTCGAGGGTGCCGAGCGGGCCGCCCGTGGCGATCCCGGCGTTGTTGACGAGGACGTCGAGGCGGCCGTGGGCGTCCAGGGAGGCCCGGACGATCTCCTCGGCTGCGCCCTCCGCCGTGACGTCGGCGGCGAACGGGTGGATCCCGGGCCGGCCCCCGGCGGTCTCCCGCAACGGCCCCTCCCTGCGGCCGACGGCGACGACGGTCGCCCCCTGTCCGGCGAAGGCCCGTGCGGTGGCCCGGCCGATGCCGGTGCCCGCACCCGTGACGACGACGACCCTGGCGGGTGTGGTGGTGTCCATGAATCCGATGGTCGAACGCTGACGCCAATGGCAAGGTCAAGCCATGACACCGCACGAACTGTGGACGGCCCTGCCCCAGGAAGCGCGCGAGCGCGTGGACGCCTTCGTCGTGCGGCGGATGAGGGTGCACGCGGTCAAGGAGATGAGGGACGCCGGTCTCGTGCCCCGGCCCGGCCTGTACGACTGCGCCGACCTCGCCGCCGTACGCACGCAGATCCTCGCCGACCGGCTCGTACCGCTGCCGCCCCAGGACGTGGACGCCCTCGCCGGAAAGGCTGCCGCGCTGCCCGAGCCGCCCGTCGCCCTGGAACTGGAGTGGGACGGCGACACGCAGGGCTGGATCCTTGTGCTCGCTGCCGCCCTCACGGGTCCGGCCGGGCGCCCGCTCCCCTTGGCACAGTGGCAGCAGGCCACCTGGACGGAACCCCTCACCACCGCACGGGCCCTCGCCGACCGGCTCGGCGTGCCGCTGCGCGGCCCCGGTGACGACGGTCCGCCGTGCGTACGGGCAGAGTGAGGGCATGCGGTACGAGGCGATCACCTGGGACCGGCTGGCGGAGGCGCTCGCCGGACACGTCGACGCGTCCGCCCCCGGCGACGGCGGCACATGGCTCAAGGTCGGCATCGACGGGCCGCCCGCCGCGCCCGGCGCCGAACTCGCCGCCGCGCTGGCCGAGGCCCTGCGGGCGCGCGGGCGCCCCGTCCACCTGGCGGGCACGGACGGCTTCCTGCGACCCGCGTCCCTCCGGTACGAGTACGGCAAGCAGGACCCCGACGCGTACTACGGCGGATGGACCGACACCGGCGCCCTGTGGCGGGAGGTCTTCGGCCCGCTGGAGCCCGGCGGCACCGGGCGCGTACTGCCCGACCTGTGGGACCCGGCCACGGACCGCGCCACCCGCAGCCCGTACGTCACGCTGCCGCCCGGCGGCGTTCTCGTCCTGCACGGCCCCTTCCTGCTCGGCCACTGGTTCCCCTTCGACCTCGCCGTGCACCTGCGGCTCTCGCCCGCCGCCCTCGCCCGGCGCACGGAGGAGCCCTGGACGCTTCCCGCCTTCGCCCGGTACGAGACGGAGGTCGACCCGGCCGGGACGGCGGACGTCGTCGTGCGTGCCGACGACCCGCGCCACCCGGCCTGGACGGGGCTCGGGCGGTAGGCGCCCCGGACCTGCCGCCCCTCAGGAGGCCGATCGGCCGTCCGTCGGCGGCACCGGTGGTCTGCCGCCCACCGCCGTGACCGCCTCCGCACCCGCCCCGCACCCCGCCTCCGCCGCCTTCGCCGGGTCCGCACCCGCGAGCCGGGCCGCCAGGAACGCCCCGGTGAACGCGTCGCCCGCGCCCGTCGAGTCCACCGGCCGCACCCGGGGCGCCGCCACCCGCGCGGTGACCCCGCCGTCCTCGGCGACCAGCGCGCCCGCAGCCCCGAGGGTGACCACGACCAGCGGGAAGCGCCGGCTCAACTCCGCCGCAGCCCGCTCCGGGTCGGCGTGTCCGGTGAGCACCCGGGCCTCGTCGGCGTTGGGCAGCAGCACCTCGGCCCCCTCCGCGGCGGCCAGGAACCGGTCGGTGCCCAGCGCCGCCAGGAACCCCGCCGAAGCCGGGTCGACGCTCACCGCGACCCCCGCCTCCCCGGCGTCCCGCAGCGCCCGCCGGGCCGCCCCGCGGCTCGGACCGGCGAAGAACAGGTACCCCGAGAGGTGCAGCCGGGCCACGCCGTCGAGCAGTTCCGGACACCAGTCGGCGGGGGAGAGGCGCAACGCGGCACCGCTGTCGGTCAGGAAGGTGCGCTCCGCCGAGGCGTCCACGAGCGCGATGACGGTGGCCGTCGCCGCCTCCGCGTCCCGGACGAGCAGGGGACGCACGCCCGCCGCCCGCAGCGCCCGCTCGTGCCAGTCGGCCGCGTCCGTCCCCACCCGGCCGAGCAGCCGCACCTCCCCGGCGCCGGAACGCACCGCCCAGCAGGCCGCGTTGGCCCCCGCGCCGCCCGGCAGGGTCCGGATCTCCGCCGCCGTGTCCGTGGCCGGCGCGAGCGGGGTCCCGTGCCGGGCCACGACGTCCGTGACCACGTCCCCGACGACGAGCAGCGCCCGCCCGGCCCGGTTCACCGGCGGCCCGCGCCGTGCGCCCCCGTACCCGCCTCCCCGCCCTGCGCCTCCGCACCCACCTCTCCGGCGTGCGCCTCCGTGCCGCTCTCCCCGTCGTACGCCTCCGTACCGTGCCTTACCCCGCGCGTGCCGCCGCCCGCTCCTCCCGCGCCGGACATGCCCGCCCCGTACGCCCTCGCGATCCTCGCCGCCAGCCGCACGTTCCCCCGTATCGCCGCCAGGTTGGCCTCCAGGGACGCACCCTCCGTGTGGACCGTCAGGTATTCGAGCAGGAACGGCGTCACCGCCTGGCCCGTGACGCCCTTCTCCTTCGCCGCCGCCAGGCCGTCCGCGAGCACCCGGTCGTGCAGCACGGGGTCCAACTGCTCGGCCTCCGGAACCGGGTTGGCCACGACGAGCGCCGCCCGGGGGCCTTCGAGGCCGTCCTGCGCGCGCATCACCGCCGCCACCTCCTCCGGCGTCCGCAGGGTCCAGTCGACGGGCTCGCCCGAGGAGGAGAGGTAGAAACCGGGGAAGTGCTCCGTGCCGTACCCGACGACCGTCACCCCCAGCGTCTCCAGGCGCTGGAGCGTCGCGGGCACGTCGAGGATCGACTTGACCCCGGCGCAGACGACGGCGGTGCCGACCCGTGCGAGCAGCCGCAGGTCGGCGGACTCGTCCTGCGTCTCGGTCCACGCGCGGTGCACCCCGCCGAGGCCGCCCGTCGCGAACACGCGGACGCCCGCCGCGTCCGCCAGCCAGGCCGTCGCCGAGACCGTCGTCGCGCCGGTCGCGCCCGTCGCCAGGGCGGGGGCCAGGTCGCGGTGGCCCAGCTTCCGCACCGTCGGGTCCTCGGCGATCCGTATCAGCGCCGCCTCGTCCAGGCCCACCCTGGCCCTGCCGTCCACCACGGCGACCGTGGCGGGGACGGCGCCCCCGGCCCGTACCAACTCCTCCAGCTCACGGGCCACCGCGAGGTTGCGCGGGCGCGGCAGGCCGTGGGCGACGAGCGTCGACTCCAGGGCGACGACGGGACGGCCCTCGTGGAGCGCTTCCCGTACCTCTTCGGACACGTGTGTGGACATGCCTCATTCCTGGCGCACCCGCGAACCCCGCAAACCTTGTTGGCGACCTCCTGCCAGTTCCTCCGGAAGCCCCTGCGGAATCCGTCACGGACCGCCCCCGGTCACCGCCCCGGACCGTCGCGACGCCCTTGCGCCGCCGCCCCGGAGCGTCGGTGCGGATTCCGTCGACAGCGTCGGCCCCGGGCATCGTCCCTGGTGGGAGCCGTGCCCTTCATGTGGTCCCGCCCTCGGACGACCCCGGGATCCCCGCTACAGTCACCGCCCATGACGACACATGACCTGCCCTCCTTCGCCGTCCACATCCCCGACGCGGAGCTCGAAGCGGAGCCGCTCGACCCCGCCCAGATCGTCTCCGGCACGCCCGAGGTGACGGGCAAGGTGCTGTGGGAGTCCGCCGACGGCAAGCAGGTGCGCGGCATCTGGCAGATCACGCCCGGCGTCGTCACCGACACCGAGGCCAACGAGCTGTTCGTGGTGGTCTCCGGGCGGGCGACCGTCGCCGTCGAGGGCGGGGACACCCTGGAGATCGGCCCCGGCGACGCCTGCGTGCTGCGCGAGGGCGACCGGACCACCTGGACCGTCCACGAGACCCTGCGCAAGGCGTACCACATCAGCCTCTGAGACGTCCGGGAGCCGGAGTCTGGTGGGAAACCTTCCGATCCGCTGGTACCCCCGGCCTACGGCACGGGCGCCCCGCGTCGCCGCGCCGCCGGAGCCTCATCCCCGGCGGCACCGCGCTGACGGAACGTCCCTCGCGGAAGACCCGTTCAGGCCTTCTTGAGGACGCCTCGCAGGGCGAGCGCCGCCATCGGAAGGAGCAGACAGGCGGCGATCGCGTTCAGCGGCCCGTAGCCCGCCCGGGAGACGATCAGGCCCGCCACGAGACCGCCGACCCCTGCGGCCGTGTTCATGATGAAGTCGGACAGCCCCTGGGCGGCGGCCCGGGCGGCCTGCGGCACCGAGTCCGTGAGCAGCGCCGAACCGGACACGAGCCCCGCCGACCAGCCCAGGCCGAGGACGAAGAGCCCCAGGGCGACCCGGCCGTGGCTCGGCCCCGCCGTGCCCGCGACGAGCGCCGCCGCGCCGATGAGGCCGACCGCGAGCCCGATCACCGAAAGGCGCCCCAGCCGGTCGGAGAGCCGGCCCATCAGCGGGGAGAAGGCGTACATGCCCGCGATGTGCCCGCTGATGACGAGGCCGATCAGCTCGATGTCCGCACCGTGGTGGGTGAGCGCCACCGGGGTCATCGACATGATCGACACCATGGCGGTGTGCGAGCCCGCGACGGTGACCAGGGCGAGGCGGGCCCGCGGGGACTCCCGTACCGCCCGCATTCCGGCCCGCAGGGAGCGGCTCTCGACCGCCTCCTTCCCGCCCGGGTCCGCGTCGGTCAGCGCGCGGGCGGTGAGGAGCGGGTCCGGGCGGAGGAGCAGGGCCACCACGGCCGCCGCGACCACGAAGACTCCGGCCGCCCAGACGAAGGGTCCCGCCGTGGCCGGTACGCCCAGGCCCGCGACGCTCTTCCCGGCGGGCGCCGCGATGTTCGGCCCGAGCACCGCCCCGATCGTGGTCGCCCACACCACCGTGGAGATCGCCCGGGCCCGGTGGTCCGGCTCGGCCAGGTCGGCCGCGGCGAAACGGGCCGCCAGGTTGGCCGAGGAACCGGCGCCGAAGCCGACGAGCCCGGCGAGCAGCAGGGCGAAGCTCCCGACGACCGCCCCGAGCACCACCACACCGGCGCCCACGGCCCCGAGCAGATACGCGAGGACGAGCCCCGCCCGGCGCCCCCGCGAGGCCATCAGGGCGGCCAGCGGCATGGCGAGCAGCGCGGGTCCGGCCACCGTCGCCGTCGACGCCAGACCGGCCAGCGCCTCGGTGCCGCCGACCTCCGTGGCCAGGACGGCGGCGAGCGCGACCCCGATGGCGATCCCGAGGCCGCCGAGGATCTGGGTGGCGATCAGCACGGCCTGGACGCGCCGACGCAGCGCCGGCAGCTCGGCGGTGGTGACGGAGGTGGAGGCGGAGCCGGTTGCGGGGCCGGGGCCGGGTATGTGGCCGGGCAGAGCGGAGTCAGGGGCGCCGGGGGTCTGGGTCACTTACGAGAGTGTGCCAGCCGTCCCACCTGATGGGAACGTCCCCACCTTCGGCGCGACCCTCGGAACAAACGCCTCCGTCCCCGGCACGGCTCCCGCGGCAAACCTCCGCCCCACCGCGCCCCCGGAACGAACGCCCCCGCCCCGCCACGTCCCCCGGAACGAACGTCCCCGCCGCGCCCCTCAGAACAACGGCGCCGGCAGCACGCCCTCAAGCTCCAGCAGCCGCCGTTTGGTCTCCAGGCCGCCTCCGAAGCCGCCGAGCCCCCCGTCGCTCTCCACCACCCGGTGGCACGGCACCACCACCGGCAGCGGATTGGAACCCATCGCCGCCCCCACCGCCTGTGCGGCGCCCGGCTGCCCCACGCGCCTGGCCAGCTCCCCGTACCCGACGACCGTCCCGTACGGGACGCCGGTCGCCAGCTCGCGCAGCACCTGCCGGTTGAACCCGCTCGTCAGGCTCCAGTCCAGCGGCAGGTCGAGCGCGTCCGGAGCGCCCGCGAAGTACCGCTCCAGCCGGCGTATCGGCTCCGCGAGCAGCCCCGACGCGCACTCCACCGGCTCCGCGCCCAGCCGGGCCCCCAACCGTTCGAGCATCTGTTCCCGTCGTGCCGCGTCCGCGTGGAACTCGACCCGCACGAGCCCCCGCCCGGTCGCCGCCAGGAAGAGCGGCCCGACGGCGCTCCCCACGACCGCCCACTCCACCGGGACGGCCCGCTCCCGGCCCTCCGCCCCCGCCGCCGGACCCGTCTCCGGCACCGCTTCGATGTCCATGCCGACCACGCTACGACCCCCCACCGACAACCCGGTCACGGCCGCGGGGAACCGCCCGGGACCGCCACCGAGATCACGGACCGGTCTCGCTCCGGACTCACGGAGGGAGAATCCCCGGTCACATGGTCGCCGCGACTTCCGCGCGCCATAATCTCGCCCCGGGGAGTAAAAGGCGGCGGGACCGACTGTTTTCGGCCGACGTCGCACCAGGGGTGGAGGGCACACGCTCATGCAGGGCACGGTCGACGGATTCAGCTACGGGCTCGTCACTCCGGTGGCCTCCTTCCTCATGGCCTGCCTCGGCGGCGCCCTCGGCCTGAGGTGCACCACCAGATCCCTCCGCCACCGCGACACCTTCAAGGCGGGCTGGCTCGTCCTCGGCGCCACCTCGATCGGCACCGGCATCTGGACCATGCACTTCATCGCCATGATGGGCTTCTCGGTCCAGCAGGCCCCGGTCGACTACGACCGGCCCATCACCTTCGCCAGCCTGGGCGTCGCCATCCTCATGGTCGGCATCGGCATCCTCATCGTCGGATACCGCGGGGCGACCGCCCTCACCCTGGTCACCGGCGGCACCATCACCGGCCTCGGCATCGCCACCATGCACTACCTCGGCATGGCCGGCATGCGCCTCCACGGGCGCGTCGAGTACGACACCGCGACCGTGGCCCTCTCCGTGGTCATCGCCGTCGTGGCCGCCACCACGGCCCTCTGGGCGGCCGTCTCCGTGCATGGATTTCTGGCCAGTCTCGGCGCGAGCCTGGTGATGGGCGTCGCCGTCAGTGGTATGCACTACACCGCCATGGCCGCCGTCACCGTCCACCTGAACGGAGCCGCGGTCCCCGCCGCCTCCACCGCGCCCGCCGCCTCGCTGCTCCTGCCGATGCTGATCGGCCCGGCCGTCTTCCTCATCCTCGCCGCCGTCGTCGTCATGTTCGACCCGCTGCTCGTGATGGGCGACCCCGAGTGGCGGCGGACCCCCGTCCGGGCCGTGCACCGCCCCGGCGTGCCCGCCCCGCGCCACGTGCCGACCCACTACGGAGTGCCCGCCGGCCGGTCGGCCCGCCCCGCCCGCCGCGCCACCCGCAGGGCCGCCGCGGTCCACGGCGTGCACCGCTCCCAGGACTGGTGAGGAGGCACCCGGCGGCCGGGCGGTGAGCCGATCACCGCCCGAGTGTCAGTGCCGGGTCGTACGGTGGTTGCATGCGGCCCGTTTCCAAGATCGAACGTACGGTGGCGCCCTTCGAGGTCGTCAGCTCCTACCAGCCCAGCGGTGACCAGCCGACGGCCATCGCCGACCTCGAGCGGCGGATCCGCGCGGGCGAGAAGGACGTCGTGCTCCTCGGTGCCACCGGCACCGGCAAGTCGGCGACCACCGCCTGGATGATCGAGAAGCTCCAGCGCCCCACCCTGGTGATGGCGCCGAACAAGACGCTGGCCGCCCAGCTGGCGAACGAGTTCCGCGAGCTCCTGCCCAACAACGCCGTCGAGTACTTCGTCTCGTACTACGACTACTACCAGCCCGAGGCGTACGTCCCGCAGTCGGACACCTACATCGAGAAGGACTCCTCGATCAACGAGGAGGTGGAGCGGCTCCGCCACTCCGCGACGAACTCCCTGCTCACCCGCCGGGACGTGGTGGTCGTCGCCTCCGTCTCCTGCATCTACGGCCTCGGCACCCCCCAGGAGTACGTGGACCGGATGGTCCCGCTCAAGGTCGGCGAGGAGATCGACCGCGACCAGCTCCTCCGCCGCTTCGTCGACATCCAGTACACCCGGAACGACCTGGCGTTCACCCGCGGCACCTTCCGGGTCCGCGGCGACACCATCGAGATCTTCCCGGTGTACGAGGAGCTGGCCGTCCGCATCGAGATGTTCGGCGACGAGATCGAGGCCCTCTCCACCCTCCACCCGCTCACCGGCGAGGTCATCAGCGAGGACGAACAGCTGTACGTCTTCCCGGCCAGCCACTACGTGGCGGGACCCGAGCGCATGGAGCGCGCGGTCAACGACATCGAGCGCGAGCTGGAGGGCCGCCTCGCCGAGCTGGACAAGCAGGGCAAGCACCTGGAGTCCCAGCGGCTGCGCATGCGGACCACGTACGACATCGAGATGATGCGCCAGATCGGCTCCTGCTCCGGCATCGAGAACTACTCGATGCACTTCGACGGACGCGAGCCCGGCTCCGCGCCCAACACGCTCCTGGACTACTTCCCCGAGGACTTCCTGCTCGTCATCGACGAGTCCCACGTGACCGTGCCGCAGATCGGCGCCATGTACGAGGGCGACGCCTCCCGCAAGCGGACCCTGGTCGACCACGGCTTCCGGCTCCCGTCGGCCCTCGACAACCGCCCGCTGAAGTGGGAGGAGTTCCAGGAGCGGATCGGCCAGACCGTCTACCTCTCCGCGACCCCCGGCACGTACGAGCTCTCGCGCGGCGACGGCTTCGTCGAGCAGATCATCCGCCCCACCGGCCTCGTCGACCCCGAGGTCGTCGTCAAGCCCACCGAGGGCCAGATCGACGACCTGGTCCACGAGATCCGGCTGCGCACCGAGCGGGACGAGCGGGTCCTCGTCACCACCCTCACCAAGAAGATGGCCGAGGACCTCACCGACTACTTCCTGGAGCTCGGCATCCAGGTGCGCTACCTGCACAGCGACGTCGACACCCTGCGCCGCATCGAGCTGCTGCGCGAGCTGCGCGCCGGAGAGTACGACGTCCTGGTCGGCATCAACCTCCTCCGGGAGGGCCTCGACCTCCCCGAGGTGTCCCTGGTCGCCATCCTGGACGCCGACAAGCAGGGCTTCCTGCGCTCCGGGACCTCCCTCATCCAGACGATCGGCCGTGCCGCGCGGAACGTCTCGGGCCAGGTCCACATGTACGCGGACCGGATCACCCCGGCGATGGAGCAGGCCATCGACGAGACCAACCGGCGCCGCGAGAAGCAGATCGCGTACAACACGGAGCACGGCATCGACCCGCAGCCGCTCCGCAAGAAGATCAGCGACATCGCGGCGACCATCGCGCGCGAGGAGATCGACACCGAGGAACTGCTCGGCACCGGCTACCGGCAGGAGAAGGAGGGCAAGGGAGCCAAGGCCCCCGTCCCCTCGCTCGCCGCGCACGCGCCCAAGGGCCGGGGCGGGGCCGGCTCCACGGTCGAGCTCGGCGACCGGCCCGCCACCGAACTGGCCGCGATCATCGAGGACATGACGAACCGGATGCGCGCCGCCGCCGTGGAGCTCCAGTTCGAGGTGGCCGCCCGGCTCCGCGACGAGGTGGGAGAGCTGAAGAAGGAGTTGCGCCAGATGAAGGAGGCGGGCCTCGCCTGACCGCGGGCGGCCCGGTGTGTTGCAAGACCGACACAAAACCGGACCGCCCCTCCGCGGTGTCAGTGACCCTGCGTAGGGTGCGGAACAACCGCACGCACCGGACAGCGGGCGCGGGGAACGCAACGAGAGGGGCACGCGCGTGACCGTGAACATGACCAAGGGTCAGGCCATCAGCCTGGAGAAGAAGGGCGGGGGCAGCCTCACCCAGGTGCGGATGGGGCTCGGCTGGCAGGCGGCGCCGCGCCGCGGTCTGTTCGGCTCGCGCACCCGCGAGATCGACCTGGACGCCTCGGCCGTGCTCTTCGCCGACAAGCAGCCGGTCGACGTGGTCTTCTTCCGGCACCTGGTCAGCGACGACGGCTCGGTCAAGCACACCGGCGACAACCTGGTGGGCGGCGCCGGGCAGGGCGGCGACGACGAGGCGATCCTGGTCGACCTGGAGCGGATCCCGGTCCACATCGACCAGATCGTCTTCACGGTGAACTCCTTCACCGGTCAGACCTTCCAGGAGGTGCAGAACGCCTTCTGCCGGCTCGTCGACGAGACGAACGGACAGGAGCTGGCGCGCTACACCCTCGACGGCGGCGGCCGCTACACCGCCCAGATCATGGCGAAGGTGCACCGGGCCGGTTCCGGCTGGCAGATGACGGCCCTGGGCAACCCGGCCAACGGTCGCACCTTCCAGGACCTGATGCCGGCGATCCTGCCGCACCTGTAGGCGCTCCGCGCACCACGCACCCACAGCTCCCGGAGGCAGCCGCCGCCGGGAGCTGTCCCGCATGACCCGTCCGGTGCCCTGCATCCGGACGGCCCGTGAACGATCCGTTGGAACCGCACCGGACACGCGAGAACGCACCGGGGAAGCACCGAGGGGACAGAGTCGATGACGGCCGAGCTGGTCCGGGGGCAGAACCACCCCCTGCCCGACACCCGACTGGAGATCCGGGTGTCGGCCGGTCATCCGGTCCTCGCCGGAGCCACCCTCGCCGACGGGGAGGGCAGGGTCCCCGGCACGGAGTGGATCGCCCACCCCGGCGCGCCCTCGCTTCCCGGCGTCGACGTCCCCCGGGCCGCCGCGGCCGACCACCGCCTCTCCGTCGACCTCGGGGCGATGCCCGGCACCGTCCACCGGATCTCGGTCCTCCTGGCACTGACCGGACACGGCGGAGCCGCCCGCTTCGGAGCCGTCGCCGCCCCGTTCGTCGCCGTCGCGGGGCCCGACGGCAGCGAGATCGCCAGCTACACCGTCACCGGGCTCGACAGCGAGACCGCCGTCGTCGCCCTGGAGCTGTACCGCCGCCAGGGCGCCTGGAAGGTGCGCGCCATGGGCCAGGGGTACGAGGGCGGACTCGCCGCCCTCCTCGGCGACCAGGGCCTGGAGCGGCCCGCCGACGCGGCCGCGGCCATCCTGGCGGCGGCGTCGGGACCCGCTCCCGCGGTGACCGCCCCGCAGCCGCGCGTCCCCGAGCCGGAGCGGGTGCCGCGGTCGACGCCCCCGGCCCCGGACTCCGCAGGCCCGGCGGACTCCGCAGTCCCGGCGGTCCCCGCGGCCCCGGACCCCGCCCTCCCGGTCGTCCCGGCCCCGGAGCTTCCGGCCGGTTCGGACCACCCCACGCCCCTGGCCACCCCGGTCGTCCCGGCCCCCGCCTCCCCGGTGGCCTCAGAGCCCCCGCTCCCGCCGCTCCCGCCGGTCGTCTCCGACCCGACGCCGACCGTGCCGGTGACCCCGCCGCAAGGTACGGACACGGGCGCGCGGGCCCCGGGCGGCCCCATCGACTACTCCCACCCCCGCCGCGGGCCCGCCGCCGCGCAGGAGCCCCCGCAGTCCCCGCCGCAGGCCCCGCCCGCGCCGGTCGCCGGGGACGCCTCCGGCTGGTCCATGGACGAGCGCCTGTACAACCAGGTGTGGGGGATGTTCGAGGACCTGGCCCGTACCGCCGCCGCCTACCGCAGCGCCTGTGACTTCGCGGAGTCCCGGCTCGACCGCGAGCTCGACCAGACCCTCTCCGACTACCGCGCGCGAAACGGGGGTGCGAACGACGCCGCCCGGGCGGCCGCCAGGGCCCGGCACGACGAACTGGTGGAGCGGGCCCGGACGGTCCTCGACCGGGACCTCGCCCAGCTCGCGGCCGAGTCCGAGGTGGTCGAGCCGGCCCTGCCGGCCGCCTACGCCCGCTGGGACAACCCCGTCTGGCACGCCTACCGCGTCCCGACCGAGGAGCCGATGGCCGTCCGGCTCGGCGACCTCCACCTGCCCGAGCGGGCCGAGCTGCGGATCCCCATGCTCGTCCGGCTGCCGCTGGAGCGCGGGCTGTGGGTGGACAGCGGCCGGGGCCACTCCGAGGCGGCCGGTCTCCTCGACGAGACCGAGCTGCGGCGGCTCGCCCTGGACAGCGCGGTCGCGCACACGGCCCGGCTGCTCGCCGGGCACCCGGCGGGCGGCTTCACCGTCCACGTCCTCGACGCGGCCGGGGCGGGTGCCGCGTCCCTCGCGCCGCTCGTGGACTCGGGCGTCCTCGCAGCCCCGCCGGCCCGGGGCGCGGCCGGTGTCTCGGCGGTCCTGGAGCAGCTCACCGAGCGGGTCGACCTGCTCCAGATGGCGGTGCGGGCCGGCGCGGCCGACGCGCTGCCGCCCGGCCTCGACACGGCCCGGCAGCTCCTCGTCGTGCACGACTTCCCGCACGGCTTCGACGACCGTGCGGTCACCCGGCTCCGCTACCTCGCCGACGAGGGGCCCTCGGTCGGCGTCCATCTGCTGATGGTGGCGGACCGGGCGGACGCGGCCGCGTACGGGCCGCTCCTCGACCCCCTGTGGCGCTCGCTGCTGCGGCTCACCCCCGTCCCCGACGACCACCTCGCCGACCCGTGGGTGGGGCACGCCTGGTCGTACGAACCGCCGGTGCTCCCGCCGGGCAGCGGGGTCCTGCGGCAGGTCCTCGCGGAGGTGGCGGCCGCCCGCCGGGGAAAGAGGTTCTGACCTGGCATTTTGATGGCCCTTTAGCCTGCCCTTTACCTTCTCTTGGTGTTTCGGGTAGTGTTCTTCACGCGGAGGGGAGTACTCCCCAAGCGCGGCGTGCCCGTCAGTACGGAGGGATCCCAGTGATCCGATCCCGGGGCGTCGGCCCGGCGGCGGTCAGCCCGCCGCTCGGGTGGAAGAGACCTCCGGCAGCGACGACGCTGATCAAGTAGCCGTACGACGCCGGAGGCGCAATGGACGTTTCAACGACCATGTGGGTCCTGACCATTCTCGGTCTGTGTGCCCTGATCGGTGCCGACTTCTTCATCGGGCGCAAGCCCCATGACGTGTCGGTCAAGGAAGCCGGGATCTGGACGATCGTCTGGATCGTGCTCGCGGTACTTTTCGGTATCGGTCTGCTGTTCTTCGGCAACGCCCAGGCGTCCGGAGAGTTCTTCGCCGGATACATCACCGAGAAGTCGCTCAGTGTCGACAACCTCTTCGTCTTCGTCCTGATCATGGCGAAGTTCTCGGTGCCCTCGCACCTCCAGCAGCGCGTGCTGCTGATCGGCGTCCTGATCGCCCTGGTGCTCCGCGCGATCTTCATCGCCGCCGGCGCCGCGATCATCGCCAGCTTCTCCTGGGTCTTCTACATCTTCGGCGCGTTCCTGATCTACACCGCCTGGAAGCTCATCCAGGAGGCGCGCTCCGACGAGGAGGAGGACGAGTTCGAGGAGAACCGCCTCCTCAAGAGCATCGAGAAGAAGTTCGGCGTCGCCGACCGGTACCACGGCACCAAGCTCTTCATCCGGGTCAACGGCAAGCGGGTGATGACCCCGCTGATGGTCGTCATGCTGGCCATCGGCACCACCGACATCCTCTTCGCCCTCGACTCCATCCCGGCGATCTTCGGCCTCACCCAGGACCCGTACATCGTCTTCACCGCCAACGCCTTCGCCCTCATGGGTCTGCGGCAGCTGTACTTCCTGATCGGCGGCCTGCTCAAGAAGCTGGTCCACCTCAGCTACGGCCTGTCGGTGATCCTCGGCTTCATCGGCGTCAAGCTGGTGCTGCACGCCCTGCACGAGTCCGGGGTCCACGTCCCGGAGATCTCCATCCCGGTCTCCCTCGCGGTCATCTGCGGTGTTCTGATCATCACCACGATCACCAGCCTGATCGCCTCCAAGCGGCAGGCCGAGCGGGAGGCCGCCCAGAGCGTGGCCGACGCCGACGGCACCGAGAAGGACAGCATCGGCGCCTGACGCGACGCACACGGCGACGGCCGGCCCGGGAACCCCCTCCCCGGCCGGCCTTCGCCGTTTCCGCGCCCCGGTCCCGGTCGGTCTCAGGCGGGCGCGGGCTCCTTCGCCGGAGCGCGCGCCGGCAGGGTCTCCGGAAGGAGCGCGAAGCAGCCCAGGCTGACCAGGGCCACCAGCGTCAGATACGCCGCCACGCCCCACGGCGGACCCGGAGCGCCCTCGGAGAGCGCGGTGGCCGCGAGGGGAGTCAGGGCGCCGCCGAGGACGCCCGCGAGGTTGTAGCCGACGGCCGCGCCCGTGCAGCGGACCCGGGGCTCGTACAGCTCCGGCAGGTACGCGGAGACCACCGCGAACATCGTGATGAAGGCCAGCAGCGCGCCCAGGAAGCCGAGGAACATCAGCGGCGGCCGCGCGGTGTGCAGCAGCGCCACCATGGGGAACATCCAGAGCGCACAGCCCGTGCACCCGGCCAGGCAGAGCGTCCGGCGGCCCCAGCGGTCGGCGAGGAGCGCCGCGAGCGGGGTGACCGCGCCCATCACCGCCACCGCCGCCATGACGCAGCCCAGCATCACCGGACCGCTCAGACCCAGCCGCCCGGTGCCGTAGGCCAGGGCCCAGGTGGAGACCGCGTAGAAGACCGCGTACCCGACCGCGAGGGCGCCCGCCGTCAGCAGCACCAGCCGCCAGTGGTCCCGGACCACCTCGGCCAGCGGGGCGCCCGCGCGCCGCCCGGACGCGGACAGCTCCTCGAACTGCGGGGTCTCCGCGAGCGAGGAGCGCAGCAGCAGTCCGCCCGCCGCGAGCAGCCCCGCCGCCCAGAACGGCACCCGCCAGCCCCAGGAGCGGAACTCCGCGTCGCTCAGCCCGGCCGTGAGCCCCAGCATCACCCCGTTCGCCAGGAGGAAGCCGACCGCCGGGCCGATCTGCGGGAAGCTCGCCCACAGCGCGCGCCGGCCCTTCGGAGCGTGCTCGGCGGTGAGCAGCACCGCACCGCCCCACTCGCCGCCCAGGCCGAGCCCCTGGAGGAAGCGGAGCAGGAGCAGCAGCACGGGGGCGGCGATGCCGAGCGTCGCGTACGTGGGGAGGCAGCCGACCGCGACCGTGGCGCAGCCGGTCAGGAGCAGGGAGGCGAAGAGGACCGGGCGCCGGCCGTACCGGTCGCCGACGTGGCCGAAGAGGACCGAGCCGAGCGGCCGGGCCACGAACCCGGCGGCGAAGGTGCCGAAGGCGGCCAGGGTCCCGGCGAGCGGGGAGAAGCTCGGGAAGAAGAGCGGCCCCAGGACGAGGGCGGCGGCGGTCCCGTAGACGTAGAAGTCGAAGAACTCGATGGCGGTGCCGACCAGCGAGGCGGCGGCGATCCGGCCCATCGAAGGGCCGGTGGGGGGCGACGGAGAGTGACGGCGGTGCATGTCCCGCGATCTACCCGCCGATCACCCCGGCTACGGGGGCGTGCGGGAGCGCGCCGCTGATGGGGCGCGCGCCCTCCGTCCGCCCTCGGGTCACCAGCCGCGCTCGCGCCACTCCCCGAGGCGGGGACGCTCGTCACCGAGCGTGATGCCCTTGCCGTGGCCCGGATAGACCCGGGACTCGTCCGGAAGGACCTCGAAGAGCTTGGTCTCCACGTCGTGAAGGAGGCTCGCGAAGGCCGCCGGGTCCTGGTGGGTGTTGCCCACGCCGCCGGGGGAGGGGCGCTTCCCCGTCAGCCGTCAGCCGTCAGCCGTCAGCCGTCAGCCACCAGCCGTCAGCCGTCGGCTGTCAGCCCTCAGCCGTCGCCTGGGGGCGGGGGCCGGCCGGCTCCGCCACTTCTGTCCGGACGGATCCGTGGACCCCGGTCGAGTCGCGGACACGAGAGGGGCCCGCGCGACCGTGTCGGGTCGAGCGGGACCTTTGCCGTGCGGGTGGCGGACGGATGCCAGCTTGCTTGGAGCGCGGCCCCGTCGCCTGGCGCAGAGCGGACAGCCGCTAGTAGCGGAGGTCCTTCTGCTCGGTGATCAGGCGGCCGGCGATGTGCAGGTTGCCGTCGGAGTCGAGCACCGCGATGATCTTCTTCGTCGAGCCGTGATGGGTCGTGAAGTAGATCTTGTCCGCCTCCTGGGAGGTGGAGTGGTTCGAGTTCACCGAGAGCTCGATGCTCACGGGAGAACTGATGAGCACGTCCTTCTTGGGCGAGTTCGGGTAGACCTGGTTCTGCCGCAGCTTCACTCGGCCGTGGGTGTCCCCCTCGTCCCAGTCCGTCGCCACTCCGAGGTCGATGTCGGGCATGCGAGTCCCCCCAAATGCGGTGAATGGGCCTTTGGCCCGGGCCACGGCTGAATCTAGGCGGAGCGTGATGGCGAAGTCACTGGGAGTTCCGTGGATGACCGGTTTGTCACCTGAACAGTCCTGAATCGGCGTTCAGGCCATCAATGGGAGAAACGTCCGGAATTCATAGAGACAGCCGAGGGCTTTCGGCTTCACCTCGGTGCGGGTGTGCCGTCGGCTGCGCAACGGGCCCCGCGACTACCAGCCTCGCGCGCGCCATTCCGCCAGGTGGGGGCGCTCCGCACCGAGGGTGGTGTCGTTGCCGTGGCCGGGGTAGACCCAGGTCTCGTCCGGGAGGGCGCCGAACACCTTGGTCTCCAGATCGCCCATGAGGGAGCCGAACTCCTCCGGGTTCGTTGTCCGGCCAGGACCCCCGGGGAAGAGGCAGTCGCCGGTGAAGACGTGGGGGTGGCCGTGCGGGTCGTCGTAGACGAGGGCGATCGAGCCCGGGGTGTGGCCGACGAGCCGGCGGGCGGTCAGCTCGACCCGGCCCACCCGGATCGTGTCGCCGTCCTCGACGGGCACGTCGGTCGCGACCGGGATGCCCTCCGCGTCGTACGCGCCCGCGTAGGTGCGCGCGCCGGTCGCGGCGACCACCTCGGCCAGGGCCTGCCAGTGGTCGCCGTGCCGGTGGGTGGTGACGACGGCGCCGACGCCGTCGTCACCGATCAGCGTGAGCAGTGTCCCGGCGTCGTTCGCCGCGTCGATCAGCAGCTGCTCGCCGGTGGCCCGGCAGCGCAGCAGGTACGCGTTGTTCTCCATCGGACCGACCGCGACCTTCGAGATCATCAGGTCCGCCAGCTCGTGCACGTCCGCAGGGCCGCCGACCTTCACCACTCCGCTGTACGTCATGCGCTCAGCCTATAGCGGGGGCAGCTCCGGGAGGCCGTCGCCGGAGAGGATGACGAGGCGGGCGCCCTTGTCGCCGCGGCCGGACAGCCAGCCGAGGAGTTCGGGGCCGGTGCCCGCGAGGACGACGGGAGTCCCCTCGGTGCCGCCGGTCCGCCAGGTGGGGCCGGACCCGTCCTGTCCGAGGCCGAGCGTCACCGGGGGGACCTCCGGCCGCCCCGACCAGCGGTCGGCCAGGAACTCGGTCTCCCGCAGGACGAACTCCTCCGGCAGGTCCTCCAGGTCGTAGCCGGCGCCGAGGTCGACGTGGTGCAGCTCCACCTCCACCCAGCGGCGGAAGGGGACCCGGGAGGCGCTGTCGGTGACGCCGTTGCGCAGCTCGACCGTCCGGCTCCAGTCGGCGGGCTTCTCGCACACCGCCCGCAGCCGCTCCGCGCTCTCGCGCACGTCGGCGAGCTGCACGTCGAGCGGGCGGTACGCGTCGCGCTCGATGTCGGCCTCGCGGGTCGCGGCGTCCGGGTACATGGGGCGTCCTTCGAGGACGTTCACCAGGGCGTCGGCGTTGCGGGCGAGATGGGCGAGGACATGGCCGCGGGTCCAGCCCGGAAGCCGTGACGGCTCGGCCGTCGCGGCGTTGTCCCAGGAGGCGGCGGCGTCCAGGAGCCGATCGGTCGCCTCCCGTACGGAAACAAGGTCACGCTCGTGGTCGATCATGGCGCCGACCTTAGCGCCGACCGGGCCGGACCACTCGTTCGGGTGAAGAGGTCTCCGGAAGACCGGAAATCGAATGTGCGTGCTATACGCTCGATGGAAGCATCCGGCGTCCCCGGTTGTTGGTGTGTAGGCACATCCGCTCTCTCAAGAAAGGTGCGGACCGGCGTGGCCGACCGTCTCATCGTCCGTGGCGCTCGCGAGCACAACCTCAAGAACGTCTCCCTCGATCTCCCGCGTGACTCCCTCATCGTCTTCACCGGGCTCTCGGGGTCGGGCAAGTCCTCCCTCGCGTTCGACACGATCTTCGCCGAGGGGCAGCGCCGGTACGTCGAGTCGCTCTCCTCGTACGCCCGGCAGTTCCTCGGCCAGATGGACAAGCCGGACGTCGACTTCATCGAAGGTCTGTCGCCCGCCGTCTCCATCGACCAGAAGTCGACCTCGCGCAACCCGCGCTCGACGGTCGGCACCATCACGGAGGTCTACGACTACCTCCGCCTGCTCTTCGCGCGCATCGGCAAGCCGCACTGTCCCGCGTGCCACCGCCCCATCTCGCGCCAGTCGCCGCAGGCCATCGTCGACAGGGTCCTGGAGCTCCCCGAGGGCAGCCGCTTCCAGGTGCTCTCCCCGCTCGTGCGCGAGCGCAAGGGCGAGTTCGTCGACCTCTTCGCCGACCTCCAGACCAAGGGCTACAGCCGCGCCCGGGTCGACGGCGCGACCGTCCAGCTCAGCGAGCCGCCGACGCTCAAGAAGCAGGAGAAGCACACCATCGAGGTGGTCGTGGACCGCCTCACCGTCAAGGACAGCGCCAAGCGCCGGCTCACCGACTCCGTCGAGACCGCGCTCGGTCTCTCCGGCGGCATGGTCGTGCTCGACTTCGTCGACCTCCCCGAGGACGACCCCGAGCGCGAGAAGATGTACTCGGAGCACCTCTACTGCCCGTACGACGACCTCTCCTTCGAGGAGCTGGAGCCGCGCTCCTTCTCCTTCAACTCGCCCTTCGGCGCCTGCCCCGACTGCACCGGCATCGGCACCCGCATGGAGGTCGACCCGGAGCTGATCGTCCCCGACGAGGACAAGTCCCTCGACGAGGGCGCCATCCACCCCTGGTCGCACGGCCACACCAAGGAGTACTTCGGCCGGCTCATCGGCGGCCTCTCCCAGGCCCTCGGCTTCCGCACGGACATCCCGTACGCGGGGCTGCCGCAGCGCGCCAAGAAGGCGCTGATGCACGGCCACAAGACCCAGGTCGAGGTCCGCTACCGCAACCGGTACGGGCGGGAGCGGGCGTACACCACCCCGGCCTTCGAAGGAGCCGTCTCCTTCGTCAAGCGGCGCCACACCGAGGCCGAGAGCGACTCCAGCCGCGAGCGCTTCGAGGGCTACATGCGCGAGGTGCCCTGCCCCACCTGCGAGGGCACCCGGCTCAAGCCGATCGTCCTCGCGGTCACGGTCATGGACAAGTCCATCGCCGAGGTCTCCGCGATGTCCATCAGCGACTGCGCCGAGTTCCTCTCCCGGCTCACGCTCAACGCCCGGGACAAGAAGATCGCCGAGCGGGTCCTCAAGGAGGTCAACGAGCGGCTGCGCTTCCTCGTGGACGTCGGCCTCGACTACCTCTCGCTCAACCGGGCCGCCGGGACGCTCTCCGGCGGCGAGGCCCAGCGCATCCGGCTCGCCACCCAGATCGGCTCCGGCCTGGTCGGCGTGCTCTACGTGCTCGACGAGCCCTCCATCGGCCTCCACCAGCGCGACAACCACCGGCTGATCGAGACCCTGGTGCGGCTCCGCGACATGGGCAACACGCTCATCGTGGTCGAGCACGACGAGGACACCATCAAGGTCGCCGACTGGGTCGTGGACATCGGCCCCGGCGCAGGCGAGCACGGCGGCAAGGTCGTCCACTCCGGCTCCCTGAAGGAACTCCTCGCCAACGAGGAGTCGATGACCGGGCAGTACCTGTCCGGCCGCAGGTCGATCACCACCCCGGACGTCCGCCGGCCCGTGGACCCCGGGCGCCGGCTCACCGTGCACGGGGCCCGCGAGAACAACCTGCGGGACATCGACGTCTCCTTCCCGCTCGGCGTCCTCACCGCCGTCACCGGCGTCTCGGGCTCCGGCAAGTCGACCCTGGTCAACGACATCCTCTACACCCACCTGGCGCGCGAGCTGAACGGCGCCAAGTCGGTGCCCGGGCGGCACACGCGCGTGGACGGCGACGAGCTCGTCGACAAGGTCGTGCACGTCGACCAGTCCCCGATCGGCCGCACCCCCCGGTCGAACCCGGCGACCTACACCGGCGTCTTCGACCACGTCCGCAAGCTCTTCGCCGAGACGATGGAGGCCAAGGTCCGGGGCTACCTGCCCGGCCGCTTCTCCTTCAACGTCAAGGGCGGCCGCTGCGAGAACTGCTCCGGCGACGGCACGATCAAGATCGAGATGAACTTCCTCCCGGACGTGTACGTCCCGTGCGAGGTCTGCCACGGCGACCGGTACAACCGGGAGACCCTGGAGGTCCACTACAAGGGCAAGTCCATCGCCGAAGTCCTGAACATGCCGATCGAGGAGGCCCTCGACTTCTTCGAGGCCGTCCCGACCATCGCCCGCCACCTGCGCACCCTCACCGAGGTCGGCCTCGGCTACGTCCGCCTCGGGCAGCCGGCGCCGACGCTCTCCGGCGGCGAGGCGCAGCGCGTGAAGCTCGCCTCCGAGCTCCAGAAGCGCTCGACGGGCCGCACGGTGTACGTCCTGGACGAGCCGACCACCGGTCTGCACTTCGAGGACATCTCGAAGCTGATCAAGGTCCTCTCCGGTCTGGTCGACAAGGGCAACTCGGTGATCGTCATCGAGCACAACCTCGACGTCATCAAGACGGCGGACTGGGTCATCGACATGGGCCCGGAGGGCGGCAGCGGCGGCGGCGTGGTGGTCGCCGAGGGCACACCGGAGGAGGTCGCCTCGGTCCCGGCGAGCCACACCGGCAAGTTCCTCCGCGAGATCCTCGGCGCCGACCGGATCAGCGACGCGGTGATCCCGGCGGCGCGCGGCACGAAGAAGACGGCGGCGAGGAAGACGGCGGTGGCGAAGAAGGCCGCCACCACGAAGGCCGCCCCGGCCAAGAAGACGGCCACCGCGAAGACGGCGGCCGCGACCAGGGCGACCGCGGCCAAGAAGACGGCGACCCGGGCCCGCAAGGCCTGACCCGAACCGCCACCCGGGTCACCCGGCAGGGCCCCGCCGGGCCCCCGCCGGACCGGTGCGCCCCCGCGCACGGACCCCCGCCCCACCCGGCGGGGCTCCGTGCCGGGGGCGTCGTCGTACCCGCGCTCCACGCGTACGGGGCTCCTCCGGTACGGGCGGGCCGTCGCCGGCCGCTCGCCCGGCACCAGCCGTACCAGGTCGGGCTCCTCCGGTACGGGCGGGCCGCCGCCCCGGAGGCCCCGCTCGTACCCACGGCCCCCGCGACCCGTGCGCGGGGCCCGCCGGTATCGTCGGTTCGGTCACCGCTGGGGTGTCTTGTCCCCGATCCGTCGTCCTCGCCGATCTCACCGTGGAGCGCTCATGTCCGGCCAGTCCAGCCGTCGCACCGTACTGAAAGGCGCCGCCCTCGCCGGTGCCGCCGGGCTGGGGGTCGCCGCCTGCTCCACCGAGTCCAAGCTCGGCCACGCCGAGGTCCCGACCCCGACCGCCCCGGTCCCCCTCGGCGCCCCGGACGAGGTCCCGGTCGGCGGCTCCAAGCTCTACCGCGAGCAGCGCCTCGTGGTGAGCTGTCCCGCCGAAGGCCAGTACAAGGCCTTCAGCGCCCAGTGCACCCACGCGGGCTGCGTCCTCGACAAGGTCGAGGCGAACGAGGGCAACTGCCCCTGCCACGGCAGCCGCTTCGACACCACGACCGGCAAGGCGCTCCGGGGCCCGGCCACCGTCCCGCTCCCCGAGGTCCCGATCCGCGTCGAGGGCGGCAGGCTCGTCGCCGGCCCCGAGGCCGCCGAGACCCCCAAGGCCTGACCGACGGGACGGACGGTTCAGGACCAGTCCCAGTCGATCCCCAGGATCCCCGGACGCACCCCCTGCTCCACCACGTGCACCGTGCGGTGCCGGCCGCTCAGGGTCAGCTCCGCACGGCCGCCGCGCGGCGCCCCCGCCGAGGCCTGCGCGAACCTCCGGCACCGCACCGGAAGCGCCGCCTCGTCGAAGCGCACCTGGAGCACGTACTGCCCGCCCGCGAAGCTGAACCCGCGCACGTACTCGCCGCTCGCCCCCGCGGTACCGTCCTCGAAGCCGTACGAGAAGAGGTACGTGTCCCCGGCCCGCAGCCGCGCGTCGAAGAGCAGCTCCGCGACCAGCACCCCCGTCCCGGCGTGCCACCGCACCCGCCCGGTCCGGCAGTTCTCCACCGCCCGCACCACCACCCGCGACGGGTCGCAGCCCGGGTCCCCGTGGTGGATGGCCAGATAGCGGTCCACCCCGTCCCGGTGCGCCCGCACCACGTGCTGGGACTCGCGCCCCACCAGCTCCCGCCCCGCCCCGATCCGCACCCGCTCGTGGTGCCCCACCGTGTGCAGCCCCCCGTCCGTCGGGCACTCCAGCTCCGCGAGCAGCTCCTCGACCGAGCCGGACGCCTCCACCAGCGAGCGGTACGAGCGGCCCGCCGGGCGCTCCGCCTCGGACCGGGCGGCCGTGTCCTCCGACAGCAGCCGCAGCAGCGAGTTCCCGGGGAGCTGGAGCACTTCCTCCAGGGCCCGGACGGCCTTCAGGGACTCCGGACGCTGCGGGCGGCGGGCGCCCTGCTGCCAGTAGCTCAGGCTCGTCACCCCGACCCGGACGCCCCGGTGCGCCAGATGGTGCTGGACCCGCTGGAGCGGCAGCCCGCGCACGGCGAGCGCGGTGCGCAGCGCCAGATGGAAGGGACCGGTGTGCAGGAGCTGCGCAAGATCGGCCTCGGTGTGGCTCACGAGGACTCCTCGGTGAACGTTCACGGTGGGGGAGCGGACCGTCGTACCGCCGGGGACGGGCGGGCAGGTGGGGCGAGGGCGTCCGTTCACACCCGGGTCACACCGTTCACAGTCCGATGTCACCCCGCATTGAAGCGTGTTGACCCCGACCGGACAACGGCAGATGCTCCTGACCAGCGTCCGGACGCGCTCCTCCACACCCCCACCCCACCCGGGAGGAACGCGATGCGCAGAAGAAAGCTGAACCTCGCGGCGCTCGCCGCGGCCGCCCTCTTCCTCGTCCCCACCACCTCGGCGTCCGCCGCGCCGGCCGGTGAGGGCGCCTCGGCCCTCGCCCAGGCGGCCCTCGCCTCCAAGCGCCTGAACATCACCATGCAGGCCCAGCAGAAGAGCAACTGGTGCTGGGCGGCGGCCGGCAACACCATCGCCACCTGGTTCGGCCGCGGCTACAGCCAGAACCAGTTCTGCAACGCCGCCTTCAACCGGCAGCAGGGCTACGACTGCCCCAACAACCAGGCCACCCTCGGCAACGTCCAGACCGGACTGAGCTGGGCCGGCGTCCGCCCCGGCTCGTACGTCACCGGCTGGCTGCGCTACCCCACCGTGCAGACCGAGATCAACGCCGACCGGCCGATCGAGACCCGCATCCAGTGGTCCAGCGGCGGCGGGCACATGCACGTGATCTACGGCTACGACGACGCGAGCAGCTGGGTCTACTGGGGCGACCCCTGGCCCTCCAGCGACCGCTACAACTGGGCCTCGCACGCCTGGTACGTCGACAACAACTCCTTCTCCTGGACCCACTCGCTCTACCGGATCGGGGCGTGACGACCGTGACCACCGTGATCGCCGCGACCACGCACGCGCGTGCCGCCGCCGCCGGGCTCCTGACGGCCGCCGCCCTCGTCGCCCTCGGGACCGTCCCGGCCACCGCGGCCGAGAGCCTGCCGTCCGCCCCCACCCCCGAGCGGGCCGCCTCCGCGCCGGGGACCCTGGACACGCTGTCCCGGTTCTTCGCCAGTGACGGCGCCGGGGCAGGGGCCGCACGTACGGCAGGCGTCCCGGACGCCGGGGGCGCCCCGCGCGTCGAGGGCTCCTCCGTCCCCGTCCGGATCCTCTCCCCGGACTTCGTCGCCGGGAAGGCCGGGGCCCCGATCGCCCGCGTCGAGTTCCGCGCCAGCCGGGCCGTCGCCCCGGACGGGCGGAAGGCCTCCCTGTGGACGGTCGAGGGGGCGGACGGCTGGCAGGTGGTGAACATCGCCACCGGCGACGACGAGATCCGGTACGCGGAGCGGGGCGGGCGCCTGCTGCCCGGCGGCCTCGTCTTCCGCGAGCCCCAGATCGACGCCTGGTACGTCCAGAAGGGCGCGAAGGTGCTCCCGCTGGACGAGGACGCGGTGCGGGCCGTGGGGAAGAACGGGACGAGCCTCGCCGCGTACCGGGAGCGGGTCGCCCGGGCGTACGGCGACAAGCTCCCCGGCTCCGCCTATGCGAGGAAGGGCGCGGCGGGCGGGTACGGGCCGCAGGGGGCCCCGGTGCAGGCGGCTCCCGCGCCCCTGGCCGCTCCCGGATCCCGTACGGACGCCTCCGGATCCCGTACGGACGCCTCCGGGCCCCGTACGGACGCCTCCGGGGCGTCCGCCGCCACCGTGGCCGGCGTCGGCGCCGCCCTGGTCCTCGCCCTGACGGCCGGGACCGCGATACGCCGCCGCCGGGCGGCCGGGAGCGGCCCGGCGGCCTGACCCGGGGCGCGGGTCCGGTCCCCCGGGCCCGCGCCCCGGCCCTGACGCCCCCGTGCGGGCGGGTCTCCGCCCCGCCCGCACGGGGCCCGGGCGCGGTCGCGCGCCCGGTCGGAGTGTCGGTCCCCGCCAGTAGGGTGGGGAGCATGGCAGACCCCTCCAGCTACCGCCCCAAGCCGGGTCAGATCCCCGACTCCCCGGGGGTCTACAAGTTCCGCGACGAGCACCGCCGGGTGATCTACGTCGGCAAGGCGAAGTCCCTGCGCCAGCGCCTGGCCAACTACTTCCAGCCGCTCACGAGCCTGCACCCGCGCACGGCCACCATGGTGACCACGGCCGCCTCCGTGGAGTGGACCGTCGTGTCCACCGAGGTCGAGGCGCTCCAGCTGGAGTACTCCTGGATCAAGGAGTTCGACCCCCGGTTCAACGTCAAGTACCGGGACGACAAGAGCTACCCGTACCTCGCGGTGACCATGAACGAGGAGTTCCCCCGCGTCCAGGTCATGCGCGGCCACAAGAAGAAGGGCGTGCGCTACTTCGGGCCGTACGCGCACGCGTGGGCGATCCGCGAGACCGTCGACCTCATGCTGCGGGTCTTCCCCGTCCGCACCTGCTCGGCCGGTGTCTTCCGGAACGCCTCCTCGGCCGGCCGCCCCTGCCTCCTCGGCTACATCGGCAAGTGCTCGGCGCCCTGCGTCGGCCGGGTCACCCCCGAGGAGCACCGGGAACTCGCCGAGGAGTTCAGCGACTTCATGGCCGGCCGCACCGGCACGTACATCCGTCGTCTGGAGAAGCAGATGACGATCGCGGCCGAGGACATGGAGTACGAGAGGGCCGCCCGGCTCCGCGACGACATCGCCGCCCTGCGCCGGGCCATGGAGAAGAGCGCGGTCGTCCTCGCCGACGCCACCGACGCCGACCTGATCGCCCTCGCCGAGGACGAGCTGGAGGCCGCCGTCCAGATCTTCCACGTGCGCGGCGGACGCGTCCGCGGCCAGCGCGGCTGGGTCACCGACAAGGTCGAGGCCGTCGACACCGCCGGGCTCGTCGAGCACGCCCTCCAGCAGCTGTACGGCGAGGAGAGCGGCGAGGCGGTCCCCAAGGAGGTCCTGGTCCCGGCGCTCCCCGAGGACGCCGACGCCGTCTCCTCCTGGCTCTCCGGCCGCCGCGGCTCCCTCGTCTCGCTGCGCGTGCCCCAGCGCGGCGACAAGAAGGCCCTGATGGAGACCGTCGCGCGCAACGCCCAGCAGGGCCTCGTGCTCCACAAGACCAAGCGGGCCAGCGACCTCACCACCCGCTCCCGGGCCCTGGAGGAGATCGCCGAGGCCCTGGACCTGGACTCGGCGCCGCTGCGGATCGAGTGCTTCGACATCTCGCACCTCCAGGGCGAGGACGTCGTCGCCTCCATGGTCGTCTTCGAGGACGGACTGCCCCGCAAGAGCGAGTACCGCCGCTTCCAGATCAAGGGCTTCGAAGGTCAGGACGACGTCCGCTCCATGCACGAGGTGATCGGCCGCCGCTTCAAGCGCTACCTCGCCGAGAAGGAGCGGACGGGGGAGTGGGGGGACGGCGAGGTCCCGGCCGAGGACCCCGAGGACGACGGGCGGCCCAAGCGGTTCGCGTACCCGCCGCAGCTCGTCGTGGTCGACGGCGGACAGCCCCAGGTCGCCGCAGCGCAGCGCGCCCTGGACGAGCTGGGCATCGACGACGTCGCGGTCTGCGGCCTCGCCAAGCGCCTGGAGGAGGTCTGGCTGCCCGGCGACGACGACCCGGTGGTGCTGCCCCGCTCCAGCGAGGGCCTGTACCTTCTCCAGCGGGTGCGTGACACGGCTCACGACTTCGCCATCCGCTACCAGCGGTCCAAGCGGACGAAACGCCTCAGGACCGGGCCCCTCGACGCCGTCCCCGGCCTCGGGGAGACCCGGAAACAGGCCCTGATCAAGCACTTCGGCTCGGTGAAGCGGCTCCGGCAGGCGACAATCGAGCAGATCTGCGAGGTCCCCGGCATGGGCCGGAAGACCGCGGAGGCGGTCGTCGTGGCCCTGGCCCGGGCGACCCCCGCCGCCCCCGCCGTGAACACGGCGACGGGGGAGATCATGGAGGACGACGCGGCTCCCGCCCCGCCGGCCCCCGCCCCCGCCGTCGACACGGCGACGGGGGAGATCATGGAGGACGACGCGGACGTCACGGCACGGCCGCGCGCGCACGGCACGACGAGCACCACCGAGAAGACGGAGCAGGACACGTGAGTACGGGCACCAAGGAGACCCCCGGCGACAACGGCGCCGAGGCGGCCATCCCCGAGCTGGTGATCATCTCCGGCATGTCGGGGGCCGGCCGGTCCACCGCGGCGAAGTGTCTGGAGGACCTCGGCTGGTTCGTCGTGGACAACCTGCCGCCCGCGCTGATCCCCACCATGGTGGAGCTCGGCGCCCGCTCCCAGGGCAACGTCGCCCGGATCGCCGTCGTCGTGGACGTCCGCGGCCGGCAGTTCTTCGACAACCTGCGGGAGTCCCTCGCCGACCTCGACGCCAAGCAGGTCACCCGCCGGATCGTCTTCCTGGAGTCCTCCGACGAGGCCCTGGTCCGGCGCTTCGAGTCGGTCCGCAGGCCCCACCCGCTCCAGGGCGACGGCCGCATCACCGACGGCATCGCCGCCGAGCGCGACCTGCTGCGCGAGCTGCGCGGCGACGCCGACCTGGTGATCGACACCTCCAGCCTCAACGTCCACGAGCTGCGCGCCAAGATGGACGCCCAGTTCGCCGGCGACGAGGAGCCCGAGCTGCGGGCCACCGTGATGTCCTTCGGCTTCAAGTACGGCCTCCCCGTCGACGCCGACCTCGTCGTGGACATGCGCTTCCTGCCGAACCCGCACTGGGTCCCCGAGCTGCGCCCCTTCACCGGCCTCAACGAGGAGGTGTCGAACTACGTCTACAACCAGCCCGGCGCCAAGGAGTTCCTGGACCGCTACACCGAGCTGCTCCAGCTGATCGCCGCGGGCTACCGCCGCGAGGGCAAGCGGTACGTGACGATCGCCGTCGGCTGCACGGGCGGCAAGCACCGCTCGGTGGCCACCGCCGAGCGCCTCGCCGCCCGCCTCGCCGCCGAAGGGGTCGAGACCGTCGTCGTGCACCGGGACATGGGGCGCGAGTGAAGCCGTACCGCCGGCGTGCCTCCACCCTCACGGTGCGGCGCACGCTCCGCAGACGCGGCGCCCAGCCGAAGGTCGTCGCGCTGGGCGGGGGCATGGGCCTCTCGGCCTCCCTCGCCGCCCTCCGCCGGATCACCGGCGACCTCACCGCCGTCGTCACCGTCGCCGACGACGGCGGCTCCAGCGGCCGGCTCCGCGAGGAGCTGGGCGTACTCCCTCCCGGGGACCTGCGCAAGGCGCTCGCCGCGCTCTGCGGCGACGACGACTGGGGCCAGACCTGGGCCCGGGTCATCCAGCACCGCTTCCAGTCCAAGGGCGAGATCAACGGGCACGCCGTCGGCAACCTGCTGATCGTCGCCCTCTGGGAGCAGCTCGGCGACCCCGTGCAGGCCCTCGACCTGGTGGGCCTGCTGCTCGGCGCCCAGGGCCGGGTGCTGCCCATGTCCGCCGTGCCCCTGGAGCTCCAGGCCCTGGTCAAGGGCCACGACCCGGAGCGGCCGGACGACGTGGACACCGTGGCCGGCCAGGCGACCGTGGCGCTCACCCCCGGCGAGGTGCAGTCCGTGCACCTCGTGCCGAACGACCCGCCGGCCGTCCCCGAGGCCGTCGCCGCCGTCCTGGACGCCGACTGGGTCGTCCTGGGGCCCGGCTCCTGGTTCTCCTCGGTGATCCCGCACCTCCTGGTCCCCGAACTCCTCGACGCCCTCGCCGAGACCAAGGCCCGGAAGGTGCTCTCCCTGAACCTCGCGCCGCAGCCCGGAGAAACCGACGGCTTCTCCCCGCAGCGTCATTTGGAGGTTTTGGGGCGACACGCCCCTAAACTCGCCCTGGACGTGGTGCTGGCCGACGAGGCCGCCGTGCCCGACCGCGACTCCCTCGCCGACGCCGCCAAGCGGTTCGGCGCCGCGGTCGAGCTGGCGCCGGTCGCCCGGCCCGACGGCTCCGCGAAGCACGACCCGGAGCTGCTGGCCGCCGCGTACGACCGTATTTTTCGGATGCATGGAAGGATCGGCCCATGGCGATGACGGCAGCGGTGAAGGACGAGATCTCCCGGCTCCCCGTCACCCGGACCTGCTGCAGGAAGGCAGAGGTCTCGTCGATCCTGCGGTTCGCGGGCGGGCTGCACCTGGTGAGCGGACGCATCGTGATCGAGGCGGAGCTCGACACCGCGATGGCGGCCCGCCGCCTCAAGCGGGACATCCTGGAGATCTTCGGGCACAGCTCCGAACTGATCGTGATGGCCCCCGGCGGACTGCGGCGCGGCTCGCGCTTCGTGGTGCGGGTGGTGGCCGGGGGCGACCAGCTCGCCCGCCAGACGGGTCTGGTGGACGGCCGGGGCCGCCCCATCCGGGGCCTCCCCCCGCAGGTGGTCTCCGGCGCGACCTGCGACGCGGAGGCCGCCTGGCGCGGGGCCTTCCTCGCGCACGGCTCGCTGACCGAGCCCGGCCGGTCCTCCTCCCTGGAGGTCACCTGCCCGGGCCCGGAGGCCGCCCTCGCCCTGGTCGGCGCCGCCCGCCGGCTCTCCATCGCGGCGAAGGCCCGCGAGGTACGGGGCGTGGACCGGGTCGTCGTCCGCGACGGCGACGCGATCGGCGCCCTGCTCACCCGGCTCGGCGCGCACGAGTCGGTGCTCGCCTGGGAGGAGCGGCGGATGCGGCGCGAGGTCCGCGCCACCGCCAACCGTCTGGCCAACTTCGACGACGCCAACCTGCGCCGCTCGGCCCGCGCCGCGGTCGCCGCCGGGGCCCGGGTGCAGCGCGCCCTGGAGATCCTGGGCGAGGAGGTGCCCGAGCACCTCGCCGCCGCCGGCCGGCTCCGCATGGAGCACAAGCAGGCCTCCCTGGAGGAGCTGGGCGCGCTCGCCGACCCGCCGCTGACCAAGGACGCGGTGGCCGGCCGGATCCGCCGGCTGCTCGCCATGGCCGACAAGCGGGCGCAGGACCTGGGCATCCCCGGGACCGAGTCCAACCTCACCGAGGAGCTGGACGACAGCCTGGTCGGCTGAGCCCGGGCGGATCCTGATCGATTTCCGGTCAACCCTTCACTGCCGGTGCGTTTCTGACGCACCGGCAGTTTCCTTTCCCGGCGTGCGCGACGCGCCGGGAGGCACCCTTGACGCCCCTCCGGGCGCCGATGAGTCTGTCGTCTGTTCTTCCGTGAGACCCGTCCCACCCGCGAGACCTGTTCACCTTCGAGACGGACGACACCCGACACCAAGGGGAGCCCATGAGACGCAGAGCGGGATCGATCCTCGCCGCGGCTTCACTGCTGATCGCCGGAGCCGCGGCGGCGCCCGTCGCCGGAGCGCGGCCGGACGACCGGAACGCCGACGCCCTCTCCGTATGGCACGCCGAGGTCACCAAGGAGCAGGTTCCGCTCCTCCTCGAAGCCGGGGCCGACGCCCACGAGCTGACCGAGCGGGTGCCCGCGAAGGGCACCGCCACGGTCGAGCTCTTCCTCACCGGCGACCAGGCCGGACAGCTGCGCGGCCGGGGCGTCGAGCTCGCCGAGCACGCCCTGTCGGACCGGGCCGAGAAGCGGGTCGCCGCCGCCGGCGACGGCGTCTTCCGCCCGTACGGCGGCCCCGGCGGTCTCAAGCAGGAGATCCTGGACACCGCCCGGACCCACCCCGGACTCACCAAGGTCGTCTCGATCGGCAAGACCCTCAAGGGGCAGGACATCCTCGCCCTCAAGGTCAGCAAGGGCGCCCGGCGCGCCGGGGACGGGTCGAAGCCCGCCACGCTCTACATGTCCAACCAGCACGCGCGCGAGTGGATCACCCCCGAGATGACCCGGCGGCTGATGCACCACTACCTCGACGGCTACGGCAAGGACGAGCGGATCACCCGGATCGTCGACACCACCGAGCTGTGGTTCGTGCTCTCCGCCAACCCGGACGGCTACGACCACACCCACGCCGACCCCGCCAACCGCCAGTGGCGCAAGAACCTCCGCGACAACGACGGCGACGGGCGGACCGGCCCCGGTGACGGCGTCGACCTCAACCGCAACTTCGCCTACAAGTGGGGCCACGACAACGAGGGCTCGTCCCCCGACCCGGCCGACGAGACCTTCCGCGGCAAGGGCCCCATGTCGGAGCCCGAGACCAGGGCCGTCGACGCCTTCCAGAAGCGCATCGGCTTCGCGTACGGCATCAACTACCACTCCGCCGCCCAGCTCCTGCTGTACGGCGTCGGCTGGCAGGTCGCCACCGACACCCCCGACGACGTGGCCCTCAGGGCCCTCGCCGGCACCCCGGAGAACTCCGCCGTGCCCGGCTACCGGCCGCAGGTCTCCTCCGAGCTGTACACCACCAACGGCGAGGCCGACGGTCACGCCGCCAACGTCAACGGCATGCAGATGTTCACCCCGGAGATGTCCACCTGCGCCACCGCCTCCCGGGTCGACCCGAACGACGCCTGGAACCCGGCCGACTGCGCCTCCGTCTTCACCTTCCCCGACGACGAGAAGCTGATCCGGGCGGAGTTCGCCAAGAACGTGCCCTTCGCGCTCGCCGTCGCCGAGTCCTCCGCCCGCCCGGACCGGCCCGTCTCCCCGGTCGGCGTCGAGGCCCCCGACTTCACCCCGAAGGCCTTCGCCACCTCCTACGCCCGCGGCGGGGAGCAGGAGGTCGCCGTCACCGCCCGCAAGTCGCTGCGCGGCAAGACGCTCGAATACCGGATCAACGGCGGCCGCGTCCACCGCGAGGAACTCCGTGCCTGGAAGGGCGGCGAGACCTACGGCGGCGAGGACAACCTCTACTTCGACGAGTACCGCGCCGAGGTCGGGGGCGCCCGGCCCGGCGACTCCGTCGAGGTCCGGTTCACCGCCCGCACCCGCGAGGGCCGCGCCACCGCCTCCGCCCCCTTCACCTACGAGGTGGCCGAACGGGCCCGCGGCGACGTCCTCGTCCTCGCCGACGAGGGCGGCACCACCGCCGGACGCCACACCGCCGCCTACGTGAAGGCGCTCGCGGACAACGGCCGGAGGGCCGCCGTCTGGGACGTCGCCGTCCAGGGCGCCCCGGACGCCCTCGGCGTCCTCTCCCACTTCGACGCCGTCGTCTGGTACACCGGCGCCCAGCGCCCCTCCGGGGGCGCCGAGCTCGCCGTCCGCTCCTACCTCAACGAGGGCGGCAAGCTGGTCAACGCCGGGGAGAAGGCCGGCGGGCTCACCCGGGTCGGCGCGGCCGAGACCAACGACTTCGCCCAGTACTACCTCGGCGCCCACCACCGCGCCGGCCTGAAGGACCCGTCCGCCTTCGCCGGCGCGGGCGCCTTCGGAGGCGTACGGGCCGGTCTCGGCGCGGCCCCGGGCAACCCGCTGGACGACGCCGGCGCGTACACCGTCACCTCCGACATCCTGAAGCCGAAGGACTTCCCGCAGTTCGCGAGCAGCGCCTCCGCCGGCGACTACCCGGGCGTCCGCACCCCCTTCGAGCCCGCCGAGGGCACCGCCTTCGCGGCGGTGAAGCACGCCGACGGCACCTGGGCCCGGCTCAGCAGGACCATCGACCTCACCGGCGTCCCGGCGTCCGCGAAGCCCCGCCTGGACTTCCAGGTCAGCCACGACACCGAGCCCGGCTACGACAACCTCGTCGTCGAGGCCCACACCGTCGGCCGGGACGACTGGACCACCCTGCCCGACACCAACGGCGGCACCTCCACCGAGCCCCCGGCCGACTGCGGCGAGGGCTACTACGTCCGCGGCCACCCCTTCCTCGCCCACTACCTCACCGTCGGCGAGGACGGCTGCGCGCCCACCGGCGCCACCGGCTCCTGGAACGCCTTCACCGGCCCCTCCAACGGCTGGCGCCAGGCCTCCGTCGACCTGAGCGCCTGGGCGGGCGGGAAGGTCGAGGTCTCCCTCTCGTACGTCTCCGACCCCGGTACGGGCGAGACGGGCGCGTTCGTCGACGACGTCCGGCTCGTCACCGGGACCACCACCGAGGCCGAGGGCTTCGAGACCTCCCTCGGCGCCTGGTCCACGCCCGGCGCCCCGGCCGGCAGCCCCGGCAACGGCTCCGACTGGACGCGCTCCGCCGCCCTCTTCCACTCGCAGGCGGCGGTCACCACCCGGGACACCGTCCTCCTCGGCTTCGGCCTGGAGCACGTGCCCGGCACGGCGGAACGGGCACGGCTCCTCGGCCGCGCCCTCAAGGCCCTCCACCGCTGAGGGGGGCACCTCGACCGTTTAACGGAGAGTAGTCGGGACAAACGGTTCAAGGCGGCCCTTACCCGCTGGTAGGTACGGGCCGCCGACCGTTTTCCCTCACTTTCCGAGCTCGTGCGGATGCGGCCGATGTCACTCCGGCGGCCCCGGGGAGGTAGGGTCGTAAGCGGTCGGGGACATCCCAAAAACAAAAATCTCGCCGGCGTCGAACAACACCGGCGTACCTAACGAGGAGATCGGTTCGTGACGATCCGCGTAGGCATCAACGGCTTTGGCCGCATCGGCCGGAACTACTTCCGCGCGCTCCTTGAGCAGGGTGCCGACATCGAGATCGTGGCTGTCAACGACCTGGGTGACACCGCGACCACGGCCCACCTGCTGAAGTACGACACCATCCTGGGCCGCCTCAAGGCCGAGGTGACCCACACCGAGGACACCATCACCGTCGACGGCCACACCATCAAGGTGCTGTCCGAGCGCAACCCGGCCGACCTCCCCTGGGGCGAGCTGGGCGTCGACATCGTCATCGAGTCGACGGGCATCTTCACCAAGAAGGCCGACGCCGAGAAGCACCTCGCCGGCGGCGCCAAGAAGGTCCTCATCTCGGCTCCGGCCAGCGACGAGGACATCACCATCGTGATGGGCGTCAACCAGGACAAGTACGACCCGGCGAACCACCACGTCATCTCGAACGCCTCCTGCACCACCAACTGCGTGGCGCCGATGGCCAAGGTCCTCAACGAGAACTTCGGCATCGTCAAGGGCCTGATGACCACGGTCCACGCGTACACCAACGACCAGCGCATCCTGGACTTCCCGCACAAGGACCTGCGCCGCGCCCGCGCCGCCGCGGAGAACATCATCCCGACCACGACCGGTGCCGCCAAGGCCACCGCCCTGGTCCTCCCGCAGCTCAAGGGCAAGCTCGACGGCATCGCCATGCGCGTCCCGGTCCCGACCGGCTCCGCCACGGACCTGGTCGTCACCCTGGACCGCGAGGTCACCAAGGACGAGGTCAACGCCGCGTTCAAGAAGGCCGCCGAGGACGGCGACCTCAAGGGCGTGCTCTTCTACACCGAGGACCCGATCGTCTCCTCCGACATCGTGGGCGACCCGGCGTCCTGCACCTTCGACGCCTCCCTGACGATGGTCCAGGACGGCAAGTCGGTCAAGATCCTCGGCTGGTACGACAACGAGTGGGGCTACTCCAACCGTCTCGTCGACCTCACCGCCTTCGTCGGCGGTCAGCTCTAAGCTTCAGGGCGGACCTTCGATGGTGAGCAGGGCTCGGGCAGCGCAACGCCGCGCTGCGCGAGCCCTGTTCGTGTGCTCCACCGCGTACCAAGGAGTCAGTTAACAGATGAAGACGATCGACGAGCTTCTCCACGAGGGCGTCGAAGGCAAGCGGGTGTTCGTCCGCGCCGACCTCAACGTGCCGCTCGACGGCACCACCATCACCGACGACGGACGCATCCGCGCCGTCGTCCCCACGGTCAAGGCGCTCGCCGACGCCGGCGCCCGCGTCGTGGTCGCCTCGCACCTGGGCCGCCCCAAGGGCGCCCCGGACCCGGCGTTCTCGCTCGCCCCGGCCGCCGCGCGCCTCGGTGAACTGCTCGGCGCCGACGTGGCGTTCGCGACCGACACGGTCGGCGACTCCGCCACCGAGACCGTCGCGGGCCTGGGGGACGGCCAGGTGGCCGTCCTGGAGAACCTGCGCTTCAACCCCGGTGAGACCTCCAAGGACGACGCCGAGCGCGGCGCCTTCGCGGACCGTCTCGCCGCCCTCGCCGACCTCTACGTCGGCGACGGCTTCGGTGCCGTGCACCGCAAGCACGCCTCGGTCTACGACCTCCCGGCGCGCATCCCGCACGCCGCGGGCCACCTCATCGCCACCGAGGTCGGCGTCCTGAAGAAGCTGACCGAGGACGTGCAGCGGCCGTACGTGGTCGCCCTCGGCGGCGCCAAGGTCTCCGACAAGCTCGGCGTGATCGACCACCTCCTGGAGAAGGCCGACCGCATCCTCATCGGCGGCGGCATGGCGTACACCTTCCTCAAGGCCCAGGGCCACGAGGTCGGCATCTCCCTGCTCCAGGAGGACCAGGTCCCGGCGGTCCAGGAGTATCTGGCCCGCGCGAAGGAGCGCGGCGTGGAGTTCGTCCTCCCCGTCGACGTCCTGGTCTCGCGCGAGTTCCCGGACCTGAAGACCAAGGCTCCGGCGAACCCCACCACGGTCGCCGCGGACGCCATCCCGGCGGACGAGGAGGGCCTCGACATCGGCCCCGAGACCCGCAAGCTCTACGCCTCGAAGCTCGCCGACGCGGCCACCGTCTTCTGGAACGGCCCGATGGGCGTCTTCGAGCACCCCGACTACGCCGAGGGCACCAAGGCCGTCGCCCAGGCGCTCGTCGACTCCCCGGCCTTCACCGTGGTCGGCGGCGGCGACTCCGCCGCCGCGGTCCGCACCCTGGGCTTCGACGAGAACGCGTTCGGACACATCTCGACCGGCGGCGGCGCCTCCCTCGAATACCTCGAGGGCAAGACGCTTCCCGGCCTCGCCGCACTGGAGGACTGACCCCCTTATGAGCACCCGCACCCCGCTGATGGCGGGCAACTGGAAGATGAACCTCAACCACCTGGAGGCCATCGCCCACGTCCAGAAGCTCGCCTTCGCCCTCACCGACAAGGACTACGACGCGGTCGAGGTCGCCGTCCTGGTCCCCTTCACCGACCTGCGGTCCGTCCAGACCCTGGTCGACGGCGACAAGCTGAAGATCAAGTACGGCGCCCAGGACATCTCGGCGCACGACTCCGGCGCCTACACCGGCGAGATCTCCGGCCTCATGCTCTCCAAGCTGAAGGCCGCCTTCGTGGCCGTCGGCCACTCCGAGCGCCGCCAGTACCACGCCGAGGACGACGAGGTCTGCAACGCCAAGGTGAAGGCCGCCTTCAAGCACGGCATCACCCCGATCCTCTGCGTCGGCGAGGGCCTGGACGTCCGCAAGGCCGGACGGCAGGTCGAGCACACCCTCGCCCAGCTCGACGGCGGCCTCAAGGACGTCCCGGCCGAGCAGGCCGAGACGATCGTGATCGCGTACGAGCCGGTGTGGGCCATCGGCACCGGCGAGGTCGCCACCCCCGAGGACGCCCAGGAGGTCTGCGGGGCGATCCGCGGCCGCCTCGCCGAGCTGTACTCCCGGGAGCTGGCCGACAAGGTCCGCATCCAGTACGGCGGCTCGGTCAAGTCCGGGAACGTCGCCGCGATCATGGCGCAGCCGGACGTCGACGGAGCCCTGGTGGGCGGCGCCGCGCTGGACGCCGACGAGTTCGTCAAGATCGTCCGCTTCCGCGACCAGTGAGTATGCGGTAGCGGAGTTACGTCGTACCCTTGCGGGGGTCGGGCAGGCGCCCGGCCCCCGTCCGTATAAGTCCGAGGAAGTTGGTCCAGCCGTGGTTATGGGGTTCTCGATCGCCCTGATCGTCTTCAGCGCGCTGCTGATGCTGCTCGTGCTGATGCACAAGGGGAAGGGTGGCGGCCTCTCCGACATGTTCGGTGGCGGCATGCAGTCCTCCGTCGGCGGCTCCTCGGTCGCCGAGCGCAACCTGGACCGCATCACCGTCGTGGTCGGTCTGCTCTGGTTCGCCTGCATTGTGGTGCTCGGTCTGCTGATGAAGTTGGACGGGTAACTCCAATCACTGGACGCGCGTTGGGCCTTACGTAGACTGGGGCATCTTCGAGCACCATCACGCAGGGAGTTACGACCGTGGCAAGTGGCAACGCGATCCGGGGAAGCCGGGTCGGAGCGGGGCCGATGGGCGAGGCCGAGCGGGGCGAGTCGGCGCCGCGCCTCCGCATCTCCTTCTGGTGCTCGAACGGGCACGAGACACAGCCGAGCTTCGCCAGCGACGCACAGGTCCCCGACACCTGGGACTGCCCGCGCTGCGGCTTCCCGGCCGGCCAGGACCGCGACAACCCGCCGGACCCGCCGCGCACGGAGCCGTACAAGACCCATCTCGCCTACGTGCGCGAGCGGCGCAGCGACGCGGACGGCGAGGCGATCCTCGCCGAAGCCCTCGCCAAGCTGCGCGGCGAGATCTGAGCACGGCGTGACGGTGTGACGGACGGGCCCGGCCCGCGAACTCGATTCGCGGGCCGGGCCCGTTCGCCGTCCCGTCCACCGCCCCGGCGCCTTTGTCAGTGGCACCCCCTACCGTCGGTCGGACGGGGAAGAACCGGACCGAGGGGGCGGCATGGCGACGACGGTGGCAGTGGGCGGCGGGACCTCGCCCGCCTGGCGGGGCGGCTTCGGACGTCTGTGGGCGGCCGCCGTGGTCTCCCGCTTCGGCGACTCCCTGCGCACCGCCGCACTGCCCCTGCTCGCCGCCTCGCTCACCGACGACCCCCTGCTCATCGCCTCCGTCACCGCCTGCGGCTTCCTGCCCTGGCTGCTTTTCGGACTCCTCGGCGGAGCCGTCGCCGACCGCGTCGACCAGCGGCGGGCCATGAGGGCCGTCGACCTCGTCCGCGCCGCCCTCATGGGCGCCTTCGCCGTCGCCGTCGCGCTCGGACACGCCGGGATCGCCCTGCTGCTCGTCCTCGCCTTCGCCCTCACCACCCTGCAGACCCTCTTCGACAACGCCGCCACCGCCCTGCTCCCCGCCGTCGTCCCCACCGGTGCCCTGGCCTCGGCCAACGCGCGCCTGATGACCGGTCAGCAGTTCGCGGGCGGCCTCCTCGCCGCACCCCTGGTGCCCGCCCTGCTCCTCGCCGGACCCGCCGTGCCGTACGGGGCCAACGCCGCCACCTACGTCCTGGCCGCGCTCCTCGTCGCCTCGCTGCGGACCGGAGCACCCGAGCGGCCGCCCCGCCCCGCCGGATCCACCCTCCGCGCCGAGACCGCCGAGGGGATCGCCGCCCTGCGCGCCGACCGGACCCTGCGGTGGCTCTGCGCCGCCACGACCCTCTGCAACATCGGCATGGGCGTCCTCCTCGCCACCCTCGTCGTCCACGTCACCGACGGCCTGCGCGCGGGGAACGGCGGATACGCGGCCGCGCTCACCGCCTACGCGGCCGGCGGCGTCGCCGGCGGGTTCCTCGCCCGGCGGATCGCCGAGCGGACCGGACGCGTGCGCGCGGTCCTCCTCGCCGGGACCGTCCAGACCGGCTGCCTGGTCCTGGCGGGGACGGTGCCCCTGCTCGCGGCGTCGATCGGGGCCCTGGCGGTCTTCGGCCTCATGGGGATGGTGTGGAACGTGCAGCTGACCACCCTCACGCAGGAGAGATCCCCCGACGGCATGCTCGGCCGCGTCGCCGCCGCCTTCCGCACCCTCGCCGTCGCCGGCGCCCCCCTGGGCGCCCTCCTCGGCGGCGCCGCGGCCGCCGGCTGGGGGCCGCACGCCCCCCTCCTCGTCAGCGCGGCGCTGTTCGCGCTCGCCGTCGCGTCACTCGCCCCCCTGATCAATTAGGTTGGAGGGGCAGCGGGGCAGATACGTACGAAGAAGAAGAGGGCGATGTCCGAGATGACTGGCGAAGGACGCACGAGGCTCAACCGGCTGCCCGAGTGGGCGGCCCTCGGTAAGCACCGCGAGCAGCTGGGCGAGCCCCACCTGCGCGAGCTGTTCGCCGCCGACCCGACGCGCGGCACCGACCTCACCCTGAGGGTCGGCGACCTCTACCTGGACTACTCCAAGCACCTCGTCACCGGCGAGACGCTGACCCTGTTGCGTGAGCTGGCCGCCGCCACCGGCGTGGCCGAGCTGCGCGACGCCATGTTCCGCGGCGAGAAGATCAACACCACCGAGGACCGGGCGGTCCTCCACACCGCGCTGCGCGCCCCCCGCGACGCCGTGATCGAGGTCGACGGGGAGAACGTCGTCCCCGGCGTCCACGCCGTCCTCGACCGGATGGGCGACTTCGCCGACAAGGTCCGCGCGGGCGAGTGGACCGGCCACACCGGCAGGCCGGTCAGGAACGTCGTGAACATCGGCATCGGCGGCTCCGACCTCGGCCCCGCCATGGCCCACGAGGTCCTGCGCTCCTACACCCGGCGGGACCTGACGCTCCGTTTCGTCTCCAACGTCGACGGCGCCGACCTCCACGAGGCCGTGCACGACCTCGACCCCGCCGAGACCCTGTTCGTCGTGGCCTCGAAGACCTTCACCACCATCGAGACCATCACCAACGCCACCTCCGCCCGCGACTGGCTCCTCACCGGCCTCGACGCCGGCCAGGAGGCCGTGGCCAAGCACTTCGTGGCCCTGTCGACCAACGCGGAGAAGGTCGAGGAGTTCGGCATCGACACCGCGAACATGTTCGAGTTCTGGGACTGGGTCGGCGGCCGCTACTCCTACGACTCCGCCATCGGCCTCTCCCTGATGATCGCCATCGGTCCGGAGCGCTTCCGCGAGATGCTCGACGGCTTCCACCTCGTCGACGAACACTTCCGCACCGCCCCGCCCGAGGAGAACGCGCCCCTGCTCCTCGGCCTCCTCGGCGTCTGGTACGGCAACTTCTTCGACGCCCAGTCGCACGCCGTCCTGCCGTACTCCCACTACCTGTCGAAGTTCACCGCCTACCTCCAGCAGCTCGACATGGAGTCCAACGGCAAGTCGGTGGACCGGGAGGGGAACCGGGTCGACTGGCAGACCGGGCCCGTGGTCTGGGGCACCCCCGGCACCAACGGCCAGCACGCGTACTACCAGTTGATCCACCAGGGCACCAAGCTGATCCCGGCCGACTTCATCGGCTTCGCCCGGCCCGTGGACGACCTGGAGCCCGGCCTGGTCGCCCAGCACGACCTGCTCATGGCCAACTTCTTCGCCCAGACGCAGGCGCTCGCCTTCGGCAAGACGCCCGAGGAGGTACGGGCCGAGGGCGTCCCCGAGGAGCTCGTCCCGCACAAGACCTTCCGGGGCGACCACCCCACGACCACGATCCTCGCCGACGCGCTCACCCCGTCCGTCCTCGGACAGCTGATCGCGCTCTACGAGCACAAGGTCTTCGTCCAGGGCGCGATCTGGAACATCGACTCCTTCGACCAGTGGGGCGTCGAACTCGGCAAGGTACTCGCCAAGCGGATCGAGCCGGTCCTGACGACCGGGGAGGGCGCGGACGGGCTCGACAGCTCGACCGCCGGCCTCGTCGCCGCCTACCGCTCGCTGCGCGGACGGTAGGGGCATGAGGGGGGAGGACGCGGTGCGGCTGCGACCGCCGAGGAACGCCGTGGACGGGCGGGCCGTCACCTGGTGGCGGACCCAGCTCCTGGTGACCACCGCCGTACCGGTGGTGGTCCTCGCCGTCCTCGGCGCGCTCGTCGGACCCGCCAGGGCCTGGCTGCTCGTCGCGGCCGGGGCCGTGGCGGCCGCGGGCCTGGCCTGTGCCGCGTTCCTCCCCGCCTGGTGGTTCCGGGTGCACCGCTGGGAGGTCACCGACGAGGCCGTCTACGTGCGCACCGGGGCCCTCTGGCAGGAGTGGCGGATCGCCCCGATGTCCCGGATCCAGACCGTCGACACCTCGCGCGGCCCCCTGGAGCAGTACTTCCGGCTGGCCACGGTCACCGTGACCACCGCCTCCTCCGCGGGCGCGGTCCGGATCGAGGGCCTGGACCACGAACGGGCCGCCGACCTTGCCGAACGGCTGACCGCCGTCACCCAGGCCACCCCCGGGGACGCCACATGAGCGAGCCGGCACCCGGGACCGAGGGACGGCGGCCCGAGGCGCCGGGGGGAGAGCCGCGGCGGCCCGACGCGCCGGAAGGAGAGCGGCGGCGCCGCGACGCGCCGGAGGACGAGCCCCAACGACCCGCCGCGACCGGGGGAGAGCGGCGGACCGACGTCCCCGAGACGGAATGGCGACGGCCCGACGTCTCCGAAGGAGAGCTGTGGCGCTCCGGCACGCCCGAAGGGGAGCCGCGACGGCCCGACGTCTCCGAAGGGGAGCGGCTGCGGCCCGATGCCGTGGCGGCGCCTCGACCCGCGTACCCCGCTCGCCACCGCCGCCGTCCTGTGCGGCGTGGCCGGCGGCGCCGGGCTCCCCGTCGCCCTCGGCCTCGCCGGCTCCCGGCCGCTCTGGCAGGCCCTCTCCTGGGTCCTCGCCGGAGCCCTCCTCCTGCTCCTCGGCGGCACCGGCGCCGACCGGGTCCGGCTGCGCCGCACCCGCTACCGCGTCGGCCCCGACCGGGTCGACCTCCACACCGGCCTGCTCCACCTCAAGCGCCGCTCCCTGGCCCGCGAGCGCATCCGCAGCGTCGACCTCACCGCCAACCCCCTCCAGCGCCTCCTCGGACTGGTCAAGGTCCGCATCGGGACCGGCGAGCGGAGCGGCGGCGACGCCGCCCTCGAACTGGAGCTGGTCGCCCGCGCCGAGGGCGAACGGCTCCGCCGCGAACTCCTCGCCCGCGCCGCCGCGCCCGAGGACCCCCGCCACGACGGCGCCCTCGCCGCCCTCGACCCGCGCTGGATCCGCTACGCCCCCGTCTCCTTCGTCGCCCCCGCCATCGGCGGCGCCGCCGCCGGAGCGGTCATGCAGGTCAGCGAGTGGTTCGGCGCCCAGGGCGAGGTCATCGACTGGATAGGGGAGCGCTTCAGCTCCGTCGCGATCCCCTGGATGATCCTCTGGCTGGTCCTCGCCGCCACCGCCGTCGGGGCCGTCGGGGCCCTCGGCCTCTGGATCGAGATGTGGTGGAACTACCGCCTGGAGCGCGAGCCCGGCGGCACCCTGCGCGTCACCCGGGGCCTGCTCACCGCCCGCTCGGTCTCCATCGAGGAGCGGCGGCTGCGCGGCGTCGAACTGGTCGAACCGCTCGGCGTGCGCCTCTTCGGGGCGGCCCGCGTCGACGCCGTCGCCACCGGCCTCGCCGAGAAGGACGAGGACAAGCACGGCGACCTCAAGAACCTGATGCCGGCCGTCCCCCGCCCGCTCGCCGACCGGGTCGCCGCCCAGGTCCTGCGCGAGCCCGGACCGCCCACCGGCACGCCGCTCGCCCCCCACCCCCGGGCCGCCCGGAACCGGCGGATCCGCTGGGCCCTGTGGAGCGTCCTGGCCCCCGCCGCGCTCCTCGCCCTCCTCGGCCTCCTGCTCACCCCGGTCCTGCTGTACGTGGCGGCCGGCTGGACCGCCGTCCTCACCCCGCTCGCCCTGCTCCTCGCCCGCGACGCCCACCGGAACCTCGGACACGCCGTCAGCGGGGCGTACCTGGTGACCCGTTCGGGCACGGTCCGGCGGACCACGGTCGCCCTCCAGCGCTCCGGCGTCATCGGCTGGACGGTCAAGCAGTCGTACTTCCAGCGCCGCGCCGGCCTCCTCACCCTGACCGTCACGACGGCGGCCGGATCGGGCGCGTACGCGATCCTCGACGCCGGCCGGAGCCAGGGCCTGGCCTTCGCCGCCGAGGCCGTACCGGGGCTCCTCACGCCCTTCCTGGAGCAGCCCGTGGACGCGCCGGAGAACCGGGAAACGCCGGAGGCCCGGTCCACCGAGGGATGAACCGGGCCTCCGGGGCCGTACCGACCGGCGAGGATCAGGCCGTGGCCGGCGGATACAGGCTCCGCGGCAGCTCCGATGCCGCCGCCGAGTCCAGCAGCCACAGCGTGCGCGAGCGACCGCGCGCGCCGGCCGCCGGGGCCTGCACCTCGCCCGCGCCCGACAGCGCGAGCGCCGCCGCCTTCGCCTTGTCCTCGCCGGCCGCGAGCAGCCAGACCTCCTGCGCCGCCCGGATCGCCGGGAGCGTCAGCGAGATCCGGACCGGCGGCGGCTTCGGCGCGCCACGCACCCCGACCACCGTCCGCCCGGTCTCGCGCACGGCGGGCAGCTCCGGGAAGAGCGAGGCCACGTGCGTGTCCGGGCCGACGCCCAGCATCAGCACGTCGAAGGCGGGCACCCCGCCGTCGCCGGGACCGGCCGCGGCGGCCAACTCCTCCGCGTAGGCAGCGGCGGCGGCCTCGACGTCGTCGCCGTACGGCCCGTCGGAGGCGGGCATCGCGTGCACCCGCGCGGGGTCCAGCGGCACCCGGTCGAGCAGCGCCTCGCGGGCCTGGGTGACGTTCCGCTCCGGATCCCCGTCCGGCAGGTACCGCTCGTCGCCCCACCACAGGTCGAGCCGCGACCAGTCGACCGCGTCCCGCGCGGGCGCCGCACCGAGGGCCGCGAGCAGCCCGTTGCCGTTGCGCCCGCCGGTCAGCACCACCGAGGCGGAGCCCCGGGAGGCCTGGGCGTCCACGATCCGGGTGATCAGCCGGGCCGCGGCGGCCTGTGCCATCAGCTCCTTGTCGCGGTGGACGACCAGCTGCGGGGCGCTCACTTGGCCGCCGCCTTCCTGGCCGGGGCCTTCTTCGCCGCCGGCTTGGCGGCGGGCTCCTCCTCGGCGGGGGAGGCGTCGGGGGAGGTCTCCGGCGCGGTCTCCACCACGGCGGCCTCCACCTCCTCCTCCGGCTCGGGCGCCGTGACCGCCGCCCGCTCGTCGAGCCGCCCGACGCCGAACTTCAGCGCCGCCGCGTAGGTGTCGTCCGGGTCGAGCCGGCGCAGCTCCTCCGCGATCAGCTCGGCCGTGTCGCGGCGCTTGAGCGCCACTCCCCGGTCCGGCTGCCCCTCGATGGAGAGCGTGGCGAGCGACCCGTCCGGCCGGTCGAGCACGATCGGCCCGCAGTCGGTCTCCAGGCGTACGGAGGTGAGGCCGGGCCCCGCCGACTTCGAGCGCCGCACCGGCACCTTCAGCCGGTCCGCCACCCACATCGCGAGCAGTTCGACGCTCGGGTTGAACTCCTCGCCCTCCACCTCGGCGGCGGAGACCCGGCAGACGACCTGGTCGAGCGCGGCGGCCAGCATCGAACGCCACGGGGTGATCCGGGTCCACGACAGGTCCGTGTCGCCCGGGGTGTACGTCTCCGCCCGCGCCGTCAGCTCCTCGATGGGCTGCTCGGCGGAGTACGTGTCGGTCACCCGGCGCTGGGCGAGCGCGCCCAGCGGGTCCTTCGCCGGGTCGGTCGGCGCGTCCACCGGCCACCAGACGACGACCGGGGCGTCGGGGAGCAGCAGCGGCAGCACCACCGACTGGGCGTGGTCGACGACCTCGCCGTACAGCCGGAGCACCACCGTCTCGCCGGCGCTGGCGTCGGCGCCGAGGCGGACCTCGGCGTCGAGCCGCGCCTTGGCACGGTCCCGCGGCGAGCGCGAGACCCTCTTGATGACGACGAGGGTCCGCGAGGGGTGCTCGCGGGACGCCTCGTTGGCCGCCTTCAGCGCGTCGTAGGCGTTCTCCTCGTCGGTGACGATGACGAGGGTGAGCACCATGCCGACGGCCGGCGCGCCGATCGCCCGCCGCCCGAGCACCAGCGCCTTGTTGATCTTGGAGGACGTGGTGTCCGTCAGGTCGGTCTTCATGGCCGGCGCCAGCTCCTGCCGTCTCGTGCGAGCATCTCGTCCGCCTCGACCGGACCCCAGGTCCCGGACTGGTACTGCGCGGGCTTGCCGTGCTCGTCCCAGAACCTCTCGATCGGGTCGAGGATCTTCCAGGACAGCTCGACCTCCTCCACGCGCGGGAAGAGGTTCGAGTCGCCGAGCAGGACGTCGAGGATGAGCCGCTCGTACGCCTCCGGGCTGGACTCCGTGAAGGACTCGCCGTACGCGAAGTCCATCGACACGTCCCGGATCTCCATCTGCGTGCCGGGCACCTTGGAGCCGAACCGCACCGTCACGCCCTCGTCCGGCTGCACCCGGATGACGATGGCGTTGCGGCCGAGCTCCTCGGTCGCGGTGTGGTCGAAGGGGGAGTGCGGGGCGCGCTGGAAGACGACCGCGATCTCGGTGACGCGGCGGCCCAGGCGCTTGCCGGTGCGCAGGTAGAAGGGGACGCCCGCCCAGCGGCGGTTGTCGATCTCCAGCTTCACGGCCGCGTAGGTGTCGGTCTTCGACTGCGGGTCGATGCCGTCTTCCTGGAGGTAGCCGACGGCCTTCTCGCCGCCCTGCCACCCGGCCGCGTACTGGCCGCGGACCGTGGAGGCGCCCAGGTCCCTGGGCAGCTTCACCGCGCCGAGGACCTTGGTCTTCTCGGCGGCCAGCGCGTCGGCGTCGAAGGAGGCGGGCTCCTCCATGGCGGTCAGCGCGAGCAGCTGGAGCAGGTGGTTCTGGATGACGTCGCGGGCGGCGCCGATGCCGTCGTAGTAGCCGGCGCGGCCGCCGATGCCGATGTCCTCGGCCATGGTGATCTGCACGTGGTCGACGTACGACCGGTTCCAGATCGGCTCGAAGAGGGTGTTGGCGAAGCGGAGCGCCAGGATGTTCTGGACGGTCTCCTTGCCGAGGTAGTGGTCGATCCGGAAGACCTCGTGCGGCGGGAAGACCTCGTGGACGACCTCGTTGAGCTCCTTGGCGGAGGCCAGGTCGTGCCCGAAGGGCTTCTCGATGACCGCGCGGCGCCAGGAGCCGTCCTTCTGGTCGGCGAGCCCGTGCTTCTTGAGCTGCTGGACGACCTTGGGGAAGAACTTCGGCGGGACCGACAGGTAGAAGGCGAAGTTGCCGCCGGTGCCCTGGGCCTTGTCCAGCTCCTCGACGGTGGTCTTGAGCTGCTCGAAGGCCTCGTCGTCGTCGAAGTCGCCCTGGACGAACCGCATGCCCTGGATCAGCTGCTGCCACACCTCCTCGCGGAAGGGGGTGCGTGAGTGCTGCTTGACGGCCTCGTAGACCTCCTGCGCGAAGTCCTCGTCCTGCCACTCGCGCCGGGCGAAGCCGACGAGCGAGAAGCCCGGCGGCAGCAGGCCGCGGTTGGCCAGGTCGTAGACGGCGGGCATCAGCTTCTTTCGGGACAAATCGCCCGTGACGCCGAAGATCACCAGACCCGACGGCCCCGCGATGCGCGGGAGCCGTCGGTCTGCGGCGTCACGGAGCGGGTTGGCTCCGTGTGCTGCGCTCAAGGTGTTACGCCTCCGAAGGTGCGAGGCGCTTCAGCTCCGCCTCGGTGGACGTGAGCAGGTCGTTCCAGGACGCCTCGAACTTCTGGACGCCCTCGTCCTCCAGGAGCTGGACGACCTCGTCGTAGCCGATGCCCAGCTTCGCGACGGCCTGGAGGACCGCGCGGGAGTCGTCGTACGTGCCCTCGACGGTGTTGCCGGTGACCTCGCCGTGGTCGGCGGTGGCCTCCAGGGTGGCCTCGGGCATGGTGTTGACCGTGCCGGGGGCGACCAGGTCCACCACGTACAGGGTGTCCTTGTACGCCGGGTCCTTCACGCCGGTCGAGGCCCACAGCGGACGCTGCTTGTTGGCGTGCGCCTTGTCCAGGGCGGCCCAGCGCTCGGAGGAGAAGACCTCCTCGTACGCCTCGTAGGCCAGGCGGGCGTTGGCCAGGGCGGCCTTGCCCTTGAGCGCCTTGGCCTCGTCGGTGCCGATGCCGTCCAGGCGCTTGTCGATCTCCGTGTCCACGCGGGAGACGAAGAAGGAGGCCACCGAGTGGATCTTCGCCAGGTCCAGGCCCCGCTCGCGGGCCTTCTCCAGGCCCGCCAGGTAGGCGTCCATGACCAGGCGGTAGCGCTCCAGCGAGAAGATCAGCGTCACGTTGACGCTGATGCCCAGGCCGATGACCTCGGTGATGGCCGGCAGACCCGCCTCGGTGGCCGGGATCTTGATCAGCGTGTTCGGGCGGTCCACCAGCCAGGCCAGCTGCTTGGCCTCGGCGACCGTGGCCTTGGTGTCGTGGGCCAGGCGGGGGTCGACCTCGATGGAGACCCGGCCGTCCTGGCCGTCGGTCGCGTCGAAGACCGGGCGCAGGATGTCGGCGGCGTCGCGGACGTCCGCCGTCGTGATCATCCGGATGGCCTCCTCGACGGTCACCCGGCGGGCCGCGAGGTCGGAGACCTGCTGGTCGTAGCCGTGGCCCTCGGAGATCGCCTTCTGGAAGATCGACGGGTTGGTGGTGACCCCGACCACGTGGCTCTGGTCGATCAGCTCCGCCAGGTTGCCGGAGGTGATCCGCTGGCGCGAGAGGTCGTCCAGCCAGATCGCGACGCCTTCGTCGGAGAGGCGCTTGAGTGCGTCTGTCATGAGAGTTGCATCTCCAATAAGTCGTACGTATCGGGGTCAGCGCGCGGCGGCGTCGATCGATTCCCGCGCGGCGGCGACGATCGCCTCGGGCGTGAAGCCGAACTCGCGGAAGAGGACCTTCGCGTCCGCGGAGGCGCCGAAGTGCTCCAGGGAGACGATCCGGCCGGCGTCACCGACGTAACGGTGCCAGGTCAGGCCGATGCCGGCCTCGACCGCGACCCGCGCCTTGACCGACGGCGGCAGGACGGAGTCCTTGTACGCCTGGTCCTGCTCCTCGAACCACTCCACCGACGGCATCGACACCACCCGGGTGGGCGTGCCGGCGGCCTGGAGCTGCTCGCGGGCCTCGACGGCCAGGTGCACCTCGGAGCCGGTCGCGATCAGCACCACCTCCGCCTCGCCGCCTTCGGCGTCGAACAGCACGTAGCCGCCCTTGACCGTGTCCTCGTTCGGCGCGTACGTCGGCACGCCCTGGCGGGTGAGCGCCAGACCGTGCGGGGCGCCCTTGCCGTAGACCTTGGTGTGGCGCTGCATGATCTCGCGCCAGGCCAGGGCCGTCTCGTTGGCGTCGGCCGGGCGGACCAGGTTCAGGCCCGGGATCGCGCGCAGCGAGGCCAGGTGCTCCACCGGCTGGTGCGTCGGACCGTCCTCGCCCAGACCGATCGAGTCGTGGGTCCAGACGTAGGTGACCGGCAGGTGCATCAGGGCGGAGAGGCGCACCGCGTTGCGCATGTAGTCGGAGAACACCAGGAAGGTGCCGCCGTAGATGCGCGTGTTGCCGTGCAGCGCGATGCCGTTCATCTCCGCGGCCATCGCGTGCTCGCGGATGCCGAAGTGGATCGTGCGGCCGTACGGGTCGGCCTCCGGCAGCGGGTTGCCCTCGGGCAGGAACGACGAGTCCTTGTCGATCGTCGTGTTGTTCGAGCCGGCGAGGTCGGCCGAGCCGCCCCACAGCTCGGGGATGACCGCGCCGAGCGCCTTGAGGACCTGGCCCGAGGCGGCACGGGTGGCCACGCCCTTGCCCGGCTCGAAGACCGGCAGCTTCTCCGCCCAGCCCGCGGGCAGCTCGTTGGCCTGGATGCGGTCGAACTCCGCCGCGCGCTCCGGGTTGGCCGTACGCCACTCCGAGAGCTGCTTCTCCCACTCCACGCGCGCCTCGCGGCCCCGCTCGCCCAGCGCGCGGGTGTGCGCGATGACCTCGTCGGAGACCTCGAAGGTCTTCTCCGGGTCGAAGCCCAGGACGCGCTTGGTGGCCGCGACCTCCTCGTCGCCGAGCGCCGAGCCGTGGGCGGCCTCGGTGTTCTGCGCGTTCGGCGCGGGCCAGGCGATGATCGAGCGCATCGCGATGAACGAGGGGCGCTCGGTCTCGGCCTCGGCGGCGCGGATCGCCGCGTAGAGCCCGGCCGGGTCCAGGTCGCCGTTGGCCTGCGGCTCGACCCGCTGCACGTGCCAGCCGTACGCCTCGTACCGCTTGAGCGTGTCCTCGGAGACGGCCGTCTCGGTGTCGCCCTCGATCGAGATGTGGTTGTCGTCCCACAGCAGGATCAGGTTGCCGAGCTTCTGGTGGCCGGCCAGCGAGGACGCCTCGGCGGAGATGCCCTCCTGGAGGCAGCCGTCACCGGCGATCGCGTAGACGCGGTGGTCGAACGGCGAGGTGCCGGCCGGCGCCTCCGGGTCGAACAGGCCGCGCTCGAAGCGGGCGGCCATCGCCATGCCCACCGCGTTGGCGACGCCCTGGCCCAGCGGGCCCGTGGTCGTCTCCACCGCGGCGGTGTGACCGTACTCCGGGTGACCGGGGGTCTTCGAACCCCAGGTGCGGAAGGCCTTCAGATCGTCCAGTTCGAGACCGAAGCCACCCAGGTAGAGCTGGGTGTAGAGGGTCAGGGACGAGTGGCCGGCCGAGAGCACGAACCGGTCGCGCCCGACCCACTCGGGGTCGGCCGGGTCGTGGCGCATCACCTTCTGGAAGAGGGTGTACGCGACGGGCGCCAGGCTCATCGCCGTACCGGGATGGCCGTTGCCGACCTTCTGTACGGCGTCCGCGGCCAGGACGCGGGCGGTGTCTACGGCCCGCTGGTCCAATTCGGTCCACTCGAGGTCTGTGGTGGTCGGCTTAGTGCTCACCCTGGGTCAGGGCTCCTCTCCACATGTCTGAAGCCGGTGACTGAGGGTGTACCGGCGGTGTCGAGCCTACCCCCGTCGGACGGCCCTCTTTTCGTGCTCATGCCCCTCAAATGAGCGCACACGGCAAGACTGCCGGTGGCCGTGGGACTTCGCCTCCCGAACGGGTCCACCGCGTGGGACGTGCCCCTTCGACACGACCCCACCCTTGGGGGCGTACCCCTTCAACACGACCCCACCCCCGCGAAGATCGGCGTCTGGGCAACGTCTAGAGTGGCGTGGTACGCGCAAGCTTCACCCCGCTTTCATCCGGGGAGCTTGCTGGGATTTCTCTGTCAGGGGTGTGCGTGACGGCCGTCGAGTCCCGACCCGCAGGGGTCGTCTTGACTCCCAGCCCGGGGGGCCATCGGCCGTTCGGGGCCCGCGTCAAGGCATTCGTGGCGCTGACCAAGCCGCGGATCATCGAGCTGCTGCTCATCACGACCGTCCCGGTGATGTTCCTCGCCGAGCAGGGCGTGCCGAACCTCTGGCTGGTGCTCGCCACCTGCTTCGGCGGCTACCTGTCGGCGGGCGGCGCGAACGCGCTGAACATGTACATCGACCGCGACATCGACGCCCTGATGGACCGCACGTCCCAGCGTCCGCTGGTCACCGGCATGGTCTCGCCGCGCGAGGGCCTGGTCTTCGGCCTCACCCTCGCGGTGGTCTCCACCCTCTGGTTCGGCCTGCTGGTCAACTGGCTCTCCGCCTGGCTCTCGCTCGGCGCGCTCCTCTTCTACGTGGTCGTCTACACGATGATCCTGAAGCGGCGGACCGCGCAGAACATCGTCTGGGGCGGCATCGCCGGCTGCATGCCCGTCCTCATCGGCTGGTCCTCGGTCACGAACTCGATGTCCTGGGCCGCCGTCGTCCTCTTCATGGTGATCTTCTTCTGGACGCCGCCGCACTACTGGCCGCTGTCGATGAAGGTCAAGGACGACTACGCGCGCGTGGGCGTCCCCATGCTCCCGGTGATCGCCTCCAACAAGGTCGTCGCCAAGCAGATCGTGGCCTACAGCTGGGTCATGGTCGCCGTCTCGCTGCTCCTCACCCCGCTGGGCTACACGGGCTGGTTCTACACGGCCGTGGCGCTGCTGACCGGCGGCTGGTGGCTCTGGGAGGCGCACGGGCTGCTCAACCGGGCCAAGGAGGGCGCGACGGGCGCCAAGCTCAAGGAGATGCGCCTCTTCCACTGGTCCATCACCTACGTCTCGCTGCTCTTCGTCGCGGTCGCGGTGGACCCCTTCCTCCGCTGACCTCCGCAGGACCGCTCGGCCGACGGCCGGGCCGCGTGGGAAACGCCACGCGGCCCGGCCGTCGCCGTTCGATCTACCCGTCGGTAGCATCCTTGCCATGGCAGACACGCAGGCAGATACGAAGGCAGACACGAAGAAGGACGAGCGCAGGGTCGCCCGGCTCACCAAGCAGATCCGGGCCTTTGCCGAGGAGCACGGCGGCTCCGAGGGACACCTGGAGCACATCGGCCAGGCGGGCACCCGGATCGTCCTCGTCGGCACGGACGGCCTCTGGGGCGACCTGGTCGCCCCGACGTACGCGATCGCCGAGCGGGCGGCCGAGAAGGCCGGCCTGACGCTCCACGAGGAGTTCGACGGCGAGTTCGCCGCGAAGGTCGTCACCGGTCCGTACGAGTGGTCCCGGATGGCGGGCATCCAGATCGGCGGCCCCTCCGACCGCTGAAGCGGCGGACGCTTACGTGAGCACAGGTACGCGTCCGGGCACAGGTACGCGCCCGTACGCGCGCGCGTACGAAAGGGCCCACCGGTTCGCGGGAACCGGTGGGCCCTTCTGCGTGCGCGTACGGGGGAGCCTCAGGCCTTCGCGAGCTCCGGGTCCGCCTGGGCCGGGATCGCCGGCGTGTCCAGCGGGCGCTCGCGCATGCTCAGGGCGAGCCGCACGACCGCGATCCACATCAGCGAGGAGCCGAGCATGTGGGCGCCGACCAGGAGCTCGGGGACCCCGGTGAAGTACTGGACGTAGCCGATGCCGCCCTGGAGGAGCAGCACGACCAGCAGGTCGCGGGCGCGGGCCCTGGTGTCGTCCGGGGCGTCCACCGCGCGCAGGACCAGCCACATCGCGATCGCGAGCGCGCAGACGATCCAGGCGGCGATGGCGTGCAGGTGCGCGGCGTTCGTCCAGTCCCAGGGCATGCGCGGGACGTCGCTGCTGTCGCCGGCGTGCTTGCCGGAGCCGGTCACGGTGGTGCCGAGCGCGATCAGCAGGCCCGAGGTGATCACGATCGTCCAGGACAGCCTGCGGACCGGGCGGGGCACGCGCGGGCGGGGGGCGGCGTCGCCCTCGCCGGTCCGGTGCCAGGTGACGACGGCGACCGTGAGGAGCGCGTTCGCGGCGAGGAAGTGGCCGGCGACCGTCCACGGGTTGAGGCCCATCCACACCGTGATGCCGCCGAGGACGGCGTTGCTCAGCACGATCCAGAACTGGAACCAGGCGAGCCGGGTGAGGCCCCGCCGGCGCGGCTTGACCGAGCGCACGGCGACGATGGACCAGCCGACGGCGGCCGACAGGACGTACGTCAGCAGCCGGTTGCCGAACTCGATGGCGCCGTGGAGGCCCTGCTCGGGCGTGGCGAAGAGGCTGTCGTCCGTGCACTTGGGCCAGGTGTCGCAGCCGAGGCCGGAACCGGTCAGCCGGACCGCGCCGCCCGTGACGATGATGAGCACGCTCATCACGACGGCGGAGAGCGCGGCGCGCCGGAGCGTCCGGGGGGACGGGGTCCAGCGCCGGGCGATGGAGGCGAGGGGGTTCAGCACGGGCCCTATCGTAGGACGGCGCTTGTGCGCGCTTTCACGAGGGGGGCGTATGTGGCCGAACGGAACCTTACGGTTACTCCCCGGGGCGGGTCACTCCCAGCGGAAGAACTTCGCTGCCGCCCCCAGGCCCAGGACCGCCCAGACCGCGAGGACCAGCGCGTCGCCCCACGGCATCGGCGCCCCGCCCTGGAGGACGTCCCGCAGGCCGTCCGAGAGGGCCGCGATCGGCAGCAGGGCGAGCACGTCGCCCGCGGCGCCGAACTTCTCCAGGGGCACGATCACCCCGCCGCCCACCAGGAGCAGCAGGAAGACCAGGTTGGCGGCGGCCAGGGTGGCCTCGGCCCGCAGCGTGCCGGCCATCAGCAGGCCGAGGCCGGAGAAGGCGGCCGTGCCGAGGACCAGGAGCAGCAGCACCGAGAGCGGGTTTCCGTGCGGGGACCAGCCGAGGGCGAGCGCGATCGTCGTCAGGAGCGCGACCTGGAGGACCTCGGTGACCAGGACGGAGAGCGTCTTGGCCGTCAGCAGGGCCCAGCGGGGGAGCGGTGAGGCCCCCAGGCGCTTGAGCACCCCGTACCGGCGCTCGAAACCGGTCGCGATGGCCTGGCCGGTGAAGGCGGTGGACATCACGGCGAGCGCGAGGACGCCGGGGGCGAGGAAGTCGACGGGCTTCCCGGCCCCGGTGTCGACCACGTCGACGGTGGAGAACAGCACCAGGAGCAGTGAGGGGATGATCACCGTCAGGAGCAGCTGCTCGCCGTTGCGCAGCAGCATCCTGGTCTCCAGGGCGGTCTGCGCGGCGATCATCCGCCCGACGGGGGCGGCGCCGGGCCGGGGGGAGTAGGTGCCGGCGGACGTCGGGAGGGGGGTCCCCGTGTTCATGACCTCAGCTCCTTGCCGGTGAGCTCAAGGCTGTGCCGGCCCGGGGGGTGACCCCCGGACCCCCGGCAGGTCTCGTCGGTGGTCCGCTTCATGACCTCAGCTCCTTGCCGGTGAGCTCAAGGCTGTGCCGTCCCGGGGGGCGACCCCCGGACCCCCGGCAGGTCTCGTCGGTGGTCCGCTTCATGACCTCAGCTCCTTGCCGGTGAGCTCAAGGCTGTGCCGACCCGGGGGGCGACCCCCGGACCCCCGGCTGATCTCGTCGGTGGTCCGCTTCATGGCCTCAGCTCCTTGCCGGTGAGCTCAAGAAAAACGTCTTCGAGGGTGTGCCGCTCGACCGAGATCCCGTCCGGCATCACGCCGTTCTGGGCGCACCAGCTGGTGACCGTGGCGAGGAGCTGCGGATCGACGTCGCCGGTGATCCGGTACGTGCCCGGCAGGGTCTCCGCCGCGGCCGTGCCGTCCGGGAGCGCCTTGAGCAGGGAGCCCAGGTCGAGCCCGGGGCGGCCGGTGAAGCGCAGGGTGTTCTCGGCGCCGCCGCGGCACAGCTCCTCGGGGCTGCCCTGGACGGCGATCCGGCCGGCGTCGACGATGGCGACGTCGTCGGCCAGCTCCTCCGCCTCCTGCATGAAGTGCGTGGTGAGGACCGTGGTCACCCCGTCGGCGCGCAGCTCGCGGACCAGGTCCCAGGTGGCGCGCCGGGCCTGCGGGTCGAGCCCGGCGGTGGGCTCGTCCAGGAAGACCAGCTCGGGGCGGCCGACGACGGCCATGGCGAGCGCGAGACGCTGCTGCTGGCCGCCGGAGAGGCGCCGGTAGGTCGTACGGCCGCAGGAGCCGAGGCCGAGGCGCTCGATCAGGGCGTCCACGTCCAGCGGGTGGGCGTGCAGCTTCGCCGTGTGGCGGAGCATCTCGCCGGCGCGGGCGCCGGAGTAGACGCCGCCGGACTGGAGCATGACGCCGATCCGGGGGCGCAGGGCGGCCGCGTCGGCGACCGGGTCGAGGCCGAGGACCCGGACGGTGCCGCCGTCGGGCCTGCGGTAGCCCTCGCAGGTCTCGATCGTGGTGGTCTTGCCGGCCCCGTTGGGGCCGAGGACGGCGGTGACGGTGCCGGCCCGCACGTCGAGGTCGAGGCCGTCGACGGCGGTCTTGTCCCCGTACCGCTTGACCAGGCCGCGGACCTGGACGACGGACTCTTCTCGCATGTCCGGAAGTCTAGAGAGCGCCCGGGGGTCCTCCGGCCGCGGGTCCCGAAGAGTGGTCGAATTCATCCCACGAATGATCGTTTCCGCAGGTCAGGTAAGGCTTACCTGAGTGACGCACGGCACCGTCCGCCCTCCGGGCGCGGCTTGTCACTCCTGGATTAATTACGCAACAATGGTGTTGTGAAAAACGTGGGAGCGGCTCCGGTGGAGGAACTCGCTACCCGGGAGCGCTCCACGCGCAACCGGGTCGCGCGGTCAATCCTCGACCACGGGCCGTCGACCGTCGCCGACCTGGCCGAACGGCTCGGCCTCACCCAGGCCGCCGTCCGCCGCCACCTCGACTCGCTGGTCGCGGAGAACGTCGTCGAGGCGCGCGAGAAGCGCGTCTACGGCAACCGCGGCCGCGGCCGCCCCGCGAAGGTCTTCGCGCTGACCGACTGCGGCCGGGACGCCTTCGACCAGTCGTACGACTCCCTCGCCGTCGAGGCGCTTCGCTGGATCGAGCGCAACGCCGGGGGCGAGGAGGCCGTCGCCGCCTTCGCCCGGGACCGGATCGAGAGCCAGGGCCGGGCGTACCGCGAGGCCGTCGAGGCGGCCGAGCCCGCGCGGCGGACCGAGGCGCTCGCCAAGGCCCTCACCGCGGACGGGTACGCTGCCACTGCGCGGAACGCGCCGGTCGGCGAGCAGCTCTGCCAGCACCACTGCCCGGTCGCCCACGTCGCCGAGCAGTACCCGCAGCTGTGCGAGGCGGAGACGGAGTTCTTCTCCCGCCTCCTGGGAACGCACGTCCAGCGTCTGGCCACCATCGCGCATGGTGACGGCGTCTGCACCACGTTCATCCCGCACGGCACACCACAGACCACCGAATCAGCATCCGCACGTACGGCCGGGAGGAACCCCGCATGACCACCGAGATCAGCCACCCCGAGCTTGAGGGCCTGGGTCGGTACGAGTACGGCTGGGCCGACTCGGACGCGGCCGGTGCCGCCGCCAAGCGCGGTCTGAACGAAGACGTCGTCCGCGACATCTCCGCGAAGAAGAACGAGCCCGAGTGGATGCTGAAGCTGCGTCTCAAGGGTCTGCGGCTCTTCGACAAGAAGCCCATGCCGACCTGGGGCTCCGACCTCTCCGGCATCGACTTCGACAACATCAAGTACTTCGTGCGGTCCACCGAGAAGCAGGCCGAGTCCTGGGAGGACCTGCCGGAGGACATCAAGAACACGTACGACAAGCTCGGCATCCCCGAGGCGGAGAAGCAGCGCCTCGTCGCCGGCGTCGCCGCCCAGTACGAGTCCGAGGTCGTCTACCACCAGATCCGCGAGGACCTGGAGGAGCAGGGCGTGATCTTCGTCGACACCGACACCGCCCTGAAGGAGCACGAGGAGCTCTTCAAGGAGTACTTCGGCACCGTCATCCCGGTCGGCGACAACAAGTTCGCCTCCCTGAACACGGCCGTGTGGTCCGGCGGCTCCTTCATCTACGTGCCGAAGGGCGTGCACGTCGAGATCCCGCTCCAGGCCTACTTCCGCATCAACACGGAGAACATGGGCCAGTTCGAGCGGACGCTGATCATCGTCGACGAGGACGCCTACGTCCACTACGTCGAGGGCTGCACCGCCCCGATCTACTCCTCGGACTCGCTGCACAGCGCCGTGGTCGAGATCGTCGTGAAGAAGGGCGGCCGCTGCCGCTACACGACCATCCAGAACTGGTCGAACAACGTCTACAACCTGGTGACCAAGCGCGCCGTCGCCTACGAGGGCGCCACCATGGAGTGGGTCGACGGCAACATCGGCTCCAAGGTCACCATGAAGTACCCGGCCGTCTACCTCATGGGCGAGCACGCCAAGGGCGAGACCCTGTCCATCGCCTTCGCGGGCGAGGGCCAGCACCAGGACGCCGGCGCCAAGATGGTCCACATGGCCCCGAACACCTCCTCCAACATCGTCTCCAAGTCGGTGGCGCGAGGCGGCGGCCGCACCTCCTACCGCGGTCTCATCGAGATCGGCGAGGGTGCCCCGGGCGCCAAGTCCAACGTGCTCTGCGACGCGCTGCTCGTCGACACCATCTCCCGCTCCGACACGTACCCCTACGTGGACGTGCGCGAGGACGACGTCTCCATGGGCCACGAGGCCACCGTCTCCAAGGTCTCCGAGGACCAGCTCTTCTACCTGATGAGCCGCGGCCTGACCGAGTTCGAGGCCATGGCGATGATCGTCCGCGGCTTCGTCGAGCCCATCGCCAAGGAGCTCCCGATGGAGTACGCCCTGGAGCTCAACCGGCTGATCGAGCTGCAGATGGAAGGCGCGGTCGGCTAAGACCCGCCGCACCAGCAGCGACCGTTTCCACGTACGCAGGAAGAGAGCAACACGACAGCCATGGCTGAGGCTCAGAACATCCCGGCGGGATCCACCACCGCCGGCTCGATCGCGGTGGCCGCCGAGTCCACCGTCGCCACGCGCATGAGCGCGCCCCCGTCCTTCGACGTCGCGGACTTCCCCGTCCCGCACGGCCGCGAGGAGGAGTGGCGGTTCACCCCGCTGGAGCGCCTGCGCGGCCTGCACGACGGCACCGCCGTCGCCTCGGGCGAGGGCGTCAAGGTCGACATCGAGGCCCCCGAGGGCGTCACCGTCGAGACCGTCGGCCGCGACGACGAGCGCCTCGGCAAGGCGGGCAAGCCCGTCGACCGGGTCGCCGCCCAGGCGTACTCCTCGTTCGAGAAGGCCTCGGTCGTCACCGTCGCCAAGGACGCCGTCCTCACCGAGCCGATCCGCATCGCCGTGCACGGCCGGGGCGGCACCGCCTTCGGCCACCAGGTGATCGAGCTCGGCGCCTTCGCCGAGGCCGTCGTGGTCATCGACCACACCGGTGACGCCGTCCTCGCCGCCAACGTCGACTACGTCCTCGGCGACGGCGCCAAGCTCACCGTCGTCTCCGTCCAGGACTGGGACGAGAAGGCCGTCCACGTCGCCCAGCACAACGCGCTCGTCGGCCGCGACGCCTCCTTCAAGTCGGTCGTCGTCACCTTCGGCGGCGACGTCGTCCGCATCCACCCGCGCGTGGCGTACGCGGCCCCCGGCGGCGAGGCCGAGCTCTTCGGCCTGTACTTCACCGACGCGGGCCAGCACCAGGAGCACCGCCTCCTGGTCGACCACAACACCCCGCACTGCAAGTCCAACGTGGCCTACAAGGGCGCGCTGCAGGGCGAGGGCGCGCACGCCGTCTGGATCGGCGACGTGCTCATCCAGGCCGCCGCCGAGGGCACCGACACGTACGAGCTGAACCGGAACCTGGTCCTCACGGACGGCGCCCGGGTCGACTCCGTGCCGAACCTGGAGATCGAGACCGGCGAGATCGCCGGCGCCGGTCACGCCTCCGCCACCGGCCGCTTCGACGACGAGCAGCTCTTCTACCTGATGGCCCGCGGCATCCCGGAGACCGAGGCCCGCCGCCTCGTCGTCCGCGGCTTCTTCGCCGAGCTGGTCCAGCAGATCGGCCTGCCCGACGTCCAGGAGCGCCTGATCGCCAAGATCGAGGCCGAGCTGGAGGCCTCCGTCTGATGGCCTTCGTCCGAGTCTGCGCGCTGAGCGAGCTGGAGACCGACACCCCCAAGCGGGTCGAGGTCGACGGCACGCCGGTGTCGGTCGTGCACACCGAGGGCGAGGTGTTCGCGATCAACGACATCTGCTCGCACGCGAACGTCTCCCTCTCGGAGGGCGAGGTCGAGGACTGCGCCATCGAGTGCTGGCTGCACGGCTCCAGCTTCGACCTGCGCACCGGCAAGCCCTCCGGCCTTCCCGCGACGCGCCCCGTCCCCGTATACCCCGTAAAGATCGAAGGGGACGATGTGCTCGTCTCCGTCACCCAGGAGTCCTGAGTCACCCATGGCTACGCTTGAAATCCACGACCTGCACGTCTCCGTCGAGGCGGAGAACGGCCCCCGCGAGATCCTCAAGGGCGTCGACCTGACCATCAAGCAGGGCGAGACCCACGCCGTCATGGGCCCCAACGGCTCCGGCAAGTCGACCCTGGCGTACTCGCTGGCCGGCCACCCGAAGTACACGGTCACCGGCGGCACCGTCACCCTCGACGGCGAGGACGTCCTGGAGATGTCGGTCGACGAGCGCGCCCGCGCCGGCGTCTTCCTGGCCATGCAGTACCCGGTCGAGGTCCCCGGCGTCTCGGTCTCCAACTTCCTGCGCACCTCCGCCACCGCCGTCCGCGGCGAGGCGCCCAAGCTGCGCACCTGGGTGAAGGAGGTCAAGGAGGCCATGGCGGAGCTCCAGATGGACCCGTCCTTCGCCGAGCGCAACGTCAACGAGGGCTTCTCCGGCGGTGAGAAGAAGCGCCACGAGATCCTCCAGCTGGAGCTCCTCAAGCCGAAGATCGCGATCCTCGACGAGACCGACTCCGGCCTCGACGTCGACGCCCTCCGCATCGTCTCCGAGGGCGTCAACCGCGTCCGCGGGACCGGCGAGGTCGGCACCCTGCTGATCACCCACTACACGCGCATCCTGCGCTACATCAAGCCTGACTTCGTCCACGTGTTCGCGAACGGCCGCATCGCCGAGTCCGGTGGCGCCGAGCTCGCCGACCAGCTGGAGAACGAGGGCTACGACAAGTACGTGAAGGGTGGCGCGTCCGCGTGACTTCTGCCCATCAGGGGCTCTCCGGCCTCCTCGACACCGAGGCGATCCGCAAGGACTTCCCCCTCCTGGATCGCACGGTCCACGACGGCAAGAAGATCGTGTACCTCGACTCCGCGGCGACCTCGCAGAAGCCGCGGCAGGTGCTCGACGCGCTCAACACGTACTACGAGCGCCACAACGCCAATGTCCACCGCGGCGTCTACACGGTCGCCGAGGAGGCGACGGCGCTCTACGAGGGCGCCCGTGACAAGGTCGCGGCCTTCGTCAACGCGCCGAGCCGCGACGAGGTGATCTTCACCAAGAACGCCTCCGAGTCGCTCAACCTCGTGGCCAACATGCTGGGCTGGGCCGACGAGCCCTACCGCGTGGACCACGAGACCGAGATCGCCATCACGGAGATGGAGCACCACTCCAACATCGTGCCGTGGCAGCTGCTCTCGCAGCGCACGGGCGCGAAGCTGAAGTGGTTCGGCCTCACCGACGACGGGCGCCTCGACCTCTCGAACATCGAAGAGGTCATCACCGAGAAGACGAAGATCGTCTCCTTCACCCTGGTCTCGAACCTGCTCGGCACGTTCAACCCGGTCGAGACGATCATCCGCCGCGCCCAGGAGGTCGGTGCGCTCGTCTGCATCGACGCCTCCCAGGCGGCCCCGCACATGGTCCTGGACGTGCAGGCGCTCCAGGCCGACTTCGTGGCCTTCACCGGCCACAAGATGTGCGGTCCGACCGGCATCGGCGTGCTGTGGGGACGGCAGGAGCTCCTGGAGGACCTGCCGCCCTTCCTCGGCGGCGGCGAGATGATCGAGACCGTCTCGATGCACTCCTCGACGTACGCGCCGGCCCCGCACAAGTTCGAGGCGGGCACGCCCCCGATCGCGCAGGCCGTCGGCCTCGGCGCGGCCGTGGACTACCTGTCGGCGATCGGCATGGAGAACATCCAGCGCCACGAGCACGCGATCACCGAGTACGCCGTCCGGCGCCTCCAGGAGGTCCCGGACCTGCGGATCATCGGTCCCACCACGGCCGAGGACCGCGGCGCGGCGATCTCCTTCACGCTCGGCGACATCCACCCGCACGACGTGGGCCAGGTCCTCGACGAGCAGGGCATCGCGGTCCGGGTCGGCCACCACTGCGCGCGGCCGGTCTGCCTCCGCTACGGAATTCCCGCGACCACGCGGGCGTCGTTCTATCTGTACTCCACTCCGGCCGAGGTCGACGCCCTGGTCGAGGGACTGGAGCACGTACGGAACTTCTTCGGCTAGGGGACGCTCGTGAAGCTGGATTCGATGTACCAGGACGTCATCCTGGACCACTACAAGCACCCGCACGGGCGCGGTCTGCGGGACGGCGACGCCGAGGTGCACCACGTCAACCCGACGTGCGGCGACGAGATCACGCTCCGCGTGAAGTACGACGGCTCGCGCGTCGAGGACGTGTCGTACGAGGGACAGGGCTGCTCCATCAGCCAGGCCTCGGCCTCCGTCCTCAACGAGCTGCTCGTCGGCAAGGAGCTGGCCGAGGCGCAGCGGATCCAGGACACCTTCCTGGAGCTGATGCAGTCCAAGGGCCGGATCGAGCCGGACGACGCGATGGAGGAGGTCCTGGAGGACGCGGTCGCGTTCGCCGGGGTCTCCAAGTACCCCGCCCGGGTGAAGTGCGCCCTGCTGAGCTGGATGGCGTGGAAGGACGCGACCGCCCAGGCACTGGGGGGCGACGAGAAGTCCGAGAGGAAGTCGGCATGACCGAGAACGCCGGGGCCACCATGAAGCCGGCCTCCGAAGAAGAAGTCCGCGAGGCGCTGTACGACGTCGTCGACCCCGAGCTGGGCATCGACGTCGTCAACCTGGGCCTGATCTACGGCATCCACATCGACGACTCCAACGTCGCGACGCTGGACATGACCCTGACGTCGGCGGCCTGCCCGCTGACCGACGTGATCGAGGACCAGGCGAAGTCCGCGACGGACGGCATCGTCAGCGAGCTGAAGATCAACTGGGTCTGGATGCCGCCGTGGGGTCCGGAGAAGATCACGGACGACGGGCGCGAGCAGCTGCGCGCGCTCGGCTTCAACGTCTGAGCGGGCTCTTCGCGCGAACGGCCGTGCTCCCCCGACAGGATGGGGAGCATGGCCGTTCGCATGTACCACCTCGCCGTCGACGCGCACGACATCTCCGCCCAGGCCCGCTTCTGGGCCGGGGTCCTGGACTGGAAGGTCCTCTACGAGGACGCGCACGAGGTCGTGATCGGGGCCGACGAGCACGCCCTGCCCGGGATGTGCTTCCTGCCCGTGCCCGAGTCCAAGACGGTCAAGAACCGGCTGCACATCGACCTGACGCCCGACGACCGGGACGCCGAGGTGGAGCGGATCCTCGCCCTCGGGGCCACCCGGATCGACGTCGGGCAGGGCGAGGACGCGACCTGGACGACCCTCGCCGACCCCGAGGGCAACGAGTTCTGCGTGCTGCGGCCGAAGCGGTCGCTCACGGACTGAGCGGACCGGGTTCCGCCGGCGTGCAGTTCCTGTCGGGTCGTCAGGAGCCGTACGCCCGTGCCTCCGCCGTCAGGGCGAGCGCCGGCGCCAGGTTCTCCCGGCGGATGCGCTGGTCGACGTAGAGCAGTCCGGACACCAGCGGCGGGAAGAGCGCGGCGAACACCTGGGCGATCAGCGATCCGACGATCATGACGATCAGCATCGGCGCGACCAGGGCGAGGACCTCCCCGGCCGACTCCGGCGCCGGGCCGTCGTGGAGGGACAGGGGCGCGGCCGCCAGCACGCCGAGCACCTGCTGGAACACCAGGCTGACGACGCTCGTGAGCACGAAGGCCACCAGCAGACCGCCGAAGGTCCGCCACCAGGCGCCGGTCACCAGGTGCCAGGAGCGCCGCAGGGAGGCCATGGGGCCCTGGCGCTCCATCACCGTCACCGTCGGGGCGAAGGCGAGCTTCACCCAGAACCAGGTGCCGAGCGGGAGGAGGATCAGGACGAGGAGCGGAAACAGCAGCAGCGTCGCGGCCGGGCCCGCGTCGTTGGCGATCAGCAGGGTCATCAGGGCGGCGAACACGCCGATGACGAGCAGGAACGGCACCAGCACGATCAGCGTGGTCAGCAGGAGCGTGCCGAGGACCGCGGGCGTCCGCGCCCACGCGCGCCCCCACACGGTCCCGAACGTGAGCCGACCGCCCACGACCGCCTCCTGGATGACGACGGGCACCGCCGCCGACACCACGGCGGTCGCGACCAGCATCCCGAGCACCGCGACCAGCCAGGCGCAGCCGAAGGCGACCATCACCGGGACGAGGTCGTCCGGCGACGCCTCCTGGCCCTCCCGCAGGTCGAACACGCGCGGCACGTGGTCCGCGACGAACAGGTAGCCGACGCCGAACACCGCGCCCACCAGCAGGAGGGCGAAGCCGTAGGCGGCGCCCGTGACGCCCACGAGCTGCTTCCAGTGGCGTCCGAGGGTGGCGAAGGCGGCCGTCAGGACCTCGCTGAGGGCGAGCGGCCGCAGGGGTATCACGCCGGGCTTCGGCGGTGGGGGCGGGGGAGTGTGGCCGTAGCCGTAGGGCCCCGTGGGATAGGTCATGGGCGACACCGTATCGGTCGGCATCCCGAACACCCGTACGGAACGGTACGTGCGTCCGTACGCATCGATGTGTACGGACGTACGCAACGATGTGTACGCTCGTACGCATGGGTTACGGACTGCTGGCGGGCGCCATAGCGGCGGAGATCCTCGCCACCACCTCGATGAAGTACAGCGACGGCTTCAGCAGGCTCTGGCCCTCGCTCGTCACCGGCGTCGGCTACCTGGTCGCCTTCGCGCTCCTGGCGCAGGCGCTCAAGACGCTCCAGGTCGGCACCGCGTACGCCATCTGGTCCGGCGTCGGCACCACCGCCATCGCCGCCATCGGCGTCCTCTTCCTCGGCGAGGCCCTCAGCCTCGCCAAGGTCGCCGGGATCCTCCTCATCGTCGCCGGGGTCGCCGTCCTCAACCTCGGCGGCGCCCACTGATGGCCCGCCCCCGCCGCCACGACCCCGACCGCCGCGACCGCCTCGTGGACGCGGCCCTCCGGGTCGTCGGACGCTCCGGCATCGCCGGGCTGAGCCACCGCGCGGTGGCCGCCGAGGCGGACGTGCCGCTGGGCTCCACCACGTACCACTTCGCCTCCCTCGACGAACTCCTCGTCGCGGCGCTCCGCAGGGCCAACGAGAACTTCGGGTGCCGACTCCGCGAGCGGTCCGCCCTCCTGGGCCCGGACGCCGACCTCGCCGCCGTCCTCGCCCGCTTCCTGGGGGAGTGGCTGGGCGGCGAACGCACCGGCGTGGAGCTGGAGTACGAGCTCTACCTCGCCGCCCTGCGCCGCCCCGCCCTGCGCCCGGTCGCCGCCGAGTGGACCGAGGCCGCCACCGCCGCCCTGGCCCACCGCACCGACCCCGCCACCGCCCGCGCCCTGGTCGCCCTCGTGGACGGCGTCTGCCTCCAGGTCCTGCTCACCGACGGGGAGTACGACGAGGAGTACGCGCGCGCGATGCTGGGCCGCGTCCTGCGCCCCGGCGCCCCGGACGAAGCACCGAAACCCCCTCGTCACGGCTCGTCCGAACCGACGGCGCGCCCGACCGACACCTGAGACCGGTTGGCCCGGGCGGGGGCCCGCCGGTTAGGTTTTCCGTCATGACCACTGCTCCTCGCACCACCGGCGCCGTCGCCGCCGGCCTCGCCACCATCGCCGGCGACGGCACCGTCCTCGACACCTGGTTCCCCGCCCCCGAGCTGACCGACGCGCCCGGCCCCGCCGGCACCGAGCGGCTCGACCCCGACGCGGCCGTCAACGCCCTCGGCGAGGGCGCCGCCAAGGCCCTCGGCGTGGACGCCCGCCGGGGCGTCGAGGTGGTCGCCGTCCGCACCGTCGTCGCCTCGCTGGACGAGAAGCCGCTCGACGCCCACGACGCGTACCTGCGTCTGCACCTGCTCAGCCACCGCCTGGTCAAGCCGCACGGCCAGAGCCTGGACGGCCTCTTCGGCCTCCTCGCCAACGTCGCCTGGACCTCGCTCGGCCCGGTCGCCGTCGAGGACGTCGAGAAGGTCCGGCTCAACGCGCGCGCCGAGGGCCTGCACCTCCAGGTGACCTCGATCGACAAGTTCCCCCGCATGACCGACTACGTCGCGCCCGCCGGGGTCCGGATCGCCGACGCCGACCGCGTCCGCCTCGGCGCCCACCTCGCCGCCGGCACCACCGTCATGCACGAGGGATTCGTCAACTTCAACGCCGGCACCCTCGGCACCTCCATGGTCGAGGGCCGCATCTCCGCCGGCGTCGTCGTCGGCGACGGCTCCGACATCGGCGGCGGCGCCTCCACCATGGGCACCCTCTCCGGCGGCGGCAACGTCGTCATCTCCATCGGTGAGCGCTGCCTGATCGGCGCCGAGGCGGGCGTCGGCATCGCCCTCGGCGACGAGTGCGTCGTCGAGGCCGGCCTGTACGTCACGGCCGGCACCCGGGTCACGATGCCCGACGGCGAGATCGTCAAGGCCCGCGACCTCTCCGGCGCCTCGAACATCCTCTTCCGCCGCAACTCGGTCACCGGCGCCGTCGAGGCCCGCCCGAACAACGCGGTCTGGGGCGGCCTCAACGAGATCCTGCACAGCCACAACTGAGGCCCCGTGAGCGAGCGGCCGCCCTCGTCCGTCCGTCGTCAGATGGCCGGCAGGGCGGTCAGCCGCTTTCCGCGGAGGGCCACGAGGCGCTTGCCCGAGGCCGCCACGTACCACTTGTCGAGCGCGCCCGTGCCGTCGTCGTACGTCCGGCGCAGCCTGCCGTCCCGGGCGTCGAAGGCGAGGATCCCGCCCTCGGGGTCGAGCTCCGTCGCCGCGTGGAGGTTCCCGCCGGCCCCGACGAACTGCCAGGGGTGCGCGACCTCCAGGAGCTCCTCGTCGCGCCGGCGCTCCCTGCCGGTCGACGGGTCCACCGCCCGCAGGACGCGGGCCGGGTCGGAGACGTGGAGCACCCCGTCCAGGACGGCCGGGCCGTGGAAGCGTACGTACGACTCGTCGCCGGCCGGCGACCAGCGCTCCGCGCCGTCGGCCAGGGCGAAGGCGCGCAGCCGCCCGCCGTCGGCGACGACCACCAGGTCCCCGTGGACGGCGATCCGCTCGCCGTTGGAGCGGCCGATCTTCTTCGTCCACACCTGCCGGCCCGTGGCGGTGTCGCGGACCGTCACGTTCTCCCGGAAGTCCGTGTGGACGAGGCGGCGGCCGGAGACGGCGGCGGTGATGCCGAACTCCTGGGTGCCCCGGTCGCGCCGCTCCTGCCGGACCACCTTGCCGGAGGAGATGTCGAGGGCCGCGATCACGTCGTCCTCGACGCCGTGATCCGCCTCCAGGATGCCGGCGAGGACGTAGACCCGCCGCTCGTCGACGGCGATCGTGCGGGGCTGCGCGTACTTCTTCCCGCCGAGCCCGCTGCGCCAGGTCTCCTCGCCGGTGGCCGGGTCGAGGCCGACCACGTCCCCGTCGTACCGGACACTGGCCAGGTACAGCGCGCCGCCGGCGACCAGCAGCTTCGCGCCCGGCACGGCGGCCTTCTCGCGGGACCGGAGCCGCTTGCCGGTGGTGAGGGAGCGGCCCGTCAGCGGATCGCCGGAGACCATGACCACGTCCCCGGAGACGGCCGGCGCGTCCATCGCGCCGAGCGCCCCGAGCGCGGCGCCGTCCTGCCACAGCGGGCGCGGGGCGGTGCCGGGCGGCGGGGTGGTGAAGGCGTCCCCGGAGCGCCCTCGCCGGCCGACGGGTCCTTCCCGTTCCCGCCGGGCGCGGTGGCGTCGGCGGCGGGCTCCTCCGCCGGGCCGCAGCCCCACGCGCCCGCGCCGAGCACCGCCAGGCCGAGACCGGTCCCCGCCAGCCGGACCAGGTGCCCGCGGGGCGGCCCGCGCTCCCCGGCCGTCGTCCCGGCCGCGCCCCCCACGTATCGGCATGCGTCCGCTCCCCTTCCCCGCTCTGTCGCTCCAGGGCCCTCCGTCGTCCCACGGCCGGGTGACCGTCCGGCGCCCGGAGCGGGCCCGGGCTGACCGGGGGACCAGGCGCCGCCCCGGGGCGGTACGCGACGGGGACGGGGCCGTGGAACTCCGGACACCGCCGTGAAGTCCCCGTCACACGGCAACACCCGCGTGACGGGGGCGGCAACCGATTCGGTGACGCTGCGTTATCAGGGCGGGGCGCAGGGCCCCTTACGCAGACGAGGCGAGGAGTCGACATGAGGACGAGGGCCATGGCCACCGGGGTGTTCGCGGCGACGGCGGTCCTGCTGACCGCCGGGTCGGCGGCGGCGGACGAGACGCACCTCCACTCGCACAACGGTCCGCACGTCTCGCTCGTCTCCACGGGCCAGATCGACGACCCCCTGGAGGACGTCCTGGAGCACGCGGCGATCCTCGGGAGGACCTACAGCGCCGACTCCGCCTGAGCCGGTCGCAGCAGCTCCTCGTGGAGCGCGCGCAGCCCGTCGGCCGTCTCCCGGTCGGCGGGCAGCAGCGGCTCCCGGAGCGGGCCGCCGAGGAGGGCCTTCGCGGTCACCGTGCCCGGCAGGCCCGAGGCCGTCATCCGCTCGACGAGCGGCAGCAGCCGGGCGTTGAGCCGGGCCGCCCCGGCGGTGTCGCCCGCGTCGAAGGCGTCGAGCACCGCCCGCAGCTGACGGGGCGCCACGTTCGCCACCGTACTGACGTAGCCGGCGCCGCCCACCGCGTACAGCGGCAGGTTCAGCTCCTCGGAGCCCGAGTAGTACGCGAGGCCGGTCTCCGCGATCAGCCGGGCCGAGCCCAGCAGGTCGTACGCGCAGTCCTTCACCGCCGTGATCCGCGGGTGCGCGGCGAGCCGCCGCATCGTCGCGGGCTCGACGCGGGTCCCGGTGCGGCCGGGGATGTCGTAGACCATCACCGGCAGACCGGTCGCGTCCGCCACCTTCAGGAAGTGCGCCTCGACGGCCTCCTGCGGAGGGCGGCTGTAGTACGGGGTGACGACGAGCAGCCCGTCCGCGCCCGCCTCCTCGGCCGCGCGGGCCAGCCCGGCGGTGTGCGCGGTGTCGGCGGTGCCGACGCCCGCGAGGACCGAGGGGCCGGGGCCGACGGCCTCCCGGACGGCGCGGACGAGCGCGGTCTTCTCGGCGTCGGTGGTGGTCGGGGACTCGCCGGTGGTCCCGTTGAGGACGAGGCCGTCGCAGCCCTCCGTCACGAGCCGGACGGCGAGGGCGCCCGCCGCGTCGAGGTCGAGCGCGCCGCCGGGCGCGAACGGGGTGATCATCGCGCAGAGCGCGCGGCCGAAAGGCGGTGCGGTGGTCATGCCGGAAGTCTGGGCGGGGTGGACGCTGAAGGTCCACTTAGATCTTCTTGGGCGGAAAGGTAAGGGCTGCTGAAGGGTGGGGTTCCGCACCCCCGCGCCGGGGTGCGGCGCGGGGGTGCGGCTCGGGGTGCGGGAGACGCTTACGGGCGGAAGCGCAGGACCTGCGGGTCGTGGTCGCTGTCCTGGTCGGCGAACTCCGCGTTGATGTGGACGCTGTCGTACGCGAAGCGGCGGATTCCCGGGCTGGTCAGGATCTGGTCGAGGACCTGGCTGTTGCCCTGGTAGACGTACGAGTAGCGCTCGCCGCGCGGCAGCGACTTCACCGCCGGGTACAGCGCGCCGCCGTCCGTCAGCGCCTTCGTGGTGCCGGAGAACTCGAAGTCGTTGATGTCGCCGACCACCAGCACGTCGGCCTGCTTCTCGACCGCGAGGAGCTGCTTCACGAAGCCGTTGACGGCCTGGGCCTGGAGCAGGCGCTTCGCCTCGGAGGAACGGTTCGGCGGCTGGTGGTGGGAGACGATCGACTCGTCCCCGCCCTTCGAGCCGAAGTGGTTGGCGATCACGAAGACCGTACGGCCCCGGAAGACGAACTCGCCCGCGAGCGGCTTGCGGCTGTCCGCCCAGGCCGCGTTCGCCGGGTCGATCCGGCCGGGGGAGACGGTCAGCGCCGCGTGCCCCTTGCGGCCGGTGACGCCGGTCGCGGTGGTGGCGTCGCCGCCCGGGCGGTCCGTGAAGGAGACCCGCGCGGGGTTGAAGAGGAAGACCTGACGGATGTTGCCGCCGGGCTCGCCGCCGTCCTTGTTGTTCTCCGGGTCGACCGAGCGCCACTCGTACGCCGGGCCGCCGGCCGCCACGATCGCGTCGGTGAACTTCTTCACCGTCTGACCCGCGCCCACCGTGCCGTCGTTCTTGGCGCCGTTGTCGTCCTGGATCTCCTCCAGGGCGACGACGTCCGGCGAAGCGAGGTTCTCCACGACCGCCTTCGCGAGCGCGTCGAACTTCTCCTGCGGGTCGGTCGGGTCGAGGTTCTCGACGTTGTACGTCGCCACGGCCAGCTCGTTCCGGTGCTGCCGGTCCGTGGTCTCGCGCTCCAGGCCCCGGTCCACGACCGTGCCGAGGGTGCGGGCGGTCAGGGTGTAGCCGCCGTACTGGTTGAAGTCGAGCGGGCCCTCGGTGACGCCGGAGAGCACGTCGCCCACGTTCGCCTTCGGGAACGGCTGCTGGGCGATCGGGACGAGGGACTGGACCTGGAGGCGGCCGGTGTTCTGGTCCTCGTACGAGCCGTAGACCGTGCCGCCGCGCCGGTTGGCGTTCTCCCACGGCTTCACCGTGACCCACAGCTCGGAGTACGGGTCGGTGGCGCCGACCACCCGCGAGGAGCCGATCCGGACGTTGGTGCCCTCCAGGGACTCGTAGTAGTCCAGGGCGTACGTGCGGGGCTTCAGGGTCAGGCCGTTGATCGAGCCGCCCGCGGCCGGGTCGCCCGCCGGGGCGTACGCGCCGGGCACGGACCAGGACGAGATCGTCACCGGTGCCGGCACCGGGTTGCCCTGCGAGAGGACGGTGACGACGGGCTTGGAGAGCTGCGTCAGGGACTGGTTGCCGGAGGCCGGGCCGCCGGGGACGTACTCGGTGACCGTGCCGTTCACGCTCACCGCGTCGCCGACGGCGACGGTCGGGACGGCGCTGGTGAAGACGAACAGGCCCTCGCTGGTGGCCGGGTTCGCGTCGGGGGTGGGGTCCTGGATCCAGAAGCCGCGCGAGCCGTAGGCGCGGACGCCGGTCACGATGCCCGTGACACCGGTGACCTGCTGCCCGACCAGGGGCGAGACGCGGGTCGTGCCCTGGATGTCGTGGATGCGGACACCGGCCCCGTCCTCGGCGGACGCGCTCGCCGAACCGACGAGCAGCCCGGCGGCCAGGGCGGCGGACACGACGGCGGCGACCGCCGCGGATCTCGGTATGGAGGAAGACATCAGGGACTCCGAGGGTGCTTGGAGGAACGGCAGATGGATCTACGCGCGTCAATCTCTTGGCAGGGCACCCCACTTGTCAAGGGTCGACGGGTGTACGAAGGCTGACGGAATCGTGAACCGGCGGACACCCTCCCGGATGCGTCTACGCTGGGACGGTTCTCCGGGGCGGCCCTTCGCGACCGCTCTCCGGGCCCCTTCCATCCGCTCGCCCCCCGTACGCGCCGAGGAGACCCCACCAGATGTCAGCGGACCACCCCACCCTTCCCCCCGTTCGGCTGCGTGCGGACGCGGAGCTGGCGCGGGACGCCCTGGCCGCCCCCCTCCTCGCCGACGCGGCGCGGCTCGCCCGCTGGGCGGGGCCGGACACCCGGGTCGACGCGGGCGGCGAACTCGTCGACGAGCAGCTTCCGGCGGCGGCCGGGGCCCTGGGCCTCCCCGCCGACGAGGAGGGCGAGCTGCGGGCGGGCGACGCCTGGCGGCTCGCGGTCGACACCGGCCTCGTGGAGGTCGAGGACGGCGAGGCGGCCGACGGGGACGGGGAGGACGTCCCCGGACGGGCCGCGCCCGGCGAGAACCTGGCGCTCCTCACCGGCGGTTCGCCCCGGGACGTCCTCGCGCTCTGGCTGGACGGCTTCGACACCGTCTTCGCGGACGCCGTCGCCCCCGTCCTCGACGACCTCGACCGGCTCCTCGACGAGGACGGCGAGATCGACGTCGACGCCCTCGACTGGGACCCCGAGGCCGAGGCCGAGTTCCTGGAGGGCGTGCTCGGCAACCTCTACCTGCTGACCGTCAGCGAGGGCGGGGCCGGCGAGGGCTCGGTGCCGCTGCCCGCGCTCGCCGCGTCGATGGTCGTCCCCGACGACATGGGCGAGCCCACCGACGACGTCCTGGAGCAGGTCTCCGACGCGATGATGCGGCTGGACGAGCAGTTCCGGCTCCTGGAGCCGATCGGGCTCGTGGAGTACCAGCCCCTGGACGAGGCCCTGATGGTCGAGGAGGGCGAGGAGCCCGCCGTCTCCGTGGACGACGAGGACGTCACCCGCTACGGCATGGTCCGGCTCACGCCCCTCGGCCTCTACGGCGTCCGGGCCCGGATGCTGGAGGCCGGTGTCGCCGCGCCCGCCGTCGGCGACCTGGCGGACAAGGGCGCCGACGCCCTCCTCGACGGGATCGCCGGCTACCCGGAGGCCGCGGCCCGGGAGGAGACCGTCGCCTGGCTGGCCGGCCGCGACGCCCTCGGCGCGGCCCGCGAGCTGCTGCACGCCGCCCGCGGCTCCGACCCGGGCTCCCCGCTCCGCCGCCTGCACTGCCAGCAGACGCTCTCCCTGGTGGGCCCGGAGGCGGAGCCCGCCGTGCGGGAGGTCCTGGACGACGCGGAGCTCGGCGGCCTGGCCCGGGTCTGGCTCGCGGAGCGGGGCGCGGCGGACGTGCCCGCGCCGCCGGAGTCGATGATCTTCTGGCTGGCGATCGACACGATCGCGGCCCAGCTCGACGCGGAGGGCGACCTGGAGGAGCTGCAGGAGCTGATCGAGGGCCTCACCGGACGCCACGGCGGCTTCTTCGAGGCGGCCTGGCGGGTGGAGCACCCGGCGACGGCGGAGGTCCTGGAGGCGATGGGGCGGCTGCACCGGGACAAGGGCGTGGCGAAGGAGGCCCGCAAGGCCGCCTTCAAGGCCCGGTCGCGGGCCGGGTCCTGACGCGTACGGCTCCTGACGCGTACGGCTCCTGACGCGTACGGCTTCTGATGCGTACGAGGCCTGACGTGTACGGGTCCTGACGCGTACGAGGCCTGACGCGTACGGCTTCCGACGCGTACGGCTTCTGACACGCACAGGTCCTGACGCGTACGGCGTCCGGCGGTCCAGGGCGCCCGGCGGTGTTCCGGTGGTGTTCAGGCGGTGTTCGCGGAGGCGCGGGAGGGTGGCCCGCGACATCCGGCCACCGCAGGGAGACCCCGCCACCATGCCGCTCAACCGCAGAGAGTTCACGAAGCAGTCCGCCGTCGCCGGTGCGGGGCTCGCCCTCACCGGCGTCGTCGGGGCTCTCGCCACCGCCCCCGAGGCGCTCGCGTCCGACGAGCCCCAGGCGTACGGGGGTGGGCACGGACATGACCACGGACACGGACACGGGCACGGGCTCGGGTACGGGCCCCTGGTCGCCGATCCGGAGGGGATGCTCGCCCTGCCCGCCGGGTTCTCCTACCGCGTCGTCACCCACAGCGGCGTGACCCGCCTGGAGTCCGGCGAGTTCACCCCCTCCAACCACGACGGCACCGCCGCCTTCGCGGGCCCGCGCGGCACCACGTACCTGGTCAACAACCACGAGCTCAAGGGCCCCCGCTCCCAGTGGGACCACCCCGTCCCGCTCACCGAGGGCCTCGTCTACGACCCGGCCGCCGCCGGCGGCTGCACCGTCGTCGAGGTGCACCGCGACGGGACGGTCGCCGAATGGGTGGGCATCGCCGGGACCTCCACCAACTGCGCGGGCGGTCGCACCGACTGGGGCACCTGGCTGACCGGCGAGGAGAACGCCGACCGTGCCGGGGTCAACGGCATGACCAAGGACCACGGCTACGTCTTCGAGGTCGACCCGCGCGACCACCGCGCCAACCGCGACCCGAAGCCGGTCAAGGCCTTCGGCCGCTACGAGCACGAGGCCGTCGTCATCGACCCCGAGCGCGGCCACGCCTACCTCACCGAGGACGCGTCAGGACCCAACGGGCTGCTCTTCCGCTGGGTGCCGCCGAAGGGCTTCCGGCACGGGCGCGGGAGGCTCCGTACCCTCGCCGACGACGCCGGTGTGCTCCAGGCCTTCAAGTGCGTCGACTCCGGGGGCCGCTTCGTGGACGACCTCTCCCGCGCCACCCGGATCGGCACCGTCTACGGCGTGGACTGGGTCGACGTCCCCGACCGCGACGCCCGCACCACCCCCGTCCGCAAGCAGTTCGCGGCCGGGCAGGTCACCCGCGCCCGCAAGCTGGAGGGCATGTGGTGGGCGGACGGCGGCGCCTACGTCGTCTCCTCCTACGCGCGCGCCGAGAGCCCCGGCGCCGCGCACGACGGCCAGGTCTGGTTCTACGACCCGAAGCGCCGCACCCTCACCCTCAAGGTGCTGCTCGGCGTGAACGCGAACCCCGACGAGGACGGCGCCTACGACGGCCCCGACAACATCACCGTCTCCCCGTACGGCGGGCTCGTCATCGCCGAGGACGGCGAGGGGGTCCAGCACCTCTTCGGCGCCACCGACTCCGGCCGCACGTACCCGATCGCCCGCAACGACCTCAACGACAGCGAGTTCACCGGCGTCGTCTTCTCGCCCGACGGCGACACGCTGTTCGCCAACATCCAGGACCCCGGGATCATGGTCGCGATCACCGGTCCCTGGCGCCGCCAGCCCCGCCGCTGAGCACCGACCCGCCGGAGGGGGCTCCCGGGAGCCCCCTCCGGTCGTTCAGAGCGCCTGGGCGGCCGGCTTCACCATGCCCCGGACGGTCCGCGACTTCACGAACTCGCCCATCGCCGTCATCTCCCACTCGCCGGAGAACTGCCGGATCAGCTTCGCCATCATCACGCCGGTCTGCGGCTCGGCGGTGGTCAGGTCGAAGCGGACCAGCTCCTCGCCCGTCGCCGCGTCGAGCAGCCGGCAGTAGGCCTTGGCGACCTCGGTGAACTTCTGGCCGGAGAAGGAGTTGACCGTGAAGACGAGGCCGGAGACCTCGGCGGGCAGCCGGCCCAGGTCGACGGTGATGACCTCGTCGTCGCCCGCGCCCTCGCCGGTCAGGTTGTCGCCGGAGTGCCTGACCGAGCCGTTGAGGATGGTCAGCTTCCCGAAGTAGCAGCTGTCCAGGTGGTTGCGCTGGGGTCCGTACGCGATGACGGACGCGTCCAGGTCGATGTCCTTGCCCCGGTAGGCGGGCTCCCAGCCGAGGCCCATCTTGACCTGGGAGAGCAGCGGACGGCCGCCCTTGACCAGGGACACCGTCTGGTTCTTCTGGAGGCTGACCCGGCCCTTGTCGAGGTTGATCTTGCCGGCACCGGGAGCGGGGGCGGCCGGGGCCGGGGGCGCGACCCGGGGGTCCACCGGGGCGACGGGCGGCGCGGGCGGGGCCGGGGGAGCGGGGGGCGCGGCCTGTGCGGCGGGGGCCGGCGGCGCGGTCTGTGCGGCGGGGGCCGGGGGAGCGGCGGGCTCCTCGTCCACCGAGACGCCGAAGTCGGTCGCGATGCCGGCGAGGCCGTTGGCGTAGCCCTGCCCCACGGCGCGGGCCTTCCACGCGCCGTTGCGCAGGTAGATCTCGACGACCACGAGCGCCGTCTCCGTGGTGAGGCTCGGCGGCGTGAAGGTCGCGAGGGGGCTGCCGTCGTCCGCGTTGCGGATCGTCGCCGTGGGCTCGATGCCCTGGAAGGTCTGGCCCGCGGCGTCCGGGCTCGCCGTGACGACGATCCTCTCGACGCCGGCCGGCAGGGCGCCGGTGTCGACCAGGATCGCGTCGGGCGCGGTCCCGCCGCCGGAGCGGTAGGTGACACCGGGCCCGGCCGGCTGGTTGTAGAAGATGAAGTCGTCGTCCGAGCGCACCTTGCCGTTGGCGCCGAGCAGCAGGCCCGAGACGTCGAGCCGCACCGGGGCGGCGACGTCCACCGCCACGCGCGTGGCGGTGAGAGGGATGTTCGAGCCGGGGGTCATAGCGGTCATGCCAGGGCTAACGATCCGGCCCCCTTTGCCGTTCCCTTACCTTCGCCCGGTTCGGCCACCCTGGTTACGAGGGTGGTTCCTGGCCTGCCGTTCGTTGCCGAAGCGGTACGCGCCCGTCCAGCGGGCCATGACCAGCTGGGCGTCGCCCGACTCCACCTCCGCCAGGAACTTCCCGGCGCGCCCGCCGCGCAGCACGCCCGCGGCGCGGCCCTGGTGGGTGAGGACGACGGAGCCGTCGCCCCGCTGCTCGTACGTGAATCCATGGGGTCGTGGCATGACGGGCATCCTGCCGTTCCCGGTCAGATCCGTCATATGAATATTCTTTCGACCCATGGGTGCGGTGGGGGCCGGGGGGACGGTGGCGGGCGCGGTGGGACGGGCGAGGCCGGCGGGCGGGGGCTCGTTCCGGACGGGGGACGTGGACGAGGCGCGCGAAGAGCTGGACGCGCGGTACTACACGAGCCGCATGGAGCTGGTCGAACACCGGTCGCGGACCTTCGCGGCCCGGTTCGACACCGTCGTCTTCGGGCCGCTGGTCATCGGCGACCTCAGCTGCGGGGCCGACGTCCGGATGAGCTTCGGGGAGCTGGGCGCCTACCACCTGAACGCCCCGCTGAGCGGCACGATGGAGCTGCGGCAGGGCGGCGGCCCGCCGCTCGTCGCGACGCCCGCCGAGGGGCTGCTGCTCGACCCGGCGGGGGACACCTTCCTGGACCGCTGGAGCGGCGACTGCCGGACCCTGGCGGTGAAGATCGGGGCGGCCGCGCTGCGCGAGCGGCTCGAACAGCTGACGGGCCGGCCGCCGCGCGGCCCGCTCGCCTTCGCGCCCCGCCTGGACATCACGCGCGGCCCCGGCCTGAGCTGGGTGCGCCTCGCCCGCCGGGTCGCGCACGAGGCGCTGGCGGGGGAGGGCCTCGTCCGGCACGAACTGGTGGCCGGGCCCCTCCAGGAGGCCCTGCTCAACGGGCTGCTCCTGGCCGCCGAGCACCCCTGGCGCGAGGCGCTCGACCATCCGGGGGAGGCCAGGCGCCCGGCCCCGGTCAAACGGGTGATGGACGCGGTGCGGGAGCGCCCCGAGCACCCGTTCACCACGACCGAGCTCGCCGCCCTGGCCCGGGTGAGCGTGCGCCGCCTCCAGGAGTCCTTCCGGGAGTACGTGGGGGTGTCCCCGATGGCGTACGTACGGGAGGTCCGCCTCGATCGGGTCCGCGAGGAGCTGCGGGCGGCCGCGCCGGACGAGGTGAGCGTGAGCGAGGTCGCCTGGCGCTGGGGCTTCGGCCACCAGGGCCGCTTCGCGGCGCGCTACCGCGAGAAGTACGGCGAGTCGCCGTCCCGGACGCTGCGGACGGGGGGCTGACGGCGGACGGGCGCTCGGAGGGGCGCACCCTCCGGCCGGGCCGTGCTTCCGTTGCCCCGGTCCGTCGCGCATTCCGGACAGGCTCCGCGTTCCGCGGCTCGCGACGATCTTCGGCCGGGCCTACGGTGAGCGGGTCCGTTCCGCCCACGCGGACGGTCACCCGGACCCGGCCGGCTCCCCCGTATCAGTCCGGCCGGGTCCTGTGTGCCCCCGCGCGGTGTCGCGGTGTCTGCGCGTCGTGATTCCGCGCCGCGACTCCGCGTCGTGATTCCGTGCCGTGGTTCCGCGTCGTGATTCCGTGCCGTGATTCCGTGCCGCGACTCCGGCTCAGACCAGGCCGCCGTTGGCCGTCAGCGACTGCCCGTTGACCCACTGGCCCTCGGGCGAGCAGAGGAAGCCCACCAGGTGCGCCGCGTCCCGCGGGGTGCCGAGGCGGCCGAGCGGGGTCCGCCGGACGATCTCCTCCCGCAGCCCCTCCGTCATCCAGCCGGTGTCCACCGGGCCCGGGTTGACGACGTTCGCGGTGACCCCGAGGTGCGCGAACTCGTGGGCGGCCGCCAGGGTGATGCGGTCCAGGGCGCCCTTGCTCGCCCCGTACGGAAGGCTCCCCACGGTGTGGTCGCTGGTGAGGGCGACGACGCGGCCGGCCCCGTGGGCTCCGGTGAAGCGCCGCCCGTACTCCCGTACCAGCAGCCAGGACGCGCGCGCGTTGACCGCGAAGTGGCGGTCGAAACTCTCGACCGTGGTGTCGAGGAGACCGGAGTCGACCGACTCGCAGTGGCACAGGACGAGGGCCGTGACCGGACGGCCGAAGCGCCGCTCGGCCGCGTCGAAGACGAGCGCGGGGGCCCCGGGGTCGGCGAGGTCCGCCTCGACCGCCTCGGCGGTCGCGCCCCGGCCGGCGAGGTCGTGGAGGATCGCCTCGGTCGCGCCCCGCTCGACGCCCCACTCCATGCGCAGGTCGTAGGGGGTCCAGTGGGTGAGGACGAGGTCCCAGCCCGAGTCCGCGAGGCGCCGGGCGACTGCCGCGCCGATGCCGACGGTACGGCCGACCCCGGTCACGAGGGCGAGAGGACGGGTCATGCGACGGCTCTCCGTTCGGTCGGTGCGGGACGGACGCGGAGCGGGTCCTTCACCGGGCCGCCCGCGTGCGCGGCCTCCGCGGCCGGGGCCGCGCCGGAGAACCGCCCGACGGCCGGTCGAAGGAGTGCGCGGAAGCGCTCCCCCGCCGAAGGGCCCGGCCCCGCCCCGGCCTCACCAGGCCAGGTCCTCCAGCGCGTCCAGGTCCGGCATCGCCGCCTCCGCCGGTTCCGGGCCATCCGCGCCCGCTCGCAGTTCGGCCCAGATCGTCTTGCCGCGCCGACCGTACCGCGTGCCCCAGCGCTCCGCGTACTGCGCGACCAGGTAGAGCCCGCGTCCGCCCTCGTCCGTCGCCGCCGCGTGCCGCAGGTGGGGCGAGGTGCTGCTGCCGTCCGAGACCTCGCAGATCAGCGTCCGGTCGTGGAGCAGCCGCACGCGCACCGGGTCCGCCCCGTACCGCACCGCGTTCGTGATCAGCTCGCTGAGGATCAGCTCCGCCGAGAACGCGAGCCCGTCGAGTCCCCACTCCGACAGCTTCGCCGCCGCCGCGTTCCGCACCGGCGACACCGCCGACGGGTCCCGCGCCACCTCCCACTCGGCGATCCGCTCCCGGTCGAGCAGCCGGGTCCGCGCCACGAGCAGCGCGATGTCGTCGCGCGGGGAGGGCGGGAGGAGCGTCGTGAAGACGTCCGCGCAGGTCTGCTCCGGGCTGCGGTCCGGGCGGGTGAGCGTGGACCGCAGCAGCCCGAGCCCCGCGTCGAAGTCCCGCCCGTGGTCCTCCAGGAGGCCGTCGGTGAAGAGCACCAGCTTGCTGCCCTCCGGCAGCCGCAGCTCCGTCGACGCGAACGCCGCCTCGCCCAGGCCGAGCCCGAGCGGCAGCCCCGGCGACAGCTCGGGGAACTCCACCCGCCCGTCGGGGGAGACGAGCGCGGGCCCGGGATGGCCCGCGCTCGCCACCGTGCAGAGCCCGGACGCCGGATCGTAGATCGCGTACAGGCAGGTCGCCCCGGTGATCCCCTCGTCGCGCCGCCGCCCCTCCCCGTCCGTGCCCTCCGACTCCCGGGGGTCGATCCGGCCCGTCAGCTCGTCGAGGTGGCCCAGGAGCTCGTCCGGCGGCACGTCCAGGGTCGAGAAGTTGTGCACCGCCGTCCGCAGCCGCCCCATCGCCGCCGCCGCGTGCAGCCCGTGCCCCACCACGTCCCCCACCACCAGCGCCACCCGCGCCCCCGGCAGCGGGATCACGTCGAACCAGTCGCCGCCCACCCCGGCCTGCGCCGGGAGGTAGCGGTACGCGACCTCCACCGCGCTCTGCTCCGGCAGCACCCGGGGCAGCAGGCTCCGCTGGAGCGACACCGCCATCGCGTGCTCCCGGGTGAACCGGCGCGCGTTGTCGATCGCGACCGCCGCCCGCGCCGCCAGCTCCTCCGCGAACGACAGGTCCTCCTCCCCGAACGGCTCCGGGGTGTCCGCCCGCCAGAAGTTCGCCATCCCGAGGACCACCCCGCGGGCCAGCAGCGGCACCGTGAGCAGCGAGTGCATCCCGTACGCGAGGGCCTGCGCCGCCCCCTCGGGGTCCTGCGCCCGCCACCCCTCCGCCGCCGCCAGCTCCGGCTGCACCACCGCGTGCCCCGTGGCCAGGGCCATGGCCATCGGGGTGCTGGGGACGTCGAAGCGGACGGTGTCCCCGACCGGCTGGAGCGGCCGGTCCGGCCGCAGCCCGCTCAGCGCCGTCCGCCGCATCTCCGCCGGCGCGGCCGCCGTCTCCACGATCTCGGACGGCTCCTCGCCGCGCAGCACCGGCTCCAGGAGCTCCACCGTGGCGAAGTCCGCGAACCGCGGCACCGCCACCTCCGCCAGCTCCTCCGCCGTCCGCACGACCTCCAGGGTCGTCCCGATCCGCACCCCCGCCTCGTACAGCAGCTGGAGCCGGCCCCGGGCCAGCGCCGCCCGGCCGGACAGCGCGGCCAGCTCGGTGGTGTCCCGCATCGTCATCACGCAGCCGGACTCGGAGCCGTGCGGCAGCGTGGGCCGCACGCTCACCGCGAGCAGCCGGTCGCCCGCCCGGTGCACCTCGTCGGTCGCCGCCTCCCCCGACTCCAGGAGCTCGACCGTACGCGGGTCCAGACCCAGCTCCGAGACGTGCCGCCGCTCGGCCTCCGGCCCCAGGCCGAGCAGCCGCCGCGCCTCGTCGTTGGCGAGCAGCAGCCGGTGGTCGGAGTCGATGATCAGGACGCCCTCCCGGACGGCGTGCAGCACCGCCTCGTGGTGCTCCTTCATCCGGGTCATCTCGGCAGGCCCCAGGCCGTGCGTCTGCCGCCGCAGCCGCCGGCTCACCAGGGCCGCCCCGCCCACGGCCACCAGGAGCGCGCCGCCCGCCGCCCCGGCCAGCAGCGGCAGCCGGTCCCGGACGGCGTCCGCGATGTTCTCCACCTCGATGCCGCTGGTCACCAGGCCGACGATCTTGCCCCGGTCGTTCACCACGGGGACCACGGCCCGTACCGCGTCGTTCGGCGCGCCCTGGAAGATCTCCGTGTACGACTCGCCGTCCACCGTCGCCCGCGAGAGGTCGCCGACCGCCCGGCGGCCGATCAGGTCCAGCTGCGAGTCGGTGTACCGCATTCCGTCCGGCCCCAGGATCGCGATGAAGTCGAGCCGCGTGGCCCGCCGGATCGCCTCCGCCTCGTCCTGGAGCAGCGCCGTCGGATCGGGCGAGGCCAGCGCCGCGTCGATGCCCGGGGCGTTCGCCAGAGCCTCCGCGACCGCGAGCGAGCGGGCCCGGGCGTCCCGCTCGGTGTCCCGCCGCTCCTGGTAGAACGTGACGAACGCCGCCGCCACGATCACCAGGAGCGCGATCAGCGCCTCCAGGGCGAAGACCTGCCCGGCGACGCTCCGCAGTCCGGTCTCGCGCTTCCGGCCCTTCTCCCGCCGGGCCCGCTTCCGCTCCCGGCCGGTGCCGGGGCCCGGCCCGTCCCGCCGCCTCCGCGCGGTCATCCCGTGCTCCGGGCGATCAGGAGCGCCACGTCGTCCGGCGCGCCCGGCCGGCGCAGCGCCTTCAGCAGCAGGTCGCAGGTCTCCTCCAGGGGGCCGCGCGCCTCGTCGAGCAGGCCCACGAGCAGCGCGAGCCGCTCGTCGATCGCCTCGTCGCGGGTCTCGATCAGGCCGTCCGTGTAGAGCACCAGGCGGTCCCCGGGCCGGAACGGCACCCGGGCCGTCCGGAAGGTGCCGCCGCCCACCCCCAGCGGCACCCCGGTCGAGAGCCGCACCAGCTCGGCCGGGCCGTCCACCGGGACCCGCACGGGCGGCAGGTGCCCGGCGTTCGCGATCCGGCAGCGCTCCCTGGCCGGGTCGTGCACGGCGAAGAGGCAGGTCGCGATGTAGTGCTCCAGGCCCTCCGTGATCCGGTCCAGGTGCCGCAGAACCTGGACCGGGGACAGGTCGAGGTCCGCGAACGCGCAGGTCGCCGTCCGCAGCCGGCCCATCGTCGCCGCCGCGTCGATCCCGCTGCCCATCACGTCCCCGACGACCAGCGCCGTCTTGTCGTCGGGCAGCGGGATCACGTCGTACCAGTCCCCGCCGACCTCGCTCGACGCCTGCGCCGGCTGGTAGCGGGCCGCGACCTCCAGGCCCGCCCGCGCCGGCGGCGCCCCCGGCAGCAGGCTGCGCTGGAGCGTCACCGCCGAGTTCCGCACGCTCTGGTACCAGCGCGCGTTGTCGATGCTCACCGCCGCCCGGGCCGCCAGCTCCGTCGCCAGCAGCACGTCGTCCCCGTCGAACGGCAGCGCGTTGCGGTCCCGCTTGAGGTCGAGCGCGCCGAGCACCTCGCCGCGCGCGATCAGCGGCACCGCCAGATACGAGTGGACCCCTGCCCTGGCCAGCATCTCCGCCGCCTCCGGGCTCCGCGCGATCCGGGGCAGGTCCCCGGGCCCGACCCGCTCCACCAGGACCGGCAGACCCGTGTGCACGCACCGGGTGACCAGCCGGTCCGCCCCGTACATCGCGACCGACCCCGGCGGGTCGGCGGCCGGCAGCGCCTCCGTCCTCCCCGCCGCCTTCACCGCGAGCGCCCGGAACAGCGCGGGCCCCTCGTCCGGCGCGCCCGGTCTGCGCAGCGACAGGACGGAGTCCAGGACGTCGACGGCCGCGACGTCCGCGAGCGCCGGCACCACGACCGAGGCCAGCTCGTCGGCGGTCCGCTCCACCTCCAGGGTGGTGCCGACCCGGGCCGAGGCGTCCGCGATGAGCGCGAGCCGCCGCCGGGACCGGTCCGCCTCCGCGTCCGCCCGGTGCCGCTCGGTCACGTCGATCACCGACGCCGCCACGCCCAGGATCCGGCCCTCGCCGCCTTCGAGGCGGTAGCACGACACCGACCAGACGTGGTCGCGGCCCGGGTCCGCCGGGGTGTGGCCCACCGTGGAGTGGTCGAGCAGCGGCTCGCCCGTCGCCAGGACCGTCCGCAGCACCTCCTCCATCCCCGGCGCGTCGATCCCCGGCAGCATGTCGGAGATCCGCCGCCCGGCGTGCAGCGCGGCCGGGATGCCGTTGATCCGCTCCAGGGCCGGGTTCACCAGGACGAACCGCAGCGCGGTGTCGAAGACGGCGAGGCCGATCGGGGACTGGGAGACGAGCCGGTCGGAGAGGGCGAGCTCGGCCTCGACCCGCTCGACGACGGAGTGGTCGGCGGCGATCCCCAGGGCGTAGAGCCCGCCCAGGTCGTCGGTGAGCCGCATGTTGCGGAACTCGACCTGCCGGGTGGAGCCGTCCTTGTGCCGTACGGGAAAGGTGCCCGCCCAGGTCGTGCCGGCGGCCAGCACCTCGCCGAAGAGGCGCACCGCCTCCTCCCGGTGGTCGTCGCCGACGATCAGCCGGGCCACGTACTGGCCCAGGGCCTCCTCGGCGCGGAAGCCGAAGAGGGCCTCCGCCTGCGGGCTCCACAGCACGATCCGGCCGCGCGCGTCCACCACGACGGCCGCGACCCCGAGCACGTCGAGCAGCCCCTTGCCGTCCAGGGGCATCCCGACCCGCCCCGCCGTCCCAGGGAAGGAACCGGCCGTCACCCTGTCTCCTCCCGCCGCGCCCGCGCTTTTCCTCCATGCTCCCCGCCCGGAGGCCGCGCCGCACCTAGGGCCTGTCCGCCCCCGATCCGCCCGACAGGCCCCAGGGCGTGTGTCCGGCGGGTCGGGGTCGGGCAGACCCTAGGGGGCGTCCGTGCCCCTCCCCTTCTCGTACCGCAGCGCGAGCCCCGTCGCGAGCGCGCCGGCGCCCTCCCACAGGCCCACGCCCAGGAAGCCTGCCGGGGCGCGGCCGGTGACGACGGCGAGGGTGAAGACCGCGCAGGTGAGGAGGCGGAAGGGGACCGTCCAGCGGAAGAACGCCTTCCAGTCGGCGAGCGAGGCCAGGACGTAGTAGACGCCCATGTTGAGCGCGGCCATCGAGGAGGCCGTCAGGAAGACCAGGGTGTGGTCGCCGTCCGCGCGCCCGCCGTCGGGCACCGGCTCGAAGCCCATGACCGTGAGCAGGGCGTCCGGGACGACCAGGCCCACCGCGCCGAGCGCGGCGGCGAGCACGCCGAAGACCGCCATGGTCCAGCCGGACAGGGAACGGGGCAGGCGCACGGCGGTCCTCCACGGGACAGACAGGGGTACGGATCGAATGCGTGCTCGGATGTGAGCGCGCCCCTGCATACCGCGTGACGGGGCCCGACGGCCAATCGGGCCCCGCCCACCGTCACTTCGGCGTCACTTCGGCTCCACCGCCGTCATGCCGCCGTCACTTCAGCGCCGCCGCCATCATCTTCTGCGCCACCGGGGCCGCCAGGCCGTTGCCGCTGACCTCGGAGCGGGCCGCGCCCGAGTCCTCGATCATCACCGCGACGGCGACCTGCTTCCCGGTCGAGGGGTCCTTCGCGTACGAGGTGAACCAGGCGTACGGCGTCTTGCTGTTGTTCTCGCCGTGCTGCGCGGTGCCCGTCTTGCCGCCGACCTCCGCCCCGGCGACCGCCGCGTTCGTGCCGGTCCCCTCCTCCACCACGGTCACCATCGCGCTGCGCAGCTGCCCGGCCGTCGCGGAGGAGACGATCCGCCGGGTGTCCCCGTCCTCGTACGAGGCGAGCGCGTCGCCGTCGGAGTCGACGACCTCCGACACCATGTGCGGGGCCGCGAGGAGCCCGTCGTTGGCGATGGCCGCCGACACCATGGCCATCTGGAGCGGGGTGGCCGTCACGTCGAACTGGCCGATGCCGCTGAGCGCCGTCTGCGCCGGGTCCATCGCCGACGGGTACACGCTCGCGTACGCCCGGACCGGGACGTCGAGCTCGGCGTCGTTGAAGCCGAACCTCTCCGCCATCGCCCGCACCTTGTCCTGCCCCAGGTCGGCGGCCATCTTGCCGAAGACGTTGTTGCAGGAGTACCGCAGCGCGGTGCGGATCGTCGCGTTCTCGCAGGGCGCGGACGCGTTCTCGTTCCGCAGCACGGTCCGGGTGTGCGGCAGCGTGTACGGGTCGGGGCTCTCCGTCGCCGTGTCCACCGAGCGGTAGAGGCCGTCCTCCAGGGCCGCCGCCGCGACGACCAGCTTGAAGGTGGAGCCGGGCGGCAGCGGCTGCCGCAGCGCCCGGTTGACCAGCGGCTTGTCCTCGTCGCCGGTCAGCTCCTGCCAGGCTGCCCCGTCGTTCGTCCCGGAGATCCGCGAGGGGTCGTAGGACGGCGTGGAGGCCAGGGCGAGGATCCGGCCGCTCACCGGATCGACGGCGACGGCCGCGCCCTTCTTGTTCCCGAGCGCCCGGTAGGCGGCCTTCTGCACGGCGGGGTCGATCGTGGTGAGCACCGTGCCCGGCTCCCGCTGCTTGCGGGTCACCGCGTCCAGCGGGTTCTTCAGCCGGTCGTCGGTGCCGTCGAGGACGTCGGCGTAGATGCCCTCCAGCTGGGTGGCGCCGTACGCCTGCGAGCTGTAGCCGGTGACGGCCGCGTACAGTTCGCCGTCCGTGTAGGTGCGCCGGTACGCCAGGTCCGTCCCCTCCGTCCCCTCCGTTCTCTTCGAGCCGGTGACCGGGGAGCCGGCCACGACGATGTTCCCGAGCGGCTGCGCGTACTGCGCGATCGTCTTCCGCCGGTTCTTCTGGTCGTCCGCGAGCGCCTCGGCCCGGTACGCCTGCACCCACGTGGCCCGGCCCAGGAGGGCGAGCACGAGGAGCAGCACGAAGACCGAGGTGTGCCTGATCGTCTTGTTCATCGCACTGGTCGGGACGAACGGACCGGCGGCGGACGTTCCGGGTGCGGCCCGTTTCTCAGCGAACCTTCATGTCCGAATCCGTTCGGTCGGCTGTGCGATCATGCGGAGACCCCGGGGAGGGGCCGGAAACGCGTGGGGAACGGGGAGGGGTCGGGAGTGAGCGGGGACCGGGACGGTTCGTCGGTGCCGGACGAGGTGTGGGAGGAGTTCCTGCGGACCTCGGCCGACGGCGCGGGGGACGCGCCGAGGGAACCGTCCGCGCGGGCCCGCGAGACGGCGGCCCGGCTGCGGTCGGGGCCGGCGGAGCCCGCGCCGTGGCGCGCGCCCACGTCCGCGTCCGTACGGCCCCGGTCCCGGCCCCGGTCCCGGAAGGGATGGTACGTGGCGGGCTTCGCGGCCGCCCTCGCGCTGCTGTTCGTGGCGGTCGACCCGGGCGGCCTCGTCGGCTGGTCCGGCGACGGGGACCGGGCCGGCGCGCCCCTCGCGCAGGAGACGGAGCGGCCGACGGAGGCCCCGCCCGCCGAGGCGGACGGGCGGCCCACGCTCGCCGACCCCTTCCGGGGCTCCCCGGCCGCGCGCTGGGCGAGCGGCACGGCCGGCATCACCGTGCCCCCCGTCCGGGCCACCGGCTGGATGACGGAGCCGGAGGTGGCGCGGGCCCTCACGCGCACGCGTGACTTCCTCGCCGCGTCCGGCCTGGACCCGGCGGTGCTGCGGGGCGCCCGCCCGGAGAAGGCGATCGCCCTGATGAACCCGCACCAGAAGGACGTCAGGACCTTCGTGTCGACCGCGCTGGGCAAGCCGGGCAAGGACCACGACCCGCTGCTGCTCTTCAGCCGCTTCGACCCGGCGCAGGCCCGCCTCGTCGGGAACGAGGTCAGGACCCGCGGCCGGCTCTCCTACCGGGAGGGCCGGGACGGGGCCCTGGAGGTCACCGCCGACGTCACCTACGTGTACCCGCTCGCCCCGGCCGGCGGCGGCGACGAGGTCGTGCGCGTGATCGCGCGCCGGGAGACCGTGGTCAGCTGGGACGACCCGTCGAAGGTGACCACCGAGAAGGGAACCTTCACCCTCCTGTCGTACAAGCTCGACATGACCAACGGTGGCTGCGACGAGCCCACCGGTTATTTCCGGCCGCAGTTCGGCGGGGGAGGGGCGGACACCGACCCGAACGGCCGCCGGACCGATCCCTACGACCGCACGGCACCGCTGGGCGAGGGCGGGGGCGGGGACGGCTGCGGGACGGCCACCCGGTCGTAACGGACCCCCGGGGGCTCACCCCGCCCCCACGAACCCCGACTCGTACGCCAGGACCACCGCCCGGGTGCGGTCGCGGGCGCCCAGTTTCGCCAGGACCGCCGCCACGTGCGTCTTGACCGTGGCCCGGCCGACGCCCGTGCGGGCGGCGATCTCCGCGTTCGTCAGGCCCGTCGCCACCAGGCGCAGCACCTCCGCCTCCCGGTCGGTGAGCCGGGCGGCCCAGGGCGGGGCCGCCGGCCTGCGGCGGGCGTGTTCGGCGGCCAGGGCGCGCACCGCCGCCGGGTAGAGCAGCGAGTCGCTCCGCGCGACCAGCCGGACCGCGCCCACCAACTCCTCCGCCGCCGCCCGCTTCAGGAGGAAGCCGGCCGCGCCCGCGCGCAGCGCGTCGTACACGGAGGAGTCGTTCTCGAAGGTGGTCACCACCACGATCCGGGGCGGCTCCGCCATCCCGGCGAGGATCTGCTCGGTGGCCCGGATGCCGTCGACCTCCGGCATCCGCACGTCCATCAGGACCACGTCCGGGCGCGCCGCCCGCACCACCGACACGGCCTCGGCACCGGTGGCCGCCTCCCCGACGACCTTCAGGTCCGGTTCCGCGTCCAGGATGACCCGCAGGGCCGTCCGCACCATGCGCTCGTCGTCCGCGAGGACGACCCGCACGGCCCGCCCGGCCTCCGCCGCCCGCCCGGCCTCCGTCCCGCCCACGTCCACGTTCATGTCCACGCCCACGCCCACGTCCGTCCGCCCCGCCTCCACCGTGCCCGTCCGGTCGCCCCGGCGTCCGTCGGCGCTCACCGGGGGATCCTGACCGCGAGGCGCCACACGCCGTCCGCCGGGCCCGCGTCGGCGGTGCCGCCGAGCAGCCGGGCCCGTTCCGCGATGCCGGGCAGTCCGTGCCCGCCGTGCGGACGGGCGACCGGGGGCCGCTCGGGCAGGGGGTTCTCCACGACGATCTCCACTTCCCCGGTACGGACGCCGAGCCGCACGGCGACGGGCGCGCCGCGCGCGTGCCGGGCCGCGTTCGTCAGCCCCTCCTGGACGATCCGGTACGCCTCCCGCGACACCGCCTCCGGTACGGGTTCCGGGTCCCCGTCCACGGTCAGCGCCACCCGCGCCCCCGCCCCGCGCACCAGCGCCTCCAGGGCGTCGAGCCCCGGGCCCACGCCCTCCGCGACCTCCTCGCCGCGCCGCAGCAGGCCGAGGGCCCGGTCCAGTTCCCCGACCGTGCGCCGGGTGGTCTCCTCGATCGCGGTCAGCGCCTCCCGTACGAACTCCGGGTCGGGGTCCTCGGCGCGCAGCACCCGGCGGGCCGCGCCCGCCTGAAGGGTGACCGCGCTCAGCGCGTGGCCGACGGAGTCGTGCAGCTCCCGGGCCAGCCGGTTGCGGGACTCCGCCTCCGCCGCGCGCCGCTCGGCCGCCGCCAGCCGGTCCGCCGGGTCCGGCCCGAGGAGCCGGGGCGCCTGCCGGGCGAGCAGGGCCCCGGTCGCGGCGGCGGTGCCCGTCAGGGCGAGCAGCATGAGCACGGCCGCCGGGACCGCCGCCCAGAGCCACGGGAACCCGTCGAGCCCCCAGTACCCGCTGAGTTCGGACTCCCGGAACGACGGCGAGAACGGCAGCGCCGCCACCGCCGCCGCGAACGGCGGCAGGGCCAGGCTCGCACCGCTGACCAGGGCCCCGGTGCCCAGGTGCAGGATGAACCAGCCCGCCGTCCGCGCCCTGGCCTCCCACCCGCGCGCCGGACCGTCGGCGAACCGCTCGGCGGGCACCCCGCACAGCGTCCTGGCCGCCGCCACCGACATCGGCCGGGCCGGCGGGAAGAGCGCGGTGACGGCCGCGAGGGGCAGCCCCACCGCGTACGCTCCGAGCTGCACCCGGAGGTCGCCGCCGATCACCCCGCCCCCGTCCGCGAAGAGTCCCACGACCACGGTGCCGACCAGCCAGTACGGCATGAACAGCGCGCCGCCCAGGATCAGGTGCACCCAGCGCAGCCTGGCCCGCTGCCCCAGGAGGGCCCCCGTCCACCGCTTCACGTCCCTGCGCTCCGGCGCCGCAGGACGGCGGCCGCGCACGCGGCCAGGAGGAAACCGGTGATCATGTCGCCAGCGTAGGCCAGCCGGGTGAGGGCGGTGACCCGCTCGGCGGGATCCACCACGGGGAGCAGCACCACCAGCGACATGTAGGCGCCCCAGCAGCCGACGGCGGCCGGCGCGATCCAGGCGGTGGCGAGCACGGGACGGAGCCGGAACCGGGCGGGCCGACCCAGGACCAGGACGAGGACGGCGGCCGCGGCGACGACGGCGAAGCCGAACCGCTGGGCCTCCAGGACGTGGAAGTCGGCGTCCCGCTCGGCGGCCTGGCGGGCGGTCAGGCCCGTCGTGGCGCCCGCCGCCCACATCAGGTGGAGGGCGGCCGGCACGAGCGCGAGCACCGCGCCGGACACGGCGACGGCCCGCGTCCGCGGACCGGCGGACAGCGCCCCCAGGCGCCCCCGCCACGGACGGCCCCAGCGGTCCCGGGCGTACAGGAGCGACAGGGCGCCGAGGGCCAGGCCCTGGAGGATGAACCCGCCGTACACGACGGCGAACACCCAGGGCTCCAGGAAGGGTGCGGCGGGCGCGGCGGCCTTCTCGCCGCCGGTGGCGAGGGCGGTCAGGAGCTGCGCCGGATATCCCGTCATGATCGGGACGAGCAGCCCGGTCGCCGCCCACAGCGGCGGGACGAGGAGCCAGGCGGGGACCCGGCGTCCCCAGTCCTGCGTGAGGAGCAGGGCGAGGACGACGACGACCAGGTCCGCGGCCACCGTGAGCGCGTTGGCGACCGCCATCGTTCCGCGGTGCTCCAGGAGCACGCTGCCGGCCGGGATGCCGAGCGAGCCGCCCGCCAGCCAGACGCACTTGAGCACGGCGTACGGGAGGCAGGCGACGACCGCGAGCCCGCGCAGCCACCGGCGGACGGCACTCGGCGGGTGGGCTGCGGGAGGTGTCGGGGAAGGGGCGGGGGAGGAGGCGCGGCGTACCGTCGGTGTCATGCGCCCACGCTCCCGCGCGGACCCCGGGCGCCGCCTCCTCCCGCCCGGTGAACCGCCTCCGCCGCACGGGGGAGACGCCCTCCTCCCGTACGGGGACGCCTCTTCCCGTACGGGGGACGCGCCCCTCCCGTACAGGCCCCCACGGCCCCCGGCGCTCAGGGCCGGCGGGTCATCGGGGCCGGTCGGTCACGCGCGTCGAGGAGCGCGTCCCGGACCGACCGCTCGCGAGCCGGGGTGAGCCGGGCCGCCGGCACCGAGCAGCTGACCGCGTCCCGCGCCGGGATCCGGTAGGGGACCGCGACGCCGAAGCAGCGCGGTCCCGGCGTGCTCTCCTCGCGGTCGACCGGGAAGCCCCGCCCGCGGATGACGCGCAGCTCCTCGGTCAACTCCTCGCGGCCGGTCACCCTGTGCTCGGTCATCGCCGACAGGGTCGCCGGGAGCAGTCCGCGCACCTGCTCGTCGTCACGGGTGGCGAGCAGCGCCTTGCCGAGCGCGGTCGAGTGCGCGGGCGGCCGCCGTCCGACCCGGGCGAACGGCCGCAGGCGGTGCGGGGGCCCGCGGGCCGCCGGACAGACCACGTCGGCGCCGTCGAGCCGCGCCGGGTCGACCGTCTCCGCGGTCCCGCCCGCGAGCCGGTCCGGGAGGCGGCCACCACCTCGTCGCCGTCGACGTACACGGTGCCGACCAGCGGCGCCCGCACCCCGATGCCGTACCGGGTGCCGGTCCCATCGGTCTCCGCCCGGCCCAGCTCCACCAGGGCGCGAAGCAGCGCGTACGGGCTGGACTCGGGACAGCCGACGGACTCCTGGACGGCGGACGGCGGGCGCGTCCCGGCGCGCCCGGCGAAGTACTCCAACGACTCCACGGTCCGCACCGCCGACTTCACCCGTGCCCCGCCCGCGTCGGCAGTCGTCACGGCCCCCGCCCCCATCTTCCGCCGTCCGGCCGCCCCTTGTGGAGACGGTCGGACCGTCAATAGAGTCCACCGGAAACGCGTTCATCTGCGGGAATCGTGTTCAGGGCGGCGACGGGGGCGTGGCGGTGGCGGCAGAACCGGTGTGGAGCGTGGATCCTCGGACGGGGAAGCCGCGCGAGCAGGTCGCGGTGGAGGCCACGGCGGAGGAGGTCGACCGGGCCGTCCGGGCCGCGCACGCCGCCCGCGGGGCCCTCGCCGACCGGGCCGCGCGGACCGCCCTCCTCCGTACCGCCGCCGACCTCCTCGACGGGTCCCGCGACCGCGTCGTGGAGGCCGCCGACGCCGAGACGGCCCTCGGAACCGTCCGGCTCACCGGCGAACTCGCCCGCACCACGGCCCAGTTGCGGGCCTTCGCCGACACCGTCGAGGAAGGCTCCTTCCTGGACGTCCGGATCGACCTCCCGGACCCCGGCGCCGTCCCGCCCCGGCCCGACCTGCGCCGCTGGAAGGTCCCGCTCGGCGTCGTCGCCGTCTACGCGGCGAGCAACTTCCCGCTCGCCTTCTCCGTCCCCGGCGGCGACACGGCGAGCGCCCTCGCGGCCGGCTGCCCCGCGGTGGTCAAGGGCCACCCCGACCACCCGGCCACCTCCGAGCTCTGCGCCTCGCTGCTGCGCCGGGCCGCCGCCGAGGCCGGCCTCCCCGAGGACGTCCTCGTCCTCGTCCACGGCTTCGACGCCGGTGTCGCGCTCGTCCGCCACCCCCTCGTCGCGGCGGCCGGCTTCACCGGCTCCGTGCGCGGCGGCCGGGCGCTCTTCGACGCGGCCGCCGCCCGGCCCGTGCCGATCCCCTTCCACGGCGAACTCGGCTCCCTCAACCCGGTCGTGATCACCCCGGCCGCCGCCGAGGAGCGGGCCGCCGGGATCGGTGCCGGGCTCGCCGCCTCCATGACCCTGGGCGCGGGCCAGTTCTGCACCAAGCCCGGCTTCGTCCTCGCCCCCGCGGGCGCGGCGGGCGACCGCTTCCTCGACGCCCTCGCCGCGGGCGTCGGCGAGACCGAGCCCTCCGTCATGCTCGACCACCGGATGCGGGACGCCTTCCTCGCCGGAGTCGCGGAGCGCGCCGCGCTCCCCGGGGTCGACACCCCCGTCGCCCCGGGCGCGGGCGGCGCGCACACCGTCAGCGCCGGCGTCCTCGCGGTCGACGCCGGACGGCTCGCCGCGGGCGGCCACCACCTCCTCCTGGAGGAGTGCTTCGGCCCGGTCACCGTCGTCGCCCGCTACACCACCCGCGAGGAGGCCGCGGCCGTCCTGGACCTGTTGCCGGGCAACCTGACGGCCACCCTGCACACCACGGAGGCGGCCGACGACCCCGACGCGGCCCCGCTCCTCGCCGCCCTCACCCCGCTGGCCGGGCGGGTCCTGGTCAACGGCTGGCCCACCGGCGTCGCCGTCGCCGCCGCCCAGCACCACGGCGGCCCCTACCCGGCCACCACCTCCACCGCCACCTCGGTCGGCGCGACCGCGATCGAACGCTGGCTCCGCCCGGTCACCTACCAGTCGACCCCCGACCGCCTCCTCCCGCCGGAACTCCGCGACGGCAACCCGCTGGGAGTGCCGAGGCGCTGAGCCGACACCCCCCGGTGGCGCACGCGCACCACGATCTTCCCGAGGCGCGCGGTGGACCCCACCGGCCGGTGGGCGTCGGCGATCCGCTCCAGGCCGTCGAAGACCTCGGCGACCGCCGGCGCCGGGGAACCGTCGCGCAGCCCCGAGCCGACGAACCCCGTCGCCCGGCGGCGCCCCTCCTCGGTCGCGGCGAGCACCCCGTCGGCGTACCCGTGCGCGGTCGGCGGCCCGTTCACGGACGGCTCGACCGGCCGGGGGCCGGCCGTACGGCACGGCGGTGCCGCCGGGCCGCAGCGCGTCCCCGAGCCGGGCGGACCCGGGCCCGCCGATCCCGTCGAAGACCGGGTCCGCGCCCGCGCCCCCGGTGATCCGGCGCACCTCCTCGACCAGGTCCTTCCGCTCCGTGACGACCACGTGCGCGGCCCCCGGCGCCAGGAGCCGGTCGCGCCCCTCCCCGTCGCGCGTGGTGGCGATCGGCACCGCCCCCACCCGCAGCGCCGTCCGGAGAGCGGTGACCACGGCGTGCTCCGCCCCACACCGTCCCGCGCGCGGAATGAAACGGGCAGGTGGGAGCGTTCTCCGCACGGAACACCCCCTTGACCCCGTCATCCCCGGAGAGAAACCCATGCGCGTCGAGATCTGGAGCGACATCGCCTGCCCCTGGTGCTACATAGGAAAGGCGCGCTTCGAGAAGGGGCTCGCGGCCTTCGCGCACCGGGACGACGTCGAGGTGGTGCACCGTTCCTTCGAGCTCGACCCCGGCCGGGCCAAGGGCGACACGGCCCCCGTCCTGGAGATGCTGGCGAAGAAGTACGGCCGCACCCTCGACGAGGCCCGGGCCATGGAGGCGCACGTCGCCTCCAACGCGCACTCCGAGGGACTCGGCTACCGCACCGAGGGCCGCGACCACGGCAACACCTTCGACATCCACCGGCTGCTCCACCTCGCCAAGGCCCGCGGCCGGCAGGGCGAGCTCCTGGACCTGGCCTACCGGGCCAACTTCGCCGAGGAGCGCTCCGTCTTCGACACCGACACCCTGGTGGCGCTCGGCGTGGAGGCCGGCCTCGACGAGACCGAGGTCCGGGCCGTCCTCGCCGACGAGACCGCCTACGCCGACGACGTACGGCAGGACGAGCGCGAGGCCGCGGAACTCGGCGCCGACGGCGTGCCGTTCTTCGTCCTCGACCGCCGCTACGGCGTCTCCGGCGGCCGGCCCGCCGAGGTCTTCACCCAGGCCCTCGAACAGGCCTGGCAGGGCCGCGCCCTCCAGCCGCTCGGCACCGACGTGGACGCGGAGGCCTGCGGCCCGGACGGCTGCGAGGTCCCGGGGGCCTGAGCGGGACCCGCCTCCGCTCCGGCCCGGATTTCGGCTCCCGCCGCCCCGGGGCCGGAGCGTCGCACCCCTGCTGACCTGCGGTGATAAGCCGGTCTTGGAAGATCTCCCAGGTGGGGGCGCGATTGACGGGTGATCGTCGGGAACCCAGGGTGGGGGCATGGATTCCCTCGACCAGGCGCTCGACCAGCCGCTCGGCGGCGCCGAGTTCGCGCCCAAGAAGACCTACCTCAACACCTCCACCTGCGGGCTGATGCCCCGCCGGACCGTCGAGGCCGTCACGCTCCTCGCGCGGGAGACCGCCGACGGGCGCCCCGGCGGCTCCGGCAGCTTCGAGATCGTCGACGAGGCCCGGGCGACCTTCGCCCGGCTCGTCGGGACCGCCCCCGAGCGCGTCGCCGTCGGCAGCTCGGTCGCCGTGCACTGCGGGATGATCGCCCAGTCGCTGCCCGCCGGGTCCGAGGTCCTCTTCCCCGAGGGCGACTTCTCCTCCGTCATCACCCCCTTCACGATCCGCGGCGACCTCAAGGTCCGCTTCGCGCCCCTGGAGCGGCTCGCCGCGTCCGTCCGGCCGGAGACCGACCTCGTCGCCCTCTCCGCCGTGCAGTCGGCGGACGGCCGGACGGCCGACCTCGCGGCGGTACGGGAGGCCGCGGCCGCCCACGGCGCCCGCACCCTCCTGGACGCCACCCAGACGGCCGGCTGGCTGCCGCTGCGCGCGGGGGAGTGGGACTACACGGTCGCCGGCGGCTACAAGTACCTGCTCTGTCCGCGCGGGGCGTCCTTCCTCACCGTCACCGAGGAGGCGCAGGACTCGCTCCTCGCCATCCACGCCAACTGGGTCACCGGCGAGGAGCGTTGGGTCAACAGCTACGGCCCGGTCCGCGAACTCGCCCGCTCCGCGCGCCGGTTCGACGAGCCGATGGCCTTCCTCTCGTACCACGGGGCGGCCCGTTCGCTCGCCCTCCTCGAAGAGGTCGGCATCGAGCGGATCGAGGTCCACAACAAGGGGCTCGCGGCCCGCTTCCGCGCCGGGCTCCGCTCCCTCGGGCACGAGCCGGTCGCGGACGACTCGACGGTCGTCGCCGTCCCGGGCCTCGGGAACCGCGCGGACGCCCTGGAGAGGGCCGGCGTCCTGCTCTCGGCCCGCGCGGGCAACCTGCGGGCCTCCTTCCACCTGTACAACACGACGGCGGACGTGGACCGCGCCCTGGACGTCCTGGGCGGCTGAGGCCGGACGCGGCGGCGAGGGCCCGGGGCCGGGAGACCGAGGGCCCGGGGCCGGACACCGAAGGCCCGGGCCCCGTGCCGGGGCCTGGAGAGGCTGAGCCCCCACGGCCCCACCGCCCCACGGCCCCACAGCCCCACGGCCCCACAGCCCCACGGTCCCACGGTCCCGGCGGCCGAGATCCGGAGCCCGGCGCCGGGCCCGCGCGTCTCAGCAGACCGTCGCCCCCGGCGCGCAGCCGTCCGCCTCCTCCGTCTCCTCGCGCAGGTTCTCCGCGACGAGGCCGAGCAGCCGGGACAGCTCCGCCCCGTCGGCCGCGGAGAGCCCGCCGAGCGACAGCGACTCCAGGTCCTTCCAGGCGTCCTCGACGCCGGTGCGCAGCGCCTGGCCCCTCTCCGTCGCCTCGACCAGGACCGCGCGCCGGTCCGCCGGGTCCGGGCCCCGGCGCACGTGCCCGGACTGTTCGAGCCGCTGGAGCATCTTCGTCACCGTCGACGGGTCCAGGCCCAGGGACTGGATCAGCTCCGACTGCCGGACCGGCCCGCAGTCCCACAGGCGCATCATCATCAGCTCCTGGCCCGGGTAGAGCCCGAGCTCCCGCAGTCGCCGCCCCATGGCGATCCGGTGCAGCCGCCCGACCCGCGCCAGGGCGTGGCCGACGGGCCCGCAGCGCGTGGCGGCGGGCGGCGGCTCGGTACAGACGGGGTCGGTTCCGGACATGGTGGCTCCTCGTGACGTCGTCACCCAAAGATTACCTTGGTCGGCCAAGGAATGGGTTACAGTGGCGACCGGACCAGATGCTTGGCCGACCACATAAAACCGATACTTGGTCGACCACACACTTTGTGGAAAGGGACCGCCATGACCACCGCCTTCGACCCGATCGACCTCGCCGGCACCCGGCTCGCCAACCGCATCGCCATGGCCCCCATGACCCGCAGCCGGGCCGAGGGCGAGAGCCGCACCCCCACCGCGCTCGTCGCGGAGTACTACGCCCAGCGCGCCTCCACCGGCCTCATCATCACCGAAGGCGTCCAGCCCACCGCCATCGGCCAGGGCTACCCCGACACCCCCGGCCTGCACACCGCCGAGCAGATCGCCGCCTGGCGCGAGGTCACCGACGCCGTCCACGCGAAGGGCGGCCGGATCTTCGCCCAGCTGATGCACGCCGGCCGGATCAGCCACCCCGAGGTCCTCGGCGGCGGCCTCCACCCCGTCGGCCCCTCCGCCGTCGCCCCGGCCGGGCAGCTCTTCGCCGGCACCGGACTCATCGACTTCGTCGCCCCGCGCGAGCTCACCGCCGACGGGACAGCGGAGACGATCGCCGGCTTCGCCACCGCCGCCCGCAACGCCGTCGAGGCCGGCTTCGACGGCGTCGAGATCCACGGCGCCAACGGCTACCTGATCCAGCAGTTCCTCGCCACCGGCTCCAACCACCGCACCGACGAGTGGGGCGGCCCGGTCGAGAACCGCATCCGCTTCGCCGTCGAGGTCGTCAAGGCCGTCGCCGCCGCCATCGGCCCCGAGCGCACCGGCCTGCGGATCTCCCCGGCCAACACCTACAACGACATCGCCGAGACCGACACCGACGCGATCTACCCGGCCCTCGTCGCCGCGATCGACCCGATCGGCATCGCGTACCTGCACGTCACGGAGGCCAAGCCCGAGGTCCGCGAGCTGACCCTCGCCCTGCGCAAGGCGTTCTCCGGCACCTTCGTCCTCAACCCGGCCACCGAGGGCCCGACCGGCCCCGACGCCCTCGCCCTGATCGAGGACGGCACCACCGACCTCGTCGCCTACGGCGCCCTCTTCATCGCCAACCCCGACCTGCCCGCCCGCCTGAAGGCCGGCGGCCCCTACAACACCCCGGACCCCGCCACCTTCTTCGGCGGCGACCACCGCGGCTACACGGACTACCCGACGCTGTGACCCGGCCGGGCGCACGGCGGAGGGACGGGGTCCCGGTGCCGGGCCCCCGCCCCCGGTCCGTACGGGCCCTAGTTCCAGGCCTCCGTCACCGCGCGGCGCGCCCCCTCCAGGTCCACCGCGCGGCCCGTCTCGCCGAGCGCCGCGCCCAGTGCCGCGAGCGAGGACTGGACGGCCCCCGGGGTCGCGTCCACCCCGTAGTGGTTGACCCGGATCATCTCCCCGGACAGCGCGCCGCCGCCCGCGATCAGCGGCAGCGACGGGTCGGCCGCCAGCGCCTTCGCCACCAGCTCGGCGGCGTTCACGTCCGCCGGGGTGCGCAGCGTCGTCGCCACCGGGGCCGCGTCCCTCGCCTCGTACACGTACGGCTCCAGACCGCCGCCCAGCGCGAGCGCGCCCGCGCGGGTCGCGGCCGCCGCCGAGGCGTGCCGCGCCATGAGCGCGTCCAGGCCTTCCGCCTCGATCCGCTCCACACAGGCCTCCAGGGCCAGCATCTCCAGCTGCGCCGGGGCGTGCAGGAGCGTCCTGCGGCCGCCGTCGATCCAGCGCTCCTTCCAGTCCAGGAGCGAGAGGTACGAGCGGCGCGGCGCGGCCGGGTTGGCGGCGAACCGCTCCCAGGCCCGCGCGCTCACCGACACCGCGGACACGCCCGCCGGGCCGCCCATCGCCTTCTGCGCGCCGATGATGCACATGTCCACGCCCCACGCGTCCGGCAGCACCGGCTCCGCGCCGATCGACGCCACCGCGTCCAGGTAGAACAGCGCGCCGTGGGCCCGGACGACCTCGCCGATCTCCGCGACCGGGTTGGTGTTGCCCGTCGCCGCCTCCGCGTGCACCAGGGACACGAAGTCGATCTCCGGGTGCTCGGCGAGCGCCCGCTCCACCTGCTCCGCCGTCACCGCCGTGTGGAAGGGGACCTCCAGGTCGACCACGGTCGCCCCGCAGTCCCGCAGCCAGTTCCCGAAGGTCTGCCCGTACGGGCCGGTGACCACGTTCAGCGCGGTCGAACCGGCCCGCGCCCCGCTCCGGATGCACCCTTCGAGCGGCAGCAGGGCCTCGCCCTGCGTGATCACCACGTCCTGCTCCGTGGAGAGCAGCGCGGCCACCCGCCGCTCGATCGACGCGAAGTGCGCGGCGGTCAGCGGGGCCAGGTCCAGGAGCGGGTGCGTCACGGTCACGGTGGTGCCTTCTCGGGTCGGTGGTACGGCCGTGGCCAGCGTACGCCCACCCCTCCGGCGCGCCCTCGTACAGTGCAGGCATGAGCGATCACGAGGTGTTGCACGTGCAGGGGCGGGTGCTCGTCGGCCCGGAGGACGTCCGGGACGAACTCTGGTGCGTGGACGGGCGGATCACCTTCGAACGCCCCCCGGGGGAGGCCCTGACGGTGACGGGCTGGGCCCTGCCCGGACTCGTCGACGCCCACTGCCACGTCGGCCTCGACCGGCACGGGCCCGTCGACGCCGGCACCGCCGAGAAACAGGCCCTCACCGACCGGGACGCCGGGACCCTGCTCATCCGCGACGCGGGCTCGCCCTCCGACACCCGCTGGATCGACGACCGCGAGGACCTGCCGAAGGTCATCCGCGCGGGGCGGCACATCGCCCGCACCCGCCGCTACATCCGCAACTACGCCCACGAGATCGAGCCCGCCGACCTCGTCGCGTACGTCGGCCGGGAGGCCCGCCGGGGCGACGGCTGGGTCAAGCTCGTCGGTGACTGGATCGACCGCGAGGCCGGCGACCTCACCGCCTGCTGGCCGCGCCCCGAGGTGGAGGCGGCCATCGCGGAGGCGCACCGGCTCGGCGCCCGGGTCACCGCCCACTGCTTCGCGGAGGACTCGCTCCGGGACCTGGTCGAGGCGGGCATCGACTGCATCGAGCACGCCACCGGCCTCACCGAGGACACCATCCCGCTCTTCGCGGAGCGGGGCGTCGCCATCGTCCCGACCCTGGTCAACATCGCGACCTTCCCGCACCTCGCGGACGGCGGCCAGGAGAAGTTCCCCCGCTGGTCGGCCCACATGCGACGGCTGCACGCGCGGCGGTACGACACGGTCCGCGCCGCCTACGACGCGGGCGTCCCGGTCTTCGTCGGCACCGACGCGGGCGGCTCCCTCGCCCACGGCCTGGTCGCGGAGGAGGTCCAGGAGCTGACCCGGGCCGGCATCCCGGCGATTGACGCCCTCTCGGCCACCACCTGGAGGGCCAGGGACTGGCTGGGCCGCCCCGCCCTGGAGGAGGGCGCCCCCGCCGACCTCGTCGTCTACGACGAGGACCCGCGCGCGGACGTCCGCGTCCTGACGGCGCCCCGCCGGATCGTCGTCAACGGGCGGATCACGGGCTGACCGGCGGGCGGCCCGGGGACGGCGGGCGGCCCGAGGATCAGCCGGCCCGCCAGCCCGCCGGCCCGCCAGCGAGCTAGCCAGTCGGCCAGCCCGCCAGTCAGCCGGCCAGCCGGTCGGCGGGTCAGCCGGTCAACGGGACAGGAACGCGAGCCGGGCCCGCTTCTCCGGCAGGAAGACCTCCGGCAGGTCCACCTCCGGCAGCACGACCTCCGGGCCCAGCTCGAAACCGATCCGCACCATGCGGGCGACGGCCTTCTCGTTGTCGGCGTCCGGCTCGACCACGACCCGCGTGCGGTCCTTCAGCGTGAACGCGATCAGCGCGGTGACGAGCCTGCCGGTGAAGCCCGGCTCCGGGGACGCGCTCGGCGCGATGAGGAAGTGCACGCCGATGTCCCCGGGCAGCACCTCGTAGCACTCGCTCACCCGGTCGGCCCCGGGGTCGTACGTCTGGAGCAGGGCGACGGGCTCGTCGTCCCTGCTGACCAGGTAGCCGTGGTGGGTGGTGAGCGAGTCCAGGTGCGCGTAGACCTCCCGGACCTGCTCGACGGTGGTCCCGGTCATGCCCCAGAAGCGGGACCGCTCCGCGTTGACCCAGGCGTGCAGGAGCGGGGCGTCCCGGTCCGGGTCGACGGGCCTGATGGTGACGGTGCCGAAGCCCTCGACGGTCTGGACGTGAACGGCGGTGGTCATCCCTGCTCCTTGGTGAGGTACTGCCAGTCGGTGGTGACGGGGGCGAGCTCGCCCCGCAGCCACAGGGGGAGTTGGTCCTGGTGGTGGGGGTCGCCGGGCACGCCGGACGCACCGAACGGGACGATCCAGCCGCTGCGTTCGCGGTCGGCCAGGTCCCAGACGTACCGGGCGGCGGAGGCGCGCGCGCTGCGGTCGGTCCAGCCGGGCACGCTGGACGTGGAGAGCACGCAGTCGTGGTCCCCGGCGAGCCCCGGCCACCGCGCGTCGTCGGGGTCGGGCAGCGCCTGCCAGGGCGCGAGCCGGTGGGTGGCGCCCCAGGCGGCCGGCGGCTCCCCGGCCGCGACCTCCTCCAGGGCCTCGCGCACGATCCGGTCGACGTCCCCGGCGGGCACCGGCCCGGCCGTGAGCAGGGTCTCCAGGGCGAAGGCCACGCGCGGCCCGAGGGCCAGCCAGGGCCGGAACACCTCGGGGTACGGGGCGGGTTCGCGCAGCGCCGCGAAGGCCTCGTGCCCGGCGAGGCGGCGGACGACCGCGCCCCGGACGGCCGCGTACAGACCGGCGCCGGTGCTCTCCGCGTCCATGCGCCGGTCCCAGGCGAGCAGCCGCCCCCGTACGGCCGAGGCGGCGGGGGAGAGGCCCGCCTCCGCGCGCCCGACCGCCGCGAGGAGGCGGGCCGCCGAGGGGTTGTCGGTGTCCCGGTGGACGGCGGTGACGGCCTCCGGGGTCCAGTCGGCCGAGGCGCCGAGCAGCGCGTCGATCCGGTCCGCCCGGTGCGGCGGGGCGAACTCGACGCCCAGCGGCGCGGCCAGGCCCCGGGCGTTGGCCATCACGGCGTGGCCCCGGACCTCGGCGCGGGGCAGCGGGGCGGGTGCGTCCGCCCAGGCGTGCGCCGGATCCCAGGCGGGCACGGTACGCAGGGAGTTGAGCCGGTCCCGTACGGGGACGTGGCCGGCGACCCGGTGCAGCAGCCCGCCCCGGGTGTCGGCCGCCTGGACCACGTTCACCGGCTCGACCCAGCCGTCGAGCGCCGCGTCCACGTCCCCGACGGTCCGGGCGCGCAGCAGCGCGGGCAGCACCCCGAAACCGAGCTCCCCGGTGACCCGGGGCGGATGGCGCAGGGCGAGCACCTCCCAGCCGCCCCCCTCGCCGGGGCGACCGTCCTCCGGGGCGCCGCCGACCGGGCCGTCCCCCAGGGCCCCGGCCGCCGGACCGCCCGCCGGACCGTCCAACGGCGCACCCGCCGCCGGGCTGTCGCCCGCCGTCCGGGCGTCCGCGGGGGCGTCGTCGACCGGGATGCCGTCTGCCGGGGCTCCCGCCTCGGGGGTGCCGTTCACCGGGGTGCCGTTCACCGGGGTTCCGGTCCCGGGGGCGCCGCCGACCGGCGCTCCGGTCTCCGAGGCGCCGCCGGGCCGTCGTTCGCCGTCCGCCCCTCCGGCCGCCGGCTCCTCCTCCACGCCGGCGATCACCGGCCCCCGGTCCGTCTCGATCACCTCGATCACGACCGGCTCCCCGCCCGCGACCTCGATCGTCTCCGGGTGGGTGGTGGCCGGGCGCCAGCCCTCGGGGCCGAGGGCCTCCACGCCTCCGTCGGGCAGCCGCCGCAGCCGCTCCCGGTACACGTCCTGGTAGTCCGCCATCGCGTTGGTGATCGCCCAGGCCACCGGCCCGGTGTGGCCGAAGTGCGCGAGGCCGGGGACGCCCGGCACGGCGAGGCCGACCACGTCGTACGCGGGGCAGGCGAGCCGGATCTGCTGGTAGACGCCCGGCGCCTCGATGAACCGGTGCGGGTCGCCGGCCACCAGGGCCGCCCCGCTCGCGGTCCGCTCGCCCGCGACCACCCAGCCGTTGGAGCCCGCGGTGCCCGGCCCGTCCGTCGCGAACAGCTCCGTCCACTCCTCGCCGAGCCGGCGCGCGACCTCCTCCCGCCACAGCTTGGTGGGGAAGCCCGCGAAGAGGATGTGGGTCGAGAGCCAGACGGCGAGCGGTGTCCACGGCTCCCAGCGGCCGGGCGCGAGACCGGTCTCCGCGAACTCGGGCGCGCGCCGGGCCCCCTCCGCCAGACCGTCGTTGACCCCGTCCACGTACGCGCGTACCCACGCGGCCGTCGGCGCGTCCGTGCGCTCCAGGCGGGCGAAGCAGAGACGGGCGGTGTCCGCGAGCCGGACCCGCCGGGCGAAGACGTCCCAGCCGAGCTCGGCGGCGCCGAGGAACGCGGCCGTGGTGCCCTGGGCCCGGTGCCGCTCCACCTCCAGCTGCCAGGCGCGGTCACGGGCGGTGACCCGCCCCTGGGCGAAGGCGAGTTCGTCCGGGTCCCCGGCCCGCAGATGCGGAACGCCCCAGGCGTCCCGGTAGACCTCGATGCTCACGGAGAAATTCTCCCGTCCCTGCTTTTCCATGAAATCTTAGGTTAGGCTGACCTAAATTAATCTACAGTAATCACCGGGGAGGGGATCACGGTGGGTCATGGCTGGCAGGGCGCCGTCCTCAAGTTGATGCGCGGCAAGGACTTCACGTTCACCGTGACGGGGGCCGAGCAGGTCACCGAGGACTACCGGCGGGTGCACTTCACGGACGGCGGCCTCCTCGCCGCCGCCGGGGTCCACCCGACGATGTGGGTCCGCGTCTGGTTCGACGACGGCGGCAAGCCGCACCAGCGCGCCTACACCCTCGTCGACCCGGACGCGGAGGCCGGCACCTTCAGCCTGGAGTTCGCCCTCCACGAGGGCGTCGCGAGCCGCTGGGCCCGGGAGTGCGCCCCGGGCGACACCGTGGAGGCCACCCTCCAGGGCACCGGCTTCGAGGCCCCCGCCCCGCTGCCCGAGCGGCTGCTGCTGGTCGGTGACACGGCCTCCCTGCCCGCGATCAACTCGCTGCTCGACGCCTTCCCGGACCTCCCGGCCACCGTCTGGTTCGAGACGCAGCACGCCTCCGACGCCGAACTGCCGTTCCGGGTCGACCCCGAGCGGCACGACCTGCGCCGGGTGCCGCGCGAGAAGGGCGGCGCCGAGCTCGTCGCCCGCGTGAAGGCCGAGTTGCCCGCGCTCGCCGGCACCGCCCCGTACATCTGGATCGCCTGCGACACCACGACCACCCGCACCCTCGGCACGTACGCGCGCAAGGAGCTCGGGCTGCCCAAGGAGCGCGTCCACGCCCTCGGGTACTGGCGCGACAGCTGAACGCGCCGGATTGACGATCCGTTACCCGGGAGCGGAACCGGTCGTTCACACCCCTGCCCGCCCGCCGCTCGCCGTCCTCGCTCACGCCCGCACCCGCCCCTTCGTACGAAACACGCGGGACGAGCGAGAACGGTTGTGGCCAAAAGAATCGAAAATGAACACGGAAACCCCCCTTTGGAGTGAACTGGCGCCAGGTGACCGCCGGTTCACTCTCCGTGCGTAAAGATTCCGGTGTCCCGAGTCGCCGGACCGCGCCGAGCCACCGTCCCCGTGGTGAGCGGCCGGCGACGCCATGTCTCCTGTGGGGGTTCCACCACCTTGAACAGCAACACCTTCCGCATGCCCGTACGCCGTTCCGCGGCCGCCGCGGCCGCCGCCCTGGTCGCCGGCCCGGTGCTCCTCGCGGCCCCCGCGGCGCACGCCACGGGCGGCGAAGGGCGCGCCACCGCCGTCGTCCTGCGGGCCGGCCTCGACGTCTCCCTCCTCGACAAGACGGTGAGCGTGCCGGTCCGGGCCTCCCTCAACGAGGTCCAGGCACCGAAGAGCGAGAACGAGACCGCGCTCTCCGTGAAGGTGCAGGGGGCCGAGAACGGCAAGCCGGTCGACATCCTCAAGGCCGACGTCGCCACCTCCGAGGCCACCGTCGACGAGGAGAGGGCCGAGGGGCACGTCAACCTCGTCAAGGCGCGCGTGCACGTCCCCGGCCTCCCGCTGCTCTCCCTCATCGAGGTCGAGAAGGTCACCTCCAAGGCGCTGTGCGAGGTGGGGAGGCAGCCGGTCGCCGAGTCCGATGTCCTCGGGCACGTCACCGTCCTCGGCAAGAAGACGACCCTCTCCGCCGGCGGCCGGACCCAGGTCACCGTGCCGAAGGTCGGCGAGGTCACCCTGGACCTCTCCCGTACCTCCACGACCTCCCGCACCGCCGCGGCGACCGCCCTCGAACTCAAGGTGAAGGTCAACCCGCTGGACCTGGGCGTCGCCAAGGTCGACGGCACCGTGACCCTCGCCGAGGCGACCTGCGAGACGCCCGAGGGCGCGAAGCCGACCGAGAAGCCGACCGAGAAGCCCACCGAGAAGCCCACCGACCGGCCCTCCGAGCAGCCGGAGCCCTCCGCCGAGCCGAGCGACGACGGCGGCCTCACCACCAACAACGGCGGCGGCACCCCCACCCGGAACCTCGCCGAGACCGGCGGCAGCTCCACCACCCCGTACCTCGCGGCCGGGGCGCTCGCCCTCGTCGTGGCGGGCGGCGGCGCGCTCGCGCTGACCCGTTCGCGCGCCCGCGCGCGCGGCTGACGGCCCGAGGGGGAAGCGCCGGGGGGCGCGGGGGAAGGAAGACGGCGGGGGCCCGGGGGGGGGGAGCACGAAGGGACCCTCGGCCCCCGCCACGGTCCGCACCTCGTCGAACTCCGCGAGCCCGGCGAGCAGATGGGCCCGCTCCACCCCGATCCGGTGCGCCGCGTGCTCGGCCTCCGCGAGCGCCGCCCGCGACATGCAGGCCTCCGCCGCCACCAGCGCGGGCGACGACACCGGCCACAGCGGCTGCCCCCGCTCCAGCTCCGCGATCGTCGCCGGGGCGGCCAGCGCGTACCCGATCCGCAGCCCGGCCAGGCCCCAGGTCTTGGTGAGGCTCCGCAGCACCACGAGCCCCGGCACGTCCGTCCGCCCGGCAAGCGACTCCCGCTCGCCCGGCACCGCGTCCATGAAGGCCTCGTCCACCACCAGGGTCCGCCCCGGGCGGGCCAGCGCGGCGATCGAGGCGGCGGGGTGCAGCACGGAGGTCGGATTGGTGGGGTTCCCGATCACCACCAGGTCCGCGTCCTCCGGGACCGCCGCCGGGTCCAGCCGGAAGCCGTCCTCCTCGCGCAGCAGCACCCGGTCCACCGCGTGCCCGGCGTCGCGCAGCGCCGCCTCCGGCTCGGTGAACTGCGGGTGCACCACCACCGGCCGCCGTGCCGGCAGCGCCCGCGCGAGCAGCACGAAGGCCTCCGCCGCGCCGGCCGTGAGCAGCACCCGGTTCGGGGGCAGGTCGTGCCGCTCGGCGACCGCGGCCCGCGCGACCCGGTCGTCGGGGTAGGCGGCGAGGCCGGTCAGGGAGTCGGCGATGCGTCTGCGCAGCCACTCCGGTGGGGTGTCCGTCCGGACGTTGACCGCGAGGTCGATGAGCTTGTCGTCCCTGACCTCGGCGTCACCGTGGTGGCGAAGGTCGTGGGCGTCGGTATGCGTGTGCATGTCCATGGCCGCCGTCGTGTGGGGGGTGGGGATGGTGGGGGGTGAGCCAGGCTCGCCAGCGATGTACCCGTGAGCTCGGGGCAACAACCGTGCGCCCGGGGCGTCTTCGTGCGACCGAACCGGGACGGAAGCGGCGAGAGCGCACGTTACGCGCCGGGTTTTCCGCTTCGGTACGAGCAGCACGGCCCGCGCACGTGCCACGGACGCCTCCGGTTCGCCCGCGTCCGCGCCCGCGCCCGTGCCCCAGTCCACGCACGTGCCCGGGACCACGCCCGCGCCCGGGACCACGCCCGCGCCCGCGCCCGGCGCGTGCACCGCCCCCGGCTCCGTACCCGCCGCCAGCAAGGCCGCCGCCTCCGCCACCGATGCCGTGCCCGTCGCGGCCAGCGGCAGGGCCGACGGATGCGGTACGGACACGGCCGCCAGCTCCTCGGCCGCGAACCCCCGTACCGGCACGCCGAGTACGGCCGCGGCCCCCGCGATCCCCGGCTCCGCCGCCCGCGCGTCGAGGGTGCCGAGGGACCGGACGGCCGTACGGGAAAGGCCCGCCTCCCGCAGCACCGCGTCCACGAGGGCCAGCACCTCGTCCACCGGGACGCCCGACCGGGCCCCCACACCGAGGTGCGCGGACGCCGCCCCATCCGATACCAAAGCCCCATGGCTGTGGTCGTCGCGCTCGGCGCGTTCCTCATGACGCTCTTCGGAGGATGGGTCGCCGGGCGCGTCACCGACCGGCGTCACCTCGTCCTCGGACTCTCCGGCGGGCTCATGCTCGGCGTCGTCGGACTCGACCTCCTGCCCGAGGCCCTGGAGGCCGCGGGGGACGAGGTGTTCGGCGTCCCGGAGGCCCTGCTGCTCTTCGTCGGCGGCTTCCTCTTCGCCCACGTCGTGGAGCGCCTGCTCGCCGTACGCCGGGCCGCGCACGGTGTCGCGGCCGACGAGAGGGTCCCCCAGGTCGGCCTCACGGCGGCCGCGGCGATGGTCGGCCACAGCCTCATGGACGGCATCGCGCTCGGCGCCGCCTTCCAGGTCGGCGGCGGCATGGGCGCCACCGTCGCCCTCGCCGTCATCACCCACGACTTCGCCGACGGCTTCAACACGTACACGATCACGAGCCTCTACGGGAACGCGCGCCGCAAGGCCCTCGCGATGCTCGTCGCGGACGCCGTCGCCCCGATCCTCGGCGCCGCCTCCACCCTGCTGTTCACCCTTCCGGAGGAACTTCTCGGCGGCTATCTCGGGTTCTTCGGCGGCGCCCTGCTCTACCTCGCCGCCGCCGAGATCCTGCCGGAGGCCCACCACGACCACCCCGCCCGCTCCACCCTGCTGTGCACGGTGACGGGCGTCGGCTTCATCTGGCTCGTGGTGGGGGCCTCCGGCGGCTGACCTCACGAAACCGGACCGCCGTCGGCACCCGCGCAGCGCTCCACGAACCGCGCCGCCGCCCCGGGCGCACCCGCCCAGTGCGTGTGCACGTAACTGGCGTGCACCCCTCCCCGCACGAAGCCCTCCACCCTCCGCTCCGGCTGCCGCAGCCCCCACGCGGCCCGCTCCCCGGCACCCGGCTCGATCACCGTGCGGTGGAACTCGTGCCCCCGCATCCGCGCCCCGGCCGGCGCGAGGACGCTGTCGCTGACGGCCACCGCGTCCCGGTACCCCAGCGTCAGCCGCTCCGACATGCGCGCGTCGGCGTCCAGCACCCCGCACATGGGCGTGCCGTCGAGGGACCGCGCCAGGTAGAGCAGCCCGGCGCACTCGGCCGCGATCGGCGCGCCCGAGGTGGCGAGCTCGGCCACGGCCTTCCGCAGCGGCTCGTTGGCGGACAGCTCGCCCCCGTACATCTCGGGGAAGCCGCCCCCGATCACCAGCCCGGAGGTCCCCCCGGGCAGCACCTCGTCCCGCAGCGGGTCGAAGGCGACGACCTCGGCCCCGGCGGCGGCAAGGAGTTCGGCGTGCTCGGCGTACGAGAACGTGAACGCGGCCCCGCCGGCCACCGCGATCCGGGGCCGGCCCGCGACCGGGCGCCCCACGACCTCCGGCGACCACGCCTCCGCGGACAGCTCCGGCGCCGACCGCGCGAGCGCGAGCAGCGCCTCCAGGTCGCACCCTGCCAGGACCTGTTCGGCCTGCGCCGCCACCGCCTCCACGGCGGCGGCCTGCCGCTCGGCCACCGGCACGAGCCCCAGGTGCCGCGACGGCGTCGCCACGGCGGGCGCCCGCCGCAGCACGCCGAGGACCGGCACCCCGGACTCCCCGAGCGCCTCCCGCAGCAGGTGCTCGTGCCGGTCGGTGGCCACCTTGTTGAGGATCACGCCCCCGATCCGCACCTCCGGGTCCCAGGACGCGAACCCGTGCACGAGCGCCGCCACCGACCGCGACTGCGACGACGCGTCCACGACCAGCACCACCGGCGCCCTGAGCAGCTTCGCCACCTGCGCGGTGGACGCCAGCTCCCCCTGGTCGGCGGCCCCGTCGTACAGGCCCATGACCCCCTCGACCACGGCCAGGTCGCAGCCGCGCGACCCGTGCAGGAAGAGCGGCGCCACCAGCCCCGTGCCGCACATGTACGCGTCGAGGTTGCGCCCCGGGCGGCCCGTCGCGAGCGCGTGGTAGCCGGGGTCGATGTAGTCCGGGCCGACCTTGTGCGGGGAGACGGCCAGGCCGCGGCCCGCGAACGCGGCCATCAGGCCGGTCGCGACCGTGGTCTTGCCCGCGCCCGAGGAGGGCGCGGCGACGACGAGACGTGCTACCACTCGATGCCCCGCTGGCCCTTCTGACCGGCGTCCATCGGGTGCTTGACCTTGGACATGTCGGTGACGAGGTCCGCGAAGTCCACCAGCTCCCGCGGCGCGTTGCGGCCGGTGATGACGACGTGCTGCTGCCCGGGCCGGTCGCGCAGCACCTCCACGACCTCGTTGACGTCGATCCAGCCCCAGTGCAGGAGGTAGGCGAACTCGTCGAGGACGTAGAACTTGTACTTCTCCTCCGCGAGGTCCCGCTTGACCTGCTCCCAGCCCTCGCGCGCCTTGTCCTCGTGCGACTGCTCGCCCTCGGCGACCTCGCGCTGGATCCAGGACCAGCCCTCGCCCATCTTGTTCCAGGTGACCGTGCCGCCCTTGCCGGTCTCGCCGAGCGCCTTGAGGGCGTTCTCCTCGCCGACCTTCCACTTGGCGGACTTCACGAACTGGAACACCCCGATCGGCCAGCCCTGGTTCCAGGCGCGCAGCGCCATGCCGAAGGCGGCGGTCGACTTCCCCTTGCCGACGCCCGTGTGCACCATCACCAGCGCGCGGTTGCGGCGCTGGCGGGTGGTCAGACCGTCGTCGGGAACGACGGTCGGCTGTCCCTGCGGCATTAAGCGGCCCTCCTGGTTGCCCGTGCTGCGTGCCCTGCCTGTCCTGCCTGTACGTCCCTGACGAGCCCGGCGATCGAGTCGGCGCGCAGCTCGTCCAGCGTCACGGCCGTGCCGCCGAGTTCGACGGCGAGCCGCCCCGCGAGCCCCAGCCGCACCGGGCCGGTCTCGCAGTCCACGACGACCGACGCCGTGCCCTCGGCGGCGTGCAGCCGCGCCGCGCGTGCGGCGAGCGTCACCGGGTCCCCGGCCGCCCGCCCCCCGGTCGCCCGCCCGTCCGTCACGACGACCAGCAGCGGGCGGCGCGAGGGGTCCCGCAGCCGCTCGACCCGCAGCACGTCGTGGGCCTTGAGCAGTCCGGCCGACAGGGGAGTGCGGCCCCCGGTGGGAAGCTGTTCGAGCCGCGCGGCGGCCGCGTCCACGGACGAGGTCGGCGGCAGCGCCACCTCGGCGTCCCGGCCCCGGAAGGTGACCAGGCCGACCTTGTCGCGCCGCTGGTAGGCGTCGAGGAGCAGCGAGAGCACCGCGCCCTTGACCGCGCTCATCCGCTGCCGGGCCGCCATCGAGCCGGAGGCGTCGACCGCGAAGAGCACGAGGTTGCCCTCGCGGCCCTCCCGGGTCGCCTGCCGCAGGTCGTCGCGCCGGACCACGAGCCCCGGGCCCGTCCGCCCGCGCGCCTTCTGGTGCGGGGCGGCGGCCCGCACGGTCGCCGCCAGGTGCAGCTTGGTCAGCGCGCCCCGGGGCCGGGTGGAGCCGGTCGTACGGCCGTGCTCGGTCCGGGCCCGGGAGCGGCGCCCGGCCGCGCCCTCGCCGAGTCCGGGCACGCTGAGCACCTTCGTGCGGAAGGGCTCGGCGGCCTTGACGGCGGCCCGCTCACCGGCCCCGGCCCCCGCCCTCTGAGGAGCGGGCGCGGGGGCGGGCTCGGGCTCGGGTACGGGTGTTTCCTCCGGCGCCGGTACGTCCTCGGGCGCCGGCCCGTCACCCTGCGGCGGAATCCCGCCGCCGTCCGGACCGCCCCCGCCGGGGCCGCCGTCTCCGGGGCCCCCGTCTCCCGGACCGCCGTCGTCCGGGCCGTCCGGCTCCGGCTCCGGGTCGGGGTCATCGCCCTTGAACCGTTCGAGGGTCTCGTCCAGCCTGTCCTCGTCGAGCCCCGGCGCGTCGAAGGGCGAGCGCCGGCGGCGGTGGGGGAGGGCCAGGAGCGCGGCCTGCCGCACGTCCTCGGAGGTGACCTCGGTCCGCCCGGCCCAGGCGGCGAGCGCGGTGGCCGTGCGGGCCATGACGATGTCGGCGCGCATGCCGTCCACCTCGAACGCGGCGCAGGTCGCGGCGATCTGGAGCAGCACCGCGTCCCCGAGCACCACCCGCGGCAGCAACTCCCGTGCGGCGACGATCCGTTCGCGCAGCTCGGCCTCCTCGCCGGCCCAGCGCGCGGCGAACGCGGCCGGGTCGTCCTCGAAGGCGAGCCGCCGCCGCACGACCTCCACCCGCTGCTCGGGGTCGCGGGAGGCGGCGACCTCCACGGTGAGCCCGAACCGGTCGAGGAGCTGCGGCCGCAGCTCGCCCTCCTCGGGGTTCATGGTCCCGACGAGCAGGAACCGCGCGGCGTGCCGCACGGAGACGCCCTCGCGCTCGACGTTCGAGAAGCCCATGGCGGCGGCGTCGAGCAGCAGGTCGATCAGGTGGTCGTGGAGGAGGTTGACCTCGTCCACGTACAGGATGCCCCGGTGCGCGTCGGCGAGCAGCCCCGGCTCGAACGCCTTCACGCCCTCCGCGAGCGCCTTCTCGATGTCGAGCGAGCCGACGAGCCGGTCCTCGGAGGCGCCGACGGGGAGTTCGACCATCCGCGCGGGCCGCTCGGCCCCCGGCCCCGCCTCGTGCGGCCCGTCCGGGCAGCCCGGATCGGGGGACGCCGGGTCGCAGCCGAACCGGCAGTCCGCGACCACCGGCACGACGGGAAGCAGCTCGGCGAGCGCCCGCACGGCGGTGGACTTCGCGGTCCCCTTCTCCCCCCGGACCAGCACACCGCCCACGGCCGGGCTGACGGCGTTCAGGAGCAGCGCGAGCCGCAGGTCGTCCATGCCGACGACGGCGGTGAACGGGTACCGGGTGCTCATCGGGTGGTCTCTCCTTCGGATCGCTGATGTTCGGACGACGGCACGCGGCCGCCGGGGAGGGGCCGGCGGGGGCCTCCCGTGCTCACGGCGCCCCCGGCGGCACGAACGGCAGCCCCGCCGGGGCGCCCTCCTCGATGAGCCGCAGCAGCGCGTCCGTGTCGGCGTGCTCCTCGATCAGGTCGCCGAGCCGGTCGAGCTGCTCCTCGCGCAGGGCGCCGAACGACGTGTCCGGGGCCGGGACGAACCGGCGTCCGGCCGCCGCCGCCACCTCCCGCAGGAACGCGCGCCGGAAGCCGTCGCTCTCCAGGGAGCCGTGCCAGTGGGTGCCCCACACGGAGCCGACCCGGCACCCGTCCAGGAAGGGCTCCCCGCCGCGTACGTCCGCGACGCCGTGGTGGATCTCGTACCCCTCGACCCGCTCGCCGAGCGCCTCGCCGACCGGCCGGGCCAGGGTCTTCCCGACCGCGAACCGCACCCGTACGGGCAGGAGTCCGAGCCCGTCGACCACACCGGCCCTCGACTCGACCTCGTCCTCGATCCGCTCGCCCAGGGCCTGGAAGCCTCCGCAGACGCCGAGCACCGGGCGGCCCTCGGCCGCGCGCCGGGCCAGGGCGTCCGCGAGGCCGCGCTCCCGCAGCCAGGCGAGCGCCTTCACCGTGCCGCGCGTGCCCGGTACGACCACCAGGTCCGCGTCGGCCAGCTCCTCGGGCCGGTCCACGAACCGGACGACCACGCCCGGCTCGGCCGCCAGCGCGTCCACGTCGGTGAAGTTGGACATCAGGGGGACGGCGCAGACGGCGACCCGCAGCACGTCCGCGCCGACCGGCGGCGCCACCACCGACTCGCGGACCGTGCCCCGCAGGGAGACCCGCAGTCCGTCCTCCTCGTCGATGCCGAGCCCGTGCGCGTACGGCAGGACGCCGAAGGTCCGGCGCCCGGTCAGGCCGTGCAGCATGTCGAGCCCGGGTTCGAGCAGGCTCACGTCGCCCCGGAACTTGTTCACCAGGTACCCGGCGACGAGCGACTGGTCCTCGGGGGACAGCAGCGCCGTCGTGCCGAAGAACTGGGCGAAGACCCCGCCCCGGTCGATGTCCCCGACCACCACCACGGGCAGCTTCGCGGCCCGCGCCACGCCCATGTTCACGATGTCGGTGCGCCGCAGGTTGATCTCGGCCGGGCTGCCGGCGCCCTCGCAGATCACCGCGTCGTACGTGCTCCGCAGCTCCTCCAGGCACGCCATGACCGGCTCGAACAGCTCCTTCTGCCGCCCCCCGTGCAGGGTCGTGCCGGGGGACGACCCGCCGGACCCCCCGAAGAACCCGCGGGCGCTCATCTCGCCCACCGGCTTCCCCATCAGGACGACCTGGCTGGACCGGTCGCCGCCCGGCTTGAGCAGCACCGGGTTCATCAGCGCGGTCGGCTCGACCCGGGCGGCCTGCGCCTGCATGGCCTGGGCCCGCCCGATCTCGGCGCCCTCGCGCGTGACGAAGGAGTTGAGGGACATGTTCTGCCCCTTGAACGGCGCCACCTTCAGGCCCTTGCGGACCAGCCAGCGGCAGATCCCGGCCGTCACGACGCTCTTGCCCGCGTCGGACGTGGTCCCGGCGACCAGCAGCCCCCCGCCCCTCATGCGTTCCCCCGCTTTCCGTGCTTCCTGCGCCTCACGGCGTCGGCGATCAGACGGCCGCCCGCACAGGCGACCAGGGTCAGCGCGGTCACCCGGCGCGAGAGCGCCACCGCCCGTTCGACGTCCGCCACCTCGACGGCCCGCCCCTCCCCGTTGAGCACCGGCCGGTGCTCGACGCGCCCGCCGTACGAGAGGGTGCCCCCGAGCCGTACGCCCAGCGCGCCCGCGAAGGAGGCCTCGACCGGGCCCGCGTTGGGGCTCGGGTGCTTCGACGCGTCCGCCCGCCAGGCCCGTACGGCCCCGCGCGGATTTCCCCCGGCGACGGTCGCGAGCGCGGCCGTCAGACGCGCGCCCGGCCAGCCGGCCAGGTCGTCGAGGCGGGCCGAGGCCCAGCCGAAGCGGCGGTGGCGGGGCGACTTGTGGCCGACCATCGCGTCCAGGGTGTTGACGGCCCGGAAGCCGACGAGTCCCGGCACGCCCGCGACCGCGCCCCAGAACAGGGCGCCGACCACGGCGTCCGAGGTGTTCTCGGCGACCGACTCGACGACCGCCCGGGCCATCGCCGGGCCGTCCAGGGACTGCGGGTCGCGCCCGCACAGGTGGGGCAGCCGCTCGCGGGCCACCTCCAGGTCCCCGGCGGCCAGCGCCCCGCCGATCGCGCGGGCCTCCCGGCCCAGGGTCGTCCCGCCGACGACGGCCCACACGGAGGCGGCGGTCAGCGCGACGGCGGCGGCCGGCCGGTCCCGCACGGCCCGGGCGGCGAGGGCGCCGAGGGCGGCGGTGGAGCCGGCGCAGACGGCGGTGTGCAGGGCGCCCCAGCCGCGGTGGTCGTGGTGGAGGCGCTTCTCGACGGCGGCGGCGGCCCGGCCGAACGCGGCGACGGGGTGGCCCCTGCGGGGGTCGCCGAGGAGCAGGTCGACGGCGAGGCCCGCGGCCGCTCCGTACGCGAAGACAGCGGTGGCTCTGGGACGGCCGGGCATGGCGCTGTGTCCTCACTCAGGGTCCGCGCCCTGGATCGACGTGACCGGCGGCGAGAGTTCCTGGCTCCCGGACCCCTCGGATCCGGTCACAGTGGCGGGACCGCGCCGGATTCGCACCGGACTTCCTCTGCTGCCGCCGTAATGGCCCCGGCAGTCCACCACGCCCCGAGAACGGGCGTCAACCCAGCCTTGACCTGCGGCGGCGCACTGTGCGGAGCACCACAGGGAGCGCCGTGGAGAGCACCACGGAAAAGCCGTGGGGAGCACCACGGAAAAGGGCCGGGCGGCCCGTACCCGAAGGTGCGGACCGCCCGGCCGGTGGAGCGGGGACCGTCAGACGACGATCAGGTAGATGCCGTACGCCACGGCCGCCAGGCACAGTCCGAAGCAGGCGTAGGCGCCGGTGCGGGCCAGGGCGGCGGAGCCTCCCCGGGCCGCGGCCTCCTCCTGCTTGGTGAGGCCGACGATGCCGAGGGTGAAGAGGCCCACCAGGACGACGGTGGCCACGAGGCTGACGCCGAAGACGGAGCCGAGGGCTGCCCAGTCGATCTTCATGTGGTTCTTTCCTTAGACCTTCGCGGCCGGGGCCGGGGGAGCGGTCGGGTCGGTGGGGGCCGGGGTGAGGATGGTCGCCTTGAGGTCCTCGTCGGTGACGGCGGCCACGGAGCCGGCCGGCGGCGGGGTGACGGCGGCGATGGCGGTGGTCACCACGCCCGCGGGCTCGGCGTCGGCGGCGTCGAGGTCGTCGGCCGTGACGTTGTGGTGGTCGACCGGCTTGCGGCGGGAGAGCGACCAGATGACGGCCGAGCCGGCCACGAGCAGGACCGCGACGGCGGCGATGCCCCAGGGGCCCTGCTTGGTGAGGAACTCGGCGCCGGCGCCGACCAGGCCCGCGGCGGGCAGGGTCAGGCCCCAGGCGACGAACATCCGGGTCGCGGTCGACCAGCGGACGACGCCGCCCTTGCGGCCGAGGCCGGCGCCCATCACGGCACCCGAGCAGGACTGGGTGGTGGAGAGGGAGAAGCCGAGGTGCGAGGAGGCCAGGATGACCGTCGCGGCGCTGGTCTGGGCGGCGAAGCCCTGCTGCGGCTGGAGGTCGGTGAGGCCCTTGCCCATGGTGCGGATGATGCGCCAGCCGCCCAGGTAGGTGCCGAGCGCGATGGCGACGCCGGCCGAGACGACGACCCACAGGGGCGGGTTCGAGCCGGGGGCGACGACGCCCTGGGTGACCAGGGCGAGGGTGATGATGCCCATCGTCTTCTGGGCGTCGTTGGTGCCGTGGGCGAGGGAGACGAGACCGGCGGAGGCGATCTGGCCGGCCCGGTAGCCCTTGGCCGTGGCCTTCGCCTCGGGGTTCGCGTTGATCCGGTACGTCAGCTTGGCCGCGAACATGGCGGCGAGGCCCGCGACGAGCGGCGCGGCGACGGCCGGGATGAGGACCTTGGTGACGATGGTGGAGCCGTTCACGGCCGCCCAGCCGGCCGACATGACCGCGGCGCCGATCAGGCCGCCGAAGAGCGCGTGCGAGGAGCTGGACGGGAGTCCGAGCAGCCACGTCAGCAGGTTCCACAGGATGGCGCCGACCAGCGCGGCGAAGATCACCTCTGTGCGGATGCCCTCTTCGTTGATGATCCCGCCGGAGATCGTCTTGGCGACCTCCACGGACAGGAACGCGCCGATGAGGTTGAGCACGGCGGACATGGCCACCGCCGTCTTGGGCTTGAGCGCACCGGTCGAGATGGTCGTGGCCATCGCGTTGGCGGTGTCGTGGAAACCGTTCGTGAAATCGAACACGAGAGCTGTCACGACCACAATGGCGAGCAGCAGCGTGATGTGTTCCATTTACCCAGGCAATCGTTTGACGTCAGTGGCTGGTCGAACGTAAGCAACCTGGGTGAACGGAAGATGAACTGGGGCGGGCGGCGTGGTGTCCCTAACCGGTGTCAAGAGATTCCGCTTGGCGCCCCAGAAGGGTCCCCGGGAAGGGGTGTCCACGATGCGGTCGCCCTGCAACCCCGGGTAATCCGGGCCCGCGCAAGGCCTCGGCGGTCCGTCCCGGTTCCGCCCGCACCGCCCCGTTCCGCTCCCCGGACCGGACCACCCGACCGGGGGACCCCGCCGAGGAGACCCGCGTCACTCTCCCGGGGAGGCCCCCGGCCACCGGAACGCGCCCCTCCGGACCTTCCGGTGGCACCCCGGTCCCGTCCTGCCGACACTGGGGGTGTGCGCCCGGCTACAGCGACGGCAGCGGCCGTCACCACCCTGCTCGGTGCCGGCGCGGCCGCGGTCGCGGCCGGCCGGTACGCCAGCGACCTCGCCCTCAAGGCGTCGTCCGTACGCCCCCTGCCCGGCGATCCGAGACTGACCGTGCACGCCACGGGTCCCGACCGGATCACCCTCACCCGCAGCCTCGCCTCGCTGCGCCCCGGCACGTACGGCATGGAGGGCCACGGCCTGCACGCCGTCCTCGGCCCCGTCCTCGACCGGGCCCCGCACACCGCCGACACCGTCGTCCGGCGCCTGGAGCGGATCGAGCTCGGCGCCCCCGGGCCCGGCGCCCGCGTCCGGCTCACCCCCGCGCTCCACCGGGGCACGCCCACGAGCGCCCTCGGGCTCGACCACGAGGACGTGGAGATCCCCGGCGAGCTCGGCCCGCTGCCCGCCTGGCTCGTGCCCGCCCCGCGCACCACCTGGGTGATCGCCCTGCACGGCCTCGGCACCACCCGCGAGCACCCGCTCAACGTCGTCCCCTTCTACCACCGGCACCGCATCCCGGTCCTCGTCCCCGCCTACCGGGGCGACGAGGGCGCGCCCCCCTCCCCGGACGGCCTCGCCCACCTCGGCGACTCCGAGTGGCGGGACGTCGACGCCGCCCTCCGCTACGCCGTCCGCCGGGGCGCCCGCAAGGTCGTCCTGCACGGCTGGGGGCCCGGGGCGTCGATGGCCCTGCGCGCCGCCGCCGCATCGGGGGTCCGCGACCGGATCGGCGGCCTCGTCCTCGACTCCCCGGTCCTGGACTGGGAGGTCACCCTCCGCAGCCTCGCGTCGGCCCGGCACGTCCCCGGCTTCCTGGTCCCGCTCGCCGTCCGCGCCGCCCGGGGCAGGACCGGCCCGCACGGCGACCTGCTCCGGCTCGCCTCGGCCCCCGGCGCCCTGCGTGCCCCGGCCCTCCTCTTCCACGGCCCCGAGGACGCGATCGCCCCCTGGGAGCCCTCCGTCGAACTCGCCGCCCGCCGCCCCGACCTGATCAGCCTGAGGACCGTCCGGGACGCCCCGCACGCGGCGATGTGGAACCCGGACCCGGTCCACTACGAGGAGTCCCTGCGGCGCTTCCTCGTCCCGCTGCTCTGAGTCCCCCGGCACTGCTCCGGGGGCCGTCCGGCACCGGCCCGAGGCCTCCCCCGCACCGGCCGGGAGCGCCGGGCCGGAGGACTCCGCGCGATCTTCCCGAAGTCTCCGCGAGGCCTCCGTACCGTCTCCGCCGGGTCTCCGCGCGCCCCGTTCCGACGGCGCGGCCGGTTCCGATTGGGCTTTCGGGCCGTCAGCGGGAAGACTGCCCCCGTGACGTCTCGAAAGCCCGATGAACCATTGGCGCGCAACTCCAGACTCCGACTCGTCCGCCCACGGTCGCTGGCCACCGCCCGACGGGCCGTGACGACCCGGCGCACCCGGCCGGCGCCGCGGCCGCCCGAGGGCACTCCGCCCCGCGCGGAACTCGCCCGCCAGGCCCGCCACGTCCTCGCCGACGCCGTACGGATCGCCCGCTGGGCCGCCGTCGAGGGCGGGGCCCGCACGGCCCCCCGCACCGGCCCCGGCGCCGTCCCCCCGCAGGAACGGGCCGCCGCCGCGCTCGACCTGACGCCCGGCCAGGTCCGGGCCGGCTGGGACCGCGCCCGGCTCGCCGGACTCGTCGAACTCCACGGCGACACCGCCCGCCCCGGCTGGCGGCTGCACGCCTGGGACCGCGACGACTCCGCCGTGCTGCGCGGCTGGGTCGCCCTCTTCGACGCCTGGTCCCTGGTGCACCCGGCCCCCGAGGGGGTCGCCCCGGGCGCCGTCGCCGAGGTCGTCGAGGCCGTCCCGCAGGTCCTCTCGCTCCTCCAGCTCTCCCAGGGCCCGGTCCCCGTCCCCGCCCTCCTCGACCTCCTCGGCCAGCGGGTCGAGGAACTCCGCGGTGAGCGCTGCGAGGTCCCCGCGCCCGAACAGGCCCCCGAGGTGCCGGCGGTCCCCGAGGCCCCCGCCGGGGGAGGCACCGCCGGGCTCCCCGCCCTCCTCGACTGGGCCCTGGAGGGACTGGCCGCCGTCGGCGCGCTCACCCTGGACCCCGGCACCGGCGAGCGCCACGCCACCCTGACCCCGCTCGGCAACTGGGCCGTGTGGGTCAAGCTGGAGCAGATCTGCGTCGCCGCGCAGAGCCCCGCGGGCAACATCGAGCAGTCCGCCGAGGACATGCTCCGCGGCTGCGCCCGGCTCACCCCCGGCCCGGCCCGCGACGAGTACCGCGCCTGGCTCGCGGCCCGCACCCTCTCCAGCGCGGTGGCCGAACTCCTCGCCGTCGCCCGGGGCGAGGACGCCCTGCTGCGCGGCCTCGCCTTCGAGGCGCTGCGGGTCGTCGGCGCCCCCGCCGAGGCCGAGGTCCGGGCCACCGTCGCCGAACCCCCGCTGCGCCCGTACGCGCTGCTCTGGCTCGCCGAGTACGAGGGCGCCGACCCCGACGACGCCCAGGAGGTGCTGACCCGGGAGGAGGCCACCTGGCTCTGGGTGGACACCGCCGCGGCCGTCGCCGACCACGGCGAGAGCGCGCTGCTCGTCCGCCACCTGGACTCCGCCGTGCAGGGCACCGTCCCCGCGCTGCTCGACGAGGTCCGGGCCGTCGGCCACCCCCGTACCGTCCAGGTCCTGGTCGCCCTCGCCGCGGCCCACCCGGACCCGGCCCTGGCCAAGGCGGTCCGCAGGGCCGCCTTCCAGGTCCACACCGGGGGAGCGTGACGCACGGCGCCGGAGGGACCGGGCCGCCGGAGGGGGCCCCGGCGCCTGGCTACTCCGCGGCGCCGGGGACGTACGTCCCGAAGCTCCAGACGTTGCCCTCGGCGTCCCGGGCCATGTAGTCCCGGGCGCCGTACTCCTGGTCCGCGGGCGGCGTCAGGACCTCCACCCCGTGGGCGACCGCGCGCGCGTGGTGCTCGTCCACGTCGTCCACGTGCACGAAGACGCCCGCGGGACCGGCACCGGCCATCGCCTTGTCGAAGGCGCTCCCGGTGCCCCTGCTGCCCAGCATCACGACCCCGTTCCCCAAGGACAGCTCGGCGTGCACGACGCGCCCGTCCTCGCCCTCGTACACACCGTTCGCGGTGAAGCCGAAGCCCTGCGTGAGGAGCTCGATCGCCGCCTTCGCGTCCTCGTACACCAGCGTCGGACAGATGTGGGGCGCCCCGGTCATCCCGACCACGTCCTCTCGAAATCGGCGGCATGTGATCCAGGTCTCAGTCTCGCAGTCGCCACTGACAACGCCGCGGGAGCCTCAGCGGAAGGTGTCGCACCGGGCCATGTCGCCCGTCTCATACCCCCGGTAGAACCACTGCTGCCGCTGCGCCGCCGAGCCGTGGGTCCAGCTCTCCGGCGTCACCCGGCCCTGGAACCTCTCCTGGATCCGGTCGTCGCCCACCGCGGCCGCCGCGTCCATGCCGTCCCGGATGTCCTGGTCGGTGAGCTTCGTCAGCAGCAGCCGGCCGGTCTTCTCGTCGGGCGTGGTCGTCGCGTGCCGCGCCCACACGCCCGCGTAGCAGTCGGCCTGGAGCTCGACCCGCACCGCGTTGGAGTCCGCGCCGGTCCGCCCGTCCTGGGCGCGGCCCAGGGTCCCCATCAGGTTCTGGACGTGGTGGCCGTACTCGTGCGCCACCACGTACGCCTGGGCGAAGGGCCCGCCGCTCGCCCCGAACTTGGTGCGCAGCTCCTCGAAGAACCCCAGATCCAGATAGACCCGCCGGTCGCCGGGGCAGTAGAACGGTCCCACCGCCGAGGTCGCCGTGCCGCACGCGGTCCCGACCCGCTGGGCGAAGAGTTCGGTGGGGGCGGTGCTGTAGGTCCCGCCCCGGCGCGCGTACTCGCTCCGCCAGTAGTCCTGCACGCTGTTGACGACGGCCACGATCCGGCAGTCGTCGCGCGTGTTGGCGTCCGAGCCCTTCTTGCAGACCTGGTCCACCCGGGTGGCCGACGACGAGGTCGCGGCCGGCTGGTCACCGCCGTCCGAGAGCCCCAGCTGCTCGGGGCCCACCCCGAAGAACAGCCCCAGGACCAGAGCGACGAAACCGATGATCCCGCCGCCGATGGTCGCCCCGCCGCCCGGGATCCGGCCTCCCCGGGAGTCATCGACCTCCGAGGTGTCCAGATCGGCGTTGTCGTCGAACTGCACGGTCCACCACCCTCCGCTGTCCGCCGGGCAGTGACCGCCGCCCTGCGCCGAGTATCGGACGCCCGTGTACCCGGCGCTTCTTTTGCGAAGCGCCGGTGGGAGCGGCGGGCGGGGGAGGCCCGGACGGAGGCGGTCCGCCGGGAGCGGCGGGCGGGGGAGGCCCGGACGAAGGGGACCCGCGCCCCATATGGCCGAAAACCAGTTGCAGGGGCCCGTTAGACTGGCCGTATGGCCATTCTCCCCGTGCATTAGCGGCGTCGAAGCCCTCCACCCCGTCCTTCCGCCGTTTCCCCACCGCCCTGGAGTCTGTCCGTGATCACCGCTTCCGGCATCGAGCTGCGCGCCGGCGCCCGCGTCCTCATCGAGTCCGCTTCCTTCCGCGTCGCCAAGGGCGACCGCATCGGCCTGGTCGGCCGCAACGGAGCGGGCAAGACCACCCTCACCAAGTGCCTCGCCGGCGAGGGCCAGCCGGCCGGCGGCACCATCACCCGCTCCGGCGAGGTCGGCTACCTCCCGCAGGACCCCCGCACCGGCGACCTCGACGTCCTGGCCCGCGACCGCATCCTCTCCGCCCGCGGCCTCGACACCCTCCTCAAGAAGATGCGGGCGAACGAGGAGCGGATCGCCACCGGCAGCGGCGCCACCCGCGACAAGGCCCTGCGCCAGTACGAGCGCCAGGAGACCGAGTTCCTCACCAAGGGCGGTTACGCGGCCGAGGCCGAGGCCTCCACCATCGCCGCCGCCCTCGGTCTGCCCGACCGGGTCATGGGCCAGCCGCTGCACACCCTCTCCGGCGGTCAGCGCCGCCGCGTCGAACTCGCCCGGATCCTCTTCTCGGACGCCGACACGCTCCTCCTCGACGAGCCCACGAACCACCTCGACGCCGACTCGATCGTCTGGCTGCGCGACTACCTGAAGACCTACCGCGGCGGCTTCATCGTCATCTCCCACGACGTGGACCTGGTCGAGACCGTGGTCAACAAGGTCTTCTACCTGGACGCCAACCGCTCCGTGATCGACGTCTACAACATGGGCTGGAAGCTCTACCAGCAGCAGCGCGAGGCCGACGAGAAGCGCCGCAGGCGCGAGCGCCAGAACGCCGAGAAGAAGGCCGCCGCGCTCAACTCGCAGGCCGACAAGATGCGCGCCAAGGCCACCAAGACCGTCGCCGCGCAGAACATGGCCAAGCGCGCCGAGCGCCTGCTCTCCGGCCTGGAGGCGGTGCGCGCCTCCGACAAGGTCGCCAAGCTGCGCTTCCCGGAGCCCGCGCCCTGCGGCAAGACCCCGCTGACGGCCGAGGGCCTGTCCAAGTCGTACGGCTCCCTGGAGATCTTCACCGACGTCAGCCTCGCGATCGACAAGGGCTCGCGCGTCGTCATCCTCGGCCTCAACGGCGCCGGCAAGACGACCCTGCTGCGTCTGCTCGGCGGGGTCGAGAAGCCCGACACCGGCGAGGTCACCCCGGGCCACGGCCTCAAGCTCGGCTACTACGCCCAGGAGCACGAGACGCTCGACCCGGACCGCACCGTCCTGGAGAACATGCGCTCGGCCGCGCCCGACCTCGACCTGGTCGAGGTGCGTAAGACGCTGGGCTCGTTCCTGTTCTCCGGCGACGACGTCGACAAGCCGGCCGGGGTGCTCTCCGGCGGCGAGAAGACCCGGCTCGCCCTGGCGACCCTGGTCGTCTCCTCGGCGAACGTGCTCCTCCTCGACGAGCCCACCAACAACCTGGACCCGGCCAGCCGCGAGGAGATCCTCGGCGCGCTGCGCACGTACAAGGGCGCCGTCGTCCTCGTCACCCACGACGAGGGGGCCGTGGAGGCGCTCGACCCGGAGCGGATCATCCTGCTCCCGGACGGCGTCGAGGACCTGTGGGGCGCGGACTACGCGGACCTGGTGGCCCTGGCCTGACCCCCGCCGGGGCCTCGGGAAGCCCTCGCGGGGCCCCGGAAAGGCCCCCGCGGACCGTCCCCGGGCCCCTTCCGGACCTTTCCCGGACCCCCTCCGGACCCTTCCCGGGCCCGAAACGATCATTCGGGGCTGGATCATTCGGCTCATCGGTGATCCTTCATCTGAGTGAGGACGTCTCGTACCCGTCGGCGCGGTGCTCTGCTGAATCCTTCCGGCAGGCCCGCGCCGCACGCGTCTCCCCGGCGCGCCGCTGACCTGGTACTTCCCGCCCCGGCCGGTGCGGCGGCGCCTTTCCCCGTGATCGGAATTCAGGGTTCCGGTCGTGGCGACGGGGTACGCGTCCACCAACGAAGCGGCACGGACCTTGTCGAATGGGTGGCCAGGACGGACAGGAGGGGTGATCATGAGAAGTCCAGAGCGCACTTCCCATGAGGAGGCACGGGTGGCCGAGACTCTGAAGAAGGGCAGCCGGGTGACCGGCGCCGCGCGCGACAAGCTCGCGGCAGACCTGAAGAAGAAGTACGACTCCGGTGCGAGCATCCGGGCGCTGGCCGAGGAAACCGGCCGCTCCTACGGATTCGTCCACCGGATGCTCAGTGAGTCCGGAGTCACGCTGCGCGGACGCGGCGGAGCGACACGGGGCAAGAAGGCGGCCTCGGCCTGACGAGGGGCGGCCCGACCGGGCCACCGGGTCTCCCGGTGGCCGACCCGGTCGGCCCCGCGGCCGGCCGGGTGGTTACTGTGCAGTCACTTAGCATCGGACGCAGTGCTGCACCGGAACCGGAGGCGCCCCATGACCACGCTCGACGACTCTGAGCTCGTATTCGACAAGGACGGTGTACGGCTTGCCGTCGAGGACGCCGTCGCCACGGTGACCTTGACCAATCCGGCGAAGCGCAACGCCCAGTCTCCCGCTCTGTGGCGGGCGTTGACGGAAGCCGGGCGGTCGTTGCCGGGCAGCGTGCGGGTCGTGGTCCTGCGCGGCGAGGGCAAGTCCTTCTCCGCCGGGCTCGACCGGCAGGCGTTCACGCCCGAGGGCTTCGACGGCGAGCCGTCCTTCCTCGACATGGCGCGCGGGTCCGACGAGGACCTCGACGCCGTCATCGCCGAGTACCAGGAGGCGTTCACCTGGTGGCGCCGCGGCGACCTCGTGTCGATCGCGGCCGTCCAGGGGCACGCCATCGGCGCGGGCTTCCAGCTCGCCCTCGCCTGCGACCTGAGGGTCGTCGCCGAGGACGTGCAGTTCGCCATGCGCGAGACCAGCCTGGGCCTCGTCCCCGACCTCACCGGCACGCACCCCCTCGTCTCCCTCGTGGGCTACGCCCGCGCCCTGGAGATCTGCGCCACCGGGCGCTTCGTGCACGCCGACGAGGCCGAGCGCATCGGCCTCGCCAACCTCGCCGTGCCCGCCGACCAGCTCGACGCGGCCGTACGGGACCTCACCGCCGCCCTGCTCGCGGCACCCCGCGACGCGGTCAACGAGACCAAGGCGCTCCTCCAGGGCGTCTCCGGCCGCTCCTACGAGGAGCAGCGCGTCGCCGAGCGCGCCGCCCAGGGCCGCCGCCTGCGCGACCTCGCGGGCCTCGGCGACTGATCCGGGCGGGCCCCGGCGCCTTCTCAGCGCAGTTCCGACACCAGTACCGTGACCGCGGTCGCCCCGACGGCGGCCGCGGTCGCGGCGCTCCGGGCGGCGCGGGCCACGTCCAGCGGGCGGCGGCCCGCCGTCACGGCCAGCTCGACCCGCAGCACCTCCCCGCTCCGGCGCACCGGCGGCCCCAGCGCGTCCGTCACCCCCGCCACCCCCTCGACCCGCAGCACCGCCAGGGCCACCGGATCGTCCGTCGCCGGGGAGGGGCGCCCCGGCGGGGGAGCGGCCGGCCCCTCCGCCGGCGCCGCGTCGAGCAGCTCCGTCACCCGCAGGTCCACGGCCGCCACCCGCAGCCCGATGCCGTCCGCCGCCCCGAGCAGGGCCGTCCGCAGCTCCTCGGACACCTCCGGCAGCGGCCGGCCCGCCACCGCCCCGAACTCCGCCGTGATCCGCAGCGGCCCCGGCGGCAGAGCGCCCGGCGGCACCGGCAGCGGCTCCGGGCCCGGCTCCCCGTCCGGATCGGGCCCGACCCGGAGCCCGCCCGGCACCACCCCCCGTACCGCCGCGGCGGCCCCGTCGAGGACCTGCCGCACCGCCCGCTCCGTGATCCAGGCGCCGTCCTCCGCCACACCCAGGGGCAGCAGCCTGCCCGGGGCCAGGCGGTCCCGGACCGCCGCCGTCCAACCCTCAGCCGTCGTCATTCCCCCAGACTGCCGCATCGGCGGAGCGGAAAGGGGGAAACGCCCTTAATGTGAGCGAGGAACCCCGAAATATCCCAGAAGGGGCGAAACCTGATGACGGACACCACCCACACCGGAGACTCCGGCCCGGACGAGTCGCGCCGCGCCTCCGTGACCAAGCGCGGCGGCGGTCCCGCCGCCACCCGCGGCAAGACGACCATCGCCGACGGCGTGGTCGAGAAGATCGCCGGCCTCGCCGCGCGTGACGTCGACGGCGTCCACGACATGGGCAGCGGCCTCTCCCGCACCTTCGGCGCCGTGCGCGACCGGGTCCCCGGGGGCAGCAGCAAGTCGAACGTCACCCGAGGGGTCAAGGCCGAGGTCGGCGAGGTGCAGACCGCGCTCGACCTGGAGATCGTCGTCGAGTACGGATACGCCATCTCCGACGTCGCGGGCAACGTCCGGGAGAACGTCGTCAACGCCGTGGAGCGGATGACCGGCCTGGAGGTCGTCGAGGTCAACATCGCGGTCAGCGACGTCAAGCTGCCCGACGACGAGGACGACGACGAGGGCGACGACGACCAGCGCCGCCTCCAGTAAGCAGCCCGTACACAACCCGTCGATCCCCGCACGCACCGGACAACCGGCGGACAGGGCCAGGAAAGGGACTCGGAATGAGCATGGCGGTGGTCGGCCTGTTGGCCGGCATGGCTCTCGGCTTCGCCGGATACTTCGGCGGTTTCGGAGCGTTCGTACTGGTCGCGGCCCTCGGGGCGGTCGGCTTCGTGGTCGGCCGCTTCGCCGACGGGGACCTCGAACCCGGCGACCTGTTCCGGGGACGCGAGCGCGGCGACCGGCGGCGGTGACGCGGGGTGGCGACGGACCTTGCAGCAGCCCCGGCGGCGGACGCGGCCCGCGATCCGGTACGCGACCGGGGAGCGACCGACATCGCCGACCGGGTCGTCGCGAAGATCGCCGCCCAGGCGGCCCGGGAAGCGCTCGACCGCGTCCCGAAGGGGGGCTCGAAACCCCACGCCTCGGTCGTCGTCCACCGGGACGCCGCCCGCGTCGCGGTGACCCTCGAACTCGACTACCCCTCCGACGTCGGCCGCCAGTGCGGCGCCGTCCGCAGCCGGGTCCGCAGCCGGGTGGAACACCTCGTGGGCCTGGAGGTCCACGAGGTGACCGTCGACGTGGAACGCCTCCACTCCGCCCACACCCGCGACGACACGCCGAGGGGCCGCCTCTCATGACCACCACCCCCGCACCGGACCCCTCTCCCGTCCGGGACGAGGACGAGAAGAAGCCCGCCACCGCCCCCGCGGCCCCCGCCCGCCGCTTCTGGGCGGTGCGCCGCGTTCCCGCCGCCCTGCTCGCCGCCGTCGTCCTCGGCGGCGCCGGGCTGCTCCTCTACGACGTGGCGGCCGTACGGGCCGACCACTCCGCCATGGCCTGGCGCAAGGAGGCGGCCGACGGCCTCGCGACCCGGCCGCTCGACTCCACCTGGGTCCTGGCCGGCGCGTCCCTCGCGGCGGCCCTCGGCCTCTGGCTCCTGTTCCTGGCCCTCACCCCCGGACTGCGCTCCGTCCTGCCCATGCGCCGGGACCACCCCGACGTACGGGCCGGACTCGACCGCGGGGCCGCGTCGCTCATCCTGCGGGACCGCGCCATGGAGGTCTCCGGCGTGCAGTCCGCGAAGGTGCGCGTCCGCCGCTCCAGGGCGACCGTCCGGGCCGTCTCGCACTTCCGGGACCTCGACGAGGTCCGCGCCGACCTGGAGCACGCGATCGCCACCGGCGTCGACGAACTCGGCCTCGCCCGCCCGCCCGCGCCGAAGGTGCGGGTGGCCCGGCCGCCCCGGAAGGGATGAGCGGCCCGATGACGTCCTCCGAGAAGACCGCACCCCGCGTGAAGACGCTCCGTACGGAGGCACCACGCGAGGAGACACCCCGCACGAAGACCCCGGCACCCCCGGAAGGAGCCCGCAGGTGACCGTCGTCCTGCGCCGCGTCAACCGCGTCCTGCTCGGCCTGGCCGGGCTGGTCCTCGTCGCCCTCGGCGGCTCCGTCCTCGCCGCCGCGGCCGGCCTCTCCGTACCGTCCTGGTGGCCCTGGTCGGGCCCCTCCGACGTCCTGCTCACCACCGCCGACCGACAGCGCTGGCGGGACGAGGGCTGGTGGTGGCCGGTGGTCATCGCCGTCCTCGGGCTGCTCGTCCTGCTCGCCCTGTGGTGGCTGATCGCCCAGTTCCGGCGGGCCCGGCTCGCCGAGGTCGCCGTCGACAGCGGCGACGGCGACGAGGCCGTCCTGCGCGGCCGGGCCCTGGAGGGCGTCCTGGAGGCCGACGCCGCCTCCCAGGACGGCGTGGAGCGGGCCCGGGTCTCCCTCACCGGCCGCCGCACCGCACCCCGCGCCCGCGTGAAGCTCCGCCTCGAACCGTACGCGGCCCCGGCCGACGCCCTCGCCACCCTCGGCTCCCAGGCGCTCGCCAACGCCCGCGCCTCGACCGGCCTGTCCGCGCTGCCCACCGAGGCCCGCCTGCGCGCGGCGAAGCACCGCGCCCGCCGGGTCGCCTGACGGGACGCCCGACGGGCGGGGTCAGAAGCCGCTGCGGGCCCCGCCGTCCACCGGCAGCATCAGACCGGTCAGGTACGAGGCGGCCGGCGACAGCAGGAAGGCCGCCGTCCGCCCGAACTCCTCCGGCGTGCCGTACCGGCGCAGCGGGATCGCCGCCTCGTTCGCCGCGCGGGCCGCGTCCGCGTCCCCGGAGAGCGCGTCCAGGGAACGCACCCGGTCCGTGTCGATCCGGCTCGGCAGGAGTCCGACCACCCGCACCCCGCGCGGCCCCAGGTCGTTGGCCAGGGACTTGGCGAACCCGGCGAGCCCCGGGCGCAGCCCGTTGGAGATCGCCAGGCCCAGGATCGGCTCGTGGACCGAGCCGGACAGGACGAAACCGATCACCCCGCCCTCGCCCAGCGTCCCGGCCGCCGCGCGGGCCAGCCGCACCGCCCCCAGGAAGACGGTGTCGAAGGCGGCGGACCACTGCTCGTCGGTGTTGTCCGCGGCGAAGCCGGGCGCCGGGCCGCCGACGCTGATCAGGACGCCGTCGAAGCCGCCGAACCGGGACCGCGCCTCCGCGATCAGCCGGGCCGGGGTCCCCGGGTCGGCGTTGTCGGCCGCGATCCCGGCCGCGCCCGGCCCCAGCGCCTCCACGGCCTCGGCGACCGCCTTCTCCTCGCGCCCGGTCACCAGCACCTTGGCGCCCTCCGCGAGCAGCGCCTCCGCCGAGGCCCGGCCGAGCCCCCGCGTCGCGCCGGTCACCACGTACACACGGTCCTTCAGTCCGAGATCCATGGCCCTATCCTGCCGGGTCCCGCTCCTCCGCTGCCAGCGCGAGCGCCGTGCCCACCAGGCCGATGTGGCTGAAGGCCTGCGGGAAGTTGCCCAACTGGCGGCCGGTCGCCGGGTCGTACTCCTCCGCGAGCAGCCCCACGTCGTTGCCGAGCGCGACCAGCCGCTCGAAGAGCACCCGCGCCTCCTCGGACCGCCCCGTCATCCGCAGGGCGTCCGCCAGCCAGAACGAGCAGACCAGGAAGGTGCCCTCCTGCCCCGGCAGACCGTCGAGCGCCGTCGACTCGGCGCTGTAGCGGCGCACGTAGCCGTCGTGCATCAGCTCCGCCATGACCGCGTCCACCGTGCCCACCACCCGGGGGTCGTCCGGCGGCAGGAAGCCCACCTGCGGGATGAGCAGGGTGGCGGCGTCCAGCTCCTGCGAGCCGTACGACTGCGTGAAGGTGTTCCGCACGGGGTCGTACGCCCTGTCGCACACCTGGGCGTGGATCTCGTCCCGCATGGTCCGCCACCGGGCCGCGTCCCCCGGCAGCGACGGATCGGCCTCCAGGGTCCGCACGGCCCGGTCGGCGGCCACCCAGGCCATCACCTTCGAGTGGGTGAAGTGCCGGCGCGGCCCGCGCACCTCCCACAGCCCCTCGTCGGGCTCCCGCCAGACCGCCTCCAGGAACCCCAGCAGGCTCAGCTGGAGGTTCCAGGCGTGCCGCTCCGCCGGGATCCCGGCCTCCCGCGCCCGGTTCAGCGAGTCCATGACCTCGCCGTACACGTCGAGCTGGAACTGGTCCACGGCCGCGTTCCCGGTCCGCACCGGCGTCGAGTCGGCGTACCCCCGCAGCCACGGCAGGGTCGTCTCGGGCAGCCGCCGCTCCCCGGCCGGGCCGTACATGATCTGGAGGTCGGCCGGGTCGCCCGCGACCGAGCGCAGCAGCCAGTCCCGCCAGGCGGCGGCCTCCTCCAGGTACCCGGCGGCGAGCAGCGCGCCGAGGGTCAGGGAGGAGTCGCGCAGCCAGCAGGAGCGGTAGTCCCAGTTCCGCACGCCGCCGACCTCCTCCGGCAGGGAGGTGGTGGGGGCGGCGACGATCCCGCCGGTGGGGGCGTACGTGAGCGCCTTCAGGGTGATCAGGGAGCGCAGCACCGCCTCCCGGTGGGGCCCCCGGTAGGTGCAGCGGGCCGTCCACTCCCGCCAGTCCGCGAGCGACTGCTCCAGGGCCTCGAAGGGGTCGATCAGATCGGGGCGCGGCTCGTGCGAGGGGTGCCAGGTCAGCACGAAGGCCACCTTCTCGCCGGCGGCGACGGTGAAGGCGGAGCAGGTGGAGAACTGCTGGCCCCAGGTCTTCACGTGCGGCTCGCTGCGCAGCCAGACCGCGTCGGGCCCGGCGACCGCCACCCGGTGCCCGTCCGACCTGCGCATCCAGGGCACGATCGAGCCGTAGTCGAAGCGCAGCCGCAGGACGGCGCTCATCTCGACGCTGCCGCTGATCCCCTCGACGATCCGCATCACGTCGGGGTACGCGTCCCGCTGCGGCATGAAGTCGACGACCTTGACGGTGCCGGTGCGGGTCTCCCAGTACGTCTCCAGGACGAGGGAGTCCTCGGCGTAGCGGCGGGAGGTGCAGGTCGTGGCGCCCTTGGGGGCGATCCGCCAGTGCCCGTTCTCCTCGTCGCCGAGGATGGCGGAGAAGCAGGCGGCCGAGTCGAACCGGGGCAGACACAGCCAGTCGACCGATCCGTCGCGGCCGACGAGCGCGGCGGTCTGGAGATCGCCGATCATGGCGTAGTCGTCGATGCGTTGCGTCACGCTCGGGCTGTTCCCGGAAGCGGCGCAGGTCAATCAGCGGGACGGTGCGGCCAGGGTCTCCGCGGTGTCCGGTTCCGGCGGTCCGGCGGCCCCGGACGCGGCGGCGGCCTCCCGGTCGCGCTTCTCGCGGCGCACCAGGATCACCCAGCCGACGGGCACGCCGGCCGCGAAGAGCCACCACTGCACGGCGTACGCCATGTGGGCGCCGATCGAGTCGTGGTCGGGTTCGGGGATCTGCTCGATGGTGCCGCCGGCCGGTTCGGGCGCGGTCTGCTCGACGTAGCCGCCGAGGACCTCGCGGCCGATGAGCTCGGCCTGCTGCCGGCTGTCGATCAGCATGACCTGCCGGTCGGGCAGGCCCTTGAGGTCCTTGATGCCGCTGGCGCCGGTCGTCTCGTCCGCCTTGAGGCGGCCGGTGATCGTGACCTCGCCCTTCGGGACGGGCGGCACCGCCGGGTAGGAGTGCTGGTCGGCGGCGGCCGGGACCCAGCCCCGGTTGACGACCAGGACCTTCCCGTCCCGCAGGACCAGCGGGGTCAGGACGTGCACGCCGATCCGGTCGTCGGAGGAGGTGCGGCGGCGGACGACCACCTCGTGGGCGGTGTCGAAGGTGCCGGTGGCGGTGACCGGGCGCCAGTAGTCGGTGCGCGGGACGGTGTGGCCGGGGGAGGTCAGCTCCTCGACCGGCACCGGGGCCGCGCCGATGCTGTCCTCGATCAGGGCGTTCTGGGCGACCCGGCGCTCGTGCCGGTGGAACTGCCAGAAGCCCAGCTCGATCATCGTCGGGACGAGGACGAGGGCGATCAGGGTGAGGATCACCCACTGCCGGGACAACAGGAAGCGGTACACCCCATGACCGTACAGCGGGAGCCACGGGGTGCACGCAGGGGGGTTCGGCGGGCTCGGGGACCGCCGTCCGGAATCGTTTCTCCGGTTCTCGTCCTCACACCTTGTCGACGATGCCCACCTTCCCCTCCGCGCGGGCGCAGTGGCCGCCGCAGTACCAGCTGCCCTCCACCTCGACGCCCTGGCCGATGATCTGGACCCGGCAGTGCTCGCAGATGGGCGCCATGCGGTGGATGGCGCAGGCGAAGCAGTCGAAGACGTGCACCGCGCCCTGCGCGTGCACCTCGAACGACATGCCGTAATCGTTTCCGCAGACCTCACAACGTGCCATGCGCCACAGGGTGGGGCTCCCCGCGGACGCGCGCCGTCCGGCACGCCCGGGGGGCCCGGGGACGTCACCCGTCTGCCGGGGCCACGTCCCGCAGCAGCTGGGTGTAGGCGGCCTCGTCGACGACGGGCGTGCCGAAGGACCGGGCCTTGAGGGTCTTGGAGGTGGCCGCGTCCGGGTCGTTGGTGACGAGGAGGCTCGTCAGCCGCGACACGCTGCCGGCCACGTGCAGACCGGCCTCGACGGTCCGGTCCTCCAGGAGCTCGCGGTCGACGGAGGTGTCCCCGGAGAACGCCACCCGCATCCCCTGCTTGAGCGGCTTGTCGGTCTCGTACCGGCCGGGATTGGGGTACGGGCAGGCCGGCCGCTTCCGCGAGGGGCGCCAGCTGTTCGACCGGTACGGCGAGGAGGGGTACGGCGAGGCCGCGGGCACGGCCGGGGAGGCGGCCCACTCGGTCAGCGGCCGGCACTCCAGGAGCGGCAGCCGCACTCCCTGCTCGGCCGCCGCGTGCAGGCTCGGCCGGAACGCCTCGGCGAGCACCCGCGCGTCGTCCAGCGCGTTGTGCGCCTGGCGCTGCTCGACGCCGAAGTGCGCGGCCAGCGACTCCAGCTTGTGGTTGGGCAGCGGCAGCGCCAGCTGCTTGGCGAGCGCGATCGTGCACAGGCGCTGCCGCACGGGCGCGGCGGACTCGGCGCGCGCGTACTCCCGGGCGATCATCTGCCAGTCGAAGATCGCGTTGTGCGCGACGAGCACCCGCCCGTCCAGCCGGGCCGCGAACTCGGCCGCGATCTCCGGGAAGAGCGGAGCGCCCTCCAGGGCGTCGCTGGTCAGCCCGTGGATCCACACCGGGCCCGGGTCGCGCTCGGGGTTGACGAGGGTGTACCAGTGGTCCTCGACGTTCCCCTGGGCGTCCAGCCGGTAGACGGCGGCGGACACGATCCGGTCGTCGCGGGCGAGGCCGGTGGTCTCCACGTCGACGACCGCGTACCCCTGCGGGTAGGCGGTCGGCCACGCTGCTGCTGTCGTGCGGTCGTCGAGCATGGTCATTGAGGATACGGGCCGCGGCCGACAATCCCCTCCTCGAAGCGTCCGGGGCCGGTGCTCCGGGGCCGGTGGACGGAGACCCTGGCGGGTCGTTCCGGGACCGGCGACCGGCCGGGTGCGACCCTGCCCCACATGACCGAACCCCCCGCTCCTCCCGCGTCCTCCGCGCCCTCCGCGCACGACGAGGCCCACGGCGGCGGTCTCGGCTCCCGCCTCAACTGGCTCCGGGCCGCGGTCCTCGGCGCCAATGACGGCGTGGTCTCCACGGCGGGCCTCGTCGTCGGCGTCGCCGGGGCCACGGAATCCGGGTCCGCGCTGCTCACGGCCGGTCTCTCCGGGCTCCTCGCCGGCTCGATGTCGATGGCGGCGGGGGAGTACGTCTCGGTCTCCACCCAGCGCGACTCCGAGAAGGCCGCGCTCGCCGAGGAGAAGCGCGAACTGCGCGAGCGGCCGGCGGCCGAGCTGGACGAGCTCGCCGCCCTCCTGGCCGCCCGCGGCCTCTCCCCGGACGTCGCCCGGGAGGCCGCCGAACAGCTCACCGCCCGCGACGCCCTGCGCGCCCACGCGCGCGTGGAGCTGGGCATCGACCCGGACGCCCTCACCAACCCCTGGCACGCGGCCGGCGCCAGCTTCCTCGCCTTCACCGCCGGGGCCCTGCTCCCGCTCCTCGCGATCGTCCTGCCCCCGCCCTCCGCCCGCCTCTGGGTCACCGTCCTCTCGGTCCTGGCCGCCCTCGCCCTCACCGGCTGGTCCAGCGCCCGCCTGGGCGCCGCCCCACCGGGCCGCGCGGTCCTCCGCAACGTGGCGGGCGGGGCCCTGGCGATGGCGGTGACGTACGGGGCGGGGTCGTTGCTGGGGGCGGCGGGGGTGTGAGGGGGACGGGGTCAGGAGAGGCGCGTGATCCGTTCCGGCTCGGACGTTCCCCCGCCGAGCAGGACCGTCACCCCCTCGACCGCCGCGAGCCGCTCGTGCTCCGGCAGCGTCCCGTACCGCTCCGCGAGCCGTCCGCCGAGCACCTTCGCGAGCCGGTCGGGGCCCGCCGGGCGGGGGAGCGGGCGGACGGGGGAGGGGACGGGGCCCGCCCCCTTCCGGGGCGCGAGGGCCGACCGCGCGACCGTGCCCGGTACCGTCCCCGCCGGCCGCGCCGGCGCGATCTCCAGTCCCTGCACGGCGGTTCCTCCCCCGACGGACGCCGTCCCCGCGATCGTGGCGGCGCCTCCCGCCGCGCGGGGACGTCTTGTCGGAAGGTGCCAAAGCCTGCTGACAAGCCGTCTCGCATACTTGTTGGTAACAACGTCTAGCCGCGCCCCGACCCCCGCCTCTACCGTCGACGGCATGCCGAACCTGCCCGATGTCGTGCTCTGGTCCATACCGGCGTTCGTCCTGCTCACCGTCCTGGAGATGGTCAGCCACCGGATCCACCCCGACGAGGACGCCGCCGGGTACGAGACCAAGGACGCCGCCACCAGCATCGGCATGGGCTTGGGGAGCCTGGCCTTCGACGCCCTGTGGAAGATCCCCGTGGTGGCGATCTACACCGCCGTCTACGAGCTGACCCCGCTCCGCGTGCCCGTCCTCTGGTGGACGATCCCGCTGATGCTGCTCGCCCAGGACTTCTTCTACTACTGGCAGCACCGCGGGCACCACGTCATCCGGATCCTCTGGGCCTGCCACGTCGTCCACCACAGCAGCCGCAGGTTCAACCTCACCACCGCCCTGCGCCAGCCGTGGACCAGCGTGACCTCCTGGCCGTTCTACCTGCCGATGATCGCCCTCGGCGTGCACCCGGCGGCCGTCGCCTTCTGCTACTCGGTCAACCTCGTCTACCAGTTCTGGATCCACACCGAGCGCGTCGGCAAGCTGCCGCGCCCCTTCGAGTACCTCTTCAACACCCCCTCGCACCACCGGGTCCACCACGCCTCCCAGGGCGGCTACCTGGACCGGAACTTCGGCGGGATCCTCATCGTCTGGGACCGGATGTTCGGCTCCTGGGTCGGCGAGACCGAGCGGCCCGTCTACGGCCTCACCAAGAACATCGAGACGTACAACCCGCTCCGGGTCGCCACCCACGAGTACGCCGCCATCGCCCGCGACCTGCGGGCCGCGCACGGCTGGCGCGAGCGGGCCGGGCGGGTCTTCCGCGGACCCGGCTGGCAGCCCGGACCGCCCCCGCCGCCGAAGAACGGCCCCGTCGCGACCGGCTCTGCCGTGCCCGAGCCCGCCACGGCAGGCCCCGCCACGGCAGGTCCCACCACGACCGGCTCCGCCCCGGTCGCCTCCGCCCCGGTCGGCTCCGCCCCGGAGCCCGCCGCGTGACCGCGTCCCCCGCCCCGGCCGCCGTGCCGCCCGCCGTGCGCGCGACCCCCGTCTCCCGCGCGCTGCTCGCCGCCTTCGGGCTCGCCGCCGCCGCCGACCTGGTCTCCCTGCTCGCCGGCGCCGAGCTCGGCCACCAGATCGCCAAGCCGCTCCTGATGCCCCTGCTCGCCGCGTACGCGGCCACCAGGGGCGCCCCGAAACTCCTGGTCGTCGCGCTCCTGTTCGGCTGGGGCGGCGACGTCTTCCTGCTCTTTGACGCCGACTGGGCCTTCCTCGTCGGCATGGGCTCCTTCGCCGCCGGACACGTCTGCTACCTGGTCCTCTTCGGCCGCCGCCGTACGTCCCCGGCGCTCGGCGCCCTGTACGCGGCCGCCCTCGTCGGCACCGTCGCGCTCCTCTGGCCCGACCTCCCCGCCGAGCTGCGGATCCCGGTCGCCGGGTACTCGCTGCTGCTCACCGCCATGGCCTGCCGCGCGAGCTCCCTCGGACTCCTCGCCGGCCTCGGCGGCGCGCTCTTCCTGCTCTCCGACACCCTCATCGCCACCGGCGTCGCCGAGTGGCCCCAACCGCCCGCGCCCGACTTCTGGATCATGCTGACCTACATCGCGGCGCAGTACCTCCTGACGACCGGAGCGCTCCGGCCGTCAGGAGGGAGGCGAGAAGGTTCCTAGAGCCACACCGGCGCGTCCGCCCCCGGCAGGCCCGGCGGGCGTGACCAGCCCGTCGGGCCGCCCTCGTACGCGACCGGCGGCAGCGCGTGCCGCAGCCGGCCGAGGGGGCCGTCCGACTCGGTGAGGTACCGCTCGGGGTCGTACGCGGGGAGCGCGTGCGTCAGCCAGTGGCCCGTCCGTGCGAGGGAGAGGCGGACAAGCCGGGTGCCGCCGTCCCGGTCCCGCTCGGTCAGCGACCGCAGGACCGCCGCCGCGAGCAGATAGCCGGTGCCGTGGTCCAGGGCCTGCGCGGGCAGCGCGCCCGGCTCCTCCGCCGAGCCCTCCACCACGGCGATCCCGGTCGCCGCCTGCACCAGCGAGTCGAAGCCGCGCCGCCCGCCCCACGGCCCGCCGTCGCCCCAGGCCGAGATCCGGGCCGTGACGAGTCCCGGCCGGTGCAGCCCGAAGCGGTCGAGGGCGCCCGGCCGGTAGCCGGTCACCAGCACGTCGGCCGCGTCGAGGAGTTCGTCGAAGGTGCGCCGGTCCGAGGGCCGGTCCAGGTCGAGCGCGGCCGTCCGCTTCCCGACGTCCGCGTCCGCGTGCTGGTCCGGCAGCTCCGGATTGCCCGGCGGGTCGATCCGCAGCACGTCCGCGCCGAGCAGCGCGAGCGTCCGGGTCGCCACGGGCCCCGCGAGCACCCGGGTCAGGTCCAGGACCCGCGGCGGGCCCGAACGCCGCCGGGGCGGCGCCTCGTCGAGCCGCTCCCGGGTCAGCAGCGGGCTCCCCGCCACCTCCCGGCCCTGCGGGTGCGCCGCCCACTCCCCGGGCGTGCGCAGGGCGACGGCCAGGCCCCCGGCCCCGTACACCGCCGTCTCGACCTCGACGGCCGTCCGCTCCCCGATCGCCGCCGCCACGCCTTCGACCGTCCCCGCTCCCGGCTCCGACGGCACGCCGAGGGCGGTGAGCAGCGCCGCCCGGTGGTGGGGATAGTTGGCGTGGGTGCGGACCCAGCCGTCCGCCGCCCGCCAGAACCGGGAGAGCGGCGCGAAGTTCACCGGCGCCCGCCCGTCGACCCGCAGGTGCCGCTCGCTGGTGAAGGCGGTGGCCACGGCCCCGTCGTCCACCCGCACGGGCCCCGGGAGCCCCGCCCGCTCCACCGCCGCGAGCCCCGCCACCGCGACCGTCGCCCGCGCCAGGTCCATCACCGGCAGCCGGGCCGGCAGCAGCCCCGGGGGCCCCGTGAACGACACCCGGTCGACCAGGGCGGGGTCACCGCCGAGGGCCGACCACAACGACTCCGTACCCGTGCGTACCGTGTGGTGGTCCATGCACCGCACTATGGCATCCGGCGGCACGCGGAAGGGCCCCGGTGCGGCGTACCGCACCGGGGCCCCGGGAACCACCGGTTACCAGCGGACCGCGTCGAGCGCGTCGACGACGCCGGCCCCGTAGAAGCCGTTCTTGTTCTTCCCGCCCTCGCAGACGGCGTCGACCTTGCCGTCGGCGTCGATGTCGTACGGGTTGGTGCAGGCGCGCTTGTCGGCCTGCGCGTACAGCAGGGCCTTGAGCGCCGCCGGGCCCGCCTGCGGGTGCCTCGACTTGATGAGCGCCAGGACGCCCGCCGCGTGCGGCGAGGCCATCGACGTGCCGCCCTTGTAGTTGTAGCCGCCGTTGACCGTGGTCGACAGGATCAGGCCGTTCACCGCCGGGGCCTCCGGCGGCTGGTACGCGGTGCGGTCGCCGCCGGGCGCGGCGACGTCGATCACGCCGTGGCCGTAGTTGGAGTACGACGCCTTCAGGCCCTTGGCGCCGGTCGCGGAGACCGTGACGACGCCCGGGAGCATCGCCGGGTAGTCCAGGCACTTCTTCGGGTCGATGGTCCGGCCGCCCGGCGTGGAGTCGTTCGGGCTGCTGTCGTCGACGATCGAGTCGGCCGCCAGGTCGAACGCGGAGTTGCCGGCCGCCGCCACGTTGACCGTGCCCTTGCGCTCCGCGTAGCGGGTGGCGCGGGTGACGGCCTCGATGAGGGCCTTCTGGTCCGCGTCGTCCTTGCACGCGAACATCCACGGGTCGGTGTAGTAGCTGTTGTTCGTGATGTCGATGCCGTGCTCGGCCGCCCACACGAAGCCGCAGACCACGGCCTCCGTGTAGAAGAAGCCGTCCGGGGTGGACACCTTGATGCCGGCGAGCTTCACGCCCGGGGCGACACCGGTGACGCCGATCCCGTTCTTGGCGGCGGCGATCGTACCGGCGACGTGCGTGCCGTGGTCGCTCTCGCCCGGGTTCGGACGCCACGAGCCGGCGGTGGTGTCCGGCTTGCCGGAGACGCAGTTGGCGGACTTCGCGGCGCTGAAGTTCGGCGCCAGGTCCGGGTGGGTGTCGTCCACGCCCGTGTCGATGACGCCGACGGTCACGCGCTTGCTGCCCAGCGTCCGCTGGTGCGCCTTGTCGGCCTTGATCGCCGGGAGGTCCCACTGCAGGGGCTCCAGGGCGTCCTGCTCGTCCGTCGCGCGGGCCGCGGCGGCCTTGGCCTCGGCCTCGGTCAGCGCCTGCGTGCCGCCGCCGACGGACTTGTCGCCCTGCACGGAGAGCGGGGCGGTGCGGGTCGCGCCGGCCGACACCACGCCGCGCGCCTTGCGGATCTTCTTCGCGAAGTCCGGGTTCTGCGAGTGGACGACGATGACGCCTATCTGGTCGTACGCGACGACGACCGTACCGCCGGCGGCGGCTATCGCCTTCTTCACCGACTTGGCGGTCGAGTGGCCCCCGTCGACGTTCACGACGTACGACAGCTGCGGCCCGTCCGACGTCACGGCGGCGGCCGGGGCGTCGCTCAGCTCCGCGGCCGAGGCGCCGGAGGGAAGGAAGCCGAGCGAGGCCGTGAGCGCGAGACCTACCGGCAGAGCGAGAGCTCGGCCGCGCCTCGATCCCAGATGAGCCATGGGTTCTCCACATCATCCGTATGTACTGCCGGCGCGCGGGTTTGCGCACGGGCAGGTGCATGACGAGTGAAGCTATCGCTGATCTTCCCGTCCCATCAATGAGTTGAGAAGACTTCATGAAGATCTGCCCGAGAAAATCCTCGGGGTGAACCGCTTCGCTTCCCCCTCCGTGCCGTTGTGCAGGGGAGGGCTCCACCCGGAGCCCCGGCTCCCGCACCCCCGGTGAGGCCCCCTTTGACCCAGCCGTCCGCCCCCGCGTCACGAGGAGATTCCGTGGCTACCGAAGCACCGCCGCCAGCCCGAAACGGCACGGAGACCGATCGGGGTCCCGTGCCGCCCACCACGGAGCAGTTCGTCGAGGTGCAGGAGAGCGAGGAGTTCGGCGAGCTGCGCCGCACCTACCGCTCGTTCGCCTTCCCCCTCACCCTCGCCTTCATCGCCTGGTACCTGCTGTACGTGCTGCTCTCCAACTACGCGGGCGGCTTCATGGGCACCAAGGTCTTCGGCAACATCAACATGGCGCTGGTCCTGGGCCTCGGCCAGTTCGCCACCACCTTCCTCATCGCCTGGCTCTACTCGCGGCACGCGGCGAACCGGCTCGACCCCAGGGCCGAGGCCATCAAGTCCCGTATGGAGGGCGACGCATGAGCACCCCCGTCCTGCTCGCGGCGGACAACGCCACCAGCGAGCACCGGCCCCTGATCATCGCCCTGTTCGGCGCCTTCGTGATCGCCACCCTCGTCATCACCGTGTGGGCCGGCCGGCAGACCCGCAGCGCCGCCGACTTCTACGCCGGCGGACGCCAGTTCACCGGCTTCCAGAACGGCCTGGCGATCTCCGGCGACTACATGTCCGCCGCGTCCTTCCTCGGCATCGCCGGCGCCATCGCCCTCTTCGGCTACGACGGCTTCCTCTACTCGATCGGCTTCCTCGTCGCCTGGCTCGTCGCCCTGCTCCTGGTCGCCGAACCGCTGCGCAACTCCGGCCGCTTCACCATGGGCGACGTCCTCGCCTACCGGATGCGCCAGCGCCCGGTCCGCACCGCCGCCGGCACCTCCACCATCGTCGTCTCGATCTTCTACCTGCTCGCGCAGATGGCCGGCGCCGGCGTCCTCGTCTCGCTGCTCCTCGGCATCACCAGCGACGGCGGCAAGATCGCGATCGTCGCCCTCGTCGGCGTCCTGATGATCGTGTACGTGACCATCGGCGGCATGAAGGGCACCACCTGGGTGCAGATGGTCAAGGCCGTGCTGCTCATCGCGGGCACGCTCCTGATCACCTTCCTCATCCTGCTGAAGTTCGACTTCAACCTCTCCGACCTGCTCGGCGCGGCCGCCACCAACAGCGGCAAGGGCCAGGCCTTCCTGGAGCCCGGCCTCAAGTACGGCGTCACCGCCACCTCGAAGCTGGACTTCCTCTCGCTCGGCATCGCGCTCGTCCTCGGCACGGCCGGCCTCCCCCACATCCTGATCCGCTTCTACACGGTCCCGACCGCCAAGGCCGCCCGGAAGTCGGTCAACTGGGCCATCGGCATCATCGGCGCCTTCTACCTGATGACCATCGTCCTCGGCTTCGGCGCCGCCGCCCTGCTCAAGAACGGCGACATCGTCGCCTCCAACAAGGCCGGCAACACCGCCGCCCCGCTCGCGGCCCTGGAGATCGGCGGCGGAGCCGGCTCCACCGGCGGCGCGATCCTCCTCGCCGTCATCTCCGCCGTGGCCTTCGCGACCATCCTCGCCGTCGTCGCCGGACTGACCCTGGCCTCCTCGTCGTCCTTCGCGCACGACATCTACGCCAACGTCATCCGGCGCGGAAAGGCCACGGAGAAGGAGGAGGTGCGGGCCGCCCGCTGGGCGACCGTCCTCATCGGCGTCGTCTCCATCGCGCTCGGCGCCCTCGCCCGCGACCTCAACGTCGCCGGCCTGGTCGCCCTCGCCTTCGCGGTCGCCGCCTCCGCCAACCTGCCGACGATCCTGTACTCCCTCTTCTGGAAGCGGTTCACCACGCAGGGCGCCCTGTGGTCGATCTACGGCGGCCTGGTCTCCGCCGTCGTCCTGGTGCTGTTCTCGCCGGTCGTCTCCGGCAAGCCCACCTCGATGTTCAAGGACGTCGACTTCTACTGGTTCCCGCTGGAGAACCCCGGCCTGGTCTCCATCCCGCTCGGCTTCCTGCTCGGCTGGCTCGGCTCGGTCCTCTCCAAGGAGGAGCCGGACAAGGGCAAGTACGCGGAGCTGGAGGTCAAGTCCCTCACCGGTGTCGGAGCGCACTGAACCGTATACGTTCCGCCACGCACGGACGGCCGCGTCGTAGAGTTCTACGACGCGGCCGCGCCCGTCCTCGTGACAATCTGCCCTGCTCGATGTCGGACCGCTCGCGTAGGCTCGGAACAGGCGATCGAAACGAACCGATCCACAGACGGGGAGGGGGCCCACCGTGCTCATCGACACCTTCGGCCGGGTCGCCACCGACCTGCGCGTCTCGCTCACGGACCGGTGCAACCTGCGCTGCACCTATTGCATGCCGGAAGAGGGCCTCCAGTGGCTCGCCAAGCCGGACCTGCTCACGGACGACGAGATCGTCCGGCTCATCCGCATCGCCGTCACCGACCTCGGCGTCACCGAGGTGCGCTTCACCGGCGGCGAACCCCTGCTCCGCCCCGGCCTCGTCGGGATCGTCGAGCGCTGCGCGGCCCTGGGGCCCCGCCCCCGGATGTCCCTCACCACCAACGGCATCGGGCTCAAGCGCACCGCGACCGCTCTGAAGGCCGCGGGCCTCGACCGGGTCAACGTCTCCCTGGACACCCTGCGCCCCGACGTCTTCAAGACCCTCACCCGCCGCGACCGGCACCGCGACGTCCTCGACGGCATGGCCGCCGCCCGCGACGCCGGCCTCGTCCCGGTCAAGGTCAACGCCGTCCTGATGCCCGGGCTCAACGACGACGAGGCCCCCGACCTGCTGGCCTGGGCGATCGAGGAGGGGTACGAGCTCCGCTTCATCGAGCAGATGCCCCTCGACGCCCAGCACGGCTGGAAGCGCGACGGCATGATCACCGCCGGGGACATCCTGGACTCCCTGCGCACCCGCTTCGACCTGGCCCCGGAGGGCGCCGACGAGCGCGGCTCCGCCCCCGCCGAGCGCTGGGTGGTCGACGGCGGACCGCACACGGTCGGCGTCATCGCCTCCGTCACCCGCCCGTTCTGCCGGGCCTGCGACCGCACCCGGCTCACCGCCGACGGACAGGTCCGCACCTGTCTCTTCGCCACCGAGGAGACCGACCTGCGGGCCGCGCTCCGCTCGGACGCGGGGGACGCCGAGGTCGCGGAGCTCTGGAAGAAGGCGATGTGGGGCAAGAAGGCCGGCTCCGGCCTCGACGACCCGAGCTTCCTCCAGCCCGACCGCCCGATGTCCGCGATCGGCGGCTGAACACCCCTAGGAGTGGTCGGACTCCCAGTCGGCCAGCGGGACGACGTCCTTGAGGAAGCCCCGTACGCCCAGGAACTGGGAGAGGTGCTCGCGGTGCTCCTCGCACGCGAGCCAGGTCTTGCGCCGCTCCGGCGCATGCAGCTTGGGGTTGTTCCACGCGAGCACCCAGACGGCGTCGGCGCGGCACCCCTTGGCCGAACAGATCGGCTTCTCTTCGCTCACTGGACCCATGATCACCCGATCATTGTCCGGCAAGGGCGATGCCGAGCAGCCACGGGGGGAGCTGCCCGGCACCGGTCCGTCGCTCCGACGGGGGATGCGGAGCGCGTAGGCAGTATGTCACGGCACACGGGGTGCGGTGCACTGGAACTTCATGATTGATCTGAGCTTTCCTTGAGGTTTCCGGCCGCGCCCGGCGGTCAGTCCCGGCCGTACGGACGGTCCGCCCCGCGGTCCGCCTCCTCGCCCGCGCCGAGCGCGGGCCGCACCGGAGCGGGCACGAACGTGGAGGGGAGGGACGGCGCCGACTCGCGTCCCGCGTTGGCGATCACCACGGCGACGTACGGCAGGAGGATGCCCAGGGCGAGGGCCACGACCGCCACGTGCCGCTCGACGTTCCACAGCACCGCGGCGGCGATCACGGAGAGCGTCCGGACCGTCATCGAGATGACGTACCTCCGCTGCCGGCCCCGGACGTCCTCGGCGAGTCCCTGCCGGGCCCCCGTGATCCGGAAGACCTCGGTTCCGCCACGCTTCGGCATCGCCGTTCACCACCCGCCGGTCGCGCCGGACCCACTCCGGTCCGGACCTGGTTCCACCGTACGCCCGCCCCTCCGCGCCCACGAGACCGGGGCACGTATGGCGCTGTCCGACATGCGCGGTACGTCGGGAAGGCCGAGACTGGGCCCACATGCGCACAAGGAGGCGACGATGAGTTGGTTGTGGGCGATCATTGTGGGACTCGTCCTCGGTCTGATCGCGAAGGCGATCCTGCCGGGCAAGCAGCAGATCCCGCTCTGGCTGACGGTGGTGTTCGGCATGCTCGGCAGCGTGCTCGGCAACGCGGTCGCGACCTGGATCGGGGTGAACGACACCAAGGGCATCGACTGGACCCGCCATCTGCTCCAGCTGATCGGCGCGGTCGCCGTCGTCGGCGTGGGCGACATGATCTGGGCCTCGATCAAGGGCAACAGACAGCGAACCTGACTCCGCGGGGGCCACGCGGAGAACCGGGAGGCCCGGTGCGGCACGTCACGTGCCGCACCGGGCCTCCGGTCGTGTCGTACGGGCGGACCCGTCAGGCGCCGGTGAACTCGATCGCCGCCAGGTTCTTCTTGCCGCGCCGCAGCACCAGCCAGCGCCCGTGCAGCAGGTCGTCCGCCGACACCTCGGCGTCCTCGGCGGTGACCTTCGCGTTGTTCACGTACGCCCCGCCCTCCTTCACCGTGCGCCGCGCCGCCGACTTGCTCGCCACCAGACCGACCTCGGCGAACAGGTCCACGACCTGGCCGAGCTCCGACACGCGCGCGTGCGGCAGCTCGGACAGGGCCGCGGCGAGCGTCGCGCCGTCCAGCTCGGCCAGGTCGCCCTGGCCGAACAGCGCCCTGGACGCGGCGATGACGGCCGCGCACTGCTCGGCGCCGTGCACCAGGGTCGTCAGCTCCTCGGCCAGCGCCCGCTGGGCCGCCCGGGCCTGCGGCCGCTCGGCGGTCTGCGCCTCGAGCTCCTCCAGCTCCGCACGGGAACGGAAGGAGAGGATCCGCATGTACGTGGAGATGTCCCGGTCGTCCACGTTCAGCCAGAACTGGAAGAACGCGTACGGCGTGGTCATCTCCGGGTCCAGCCAGACGGCCCCGCCCTCGGTCTTGCCGAACTTGGTGCCGTCCGCCTTGACCATCAGCGGGGTCGCGAGCGCGTGGACCTCGGCCCCCGGCTCCAGGCGGTGGATCAGGTCGAGCCCGGCCACCAGGTTGCCCCACTGGTCCGAGCCGCCCTGCTGGAGCGTGCAGCCGTAGCGGCGGTACAGCTCCAGGAAGTCCATGCCCTGGAGCAGCTGGTAGCTGAACTCGGTGTAGCTGATGCCCTGCTCGGACTCCAGGCGCCGGGCCACGGAGTCCTTGGTCAGCATCTTGTTGACCCGGAAGTGCTTGCCGATGTCCCGCAGGAACTCGATCGCCGAGAGGCCGGCGGTCCAGTCCAGGTTGTTCACCATGACCGCGGCGTTCTCCCCCTCGAAGGAGAGAAACGGCTCGATCTGGGTCCGCAGCCGGTTCACCCAGTTCGCGACCGTCTCGGGGTCGTTCAGGGTGCGCTCGGCCGTCGGCCGCGGGTCACCGATCTGCCCGGTGGCCCCGCCGACCAGCGCCAGCGGCCGGTGCCCGGCCCGCTGGAGCCGGCGGACGGTGAGGACCTGGACCAGGTGGCCGACGTGGAGACTGGCCGCGGTCGGGTCGAAACCGCAATAGAACGTGACGGGACCGTCCGAGAGAGCCTTGCGCAGTGCGTCCTCGTCGGTGGACTGGGCGAAGAGCCCGCGCCACTTCAGCTCGTCGACGATGTCCGTCACGATCGTCCGTCTCCTTGGTCGAATGGGGTGATGCCGTGCCCAGTCTAGGTGGGTCAGACCCCCTTGCTGACCGAGCTCATGTTGAAGTCCGGCACCCGCAGGGCGGGCATCGCGGCCCGGGTGAACCAGTCGCTCCACTCGCGCGGCAGCGTCTTCTCCGTACGACCCGCCTCCGAGGCCCGCGACAGCAGGTCCACCGGCGACTCGTTGAACCGGAAGTTGTTCACCTCGCCGACCACCTCGCCGTTCTCGACCAGGTAGACGCCGTCCCGGGTCAGCCCGGTGAGCAGCAGCGTCGCCGGGTCGACCTCGCGGATGTACCAGAGGCAGGTCAGCAGCAGACCGCGCCCGGTGGAGGCCGCCATCTCCTCCAGCGAACGCTCACCGCCGCCGTCCAGGATCAGGTTCCCCGCTCCCGGGGCCACGGGCAACCGAGTAAGCCCCGCCGAGTGCCGGGTGGTGACGAGCCGCTCCAGCTTCCCGTCCCGCACCCAGTCGACCGGACCCACCGGCAGGCCGTTGTCGAAGACGGACGAGTCGTCACCGGAGGAGTGCGCGATCACGAACGGCGCGGACTCCAGACCCGGCTCGTTCGGGTCGCTGCGCAGCGTCAGCGGAAGCCGCGAGAGCGTCTCGCCGAGCCGGGTGCCGCCGCCGGGCTTGGAGAAGACCGTACGGCCCTCCACCGCGTCCCGGGCCGCGGCGTTCCACTGCTGGTAGATCAGCAGGTCGGCCACGGCGGTCGGCGGCAGCAGCGTCTCGTACCGCCCGGCGGGCAGCTCGATCCGCCGCTCCGCCCAGCCGAGCCGCACCGCCAGGTCGGCGTCGAGCGCCGCCGGGTCGACGTCCTTGAAGTCCCGCGTCGCGCGCCCGGCCCAGGCGGAGCGCGAGCGGTCGGGGGACTTGGCGTTCAGCTCCAGGGTCCCGTTCGGCTGGTCGTGCCGGAGCCGCAGCCCGGTCGACGTGCCCAGGTAGGTGGAGGTCAGCTCGTGGCTGGCGAAACCGTACAGCTCGCGGCCGCCGGCCCGGGCCCGGGCGAAGGCCTCGCCGAGGGCGGGGGCGAAGTCCCCGAAGACGGCGGAGGAGGTCTCCGCCGGGGCGTCCGTGAAGTCGGGGGAGGCGGGCACGCCCTCCACCAGCGGCTGCGCGTCCTCGGCGGGCCCGGCGGACCGGGCGGCCTCCTCGGCGGCCCGCACCAGGGGCTCCAGGTCGTCCGCGGTCACGGCGGACCGGGAGACGACGCCGGAGGCGGTGCCCTGCGCGCCGTCGACGGTCGCGATCACCGTGAGCGTACGGCCCCGGGTGACGCCGTTCGTCGTGAGCGCGTTCCCCGCCCAGCGCAGATTGGCCGAGGACTCCTCGTCCGCGATGACCACGCACCCGTCGGCCCGGGACAGCTCCAGGGCCCGCTCGACGATCTCGTACGGCTTGCTGACGCGGCTCATCGACCGGCCTCCTGCGTCGTGTTCAGGCTGTGCTTGCCCGGGGGACGACCCCCGGACCCCCAGCAGAGGGTCCCGTACGCCATGGTCGCGATCATCGACCGGCCTCCTGCGTCGTGTTGAGGATGTTGACGCCCCGGAAGAGGGCGGAGGGGCAGCCGTGGGAGACGGCGGCGACCTGGCTCGGCTGGGCCTTGCCGCAGTTGAAGGCGCCGCCGAGGACGTACGTCTGCGGCCCGCCGACCTGCTCCATCGAGCCCCAGAAGTCCGTGGTCGTCGCCTGGTACGCGACGTCCCGCAGCTGCCCGGCGAGCCGCCCGTTCTCGATGCGGAAGAAGCGCTGCCCGGTGAACTGGAAGTTGTACCGCTGCATGTCGATCGACCAGGACCGGTCGCCGACCACGTAGATGCCCCGCTCCACGCCCCCGATCAGGTCCTCCGTCGACAGACCGCCCGGGTCGGGCTGGAGCGAGACGTTCGCCATCCGCTGCACCGGCACGTGCGCGGGGGAGTCCGCGAGGGCGCAGCCGTTCGACCGCCCGAGGCCGGTGAGCTTCGCGATCCGCCGGTCCAGCTGGTAGCCGACGAGCGTGCCGTCCTTCACCAGGTCCCAGGACTGCGCCTCGACGCCCTCGTCGTCGTAGCCGATCGTCGCGAGCCCGTGCTCGGCGGTCCGGTCGCCCGTCACGTTCATGACCGAGGAGCCGTACGTCAGCTTGTTCAGCTGGTCGAAGGTGGCGAAGGAGGTGCCCGCGTAGGCCGCCTCGTACCCCAGGGCCCGGTCCAGCTCGGTGGCGTGCCCGATCGACTCGTGGATGGTCAGCCACAGGTTCGACGGGTCCACGACCAGGTCGTACCGCCCCGCCTCGACGCTCGGCGCCCGCATCTTCTCGGCGAGCAGCTCCGGGATCTCGTCCAGCTCCTTGTCCCAGTCCCAGCCCGTGCCGGTCAGGTACTCCCAGCCGCGCCCGACCGGCGGCGCGATCGTCCGCATCGAGTCGAACTCGCCGGTCGTCCCGTCCACGGCCACCGCCGTGAGCTGCGGGTGCAGCCGCACGCGCTGCTGGGTGGTCACGGTCCCGGCCGTGTCCGCGTAGAACTTGTTCTCGTGGACGGTGAGCAGCGAGGCGTCCACGTGCGCCACGCCCTCCGCCCGCAGCAGCCGCGCGCTCCAGTCGGCGAGCAGGGCGCTCTTCTCCTCGGAGGGCACGGAGAAGGGGTCGACCTCGTACGAGGAGACCCACACCTTGTCCTCGTGCACCGGCTCCGCCGCCAGCTCCACGCGTTCGTCCGAACCGGCCGCCGCGATCACCTGCGCCGACAGCTTGGCCATGGCGACCGCCTGCGAGGCGACCCGGGCCGCCCCGTCCATGGTCAGGTCGACACCGGAGGCGAACCCCCAGGCCCCGCCGTGCACCACCCGCACCGCGTAGCCGAGGTCCGTGGTGTCGGAGGAACCGGACGGTTTGGCGTCGCGCAATCGCCACGCGGCGCTGCGCACCCGCTCCAGGCGGAAGTCGGCGTGCTCGGCGCCCAGCGCGCGCGCCCGGGCGAGCGCCGCGTCGGCGAGCGCCCGAAGGGGCAGCGCGGTGAACGAAGGGTCGATCTGATGGACCACGAGCGGCCTCGCTCTCGGTGATCGGAAGACGGTGGTTCGACTGTCCCGGAAGTCAATCACGGGACGGGCGGCCGGGACGGCGCATTGCTTGCGCCCTTGGCGGAACCCTCTCCAACGGGTCACCGGGAGCCGGGCCTTGGAGGCCGAGGGGGGTCGGCCAGGGCCCCGCCGGGCCGGTTCGCGCCCCTCCGCGGCCCCGGACGGCGCCGGTCCCCGGCTGTAGGGACCCGACAGTGCGGCCCGTACGCCACTGTCGGAGGTCGATTCCTCATGTCGGGAGCGGTACCGATAGGTTTTCGGCTACCAGACCGCTATCGAAAGGGTGATCCGTTGAGCCGCTCGGTTCTCGTCACCGGAGGAAACCGGGGCATCGGCCTCGCCATCGCCCGCGCGTTCGCCGAGGCCGGCGACAAGGTCGCGTTCACGTACCGCTCCGGCGAGCCGCCGGCCGCCCTGGCCGAGCTGGGCTGCCTGGCCGTGAGGTGCGACATCACCGACGGCGAACAGGTGGAGCAGGCGTACAAGGAGATCGAGGAGAAGCACGGTCCGGTGGAGGTCCTCGTGGCCAACGCCGGCGTGACGAAGGACCAGCTCCTCATGCGCATGTCCGAGGAGGACTTCACCTCCGTCGTCGACACCAACCTGACCGGGACCTTCCGGGTCGTCAAGCGCGCCAACCGCGGGATGCTGCGTGCCAAGAAGGGCCGCGTCGTCCTGATCTCGTCGGTCGTCGGCCTGCTCGGCTCCGCGGGCCAGGCCAACTACGCGGCCTCCAAGGCCGGTCTGGTCGGCTTCGCCCGGTCCCTCGCGCGCGAGCTGGGCTCCCGCAACATCACCTTCAACGTCGTCGCGCCCGGCTTCGTCGACACGGACATGACCGCGGTGCTCACCGACGAACAGCGCGCGGGCATCGTGTCCCAGGTGCCCCTGGGCCGCTACGCGCGGCCCGAGGAGATCGCCGCCGCGGTGAGGTTCCTCGCCTCCGACGACGCCGCGTACATCACTGGAGCCGTCATCCCGGTTGACGGCGGATTGGGCATGGGTCACTGATCACCATGAGTGGAATCCTCGAGGGCAAGCGCATCCTCATCACCGGTGTGCTGATGGAGTCCTCCATCGCCTTCCACACCGCGAAGCTGGCCCAGGAGCAGGGCGCGGAGATCATCCTCACCGCCTGGCCCCGGCCGACGCTGACCGAGCGCATCGCCAAGAAGCTGCCCCGGCCCGAGAACGTGAAGGTCCTGGAGCTCGACGTCTCCGACGACGAGCACCTCGCGCGCCTGGAGGGCCAGGTCCGCGAGCACCTCGGCGACCGCCTCGACGGCGTCGTGCACTCCATCGGCTTCGCCCCGCAGGACGCGCTCGGCGGCAACTTCCTCAACACGCCGTTCGAGTCCGTCGCCACCGCCATGCACGTCTCGGCCTTCTCCCTGAAGTCCCTGACGATGGCGCTGCTGCCGCTGATGAGCGAGGGCGGCTCCGTCGTCGGCCTCACCTTCGACGCGAAGTTCGCCTGGCCGCAGTACGACTGGATGGGCCCGGCCAAGGCCGCCCTGGAGGCCACCAGCCGCTACATCGCCCGCGACCTGGGCAAGCAGAACATCCGCTGCAACCTGGTCTCGGCGGGCCCGCTGGGCTCGATGGCCGCCAAGTCCATCCCGGGCTTCGGCGAGCTGGCCTCCGTCTGGGACAGCCGCTCCCCGCTGGAGTGGGACCTCAGCGACCCGGAGCCGGCCGGCCGCGGCGTGGTCGCGCTGCTCTCCGACTGGTTCCCGAAGACGACGGGCGAGATCGTCCACGTCGACGGCGGTCTGCACGCGATCGGCGCCTGACGCCCCCCGCACGTGCGAGAAGGGCCGTGCGCCCGCCCCTCGGGCGGTGCGCACGGCCCTTCGCCGTCTCCCGGCCGCCGGGCTCCCGAACGCCGAAATCGAACACTCGACTCGAGAAGTAGCCCGAACGGCCCCAGACTGGTGCAGAGCGTGAAGGTCTGCTGCTGACGGGGAGGAGGTACGGGCATGCACGCGATACGTCGCGGAGCCGGGGCGTTCGCCTCGGTCGCCGTGCTGCTGACCGGGGTCGCCCTCGCCGCCGAGGTGCGCGCGGCCCCCGCCCCGGCCGGAGAGCGCCCCGCCCCGGCCGCGGAGGAACCGGAGAACTTCGGCGCCTCCTGCCGTACCGACGTCGAGGGCTCCCGCGTCACCGCCCACTGCCAGAACCCGTACCCGCGCACCGACCGGGTCCGCCTCCACGTCGAGTGCGAGCGGTGGTGGGACGTCGACACCGACAGCGCCCCCGTCGACGTCGGCCCCGCCGACTACGCCCAGCTCACCGGCCGCTGCTGGAAGGAGGTCCGGGCCGCCTGGATCACCCACCAGCCGGCGGACCCGGAACCCGCGCCGAGCTCCTCAGGCCCCTGAATCCGGTGAATCCCGTACGGGGCTCCGCAGGCACATGAAGGGGTAGCCGGCCGCCTCCGTACCCGCCCGCTCGGCGTCGCCGTCCCGGATCGCGTCCACCAGGCGCGCGTGGTCCATGTGGTTCTCCGGCCGCAGCTCCCGTCCCACGTCGTCCCGCAGCCACTGCCGCAGCAGATCGCCCAGGTCCGCGTAGAGCTCCGTGAGGACCTCGTTGCCCGAGGCGGCGACGACCGCGTGGTGGAAGGCCGCGTCGGCGGTCACGAACCGCTCCGCGTCGCCCGTCGCCCACGCCTCCTCGCGCCGTACGAGCAGCGCGTCGAGCTGCTTCAGGTCCCGCTCCGTGCGCCGCTCCGCCGCGAACCGCGCGGCGGCGGACTCCAGGGTCGAGCGCAGCTCGGCGACGTGCCGGGGGTCGGATCCGGCGAAACGCCGGTGCATGACGCCCGCCAGTTCGCTGGTGGCGGCCACGTACGTCCCGGAGCCCTGCCGGATGTCGAGCAGCCCGTTGTGGGCGAGCGCGCGGACCGCCTCGCGCACGGTGTTGCGGGCCACGCCCAACTGCTCGACCAGCTCGGGCTCGGTCGGGATGCGCGAGCCCACCGGCCACTCGCCGGAGGTGATCTGGTTCCGCAGCTCGGCGATCACCTGGTCGGAGAGACCTGCGCGCCGGGGATGGCCGAGGGCCATGGGGGCACCTTCCCGTTCGTTCGAGATTGGACAACCAATCATCCCATGATTCTATGATGGCTCCATGCCTGACGAGCCGAAGACCCTCGATCCCGCCGTCCGACCGGCCGCCACCGCCGGGGATTCTCCCGCACCGGACCGCGCCCGCCCCGCCGGCACGGAGCCCCAGGCGTCCCCGGCCGCCCGGACCCTTCCGACCCGTCGGTTCCTCGTCCCGGTCACCGTCGGACTCGTCCTGGCCGCGCTCAACCTGCGCCCCGCCATCACCAGCCTCGGCGCCCTCCTCGAAGAGGTCAGCGAAGGCCTCCACATGAGCGGCAGCGTCGCCGGCGTCCTCACCTCCGTGCCGCCGCTCTGCTTCGCGGTCTTCGGCATCACCGCCCCGCGCCTCGCCCGCCGCTTCGGCCCCGCCGCCGTCGTCTGCGCGGGCATGGCCGCGATCTTCACCGGCCTCGTCCTGCGGCCCCTCGCCGGCGGCACCGCCGCCTTCCTCGCCGCCAGCGCCCTCGCCCTCATGGGCATCGCCGTCAGCAACGTCCTGATGCCCGTCATCGTCAAGCGGTACTTCCCCGACCGCGTCGGCACCATGACCGGCCTCTACTCCATGGCGCTCGCCCTCGGCACCTCCGTCGCCGCCGCCGCGACCGTCCCGATGACCGACGCCCTCGGCGGGGACTGGCGCCTCGGCCTCGGCGTCTGGGCGGTCCTCGCCGCCCTCGCCGTCCTGCCCTGGCTCCCGCTCCTGCGCGACCGCGACGGCATCTCCGGCGGCCCCCGCACCTCCCGTACGGAAGCGGGGTCCGCGATCCCCGCCGAGGCCCCGCTCCAGGCCCCGCCCCGCGTCACCCGCAGCCGCACCGCCTGGGCCCTCGGCGCCTTCTTCGGCCTCCAGGCCACCGGTGCCTACATCACCATGGGCTGGATGCCGCAGATCTTCCGCGACGCCGGCGTCCCCGCCTCCACCGCGGGTGTGCTCCTCGCCGTCACCATGGTCATGGGCGTCCCGCTCGCCTTCGTCATCCCCCGGCTCGCCACCCGCATGAAGACCCAGGGCCCGATCGTCGTCGCCCTCGCCCTGTGCGGCCTCGGCGGCTACACCGGCCTCTTCCTCGCCCCGGCCGCCGGAGCCTGGATCTGGGCGGTGCTGCTCGGCGTCTCCAACTGCGCCTTCCCGCTCGCCCTCACCATGATCGGCATGCGTTCGCGCACCGGCGCCGGCGTCGTCCGCCTCTCCGCCTTCGCCCAGAGCGTCGGCTACCTCATCTCGATCCCCGGGCCCCTCCTCGTCGGCGTGCTCTACCAGCACAGCGGCGGCTGGGGACTGCCCATCGCGCTCATGGGAGGGCTGATGGTGCCTCAGATGATCGTCGGAATCCTGGCGGGCAGGGACCGGACGGTCGAGGACGAATGCTGAGGTGCGAGACTGTTCCCATGCCAGTCCTCGAACCCAATCCGCCGAACGGCCAGAAGAAGCTGCTCGCCGTGTTCGGCGCGATGATCGCCATCACCGTCGTCATCGGAATCATCGCCTCCATCGCCGCCCCGTGAGCCCCTCCGCCGACCTCGCGGCCCTTCGCCAGGGGGGTGGCCCCCGCATCCCCTAGGGGGCGGGTCTCAGGGTCGAGTGGGTGGATCACCGGATGGGCCGCGGCCCCTGCGCTCCGTACGTTGGGGGACGACGGCGAAAGCGGAGACCCATCCACGGAGGCGGCCATGTCGGTCCGTACGCGCAGCGGCACCAGCACCACGGCGACCGGTGCCGACACCCGGCTGCCCTGGTGGGTCCTCGCCCTCCCCGTGGCCGCCTTCACCGCCCTCCTGCTGCTCATGACCGGGCCGGGAGAGGCCCACGCGACCGGGGGAGACCCGAAGGTCGGACGGTTCCTGGAGCAGGTCCGGCAAACGCTCCCTCTCTGAGTCGGAGAGGCCCGTTTCGTGCGAAGCTGTGGACCATGAGCGTCGATACACCCCGCAGGATCGTGCTGCTCCGGCACGCGAAGGCAGACTGGCCCCAGGTGTCCGACCACGAGCGGCCCCTCGCCGAACGAGGCCGCTCGGACGCCCCCGTCGCGGGCCGCAGGCTCGCCGAGACCGGCATCGGCTTCGACCTGGCCCTCTGCTCGACCGCCGTCAGAACCAGGGAGACCTGGAAGCTCGCCGTGCACGAACTGCCGGAGCGCCCCAGGACCGTGTACGAGGACCGGCTGTACGAGGCCTCGCTCGGCGAGCTCATCGCCCTGCTCAACGACGTCCCGGACGAGGTCTCCGACCTCCTGGTCATCGGCCACAACCCCGGCATGCACGCCCTCGCCGACGCCCTCGCGGGCCGGGCCGAGGGCGACACCGCGACCCGCATGAACCGCAGCGGCTTCCCGACCTCCGCCTTCGCCGTCCTCACCTTCGACGGCTCCTGGAAGTCGGTCGAGCACGGCGTCGGCACCCTCGTCGACTTCTGGACCCCGCACGACTGACGAGGACCGCCCCCGCCCCCGTACACGCGGACCCCGCACCCCGTCCCGTACGCGCGAGGGCCCGGCCGTCCCGTACGCGCGAGGGCGCCCCGTTCCGTACGCGCGAGGGCCCGGCCGTCCCCAGGACGGCCGGGCCCCTCCCGTCGTGAGGACGCGCCCCCGGCTCAGTGCAGCAGCTCCTCGCCGCCGTCCGCCGCCTCGACCTCCTCGCGCGTGATCCCGAGCAGATAGAGCACGGTGTCCAGGAACGGCACGTTCACCGCCGTGTCGGCGGCCTTCCGCACCACCGGCTTGGCGTTGAACGCCACCCCGAGCCCGGCCGCGTTCAGCATGTCCAGGTCGTTGGCCCCGTCCCCGATCGCCACGGTCTGCGCCAGCGGCACCCCCGCCTCCGAGGCGAACCGGCGCAGCAGCCGCGCCTTGCCCGCCCGGTCCACGATCTCCCCGGTGACCCGCCCGGTGAGCTTCCCGTCCACGATCTCCAGGGTGTTGGCCGAGGCGAAGTCCAGCCCGAGGCGCTCCTTCAGGTCGTCGGTGACCTGCGTGAACCCGCCGGAGACCACGCCCACCTGGTAGCCGAGCCGCTTGAGCGTACGGATCAGGGTCCGGGCCCCGGGCGTCAGCCGCACCTCGGCGCGCACCTTGTCCACCACCGAGGCGTCCAGGCCGGCGAGCAGCGCCACCCGCGCGTGCAGGGACTGCTCGAAGTCCAGCTCGCCGCGCATCGCGGCCTCCGTCACCTCGGCGACCTTGTCCTCGCAGCCCGCGTGCGCCGCGAAGAGCTCGATCACCTCGTCCTGGATCAGGGTCGAGTCCACGTCCATGACGACGAGCCGCTGGGCGCGCCGGTGCAGACCGGCGGAGACCACGGCCACGTCGACCCCGATGGTGTGCGCCTCGACGGCGAGCGCGGTCCGCAGCGGCTCGGTCTCGCAGCCCGAGACCGCGAACTCGACGGCCGTCACCGGGTACTTCGCGAGGCGGAAGACCCGGTCGATGTTGCCGCCGGTCTCCGCGATCCTGGCCGCTATGGCCGCCGTCTGCTCCGCCGTGAGCGGGTTGCCGAGCACGGTGACGTGCGAGCGGCCCTCGCCCCGGGGGCGGTTGTCGCCCGTGCCGGAGATGATCTCGGCCTGGAGCTTCAGCGACTCGGCCCAGCTGTGCACGGTCGCCCGGAGCTCGCCCTGCGACGCGACGGTCGGCTCGGTGACGAGCGCGCACAGGACGAGGCGGCCGCGCGAGACGACCTGCTCGATGTCCACGACGTCGACGGAGTAGGCGGCGAGGGTGTCGAAGAGTCCCGCGGTGATCCCGGGACGGTCCTTCCCGAAGATCTTGACGAGAAGGGTGGGAACGTCCGAGGGGGAAACGTCTGAGGTCTGCGATGCGCTCATGGTGGTTCCCACCGTATCGGGCACCGCGCGCCCCCAGACCCCCCGTCCCGCGTACCGGACACCCGGGCCCCGGGCGGCCCGCGCCGCCCCGGCCCGCGCCCCGACTTTCCGAGAGGGGACCGGGCCTGAAATAGTTCCCCCCGGATGTTCGCCATCCCTGGACTCCCAGCGACGGGGGTACATCGGGGGACAAGTAGTGGGGCGTGGAGTGCCAGAACTCGTACTGGAATTGAATGGAAGGACCTGGACCCTCGATCCGTCCAGGTCGTACACCGTGGGCCGGGACCCGCAGGGAGACCTGGTCATCGACGACGCCAGGGTCTCGTGGCGCCACGCCACGATCAGCTGGGGCGGCCGGAGCTGGGTCATCGAGGACCACGGCTCCACGAACGGCACGTTCGTCCAGGGGCAGCGGATCCACCAGATGGAGATCGGCCCCGGCTCGGCCGTCCACCTGGGCAACGCGACCGACGGCCCGCGGCTGAATCTCGCCGCCGGAGCCCAGGCCGGACACCAGCCCCAGCAGCCCGTGCAGCAGCAGCCGGCGCACCACCGGCCGCCGGTGGCCCAGCCCGTCCCGGCCCACCAGGCCGCGGAGCAGGCCGAGTGGGCCACCCACCAGGCACCGCCGCAGCACCAGGCCCCGCAGCCGCAGCAGGCCGGCTGGCAGCAGCAGCCCGCGCAGCCGCAGGTCCCGCACCAGCAGGGACACGGTCACCCCGGCGCCGCCGCGGGGGCGTCGTCGGCCTACTCCGACCGCAGCCCCACCACGTTCCACGAGCTGTCGCTCGGCCGCGTCATGCGCATCGGCCGCGCCCTGGAGAACGAACTCGTCGTCTCCGACCTCCAGGTCTCGCGGCACCACGCCGAGTTCCACGCGACGCCCGACGGGCGCTTCGAGATCCGCGACCTCGGCTCGCACAACGGCACGTACGTCAACGGCCAGCCGATCGCCAAGGGCGGCACCGCCCTCCTCGGCCCGCAGGACATCGTCGGCGTCGGCCACTCGACCTTCCGCATCGTCGGCGGCCAGCTGGAAGAGTTCGTCGACACCGGCTCGGTCTCCTTCTCGGCCCGCCACCTCACGGTCACGGTCGACGGCGGCAAGCAGATCCTCAAGGACGTCACCTTCGGCGTCCCGGAGAAGTCGCTGATCGGCGTCATCGGCCCGTCCGGCTCCGGCAAGTCCACGCTCCTCAAGGCGCTGACCGGCTACCGCCCGGCCAACGAGGGCGACGTCCTCTACGACAACCGGAGCCTCTACAAGCAGTTCGCCGAGCTGCGCCAGCGCATCGGCCTGGTCCCGCAGGACGACATCCTGCACAAGGAGCTGACCGTCCAGAAGGCGCTGCGCTACGCGGCCAAGCTCCGCTTCCCCGGCGACACCGCGACCGCCGAGCGCGAGGCCCGCATCGACGAGGTGCTGCGCGAGCTCAAGCTCGACATCCACAAGGAGAAGAAGGTCACCTCCCTCTCCGGCGGCCAGCGCAAGCGCGTCTCCGTGGCCCTGGAGCTCCTCACCAAGCCCTCGCTGATCTTCCTGGACGAGCCGACCTCCGGCCTCGACCCGGGCATGGACCGCGACGTCATGCAGCTGCTCCGCGGCCTCGCCGACGACGGCCGCACGGTCCTCGTCGTCACCCACTCGGTGGCCGAGCTGGGCCTGTGCGACAAGCTCCTCGTGATGGCGCCCGGCGGCTCGGTGGCGTACTTCGGCCCGCCGGAGGAGGCGCTGAACTTCTTCGGCTACTCCACCTGGGCCGACGTCTTCTCCGCCTTCGAGAACTACCGCGACTACGACTGGGCGGGCCGCTGGAAGGGCTCGCAGCACTACCAGCTGTACGCCGCGGACATCGACGCCGTCGCCGCCCAGCCCGTCCAGGTGCCGCAGCAGGCGATGTCCCGCCCGCCGAAGCCGCAGAGCTGGGGCTCCCAGCTGTGGACCCTGATCCGCCGCTACGTCTCGGTGATCGCGTCCGACAAGGGCTTCCTGGGCCTGATGGTGATCCTGCCGGCCGTCCTCGGCGCGGTCTCGGTCGTCATCCCGGCCGACTTCGGCCTCGGCTCGCCGACCCCGCCGTCCCGCTTCAACGGCGACGCCGGCACGATCATGCTGATCCTCGCGGTCGGCATGTGCTTCAGCGGCGCCGCCAACTCGGTCCGCGAACTGATCAAGGAACGGGTCATCTACGAACGGGAGCGCGCCACCGGCCTCTCCCGCTCCGCGTACCTGATGTCCAAGGTCATCGTCCTGGGTCTGATCACGGCCTTCCAGGGCGTCATCATCTGCGGCATCGGCTTCTCCACCCGGGCGCTGCCCGAGGAGGGCCTCTTCATGCCGCCGGCCGTCGAGCTGTGCGTCCAGGTCATCGCCCTGGGCCTCACCTCGATGATGTTCGGCCTGGTCATCTCCGCGCTCGTGAAGACCGCCGAGAAGACCATGCCGCTCCTGGTGATGTTCGCGATCGTCCAGGTCGTCTTCACCGGCATCCTGTTCCAGGTGTACGGCTCGCCCGGCCTGGAGCAGTTCGCCTGGCTGATGCCGTCCCGCTGGGGCATCGCCGGCGCCGGCACCACCCTCGACCTGGCCCGCCTCATGCCGCCGTGGGACCCGAAGAACCCCACGGACACCGACCCCCTGTGGGAGCACACGGCCGGCCAGTGGGGCATGGACCTCGGCGTCCAACTCCTGATGGCGGTCGTCTTCTGCGTCGTCGTGGCGCGGCTGCTGCGCCGCCACGAGCCCGAGGTCATGCGCAAGTAACCGGGGGGCGAACGCGTCCGAGGGCGGCATCCCGTGCGGGGTGCCGCCCTTCGGCGTACCGGTGCGCGATCAGTACGCGCTGTTGACGTTGTCCATCGAGCCGTAGCGGTCGGCGGCGTAGTTGCAGGCCGCGACGATGTTGGCGACCGGGTCGTACAGGTCGAACTTGGTGCCCTTGACGTGGTACCGCTCGAAGGTCGGCTGGATGACCTGGAGCAGACCCTTCGAGGGGATGCCGTTGATGGCGTTGATGTCCCAGTTGTTGATGGCGCGCGGGTTGCCGGAGGACTCGCGCATGATGTTGCGGTGGATGCCCGCGTAGCTGCCCGGGATGTCGTGCTTGTCCATGATGAACAGCGCCTCGCGGATCCAGCCGTCGAGGTTGTTCGCGAAGACCGGGGTGCGGGTGACGGAGCGGTTTGCGGCGGCCTTCTCGGCGGCGCGCTTCTTGGCGGCGGCCTGGGCCTTCGCCTTCGCGGCGGCCTTGGCCTTCGCGGCGGCCTTGGCCTGGGAGACGGCCTTCGCCTTCGCGGCCTTGGCCTCGGCGGCGGCCTTCGCCTGGGCGGCGAGGTTCGCCTTGGCCCTGGCCTCCTGCTGGGCCTTCAGACCGAGGGCGGTCTGCTGCTCGTTGAGGCCGGCGGCCAGCGCCTTGGCCTGGGTGCTGTTCGCGTCGTAGGACCACGCGACCTTCTGAGTACCGGTGGAGAGAGCCTGGGGCTCGGTCTCGGTGGAACCGTTACCGGGAACCAGGGAGAGCGTGAGAGCCGCGGCGCCCAGAGCGGCGACGCCGGCGATCGTGGCCTTGTGGGTCTTCTTCAGACCACGACGACTGTGGCCAGGGGTGTTCGCAGACATGCAGGACTACCTCTTCGAATCGCTGGGGGTCGCTCCGGCCGGGGGCGGCACACGCCTCACTCGGCGGCGACGGATGCAATTCTTAGCGGCAGCAAAATCTGGTGGCAAAGGTGTGACGTACGAAGCCGGATAGTGGACCGGGGGGCCGGGAGGGGTCCGCAGGACGTCCCGTGTGCCCGTTTTTCTCCGTCCTTATCCGACCTTGAGGTCTCCACTAAGCGGCTTCGTAAGTGACGTGGGTCCTATGCCCGGCCTCACACGGGGGAGGCCTCGAACTCACCCCGAGTTGCTTCAGCAATGCATACGGTGAGCCTTCTCCTCCCGAAGGAGGAGATGGACGTCCCCGAACTCGTGCCAGAGGTAGCGGTCCCTCACCGCCGCGGCGTACGCGCTCCGCAGCGCCGCCCGCCCGGCGACGGCCTCCAGCATCAGCAGGTGCGAGGCCTCCGGCTCGTGCAGCCCGGTGAGCAGCCCGTCCACCACCCGCACGCCCCGCGCGGGCGTCACGACCAGATCGGTCCAGCCCCGGACCTCCCGCACCCGCCCGCCGCCCTCCGGCACCGCCGACTCCAGCGCCCGCACCACGGTCGTCCCCACCGCGATCACGCGCCCCCCGCCGTCCCGCGCCGCGTTCACCAGGGCCGCCGTCGCCGCCGGGACCTCGAAGCGCTCCGGGTACGGCGGCTCGTGCGCCTCCGCCGACGCCACCCCCGTATGAAGGGAGAGCGGGGCGATCCGCACGCCCCGCGCCTCCAGCTCCGCCACGAGCCGCGCCGTGAAGGGCCGCCCCGCGCTCGGCATCTCCGCCGAGCCCCCACCGCCGGGGGAGGGGCGCGCGAAGACCGTCTGGTACGCGGACAGCGGCTGGTCCCGCTCCGTGTACCCGTACCGGATCGGCCGCCCGTACCGCCCGAGCAGCCCCGGCACGTCCCCGTACGCCCGCGCCCACCACAGCCGCCCGCTCCCCGGCACCAGCGGCCCCGCCAGCTCGATCCGCCCCCCGCCCGGCAGCCGCACGACCGCCCCCGCCGGGCCGCCCGCACGCGGGCGCGTACTGCCCGACGGCTCCGGCGAGCGCAGCTCCACCGCCCACCGCCCGTCGTCGCCCCGCGTCGAGAAGTGCACCACCACCGGCTCCCCGCCCGGCTCGGGCCCGAGCCGCCCGTCCACCGCCGCCGCCAGCGTCGGCGACGTGTTGACGACGAGCGCGTCCCCGGCCCGCAGCAGTGACGGCAGCTCCCGGAAGACGTGGTGCGACACCACCTCGCCCCGCGACACCAGCAGCCGCACGTCGTCCCGGCCGCGCCCCGGCCCCCGCTGCTCGGCCGGCACCCGGGCCGACAGCTCCTCCGGCACGCGCAGCCCTTCGAGCCCGTCCACCACGACGCTCACCGGCCCGGCCCCGTGGTCCTCGCGTGCGCGTGCGCGGGCGCAGAACCAGCAGAACCAGCAGAACCAGACGCGGGCACGGGCGCAGGCGGGGACGCGGACCCGGGCGCCACCGTCTCCGGCGACGCCGCCCCCGCCACCCCGTACCGCCCGCTCGCCGGACGCCGGTCGAGGAGGGAGAGGAGCCCCGGCACCACGGACTCCGGACTCGGCCGCCCGCCGACCCCCGACGGGTCCGCCGCCGCGTACAGGTCCGTCTCCATGTCCCCCGGATCCACCGCCCACACCCGCAGCCCCGGCTCCTCCACCGCGAGCACCGCCGCCAGCAGGTCGGCCGCCGCCTTCGACGCCCCGTACCCGCCCCACGTCCCGTACGCCTCCACCGCCGCGTCCGAGCTGACCACGACCACCGCCCCCGCCCCGCTCTCCCGCAGCACCGGCAGCCCCTCCTGCACGAGGCCGAGGACCGCCACCACGTTCGTCTCCAGGGCCTCCCGCAGGCCCTCCAGCGGCTGCTCCTCCAGACGCACCAGCGGCGCGGCCCCCAGGGCGCTCGCGTTGTTCACCAGCAGGTCGAGCCCGCCGAGCCGCCGAGCCGCCGCCACCAGCTCCCGCCGGTGGACCGCGTCCCGGACGTCCCCGGGCAGCGCCACCACCCGCGTCCCGTGCGCCGCGCGGACCGCCGCCGCGCCCTCCTCGAGGACGTCCGCCGTCCGGGCGTCGAGCACGAGGTCCCAGCCTCGTCCCGCAAGCCCGTGGGCCAGGGCCAGGCCCAGCCCCTTCGACGCCCCCGTCACGATCGCGACAGCCATGGCCACCGCCCCTTTCCGTCCATCCGCTCGGACACCGACGGCTCCACCCTCCGGCGCGGCCCCCGCCCGCCGCCTCGTCCCCGCGCCCGGACCGCCGAGGGCACTTCGACCTAGGTCCCGGGACCCGCCCCGGCCTCGTCCCCGGACGGATACGGACGGTCACACCCCGCCGGTACGGTGAACACATGAGCCATCGACCCAGCTCCGGCCTGGCCGCCGTGAGCACCGCCCTCCTGGCGATGAGCCGCCACCTGGAGGTCCGCGACGTCCTCAAGACGATCGTGGCCTCGGCCCGCGAGCTCCTCGACGCCGAGTACGCGGCCCTCGGCGTCCCCGACGACCACGGCGGCTTCGCCCAGTTCGTGGTCGACGGCGTCAGCGACGAGCAGTGGCGGGCGATCGGCCCGCTGCCCCGCCAGCACGGCATCCTCGCCTCGATGCTCCACAAGGCCGAGCCCGAGCGGCTCGCCGACGTCCGCGAGGACCCCCGCTTCGAGGGCTGGCCCGCCGCCCACCCCGAGATGTCCGACTTCATCGGCCTGCCCGTCCGGGACGGCGACGAGATCATCGGCGCCCTCTTCCTCGCCAACAAGCGCTGCCCCAGGGAGGACGGCCGCTGCGGCTTCACCGCCGACGACGAGGCCCTGCTCTCGATCCTCGCCCAGCACGCCGCCATCGCCCTCACCAACGCGCGCCTGTACGAGCGCAGCCGCGAACTCACCATCGCCGAGGAGCGCTCCCGCCTCGCCCACGAGCTGCACGACGCCGTCAGCCAGAAGCTGTTCTCGCTCCGGCTGACCGCCCAGGCCGCCGCCGCCCTCGTGGACCGCGACCCGGTCCGCGCCAAGGGCGAGCTCCAGCAGGTCGCCGCGCTCGCCGCCGAGGCCGCCGACGAGCTGCGCGCCGCCGTCGTCGAGCTGCGCCCCGCCGCCCTGGACGAGGACGGCCTCGTCCACACCCTGCGCACCCAGATCCAGGTCCTGGACCGCGCCCACTCCGCCCGGGTCACCTTCGAGAGCCCCGGCGTCCGCGCCCTGCCGGCCGCCCAGGAGGAGGCCGTCCTCCGGGTCGCCCAGGAGGCCCTGCACAACGCCCTGCGGCACGCGGACGCGAAGCTGGTCCGGGTCTCCCTCACCCGCGACGGCCGGGGCGCCCGGCTCACCGTCACCGACGACGGCAAGGGTTTCGACCCGCGTACGGTCCGCAGCGCCGGACGCCACCTCGGCCTGGTCTCCATGCGGGACCGGGCGGGCGGCGTCGGCGGACGGCTCACCGTGACCTCGGCCCCGGGCGAGGGCACCACGATCGAGATGGAGGTCCCCGGTGGCTGACAAGCCCATCCGCGTCCTGCTGGTGGACGACCACCAGGTCGTCCGCCGAGGCCTGCGCACCTTCCTGGAGGTGCAGGACGACATAGAGGTCGTGGGGGAGGCCGGCGACGGCGACGAGGGCGTCGCCCGCGCCGAGGAACTCCGCCCCGACGTGGTCCTCATGGACGTGAAGATGCCCGGTACGGACGGGATCGAGGCCCTGAGGCGGCTCCGCGGGCTCGCCAACCCCGCCAGGGTCCTGATCGTCACCAGCTTCACCGAGCAGCGAACGGTCGTCCCGGCCCTCCGCGCCGGCGCCTCCGGATACGTCTACAAGGACATCGACCCCGACGCCCTGGCCGGCGCGATCCGCTCCGTCCACGCCGGACACGTCCTGCTCCAGCCCGAGGTCGCCGGCGCGCTCCTCTCCCCGGACGACTCCCACGGCGGTACGGGCCGGGGGCCGTCCCTCACCGAACGGGAGCGGGAGGTCCTCGGCCTGATCGCGGACGGGCGCTCCAACCGCGAGATCGCCCGCGCCCTCGTCCTCTCCGAGAAGACGGTCAAGACGCACGTCTCGAACATCCTGATGAAGCTCGACCTCGCGGACCGCACCCAGGCGGCCCTCTGGGCGGTGCGCCACGGCCTCACCCGCTGACGCGCCCCCCGTGCGCGCCGGGCGCACGACCGTTCACCCCTTCATACCGTCGTGTGTACGTCCCCCGTTCGGCGCAACCTCCCGGGGAGCGGGGCGTTCTCCAGGGCATGCTGCGGCGGATCGCCCGCAGTGATGACCAGGAGGAATCACCAAGTGAACAAGTTCAAGAAGGCCGCTGCCCTCACCATGGTCACCGGTGGCATCGTCGCCGCCGGTGCGGGCGTCGCCTCCGCCGACGCGGGTGCCGAGGCCGCGGCCGTCCACTCCCCGGGCGTCGCCTCCGGCAACGCGGTGCAGGTCCCGGTCCACGTCCCCGTGAACGTCTCCGGCAACACGGTCAACGTGATCGGCCTGCTCAACCCGGCCTTCGGCAACGGCGCCGTCAACGACTGACCCGCCGCCGAACGCCCCCGCCCCCCGGACGATCCCCCCGGGGGCCGGGGGTTTCCCTTTTCCCCACCGACCACAGCGGCTCCGCCGACCAGAGCCGCCGCGCCGACCACAGCGGCTCCGCCCACCAGAGCCGCCGCGCCGACCCCGCCCCGGGCCTCAGAACCCCCGGTCCCGCTCCCGTTCCTCCACGTACGCGTTGTAGGCGGCGACCTGCGCCCGCCGCGCCACCCGCTCCACCGGCCGCAGCGCCTCCCCCCGCGCCGCCCCCGGGCCTCAGAACCCTCGGTCCCGCTCCCGTTCCTCCACGTACGCGTTGTAGGCGGCGACCTGCGCCCGCCGCGCCACCCGCTCCACCGGCCGCAGCGCCTCCCCCCGCGCCGCCGCCCACCTCCGACCGCGCCCGGTACGCCTCCCGCGCCACCTCCACCGCCGGGCCCGAGGCCGCCACGTCGAGCCGGGTCAGCACCGCCGTCGCGTCCCGCAGCGCCTCCGCCAGCTCCCGTTCCGCCTCGCCGAGCGACGGCACGTCCGCCGGCGGCGCCTCCCGCACCGCGAGACAGCGCCACACCACCTCCACGTGCACGTCCCCCGCCGGACCCGCCTCCGAGACCTCCGGCACGAGACCGTACGGCGCGCCGAAGCCCACCACCGCCTCCTCCGCCTCCAACGCGCGCGCGTTGAAGTCCGGCGGCCCGCTCAGCCCCAGCGGATGGCCCGGCGCCGGCAGCGCCACCCGCCACCCGGTCACCCCGAGCCGCCGCAGCCGCCCCAGGGCCAGCGTCAGCCCCACCGGCCCCGCCTCACCCGGCAGCCCCTCCACGCGGTGCACCGCGTCCTCCCCGACAATGGCCATGGCCGCCTCGTCCGGCGACACCGCCCCGGCCAGCAGGGCATTGCCCCAGGCGGCCAGACGTCCTGAGCGTGGTTCCGAAAGCATCCCCCCAGACTAAGGACTCGGGGGAAACACCAGGGCCTGTCCGGCCCGCTCCGGCGATAACGTAGGTTTTCCCCTGGACGCCGCGCCCGCCGGCGCAAGGCGACGACACTCGACCGCAAGGGGAGACAACGCGCTCATGAGCGATGTACTGGAGCTGGTGGACGTATCCGTGGTCCGCGACGGACGGGCTCTGGTGGACGACGTCTCCTGGTCGGTCAAGGAGGGGGAACGCTGGGTGATCCTCGGCCCCAACGGCGCCGGCAAGACCACCCTCCTGAACGTCGCCTCCAGCTACCTCTTCCCCACCAAGGGCACCGCCCGCATCCTGGGCGAGCAGCTCGGCGGCGTCGGCACCGACGTCTTCGAACTCCGCCCCCGCATCGGCATGGCCGGCATCGCCATGGCCGAGAAGCTCCCCAAGCGCCAGACCGTCCTGCAGACCGTCCTCACCGCCGCGTACGGCATGACCGCCACCTGGAACGAGGACTACGACCCGGTCGACGAGGACCGCGCCAAGGCCTTCCTCGACCGCCTCGGCATGAACGACTACCTGGACCGCAGGTTCGGCACCCTCTCCGAGGGCGAGCGCAAGCGCACCCTGATCGCCCGCGCGATGATGACCGACCCCGAGCTCCTCCTCCTCGACGAGCCCGCCGCCGGCCTCGACCTCGGCGGCCGCGAGGACCTGGTCCGCCGACTCGGCCGCCTCGCCCGCGACCCGTACGCCCCCTCCATGATCATGGTCACCCACCACGTCGAGGAGATCGCCCCCGGCTTCACCCACGTCCTGATGATCCGTCAGGGCAAGGTGCTCGCCGCCGGTCCCGTCGAGACCGAGCTCACCTCCCGCAACCTCTCCCTCTGCTTCGGCCTCCCGCTCGTCGTCGAGCGCCTGGAGGACCGCTGGACCGCCCGCGGCCTGCCGCTGAAGTGACCGGCCGGGCGCCGTGACCGCACAGCACCGCGCCCTGTCCCGGAAGCACCCGCCGCCCTACCATGAACGGGTGGACATCGACGCGTGGGTGTGGTGGCTGATCGTCGCGGTGGGACTCGGCATTCCCCTGGTCCTCACCGCGATGCCGGAGTTCGGCATGTTCTCCGTGGGGGCGGTCGCGGGAGCGGTGACCGCCGCCCTCGGCTTCGGCATCGTTCCCCAAGTACTCGTCTTCGTCGCCGTCTCCGTGGCGCTCATCGCGGTGGTACGCCCCCTCGCCGCCCGCCACCGGGGCGACGGACCCGGACTCTCCAGCGGCGTCGACGCCCTGAAGGGACGTCAGGCCGTCGTCCTGGAACGGATCGACGCCACCGGCGGGGGCCGCATCAAACTCGCCGGAGAGGTCTGGTCCGCCCGCGCGCTCGACGCCGGACAGACCTTCGAACCGGGCGAACAGGTCGACGTCGTCGAGATCGACGGCGCTACCGCCGTGATCATGTGACCGAACCTCGCCCATGACGTTCCGGCGTCTGCGAGACTCGATCATCGAAAGCAAACCGGCAGTCAACCGGCAGCGAAGGGCACGGGGAACACGATGTCAGCAGTCATCATCGTCCTGATCATTCTGGTGGTGCTCGTCTTCATCGCCCTGATCAAGACGATCCAGGTCATCCCGCAGGCGAGCGCGGCGATCGTCGAGCGCTTCGGCCGCTACACCCGCACGCTCAACGCCGGACTGAACATCGTCGTCCCGTTCATCGACTCCATCCGCAACCGGATCGACCTGCGCGAACAGGTCGTCCCCTTCCCGCCGCAGCCGGTCATCACCCAGGACAACCTGGTCGTGAACATCGACACGGTCATCTACTACCAGGTCACCGACGCCCGGGCCGCCACCTACGAGGTCGCCAGCTACATCCAGGCCATCGAGCAGCTCACCGTCACCACCCTCCGCAACATCATCGGCGGCATGGACCTGGAGCGGACCCTCACCTCCCGCGAGGAGATCAACGCGGCCCTGCGCGGCGTCCTCGACGAGGCCACCGGCAAGTGGGGCATCCGCGTCAACCGCGTCGAGCTCAAGGCGATCGAGCCCCCGACCTCCATCCAGGACTCGATGGAGAAGCAGATGCGCGCCGAGCGCGACAAGCGCGCCGCCATCCTCACCGCCGAGGGCACACGCCAGTCCGCGATCCTCACCGCCGAGGGCGAGAAGCAGTCGCAGATCCTCCGCGCCGAGGGCGAGGCCAAGGCCGCCGCGCTGCGCGCCGAGGGCGAGGCCCAGGCCGTCCGCACGGTCTTCGAGGCCATCCACGCCGGCGACCCCGACCAGAAGCTCCTCTCCTACCAGTACCTCCAGATGCTCCCGAAGATCGCCGAGGGCGACGCCAACAAGCTCTGGATCGTGCCCAGCGAGATCGGCGACGCCCTCAAGGGCCTCTCCGGCGCCTTCGGAAACATCGGCTCGGGCGCCCCCGGCTTCAACACCAAGACGGGCGCGCCCGAAAGGCGAGACGAACCGCCGGTTGACTGACACGTACACGTAATTCTCGTGCATGATCGGTACGAGCCCCTCGACCCCGGCGACCCCGGAGCGGGGAGGCGATCCACCGATCCTGTAAGGAGAAGGCGTTGTCCCTCTGGGAAGCCCTGGCGGTCTTCGCCGCCGGCATCGGCGCCGGCACCATCAACACGATCGTGGGATCGGGAACGCTGATCACGTTCCCGGTCCTCCTCGCGACCGGACTGCCACCGATCACCGCCAACGTCTCCAACGCCCTCGGCCTCGTCCCCGGCTCCGTCAGCGGCGCCATCGGCTACCGCCGCGAACTCAAGGGCCAGAAGAAGCGCGTCCTCCGCCTCGGCGCCGCCGCCCTCGCCGGCGGCCTCGTCGGCGCGATCCTGCTCCTCGCCCTCCCGTCCGACGCCTTCGACGCGATCGTCCCCGTCCTCATCGGACTCGCCCTCGTCCTGGTCCTCCTCCAGCCCCGCATCGCGGCGGCCGTGCAGCGCCGACGCGAGCGGACCGGGTCCGAGGCACACCCCGACGGCGGCCCCGCCCTCCTCGTCGGCCTCCTCCTCGCCAGCATGTACGGCGGGTACTTCGGCGCCGCCCAGGGCGTCCTCTACCTCTCCCTCATGGGCCTGCTGCTCCACGACGACCTCCAGCGCGTCAACGCCGTCAAGAACATCCTCGGAGCCCTCGTCAACGGCGTCGCCGCCGTCTTCTTCCTCTTCGTGGCGGAGTTCGACTGGACGGCCGTCCTGCTCATCGCCGTCGGCTCCACGATCGGCGGCCAGCTCGGCGCCAAGGTCGGCCGCAGGCTCTCGCCCGCCGTCCTGCGCGGGGTGATCATCGCCGTCGGCGTCGTCGCCATCCTCCAACTGACCCTCAAGTGACACGGAAGGGCCCGCCTCCCACCGGGGAGACGGGCCCTCGCATACGGATCGAATCCGCGGGTACGCGGACTACGCGGCCGAGTTCGCCAGCCACTCCGGCAGCGCGGACCGCTCGCTCGCCCGCAGCGCGAGCAGCATCGCGTCCGCCGGGGTCGGCTCGAACGGCTGGTGCAGCAGCGGCATCCCCGCCTGCTCCGGCGTCCGGTCGGCCTTGCGGTGGTTGTCCTCGGCACAGGACGCCACCGTGTTCAGCCAGGTGTCCTCGCCCCCCTGGGCCCTCGGCACGACGTGGTCGACCGTGGTCGCCCGCTTCCCGCAGTACGCGCACCGGTGCTGGTCCCGGACCAGCACCCCCCGTCTCGACCACGGGGCCTGTCTTCGGAAGGGCACCCGGACGTACCGGCAGAGTCTGATCACCCGGGGCACCGGCAGATCGACGGCGGCACCGCGCACCCGCAGCTCGGGATGGGCCTGCTCGACGACGGCCTTGTCCTGCAGCACGAGCACCACCGCACGGTTCAGAGTGACCGTCGAAAGCGGCTCGAAGCTCGCGTTGAGTACCAGCGTGTCCCGCATGTTGCCCACCTCCCGTGTGCCGGCCCGGCCCCCCGTACGGGACTTCGGGCTTGGATCAACGATGGCCGGGCCGGCCGGGTCGGACAACGCAATTTCTCGCGAAACAAAAGGTGCCCGCTTCTGATCTCTCCAAGACCAGAAGCGGGCAAACAACAAACGAACGATCAGCCCGCGGCAGGAGCCGCGTACTCACCGACCAACTGCGCACGGCCCAGCGTGTGGAACCGCAGATTGAAACCGACCACCGCCGGCGAGGCGTCGGCGTCCGGCCCCAGCTTCTCGCTGTCCACCGCGTACACCGTGAAGACGTAACGGTGCGCCGGATCCCCCTCCGGGGGAGCCGCGCCGCCGAACTCCTTCGCGCCGTAGTCGTTGCGGGCGTGCACGGCACCGGCCGGCAGCCCCTCGAACGCACCCGAACCGGCCCCGGCCGGCAGCTCCGTCACCGACGCCGGGATGTCGAACAGCACCCAGTGCCAGAACCCGCTGCCCGTCGGGGCGTCCGGATCGAAGCAGGTGACGGCGAAGCTCTTGGTCTCCGCCGGGAAACCCTCCCACCGCAGCTGCGGCGAGGCGTTCCCCTCCGCGTACACCTGAGCGTCCTTCAGGACCCCGCCCGGCGCGATGTCGTCGCTCACCACCGTGAACGCCGCCACCGGCGGATGGAAGTCGTGGGGGAGCGGCGCCCTCTTGCCCTCGGACACGTAGAAACCCTCCGTATCGCCCGTCGCCGCCGCGGCACTCCTGCCTCGCGGCCCGACGGCCCCGGCGGCCTTACGGACCCGAGCCTAGAGCCAGTTGCGACGGCCGCCGACCTCGGCGAGCCACTGGTTCAGGTAAGCCGCCCAATCGGTGGTGTGGAAGTCGTGCAGCCCCACCTTGAAGGACCGGTAGGAGTCGCTGCCCTCGGTGAACAGACCCGGCTTCTTGTCCATCTCCAGGACGACGTCCATCTCGCGGTCGTCGGCGACGAAGCTGACCTCGACCTGGTTCAGGCCGTGGTACTGCTGCGGCGCGAAGAACTCGATCTCCTGGTAGAAGGGCAGCTTCTGCCGCGTCCCCCGGATGTGCCCCCGCTCCATGTCCGCGCTCTTGAAGCGGAAGCCCAGCTGGAGGAAGGCGTCCAGGATCGCCTGCTGCGCCGGCAGCGGGTGCACGTTGATCGGGTCCAGGTCGCCGGAGTCCACGGCGCGCGCGATCTCCAGCTCCGTGGTCACGCCGATGTTCATGCCGTGCAGCTGCTGCCCCGACACGGCGGTGATCGGCGTCTCCCACGGGATCTCCAGGCCGAACGGCACCACGTGCACCGCGCCGGCCTGCACCTGGAAGGCCCCGCCGAGGCGCACCTTCACGAACTCGATGTCCTGCTTCTGCTCCTGGTCGCCGCCCTCCACCTCCACGCGCGCCTGGAGCCCGACGGACAGCCCCTCGATCTGCTGGTCGACGTTGCCGCCCTGGATCCGCACCTCGCCCTGGACGACCCCGCCCGGGACCACGTTCTCCTCGGTGAGCACCGTCTCCACGGTGGCCCCGCCGGCACCCAGGCTCGCGAGCAGCTTCTTGAATCCCATGGCTTTCACTCCTTCTCGGTCCTGACCCCTACATACGCGCGAAGACGGTAACCGGTTCCGCGCCGGTCCCCACTACGCTCGGACGCCATGAACGAGAGCCCCGACCGTACGCCGCTCCCGCGGTCCTTCTTCGACCGTCCCGTCCTGGAGGTGGCCCCGGACCTCCTCGGGCGCACCCTCGTCCGCACCACGGAGGAAGGACGGATCGAGCTGCGCCTCACGGAGGTGGAGGCGTACGCCGGCGCGATCGACCCGGGCTCGCACGCCTTCCGGGGGCAGACGGCGCGCAACGCCGTCATGTTCGGCCCGCCCGGACACGCGTACGTGTACTTCACCTACGGCATGTGGCACTGCCTCAACCTGGTGTGCGGCCCCGTGGGCAGCGCGAGCGGGGTCCTGCTGCGCGCGGGGGAGATCGTGAGCGGCGCCGAGCAGGCCCGCCCCCGCCGCCGCTCGGCCCGCAAGGACGAGGAGCTGGCCAAGGGCCCGGCGCGCCTGGCCACCGCCCTCGACGTCGCGCTCTCCCTGAACGGCGAGGACGCCTGCGCCGGCCCGGCCGCCCCGCTCGCCGTCCTCACCGGCACCCCGCCCGCCCCGGACCTGGTCCGCAGCGGCCCCCGCACGGGGGTCGGCGGCGAAGGCGCCCCGCATCCCTGGCGCTTCTGGATCGACGGGGACCCCACGGTCAGCCCGTACCGCGCCCACACCCCCCGCAAGAGGAACAAGGAGGGCCTTGACTCGGACCGACGAAGTGCGTAATGTGGCCCGAGCCGCTGGACCAGGGCCTGCTTGTTCAAGCACCCCCTGCAGTGGCCATCCACTACTCAAGAAGATTCCCTCGGCGAGGGCGTATTCCGGCATGCCGTAATGCGTTTCGAATGGCTCGATTATGAGTCGCCGGAGAAATCCGCTAAAGTAGTGACCACGCCGGAAGGCCCCCGGAGTGAAAGCGAAAGGGACCGGAAAGCACCGAGGAAATCGGGTCGGAAAGATCTGATAGAGTCGGAGACGCAAGACCGAAGG
>JNWL01000002.1 GCA_000716465.1 Streptomyces bikiniensis
CGGCCTGCCCGTCCGGCGCTCGGCCACCGTCGGCTCCGACCCGCGCTTCGCCGCCGCCGTCCGCGACCTCCTCCTGGAACGAGCCGCCACCGAACGGGGGACCCGGGCGGAACGGTGCGCCCTGGGCACCCTCGGCCCCTCCCACGACCTGTGCCCGATCGGCTGCTGCCCGGCCCGGACGGAACGACCCGCAGCCGCCGGCGCCGACAGCCCCTACGCGTAGGAGCCCCAGCCCGCGCAGGCGAAGCGGGCGTCCGAGTGAAGCCGTACGCGCAAGGAGATCCCATGACCGAGGTTCCCGACCCCCTGCTCACCGAACTGCACGAACTCGCCCTGGAAGCCGCCCGGCGGGCCGGAGCGCTGCTGCGCGACGGCCGGCCCGACGACCTGGCCGTGGCGAGGACCAAGACGAGCCCCATCGACGTGGTCACCGAGATGGACATCGCCGCCGAGAAGCTGATCACCGGCTTCCTCGCCGAGCACCGCCCGCAGGACGGCCTCCTCGGCGAGGAGGGCGCCGCCACCCCCGGCACCAGCGGCGTCCGCTGGGTCATCGACCCGCTCGACGGCACCGTGAACTACCTCTACGGCCTGCCCACCTGGGGCGTCTCGATCGCCGCCGAACGGAACGGCGAGACCGTCGTCGGCGTCGTCGAGGCGCCGATGCGCGGCGAGACCTACCACGCGGTCCTCGGCCGCGGCGCGTACGCGGGGGACCGGCGGCTCGCCGCCCGCCCCTCGCCCGCCCTCGACCAGGCCCTGCTCGGCACCGGCTTCGCCTACGTCCAGACCCGGCGCGACCATCAGGCCGACGTCGCCCGGCGGGTGATCCCGCTCGTCCGCGACATCCGGCGCGGCGGCTCGGCCGCCCTGGACCTCTGCGACGTCGCCGCGGGCCGCCTCGACGCCTACTACGAGCGCGGCCTCAACCCCTGGGACCTCGCGGCGGGCGCGCTGATCGCCCGCGAGGCGGGCGCCCTGACCGGCGGTCGCCCCGGAGAGCCGGAGTCCGGCGAGCTGACGGTGGCGGCCTCCCCGGGCCTCTTCGCGCCCCTCCAGGAGCTCCTGGAGGGACTGGGGGCCTGGCACGACTGACCCCGGCCCCGGTACGCACGAGGGCCCCGGAGCCGGGACGGCTCCGGGGCCCTCGTGCGGGTGTACGGCTCCGCCGGTGGAGCGGGCGGCGTCAGGCGCCCGGCGCGGCCACCTCCACGCCGTGCTCGGCGGCCAGGCGGTGCAGGTCCTCCAGCTCCGCCTGCTCCACCTCCACCAGGTAGTCGTCTCCCGTCTCACGCGCCCGCGTGAGGTCTGTTTGCGTGGTCCTGATGCGCTGCAGCAGGCCGGCGGTGAAAGCGTCCATCGTGCGCCCCCTCGTCGTGGGTCGAATGGCACGGGGGTGTGCCGAGGGTGGGTCGGATCACGCACCGTGGTCTCTGGGGGACAGAGGGCGTCGGGTGGCGCGCCACTACAGGGCGTGATCGCGGGGTGTGCAGTCGTCCTCCCCAGCGCTTTCCTCAGGGAAACCTCAACTGGCCCGCGAATCAGGTGAATTCTCGGTGCCCCCTCCGGGGGCGCCGCCCGCCCCGGGGCCCGCACCGTCGCCTTACAGCCGGTTTACGCGCGTACGGGGCAGGATGGACACCCACAGTCAGCTCAGGTACCGGCCGGTCCCCGCCCCGGGTCGCGGCTCAACGGAAGGATGTACGACGTGCGCGTACTCGTCGTCGAGGACGAGCAGCTGCTCGCCGATGCGGTGGCCACCGGACTGCGCCGGGAGGCCATGGCCGTCGACGTCGTGTACGACGGAGCGGCGGCCCTGGAGCGCGTGGGGGTCAACGACTACGACGTCGTCGTCCTCGACCGCGACCTGCCCCTCGTGCACGGCGACGACGTCTGCCGCCGGATCGTCGAGCTGGGCATGCCCACCCGCGTCCTGATGCTCACCGCCTCCGGGGACGTCAGCGACCGCGTGGAGGGCCTGGAGCTGGGCGCGGACGACTACCTCCCCAAGCCCTTCGCCTTCACCGAGCTCACCGCGCGCGTGCGAGCCCTCGGCCGCCGCACCACTGTTCCCCTCCCGCCCGTCCTGGAGCGCGCCGGCATCAAGCTCGACCCGAACCGCCGCGAGGTCTTCCGCGACGGCCGCGAGGTCCAGCTCGCGCCGAAGGAGTTCGCCGTCCTGGAGGTCCTCATGCGCAGCGAGGGCGCCGTCGTCTCGGCCGAGCAGCTCCTGGAGAAGGCCTGGGACGAGAACACCGACCCGTTCACCAACGTCGTCCGCGTCACCGTCATGACCCTGCGCCGCAAGCTCGGCGAGCCCCCCGTCATCGTCACCGTGCCCGGCTCCGGCTACCGGATCTGACCCGATGGCCACCACCCCCGCGCCCCACCCCCAGGCGCCCCCCAAGCCGACCTGGGACCCCAGGGACCCGGTCCGCCCGCTCCTGCGCCCGACCATCCGGATACGGCTCACCCTGCTGTACGGCGGGATGTTCCTGATCGCGGGCATCCTGCTGCTCTCGATCATCTACCTCTTCACCGCGCAGGCGCTCAGCGACAGCGCGGCCCAGCTCCCCTTCAAGATCGTCAAGGGCGAGGTCCAGGCCACCACCTCCCTGTGCGTCCTGCCCGGCACGGGCACCGTCGACCAGTTCAACGACGCGGTGTCCGTCTGCCTCCGGCACCAGAGCGACCGGGCCCTGGACGACCTCCTGCGCCGCTCGCTCTTCGCCCTGCTCGGCCTGAGCATCATCGCCTTCGCCTTCGGCTACGCCATGGCGGGACGGGTGCTCTCCCCGCTCGGCCGGATCACCCGCACCGCCCGCCAGGTGGCCGGTTCCGACCTGTCCCGGCGGATCGAGCTGGACGGCCCGGACGACGAGCTCAAGGAGCTGGCCGACACCTTCGACGAGATGCTGGAGCGCCTGGAGCGGGCCTTCACCGCCCAGCAGCGGTTCGTCGCGAACGCCTCGCACGAGCTGCGGACCCCGCTCGCGATCAACCGCACCCTCCTGGAGGTGCACCTCTCCGACCCCGGGGCCCCGGTGGAGCTCCAGCAACTCGGCAAGACCCTGCTCGCCACCAACGAGCGCAGCGAGCAGCTCGTCGAGGGCCTGCTCCTGCTCGCCCGGAGCGACAACCAGATCATCGAGCGCAAGGCCGTCGACCTCGCCGAGGTCGCCGAGCGGGCCGTCGACCAGGTGCACGCCGAGGCCGAGGCCAAGGGCGTCGAGATCCGGGGCGAGCGGGCGCCCGCCGTCGTCCAGGGCAACGGCGTCCTGCTCGAACGGATCGCCCTGAACCTGCTCCAGAACGCCGTGCGGTACAACGTGCCGGAGGGCGGCTGGGTGGAGGTCGGCACCGAGTCCGGACACGGCCGGGCGGTGCTGCTCGTCTCGAACACGGGACCCGTGGTCCCCGCGTACGAGATCGACAACCTCTTCGAGCCGTTCCGGCGGCTCCGGCAGGAGCGGACCGGCAGTGACAAGGGGGTCGGGCTCGGCCTGTCGATCGCCCGGTCCGTGGCCCGCGCCCACGGCGGCCGCATCATCGCGGAGCCCCGTGAGGGCGGCGGCCTCGTGATGCGCGTCACTCTGCCGATCTGACACACTGCACGTGCCGACCGGTTCCGTTCGCTTTGCGCGGAATTCCGCGGCCCCGCCCCTGAGACGCTCATGTGTGATCGATCACAGGGGAGGGCGTGCGGGCATCCACTCTCCGTGACCGGGAAATCCCTCCGAAAACCAGGAAAAGTCCGGGTTTCCGGGGGCCTGGATGACGGGAAGTACACGGGGTGGCGCCCGCGAGGGACACCCGTGGGACCGTGTACGGTCCGGTTCGCCACCCGAAGCCGATCACTCATGAGAGGGCGCGACGGGTGTCGATTGAGTAACAGACCTTGATGTGAGGCAAAATCTCCGCCTCAGGTCGGGCACAAGTCCGACCTCTCACGCGTTACGTGCGCTGGAGACACCGCAACCACCCAGAGGGGGAGAGCGACATGGCAACGGATTACGACACCCCACGCAAGACCGACGACGACGTCGACTCGGACAGCCTTGAGGAACTGAAGGCCCGCCGGAACGACAAGTCGACCTCGACCGTCGACGTCGACGAGTTCGAGGCCGCCGAGGGCCTGGAGCTTCCGGGCGCCGACCTCTCGAACGAGGAGCTGGCCGTCCGGGTCCTGCCCAAGCAGGCGGACGAGTTCACCTGCATGAGCTGCTTCCTCGTGCACCACCGGAGCCAGCTGGCCCGGGAGAAGAACGGTCAGCCCATCTGCCGCGACTGCGACTGAGAACGCTCGGCCGTGGCAGGCGACACACCGTCCCGGAAGCGGCGTCTGCGGCTCCCCGGGAGCCCGCGGACGGACAAGGGCGGACCAGGCCCGGCAGAGGGTGCCCAGGAGGCCCCCGACGCCGAGCCCACCGCCTCCCTGCCCTCCCTCGGCGCACGTGACGACGAGCGGGGCCTACCGGCCTCGCTCGAAGCGGTCACCGGACCGGAGGCGGCACCCCTCCCCGCGGAGCGGGGCACGGGGCAGGATGACGGGCCGCCCGTCGAAGCACGACGAGCCGGGCGCCTCGACGCCGTCAAACGGCTCGCCGACCCCGCACGGGACCGGCTCGACAAGCTGAAGATCGACCCCGGCCGGATCGACGCCGTCCGGCGCGGCGTCGCGCAGGGCGTGAAGCGCGGCGGAGACAGCGCCAGGGCCGGCATCGGCCATCTGGCCGACCGGCTGATCGACCTCGCCCCGCGGATCCCCGTCCGCGACCTGGCGACCCTGCGCAAGCAGTTCCCCGGGCTCGGCCCCGAGGAGATCGCCGACAAACTCGTCACCGGCGCGGCGAACGCCTCCTCGACCGTGGGCGCCGGCATCGGCGCCGCCGCCATGCTGCCCGTGCCCCCGGCCATGCCCGCCGAGCTGGCGGCCGAGATCACCGGCGTCGCCGCCGTGGAACTCAAGCTCATCGCCGAACTGCACGAGGTGTACGGCCTGCGGCCCCCCGGCCGGCTGACCCAGCGCTCGGCGGCCTATCTGACCTCCTGGGCCGAGGAGCGGGGCATCGACCCCACCAAGCCCACCACCGTCAACGCGGCGCTCGGCGGACAGCTCAAGCGCGAACTGCGCCAGCAGATCATGAAGCGCATGGTGCGCAACCTGCCGAACCTCATGCCGTTCATGGTGGGCGCCGCCGTCGGCGCCGTCATGAACCGCCGCGACACCAAGAAGCTCGCCTCGCACATCCGCAAGGACCTGCGCGAGCGCCAGATCCCCTGGGACGCCCTCCCGGAGCTGCCCCCGCTGGAGCAGCCCGAGAACCCCGAGGAGCTGGACTTCTAGGCCCGCCGTGCCGAAGGCGGCTGCGGCTTCCAGCCCCCGGTGCCGGTCCGCTTTCAGTCCCTGGTGCCGGTCCGCACGGCCTCGACGGCCGCCTCCAGGGCCTCCGGCTCGCGCGTGGACAGGTACACGTACGGCGTCGGGTCCGCCGGGTCCACCACCTCGATCCGCACCGCCCGCGGCACGTAGCTCCGCATCAGCATGAAGGCGCGCGGATCGGCCTTGTGCGTGCGCCAGGCGCGCGCCTCCTCCGCGTCGAGGACCTCGACCGCCCCCAGGGCGGAGACCGGGATCCGCGCGTCCCCCGCCACCAGCGAACCGGCCACCACCCGGATGCGGGCGGAGCCGTACGAGGAGACCGCGGCGCCGGCGAGCACCGCCGCCACGATCAGGCCGCCCAGCATCGGGACCGTGCCGAACGGGAACATGATCAGACCGCCGGACAGGCCGAGCAGGCCCGCGATCGCCCACCAGGAGCCGGGCGCCGTCAGCCGCTCGTCGAAGCGCGGCGCGGCCGGGGCGGCGGAGGACTCGGGGGAGGGGGCCGGGGACGGTACGGAAGGCTGCATGCGTCCAAGCTTGGCACGGCGCGACCCGCGTCCGTCCGCGCGGGTAAGGTCTGCGCCTGTGACTGCAACATCTGCCGCCCTCACCCCGCCGGCCGACGCCATACCGCCGGTACGCCACCCCGACGCGCCGGCCCCCGGCGAGCTCCTCGGCTCGCACTACGGGCACTGTTTCGGATGCGGCGGCGGGCAGCCCCACGGCCTCCACCTGGAGGCGCGGGCGGGCGAGGGCGTGACCGTCACCGCCGAGTTCACGGTCACCGCCGACCACCAGGGCGCCCCCGGCCTCGCGCACGGCGGCGTCCTCGCCACCGCGCTCGACGAGACCCTCGGCTCCCTCAACTGGCTGCTGCGGGTCATCGCCGTGACCGGACGCCTGGAGACCGACTTCCTCCGGCCCGTGCCGGTCGGCACCGTGCTCCACCTGGAGGCCGCCGTCACCGCCGTGCACGGCCGCAAGCTCTACTCGACCGCCGTCGGCCGGATCGGCGGGCCCGAGGGCCCCGTCGCCGTCCGCGCCGACGCCCTCTTCATCGAGGTCAAGGTCGACCACTTCATCGACAACGGGCGCCCGGAGGAGATCCGGGCGGCCATGTCCGACCCCGACCAGGTCAGGCGCGCCCGCGCCTTCGAGGTGAACCCCTGATGCGCAACCCCGTCGACGTACTGATCCGGCGCGTGGACCCCGAGGTCCCCATTCCGGCCTACGAGCACCCCGGCGACGCCGGCGCCGACCTCGTGACCACGGAGGCCGCCGTCCTGGCCCCCGGCGAGCGCGCCGTCCTGCCCACCGGCGTCTCCCTGGCCCTCCCCGACGGGTACGCCGCCTTCGTGCATCCGCGCTCCGGCCTCGCGGCCCGCTGCGGAGTGGCGCTCGTGAATGCCCCGGGGACGGTGGATGCCGGGTACCGTGGAGAGATCAAGGTGATCGTGGTCAACCTCGACCCGCGCGAGAGCGTGCGGTTCGAGCGATTCGACCGGATTGCCCAACTCGTCGTCCAGCAGGTCGAGAAGGTGCGCTTCCACGAGGTGGCGGAACTTCCCGGTTCGGCGCGGGCCGAGGGGGGCTTCGGGTCCACCGGCGGCCACGCCGCCGTGGACGGCACAACGGGTGGGAATCGATACGCTTCGGTCGTATCCGACCGGGAAGGACAGTGACGTGTTCGGACGTCGCAAGAAGAGCGGTGCCGCCGAGGACGCGGCGGGCGAGGCCGAGCAGGTCGTCGACGCGGTGGAGGACGAGGACGACGCGGCCGAGCCGCGTCGGGTGAACCTTCCGCCCGCGCCCCGGCCCGACGGGCCCTGGGACATCTCCGAGGTCACCAAGCCCGACGAGGGCCGCGTGGACCTCGGCGGGATCTTCGTACCCGGCGTCGAGGGAATGGAGCTGCGGGTCGAGGTGGCGGGCGACGCGATCGTCGCGGCCACCGTCGTGCTGCGCGACAGCGCGGTGCAGCTCCAGGCCTTCGCCGCCCCCAAGAACGAGGGCATCTGGGGCGAGGTCCGTGACGAGATCGCCACGGGCATCGTGCAGCAGGGCGGTGTCATCGACGAGGTCGAGGGGCCGCTGGGCTGGGAGCTGCGCGCGCAGGTCCCCGTGCAGCTGCCGGACGGCAACCGGGGCGTGCAGCTCGTGCGCTTCGTGGGCGTCGACGGGCCCCGCTGGTTCCTGCGCGGAGTGATCTCCGGACAGGGCGCGGTCCAGCCCGAGGCGGCCGGCCTCCTGGAGCAGATCGTCCGCGACACCGTGGTCGTCCGCGGCGACGGCCCGATGGCCCCGCGCGACCCGATCGTCCTCAAGCTGCCGAACGACGCGCAGATGGTGCCGGACGGCGTGCAGCAGGAGGAGCAGGAGAACTCCCGCTTCTCCGGCGGCATGGGCCAGCTCCAGCGCGGCCCGGAGATCTCCGAGATCCGCTGAACGACGGGCTGCGGAAGCCCGTGGACGAGGCCGGTGGGCCGTCTCCCGACCGCGAGGTACGGGAGACGGCCCACCGGCGTGTCCCGCTCTCCCCGGTTGTCCACAGGCCGGAGCCCCGCCCCTGGTCCTCCGGACCCGCGCCGGACCATACTGGCGAGCGCACGCGTTCGAAGAGGGGGAGCACACGGTGAGCGAGAGCAGCACGGGGTCCGCGACGGCCGTCGTCGAGGACCCGGCGGACCGGCCCATGGTCCGCGTCGAGGACCTGCGCCGCTCGTACGGCACGGGCGAGGCCGCGGTCCACGCCCTGCGCGGCGTCTCCTTCGACATCCCGCGCGGCGAGCTCGTCGCCCTCAAGGGCCGCTCCGGCTCCGGCAAGACGACCCTGCTCAACCTCGTGGGCGGTCTCGACAGCGCCGACGGCGGCCGGATCGTCATCGACGGCACCGACCTCTCCACGCTCGGCGAGAGCGGACTCCTGGAGCTGCGCCGCGACCGGATCGGCTTCGTCTTCCAGTCCTTCGGCCTCCTCCCGATCCTCTCCGCCGCGGAGAACGTGGGCGTCCCCCTGCGGCTGCGCAGGGCGGACCCGAAGGAGCGCGAGGAGCGGGTGGCCCTGCTGCTCGGCCTGGTGGGCCTCGCCGACCACGCGGCCCAGCGGCCCGGCGAGCTCTCCGGCGGCCAGCAGCAGCGCGTCGCCATCGCCCGCGCCCTCGCCAACAGGCCGGCCCTGCTCATAGCCGACGAGCCGACCGGCCAGCTCGACGCCGAGACCGGCCTCGCCGTCATGCAGCTGCTGCGCGCCGTGGTCCGCAGCGAGGGCTGCACGGCCCTGGTCGCCACCCACGACCCCCAGCTCCTGGGTCTGGCGGACCGGGTCCTGGAGCTGCGCGACGGCGAGATCCTGGAGGCCTGAGGACACCCGGGACCCGTCTTCCGGATCCTTCCGGATCGTGCCGGATCGGGGAGACGGCCCCGGACGCGGGCGGGCATCAGGATCACGTCAATACCGCCCGCGACCGTTCTCCGCGTGCGGGACGGCCGGTCGGCTGGACGTATGGTCGAGCCATGGGACGCGGCAAGCTACGCATCTACCTCGGCGCTGCGCCGGGCGTCGGCAAGACCTACGCGATGCTCTCCGAGGGCCACCGCCGGGTGGAGCGCGGCACGGACTGCGTGGTCGCGTTCGTGGAGCACCACGGACGCCCGCGCACGGAGACCGTGCTGCGCGGCCTGGAGCAGGTGCCGCGCCGCACCCTGGAACACCGGGGCGCCACCCTCACCGAGATGGACGTCGACGCGGTCCTGGCCCGCCGCCCCGCGGTCGCCCTCGTGGACGAGCTCGCCCACACGAACGCGCCCGGCTCCCGCAACCCCAAGCGCTGGCAGGACGTCGCCGAACTGCTCGCGGCCGGCGTCGACGTCGTCTCCACCGTCAACATCCAGCACCTGGAGTCGCTCGGCGACGTGGTCGAGGCGATCACGGGCGTGCGCCAGCGGGAGACCGTCCCCGACGAGGTCGTGCGCCGGGCGGACCAGATCGAACTGGTCGACATGAGCCCGGAGGCGCTGCGGCGCCGGATGGCCCACGGCAACGTCTACACCTCCGACAAGGTCGACGCGGCCCTCTCCAACTACTTCCGCCCCGGCAACCTCACCGCCCTGCGCGAACTGGCGCTGCTCTGGACCGCCGACCGGGTCGACGAGTACCTCCGCAAGTACCGGGGCGAGCACAACATCCGCTCCACCTGGCAGGCCCGGGAGCGCATCGTCGTCGGCCTGACCGGCGGCCCCGAGGGCCGCACCCTCATACGCCGGGCCACCCGCCTCGCCGAGAAGGGCGCCGGGGGAGAGGTCCTCGCCGTCTACATCGCCCGCAGCGACGGACTCACCGCGGCCTCCCCGAAGGAGCTGGCCGTCCAGCGCACCCTGGTCGAGGACCTCGGCGGCACGTTCCACCACGTCATCGGCGACGACGTCCCCACCGCGCTCCTGGAGTTCGCCCGCGGGGTCAACGCCACCCAGATCGTCCTCGGCTCCAGCCGCCGCCGGTCCTGGCAGTACGTCCTCGGCCCCGGCGTCGGCCAGACCGTCGCCCGCGACTCCGGACCCGACCTCGACGTCCACATCGTCACCCACGGCGAGGTCGCCAAGGGCCGCGGCCTGCCGGTCGCGCGCGGCGCCCGCCTCGGCCGCTCCCGCATCCTCGCCGCCTGGACGGTCGGCGTCGCGGGCCCCGCCTGCCTCGCCCTGCTCCTCACCCATGTCGACGCCGACCTCGGGCTCGCCAACGACATGCTGCTCTTCCTCGCCCTGACGGTGGCCTCCGCGCTGCTCGGCGGGTTCCTGCCGGCGCTCGCCTCGGCCGCCGCCGGCTCGCTCCTCCTCAACTGGTTCTTCACCCCGCCCGTCCACCGCCTCACCATCGCCGACCCCAAGAACATCGTCGCCCTCGCCGTCTTCCTCGGCGTCGCGATGTCGGTCGCCTCGGTGGTCGACCTGGCCGCCCGCCGCACCCACCAGGCCGCCCGGCTGCGCGCCGAGTCCGAGGTGCTCTCGTACCTCGCGGGCAGCGTGCTGCGCGGCGAGACCAGCCTCGACGCCCTCCTCGAACGGGTCCGCGAGACCTTCTCCATGGAGTCGGTCGCTCTCCTGGAGCGCGAGGACGACGTCGAACCGTGGACGCCCGTCGCGAGCGTCGGCCCCCACCCGGCGGTCCGGCCGGAGGACGCGGACGTCGACATGCCGGTCGGGGACCGCCTGGCGCTCGCCCTCTCCGGCCGGGTGCTGCCCGCGGAGGACCGGCGGGTCCTCGGCGCCTTCGCCGCCCAGGCCGCCGTCGTCCTCGACCGGCAGCGGCTCGTCGGCGAGGCGGAGGAGGCCCGGAAGCTGGCCGAGGGCAACAAGATCCGCACCTCCCTGCTCGCCGCCGTCAGCCACGACCTGCGGACCCCGCTCGCGAGCATCAAGGCCTCCGTCTCCTCCCTCCGCTCCGACGACGTCGAGTGGTCCGAGGAGGACCGGGCCGAGCTCCTGGAGGGCATCGAGGCCGGGGCCGACCGCCTCGACCACCTCGTCGGCAACCTCCTCGACATGTCCCGGCTCCGGACCGGCACCGTCGCCCCCCTCATGCGGGTCGTCGACCTCGACGAGGTCGTCCCCATGGCCCTCGGGGGAGTGCCGGACGGCAGCGCCGAGCTCGACATCCCCGAGACGCTGCCCATGGTCGAGGTCGACAAGGGCCTCCTGGAGCGGGCCGTCGCCAACATCGTGGAGAACGCCGTGAAGTACAGCCCCGGGGGCGTGCCCGTCACCGTCGCCGCCAGCGCCCTGGGCGACCGGGTCGAACTGCGGGTCGTGGACCGCGGCCCCGGCGTCCCCGACGAGGCCAAGGACGGCATCTTCGAACCCTTCCAGCGCTTCGGCGACGCCCCGCGCGGCTCCGGCGTCGGCCTCGGCCTGGCGGTGGCCCGCGGCTTCGCCGAGGCCATGGGCGGGACCCTCGGCGCCGAGGACACCCCGGGCGGCGGCCTCACCATGGTGCTCACCCTGCGGGCCGCGCGGGGCGGGCCCCCGGCCCCGGCCGCCGACCTGCCGGCCCACGCGGTGACCTGAACCGCGCCCCCGCCCCGTACCCGTACCCGTACCACCGTCCCGTCCGCCCGCACGGCGGCCGAAAAGGAAGGCATCACCCCATGACCCGGGTCCTCGTGGTCGACGACGAGCCGCAGATCGTCCGCGCCCTGGTGATCAACCTCAAGGCGCGCAAGTACGAGGTCGACTCCGCCCCCGACGGCGCCACCGCCCTCCGCCTCGCCGCCGACCGGCACCCCGACGTCGTCGTCCTCGACCTCGGCCTGCCCGACATGGACGGCGTCGAGGTCATCAAGGGCCTGCGCGGCTGGACGCGGGTGCCGATCCTGGTCCTCTCCGCCCGGCAGACCTCCGACGAGAAGGTCGAGGCCCTCGACGCGGGCGCCGACGACTACGTCACCAAGCCCTTCGGCATGGACGAACTGCTCGCCCGGCTGCGCGCCGCCGTGCGCCGGAACGAGCCCGTCGGCGTCCCCGAGGGCGGGATCGCGGTCGTCGAGACCGAGGACTTCACCGTCGACCTGGCGGCGAAGAAGGTCCACCGCGACGGCCGGGACGTCCGGCTCACCCCCACCGAATGGCACCTCCTCGAAGTCCTCGTCCGCAACAGCGGCCGCCTGGTCGGCCAGAAGCAGCTCCTCCAGGAGGTCTGGGGACCGTCGTACGGCACGGAGACCAACTACCTCCGGGTGTACATGGCGCAGCTCCGCCGCAAGCTGGAGCGCGACCCCTCCCACCCGCGCCACTTCGTCACCGAACCGGGCATGGGGTACCGCTTCGAACGCTGAACCGGACGCCGTACGGAGGGGCGCCCCGGGCCCGGTCCCCGTGACGGCGGCGGCCGGTACGCTTTCTGTATGAGTGCTGCACCGCGTACAGAGAAGCCGGCCGGGAGGTTCCGCCGGATGCTCGACCGGCTCTCCTCCTCGTCCGAGGACCTGGAGTCCGAGGAGCTCCAGGAGGACGCCGAGGCGTCGGGGTGCACACGTATCTCCGACTGCTCCGACCGCCAGATAGTCAAGGTGACTGGTACCTTGCGCACGGTCACGCTGCGCCCCCGGGCCGGTGTGCCCGCCCTTGAGGCCGAGCTCTTCGACGGCACGGCGCCGCTCGACGTCGTCTGGCTCGGCCGCCGCTCCATCGTGGGCATCGAGCCCGGCCGCAAGCTGATCGCCTCCGGCCGGATCTCCCTGAGCCACGGCAGGCGGGTCCTCTTCAACCCCAAATACGAGCTCCGACCGCTCGGACAGGAGTAGCCGGTGACGTCCCTCGACAAGCCGACCAGCACGGACCAGGGCGCCCAGGACGCACGCGCCTCGAAGGAGGCCACCGAGGCCGCGCTGTTCGAGGCCTTCGGCGGTCTGCGGGGCATGGTCGAGACGGTCGTGCCGGGCCTGCTGTTCGTCACGATCTTCACGGTCAACAAGAACCTGTACGCCTCGGCGATCGCCGCGCTCGCGGTCTCCCTCGTCCTCGTCGCCGTCCGGCTGATCCGCCGCGACACCGTCAAGCACGCCTTCAGCGGCGTCTTCGGCGTCGCCTTCGGCGTGGTCTTCGCGATGATGACGGGCAACGCCAAGGACTTCTACCTGCCGGGCATGCTGTACACGCTGGGCCTCGCCCTCGCGTACATCGTCACCGCCATGGCCGGAGTGCCCCTGATCGGCCTGATCCTCGGCCCGGTCTTCAAGGAGAACCTCTCCTGGCGCACCCGCAACCCGGGCCGCAAGAAGGCGTACACCAAGGCGAGCTGGGCCTGGGGCCTGATCCTGCTCGGCAAGTGCGCCATCCTCTTCCCGCTGTACTTCTGGGCCGACCCGACCCGGTTCGGCTGGGTCTCCGTCGCCCTGAAGATCCCGCCGTTCCTGCTCGCGGTCTACCTCACCTGGGTGTTCCTCGCGAAGGCCCCGCCGCCGATCGACGTCTTCGCCGAGATGGAGGCGGAGGAGCGCGCGGAGAAGGCGCGCGAGGAGGCGGCCGCGGCCGAGGGCCGGCCGGAGGCCTGAGCCCCGGAGCCGGGGCTGCCCGCCCCCGGCACGTCCACCGTATGCACGGAGAAGGGCCCGGACCTGGTGGACAGGTCCGGGCCCTTCCGTACGGCAGTCTGCCGTCAGGGCGTCTCGCGACGCACCTGCAGCAGGTCCTCCAACTGCTCCTCGCGGGCCTGCGCGGCCACGAACAGCAGCTCGTCACCGGCCTCCAGGGTCTCCTCGGGGCTCGGCGTGAGCACCCGCGAACCGCGGATGATCGTCACCAGCGAGGTGTCCTGCGGCCAGTCCACGTCCCCGACCGAGGTGCCGGCGACGGCCGACTCCGGCGGAAGCGTCAGCTCGACCAGGTTCGCGTCGCCGTGGCTGAAGCGCAGCAGCCGGACCAGGTCGCCGACGCTCACCGCCTCCTCCACCAGGGCCGACATCAGACGCGGCGTCGAGACGGCCACGTCCACGCCCCACGCCTCGTTGAACAGCCACTCGTTCTTCGGGTTGTTCACCCGGGCGACCACCCGCGGCACGCCGTACTCGGTCTTGGCGAGCAGCGAGACGACCAGGTTCACCTTGTCGTCGCCGGTCGCCGCGATCACCACGTTGCAGCGCTGGAGCGCCGCCTCGTCCAGGGAGGTGATCTCGCAGGCGTCGGCGAGCAGCCACTCCGCCTGCGGCACCCGCTCGACCGAGATGGCGGTCGGCGCCTTGTCGACGAGCAGCACCTCGTGCCCGTTCTCCAGGAGCTCGCCCGCGATGGAACGGCCCACCGCACCCGCGCCCGCAATGGCGACACGCATCAGTGACCACCCTCCTCGGGACCCTCCGCGAAGGCCTCCTCGACCTTCGCGATCTCGTCCGTACGCATCATCACGTGCACCAGGTCGCCCTCCTGGAGCACCGTCTGCGACGAGGGGATGACGGCCTCGCCGAGCCGGGTCAGGAACGCCACGCGCACCCCCGTCTCGTCCTGGAGCCGGCTGATCTTGTGGCCGATCCAGGCCGGCGAGGTGTGCACCTCGGCGAGCTGCACGCCGCCGCTCGGGTCCGTCCACAGCGGCTCCGCGCCCGAGGGCAGCAGCCGCCGCAGCATCTGGTCGGCGGTCCAGCGGACCGTCGCGACCGTCGGGATGCCCAGGCGCTGGTAGACCTCGGCGCGGCGCGGGTCGTAGATCCGCGCCGCCACGTTCTCGATGCCGAACATCTCGCGCGCGACCCGCGCCGCGATGATGTTCGAGTTGTCGCCGCTGCTCACCGCGGCGAAGGCCCCGGCGTCCTCGATCCCGGCCTCGCGCAGCGTGTCCTGGTCGAACCCCACGCCCGTGACGCGCCGACCGCCGAAACCCGACCCCAGGCGCCGGAAGGCCGTCGGGTCCTGGTCCACGACCGCGACCGTGTGCCCCTGCTGTTCGAGGGTCTGCGCGAGAGCGGCTCCCACTCGCCCGCAGCCCATGATGACGATGTGCACGTCCCCTTACCCCGCACTCCTGATCGCCTTGCTGACCTGCGAAAACAACCTGCTCACAACTTTCCTCGCCCGAACCGCCCGGGCCGCGGCGGGCGACGCCCTGCCGGGTCGCCCGCTCCGAGCTTAAGCGGCAACGCCTACGGGGGCCGCATCCGAGGTGGTCCGCGGAAAGATTCCGTATGGATCCGTGAGGACAAGGGGGTCGCGGTGAACTTGACGCTTTTCGAACGCTTACGATCCTCTCCGTGTCCAAACTGACCGACGTGCCCAAACGGATCCTGATCGGGCGGGCCCTGCGCAGCGACAAGCTCGGAGAAACGCTCCTCTCGAAGCGGATCGCCCTCCCCGTCTTCGCCTCCGACCCGCTCTCCTCGGTGGCGTACGCGCCCGGCGAGGTCCTCCTCGTCCTCTCCGTAGCAGGTCTGTCGGCCTACCACTTCAGCCCCTGGATCGCGCTCGCGGTCGTCGTCCTGATGTTCACGGTCGTCGCCTCCTACCGGCAGAACGTGCACGCCTACCCGAGCGGCGGCGGCGACTACGAGGTCGCCAACACCAACCTCGGGCCGAAGGCCGGACTCACCGTGGCGAGCGCCCTGCTCGTCGACTACGTCCTGACCGTCGCCGTCTCCATCTCCTCGGGCATCGAGAACCTCGGCTCGGCGATCCCCTTCGTCGTCGAGCACAAGGTCGCCTGCGCGGTCGCCGTCATCGTGCTGCTCACCCTGATGAACCTGCGCGGGGTGAAGGAGTCCGGCACCCTCTTCGCCATCCCGACGTACGTCTTCGTCACCGGCGTCTTCCTGATGATCGCCTGGGGCGCCTACCGGGGCATCGTCCTCGGCGACACGATGAAGGCCCCCACCGCCGACTTCGAGATCAAACCCGAACACCAGGGACTGGCCGGATTCGCCCTCGTCTTCCTGCTGCTGCGCGCCTTCTCCTCCGGCTGCGCCGCGCTCACCGGCGTCGAGGCCATCTCCAACGGCGTCCCCGCCTTCCGCAAGCCGAAGTCGAAGAACGCCGCCACCACGCTCGCCCTCATGGGCGGCCTGGCCGTCACCATGTTCTGCGGCATCATCTTCCTGGCCATGGCCACCGACGTCCGGATGGCGGAGAAGCCCGCCCAGGACCTGATCCTCAACGGCGTCCCGGTCGGCCCGGACTACGTCCAGGACCCGGTCATCTCGCAGGTCGCGGCCGCCGTCTTCGGCGACGGGACGTTCCTCTTCGTCGTCCTCGCCGCCGCCACCGCGCTCGTCCTCTTCCTGGCCGCGAACACCGCGTACAACGGCTTCCCGCTCCTCGGCTCGATCCTCGCCCAGGACCGCTACCTGCCGCGCCAGCTGCACACCCGCGGCGACCGCCTCGCCTTCTCCAACGGCATCGTGCTCCTCGCCGGCGCCGCCGCCCTCCTCGTCTGGCTCTACGGGGCCGATTCGACCCGGCTGATCCAGCTGTACATCGTCGGCGTCTTCGTCTCCTTCACCCTCAGCCAGATCGGCATGGTCCGGCACTGGAACCGGCACCTGAAGGACGAGCAGGACCCGGCCAAGCGCCGCCACATGATCCGCTCCCGCGCGATCAACGCCTTCGGCGCCTTCTTCACCGGCCTCGTCCTGGTCGTCGTCCTCGCCACCAAGTTCACCCACGGCGCCTGGGTCGCCCTGCTCGGCATGGTCATCTTCTACGGAACGATGACCGCGATCCGCAGGCACTACGACTCGGTGGCCGCGGAGATCGCCGCCGCCGAGGAGCGGCCCGACGAGTACGTGCGCCCCTCCCGGGTCCGCTCCATCGTCCTCGTCTCCAGGCTCCACAAGCCCACCCTCCGCGCCCTGGCCTACGCCAAGCTCATGCACGCGAACGAGCTGGAGGCGCTGACCGTCAACGTCGACCCGGCCGATACGAAGGCCCTCAAGGAGGAGTGGGAGCGGCGTGGCATCAACGTCCCGCTCAAGATCCTCGACTCGCCGTACCGCGAGGTCACCCGCCCGGTGATCGAGTACGTGAAGAGCCTGCGCCGCGAGAGCCCGCGCGACGCCGTCTCCGTCTACATCCCCGAGTACGTCGTCGGCCACTGGTACGAGCACCTGCTGCACAACCAGAGCGCCCTGCGCCTCAAGGGCCGGCTGCTCTTCACCCCGGGCGTGATGGTGACCTCGGTCCCGTACCAGCTCCGGTCCTCCGAGGCCGCGCGGAAGCGGGCCAGGAAGCGCCAGGAGTGGAACGCGCCGGGCGCGGTCCGCCGGGGCCCGGTGGAGAAGGGCCACAAGGAACCGGCCGGAAAGAACACCCCCTAGGCCGCCCCGGGAGAACGACGGGAAAGACCGGGCTAGACTGGTGGGCTGCCGTCCGAACGGCAGCCCGCACCCCTTCCCCTTGGAGCTCCCCGCCATGCAGAACACCCCTGTCTCGTCGCTGGTCGGGGAGGAGTACGAGGTCGAGGTCGGCCCGGTCGCCCACGGCGGCCACTGCATCGCCCGTACGGAGTCCGGCCGGGTCCTCTTCGTCCGCCACGCCCTGCCGGGGGAGCGGGTCCTCGCCCGCGTCACCGAGGGCGAGGAGACCTCCCGCTTCCTGCGGGCCGACGCGGTCGAGATCCTTGACCCGTCCAAGGACCGGGTCGAGGCCCCCTGCCCCTTCGCCGGCCCCGGCAAGTGCGGCGGCTGCGACTGGCAGCACGCCAAGCCCGGCGCCCAGCGCCGGCTCAAGGGCGAGGTGATCGCGGAGCAGCTCCAGCGCCTGGCCGGGCTCACCCCGGAGGAGGCCGGCTGGGACGGCACGGTCATGCCGGCCGAGGGCGACAAGCTGCCCGCCGGCGAGGTCCCGCAGTGGCGCACCCGCGTCCAGTACGCGATCGACCCCGAGGGCCGCGCGGGCCTGCGCAAGCACCGCTCCCACGACGTCGAGGTCATCGACCACTGCATGATCGCCGCCCAGGGCGTCTCGGAGCTCGGCGTCGAGCAGCGCACCTGGGAGGGCATGGCCTCGGTCGAGGCGATCGCGGCCTCGGGCTCGAACGACCGCCAGGTCATCCTGACCCCCCGCCCGGGCGCCCGCCTGCCCCTGGTCGAGCTCGACAAGCCGGTCTCGGTCATGCGGGTCGACGAGAAGGACGGCGGGGTCCACCGCGTCCACGGCCGCGCCTTCGTCCGCGAGCGCGCCGACGAGCGCACCCACCGGGTGGGCAGCGGCGGCTTCTGGCAGATCCACCCGAAGGCCGCCGACACCCTGATGAAGGCCGTCATGCAGGGCCTCCTGCCGCGCAAGGGGGACACCGCCCTCGATCTCTACTGCGGCGTCGGCCTCTTCGCGGGCGCCCTCGCGGACCGCGTCGGCGACCGGGGCGCGGTCCTCGGCATCGAGTCCGGCAAGCGCGCGGTGGAAGACGCCCGCCACAACCTGCAGCACTTCGAGCGGGTCCGCATCGAACAGGGCAAGGTCGAATCGGTCCTCCCGCGCACCGGCATCACCGAGGTCGACCTCATCGTCCTCGACCCCCCGCGTGCCGGCGCCGGCAAGCAGACGGTCCACCACCTGACGACCCTCGGCGCCCGCCGCATCGCCTACGTAGCCTGCGACCCGGCGGCCCTGGCCCGAGACCTCGCCTACTTCGGGGAGCGGGGCTACCGGGTACGGACGCTGAGGGCGTTCGATCTGTTTCCGATGACGCATCATGTGGAGTGCGTCGCGATCCTTGAACCTGCCGAGAAGGGCCGCTGAACTGCGGTTTTCCTGAGTGTGCATGATGTGCGCCACGTGCGTTACGGGCGGTATCTTGACGTATGTCTGACGTATGTCTGACGCACGGACGGCCTCATTTCTGATGAGCCGTCATGCGAACTCGGCGACCGTCGGAGCGGAGTTCGACGCCGCTGCTCTCAGGCGCACCGAGGTGGCCGGGACGTCGGCTGCCGAGCCGTCGGCCGCCCCTGCCCCGCTGTTTTCGGTAGTGACGTTCCGTGATGCAGGCGGTGCCCCGGCCGTGTGGTGTCACGGGAGGGACGGCCGGAGACCGCGGACCCGCTGCCCGGGGATGTCGGGCAGCCGGGGCGGGGCGGTCCTGCCCTCGTCCTCACCCGGCCGCAGGACCTCGGCCGAGGCGAGCAGGGTCTCGATCAGCTCGTCCAGCTCCAGGCGCTTCTCCACCGCCTCCACGTGTGCCACCCGGGTGCTGGTGCTCGCCCGGGGCGGGGCGAGCAGGCTGCAGCAGTCCTCGTCCGGGAGTACCGAGACGTCCGCGGTTCCGATCGCCCGGGCCTCGTCGATGATCTCCTGCTTCTCCCGCCCGATCAGTGGGCGCAGTACGGGTAGGGACGCGGCTTCGTCGACGGCGACGAGGTTGGCCAGGGTCTGGCTCGCCACCTGCCCGAGGCTGTCGCCCGTGACGAGAGCCTCGGCGCCGGTGCCGGCCGCGAGTGCGGAGGCGGTACGCACCATGAGCCGGCGCTGGGCCACCACCTGGAGCCGCCCCGCGCCCGCGATCGCGAGCTGTTTCTGTGCCTGGCCGAGGGCTATGAGGTGCAGGGTCCCGGGCGGCTGGAACTCGTTCAGCCGGCGGGCGAGAGCGTAGGCCTTGTAGACGGACGCAGGATTCGTGTAAGGCGCTCCGCTGAAGTGGACGAAGTCGCAGGCCAGGCCCCGGCGCATGGCACGGTGTGCGGCGACGGGGGAGTCGTAGCCGCCGGACAGCAGCACCAGTGCCCGGCCGCTGGAGCCGACCGGAAGGCCGCTCAGACCGGAATGGCGCGCCCAGGAGAGGTAGGTCTCCTTTCGGTCGATCGCCACGGTCAGGGTGACCCCGGGCGCGGTGAGGTCGACGGACAGGGCGGGTAGCGCTTCGCGTATGCGGGCTCCGAGGTGGCGCTCCATGGGGGCCGAGGTGAGCGGGAACTGCTTGTCCCGCCGTTTCACCCGGACGGCGAAGCTCGACACGGTTCCGCTCCCGTGCAGGGTGCGCAGCGTGTCGACGGCCGTGGCGGTGATGATCTCCAGGGTGCTGGGGACGCGTACAGCCGGCTCCACCGAGGTGAAGCCGATCACGTTGCGTGCCCGCTCGACGAGGACGTCCTGCGGGACCTGTCCGCCGAGCACGGTCACGTGCTGTGCGTTCTTGATCCAGGTGGAGCCGCCGACGCCCCGCAGCGCGACACGGAGGTTGTCGTGCAGGCGCTCCGTGAAGCGGTGGCGGTTGCGGCCCTTGAGGAAGGCCTCGCCGTGCTTGAGCAGGACGCACGGGTCGGCCGAGGGCGGTGCGGTGAGGGCATCGGTGGTCATGGTGGTTCTCAGAAGTCCCAGTCGTCGTCGGCGGTGTCCTCGGCCTTGCCCATCACGTAGGACGAGCCCGAGCCGGAGAAGAAGTCGTGGTTCTCGTCCGCCCCGGGGGACAGAGCGGCGAGGATCTCGGGGTTGACCTCGGTCTCCGTGGCGCCGAATCGGGTCGGGTGGCCGAGGTTCATCAGGGCCTTGTTGGCGTTGTAGCGGACGAACACGGCCACGTCGTCCATGAGACCGAGCGGCTCGTAGAGCTCGCCCGAGTACTGCAGCTCCAGCTCGTAGAGCTCGTCCAGCAGCGCGTCGGTGAACTCGCGCATCTCGTCCTGACCGGCCTTCGTGAGCTTCTCCAGCCCCCGCTGGTACTTGTAGCCGGAGTAGTAGCCGTGCACGGCCTTGTCGCGGAGGATCAGCCGGATCATGTCGGCCGTGTTCGTCAGCAGGGCGTGGGTGGAGAAGTGCAGCGGAAGGTAGAAGCCTGCGTACAGCAGCAGCGACGACAGGAGAGTGGAGGCGACCTTCCGCTTGAGCGGGTCGTCACCGTAGTAGTGGGCGAGGACCGTCTTGCAGCGCTGCTGGAGGACGTCGTTGTCCACCGCCCAGCGGTAGGCGGCGTCGATCTCCGGGGTGGTGGCGAGGGTGGAGAACACGGACGAGTAGCTGCGGGCGTGGACGGCCTGCATGAAGGCGATGTTGGTGTACACCGCCTCCTCGTGCTCGGTACGGGCGTCCTGGATCTGGACGATCTCCCCGACGGTGGCCTGGACCGTGTCGAGCATGGTCAGTCCCGTGAACACCCGCATGGTGAGGGTGCGTTCCTCCGGGCTGAGACGCTGCTGCCAGGCGCTCACGTCGTTGGAGAGCGGGACCTTCTCCGGCAGCCAGAAGTTGGCGGTGAGCCGGTTCCACACCTCCAGGTCCTTCTCGTCGGTCACCCGGTTCCAGTTGACCGGGCGCAACCGTGCCAGGGGGTCGTGGCGGTAGGAGGGAGGGGTGACCGACACCTCGGTCAGCGGTGCGGGCGTGGTGGTCATCGCTGGTGCTTTCGTGAGCTGTGCGGGCGGGGTGGCGGTCACAGGGTGCAGGAGAGGCAGTTCTCGATCTCGGTGCCTTCGAGGGCCTCCTGGCGCAGCCGGATGTAGTAGAGGGTCTTGATGCCCTTGCGCCAGGCGTGGATCTGCGCCCTGTTCAGGTCGCGGGTGGTGGCGGTGTCCCGGAAGAAGAGCGTGCAGCTCAGGCCCTGGTCCACGTGCTGGGTCGCCGCCGCGTAGGTGTCGATGATCTTTTCGGCGCCGATCTCGTACGCGTCCTGGAAGTACTCCGCGTTGTCGTCGTCCAGGTGCGGTGCCGGGTAGTAGACGCGGCCGAGCTTGCCCTCCTTGCGGATCTCCACCTTGGCGGCGACCGGGTGGATGGAGGCGGTGGCGTCGTTGATGTAGCTGATGGACCCGGTGGGAGGGACGGCCTGGAGGTACTGGTTGTAGATGCCGTGCGCCTGGACCGACCTCTTCAGCTCCCGCCAGTCGTCGCGCGTGGGGAGGTGGATCCCGGCTTCCGCGAAGAGGTCCCGCACGCGTGCGGTGGCCGGTTCCCAGGTGCGGTCGGTGTACTTGTCGAAGTACGAGCCGTCGGCGTACGCGGAGCCGGCGAAGCCGTCGAACGCCGTGCCGCGCTCGGTCGCGATCCGGTTCGAGGCGCGCAGCGCATGATAGGCGACGGTGTAGAAGTACATGTCGGTGAAGTCCACTCCTTCCTCGCTGCCGTAGTGGATGCGCTGCGAGGCCAGGTAGCCGTGGAGGTTCATCTGGCCGAGGCCGATGGCGTGGGACAGGTCGTTGCCGCGGGCCACGGAGGGCACGGCGCCGATGTCGGACTGGTCGGAGACGGAGGTCAGGGCGCGCACCGCGGTCTCCACCGTCGCCCCGAGGTCGGGGGAGGCCATGGCGGCGGCGATGTTGAGAGAGCCGAGATTGCAGGAGACGTCCCGGCCGACGGTCTCGTAGCCGAGTGCCGCGTCGTAGGTGCTGGGAGTGTTGACCTGGAGGATCTCCGAGCACAGGTTGGACATGTTGATCCAGCCGGGGACCGGGTTGGCACGGTTGACGGTGTCCTCGAACAACAGGTAGGGATAGCCCGACTCGAACTGCAGCTCCGCGACCGTCTTGAAGAACTCGCGGGCGCTGAGCGCGGTCTTGCGGATCCGCGGGTTGGCGACCATGTCGTCGTAGTGCTCGCTGACGGACAGGTCCGCGAGCGGCTTTCCGTACTCGCGCTCCACGTCGTACGGGGAGAACAGGTGCATGTCCTCGTTGCGCTTGGCGAGTTCGAAGGTGATGTCCGGGACCACGACCCCCAGGGAGAGGGTCTTGATGCGGATCTTCTCGTCGGCGTTCTCCCGCTTGGTGTCCAGGAACCGCATGATGTCGGGGTGGTGCGCGTGCAGGTACACCGCGCCGGCCCCCTGGCGGGCGCCGAGCTGGTTGGCGTAGGAGAAGGAGTCCTCCAGCAACTTCATCACCGGCACCACACCGGACGCCTGGTTCTCGATCTTCTTGATCGGGGCCCCGCGCTCGCGCAGGTTCGTCAGCAGCAGGGCCACGCCGCCGCCGCGCTTGGACAGCTGGAGCGCCGAATTGATCCCGCGTCCGATGGACTCCATGTTGTCCTCGACCCGCAGCAGGAAGCAGGAGACGAGCTCTCCACGCTGGGCCTTGCCGGCGTTGAGGAAGGTGGGGGTGGCGGGCTGGAAGCGGCCCGTCATCATGTCGTCCACCAGCCGGGCGGCCAGGGCCTCGTCGCCGGCGCCGAGGTACAGGGCTGTCGCCACCACGCGGTCCTCGTACCGCTCCAGGTAGCGGGAGCCGTCGAACGTCTTCAGGGTGTAGGAGGTGTAGTACTTGAAGGCGCCCAGGAAGGTGCGGAAGCGGTGCTTGTACGCGTACGCCCTGCGGTACAGGTCCTCCACGAACGGCCAGGCGTAGTGCCTGATCGGGGCTTCCTCGTAGTAGTCGTTCTCGATCAGGTGGTCGATCTTCTCCTTCAGCGTGGGGAAGACCACCGTGTTCGGGTTGACGTGCTGGAGGAAGTACTGGCGGACCGCCTCGCGGTCCTTGCCGAACTGGATGCGTCCGTCGCAGTCGTACATGTTCAGCATGGCGTTCAGCGCGTGGTAGTCCTTGCGCGCGCCGACGGACTCGCGCGGGCCGGCCTGCGCGGTGGCGGCCGGGGCGGCGACCGCGCTCATGCCGCCGGCCGTCCCGTCACCGATGACTGTCGTGTCCAAAACCTCTGCAGTCCTTCCTTCACGGCGCGGACGTCGCGGTCCGTACCCAGCAGTTCGAATCGGTAGAGCTCGGGCACCCCGCACTTCGCCGAGATCACCCGGCCCGCGAGGCAGTAGTCCGCACCGAAGTTGGTGTTGCCCGAAGCGATCACGCCGCGCAGCAGCGCACGGTTGTCCGGGTCGTTCAGGAAGCGGATCACCTGCTTGGGGACCGCGCCCGCGTGCTCGCCGCCGCCGTACGTCGGCACGATGAGCACGTACGGCCCGGCGGCCCGGGGCATGTCGTCGCGATGCGGGTGCAGGGGGATGCGCGTCGCCGGCAGATCCAGCTTCTCCACGAAGCGTTTGGTGTTCTCCGAGACACTGGAGAAATACACGAGACCGCTCATCGGTCCCCGCTCCTCTCGCTCGTTCCCGTGTCCGGGGCTGGGGGGGGAACGCGGCGGAGCGTACGGCGAGCGGCGGATCGGCGGAGGAAAGCTCGTCCGATCCGGGTCCGTGCGGCAGCCACGCGGCCCTCCCTCGGGGCCTCGGAGCGCGTACGCCGCGATTCGGCGGACGCACCGGTGGCAGGTCTTCGGACTCGCGGGCCCTTCTCGGCGCCATACGCCGAGGATTCCTACCGGCCGTCGCTTCCCGAGCCCGCTCCGGCGGACTCAGTGCGTATGACGGCGGTCGTTCCCGCTCACCGCTGCGGGGCAGTCCCGGATTCTCACCGGGTTCCCTCTTGCCTCGCCCGGCACATCGGTGCCTGGCGAACCACCAGCACGAGCAACACTACATCTGGGAGCCGGGATGTCCAGCCTGGGCAGATGTTGTGTCGCAGCTCGAACTTAGGTATACCTAAGTAATCCCCTTATGGTGCCGTCGCCTGTCGGTTCGCTCCGCCCGGTCGGGCCATCTTCCGGGCGTGACGAAGACACGCGCCGAGTTCGGAGGCGAGCCCCCGTGTGTCAGCAGGGTCGGCCGAGGCCAGCCGCTTCTCCAGGGACTCCAGCCGGTCGACGAGCTCCCGCAGCCCGCTCCGCAGCGCGCGGACACGCGACGCCTGCCCACCCAGCTGGCGGCGACTCGCCAGCAGCTTGTCGAACTCGCTCGGCGAGAGGACGACCACCCGCTCCCCGTCCAGAACCAGGTGTCGAACGTGCCTGTTCATGCCGCCTCCCCGCGTCGGCCGCCAGTCGGTCGCGTGGCGGCGACATATCAGAATACGGACAACGCGATGCGTGAGTTCCCTGTGCGAGGCGTGCGCCGGAAAGAGTGAAACGTTCGCGGAAACGGCCCCGCCCGCGGTCCGGGCCGGTTTCGGCAGGATCGCGGGCGGGGTGTGACATGCGTGAGGAAGTGGGTCCGGTTACGGACGTACGGGAGCCACGCGCGGCTTCGGGTTGGTGCTCGCGGTCTTGTTCAGCGAGAACGACCAGCCCTCGAAGCTGCCCTGGGCCGGCTTGCGGCCCGAGGCGCCGGACGTGCTGTAGGTCCAGCTGCCGCCGTTGGGGGCGTGCCAGTACGACCAGTACGCCGAGGCCGGGGGAGTGTTCACACAGGACTCGGTGGCGGCGGTGGGCTTGCCCTCGATGCGGCAGACGAAGGCCTTGCCCCAGCGCTGGGTCCCGGTGACGTCGAATCCGGCGTTCTCCAGCGCGGCGAGGCCGGTGGCCTGGTCGCCGGGGGCGCAGCGGACGACGGTGCCGCCGCCGAGCTCCTGGAAGTCGACGACCACGGTCACGCCGCTGCTGTTCGGGCAGTAGCCGGCCGTCCCCTTGCCGTTCAGGGCGGTGGCCTCGGGGGCGGACGCCAGGCCGAGGCCCGTCAGGCCCAGGACCAGCGCGAGGGACAGCACGGCGGCGCGCAGCGCGCGTACCGCGTGGCTGTAGGTGGATCTGGTCATGTGTCGTTCCTTCTGTTCGAGGCCGCGCGTAGGAGTCGCGGCCGAGTGCGGGCGCAGTGTTCGGGCGGCGGCCCCGGTGGCCGAGCCGAGTCAGGCCGTGCCGAGGGCCGGGGCGGGCCGCTCCGCACGGATGCCGCGCCGTACCGGCGCGGTGGTGCTCATGCCCGCGCCCTCTCGCCGCGGCGCCTGGCGGTGCGGACCGCGGCGTAGCCGGCCGCGGCGAGTCCCGCCGCGACGCCGGCGAGTGCCAGGGCGCTGGTGCCGGTGGCGGCCAGCACGCCGCCGCTGCCGCCCTGAGGCGTGGCCGTGTTCGGGTTCGCGGCTGCGGTGGGCGTCGGACTGCCGGTGCCGTCGGGCGACGCGGTCGCGCCGGGATCGTCCGACGGGTGATCGGTCGGGTCGTCCGACGGGGTACCGCTGGGGTCGGCGGTCGGGTCGCCGGTCGGGGTGTCGCCGGGGTCGTCCGACGGGGTACCGCTGGGGTCTCCCGACGGGTCGCCGGTCGGGGTGTCGCTGGGGTCGCCCGACGGGGTCCCGGTCGGGTCGTCGGTCGGGTCCGGGCCGGGGCCGGGCTCGGTCAGGCCGATCCTCCCCAGGGGAACCTGCGCGAGCGCGAGCACGGCCTGCGGCGTGGCGCGGCGCCACTGGTCGCGGAACTCGCCGATGCCGGCGGCCTTCGCGTCGGCCAGTGCCGCGTCGTTGTACGCGATGGCGCCGCTCTCCGCCGCAGCGGCTCCTCCGTTCGACGCGCTGATCTGCCGGGCCTCCACCCAGTCCGCCGCCTTGTCGGCCTCCGCCTGGTGTCCCGTCGCCGCCAGCGCCTGGCCGCCGAGGCCCGTGCTGTTCGCGTTGGCGTCGCTGGTGGGGCCGGATCCGGTCAGCGAGCCGTCGGCCTGCTGGGTCTTCGCCAGCCAGTCGCCGCCCTTCCCGGCGGCCTCGGCGGCACCCACCGCACCGTCCTCGGCCGCGGCCAGCAGCGCCTGCACGGCCATGGCCGTGGAGTCCGGGTCCAGTACCACGGTCGCCCCCTGGGCGTCGCAGTCTCCGGTCACCGTGGTGTCGCCGCTGTCGAGGTCGAACGGGAAGAGGCGGAAGCCGCCCGCCGCGCACTGCTGGTCGATGAGGAAGTCGACGGCGCTCTGCGGCACGTCACCGCTGCGCGCGAGTCCGAGCACGGCCAGGGACTGACCGAAGGTGTTGCTGTCGTCGCGGCCCCCGACGACCTTGTCCTTCACCCGGCCCTCCTCCAGCCCCGCGGAAGGTCCGGCGATCAGGTCGAGCGTCTCCTGCCGCAGGTCGTACGCACCGAACTCGGCGGGGTCCTCCCCCGCGACCACGGCCGCATAGAGCAGCTTGGCGGTGGCACCGGCCACCCGCTGACCGGGCTCGCCCCAGGCGTCGAAGCTGTTGTAGTCACGGACGTGTGCCTTCAGCGTGTCCACGACCTTGTCGGCCGACGCCTCGTCCGTGCCCGTCGCCTTCAGGGCGATGAGGGTGTCGATCGTCAGGCCCCAGTCGTACATGCCGGGGGCGAAGCCGGGTATCGCACCGTTGTCGAGCTCACCGGCCTGCCATCGGGCGGCGGCCACGGCGGGGTCGTGTCGCGGCGCGGCGGCGGCGCTGGAGCTGAGGGTGACCAGGCCCGCGGCGAGTACACAGCCGCCGGCGGCCAGCGCGGCGACGAGCTTGACCTGTGGTCTGACGCCGAGCATGGCGCAGATCCCTTCGACAAGGGGCCCGCACCATGTCCCCCGGAACGCCGACGACGCGGAAGGAGCCCTGAAGCGTGTTCGTGGGGCGAACACACCAGGGCCCGGGAGGCGGTGACCGGGCTCCACGCTGCAGACCATGACAGTGAGAAGCAGTACACGGACACGAGAGAGTGATCCGGCTCGCGGCAAGGAGTGCTCCACCGCTCACGGTTGCAGGTCAGCGCCGGACTCGCACCGGCTTCCCTCCCTCGCGTACGCATTCAGTTGTGCGTCCGCCATCAAGCGGAACGGCCGAATCCTATGCAGGTGAAAGCAATTTCGGCCAGCTCGATACGTGCGGTACACGCCACATTGCGCTCGCGACGCCGCAGTTCACAGCGTCGGACACCGCCTCAGGCCCGCCTGGTGTCCCGAACGGGAGGGCACGGGCGGCCCGGACACGGGAGGTCCGGGTCGCCCGCCCTGAGAACGCCGACCGTCAGAACGAGGTCCAGGTGAAGGCGACCTGGTCGCCGTTCTCTATCTCGAACTGGCAGCCGCCGACGGGGGTCGGGGTGCCGTTCACCGAGATGCTCCAGTACGCCGAGCCGCCGCCGCTGACGCCCTTGACCGTGTCGACGGAGAAGTCGTCGAACGACGCGTACCAGGTCCCGTCCCACGTGAAGCCGTTGCGCTTGGCCGCGTGATCGAGGGCGGCCGTCGGGGTCGGGACCTTCGTGGCGTGCGCGCTGCCGTTGGTGCCGTCGCACTTGTGGGTGCCGCCGGTGGTGGTCGTGACGTCGTGGCCCCAGGTGAAGACCTTCTTCTGGAAGAGCAGTCCGTCGGGGCCCTGGACGGTGACGGTCACTCTCACCGGCGCGTTCGTGAACGAGGCCGTGGTCCCGGCCTGCGCGACCGCGGGCGCGGTGGTCAGGGCGAGACCGAGGGCCGTGGTGGTGACGGCGGCGCGGCGGAGCAGGGTGGTGCGCATGAGGTTCCCTTCGGTAAGGAATGCGTGGTCGGTGCGTGGTTCATCCGGCGGTGCCGTCCGGGCTCGTGTCCCGGCCCGCGAAGCGGATCGGGGCCTGGAAGCGGGCTTTGCGGGCGGCGCGGCGGAAGACGGTGAGGACGGCGGGGCCGGCCAGGGTGATGGCGACGAGGTTGGTGACGGCGCGTCCGGTGTCCCAGCCGAGCGAGGTCGCCAGGTCGAAGGCGAGGTACCGCTGGAACTGCTCGGTGAACGGGAGTCCCGGGAGGTAGGCGATGGAACTGTTCGGGTCCAGGGAGAAGGGCCAGAAGGAGAGGTTGAGCAGGAAGCCGAACAGATAGCCGGAGAGCGAGCCGTACACCGCCAGGAGGGCCACCTCCCGACGGCCGGTGGCCTTCGGCAGGAACCCGGCGAGCATGCCGACGAAGGCGCAGCCGAACATCTGGTACGGCATCCAGGGGCCGACGCCGCCGGTGATGAGCGCCGAGGCGAAGAGCGAGGTGCAGCCCAGGGTGAACCCGAAGCCGGGACCGTAGACCCGGCCCGCGAGCACGAGGATGAAGAAGACCGTCTCGATGCCGGCGGTCCCCGCGCCGAGGGGGCGGATGGCGGCGTTGACGGCGGACAGGACGCCCAGCATGGCCAGGGCCTTGGAGTTGATGCCGCCCTCGGCTATCTCGGAGATCACCACGCAGAGCACGATGACGAGCAGCACGCCGAAGATCAGGGGCGGGGCGTAGTTCGAGCCGAACTTGCCGGGCGCGACGAGGAACGGCCAGAAGAACGCGACGACGCCGAGGAAGGCCGCCATGGCGATGACGAGCGCGGCTCGGGGGCGGATGCGGATGGCCGCGGGGGAGGTGCTCACGCGCTCGGGTCCGTTCCGTGGACGTCGAGTACCGAGGCCAGTTGGTCCACGGTGAGGTAGGGCAGGGGAGCGAGGATCTTCGCGGTCTGCGGGGCGAAGACGGGGGAGGCGACGATGACCTCGGTGGTGGGTCCGTCGGCGACGACGTCCCCCTCGGCCATGACGACGACCCGGTCGGCGGCACGGGCGACGAACTCGACGTCGTGGGTGGAGATGACGACGGTGCGGCCCTCTGCCGCGAGGCCGTCGACGATCCCGATCAGTTCGCCCTTGGCCCGGTAGTCGAGCCCGCGCGTGGGCTCGTCGAGGAGCACGACCCGGGGGGCGGCGGCGAGTTGGATCGCGAGGACGAGGGCGAGTTTCTGGCCCTCGGACAGATCGCGGGGGTGGGTGGTGTCGGGGATGCCGGGCGCGAGCCGGTCGAGCAGGGCGCGGGCCGGGATGCCGTCGGCCCGTACTTCGGACTCGGAGTCGGCCTGGTCGAGTTCCTGCTTGACGCTCTCCAGATAGAGCAGGTCGGTGGGCGTCTGCGGCACCAGGCCGACGAGGCGGCGGGCCTCGGTCGCCGAGACCTTCCGGGGATCTCGCGTCCCCGGGCCGTCGGACTCCCCTACGGAGACCGAACCGGCCTTGCGGGGGCCGGAGCCCTGGAGCGCCCAGAGCAGGGAGGACTTGCCGGAGCCGTTGCGGCCCATGAGCGCGGTGATCTCCCCGCCGCGGAGGTCGAGGTCGACCTCTCGGACGGCGGGCACGCCCTGGTACGTGACCGTGATGCCGCGTGCGGTCAGCAGCCGGGGCCGGTCCGCGCCGGGCGCCGGCCGGACCGCCGGGGGCACGACACCGTTCAACCGGCTCCGCAGGGGCGCCGCCGCCCGTCGGGCGTCGCGGATGGACAGGGGCAGCGGCGACCATCCGGCGGTGCGGCCGAGCTCGACGACGGGCGGGGCGATGGACGACGTACGGAAGACGTCCGCGGGTGGTCCGGAGACCACGCGCCCGTCCCCGGGGAGGTGGATGACGCGGTCGGCGTACTGGACGACCCGCTCCAGGCGGTGTTCGGCGAGCAGGACGGTGACGCCGAGGTCGTGGACGAGTCGGGTGACGGCGGCCAGGACCTCCTCGGCGGCCGTCGGGTCCAACGCGGAGGTCGGCTCGTCGAGGACCAGGACGCGCGGGTGGGCGGTGAGGACGGAGCCGATGGCGACGCGCTGCTGCTGGCCTCCGGAGAGCTCGTGCAGGGCCCGGTGGCGCAGGTCGGCGAGACCCAGCAGGTCGAGGGTCTCCTCGACGCGCTTGCGCATGGTGGCGGGTGGGACCGCCAACTGTTCCATCGCGTAGGCGAGTTCCTCCTCGACGGTGTCGGTGACGAAGCCGTCGAGGGGGTCCTGTCCGACGACGCCGACGACGTCGGCGAGTTCGCGCGGCGGGTGGTCGGCGGTGTCCCGGCCGTCGACGGTGACCCGGCCGTAGAGGGTGCCGCCGGTGAAGTGCGGGACGAGCCCGTTGACGGCGCCGAGGAGGGTCGACTTGCCGACGCCGGTGTGGCCGACGACGAGGCAGAGTTCGCCCTCCTCCACGGTCAGGTTCACGTCCCGCAGGACGGGCTCGGCCGTGTCCTCGTAGTGGACGGTGACCTGGTCGAAGGTGATCACGTGGATTCCTCGGTGCGCTGTGCGGGGATGCCCGGACGGACCGGTGCGCTCGGTGGTGGGGCCAGGAATCCGGCGGTCCCCGCGAGCAGGATCGCGGCGGCCGGAACCAGCGGGAGCGTGGGCCAGCTGAGCGGGTAGATGGAGGGGTTGAGCTCCGCGGCGTTGAAGCCCGCGTTGCTGAACAGGAGTACGGCGGACAGGACACCGCAGCCGGCGACGGCCCACTCGGCGGCCCGCCAGGGGTCCGGCCGGTAGGCGGTCCGGGTGATCCGGCGCCCGCCGAGGCGCAGCCCCGCCACGCACAGCAGTCCGCCGGCCAGCAGTGCGGGGAAGCCGAGCAGCATGGGGGCGGTGGCGTCGAGGAGTCCGTACGCGCCGGCGCACAGGCCGCACATGCCCAGCAGCATCAGGGCGCCGGTCGTGCGGCGGGAGCGGCGGGTGGCCGTTCCGGCCCGGCCGTAGCCGCGGGAGTCCATGGCCGCGGCGAGCCGCAGGGAGCGTTCCAGGGCGTCTTCGAGGACGGGGACGATGATGCCGCGCAGGGCACGCAACCCCTTGGAACGCCCGGCCCGCAGGCGTCGTGCCCGGTGCACCCGCTGGACGCTCTGCACCAGTTGGGGCGCCACGCTGATGGACACCGTGACGGCCACGCCGAGTTCGTACAGCGCGCCGGGAAGCACCCGTAGCGCCCGCTTGGGGTTGGCGAGGGTGTTGGCGGCGCCGATGCAGCAGAGCATGCAGGCGAGCCGGAGGCCGTCCGTGGCGGCGGAGAGCAGGGCCTCCAGGGAGACCGGGCCGCCGATCTGGATGCCGGCGTACCAGTCCGGGGTGGGCAGGTGAGGGAGGGAGAAGAGGAAGTGGTCGTGGGGGGTGATGCCGGTGGCGAAGACCGCGCGGAACACCACCCGGATCGCGACGACGGTGAGCGCCAGGTAGAGGTAGTACTTGAAGCCGCGCGCCCAGGGGGCCTCGGTGCGGCGCATGGTGATGACGTATCCGAGGACCGCGAGGACCAGGAAGAGCAGCAGCGGGTTGTTGGTGCGGCTGACCGCGGTGGCGAGCGCCAGGGCCCAGATCCACCAGGCGACGGGATGGAGGGTGCGGGGCAGCCGACGGCCGCCCGCGTCCGGCGCGAGGCCGGGCGCGGACGACCGAGCGGTCGCCGCGGAGGTGCGGGACACGCGGCTACTCCGTACGACGGCGGCGCTTGGCCGCGAACACGGCGGCGGCGCCGATCAGCAGGCCCAGGGCCCCGGTGACGACGGCGGGAACCCAGGAGCCCACGTCGTGGGCCGCGTCCGCCGCCGGTGCGGCGTCGACCACCTTGGGGCCCGGTGCGGCCACCGCCGGAGAACCGGTCGTCGCCGACGGAGTCGCGGACGGGGTCGGTGTGGGTGTCGGGGGCGGCGTCGGGGAGGCGCTCTTCGACGGGGTCGGGCTCGCCGTGACCGAGAGGGAGGGGGACGGCGGGGGAGGCGTGGTCGGATCGGCCGGGGGCGGGTTCTCCGGCGCCGGCCCGGTGTCGACGCCCGGGGGCAGCGGAGCCGCCGTCCGGGTGTCGCGGGGCACGGGCCCGCCGCCGGTCGGCTTCGCGTTCTTCGCGCGCAGCTGGTCGGGGGTGACGGTGGGCCGGCCCTGGGTGCCCTCGATGTTGGTGCCGCCGAAGATCCACAGGTCGACGCTGCCGGGCTTGGGCTTGTAGAGCATGGCGCCGAGCTGGCTGTACGTCCAGGTGTTCTGGCCCGGGTCGGCGTGCCAGTACGACCAGTACGCCGACGCGGGCGGGGTCAGGACGCAGTCGTCCTGCTGGGGCGTCGGGTACTGCTTGCCGCCCTGGTGGCCGCTGTAGCCGATGCGGCAGATGAAGGCGGGACCGTCGTGGCCGGTGCCGGTGGTCCGCCAGCCGCCCTGGTTCAGCAGCTCGTACCCGGTGGTGGGCGTCGTGCCGCAGGAGCGGTAGATCGGTCCGCCCCAGTGGCTGAAGTCGACGGCCAGCACGACACCGGACGAGGTGGTGCACTGCCCCATCGGCTGAGGAGCGGCTCCCGCCGGGGCGGCGGTGCCGGCGAAGGCCGCCACGGTGAGCGCCAGCGCGGCCGTCGTACGGGCGAGGCCGGGGGCGCCCCGTCGGGCGGTCATGCCTGACCGCCGTCGGTCTCGCGGCGCCTGCGGGCGGCATGGGTCGCGCCCCAGCCGGCGAGGACGAGGAGGACGGCGGCGACGGCGAGGCCGGTGACCTGGGATCCGGTCGCGGCGAGGCTGCCACCCCCACCCGTACTGCTTCCCCGGCCTCCTGCGGAACCGGAGGCTCCGCCGTCCTCGCCCTCGGTGATGATCACTGGGGTGGAGGTGCCGGGCCGCCCGGTGATGCTCGGGACGGGCTCCGGGGTGGTACCGCTCATGTCCCGGGTCAGCACGCCGAAGGAGATGCCGGTGGCGCCGCCGACGGCCTGGGCGGAGGCCCGGACGTCCGATCCCGCCTGGTCGCCCTTGCTGACGTTGAAGCCGCCGTCCTTGTTCTGCTGCGAGGCCAGGAACTTCCGGGCCTTCGCGATCTCGGCCGCGTACTTCTCGGCGTCCAGTGACAGCCCCTGGACGGCGAGCGCCGCGGAGTTCACGGAGTTCCCGGAGGCGCCGGGGAACCCGCCGTCGGGAAGCTGCCGGCCGGCCAGCCACACCAGCGCCCGGTCGACGGCAGCCTGCGAGTCGGCGTCGGGGAGCAGGTCCAGGGCCATCGCGGCCATCGCGGTGGAGTCGACCTCGATGTCGCTCGGCTCGCCGATGAGGCTGGGCCAGGCACCGGTCGACGGGTCGCGGAGGCTCTTGAGGTACGTGACGGGCTGGGCCGCGGCGGCCTGTTCGCCCGCCCGGATCTGGGCGATGACGCCGAGGGACTGGGAGAAGACCGAGGTGGCGTAGGTGTAGTTGCCCTTGCCCGCGCACTTGCGCGGCTCGGCCGGGGTCGCGGCCGCGCAGGTGCCCTGGGCGAGCGCGGCGATCAGGTTCTTCCCACCGAAGTTCCGGGGGTCGCGGCCCACGGACTCGGCGAGCACGGCGGTCTTGCCGATGAACCCGCCGCCCGCGTACTTCGTGCCGATCTTCGTCCAGTCGTGGACGCCGCGGCCGGAGGCGTCCTTGCCGCCCTTGTCGAGGAAGTCGACGATGTTGCGCAGGGTGGCGTTGTCGTGGCCGGTGGCGGCGAGCGCGTAGGCGCCGTCGATGGTCATGCCGTAGTCCGCGAAGCGGGGGCTGCCCTCGTAGTACCGGCCCTGGATCAGGCGCTTGTGGTCGGCGAGGTAGGCCGAACCCTTCTTCAGGTCCGGTCCGTCACCGGCCGGGGGAGTGATCGGCCCGGTCGTGGGAGGCGTGGTGGGCGGGGTCGTCGGAGGCGTCGTCGGGGGTGTGGTCGGCGGGGCGGGTTCCTTCGTCGTGAGCGTCACTAGGTCGCTCTTCGCGCCGGCGATCACGGCCGTGGTGGTGGCGTAGAGCAGCGGGTCGGTGGTGCCTTCCTCGAAGGCGAAGGAGCCACCGGGGAGCTGCTGGCGGGAGAGCCACGAGACGGCGGCGTTCGCGTGGGCGCGGTCGCCCAGGGCCCGCAGGGTCTGGGCGACCCAGCCGGTCGCGTACGCGCTGCCCGGGACGCTGTACGAGGCGGCCGGCCAGGCGCCCGTCTTGAACTGGGCCTTCTTGAGGGAGGAGCGGGCCTTGGTGACGACCGCCTTGTGGCCGCCGGCGCGCTGGAGGGCGAGCGTGACCAGCGCGGTGCTCCCGGCCTCGCTCTCGCAGACCTGCCCGTCCAGGATCAGGAAGCTCGGGAAGCCGCCGTCGTCGCACTGGAGCTGAGCCAGCCGTGTCACCGCCTCGACCGGCGGGGTCACGTCCCCGTTCAGCAGCGCGATGACGGCCAGCGCCTGGCCCTCGGTCTGCCCAGTCGTCCGGAAGTCGCCCTTGGTGGCGCAGCCGGGGACGGGCTGCGGCGCGTCCGCGCCGCTGAGGCAGACGTTCGCCATCAGGTCGCCGAGGAGGTCGTGGCCGCCGAAGTCACGCGGGTCCTTGCCGGTGGCCTCGGCGACGAGCGCGAGGCGGGCGGCGGCGGTGGCGTCCGGAGCCTCGTCCTTGCCCGCCGGGTAGGCGTACGCGTCGGTGTGCTCGGGCCGGCCGAGGAAGGCGGCGATCCGGCGGGCGGTGGGATGCTCGCCGTCGGTGGCGGCCAGGGCGTAGGCCACCTCGGTGGTGGCGAGGTAGTTGGGCGTGGTGTCGCCGTCGTTGACGACGCGCTGCCCGTTGGTCAGCCGCTCGGTGAGCCAGCGGGTCGCGGCGGGCAGATCGATCGTGCCCGGGGGCACGTTCGGCGCCGGCGGGTCGCCGGGGGCCGGCGGGTCGCCACCGTCCGCGCGGACGTCGTCGGGCGTGAAGGTGGGCCGGCCCTTGGTGCCGCCGATGTCCGTGCCGCCGAAGACCCACGCGTCCACGTCGCCCGGCTTGAGCGTGCGGGACATGGCGCCCAGCGGGCTGTACGTCCACTTCTTCTGGCCGGGGGAGGCGATCCAGTACGACCAGTAGGCGGTGGCCTGCGGGGTGAGGACGCAGTCCTCCTGGGCCGGAGTGGGGTACTTCTTCCCGGCGTTGAAGGAGCGGTTGCCGATGCGGCAGATGAACGCGGGGCCGTCGTGGCCGGTGCCCTCGGTGGTGAACCCGCCCGCGTGCAGCAGTTCGTAGCCGGTGGTGGGGGTGGTGTCACAGCCGCGAACGACGGGACCGCCCCACTTCCCGAAGTCCACGGCGACGATGGCGCCCTTGGTACGGGTGCACTTCGCGATCGGGTCGGCGCTCGCCGGCGACGCTGCCGTGAGGTGGGTCAGGCCCGCACCGAGCGCCAGAAAGGAAACGGTCAGGACGGACACCAGGCGTCGTCTCGCCCTCGACCACCGTCTCGCCTGCTGTTCGGTCCCCACCGCGGCCCCTCGTCTCTGCCGGGCGGCCTGCGTGCGTGGCGATGAGCCCCGCACGGCTGTGGGGCCGTGGAGAGGCGCTGACGACCACGCCGTAGTCCGCGACGGCGTTCTTCGTGCTGAGTTCCAGCTCCAGGCATTCCGACTCGCCCGGGGCGAACCGGGCCTACGGTTGCGGGTCAGTGCCGGAGTTCGACCGGCTTCCCCTGGTGCTGACTGCTTATCGGACGGAGTGCAACACGGATCCGTCGGGACCGTCAATATGCTGTCCGTCTCACAGGGGTCCGCAGTGGCGGCCCCTCAGGCCGCTTCTCGCGGCGCTGCTGGCGGTACCTTGACCGTTCGGGTAGCGTCCTGGGCTGCCACGTGGGGGAATCCGGTGCGAATCCGGAGCTGACGCGCAACGGTGTCGAGACGGCGGGGGCCGTCTCCGAGCCCGAATGCCCATACGGCGACGCAGTACAGAAGCCGTACCACGCGTTCCGGACGACGGCTCCCCGGCGATTCCCGGCCGTGCCCCGTCGGGGCGGCGCGAGGCCTGCCCGGAGCGGCCGGCGTCCGCCGACTTCCAGGAGCAGGCCCATGTCCCTTCCCCGTACCCCCCGCCGCCTCCCGCTCGCGGTGCCCGCGGCGCTCGGCGCCCTCGCCCTCGGCACGCTGCCCGCCTTCGCGACCTCCACTCCCGCGCAGATAGCCACGTCCAAGACCAACGGCGTCGCCTACCTCAAGTCCCTCCAGGCCGCCGACGGTTCCTACGCCGGCTCGGGTCTCTCCAACGAGTGGGCCTTCAGCGCGTTCGCGGCCGCGGGCACGGCGGTCGTCGACGTCGCGCCCGGCGGCGACACCACCAAGAACGCCAGAACCGTCTACCGCAACCTGCTGTCGACGGCCGCCTGGCCGTCGGCGACCCCGGTGGTCACGGACTACGAGCGGGGCGCGCTCAACGCCTACGCCGCGGGTATCGACCCGGCCCGGGTGTCAGCCTCGCGCAACCTCGTCGCGCACATCTACTCCTACTGGCAGACGGCCGAGCCGGGCTACTTCGGCCCGTCCGCGAACTTCAACGGCACCGTCTTCGCCGCCCTCGCGCTGCGCGGCGCGAAGACCCAGGCCGGTACCGCCCGCATCCCCCAGTCCCTCACCGACTCGATCGTCGCCCGTCTCCGGGCCAACCAGCACAACGACGGCGGCTGGACCTACCAGAAGGTGGAAGGCAACCCCACGGGCCTCGCCTCGGCCAGCGACATCGACATGACCGGCGCCGCGATGGCCGCCCTGTGCGTCTCCGGCGTCCCGAACACGGACGCGGACGTCGTCCAGGCCAAGAACTTCCTCAAGGGCAAGCTGGTCGCCTCCTCCGGCGCCTTCAACTCCCTGTACGGCGTCAACACCAGCTCCAACGGCTGGGGCATCGCCGGCCTCAACGCCTGCGGCATCAACCCGCAGTCGGCCGACTTCACCACGCTCAGCGGCAAGACGCCGGTCGACTTCCTCATCGCCAACCAGTACAACCCGGCGGGCGGATTCAAGTACAAGCCCGCCGACACCGTGCCCTCCGCCTACTCCTCCATCGACGCGCTCCGCGCGGTCGCCGGCGGCGGCTTCACCACCGCCCCGCCGGTCCCGGTCACCCCGGGCGCCCCCCAGTGGGTCGCCCAGCCCACCTTCACGGCGGGAACCGCCACCAAGCTGGCCCTGACCGTCGACGACGGCGCCGGCAACCTCAAGGTGTGCTCCGTGGCCTTCACGCCCACGGGAACGACCACGACGCTCGGCGACGTCCTCGCCGCCGCCACGGGCGCCGCGACCCCGGCCGGATGCGTCACCTCGGTGACTCCGGCGTCGGGAACCGGTGCGATCACCGCGGTCAACGGCAAGGCCAACAGCGGCTCGAACACCTGGAAGGTCAGCGTCGACGGCTCCTCGTTCGCGGGAGCCCTGCGCGAGAAGACGATCAACGTCGGCGACACCGTCGCACTGCGCTGGGGCGCCTGAGGTCCCGGAGGGTGAGGGCCCGCTGCCGGGCCCTCACCCTCCGTGCGGCCGGAAGGCCGCGGTCCGGGCTCGCGTCGGGGCCCGGACCGTGGGCCGGGTCGTGGGCGCGTCCGGGTCCCACGAGAGTTGGGCAAGGAGAACGGAGAAGGAATGGCCGCCAGGAGCGAGCCCGCGACGACGACGGTCGACGGCCGGCCCATGGTCCTGCTCAGCGAGCGGGAATACGAGGCTCTGCTCTCGTCCCGTCGCCAGCTGGGCTCGCAGGCGGCCCGGTCGGCGAAGGTGCGCGAAGCGCTCCTCGACGTGGTCGAGCTTGCCGAATCTCTCGGAACGGCCCTCGTCGACCAACGAAATCAGGCGGTCACCGGCGAGGGCAGAGCGGACGATGCCGGAGCGGACGGCGTGGTGGTCCTCCTTGGCGAGGCGCACCGGCGCCTCGACCGCGCCCGTCGCGCCGCCGGTGTGCGAAAGCCGGCGACGGATCCCGCCCGGGAGCAGTAGGGCGCGACGCCGGCCTCTCCCCGTCCGGCCGGGCCGGTCAGCCGGCGGTGTCGTCGGAGCTGGGCCGGAGCAGGTAGGTGTCCATGATCCAGCCGTGCTCCGCCCTGGCCGCGGCCCGCGTCCGGCTGATGTCGTCGGCGACCTCGTCGAGCGGGCCGGAGATCAGGATCTCGTCCGGAGTGCCGAGGTAGGCGCCCCAGTAGATCCACGTACCACCTCCGGCGAACTGTCGGAACGACTCGTGGGCGTCCAGCATGACGACGATGTCTCCGTCGTCGTTGCCCACCGTCTCGGCCAGCCGTCGTCCGGGAGTGATGTGGATCGGGCGGCCCACCCGGTTGAGGCCGACGCGGTGGCGCGCCGCCAGCGTGGACACGCTGCTGACGCCCGGGACGACGTCGTACGTGAACGTCACGTTCCCGCGGGCGGTGATCTCCTCCAGGACGGCCAGCGTGCTGTCGTACAGCGAAGGATCGCCCCACACCAGGAACGCTCCGCGTTGCCCGGGAGCGAGTTCCTCGCGGATCAGCCGCTCGCAGACGTCGGCACGCCGTCGCCGCCAGTCGTGGACGGCGTCGGTGTAGCCGCCCCGGGCGTCCTGTGCGCGGTCGCGCCACGGGTCCTCGGCCTCGACCACGCGATGCGGACGGGGAGCGTGTTCGGCGAGCATGGCCCGTCGGAGGCCGGTGAGGGACGACTTCTCCTCGCCCTTCTCCAGGACGAAGAAGACGTCTGTCCCCCGCATGGCCTTCACCGCACCGAGCGTCAGCTGGTCGGGGTCCCCGGATCCGATCCCGATCACCGCTATGTGCCTCGTACCGTCCAACGCTGCTCTCCTCTTCACGTCACCGACCCCCTCCGCGCCGCGGACCCACCCGGAACGAATCCGGTGAAGGGCGGACCGGGCAAGGTTACGGAACGGCCCGCGCCGGTCGCCCGGCGGGCGTGGTGGCAGGGAGGGAACACGGAGGGCGGGAAGCCTCCCCACTTCCCGCCCTCCGGGCGCACCCACCGGGCGGACGGCCCCCGTCCGCTGTGGAACGTGGACGAGGCCTTCGCCTCACCCGGCCGCATCCACGTCCAGGTCGCCGCGATGCCCGACGGACAGCGCCACCTGTGGACGGCCCGCGCCGTCACCCGCCACCGGGGCGGTTGGGGCGAGCCCGGCAAGACCTTCGCGATCGGCCTCGGCTGCGAGATCCGCCACGCCCACCGGCTCGTGTACTCGGACGGACTGGACCTCGGCAACGCGGCCGCCGCCACCCCGATCGGCATGGGCTGCCGCGTGTGCGAGCGCCTCGACTGCCCCCAGCGCGCCGCCCCGCCCCTCGGACGCCCGCTCGGAATCGACCAGAACGCCAGCACCTTCGTCCCGTACCCCGTGGCCGAACCTTCGGCCCGAGGCCTGGATCAGGGCAGCAGGAAGGCCTCGGCCACCGACACGGGGTCTCCCGCCGTGACCCCGTGGAGGACGTGCGCCAGCACCTCCGCGCCGCGCACCACCCGGGGGCCCGGCCGGTTGAAGTAGGCGGGCCCGTCCAGCACCCACACCGCGCCGGACCGTACCGCGGGCAGATCGTCCCAGCCGGGGAGGGAGGTCAGCAGCTCGCGCTCGCGCACGGTCCGTTCGGGCGGGAAGCCGCACGGCAGGACCAGGAGGACGTCGGGGCGGGCGGCCCGGACGTCCTCCCACGTCATCGGCTTCGTGTGCTCACCGGGGGCGGCGAGGAGCGGTTCGCCGCCGGCGCAGGTGATCTGTTCGGGCACCCAGTGCCCCGCGGGCCACAGCGGATCGAGCCACTCGACGGCCACCACCCGGGGCCGGACCCGGCCCGCCGTGAGTCGGCGTACCGCGGTCAGCCGATCGCGCAGCTCCTCGCGGCGGCGCTCGGCCCGCTCCCGTACGCCCAGCAGCTCACCGACCGTGACCAGACAGTCCAGGACGTCGTCCAGGGTGCGGGGCTCAAGACTGAGGACGCGAGGGCCGCCGTCGAGGACGCGTACCGCTCGTGAGACGGCCTCGTACGACACCGCGCAGACGTCGCACAGGTCCTGGGTGAGCACGACATCGGGCGCGAGAGCGGCAAGCGCCTCAGCGTCGAGGGCGTAGAGCGAGGACCCGCCATGCGCGGCCCCGCCGACCGCGGACGAGATCTCCCGACTGCTCAGCGCGTCCGACGAGAACGCGGCGGACGTGACCACCGGCACGCCGGCCACATCCCGCGGCGGCCAGTCGCACTCGTGGGTCCTGCCCACCAGGTCGGCTGCCAGTCCGAGCTGGGCCACGATGTCGGTCGCCGCGGGCAGCAAGGAGACGATGCGCATGGTCCGAGCCTATAGGCGGTGTGCCGGGCATCGGCCGTCGACTGTCCCGATGCCGCCGCCGCGCCGTGGGCGGGGGTGGACTTACTAGGACGTCCAACTATATGTTCGTGGCAAGCCCGCGGTGCAGGGAAGCCGGTGTGAATCCGGCGCGGTCCCGCCACTGTGACCGGGGAGTGCGTCCTTCCAGCAGGACAGGCCACTGACGGAAACCATCCGTCGGGAAGGCCGGAGGGCGTGCGCTGATCCGGGAGTCAGGATACCGGCCGTGGGGTGTTCCGTGTTGTCCACGAGGATGGAGCAGACACGCATGGCACCGGTACGTGACCACGACCCTGGTGATCCGGCGGAGTACCCGAACCCCGAGGCCCTGTCCCCGCGTTCGTGACTCGACGAGGGCTCCCCCGCCCTCCCCTGTCTCGCGGAAGGCCCGCGTACGCGCACCCCGATCGGTGCCGTTCTCGCGGCCCTCTCCGCGCCCTCCTCGGATCCGTACCTGACGAGAGCAGGCTTCGATGGTCCGCGAACTCACCCATTTCATCGGCGGCAAGCACACCGCCGGCACGTCCGGTCTCTTCGCCGACGTGTACGACCCCAACACCGGCACCGTCCAGGCCAGGGTGCCCCTGGCCGGGCGTGCCGACACAGAGACGGCGATCGCCGACGCCGAGCAGGCACAGCAGGAGTGGGGCCGGTGGAATCCGCAGCGACGCGCCCGCGTCCTGCTGCGCTTCCTGCAACTCGTCGAGGGAGAGCGGGACTCGCTGGCTCGGCTGCTGTCCGCCGAGCACGGAAAGACCGTCGCCGACGCCCACGGCGACCTCCAACGAGGCCTTGAGGTCGTGGAGTTCGCCGCCGGTATCCCGCACCTGCTCAAGGGCGAGTTCACCGACAACGCGGGCACGGGAATCGACGTCCACTCGCTGCGCTCACCGCTCGGCGTGGTCGCGGGCATCACCCCGTTCAACTTCCCGGCCATGATCCCCCTGTGGAAGGCGGCCCCCGCCCTGGCCTGCGGCAACGCCTTCATCCTGAAGCCGTCCGAGCGTGACCCCTCGGTACCCCTGCGGCTCGCCGAGCTGTTCCTGGAGGCGGGTCTGCCGCCCGGTGTGCTGAACGTGGTCAACGGTGGCAAGGAGGCCGTCGACACGCTCCTCGAAGACCCCCGGGTCCAGGCCCTCGGCTTCGTCGGCTCCACCCCGATCGCCGCGCACATCTACGCCACCGCCGCCGCCCACGGCAAGCGCGCCCAGTGCTTCGGCGGCGCCAAGAACCACATGATCGTGATGCCCGACGCGGACCTCGACCAAGCCGCCGAGGCACTGATCGGAGCCGGCTACGGCTCCGCCGGCGAGCGCTGCATGGCCATCTCCGTCGCCGTCCCCGTCGGCGAGGAGACGGCCGACGCGCTGGTGGCGAAGCTGAAGGAGCGCATCGCCTCCCTGCGCATCGGCACCTCCGACGACCCGGACGCCGACTTCGGACCCCTGGTCAGCCGGGACGCCCTGGACCGGGTCAACCGCTACGTCGGCATCGGCGTCGACGAGGGAGCGGAACTCGTCGTCGACGGAAGGGGGTTCACCCTCCCCGGACACGAGAACGGCTTCTTCGCAGGCGCGTCGCTCTTCGACCGCGTCACGCCGTCCATGCGGATCTACCAGGAGGAGATCTTCGGCCCGGTGCTGTGCGTGGCGCGGGCCGCCGACTACGAGGAGGCCCTGCGGCTGCCCAGCGAGCACCCGTACGGCAACGGCGTGGCCATCTTCACCCGCGACGGCGACACCGCCCGCGACTTCACCCGACGTGTCAACACCGGCATGGTCGGCGTCAACGTCCCCATTCCGGTCCCCGTCGCGTACCACACCTTCGGCGGCTGGAAGCGCTCCGGCTTCGGGGACCTCAACCAGCACGGCCCCGACGCGATCCGCTTCTACACCCGCACCAAGACCGTGACCTCCCGCTGGCCCTCCGGGGTCAAGGAGGGCGCGAGCTTCACCATGCCGACGATGGGATGAGCGCCGTGACCACCCTCACCGAGGACCAACTGGCCCTCGCCGAAGTCACCCTCGACTTCGCGCAGGAACAGCTCGCCCCGTACGCCGTGGCCTGGGACCAGGACAAGCACTTCCCCGTCGACGTCATCCGCAGGGCCGCCGCGCTCGGCCTCGGCGGCGTCTACGTACGCGAGGAGCACGGCGGCTCCGGACTCACCCGGGCCGACGGCGTCCTCGTCTTCGAGACCCTGGCGACCGGCTGCCCCTCCATCGCCGGCTACCTCTCCATCCACAACATGGTCGCCTGGATGATCGACCGGTACGGAAGCCCCGCCCAGCGCGCCCGGTGGCTTCCCGGCCTCTGCTCCGCCGAGACCCTGGGCAGCTACTGCCTCACCGAACCCGGCGCGGGTTCGGACGCCGCCGCCCTCCGGACCCGCGCCGAGAGAGACGGCGAGCACTACGTCCTGACCGGAGTGAAGCAGTTCATCTCCGGGGCGGGCTCCTCCGACGTGTACATCGTCCTGGCCCGCACGGGAGGCGACGGCCCGCGTGGGATCTCCGCCTTCGTCGTCGAGCGCGGCGACCCGGGCCTGTCCTTCGGTGCCAACGAACGCAAGATGGGCTGGAACGCCCAGCCCACCCGGCAGGTCGTCCTCGACGGCGTGCGGATCCCCGCCGACCGGCGCCTCGGCGCCGAGGGCGACGGCTTCCGCATCGCCATGCACGGACTCAACGGCGGCCGCCTCGGCATCGCCGCCTGCTCCCTCGGCGGCGCCCAGAGCGCCCTCGACCGCAGCCTCGCCCACCTCGCCGACCGCGAGGCCTTCGGCACACGACTGCTCGACGCCCAGGCCCTGCAGTTCCGCCTCGCCGACATGGCCACCGAACTCACCGCCGCCCGCGCCCTGGTACGACAGGCCGCCGACGCCCTCGACCGCGGGGACCCGGGTGCGGTGCAGCTCTGTGCCATGGCCAAGCGGTTCGCCACCGACACGGGGTTCTCGGTCGCCGACCGGGCGCTCCAGCTGCACGGCGGCTACGGCTACCTGAGCGAGTACGGCATCGAGAAGATCGTCCGGGACCTGCGGGTCCACCGGATCCTGGAAGGGACCAACGAGATCATGAACGTCATCGTCGCCCGCGGCCTGACGGAGAGCCTCCGATGACCGAGGACGTACTCGTCCGCGCCGAGGGCCGGACGGGCCGCCTGATCCTCAACCGGCCCCGGGCACTGAACGCGCTCACCCACCCCATGGTGCTGCGCATCGAGGAGGCGCTCACCGCCTGGCGGGACGATCCCGCCGTCGAAGCGGTGGTGATCTCCGGCGCGGGGGAGCGGGGACTGTGCGCGGGCGGTGACATCCGGGCCATCCACGAGGACGCGCGGGCCGGCGGCACGGCCTCGGCGGACTTCTGGCGGGACGAGTACCGGCTCAACGCCCTCATCGCCCGCTACCCCAAGCCGTACGTCGCCCTCATGGACGGCATCGTCATGGGCGGCGGCGTCGGGGTCTCCGCCCACGGCACCGTGCGGATCGTCACCGAACGCTCGCGCGTCGCCATGCCCGAGACCGGCATCGGCTTCGTCCCCGACGTCGGCGGCACCTACCTCCTCGCGCTGGCACCCGGCGAGCTGGGCACCCACCTCGCCCTGACGGGGGCGCCCGTCGGCGCCGCCGACGCCCTGCTGTGCGGGCTCGCCGACCACTTCGTACCGTCCGAACGGCTCGACCGGCTGGTGGAGGACCTCTCGCGGACCTCCGTGCACGACGCCCTGGCCGCGCACGTCGGCCAGGCACCTCCCGGTGAACTCGCGGCTCGCCGGGAGTGGATCGACCACTGCTACGCCGCCGACACCGTCGAGGAGATCGTCGACCGGCTCGTCGGAAGTGGTGTACCGGCCGCCAAGGAGGCTGCCACCACCCTGAACTCCAAGTCGCCGACCGCGCTCAAGGTGACGCTGACCTCGCTGCGCCGCGCCCGCGCGCTCGGACCACTGGAGCGGGTCCTGGAGCAGGAGTACCGCGTCTCCTGCACGGCGCTGACCTCGCCCGACCTGGTCGAGGGAATCCGGGCCCAGGTCATCGACAAGGACCGCGACCCCCGCTGGTCCCCCGACCGGCTGGCGGGCGTCACCGACGAGGACGTGGCCCGCTACTTCACCCCGCTCGGAGCCGACCGCGAGCTGCGGCTCACGTCCCCCGACACGCTTCAGGAGGTGCCCTGGTGACCACCGTCATCGGCTTCATCGGCCTCGGCCACATGGGCGGCCCCATGGCCGCCAACCTCGCCGCCGCCGGCCACCGCGTCCTCGGGTTCGATCTCGTCCCCGAGGCCCTGGAGACCGCCGCATCGGCGGGAGTGGAGACGGTCGGCTCGGCCCGGGAGGCGGCCGCCGCAGCGGACGTCGTGATCACGATGCTGCCGGCGGGCCGCCATGTCCTCGCCCTCTACCAGGACGAGGGACTGCTCGCGGCGGCCCGACCCGGAACCCTCTTCGTCGACTGCTCCACGATCGACGTCGCCGACGCGCGCGCCGCCCACGACGCCGCCGTGGCCGCCGGACACCGCGCCCTGGACGCCCCCGTGTCGGGCGGCGTCGTCGGAGCCGAGGCCGCCACCCTCACCTTCATGGCGGGAGGAGGGGAGGCGGAGTTCCACGAGGCCGAACCACTCCTCGCGGCCATGGGGAAGAGGGCCGTGCACTGCGGCGGCGCGGGCGCCGGACAGGCCGCGAAGATCTGCAACAACATGATCCTCGGCATCTCGATGATCGCGGTGAGCGAGGCCTTCGTCCTCGGCGAGACCCTCGGCCTCTCCCACCAGGCGCTCTACGACGTCGCCTCCACCGCCTCCGGCCAGTGCTGGGCCCTCACGACCAACTGCCCCGTCCCCGGCCCCGTACCGACCAGCCCCGCCAACCGCGACTACCGCCCCGGCTTCGCAGCCCCGCTCATGGCCAAGGACCTCGGACTCGCTGCCAACGCCCTGCGCGCGGGCGGCATCGACGCGGGGCTCGGCCTGCGGGCCGCCGAGATGTACGCCGCGTTCGCCGAGACGTCGGGAGCGGCCCAGGACTTCTCCGGGATCGTCCACGTCCTGCGCGACACCGCAACCGAAGCACCGAAGGGAACGACCCCCGCATGACCGCCACCGACTACGAGACGATCACCGTCGAGCGTACGGGCGACCGCACCGCGCTGCTCACCCTCAACCGGCCCAAGGCGCTCAACGCCCTCAACCTGCAGGTCATGGAGGAGGTCGTGGCCGCCACCGAGGCCCTCGACCGCGACCCGGACATCGGCTGCGTCGTGATCACCGGCTCCCCGAAGGCCTTCGCCGCCGGCGCGGACATCAAGGAGATGCAGCCCCAGGGGTACATGGACATGTACCTCACCGACTGGTTCACCGCCTGGGACCGGCTCGGGAACCTGCGCACCCCCACGATCGCGGCCGTCTCGGGCTACGCGCTGGGCGGCGGCTGCGAGCTGGCCATGCTCTGCGACATCCTGCTGGCCTCCGACACCGCCGTCTTCGGCCAGCCCGAGATCAAGCTCGGCGTCATCCCCGGCATCGGCGGCTCCCAGCGCCTCACCCGTGCCGTCGGCAAGGCCAAGGCCATGGAGCTGTGCCTGACGGGCCGGACCATGGACGCCGCCGAGGCCGAGCGGGCGGGCCTGGTCTCCCGGATCGTCCCGGCCGAGGACCTCCTCTCCGAGGCCCTCGCGGTCGCCGCGACCGTGGCGGGGATGTCGAAGCCGGTCGCGATGATGGCCAAGGAGGCCGTGAACCGCGCCTTCGAGACCACCCTCGCGGAAGGCGTCCGCTTCGAACGGCGCCTGTTCCACGCGGTGTTCGCGACGGCCGACCAGAAGGAGGGCATGTCGGCCTTCGTCGACAAGCGGGCCCCGGACTTCAGCCACCGCTGACCCGTCCCGGTCGCCTCCTCACGCCACGGAGAGGAGGCGGCCGCCGGCGGCGAGCGCGGCGGCCGGTCAGGAAGCGGACGCGACAGCGTGCGCGACCCTGACCGCGTCCGCCGTGGCGCGCACGTCATGGACCCTGACGGCCCAGGCGCCCCGGTGGGCGACGATCGCGGAGAGGGCGGCCGTCGCGGCGTCCCGGTCATGGGCGTGGGGAGGTGTGCCGTCCGCGTCGGCCAGGATGTGGCCCAGGAACCTCTTGCGCGAGCCGGCGACCAGGACGGGGCGGCCCAGGGCACGCAACTCGGCCAGTCCGGCGACCAGACGGAGATCGTGCTCCGGTCGCTTGGCGAATCCCAGGCCCGGGTCCACGACCAGCCGCTCCCGGGGAACGCCCGCTGCCACCACGGCCTCCACCCGGGCGCCGAGTTCCGCGACGACCTCGCGCACCACGTCCCCGTACACCGCTCGTCGGTTCATGTCGTGGCTGAAACCCCGCCAGTGCATGACGACGAAGGGAACACCCCCGGCAGCGACGGCCGGGACCATGCCAGGGTCCGCCAGACCCCCGCTGACGTCGTTGACGAGGGCCGCCCCGGTGTCGATCGCGCGCGCCGCGACCGACGCGCGCATCGTGTCGACGGACACGAGCACCCCCTCGGCCGCGAGCGCGCGCACGACGGGCACGACGCGCCGCAGCTCCTCCTCCTCGTCGACGCGGGAGGCGCCGGGCCGGGTCGACTCGCCGCCGACGTCGACCAGGTCGGCGCCCTCCGTGACGAGATCCAGACCGTGCTTCACCGCCGCTGTCGGGTCGAACCAGCGGCCGCCGTCGGAGAAGGAGTCCGGGGTTACGTTCACCACCCCCATGACGGCGCACCGGTCCCAGTGCGGCAACCCGGCGACGACGCGTCCGTCCCCGTCGCCGTCCGGCCGCGGTACCCCCGTGGGGGCCTGGACCGGGTTCACGCCGATCCCTCCACGGGGGGGACCGGACGTCGGCGGTAGGTGTCCGGAGTCAGCAGAGGCGGCAGTTCGTCCCCCATGAGCGTCCTTTCGAGGACCTCCCGCGCTTCGGTGACATGTGTGCCGGAACGTTCGCTGGCCAGCGCGGCGGATTCGACGTCGATGAGGGCGCGGAGGCTCGTCGGGGAGACCAGGCGCTGCCTCCGCCACTGCCACAGCCGTGCGCGGGTGAGCTCGGCGGCCGACCCTCCGGTGGGCCGCCCGTCGGGGAAGGCCGTCCCCCGTCCGCTCAGCCAGGCCTCGACGTGGCGCAGCGAGAGGGCCACGGCAGCCCGGATCTGCTGCCTCGTGGGCGCTTGCGCGGGATCGGGCCGGTGCACGGACAGCAGATCGGCGGCGCGCACCGGCGCGTCGCCGGGGGCTCCGCCGATCTCGGTGAGATCGCCGGACGCCCGGACGCCCCTGCGGTGACAGGTGCGGACGAGGAGTTCGGCGTACGCCCGCATGAAGGGCGCGGTGAGCGCGGCCTCGGTGGTGTCCGGGAGCAGGAAGGAGGTCCGGTGACCGAAGGTGCCGATCACGCTGAAGAGGTAGTGCCAGGGATCGGTGGCGAGTCCGCACCCGTGCTCGCGCAGTTCGTAGAGGATCTCCTCCATCTCGAACGCGGCCGTGACCGTGTCGATGACGACGGTGGCCCGGATCGTTCCCCGAGGGATTCCGAGCAGGTCCTGGGCCCGCAGGAAAACGTCGTTCCACAGGCGGGCCTCGAACCGGTTCTCCAGCCCCGTGAGGCGGAGGCAGGGGCCGGAACCCGCGTCCAGCAGGCGTCGCGCGCAGTGGAAGAAGTACAGGCCGACGTCGACGAGGGAGGCGGAGACGGGACGGCCGTCGATCCGGAGGTGCTCCTCCTCCAGGTGCCAGCCGCGGGGGCGGACGGCGACGGTGGGGACGACGCCGCCCGGTCGTGGTTCCCGGCCGTGCGTCGGGGCGTGGTGTGCGCAGGTGTCGAGCAGGGTGAGGTGACCGGCGAGGACGTTCTCCCAGCGCGGGGAGGATGCCTCCTCGAAGTCGGTGATCGGCGCCTCGGACCCTGGCCCGGGGGCGTCCGCCGCCGTCCGGCGGTCCGGCGGCCCGGCGATCTCCACGCGCCGGCCGGTCGGGCCCGTCGCCGCCGCTGCCACCCGCCAGTTCGGATCGTCGCGGACCGCCGAGGTGGCGCGGGGGAAGTCCAGCGGGTGGCCCGACGCCAGGCTGTCCGCGCGGTGGCGGCGCGCCGCGAGGAGGTCGCGGCGGCGACGTGCGAACGCGGCGTCGAGCCGCGCCACGAAGTCCAGGGCCTCAGGGGTCAGGATCTCGCGGTGGCGGTCGCCCGGGGGACCGAGGACTTCGACGAGGTGAGTCGTCTCGGGGGTGGACATGCTGTGTTTCTCCGTCATGAGGCCGCTTTCGCGGGGTCCCTGGAAGCTTCGGAGCGACCTCGCCGGCGGGCCCGAGCCGGTCACCGCCTCCGCCGTCGCCCGGTCTGGTCGCGAGCCCTGCCCGCCGCGCGACGGGCGCGGACGAGCAGCTCGGGCGCTGAGGCGAGCAGCACGGTCACGGGGCGCCCGGTCTCAGGGACCGTCCCGCGTCCCGGGGGGTGCTCCGCTTCGAGTGCGGCCACCAGGGCCGACAGGAGGTCGCTCGTCGCCCTGAGGGTCTCGCGGACGACGCGCAACCGGGATCCCAGCGCTCCGACCTGACGGCGCACGGTCAGGAGGGCGGCGCATTCCCGGGGCGTGAGAGCCACCATGGGCTGCCCGTCGAGGGTGATGTGTCGGGGTTTCGGCTTCGCCACGTGAGCACCCTTCGTCACCGGGTCGCCTGATCGCCGGGCCGGCTCCGCCGCTGTCCGGTCGTGGTCGCCCGGGCCGGACGGCGAGGCGTCCGGCCCGGGTCCGCAGAGGCGTCAGCCGTTGTCGGCCGTCAGCCCCGCCCTGACCTCGCGCGCGGCGGCGACGAGGTTCTCCAGGGAGGCGCGGGTCTCGGTCCAGCCGCGGGTCTTGAGTCCGCAGTCGGGGTTGACCCACAGGCGCTCGGCGGGGATGGCCTCCAGGCCCTTGCGCAGGAGTGCGGCGGCCTCCTCCGTGCTCGGGACGCGCGGGGAGTGGATGTCCCAGACGCCCGGGCCGGCCTCGCGCGGGTAGCCGTGCTCGGCGAGTTCGCCGGCGACCTGCATGTGGGAGCGGGCGGCCTCCAGGCTGATGACGTCGGCGTCGAGGTCGTCGATGGCCTGGACGATGTCGCCGAACTCGGCGTAGCACATGTGGGTGTGGATCTGGGTGTCGGGCCGGACGCCGCTGGTGGTGAGCCGGAAGGACTCCGTCGCCCAGGCGAGGTACTCGACGTGGTCCGCGGAGCGCAGCGGGAGGGTCTCGCGGAGCGCGGGCTCGTCGACCTGGATGACGGAGGTGCCCGCGGCCTCCAGGTCGTTCACCTCGTCGCGCAGGGCGAGCGCCACCTGCCGGGCCGTGTCGCCGAGCGGCTGGTCGTCGCGGACGAAGGACCAGGCGAGCATGGTGACCGGACCGGTGAGCATGCCCTTGACCGGCTTGCCGGTCTGCGCCTGCGCGTACGTGGTCCAGCGCACCGTCATCGGCTCGGGGCGCGAGATGTCGCCGGCCAGGACCGGGGGCCGGACGTAGCGCGTTCCGTACGACTGGACCCAGCCGTGCTGCGTGGCGACGTAGCCGGTGAGCTGCTCGGCGAAGTACTGCACCATGTCGTTGCGCTCGGGCTCGCCGTGCACGAGCACGTCGACGCCGGTCTTCTCCTGGAAGGAGATGACCTCGCGGATCTCGTCCTTGATCCGCTCCTCGTAGCCGGCCGTGTCGATGCGGCCGGCGCGCAGGTCGGCGCGGGCCACGCGGAGTTCGTCGGTCTGCGGGAACGAGCCGATGGTGGTGGTCGGCAGCAGCGGCAGGCCGAGGTGGGCGCGCTGGGCGGCGGTCCGCTCGGCGTACGGCTGGGAGCGGCGGCCGTCGGCATCGGTGATCGCGGCGGTACGGGCCCGTACGGCCGGGTCGCGGGTGAGGGCGGAGTCGGCGCGGGAGGCCAGGTCGGCACGGTTGGCGGTCAGTTCGGCGCTGATCGCGTCGGTGCCGTTGGCCAGGCCCTTGGCGAGGGTGACGACCTCGGTGGTCTTCTGCCGGGCGAAGGCGAGCCAGCGCCGGACCTCGGGGTCGATGTCGCCCTCGGCAGCCGCGTCCAGCGGGACGTGCAGCAGGGAGCAGGACGCGGCCACGTCGACCCGGTCGGCGAGACCGAGCAGGGTGGCGAGGGTGGCCAGGGACTTCTGGTAGTCGTTGATCCAGATGTTGCGGCCGTTGACGACGCCCGCGACCAGGCGCTTGCCGGGCAGTCCGCCGACGCTCGCGAGGTCGTTGAGGTTGCCGGCGGCGCGCTCGGTGAAGTCGAGGGCGAGACCGTCCACGGGTGCCGAGGCGAGCACCTGGAGGGCGCCGCCGAGACGGTCGAAGTAGGAGGCGACGAGCAGCTTGGGCCGGTCGGTGAGCGCTCCGAGGTCGCGGTAGGCGCGGGCGGCGGCGTTCAGTTCGGCCGGGGTGCGGTCCTGGACGAGGGCGGGCTCGTCCAGCTGGACCCACTCGGCGCCCGCCGCCCGCAGGTCGGCCAGGACCTCGGCGTAGACGGGGAGCAGCCGGTCGAGGAGGGTGATCGGGTCGAAGTCGGCGGCCACGCCGGGCGCGGGCTTGGCGAGGAGGAGGTAGGTGACGGGGCCGACGAGGACCGGGCGGGCGGTCAGGCCGAGGGCGACGGCTTCCTTCAGCTCGGAGACCTGCTTGGCCGAGTCGGCGGTGAAGACGGTGTCCGGGCCGAGCTCGGGGACCAGGTAGTGGTAGTTGGTGTCGAACCACTTGGTCATCTCCAGCGGTGCGACGTCCTGCGTGCCGCGGGCCATGGCGAAGTAGCCGTCGAGCGCGTCCGCCTCGACGGCGGCGCGGTGGCGGGAGGGGACAGCGCCGACCATGACACTGGTGTCCAGGACGTGGTCGTAGTACGAGAAATCACCGGTCGGCACCTCGTCGATGCCGGCGTCGGCAAGCTGCTGCCAGTTCGAACGGCGCAGGTCGGCGGCGGTGGTCCGGAGGGCGTCGGCGGTGACGCGGCCCTTCCAGTAGCCCTCGACGGCCTTCTTCAGTTCGCGGTTCTGACCCTGGCGGGGGTAGCCGTACACGGTGGCTCGTGCTGCCGCGGCTGCGGGCTTCGCTGTCACGGAACTCTCCTTCGCGAGATGTGTCCAGAAACATCCCGGACGACGGGACGCGGACGCGAAGGGAACGACAGAACGCGCGGACCGTCTCACGGGAAGACCCCGTGCGTGCCGCTCGCTGTGTACGCCGACCCGCCCACGAGGTCACCGGGATGTCCGTACGCGGAATACGTCCGCGTGCGGGCAACGGGCAGGTCTTCGGACTCGCGGGCACGCTCTCCGGTCTGACCGGAGGACACCTACTGGCCGTCGCTTCCCAGGACCGTTGTCCGGTCCCAGTGCGTATGACGGCGGTCGTTCCCGCTCACCGCTGCGGGGCAGTCCCGGATTCCCACCGGGTTCCCTCTTACGACGCATCCCGCCTGGCGGACGGGGCGAACCAGCTGCCCGGCCAGACTAGGGTGCCGGATCACTCAGCGGCGACCCCCTGTCCATCATGCGGACATAAAAATGAGACAGATGGCCTAGTCGATCGGGAACGCCGGGCGGTGAACCGCCCGCGTTCAGTGCTCGGACACCACCGGGTACGGCACCAGGGCGCGCCGGTCGGGGTCGACGGAGAGGACACCGCCGGCGGGCGGCCGGGCGCGCTGGGCGCAGTCCCGCCGTTCGCAGATCCGGCAGCCCAGACCGATCGGGGTGGCGGCGCGCGGGTCGTCCAGGGCGACGCCCTCCGCGTAGACCAGGCGTGGCGCGTGCCGCAGCTCGCAGCCCAGCGCCACGGCGAAGTCGGCACGCGCCGCGTGGTGCCCGAACCCTCCCCGGGTCACCGTCCGGGCGATCCAGAAGTACTTCTTGCCGTCCGGCATCTCGGCCACCTGGGTGAGGATCCGGCCGGGCGCGGAGAACGCCTCGTACACGGTCCACAGAGGGCAGGTGCCGCCAAGACGCGAGAAGTGGAAGTCGGTGGCGGACTGCCGCTTGGAGATGTTGCCCGCGCGGTCGGCCCGCAGGAAGGAGAAGGGCACCCCGCGGCGGCCGGTGCGCTGGAGCGTGCTCAGCCGGTGGCAGACGGTCTCGAATCCGACGCCGAAGCGCGCCTGGAGGAGCTCGATGTCGTAGCGGAGTTCTTCGGCGGCTGTGTGGAAGGACGTGTACGGCATGAGGACCGCGCCGGCGAAGTAGTTGGCGAGCCCGATCCTGGCCAGTCCCTCCGCCTGGGCGGAGGTGAGCCCGGCGGTGGCGACCAGCTCGTCGAGGAGCGGCCCGTGCTCCAGGAACGCCAGCTGCGTGGCGAGCTGGAACGCGCGCTGCCCCTCGCTGAGCCAGGGGGACAGCAGGAGCACCCCGCTGTCCGCGTCGAAGCGCCGCGCGTCCGCGGACCGCTCCGGGCCCGACTGGAGCACCTTGACGCCGTGCGCGGTGGCGAGACGCTCCGTGAGCGCCTCCGCCGCGCGGCCGGCCCGGCCGGTGTTCAGGGCCGCGGCGGTCGCCTCGGCCTGGATCTCCAGGGCGGCGAAGTGGTTGTGGTGGGCGTAGAAGAAGTCCCTTACCTCGTCGTGGGGTTCGGCGGGCAGGAGACCCGCGGTCTCCTCGGGCGAGGCCAGCGCCGCCACCCGCTCGGAGGCGTCGCGGTAGCGCTGGTGCAGGGTGACGAGGGCCCGGGCCACCTCCGGATGGTCGCGGACCACGTCCGCGATCTCGTCCTGCGCTATCGGAGCCCCACAGGCCTCGTCCCCGAGCGCCGCCCGCAGATCCGTGGCCAGCCGCTCCTCGCCGGCCTCGGAGAAGAACTCCGGGTCGATGCCGAACACCTCGGCGATCCGCAACAGCACCGGAGCGGTCAGCGGACGCTGACTGTGCTCGATCTGGTTGAGGTAGCTGGTCGACAGCCCCAGGGCGCGCGCCAGCTCCACCTGGTTCATGCCCCGCTCGCGGCGCAGCCTGCGCAGTTTCGCGTGCGCGTAGATCTTCGGTCCGGCAGGCCGTCCCATGCGGATCAGACTCCTCTCCGTTCCCCTTCTCTGTGAAGGTAGCATCCGCAGATTTCGCAAGATTCGCAGTTTCGCAGCCGTGGCGTGGACGGATTCCGCACAGTGGCGCCCTCGATCACGCCCCGTCGGCGGGGAAGACTCGCCGACGTACGCCGTCCCCACCGCACGCCGCGAGGAGTCCCGTGATCGACCACCAGGTACGCGTCCACCCCAGTGCCGACCGCCTGCCCCGCGAGGAGCAGCTCGCCTGGAAGCTGGCCGCCGTCGCCACCGGTACCCAGGACGCGCCGGACCTCGACGCCGAGGCCTCGGAGATGGTGATCAACCGGATCATCGACAACGCCTCGGTCGCCGTGGCCTCGCTGCGCCGCCGCCCGGTCGCCGTCGCCCGTGCCCAGGCCGCCGGCCACCCGGCGGCCCCCGGCGCCTCGGCCTTCGGCCTCCCGGCCGGGACCACGCTCTCGCCGGAGTGGGCCGCCTGGGCCAACGGCACCGCCGTGCGCGAGCTGGACTTCCACGACACCTATCTGGCCGCCGACTACTCCCATCCCGGCGACAACATCCCGCCGCTGCTCGCCGTCGCCCAGCACACCGGCCGCTCCGGAGCCGACCTCCTGCGCGGCATCACCGCCGCCTACGAGATCCACGTCGCCCTGGTCAAGGGCATCTGCCTGCACGCCCACCGCATCGACCACGTCGCCCACCTCAGCGCCGCCACCGCCGGCGGCATCGGAGCCATGCTCCGCCTGGACACCGAGACCGTGTACCAGGCCGTCCAGCAGGCCGTGCACACCACGACCGCGACCCGGCAGTCCCGCAAGGGCGAGATCTCCAGCTGGAAGGCGTTCGCCCCGGCCTTCGCCGGGAAGGTGGCCATCGAGGCCGTGGACCGGGCCATGCGCGGCGAGGGGTCGCCCTCGCCGATCTACGAGGGCGAGGACGGGTTCCTCGCCTGGATGCTCGACGGGCCCGAGGCCTCGTACACCGTGTCGCTGCCCGAGCCCGGCGAAGCGCGTCGAGCGATCCTCGACACGTACACCAAGGAGCACTCCGCCGAGTACCAGGCCCAGGCGATCATCGACCTGGCCAGGGGACTGCGCGAGAAGACCGGACCGCTGGAGAAGGTCCGCTCGATCGTGCTCCACACCAGTCACCACACGCACCACGTGATCGGCTCCGGCTCCGGCGACCCCCAGAAGTACGATCCGACCGCCAGCCGCGAGACCCTCGACCACTCGGTGCCGTACATCTTCGCCGTCGCCCTGGAGGACGGCGGCTGGCACCACGAACGCTCCTACGCCCCCGAGCGCGCCCAGCGCCCGGAGACGGTGGCGCTGTGGGGGAAGATCTCCACCGTCGAGGACCCCGAGTGGACCCGCCGCTACCACGACCCCGACCCGGCCCGCCGGGCCTTCGGCGGGCGCGCCGTCATCACCCTCGAAGACGGCACGGTCGTCGAGGACGAGCTCGCCGTCGCCGACGCCCACCCCGCCGGCGCCCGCCCCTTCGACCGGGCCGGCTACACCGCCAAGTTCCGCACCCTCACCGACGGCATCGTCACGCCCGCCGACCAGGACTCCTTCCTCCGGTCCGCCGCCCGGCTCGCGGAACTGGACACCGACGGGCTCGCGGGCCTCTTCCCGGTCGTCGACACCGACGCGGTCGCCGCGTACGACGCGTCCCTCCCGAAGGGCCTGTTCTGATGCTGCACACCCACACCACACCCGCTGCCCGCCGCCGCCGGTTCCGCGAACAGCTCGCATCCGGCCGACTGCTGCGCGTCCCGGGCGCGATCAACCCGTACTCGGCCCGCCTCATCCAGCAGACCGGCTTCGACGCCGCGTACCTCTCCGGCGCCGTGCTCGCCGCCGACCTGGGCCTGCCCGACATCGGTCTGACCACGTCCACCGAGATCGCCGCACGCGCCCAGCAGGTCACCCGGGTCACCGACCTCCCGGTCCTCATCGATGCCGACACCGGCTTCGGCGAGCCGATGAACGCCGCCCGCACCGTCCAGCTCATGGAGGACGCCGGGCTGGCCGGCCTCCACCTGGAGGACCAGATCAACCCCAAGCGCTGCGGTCACCTCGACGGGAAGACCGTCGTACCCGCCGCGGACATGGTCCGGCGGCTCCGAGCCGCCGTCGACGCCCGCCGCGACCCGGACTTCCTCCTCATGGCCCGCACCGACGCCCGCTCCATCGAGGGCCTCGACGCCGCCATCGACCGGGCCAAGGCCTACGTGGACGCCGGCGCCGACGCGATCTTCCCCGAAGCCCTCGCCGACGAGGCCGAGTTCGAGGCGTTCCGCAAGGCCGTGGACGTCCCCCTGCTCGCCAACATGACCGAGTTCGGCAAGAGCCGGCTGCTCGACGCGGCGACCCTGGAGAACCTCGGCTACAACATCGCCCTCTACCCCGTCACCTTCTTCCGCCTCGCCATGGGCGCCGTCGAGGACGGACTGCGCACCCTGGCCGCCGAAGGCACCCAGGAGTCCCTGCTGCCCCGCATGCAGACCCGCTCCCGGCTGTACGAGGTGCTTGGCTACGAGGAGTACAACACGTTCGACTCGGCCGTCTTCGACTTCACTCTCCCGCCCGGCAACTGACCGACAGCACCGGAGGCCACCATGACCGCCACCGCCCCCGAGATCCACCGCGGACTGGCCGGTGTCGTCGTCGACACCACCGCCATCTCCACCGTCATCCAGGAGACCAACTCCCTCACCTACCGCGGCTACCCGGTCCAGGACCTCGCCGCCCGCTGCACCTTCGAGGAGGTCGCCTACCTCCTCTGGCACGGCGAACTCCCCGACGCGGGCCAACTGCGCGAGTTCCAGGCACAGGAACGTGCCCTGCGTCCCCTGGACCGCACCACGGCCGAGGTTCTCGCGCGACTGCCCGAGACCTGCCACCCGATGGACGTGCTGCGGACGGCGGTCAGTTTCTTCGGGTCGGAGGACCCTGCGGAGGACGACGGCAGCACCGCCGCCAACCGGGCCAAGTCCCTCTCCCTGCTGGCGAAGCTGCCGGTGGTCGTCGCGGCCGACCACCGCCGCCGGCACGGACTCGACCCCGTCCGGCCCGACCCCTCGCTGGGCTACGCCGAGAACTTCTTCCAGATGTGCTTCGGTGAGGTCCCCGACCCGGCGGTGGTCCGCTGCTTCGAGATCTCCCTCATCCTCTACGCCGAGCACAGCTTCAACGCCTCGACGTTCACGGCCCGCGTCGTCACCTCGACCCTCTCCGACCTCTACAGCGCGGTCACCGCCGCCATCGGCGCGCTCAAGGGCCCGCTCCACGGCGGCGCCAACGAGGCCGTGATGCACATGCTGAACGAGATCGGCGACCCGGACCGGGCGGAGGAGTGGCTGGAGGAGGCGCTGACCTCCAAGCGCAAGATCATGGGTTTTGGACACCGTGTCTACAAGCACGGCGACTCCCGCGTACCGATCATGCAGGAGGCCACCGACCGCCTCGTCGCCCGCGCCGCCGACGCGGACGTCACCCGGCTCGCGGCCCTGCACGCGGCCCTGCGCCACGCCATGATCAGCCGCAAGGGCATCCACCCCAACCTGGACTACCCGGCCGGCCTCGCCTACCACCTCATGGGCTTCGACATCCCCACCTTCACGCCCCTGTTCGTCATGAGCCGTGTCACGGGCTGGACCGCCCACATCACCGAACAGCTCGAACACAACGCCCTGATCCGCCCCCTCGGCGCCTACAACGGCCCCGACCAGCGCCCGCTGCCCGCACACCAGGACTAGTTGGGCCGGATCATGTCCGGAGCCGGACGGTGAGGGCCGCGGCGGCGACCGAGACGCCCCCGTCGATCTCGCCCGCGGCGTCGGCCGCGGCCCGGAACCGCTGGAGCAGACGCTCCGTCGATCACCTGCCGGTGATCCCGCCACCGGCCACAACGCCTGGTGCCGACCGGCAGGAGCGGACGCAGTCGTTCCTGCTCGGCCTCACTCGGATCACCCCGCCCCACGCAGCCCTACGATCCCGTCCCCGAGGTCGACGAAGGCGCAGACGGAGACCGTCTTCTCAACCGTCCCACGGAGTCCCGCCGCGCCGGCGCCGGCGGCCGCCGCACCCCGGCCGGCACCCGCACGCCTACCGGTGCCGCCTTCGGCGCGGAGGTCTCGCCCAGCGGGACCAGGAACGGGCGCACCGTCGCGTACCGGTTCGCCGGCGCAGCCCGCACGGCTACCCCAGCGGAGTCCTCGTCCTCCGGCACCAGTGCGACCACCGGCGCCGCCGCGCTCATCACCGCCGAGCGTGGAGCGGCCTCCTCCACTGCGGCCCACAGCGCCGCCGTGTCCAGGTCGGTGCGTGGGCCTCGACCGGCTCGCTCCAGCTCCTCCCACCGCACTTTCGCCCCCGCGCGAGCGTGGTGACGCCTCGCCGGCTGCGGCGCGGTAACTCCCCGTGAGGTCGTAAGCCTCAAGGATTTCCATGATCTCCCTGCTGTTCTTCACCCGCTCGAGCGTCGCCGAGCAGGACCTGTCGGGGCGAGCGGGGAGAAATATGGCCGTACGCGGGAATCCCGTGGCCATCAGTGGGGCGGTAAACGGCTGCCTATGGGGAGCTTGTCATGGCCGCCGTCAGTGCTGCGCCCCGCCGGGGACGGGTGCCACCGGATGTTCCTGACCGGTTCACCCGACGACGGTGTGCCGCTCAGCCCCTCCCCACCGGGCCTGGACGGCTTCCCCGGCCCTCGCCGGGCGCAGGGGTGTGGGGCGAGCGATTGCGGCGGAGCGCCCCGGGTCACGCGGGAGTCGCCGCCCGCGGTCCGGGAGGCCCCGCGATGTGGCTGGTCATGGGCGGTAGACCAGTTCCAGGAGGATGGCTGCGATGAGTTGCCACGCGCCGGCGGCGAGCAGCCACATGCTGTCGAGAGCCAACCCGGCGGCGCTCGTGAGGGCTGCGCCGAGGAAGAGCGTGCGGGAGAGGTGGAGCATGCGGCGGTCCGACGGCAGGCGCCCGTCATGTCGGCTCATGGGACGCACTGTAGGGCCGCGATCGGGCAGGCCGGCCGATGCCCGGGAAGTCTTCACGCCATCCTGATGCCCCGCCTGGCCGGGGCCGGCGTCAAAAGGCTGTCAGAGGAGGGCGGGGCGGCGCCAAGAACGCGCCAAGAAGGGCGGACAGGTCCGGGAGGCGGGCGGAAGCTGAGCGGAGCCCGATCCGAAGGAGTCCGCCCACATGACCACCCTGACCGCCGAGAAGGACGCCGCACCCGGTGCCGAGGAACCGCCCGATACCGGCGCCCGGCACAAGCTGACCGCTGTCACCGGGCTCGCTGCCCTGTCCCTGGACGCGATGGCGTCGGTGGCGTACGGGCCCGAGGCCATCGTGCTCGTACTTGCGGCCGCAGGTGGGTACGGGCTTGGGTTCACGCTGCCCGTGACGCTGGCCATCGCGGGGCTGCTGGCGGTGCTGGTGGCCTCGTACCGCCAGGTCATCGCGGCGTTCCCGGACGGCGGTGGCTCCTATGCCGTGGCGAAGGCGCACCTGGGACGGCGTACGAGCCTGGTCGCGGCCGGTTCGCTGGTCCTCGACTACGTGCTGAACGTCGCCGTCGCCGTCACCGCCGGCGTGGCCGCGCTGACGTCCGCCTTCCCGGGCCTGTACGGCGACCGGCTGGTGATCTGTCTGGGTGTCCTGGTGCTCATCACGGCTGTGAATCTGCGCGGGATCGTCGACTCGGCCCGCGCCTTCATCGTCCCGACCGCCGTCTTCGTCGGCGCGATCCTCGTCGTGATCGCCGTCGGCCTGTTCCGCGACGCGCCCGTCTCCACCGCGGCCTCCGACGGACACACCTCCGTTCTCGCAGACGACGCCACCACCATCGGTGCCCTGCTCCTGCTCAAGGCGTTCGCCTCCGGCTGCTCCGCACTGACCGGTGTGGAGGCGATAGCCAACGCGGTGCCGTCCTTCCGTGCGCCGGCCGCCCGCCGGGCGATGCGTGCGGAGGTGGCGCTGGGAGGGCTGCTGGGCGTGATGCTGATCGGTCTGTCCGTGCTGATCTCCCGTTTCGGGCTCCAGCCGGTGGAGGGCGTCACCGTCCTCGCCCAGCTCACCGACGCCTCCCTCGGTCACAACGGGGCCTTCTACGTCGTTCAGTTCGCGACCATGGTGCTGCTTGCGTTGTCGGCCAACACCTCCTTCGGCGGGCTGCCCGTCCTGCTCAAGCTGCTGGCCCGGGACAACTACGTGCCGCACGTCTTCGGTCTGAAGGCCGACCGACAGGTGCACCGGCACGGGGTGGTGTGGCTCGCGGTGGTCTCGGCGGCGCTGCTGGTCTTCTCCGGAGGTGACACCAACACCCTGGTGCCGCTCTTCGCGATCGGTGTCTTCGTCGGCTTCACGATCGCCCAGACCGGCATGGTCCTGCACTGGCGGGCCACCCGGCAGTGGGGCAAAGCCCTCCTCAACGGCCTCGGCGCCCTTCTGACCGGCGTCTCCGCGGTCGTCGTCACCGCCACCAAGTTCCACGACGGCGCCTGGCTCATCGTGATCGCACTGCCCGCGCTCGTCCTCGCCTTCGAGGCCGTCCACCGCGCGTACGGGCGGATCGGTGAGCGTCTGGGCGTGGGCAAGGTCCCGGAGCCGCCGCACCGTGAGCGCTCCCTGGTCCTGGTCCCCGTCTCCTCACTCACCCGGCTCACCAGCGAGGCCCTCACCGCGGCCGTCTCCCTCGGCGACGAGGTCCGGGCGGTGACCGTCTGCCACCCGGACCCCGAGGACCTGGCGGCCACCGAGGCCCTGGAGCGGGACTGGGCGCTGTGGAACCCGGCCGTTCCCCTGGTACGGCTCCCCTCTGAGAGGCGCTCGCTCGGGCGGCCCGTCAGCGTCTACGTACAAGCACTGCGCGCCGCCGAACCGGGGACCCGCGTGACCGTGCTGATCCCGGAGGCCGAGCCGCAACGCCTGTGGCAGCGGCTGTTGCAGAACCAGCGGGGCGCGGTCGTCGCCCACGCCGTCCGCCGGGACACGGATGCCGTGATCTGCCGGCTGAGGTTCCGGCTCGGGGCTGGCTAGTCCGTCTCGGTCAGCTGCGCCTCGAAGCCGTTCAGGATCGTCTCCAGACCGAACTCGAAGGTGCGGTCGGGGGCCGCGAGGTATTCGGTGGCGGCCGTCCCTCCCAGGCGTTCGCGCAGACGGGGGAAGTCCATGGCGACCTCGGTCGCCGCTGCCATGGTGTCGGCGAGCTCCTTCTCCGGGTCGCCGCTCTTGCCGAGGCGCCGGGTCAGCGAGACCTGGGCGGCGGTGCCGAGGGCGCTGCCGAGGACGTAGACGAAGACGGCGGCGGCGGCCCGGTCGGCGTCGGCGGGGGCGAAGCCGGCCTTCTCGTACAGGGCGAGGCTGTGGTCGTCGCGCCGGGACTTGCCGGGGCCGTAGAGCAGGTGGCTGCCGAAGGCCTGGCCGAGCCACGGGTGCCGGGTGAGCATCGCGTGCATGCTGCCGGCCATGGCGGCGGCGGCCGGCCGCCAGCCCGTCGCGTCGAGGTCGGGCAGCTCCACCTCGTTCCAGACCTCGTCGGCGGCGAGCCTCACGAGCTCGTCCTTGGTCCTGATGTGCCAGTAGACGGCGGTGGCGGCGGTGCCGAGCCGCGCGCCCAGGCTGCGCATGTTGAGGCCGTCGAGCCCTTCGTCGTCGAGCAGCTCGATCGCCGCGCGGACGATCTGGTCGGGGGTGAGTGTGTTTCGCGCCATGCCCGGACTCTACTTGAACTTAGTGCAGTAATGGGTCTACGGTGCTCCTGTACTTAGTTCAAGGAGCTCGTGTTCGATCCGGGCCCGAAACGAAGTCCCAGGGGGAACCCGTCATGCAGCAGCACGAGGACGACCAGCAGAACCAGCGGGACCGCGAGAACGAGTTCGCCGCGATCGTCGCGGCCCTCGCCGAGGAGCACGGCGTGCCCGGCGCATCCGTCGGCGTTCTGGTCGGCGGCCGGACGGCCTTCGTGAACCACGGGGTCACGAGCCTTGCCCACCCGCGCCCGGTCGACGAGCACACCGTCTTCCACCTGGCGTCGATCTCGAAGACCTTCACCGCGACCGCCCTGCTCCGCCTGGTCGAGCAGGGCGGGGTCGACCTCGACGCGCCGGTCCGGCGCTACGTGCCCGAGCTCGTCCTCGCCGACGAGGAGGTTGCCGCCCGGATCACCGTCCTCAACCTGCTCAACCACACCGCGGGCCTCGACTGGAACCTCATCGACACGGAGGGCGAGGACGGCTCCCTCGCCGCGTTCGTCGCCAAGCTCGACCGCCTCCCGCTGATCGCCCCGCCCGGCGCCCGCGCCTCCTACAGCCAGGCCGGCTACAACCTGGCCGGGCGGATCGTCGAGAACGTCACCGGCCGGCCCTTCGAGCAGGCCGTGGCCGCTCTCGTCCTGGAGCCGCTCGGCCTCACGGACACCGTCTTCGACGTGGACGACGTCATGGTCCGGCCGTTCGCCACGGGCCACGTCCACGGCGAGGACGGCGAACTGAAGGCCGCCCGGCCCTGGAAGGCCTTCCGCGCCGGCACCCGCGGCGACAACCCCGGCGGCGGCATCGCCTCCACCGCGGCCGACCTCCTCGCCTGGGCCCGCTTCCACCTGGGCGACGGCGACGGCCTGCTGCGCACCGCCACCCTGCACGGCATGCGCGACGAGACGGCGCCGCTGCGCGGCAGCACGATGGGCGACGGCTTCGGCATCTGCTGGTTCCGCCGTCCCGTCGACGGCGTCCGCACCATCGGCCACGGCGGATCCGGCAACGGACAGTACGCCGAGCTGCACCTCGCGCCCGAGCACGACTTCGCCGTCGTGTCCCTCGCCAACAGCGAGGAGGGCTACCTCTTCAACCAGGCCGTCGTCCGCGCCGCCTTCGCGCACTTCCTCGGCCTGGTCGAGAAGGACCCCGAGCCCGTGCCGTACGACGGGGCCCGCGCCCGCGAGGTCGCCGGGCGTTACCGGATCGACGCCATGAACCTCGACATCGCCACCGACGTCACCGCCGACGGGGAGCGGCTCACCCTCGCCGTGGAGATCAAGCCGGAGATCCGCCGGGCCTCGGACGCGGACATGCCGCCGGACATCGCCCCCGCCGCCATGGGCTTCCTGCCCGGAGACGGCGACGAGTACGTCCTCACCGAGGGCATCCTCGCAGGCCAGCGCGGCTTCTTCACCCGCGACGCCGACGGCCGCGTCACGGGCGTCGACCTGGGAGGCCGCCTCTTTAACCGGACGGCGAGCTGACTGGCCGACGTGGACGCGGGGGCGGCGGTCCCGGTCGGATTCCGCCTCGCGCAGGATCTCGCGGGTGACCGGGGCGATCTCGCCCTGCCCGAAGAGGAAGAAGCGCAGGAAGTCGGCGAAGGGGTTGCCCTCGGTCCATTCGAAGTACACGTGCGGACGGGCGCCGGTCATGTCGCGGCCGTCGTCAGGAGCTCCTTGGTGCCGCGGATCCGGCCGGTGGGCTTCGTCTCCGCGTCGCCCGGGTCGCCCTTCACGTGCGGCATGACCGCCATCCCCCGTCTCGAAGCCGGACAGGCCGAGCGCGAGCTTGGGGAAGACGATCGGCGCGACGCCGATCATGACGAAGACGTTGCCGTGTTCCTGGGTCAGGGCGGCCGTCCAGTCGGTGACGACGTGGCCCTCGGTGGCCACGTGCCACAGGCCGGTCACCACGACGACCGCGTTGAGCGCGAGGTAGACGCCGACCAGGGCGACGGCGACGCCGATCGCCTCCAGGAAGCCCTTGAGGAACACCGCGCCGAGCAGCGCGATCAGTATCAGGGTGATGATCACCTGCTTGTCGTGGAGGGCCGATTCCAGGTGCGGGTTCTCCACGAGGTGGGTGGAGGCGTCGGCGGCGGACAGGGTGATGGTGATGAGGAAGTCGGCGGCCGCGAAGCCGAGCAGGGTGAGGACGAAGAGCTTGCCCTTCCAGAAGGACAGCAGCCGCGACAGCATCGCGATCGAGCCCTCGCCGTGCGGACTCTCCTCTGTCACCCGCCGGTAGACCGGCAGCGCGCCCGCCAGCGTCACGATCACCAGCACGATCGTCGCGACGGGGGAGAGGAGGCCGGCCACGAGCGCGGCGATGCCGGGCCGGTGGCCGAGGGTGGAGAAGTAGTCCTTCGCCCCGGGGCCACAGCGCGGAGGTGGCGAGGGGGCGCGGAGGTCGACCTCGGCCCGGACACCGCCCTCGTCCCGCAGCGCGAGGCGCCCGGCGGTGTCCGCCGACCGGACGACCGCCACGAGCCGGTCGGTGCGCACGGTCCCGGTGTTCCACAGGCCCCGCACCGTCAGCCGCGCCGCCCGGGCCTCGCCGGGCCGTCCGGCGTCGTGCAGCACGTCGGCGGCGGGCCGGGAGAGGGGGGGCGATGGCTGCGGGCAGCTGACGCCGGGACCACGAGCGGTACACACCCGGTGGATGGCTACGCGCCTTTTACGCGGCGGCCCGCAGCTTTGACGTGTCGCTGACGGCGCTGTGCGGGCCGGTGGTGTGGTGCACGTACTCGCGCAGGAGCCGGAACCCGGCGGTCCAGGCGAGCAGGCGGCTCGCCCGGTTCTCGCGGGAGCAGCTCCAGGTGGCGGTCCGGCCGCGGGCCGCGATGTCGGCGGTCAGGCCGGCGACGCAGGCGAGGGCCAGGTGCTGTCGCCGCTCGGCGGGGTCGGTGGCGCAGGCCACGTCCTCGTACCGGCTGCCCGTGAACCGGGAGCAGGCCACGGCCAGGATCCGGTCCTTGCGGAAGGCGGCCCAGCCGTGCCCGGACCGGGCGAGGCCCTCGGGGCCGCCCCACGTGGCGAAGGGCCGACCGAGGGCGAGACCGGCGGCGACGAGCGCCGGGCCGTCCTCCGCGCGCAGGCGCCGGACCGTCGTCCCGCGGGGGACCTGTGCCGGGGCCGCGTCCGCCCGGTGGACGTAGAGCATGCGGTCCCACGGGTGCAGGAGGTCGAAGGCGGCGGCGAGCACGGGCAGGAAGCGGGGGGACGCCTCGACGCGGTGGCCGGCCAGCGGGGCGAGATCGGAGGGGGCGAGGGCGGTGGGGTCGCCGGCCAGGAGGGCGTGGCGGCCGCTGGTGACGGCGACGACGCGGGACCGGACGGGGCGGTCGGTCCACCAGGTGCCGTGGCCGGTGGTGAGGACGTGTTCGGCCAGGGTCGCCGTGCCGGGCGCGCCGACGGGGAACACCCGGGCGCAGGCCGGTGGCTGGTGAGCGGGGTGGGGGATCACGGGAACCTCCGGGAGTACGGGAGCGGTGCGGCCCGCTGTCGTCGTGCGGGCCGCACCTGGGCGGGTCAGCTCTGGCCGGCCTTGCGGCCGTGGTTCGCCTTCTTCTTGCGGCGGTCCTTCTTCTTGCGGGCGCGCTTGGACATGTCCGGTGCCCCTTTCAGGCCGTGTGGCCGACGAGGACGTCGGCGAGCTTGCTGAGGCGCTTGACGCTGCGTTCCTCCAGGGCGACCGGCGCCGGGGTGACGCGGTGCTCGCGGTCGTAGTAGGCGCCGTTGACGATCTCCGTGGCCGGGTCGCAGAGGCGCACGACGTGCGCGGCGCCCTCGGCCGGGGCGACGCCCTCGTGCGCGTACAGGGGCAGGAGGCCGGTGGTGCAGATGCCGGGATGGACGGAGACGGCGGTCACCCGGGGGTCGGCGGCGAAGACGGTGAGGGCGAGCTGGGACTGGGCGTAGGCGGCGAGGCGGGAGTAGCGGCGGGTGCGGTTGGGGTCGTTCCACTGGATGGAGCCGGTGCGGTGGAGCGAGGAGGAGACGTTGACGACACGGCCGCCGGGCTCGCTGGTGAGGGCGGGTTCGAGGAGGTGGGTGAGGAGGTAGTGGGCGAGGAAGTTGACCTGGAAGGCGACCTCGTTGCCGTCGGCGGTGACGGTGTGGCGTTCGGGCGCGGCCATGCCGGCGTTGTTGACGAGCACGTCGAGGCGCGGGTGCTCGGCCAGGACGCGGTGCGCGAGGCGCTCGACCTCCTCCAGGCGGGTGAAGTCCGCGCCGAGCGGGTGCAGACGGGCCTCGTCGACGTCGGCCAGGGTGACCAGACGGTCGGTGGCGGCCTGCGCCTCCTCGGCGGTGCGGCCGTGGACGAGGACGGTGGCGCCGCGCTCGGCGAGGATCCGGGCCGTCTGGTAGCCGATGCCGGAGGTGGCGCCGGTCACCAGGACGGTGCGGGAGGAAAGGTCGGAAACGGACATGACGGGTCAGTCCCTCACGGGTGTCGAAGGTGTGCGGGTACGGAGAAGGGGCGCCGGACGCGAGAGGTCACGACGCCCCGTGGCAGGGCCGGAGAGGATCAGCGGCGTACTGCGGTCTCCGGACAGCGGGGCTCACGACGGGGCGCCCGATGGGGCGGCCGGTCGAGCAGGAGCCACGCGCTGTTCATGTTCCCCATCGAAGCTCCGGGGCGACCCACCCGCAAGCCCAGAAGCCCTTCTCTTACGTGACTCTGACGGTTGTTCACCCGAGTCCGGGGACGGCGGAGACGAGCAGGTCGACGGCCTTGATGCCGAGGAAGGGCAGGGCCAGGCCCCCGAGCCCGTACACGAGCAGGTTGCGGCGCAGAAGCTCGTGCGCGGACGCCGGGGTGTAGCGGACACCGCGCAGGGCGAGCGGGATCAGGGCCACGATGATCAGGGCGTTGAAGACGATGGCGGAGGTGATCGCGGAGGTGGGGCTGCTCAGCCCCATGATGTTCAGTGCTTCGAGGCCCGGGTACGCGCCCGCGAACATCGCGGGGATGATCGCGAAGTACTTGGCGACGTCGTTCGTGATGGAGAAGGTGGTCAGGGCGCCCCGGGTGATGAGGAGTTGCTTGCCGATCTCGACGATCTCGATGAGCTTGGTCGGGTCGGAGTCGAGGTCGACCATGTTGCCGGCCTCCTTCGCGGCCGACGTGCCCGTGTTCATCGCCACCCCGACGTCCGCCTGTGCCAGCGCGGGGGCGTCGTTGGTGCCGTCGCCGGTCATCGCGACCAGCTTCCCGCCTTCCTGCTCCCGTCGGATCAGGGCGAGCTTGTCCTCGGGGGTGGCTTCGGCGAGGAAGTCGTCGACGCCGGCTTCGTGGGCGATGGCCCGGGCCGTGAGCGGGTTGTCACCGGTGACCATCACGGTGCGGATGCCCATGCGGCGCAGCTCCGCGAACCGTTCCCGGATGCCCTCCTTGACCACGTCCTTGAGGTGGACGATCCCGAGCACCCGGGGACCGTCGCTGTCGTGGAGGGCCACGAGGAGGGGCGTGCCGCCGGCGTCCGCGACCGCGTCGGACCAGGCGCGGGCCTCGGGCGGCACCGTGCCCCCGTACATCTCCACCCAGGCGGTGACCCGTGCCGCGGCTCCCTTGCGGATGTGGCAGGCGCCGCCGTCCCAGCGCAGGTCGACGCCGCTCATCCGGGTCTGCGCGCTGAACTCCACGAACCGGGGGTTCGCCAGTTCGCCCTCGGCGGGAGCCTCCAGGCCGTACTGCCGCCGGGCGAGCTCGGCCACGGACCGCCCCTCGGGGGTCTCGTCGGCGAGCGAGGAGAGCTGCGCCGCGTCGGCCAGGAGGGCGGCCTCCACCCCGGGGAGCGGGATGAAGGCGGTGGCCTCACGGTTGCCGAGGGTGATCGTGCCGGTCTTGTCGAGGAGCAGGGTGTTCACATCGCCCGCGGCCTCGACGGCCCGGCCCGACATGGCGAGGACGTTGCGCTGGACGAGCCGGTCCATGCCGGCGATGCCGATCGCGGAGAGGAGGGCGCCGATCGTGGTGGGGATGAGCGTGACGAGGAGGGCGACGAGGACGGTGGTGGACGGGGCGGCGTTTGCGTATCCCGCCATCGGCTTCAGTGCGACGACGACCAGGATGAAGACGACGGTCAGTGCGGAGAGCAGGATGTTGAGGGCGATCTCGTTCGGCGTCTTCTGGCGTTCCGCGCCCTCGATGAGCGCGATCATCCGGTCCATGAAGGAGTGGCCGGGGCGCGAGGTGACGCGGACGACGATCCGGTCCGAGAGCACCGTCGTCCCGCCGGTGACCCCGGAGCGGTCGCCGCCCGCCTCCCGGATCACGGGCGCGGACTCGCCCGTGACGGCGGACTCGTCGACCGAGGCGACGCCGGCGACGACGTCGCCGTCCGCCGGGATCAGCTCGCCCGCCTCGACGAGGACGAAGTCGAACTGCTTGAGGTCGGTCGCGGCCACCGCCTCCGTCGCAGCCCGGTCTACATCGGTGCCGTACCGCCAGTGCGTGAGCCGCAGCGCGACCGTGTCCGTCCGGGCCCTGCGCAGCGACTCGGCCTGCGCACGGCCCCGGCCCTCGGCAACGGCCTCCGCCAGGTTCGCGAAGACCACGGTCAGCCAGAGCCAGACGCTGACCGTCCAGGTGAACACGGACGGATCGAACAACGCCGAGAGCGTGGTCAGCACCGAGCCGACGGCCACCACGAAGAGCACGGGCTTCCGGACGAGGGTCCGTGGGTGGAGTTTGCGCAGCGCCTCGGGGAACGACTTCACGAGCTGCACGGGATCGAGGAGCCCGCCGTGGCCCGCGCGCCGGCGCCCCGGACGGAAGCGGGGGGCGGGATTGCGGGGCGGGGCCGGCGGAGGGCCCGGGAAGAGGGGTCCGTCGGAAGACGGCGAACCGGCAGGGACGTACGGGCCGGCGGGAGGGTGCGCCGGTCGGGGCGCGGCGGAATGCATCGCGGAAGGCCTTCGGGAAGATCCCGGCCGTCCGTGCGGCGGAGGCCGAGGAGAAACGGCTGGGCCCCTCCCGGGAGGAAGTCCTGGAGGAGTGGACGGTCCGGCCCGCGCCTGCGGGTGCCGGGCCGTGTGGACCCGGCACCCGTGGTGCGGCTGTGGACGGACAGCGCGGTCGCGACGCGGGGGCACGAAACGCCGGATGGGAGGGCGGTCCGTGCCCCCGCGGCCGGGACGATCAGGCCACTGACGCCCCCGGGCCGGTGAGCGACCGAGGATGAATCTAGACGCTCGTCGCCCGGGTGGAGCCCGCTCGACGCAGGCTTTGACGAGCCTCTTACGAGCCGTTGGAGGCGTTCGTCAAGGCTCCGTCAAAGCGAGGTGACCCGACGTCAGAGCAGCGTCAAGGGGGCCGGATCTCCACCCGGTCGTGGCACAGGATGATCCCCTCACGGGGGATCGGGCGACCGTTCGAACGTGTGGGGTGTGAGGGGGCGCGTCGCCGAGGCGGCGCGCGTGGTCCGTGACCGACGGCCCGGACCGACACCTCGGCACGAGCGGGCGGAACCGCCCGACGAGAGGGACGTTCCGGCCCGCGGCACCAGGGGGTGGCCGCGGGCCGGACGAGCCCTTCCGCGGGACGGCCTCCCCCCCCCCGGGCCTCGACGCCCCGACCCCCGGATCGGCGGACGTGCACGCCCGGCCGTGTGAACCGCCCGTACAGGAACCGTCAAAGACCCGTCAGCTTCCGGGACGCGGTCGACAGGGCGACGTCAAGGTGGGCGCACGTCGACTCGAAGCGAGCTTTGATGACAGAGAGCGAATGCATTCCGCTGTCCGTCCGCGCTGTGGTTCTTCGTCCGTCCGCGCTGTCCGCGCTGTGGCCCTTTGGTCCTTGTTCTCGTAGGGAGCTGATCGTCCGTGAGCATCGAGAATGCCGTCGGTCTCGCTGTTGCCCTGGCTCTCGTCGGCTATCTGGTGGCCGCGCTGTTCTACCCGGACAAGTTCTGACCGGCACCGGGCGTCCGGCGACAGAGACCCGTACCGGGCGGCCGGAGACGGGCGCGCCCGTCGGCCGTCGAGGAAGGCTCAAGGTGCTCATCGGCGCCACCGCCGGCGTCGGCAAGACGTACCGGATGCTCGACGAGGGCCACCGCAGGGCGGCACGGGGGACCGACGTGGTCGTCGGCGCCGCCGACTGCCGAGGCCGACCGCACACCGAGGCACTGCTCGACGGCCTGGAACTCCTGGGACACCGGGACGACGCGGCCCGCGGCCGTCCCGCGGACGATCACGGCGGCTTCGACCTGGACGCCGCGCTGCGCCGCCGCCCCGGACTGCTCCTCGTCGACGACCTGGCCCGCACCAACCCGCCCGGCCACCGCAACGCCCGCCGTTGGCAGGACGTCGAGGAACTGCTCGCGGCCGGCATCGACGTCCTGACGACCATCGACGTCCAGCACCTGGAGTCCCTGAGCGATGTCGTCGAGACGATCACCGAGGTACCGCCCGGCGACAGCGTCCCGGACGGCTTCGTCCGCGCCGCCGACCAGATCGTCCTCGTCGACGTGGATCCCGAGGACCTGCGCCGGCGGATGGCGCACGGGAACATCCACCCTCCGGAAATGGTGGACGCGGCGCTCGCCAGCTGGTTCCGTCCCGGCAACCTCACCGCCCTGCGGGAGCTCGCCCTGCTCTGGGTCGCCGACCAGGTCGACGACGCCCTGCGGAAATATCGCACCGACCACGGCATCGGCGGAATCTGGGAAGCCCGGGAGCGCGTGGTCGTCGGACTGACGGGCGGACCGGAGGGCGACACCCTCATACGGCGCGCCGCCCGGATCGCCGCCCGGTCGGCACAGGGCGAGCTGTCGGCCGTGCACGTCGCACGGGGCGACGGGCTCGCGGCGGGTGCCTCGTCCACGGCGCTCGCACGGCAGCGGCACCTGGTCGAGAGCCTCGGCGGCAGCTACCACACGGTCGTCGGCGAGGACGTGCCGACCGCGCTGCTGGACTTCGCCCGGGCCGGGAACGCCACACAGCTGATCCTCGGCACGAGCAGACGCGGCCGGCTGGAACGCTTCCTCACCGGGCGCGGCATCGGTGAGACCACCGTCGCGCTCTCCGGCGCGATCGACGTGCACATGGTCACCCACGAGAGGGCGGGCCGGGGACGCCTGCTCCCCTCGCGCCGACGCACCCTCCCGCTGTCCCGGCGCGTCGCCGGACCTGTCGCCGGTGTCGTTCTCCCCGCCCTCCTCACCCTGCTGCTCGACCGGTTCAGGGGCAGCGTCGACCTGACCAGCGAGGCCCTTCTCTTCCTGCTGACCGTGGTCGGCGTGGCCTGCATCGGCGGCATCGGATCCGCGCTCGTCGCGGCCGTGACGGCCTCCCTGCTGCTCAACTACTGGTTCGTACCGCCTGGAGGAGCGTTCTCCTTCGAAGACCCCGACAGCGTCCTCGCCCTCGTCGTGTTCGTCGTGGTCGCGGGTTCCGTCGCTGCGGTCGTGGACCGGTCGCTGCGGCTGTCGCGCAGAGCCGCGAGCGCCACGGCCGAGGCGGAGACCCTCTCGGCGCTCGCCGGCTCCGTCGTCAGGGGCGAACACACCGTCCCCGACCTGCTCGCCCGTACCCGGGAGACCTTCGCCGCCCACGCCGCCGAACTGACCGACCACCCCGTGGACGACCCCGCCGCGAGCCAGGTCGCGGTGGGCGACGGCAGCTTCCTCGTGCTGCGCGGCCGCACCCTGCCGGCTGCCGACCGCCGCGTCCTCAACGCGTTCGCCGCCCATCTCATGGCCGCCGTCGAACGGGCCCGGCTCGCCGAGGCGGCGGCCGAGGCGGAGACCGCGAAGTCCGCGGACCGGATGCGCACCGCCCTCCTCGCCGCGGTCAGCCACGATCTGCGGACCCCGCTGGCCGCGGGCTGGGCAGCAGTGGCCTCCCTGCGGAGCCCCGACGTGGGCTTCACACAGGAGGAACAGGAGGAGCTGCTGGCCACGGCGGACGAATCCATGGCCCGGCTCAGCAGGCTGGTCGACAACCTCCTCGACATGAGCCGCCTCCAGGCGGGCGCCCTCACCCTGAACCTTCGTCCCACGACCTGGGAAGAGGTCGTCCCGGCGGCTCTGGACGGCCTCCCGGACGACGCGGGACGCCGGGTGGCCCTCCGCGGACTGGAGGAGGCACCGCTCGTCCTCGCCGACCCTCCGCTCCTCGAACGGGTCGTCGCCAACCTCGTGGCCAACGCCGTCCGCCACTCCCCGCCAGGACACCTCGTCCTCCTCGGAGCCAGTACGCTCGCCGGCCGCGTCGAACTGCGTGTGGTCGACCGGGGCCCCGGTCTGCCTCCGGCAGACCTTGAACGCGTGTTCGAGCCCTTCCAGCGCCTCGGCGACACCGACAACACCACCGGTGTCGGCCTCGGCCTGGCCCTGGCCCGAGGGCTCACCGAAGCGATGGGCGGCACGCTCACCCCGGAGGACACCCCCGGCGGGGGACTGACCATGGTCGTCACGCTGCCCTGCGCGTACTCCCGGACACAGGGTGCCCCCGCCCCCACGGAACCCTGACAGCTGCCTGGACCGTGCGAACGATGCCCTCCAGCCGGGCATGGGAGCCGGCCGGGGCCCGCCGCGTAGGGGACGCGTCAAGAGTGGGGCCAAGGACGTTAGGGCGGTGTCAACGAAGGCGGCGGGTGGCCGAAAAGGCTGTTTCCTCAACTCGTCAGAGAATCCGCTTTTCCTTCATTCGGGAGTTCACGATGGCCGACGTGGCCTTCGTCGTCACCATGGTCGCGGTCTTCGCGCTGGTGGCTTTTGTCGCCAAGGGGGTGGCGAAGCTGTGACTGTCGAGAACATCGTCGGTCTGCTGGTGGCCGCCGGCCTGCTGGTCTATCTCGTCCTCGCCCTCCTCAAGCCGGAGAGGTTCTGAGCACGGATATGAGTCCCGTTCTGGCTGGAGTGCTCCAGCTCGTCGCCCTCGTCGTCGCCCTCGGTCTCTCCTACCGGCCGCTGGGTGACCACATGGCCAAGGTGTACTCCTCGGAGAAGCATCTGAGGCCGGAGAAGTGGATCTACAAGGCGATCGGTGCGAATCCGAACGTCGAGATGCGGTGGCCCGCGTATCTGCGCGGGGTGCTGGCCTTCTCCGTGGTGGGTGTCCTCTTCCTCTACCTGTTGCAGCGTCTTCAGGGTTCGCTGCCGGGTTCGCTCGGCTTCGTGTCGATCGATCCGGACCAGGCGTTCAACACGGCCGCGTCGTTCGTGGCGAACACGAACTGGCAGTCGTACTACGGCGAGCAGGCCATGGGCCACGTCGTGCAGACCGGTGGCCTCGCGGTGCAGAACTTCGTGTCGGCGGCCGTCGGCATCGCGGTCGCGGTGGCCCTGGTGCGCGGCTTCGCCCGTTCCCGTACGGGTGAGCTGGGCAACTTCTGGGCCGATCTGGTCCGGGGTGTCGTCCGGATCCTGCTGCCGATCTCCGTGATCGGCGCTCTCGTCCTGGTGGCCTGTGGCGCGATCCAGAACTTCTCCGGGATCCACGAGGTGGGTCGGTTCACGGGCGGTTCGCAGCAGTGGAACGGCGGCGCGGTGGCCTCGCAGGAGGTCATCAAGGAGCTGGGCACGAACGGCGGCGGCTACTTCAACGCCAACAGCGCCCACCCCTTCGAGAACCCCAACGGGCTGTCCAACCTCTTCGAGATCTACCTGATCCTCGTCATCCCCTTCGCGCTGACCCGGACCTTCGGCCGCATGGTCGGCTCGCTGAGGCAGGGGTACGCCATCCTGGCCACGATGGCCACCATCTGGCTCGTCTTCACGGGCCTGATGCTGTGGACCGAGTTCGCGGGCAGGGGCCCGGCCTTCGAGATCGCCGGCGGTGCGATGGAGGGCAAGGAGACCCGGTTCGGCATCGCGGCCTCCGCGATCTTCTCGGTCGCCACCACGCTGACCTCGACCGGCGCCGTGAACTCCTTCCACTCCTCCAACACCGGTTTCGGCGGTGGCATCAACCTCCTGGGGATGCAGCTCGGCGAGATCGCGCCCGGCGGCGTCGGCTCCGGCCTCTACGGCATGCTGATCATGGCGGTCATCGCCGTGTTCCTCGCCGGCCTGATGGTCGGCCGCACCCCGGAGTACCTGGGCAAGAAGATCGGCACCCGCGAGATCAAGTTCGCCGCCTGCTACATCCTTGTCACCCCGGCGCTCGTCCTCGGCTTCACCGCCGCATCGTTCGTCCTGGACACCCCGGCGAACTCGATGACCAACTCCGGCGCGCACGGCTTCTCCGAGATCCTGTACGCGTACACCTCGGGCGCCAACAACAACGGTTCGGCGTTCGCGGGCCTGAACGCGGACACGCAGTGGTTCAACTCGACCATCGGCATCGCGATGCTGCTGGGCCGGTTCCTGCCGATGGTGTTCGTCCTCGCGCTGGCGGGCTCGCTGGCGGAGCAGAAGCCGGTGCCGGAGACGGCGGGCACCCTGCGGACCGAGAAGCCGCTGTTCACGGGCCTGCTGGTCGGCACGATCATGATCATCACCGGTCTCACCTACTTCCCGGCCCTCGCGCTGGGCCCGCTCGCCGAAGGGCTCGCGGCATGACCAACGATCTGAAGAAGCACGAGGACGACATGTCCACCACCACGACTGGCCCCAGGACGCCACACGGCGACCCGTCCGGCGACCCCCAGTCGGCCGGCCGCGTCGGCGGGGGCCTGTTCGACCCGAAGCAGCTGATCACGTCCTTCCCCGACGCGATCAAGAAGCTCGACCCGCGGGTGATGGTCAAGTCGCCGGTGATGTTCGTGGTGCTGGTCGGCTCGGTGGTCACCACGGTGCTCGCGGTGAAGAACCCGGACGACTGGTTCGGCTGGGCGATCACCGCCTGGCTCTGGCTGACGACGATCTTCGCCAACCTGGCGGAGGCGGTCGCCGAGGGCCGGGGCAAGGCCCAGGCCGACACCCTGCGCAAGGCCAAGACCGACACCGTCGCCCGCCGTCTCACCAAGACGGGCGAGGAGCAGGTGGCCGGCACCGAGCTCAGGATCGGTGACCTGGTGGTCTGCGAGGCCGGCGACGTCATCCCCGGCGACGGCGACGTCGTCGAGGGCGTGGCCTCCGTGGACGAGTCGGCGATCACCGGCGAGTCCGCTCCGGTGATCCGGGAGTCCGGCGGTGACCGGTGCGCGGTGACCGGTGGTACGAAGGTGCTGTCGGACCGTGTCGTCATTAAGATCACGACGAAGCCGGGCGAGACGTTCATCGACCGGATGATCAACCTGGTCGAGGGCGCCGCCCGGCAGAAGACGCCCAACGAGATCGCCCTCAACATCCTGCTCGCTTCGCTGACGATCGTCTTCCTGCTCGCGGTCGTGACCCTGAAGCCGTTCGCGATCTACGCGGGCGCCGACAAGCAGACCTCCCTCATCGTCCTCACCGCCCTGCTCGTCTGCCTGATCCCGACCACCATCGGCGCGCTGCTCTCCGCGATCGGCATCGCCGGCATGGACCGGCTCGTGCAGCGCAACGTCCTCGCGATGTCGGGCCGGGCCGTCGAGGCCGCCGGCGACGTCTCGACGCTCCTCCTGGACAAGACCGGCACGATCACCCTGGGCAACCGCCAGGCCTCGGAGTTCGTTCCGGTCAAGGGCACCACCGCGGCCGAGCTGGCGGATGCCGCCCAGCTCTCGTCCCTCGCGGACGAGACGCCCGAGGGCCGCTCGATCGTGGTCCTGGCGAAGGAGAAGTACGGCCTGCGCGAGCGCCACCAGGGCGAGCTGACGCATGCCACCTGGATCGAGTTCACCGCGCAGACCCGCATGTCGGGCGTGGACGTGGACGGCAAGCAGACCCGTAAGGGCGCGGCCGGATCGGTCGTCAACTGGGTCCGCGAGCAGGGCGGCGAGGTCGCCGACGACGCGGACACCCTGGCCAACCGGATCTCCGAGGCCGGCGGCACCCCCCTGCTCGTTGCGGTCAAGGACGACAAGGGCGCGCGTGTCCTGGGTGTCATCCACCTGAAGGACGTCGTCAAGGAGGGCATGCGCGAGCGGTTCGACGAGCTGCGCCGCATGGGCATCAAGACAATCATGATCACGGGCGACAACCCGCTGACCGCCAAGGCGATCGCCGAGGAGGCGGGTGTCGACGACTTCCTCGCCGAGGCCACCCCCGAGGACAAGATGGCCCTCATCAAGCGCGAGCAGGCCGGCGGCAAGCTCGTGGCGATGACCGGTGACGGCACCAACGACGCCCCCGCGCTCGCGCAGGCGGACGTCGGGGTGGCGATGAACACGGGCACGTCGGCCGCGAAGGAGGCCGGCAACATGGTCGACCTCGACTCCAACCCGACCAAGCTCATCGAGATCGTCGAGATCGGCAAGCAGCTCCTCATCACCCGGGGCGCCCTGACGACCTTCTCGATCGCCAACGACGTCGCGAAGTACTTCGCGATCATCCCCGCGATGTTCGCGGTCGCCTACCCCTCGCTGGACAAGCTCAACATCATGGGCCTGGCCTCGCCCGAGTCCGCGATCCTCTCCGCCGTCATCTTCAACGCGCTGATCATCGTCGCCCTCGTCCCGCTCGCCCTCAAGGGCGTGCGCTACCGGCCCTCCAGCGCCGACTCGATGCTCCGCCGCAACCTCGGCCTCTACGGACTGGGCGGCCTGATCGCCCCGTTCATCGGCATCAAGCTCATCGACCTGCTCCTCTCCCTCATCCCCGGAATCGGCTGACCCACGATGAACAACTCAGCAGCGAACACCGGCCGGGTCCTCTGGGCGGGCCTGCGCGCCCTCCTCGTCCTCACCGTGATCTGCGGCGTCCTCTACCCGCTGGCCGTCACCGGGATCGCCCAGGTGGCCTTCCCCGGCAAGGCCAACGGCTCCGAGATCAAGGACGCGAGCGGGAAGGTCGTCGGCTCCGAACTCATCGGCCAGACCTACAACCTGCCCCTCAAGGAGGGCGAGGAGACGCCGACCCCGGACCTGAAGTGGTTCCAGCCGCGCCCGTCCAACGGCCTGGGCACCAACAGCGTCAACACCCAGTACTCGATCATCCTCTCCGGCGCCACCAACCGCTCCGGCGACAACGAGGACCTGATCACCTGGGTCAAGGACGCCAAGGCGGCGGTGGTCAGGGACAACTCCACCGCCGACCACAAGGTGAAGCCCTCCGACGTGCCCGCCGACGCGGTCACCTCCTCCGGCTCCGGCCTGGACCCGCACATCTCGCCCGAGTACGCGAAGCTCCAGGCCCACCGCGTCGCCGAACGCAACAAGCTCACCGTCGACCAGGTCGACCGGCTGGTCGCCGAGCACACGGACGACCGGATCCTCGGCTTCATCGGCGAACCCCGCGTCAACGTCCTGAAGCTCAACATCGCTCTCAAGGACCTGGTGGCCAAGGGCTGATGGGCTTAACCGAACGACAGCGGAGCCGACGAGCCATGGACGATCCACGGCTCGTCGGCTTCCGCCGCACACCGAACCACTACAGGAGGGGCGGCACCGATGACCCGGGTGCTGGTCGTCGAGGACGACGCGCAGCTCGCACGCGCACTGGTGATCAACCTGCAGGCACGGAAGTACGCCGTGGACGCCGCACCCGACGGCACGACGGCGCTGCGCCTGGTGGCCTCGGAGCAGCCGGACGTGATCCTGCTCGACCTCGGCCTGCCCGACATGGACGGGGTCGACGTCATCAAGACGCTCCGGGGATGGAGCAGGGTCCCGGTGCTCGTGCTCTCCGCGCGCAGCGGGTCCGAGGACAAGGTCCGGGCGCTCGACTCGGGTGCCGACGACTACATGACGAAACCGTTCAGCATGGACGAGCTGCTCGCCCGTGTACGGGCGGCGACCCGGCGCACCGAAGAGGCGTCCGCCCAACCGCTCACGACGAGTCCGGTCACGGCCGAGTCGTTCACCGTCGACCTCGTGGCCAAGAAGGTCCGGCGGCAGGACCGTGACGTACGGCTGACGCCGACCGAGTGGCACCTCCTGGAGATCCTCGTCTGCAACCCGGGCGCTCTCATCAGCCAGAGGCGCCTCCTCACGGAGGTGTGGGGGCCCAGCTCAGGCAGGAAGACCAACTACCTCCGGGTGTACATGGCCCAGCTCCGGCGCAAGCTGGAGGCGGACCCGGCGCACCCCCGTCATCTCGTCACCGAGCCCGGCATGGGCTACCGCTTCGAACCCTGACTCCTCCTCCCGCCACCGCACGAGAACGGCAGCGCACATCACCATGGGACGTGGAAAGTTCCGCATCTACCTCGGCGCGGCACCCGGCGTCGGCAAGACGTACGCGATGCTCTCGGAGGCCCACCGGCGGGTGGAGCGCGGCACCGACTGCGTCGTCGCCTTCGTCGAGCACCACCACCGACCGCGTACGGAGGTGATGCTGCACGGCCTGGAGACGGTGCCGCGCAGGGAGATCGCGTACCGGGACACCGTCTTCACGGAGATGGACGTGGACGCGGTCCTCGCCCGCCGGCCGGCCGTGGCGCTCGTCGACGAGCTCGCCCACACCAACGTCCCCGGTTCCCGCAACGCCAAGCGGTGGCAGGACGTCGAGGAGCTGCTCGCGGCCGGCATCGACGTCATATCCACGGTCAACATCCAGCACCTGGAGTCGCTCGGCGACGTCGTCGAGTCGATCACGGGGGTACGGCAGCGGGAGACCGTCCCGGACGAGGTCGTCCGCCGGGCCGACCAGATCGAGCTGGTCGACATGTCGCCGCAGGCCCTGCGGCGGCGGATGGCCCACGGCAACGTCTACAAGCCGGACAAGGTCGACGCGGCCCTCTCCAACTACTTCCGCCCCGGCAACCTCACCGCCCTGCGCGAGCTCGCCCTGCTGTGGACCGCCGACCGGGTCGACGAGTACCTCCAGGAGTACCGGACCGAGCACCGCGTCTCGAAGATCTGGGGCTCCCGCGAGCGGATCGTGGTCGGCCTCACCGGCGGCCCCGAGGGGCGCACCCTCATCCGGCGTGCCGTCCGCCTCGCCGAGAAGGGCGCGGGCGGCGAGGTCCTCGCCGTCTACATCTCCCGCAGCGACGGCCTCACCACCGCGTCGCCCAAGGAGCTGGCGCTCCAGCGCACGCTCGTCGAAGACCTCGGCGGCACCTTCCACCACGTCGTCGGCGACGACGTCCCCACCGGGCTGCTCGAATTCGCGCGCGGCGTCAACGCCACCCAGATCGTCCTCGGCGTCAGCCGGCGCCGGACGTGGCAGTACGCCTTCGGACCCGGCGTCAGCGCCACCGTCGCCCGTGAGTCCGGACCCGACCTCGACGTCCACATCGTCACCCACGACGAAGCCGCCAAGGGCCGCGGTCTCCCCACCGCCGGCCGGACGCGGCTCGGCCGGCCCCGCACCCTGTGGGGCTGGGCCGTCGGCCTCGCCGGGCCCGTCCTGCTCACCCTGCTCCTGAGCAGCGTCCTCCCCGAAGTGGGCCTGGCCAACGACGTACTGCTCTTCCTGACCCTGACCGTGGCCGCGGCCCTCCTCGGCGGCCTCAGACCCGCCCTGGCGTCCGCGGCCGTCGGATCGCTCCTGCTCAACTGGTACTTCACCCCGCCGCTCCACCAGCTCACGATCGCCGACCCGCGCAACATCGTCGCCCTGGTGATCTTCGTCGGAGTCGCGATCTCGGTCGCCTCGGTCGTGGACATCGCCGCCCGCCGTACCCATCAGGCGGCCCGGCTGCGGGCGGAGGCGGAGACGCTCTCCTTCCTCGCGGGCAGCGTGCTGCGCGGGGAGACCGGTCTGGACGCCCTGCTCGAACGGCTCCGTGAGACCTTCGCCATGGAGTCCGTGGCACTCCTGGAGCGCGGTGACGACACCGAACCGTGGTCCTGCGTCGCCAGGGTCGGCCCCCGCCCGATCGACCGCCCCGAGGTTGCCGACGTGGACATGCCCGTCGGGGACCACCTGACCCTCGCCCTGATCGGCCGTGTCCTGCCGGCCGAGGACCGCCGTGTCCTCGGAGCCTTCGCCGCCCAGGCCGCCGTCGTCCTCGACCGGCAGCGACTCGTGGGAGAGGCGGAGGAGGCCCGCAAGCTCGCCGAGGGCAACAAGATCCGCACCTCGCTCCTCGCCGCCGTCAGCCACGACCTGCGCACCCCGCTCGCCGGCATCAAGGCATCCGTCTCCTCCCTGCAGGCCGACGACGTCGAGTGGTCGGAAGAAGACCGGGCAGAACTGCTCGCGACCATAGAGGACGGCGCCGACCGGCTGGACCACCTCGTCGGCAACCTCCTCGACGTGTCCCGCCTGGAGACCGGCACCGTCACGGCCGTGATCAGGGAGACCGACCTCGACGAGGTCGTCCCCATGGCGCTCCTCGGCGTTCCCGAGGACAGCGTCGAACTGGACATCCCCGAGACGCTCCCGATGGTCGCCGTCGACCGCGGCCTGCTGGAACGCGCCGTCGCCAACATCGTCGAGAACGCCGTCAAGTACAGCCCACACGGGGAACCCGTTCTCGTATCGGCGAGCGCCCTCGCCGACCGCGTCGAACTCCGTGTCGTGGACCGGGGCCCCGGCGTCCCCGACGAGGCCAAGGACCGCATCTTCGGCGCCTTTCAGCGGTACGGGGACGCTCCGCGCGGTGAGGGCGTCGGCCTCGGCCTCGCCGTGGCGCGTGGCTTCCTGGAGGCGATGGGCGGCACGGTGACGGCGGAGGACACCCCCGGGGGCGGGCTGACCATGGTGCTCGGCCTGCGTACGGCGGACGGCCTCCCTCCGTCGAGCACGGGAGTCTCCCGGGAGAGGACGACCTGAGGCCGGTGGTGGATCCGGCCGTGTCAGTCGGGGTCCGGGCGGGCGCCCGGCACTTCAAGCGGCAGGACGCAGGGGTGTTCCCGCCCTTCCCGCAGGAACGTGAGGCGGACCGTGAGGATGCGCGCGGAAGGGGCGACGGCCGGCTGCCCGGTGATCGTCCCTTCCGTGTGGCCGCCGTCCGCGCTCGGGCCGTACGCACCGCCCCAGTCGGTGTACTCGTTGCCGACGTCGTCGCGCGCCTCCAGTGCCGGCAGGACGAACGACTCGCCTTCCTCCCCCCGGGGAGGGGCGGCCTGACCGTGTAGCGGAGGGTGAACGAGTCCTCGTCCAGTGACAGACCGTCGACGACGAGTTCGTGGCGGCCGTCGAGGACACGGGCGCTGGTGCGGGGGGTCCGGCTGTTCACGGGGTGCTCACGCGCTTCCGGGCCGGGGAACCCGACAGGTGATGCAACGGTCGGCGGCCGAGTCGGGCCTGGAGCCCTTCAGCGACCAGTGGAAGGTCAGCTCGTTGCCGGTGGCGATCGTGCCGGAACCCCCCCGACGTGCTGATACTTGTTCATGCTGCCGTGGAAGTTGTACGTGCTGATCGCGGTGTGCGGACCGTACGGCGGATTGACGGCCTTGCCGTTGACGTACGCGTACGGCATCGTCACCGTGACCGGAGAACCGAGGTTCGCCCGGGCCGTGTGGGACAGTTCGAGTCCCCGGGCGAGGGTGCCGCCCGACGCGCGCTGGAAGGTGACGGTCGATACCGCGTGCGTCCAGGTGCCGGTGCACAGCTTGTTCGCCGGCGTCCGGACGTGAACATCCTCCGCCCGCTCCCGGGCCGGCTCCTCGACGGTCGCCGCGTCCTTCGGCTCGTTCCGTGCGAGAAAGCCGCCACCGTCGTCGGACGGCTCGTCCACCGCCGAGGCGGATGCGGCGGCCATCGCCGGCAGGATGGCGCCCGAGGCGGCCAACACCGAAAGGACCTCCCTAACAGATCTCCCCCTTGCTTGACGTGCGTCACAACCGTTGCGGGTTGGAAAGCGGTTCACATGACGTCGTGGGAACAATCTCGCCGAGTGATCAATGCGGCAGCAACGGGCAGAGCGTATGAACCCCGTCAAGAGGAGATGTACGGGCGAAGCCGGGCTCACGCAGATCGAGGAGGCGCGCGAAGCGGAGGCGGGGTGTCCGGTGCGTGTCGGGTCGGGGGCGGTAGGAGGTCTGCGCCCGGGAAGGCGCCTGCGATCGCTTCCGCGCGGGCGACGCGTGCGCGGTCTGCCGACTGCTTCCTCCTGCCGAGCGCCCGAGTGGCGGGAGGGCACCGGCCCGGACGTACCGGGCCGGCACCGCGAGCGTTCCACGGCCTCGGTGCGGCAGGTGTGTCCTGCCGGGAACTCGGCCCCGGACCGCCACGACTCCCTCTGTGGGGGAATGAGCGGGGGACGCGGTCCGCTCCTCCGCCGCCACCGCAGCGAGGCGGTGCGCGATGGAACCGAAGGCCACGTGGCGGCCGCCGGCGATCCGCTCGCCTTCTCGACCCGCCCGCGCCAGCGAAGGAGCGCTTCATGCAGATCGCGATCGTGCTCTACCCGGGCTTCACGGCCATCGACGTCATCGGCCCCTACGACGTACTGGGCCGGCTGCCCGACACCGAGATCGTGTTCGTCGCCGAAACGCCGGGCCTCGTCCGTAACGACCTGCGCAGCCTTTCCATCGAAGCCGTGGCCCGGCTGGAGGACGCGCCCCGTCCCGATGTCGTGGTCGTCGGCGGCGGCCCCGGACAGGCGGACCAGATGACCGACGGCGCCCTGCACGCCTGGTTGAGGCGCGTCGACGAGACCGCCGACTGGATGACGTCCGTCTGCACCGGCGCCCTGGTCCTCGCCGCGTCCGGAGTCCTCGCCGGCCGCCGGGCGACGACGCACTGGGGCGCTCTCGACCGGCTCACCGGGTACGGCGTGACCCCGGTGAAGGAGCGTGTCGTCGTCGACGGCCACTACGCGACCGGCGCGGGAGCCTCGGCGGGGATCGACATGGCCCTGACCCTGGCCGGGCGGATCGCCGGGGACGACACGGCCCAGGCGGTGCAACTCCTCCTGGAGTACGCGCCACAACCGCCGTACGACGCGGGGACCCGGGAGTCCGCGGGCCCCGACGTCGTGGAGAGGCTGTTCGCGATGTTCCCGCACGAGTGAGTGCGGTCGGCCGGGCCGCCTTCGCGGGTCCCGCGCGAGCGGATCGTGGCAAAGCGCCGCTCCGGCGGGTGTCCTGAACGCAGCGTGTCGTTCGGTGTGGTCCGGTCGCCCGATCCCGGTGTGCCGCAGGCCACAGGAGCCGTCGGGAACCCGCAGCGCCCTCGCCACGACTGACTCTGCGACCGGTTCGCAGCATCCGACCGCACCGCGAGAGACGGAGACGAGACCTGTGGCGTCACACGGGACGGAAGCGGGAGCCTCGCCGATCGGGCGGGGGAGTGCGCGGCTCACCGCCCTGCTCACCTGCGCGATGGCGTTCTCCATGCTCCAGCTGTTCCTGCTGGGGGCGCTCGGCCCGCGGCTGGTGGACGATCCGGGCGTCTCTCCGACGGTGCTCGGCCTGACCACGACCCTCGGTTTCGGCACCGCCGCCTTCCTCTCCCCGGTCGCGGGGCGGATCGTCGACCGGACGGGCCCGCGACGTTCGCTGGTGCTGCTGCTCGTGGTCTCCGCCGTCGCCCTGGCGCTGATCGGCGCCGCCCCCGGTGCCGGGCTGCTGCTCGGTGCGGTGGCCCTGGGGGGCATCCCCCAGGCGCTCGCCAACCCGGCCACCAACAAGGCCGTACTGGCGACGGTGGTTCCCGAACGGCGTGGCGCGGTGACGGGCATGAAACAGTCGGGCGTCCAGCTGGGCGCGTTCGCCGCGGGGCTTCCCCTGGCCGGACTCGCCGCGGGTCTCGGCTGGCGCGCCGCCGTGTGGACCGCCGCGGGCGCCGCGCTGCTGGCCGCGGCCTGGGCGTACCGGTCCCTGCCCGCCGACGACGTGCGGCCCGCGTCACCCGCCGGCCGGCTGCGGGCCCCCGAGGGCATGACGGCCTGGCTGTGCGGCTACTCCCTCTTCCTCGGTGCGGGCATCGCGTCGGTCAACACCTACCTCGCGCTGTACGGTTCGGGGCCCCTGGGCCTCGGGCCCGCCGTCGCGGCGGCCCTCGTCGCGGTCCTCGGTGTCACGGGGATCGTGGGTCGTATCGGTTGGTCCCGGGCGGCCGGGCCGGGACGGGCGGAGCGGTTGCCCGCCGTCCTGGCGTGCGGAGCCGTCGGCGCGGCACTGCTGATCGGCGCCGCGGGGTGGGTCGGCCCGCTGGTGTGGGCGGGGGCGGTCGCGGTGGGCGTGTTCGCGGTCTCGGCGAACGCCGTGTCGATGGTGCTGGTGATGCAGCGGGCGAAGCAGGGGAGGGCGGGGCAGGATTCCGCTTTGGTCGCCGCCGGCTTCTTCGCCGGCTTCGCGGTCGGTCCCGCGGTGTTCGCGCCGTTCGCGGAGACCGGCCACTACGGGTGGGGATGGCTGCTCGTCGCCGCGGAGTTCACGGCCGCCGCGGCCGTCGCGTACGTCTGGTTCCGCCGCGACCGGCGGGTGCCGGCCCGGTGAGCGGTGTGGCGGGGGACTGGGCCGACCGGGCCATGGCCGCCGTGATGGAACGCGTCACCACGACCGAGGCCCAGGTCGGGGAGCGGTTCCCGCTGTACGCGGACCCCCGGGACGGGATCTGGAAGACGACCGGCCGTGGCTCCTGGACCGGAGGATTCTGGGCCGGGCTGCTGTGGCTGCGGGCCCGGTACAGCGGATCGGCGGCCGATCGGCGCGCGGCTGCCGGGCGCACGGCGGCCCTGGCTCCCTGGGCCGACGCGGACACCGTCACCCGGGGGCTGGTCTTCTGGTACCCGACCGCCCTGGCCGACGGCGACCCGGAGGCAGCCGTCCTTCAGGAGCGGGCCGCGCGGGCCGTTCTCGCCGCCCGTGACCCCGAACTCGGCCTCGTCCCCTGGGGGGAGGCTTTCGGCGGCCCCCGGTTGCAGGCCCGCGCCGACGGGATGCCCGGGACCGTACCCCTGCTGGCGACGCTCGCGCCCGGGGCGGCCGCCGGCCACCTCCACCGGCACCTGGACCTGTGCCTCGGACCGGAACGGGAACCTCTGCCCGCCTGGCGGTTCGAGGGAGGGGACGTCGGCTGGCAGCCGTGCGGGGAGCCCGGGCGGGGGTGGAGCCGGGGCCGCGCCTGGCTCCTCCTCGCCGTGGCGGACGCCCTGTTGCTGCCCGAGGTCGCCGCCCGCGACCGCGTGCGCCTGACCGAGGCGGCCCGGCGCCTGCTCTCGCTGGAGGGCATCCTGTCGGGACCGTTCGTGCCCCCGAACGACCGCGCGGCCCCGTACGGTCCCCTCGACACCTCGGCCGCCGCGATCACCGCCGTCGCCCTGCTCAAGCTCGCCCGCGTACCCGAGGACTGGGCGCCCGCGTGCTCGTACCGGGGAGTCGTCACGCTGAGCACCCTGGCCGCGAAGCACCTCACCGCACCGGGGTCCGGCCGGCCCGCGGGCATGCTGCTGGACGGCTGCTACGACGCGGGCCGGGGCCTGGCCGAGCGCCACGAACTGGTGTGGGGCGACTTCTTCCTGGCCCTCGGCCTGGCCTCCCTGAACGGTCTGGTCGACCTCACCCGCGTGTAGCGGCCTCTTCCGCCCGGTCGCGGAGGACGCGGCGCGCGACGGAGGTGACGTGGAGCTCGTCGGGGCCGTCGAGGATGCGTGCGGCCCGGCCGCCGCGGAACAGCGCGGGCAGGGGCGTGTCCGGGCCCAGGCCGGCCGCTCCGAACACCTGGATCGCCGCGTCGGCGACCTGCTGGAGCATCCGCGCCGCGGCCACTTTCGCCAGGCCCACCTCCGTACGCGCATCGCGCCCGGCCGCGACCAGGGCCGCCGCCTCGTGGACCAGCGGCCGGGTGGTGCGCAGGGCGAGGAGCGCGTCGAACACGTGCTGCTGGACGAGCTGGTGGTCGGCCAGCGAACCGCGCGTCCCGCGGCGCGTGACGGCCCGCTCGCACATGAGGTCGAAGGCCCGCTGGGCCTGGCCGAGCCAGCGCAGGCAGCGCAGCGTCCTGCCGATCGCCAGCCGCTCTCCCGCGAGGGTCAGGGCGCCGCCCTCGGGGCCCACCAGGTGGTCGTCCGGAACCGCGACGCCGTCGAACTCGATCTCGTACTGTCCTGCCGCGCCGAACACGGGGAGCTCGCGCACCACCCGGAACCCCGGCGCATCGGTCGGGACGAGGAGCAGTGACAGGCCGTCCCGGTCGCCCGGTGCGCCGCCGGTCCGGGCCAGGACGGTCACCAGGTCGGCCCGGGCCGCTCCGGAGACGAACCACTTGCGGCCGCTGACCCGCCAGCCGCCGCCCGGTGTGCGGGTGGCGGCGGTCGAGGTGAGCCGGGGTTCGGTGCCGGGGACGTCGGGTTCCGTCATGGCGTAGCAGGTTCGCAGGGTGCCCGCGACGAGGGGCCGCAGGTAGGCGTCGCGGACCCGGTCGGTCGCGTGCCGGGACAGCATGCCGACGTCCAGCAGGGGAGCGGAGCCGAGGGCCGCCGGCCCGTGATCGCTGGCCCCCTCGGCCTCTGCGAACCGTGCGTAGGCGGCGAACGGCAGCCCGCCGCCGCCCAGTTCCGCCGGGAGCGGGAGCGCCCAGAGCCCCTCCGACCGTGCCCGCGTGTGGATTTCGGCCAGGGCGACGGCCGCCGCCGGGCCACCGGCGTCGAGCACCGTCTCCGCCGGTGTCACCACGGAGCCGACGAACTGCCGTACGCGCTCGGTCAACTCGGCCGACGCGGTGTCGGATCGGGTGGGGTCGTCCAGCGATGCGGGATCCCGCACGGCGATGCCTCCTCGGCTGTCCGGGAACTCCCGGGAACGTGTGTCCGACTCTCTCTGTGGAACTGGTCGGGCGCACCGGCGTCCTGGTTCCCGTCTTCGGTACGACTCGGGCGCCGGCCACCGCCGGGCGCCGGGAGAGGAGAGGCATGGCGTCACCAGCAACCACGGCGGCCCTACGACCACTCGACGCGATGGACACCACCGTCTCGGGGCCCACGGAGATCGCCGACGTCGTCGCCGCGCACCTGGAACTGCTCGGGGCCCGCGCGGACGGGTCGCCGGACAGGGCCGGGGACGACGGGATCACGGTGGGCGGCCGGGGGTTCGAATCCGTGTCCGCCACCGTGCACTGGGGTGCACCCGGGACCGGACTCGTCGACGAGGCCACGGTCCAGGCCGCCACCGGCGTGATGGCCGTGCACGGGCGCAGGACCGGCCTTCCGGCCGGGCTGGCCGCCGACTACGCCGCCACCGCCACCGGAGTCCTCGCCGTCCAGGGGCTCCTCGCGGGACTGGTCGGGCAGTCCCGCGGAACGGCGGTCGGCCACGTCGAGGCGACCGCCGACCGGGCCGGGCTCCTCGCGGTCTCCCAGTACCTGGCGGCCGCCGGGGCCGACGAGGGAGAGGCCGCCGAACTCGCGCCCGGGGGGCCGCCCTTCACCTCCGCCGAGGGAGTCCTCTTCGAGCTGGAGACCCTCGACCCCGGTGCCTGGGCCGCCTTCTGGCGGGCCCTGGAGGCACCCGCGGACGCGATCCGGGCGGGCTGGCGTCCGTTCCAGTTCCGCTACGCCACGGCCTGCGCGCCCTTCCCGCCGGTGCTGCACGAGGTCACGCGCGGGAAACCGCTGGAGGAGATCCGCCGGGCCGCCGACCTGTCGGGGGCCGAGGTGTGCGCCCTGCGGACCCTGGCGGAGCGTCACGCGGAGGCCGACGGTGCGCCGCCCTGGTCGTTCCTGCCGGTCGGAGGCGAAGCGTTCCAGCGGCCCCCGCGCACGGCGAAGCCGGTCGGACCCGAGGCCGACGGCGGTCCGCTGACGGGCCTCACCGTGCTGGAGGCCGGCCGGCGCATCCAGGCGCCCCTCACCGCCCACCTGCTGGGCCTGCTGGGCGCCGAGGTGATCAGGATCGAGCCGCCGGGCGGGGACCCGCTCCGCGGCATGCCGCCGACCTCGTCGGGCATATCGGCGCGCTGGCTCGCCCTCAACCGCGGCAAGAAGGCCGTCGAGATCGACATCAAGGCGGCGGCCGACCGGCGCAGGCTGACCGAGATGGCCGCCGGCGCGGACGTCTTCCTCCACAACTGGGCTCCGGGCAAGGCGGCCGGACTGGGCCTGGACGCGGAGGACCTGGCCAGGGTCAACCCCGCCCTCGTGTACGCGTACACCGGCGGCTGGGCGGGCCGGATCGACGACGCTCCCATGGGCACCGACTTCATGGTCCAGGCCCGTACCGGCGTCGGCGAGGCGGTCCGGCCCGAGGGCGAACCGCCCGCACCGTCCCTGATGACGCTGCTCGACGTGCTCGGCGGACTGCACGGGGCCGAGGCCGTCCTGGCGGGACTCCTGCTGCGCGAGCGCACCGGCAGGGGGATGCGTGTGGACTCCTCGTTGCTGGGAGCGGCCGACACCCTCACCGCCCCCGCGCTGGCACGGATCGGGCGGGGCGAGAACCCTCGCCGTCCGGCCGGCTTCCGCCGGCCCCTACGCACGGCGGACGGCTGGATCGCGCCCGCCGACCGCGATGCCCGGGCCGCCGCGGCCCACGACCTGACCGCACTGCCCACCGCGGAGGCGCTGGCGCTGCTGCACGGCCACGGTCTGGCCGCGACCACCGTCACCACGGACCTCTCCGCCCTCCACCACGATCCGCGTTTCGGCGGTGCGATCCACCGCGACGCGCACGGCGCCCCCGCCGTCCCGGCCCCTTGGAGCTTCGCATGACCGTCGACCTGCACGACCTGCTGCCCGCCGGACTCCGCCGCTCCTGGGCGACCGACGGAACCTGCCCCGACCTCGACCTCTACAGCCTCTTCAGGGCCCGCCAGATCGCCGACCCGCACCACACTGCCGTCCTCGACGCCAAGGGCAAGCTCTGCTACACGGCACTCGACCGCAAGGTCCGATGTCTGGCCGCCGGTCTCAGAGACCTCGGCATACGCGAGGGCGACGTGGTCGGCGTGCAGCTCCCCAACCACCGCAACGCCGTCATCGCCGACCTGGCCCTGGCCGCCCTCGGCGCCGTCGCCCTGCCCTTCCCCGTGGGCCGCGGCGTCTTGGAGGCCGAATGCCTGCTGCGCCGTGCTCAGGCCGTGGCCGTCATCGCCGCCGTCGAACACCGCGACTTCCACCACGCCGCCGACCTCCATGTCCTCACCCGGTCCCTGCCCGACCTGCGCCACGTCGTCGCCGTCGGTCCCGGCCAGGCGCCGGAGGGAACGGTGGCGTGGGCCGGACTGATGCGCAGTGATCCGAAGGCGTTCACGCCCGCACGTCCCGACCCGGACAGCGCCGCCCGCATCCTGGTCTCCTCCGGTTCCGAGGCCGAGCCCAAGATGATCGCGTACTCGCACAACGCGCTGGCCGGCGGGCGGGGCAACTTCCTCGCGTCGCTCATGCCGGACCGGACGCCGCCCCGCTGCCTCTTCCTCGTCCCTCTTGCCTCCGCGTTCGGCTCCAACGGCACGGCGGTGACCCTCGCCCGCCACGGCGGCACACTGGTCCTGCTCGACCACTTCACCCCGGACGCCGCCCTCGCGGCCCTGCGCGAGCACCGGCCCACCCACGTCCTGGGCGTGCCGACGATGGTCCGCATGATGCTGGAGCGTCTCGACGCGGACGCCGAACCCCTCCCGGCGCCGACCGCCCTCGTCCTCGGCGGGGCGCCGCTGGACGAGACCACCGCGGCCGCCGCGGCGAAGGCGTTCGGCTGCCCGGTCGTCAACCTGTACGGCTCCGCCGACGGGGTCAACTGCCACACCGGGCTTGCCCACACGGTTCCGCCCACCGACGGCTCGGGCGTCGTCGCCGGCCTCCCCGACCCCCGCGTCACCGAGATCCGGATCGCCGACCCGGACACCCACGACGCGCTCGCCGACGGCGCCGTCGGCGAGATCATCTCCCGGGGCCCGATGTCCCCGCTGTGCTACGTCGGCGCACCCGACCTGGACGCCCGCTACCGCACGCCCGAGGGCTGGGTCCGCACCGGCGACCTCGGATTCCTCGACGCCGACGGCGTCCTGCACGTGGTCGGACGGCTGAAGGACATCGTCATCCGGGGCGGCGCCAACATCAGCCCGGCCGAGGTCGAACGCGAGCTCACCTCGCACCCGTTGGTCCGGGACGTGGTGTGTGTCGGGGTCCCCGACCCCGTGATGGGAGAACGCCTCGCGGCCTGTGTGGTCCCCCGGGGTGAGGACGCCCCCACCCTGGAATCCCTTGGCGAGCACCTGTCCGCGCGGGGCATGGAACGCCGCAAGCACCCCGAACGGCTCCTGGTCGTCCAGGCCATGCCGCTCACCGCGGCGGGCAAGCCCGACCGGGCCGCGCTGCGGGACCGTCTCACCCCGAGCGGGACGGACCCCGTCGCCCGGGAGGAGCGGCCGCCATTCGCGCAGGCGGGCTGATCAGGAGGGCCGGTCACGCGCGCACCGCGTGACCGGCCCCGACCCGACCACCGCCCCACGCCGGCGGACGCCTGGACATCCGGAGCGTGTACGAACCCTCGGAGGCGGTCCCCGAGGCCGGGAAACGCACGCGGGTGCGTCCGAAAGGGAACGCACCCGAGTGGGCCCGCCGCGCGGTGCGGGCCGAAGGCGGCCGTGCCGGCGGGGCCGGCGTCACGGGGTCAGGATCCGCCCATCCCCTTCTTGATCTCGGTCGCGGCGTTGCGGTAGACGGCCAGCAGGTCGAGGTCGTCGCCGGGGTAGTTGACGATCTGCACCTGCCTGGCGCCGGAGTCGGGCAGCACGGTGCCGGTCGACATGTGGGCGTTGTCCAGGACCAGGGCGGGCTTCTTGCCGGAGAGTTCGGCCAGCTGCGCGGGGGTCACGGCCTCCGGTCCGTACGTACCGGCCGGGGTGATGCCCGCGAGCTTCGCCGCCCAACCGGTGAACACCTGGGTGACGGTGACGGGGCTCTTGCCGCCGGGCCAGGCCGCCTGGACGTCCTTGTTGAGCTTGCCGTACTCGCTGTCGAATCCGGTCTTCCACTTCGTCGCGGCGTCCGTCGTGCCGAAGAGCGCGGCCAGCTTGTCGACCTCTGCCTTGACCTTGTCCGGGTCGTTGTCGAGGTTGACCTCGACCAGCTTCGCCTTCGAGCCGGCCGCCTCCTTGATCTTCGCGGCGTACGGCTCGAACGGCGCGTAGAGGACGAAGTCGGCCTGGGCGACGGCGGCGAGGTCGGAGGGCTTCGGGTCGTAGTCGGGGGCGTGGTGCACCGACTGCGGGACGATGACCTTGACGTCGTCGGCGCCGGCGGCCTTGGCGAACGCGCCCTCCCAGGTCGTGGTGACCACGACCGCGGGCTTCTGCTCGGCGTCGGCGGGTGCCGAGGACGCTCCTGCCGAGGCCGAGGCCGAGGCCGACGACGAGGGGGAGGACGTGTCGTTCTTGTCGCCGCCGCAGCCGGTGACGAGGGTCAGGCCGAGCGCGCTCAGTGCGAGGAGGGACGGGATGCGGACGCCGGTGCGCGCCATGAGGTGGTTCTCCGTTCGGATATGAGGTGCACGGCGAGGACGACCGCCCCCGCCGTCAGGACGAGGACGGGCCCGGGCGGCCAGTCCAGCCACAGGGCCAGCAGGAACCCGGTCAGGTTCACCGCGACCCCGATCCCGATCGCCCACAGGGTGATCGACTTCAGTGAGCGGCCCAGCCGCCGGGCGGCGAGAGCGGGCAGCAGGGTGAGCGCGTCGACGAGCAGGGCGCCGGTGAGCTTGATCGCTCCGGCGACCGCCACGGCCACCAGGACCAGCAGTGCGGCGGTCAGGGCGCGGACCGGGACGCCCGAGCACTCGGCCAGCTCCCGGTCGTACAGCAGCAGGCCGACGTCCCGCCGCCGCCACCAGAACAGCGCCGGCACGACGACGGCCAGCGCGCCGAGCACGATCAGGTCCGGTGTGCCGACGGAGAGGATCGAGCCCCACAGCAGCGCGAACGCACCCGAGGCGTTCACCCCGGACACCGCCAGGAGCAGCAGGGCCCCCGCGATGGCCAGGCTCATCAGCAGTCCCATCGCCCCGGACAGTCCGTCCGGCGTACGGGCCAGGGGCGCCACGCCCGCCCCGGCCAGGGCGCAGGCCACCAGCGCGCACAGCATCGGGTCGAGCCCCGTGATGAGGCCGACGGCGATCCCGAACAGCGCGACGTGCATCATCGCGAACCGGACCGGCATGATGTCCAGACCGACGATGATCACGCCGATGACGGGCAGACCGACGGCCGCGAACAGCAGGGCGAGACCGGCCCGCTGGACCGGGACGAGCTGGAGCAGCGCGCCGACGTCGGCGGTCGCGAGGGTGCTCACCGGACCTCCCGCAGCCGGCCCGCCGCCATCTCCAGGACCCGGTCGCACCGGTCGGCGAGCGCCCGGTCGTGCGTGACCACGACCAGGGTCACCGGCAGCGACGCCAGGACGTCCGCGGCTTCGGCCTGTCCGTCGAAGTCGAGTGCGGCGGTCGGTTCGTCGGCGAGCAGCACCTGCGCTCCGGCGGCGACACAGCCGATCGCCCGCGCGAGGTACATGCGCTGGAGCTGCCCGCCCGACAGGGTGTGCAGCGGCCGTTCGACCAGCGTGCCCACCCCGAGCCGGCCGGCCGCTTCCGCGGCCTCCGCGGGCGCACCACCGCTGGCGAGCAGTTCGGCACCGAGCAGGGGGAACCGGCCGACAGCAGGCTTCTGCGGGATCCAGGCGCAGGAGCGCCGCCGCCACGCCCACTCGGCCGCCGTGCCGGTGCCCCGGCCACCGACCAGGATCGATCCGCCCGCCTGCCGGTGCAGACCCAGGACGGCGCGCAGCAGCGTCGTCTTGCCCGATCCGTTCGTCCCGGTCAGTGCCACCCGGTCCCCGGCGGCGATCTCGAGGTCGACCCCCGAGACCGCCTCCACACGGCCGTGCCTGCACATGACCCCGTGCATCCGCACGTCCAACCCGCCCATCCCACACCTTTCAGACGGCACGTGTGAGGAGCCGGTTCGCTCCTCCCCCAGCGAGTAGTCGGATGGAGCGCGGTGCTGGTTCCAGGACGCGCCGTTCCGCCGGAATCGAGCCGCGCGCGATTTCTCCGCCGAGGTGCGCCGGCCGTGGTCCGGCGGGCGCGCGGGCGCGTCGGAGGGCCGGGGCCGGGGCGGTTCCGCCGGAAGGAGCCGGTGCCGGTGCCGTCCGGGTTACCGAGGAGCACAGGGACGATCCTCACGTGGGATCCGCCTCGCGTGGCAGGCGTTCCGAGGGGATTCCCGTGCCAGGATGACGCCGCCGGACCACGTGGGAATTCGCCTTCCCGAGCGTGGACCGTTCCGGGCCTGTCGGCCGCGTGTTTCGCCACATCCCGCTTCACGGAGGGGATGCGGCCGGCAGGTCCCTCGTGGCGGACGCGATCCTGTCCGGCCGAATGACCACCGTGTTCGTCCCTTCTGGTCCGCCGACACCTGGAACGCGGTCTTCCGCGGTGCGGATCCGGCCCCGGTCTGTGAGCACCGGGTACGAGCTGTCAGGATGCGTGCCATGACGGTCGGGGGGAGCTTGCGCGTGGCGCGCGCCGCGATGTTCGCGGTGGTGTGCGTGGTGCTCGCGTCCGTCGGTCACGTGCTCATGTCCGGCGAGTCCCTGCCGTGGCACGTTCTCGTCCTCTCCCTCGCGGCCGTCGGCGGTGCCGGCTGGGCGGCCGCGGGCAGGGAGCGCGGCCGCGTGGCGGTGGTGGCGCTCACCCTCGCTGTCCAGGCGGGCCTGCACGGGGCCTTCACCCTGGCCCAGGCACTGTCCTCGTCCCCGGCGGGGACATCCGGCGCGGAGTCCGCGCTGGCGCGACGCTGGGCCGACTACCTCCTGTGCGGGTCGCACAGTGACCTGGCCGCCGCGGCGCGCGCCTACGACGTGGCCGAGGACGCCGGTCTGATCCGGAACCTCAAGATGCCGCCGTTGAGCGACGGTTCGTCCGCGATAGTCGCCCTTCAACACACGGGGCACGGCGGGGGGCACGGAGGCGGCGGCCACGACATGGCCGCGATGACCGGTACCGCCTCGTGGGGCATGCTCGCCGCGCACGCCGCCGCGGCCCTGCTGTGCGGGCTCTGGCTCGCCCACGGCGAGCGCGCCCTCTTCCGTATCCTGCGCGCGGCCACGGACCGTGTCCTCGTCCCCTTCGCGCTCCTGCTGGCGATGCCCGCTCCGACGTGGGAACCGCCGAGGACGCCCTCCCTCGACCAGCCTGTGCGGCCGACCCGGCTGCGGCTGCTCGTCCACGCGCTCATCACCCGGGGTCCTCCGGTGGGAGCCGCTGTCGTCTGACGGCGGAAGAACCCGGACCGCGGCCGTACGCCGTCCGGGAGCACCCCCGTGCCCCCGCACGGGGCCCACCCCCTCACGGGCAGCCGACGGACGCGTGCCGTCGTGCCCGGAACACGGAAGGACCCGATCCCACGATGAGCCCTGTCCTGTCCGAAGACGTCACGGACGACGACCTCACCGCCTGGGCCCTCGCCGCCTCCCGCGGCGACGCCGACGCCGTCGACCGCTTCGTCCGCGGGGTCCAGAGCGATGTGCGGCGGTACGTCGGCCGGCTCGCCGACGACGCCCAGGCGGCCGAGGACCTGACCCAGGAGACGTTTCTGCGCGCCCTCACCAGCCTGCACCGCTACGAAGGGAGGGCGCCGGCGCGGCTGTGGCTGCTCTCCATCGCACGGCGCGCGGTGATCGACAGCATCCGCTACAAGACGTCCCGCCCACGTGTCTCCGACGTCGCCGACTGGCAGGACGTCGTCGAGCGGACACAACCGACGGACCTGCCCGGTTTCGACGAGGGCGTGCTGCTGCGGACCCTGATCGGCGCGTTGCCCGAGGACCGGCGGGAGGCGTTCGTCCTCACACAGGTGCTCGACCTCTCCTACGACGAGGCCGCACGGGCCGCCCACTGCCCCATCGGCACGGTCCGGTCACGGGTCTCCCGCGCGCGGGCGGCGCTGGCACAGTCGGTGAAGCACCCCGAAGGGATGCCCGTGGCCGCCTGAGGCCGACCGGTCCCCGGGCGCTCCCGGTCGTTTCCGTCCGCCGTCCCCGGCGGACGGAAACGACCGGGAGCCGCGGGCCGGACGTGAGCGACCGCGAGCGGGGCGGTCCTCAGGCCGACGCCACCGCGTCCAGCCTGCCTTCCTTCGCCTCCTCGACGAGCGAGGCGAACTGGTCCGCGCTCATCTCCACCTTCTGTCCGAAGTCGTCGGTGATCACCACCCGGCGCTCCGGGGGCGCGCTCTCGTCCACGAAGAGCTGGGGGCAGCCGCAGTCGCACTTTCCGCAGAACGTCGCCAGGGGCTCCAGAGAACCGATGTCAGCCATCACCACACGCCTTTCTCGATCACATCCGTACCAGGGCCGCACGATGCCGCCCCGTCCTCACGGACGGAGGAGTCCTGCCCGGCCGAGCGACACGCACGCCCGTCCGGAGAGCCGCCTGGGAGCACGAGGACCGGCCCTGTGCTCCCGATGCCCCCGATTCCGGCCATCCGCCGGAAACCGGACACCGCTTTCGTACGACCCTTCCGGCGGGGCGGCCGTTCCGCCCGGTCGCCGAGGGTGTGAGGGGGCGGGACTTCCCACCTGTTTGTCCCGTTGGTCGTTGTGGTGAGGCACCTCACTCGGACGGGGACGGGCAGGCGTCGGCACCGGTCGTGCGGTGCAACTCCGTTGGTCGTGCGCGAAGCTGACGGTGCGTGTGCGGGAGACGTCGCGGGGGAGCCGGGAAGCGGCGTCACGGGCCCTGCCCGGGCGGGCTACCTTGTGGCCGTGCGCGGACCCGGGAACTGGCTGAGGCGGACCCGGGCGGGTCTGCTCGGGGCCTTCGCATGCCTGTTGCTCGGCGCCGCCGGGCATGCGGCGGCGGGCGGGCGACTGCCCGGCGCGACGGGGCTCGCGGGGATCTTCGTCGTGCTGGCGGTCCTGTGCGGGGCGGTGTCGGCGCTGCGCCGTCACCGCTTCGCGGCGACCGCTCTCACGCTCGGTCTCGTCCAGAGCGTCCTGCATCTCGTGTTCCACGCGATGACCGGCGGGCACGGCGGGCACACCGCGGAGTCCGGCGGCGGGCACATGGCGCACATGGAGCACACGAGCCACGCCGGGCACGCTGAGATGCCGACCGGTTCCGTGGCCCCGGGACACTCCATGGACGCCGGGATGACGCCGGCCCACACGCTCGCGGCGCTCGGCGCCTCGGTGTGCCTGATCCACGGCGAACGCCTCCTGGCACGTCTGTCCCGGCTGCTCCTGAGCCCGCTGCCGCGCGCCCTCGTGCCCGCGGCGGTGCCGGTTCCACCGAAGCTGCCGACCGGGAGGCCCGACCGCCCCCTTCCCCCCTCGCACGGTGTGCTGCTCGCCCGCACCCGCCCCCGGCGCGGCCCGCCCCCGGTGACGTACGCCTGATCACCACCCCGCCCCGACCGGCGGTCTTCCCCGTGCCGACGGCGCCTCGCGCGCCCGGCCCGGTTTCCGTACGTCCCCATGGAGCACACACATGTCTTCCGTCACCGAATCCACCAGACCGAGAGATCCCTCCGGCGCGCCGGACGAGGCGCCTTCGGGCCGGTCCCGGCAGGGCGTACGCGCCCTGCTCGTCCGGCTCCACTTCTACGCCGGCGTGTTCGTCGCCCCCTTCCTCTTCGTCGCCGCCCTGACCGGCCTCCTCTACACCTTCACCCCCCAGCTCGACCAGCTCCTCTACGGAGACCAGCTGCGGGTGGAGCAGACCGGCGAGCGGGTGCTGCCCCTGTCCGAGCAGATAGCCGCCGCCCGGGCCGCCCACCCCGAGGGCACCCTCACCTCGGTGATCACCCCGTCGGGTCCCGAGGACACGACCCGCGTCGAGCTGTCGCTTCCCGAGCTCGGGGAGAAGCAGCGGACGGTCTTCGTCGACCCCTACACGGCCGAGGTGAAGGGCGAGCTGACCACCTGGTTCGGCTCGACCCCGGCGACGACCTGGCTGGACGACCTGCACCGCAACCTGCACCTGGGCGAGTTCGGCCGGATGTACTCCGAGGTCGCGGCGAGCTGGCTGTGGGTCATCGCCGCCGGCGGGCTCGTGCTGTGGATCGGCCGCAGCCGCGGACAGCGGGCGAAGTCGGCACGCGGTGTCCTGCTGCCCGACCGCTCGGCGCGTGGCGTACGCCGTACGCGCGGCTTCCACGCCGCGACCGGCGTCTGGCTCGCACTGGGCCTGTTCTTCCTGAGCGCCACCGGTCTGACCTGGTCCCACTACGCCGGTGAGCGCTTCGGGCAGGTCCTCGACGCGGCGCGGGGCCACGCGCCCGAGCTCGACACCCGGCTGCCCGACGCCCCCGAGCCCGCGGCGGAGGACGGCGGCGAGCACGCGGGGCACGCGGGTCACGACACGGGCGCGGGCGAGGCGCCGAAGGCGGACCCGGCGGACTTCGACAAGGCGCTGGAGGCGGCGAGGAAGGCCGGTCTGGGCGGCACCGTCACGCTGACGCCCCCCGCCGACACCGCCGGCGGCTGGGTCGTGGCGCAGTCCGACAACGTGTGGCCGGTCCACTACGACAGCGTGACCGTGGACGCCGCGAAGGGCGAGGTCACCTCGCGCGTGCGCTGGGCCGACTACCCGGTCCTCGCGAAGCTGACCAAGCTCGGCGTCCAGGGGCACATGGGCGTGCTGTTCGGCATCGTCAACCAGATCGTCCTCGCGCTCGTCGCGATCGGCCTGATCCTGGTGACCTTCTGGGGCTACCGCATGTGGTGGCAGCGCCGTCCCACCCGCGAGGACCGCTCCGGACGCCTGGGCAAGGCGCCCGCGCGGGGTGCGTGGCGTCAGCTCCCGCTGCCCGTCCTGATCATCGGAGTCCCGGCCGTCGTGGCACTCGGATGGGCGCTGCCGCTGCTGGGCGTCACCCTCGCGGTGTTCCTGGTCGCCGATGTCGTCGTCGGACTCGTGCGGCGCGCCCGCACGGCATGACGGCCCGGCCCGGGGCTGCGACGCGCGGCCCCGGGCCGACTCCCCGATGTGACTCACGTCACTGCATGATGAAGGAACTACCCCTCCCCGGTATCCGACCCCTGTCATACCTCCCTCCCGTCGACGGGAGGGAGAAGGATGTGACCGGAGGCCGTTGCCGTGGAACAGACGCCAGTCCGCGCGAGGGCGTTCGCCCGCTTCCTGCCGCCGCCCGCGGTGTGCGGCTTCCTGCTCCTTCTCGGGGTGGTGTTCGCGGGCGCCTACGCGGCGGGAGCCGCCGTCGGACCCGTCGCACCCGGCATCGTGGGCCCTGCCCCGCCCGGCTCCGGGCAGGACGGGACCACTCCCGGACACCACTCGGGCGGCCACTGATGACCGCGGGAACCGGGACCGGAACCGTCACGGACCTCGTCGTGGGGGGCATGACGTGCGGAGCGTGCGTACGCCGTGTCGAGCGGAAGCTCGGCAAACTGGAGGGGGTCGCCGCAGAGGTGAACCTGGCCACCGGCCGGGCCCGGGTGACACACCCTCGTGAGGTCACCCGGGACGCCCTCGTGGCGGCGGTGGAAGCGGCCGGATACACGGCCGAGGTGCCGCGCCCCGAGCCCACGCCCGAGACCGGCCCGGATCAGAACGAAGGCACCGGGACCGACCCGGAGCGTCAACGACTCGTCGTCACAGCCCTGCTGTCCCTGCCCGTCCTGATCCTCTCCATGGTCCCGGCCGCCCAGTTCACGAACTGGCAGTGGTTGTGCCTGGCGCTGTCCGCGCCGGTGGCGGTGTGGAGTTCGTGGCCGTTCCACCGGCAGGCACTGCGGGGACTTCGTCACTCGACGGCGACGATGGACACCCTGGTCTCCCTCGGCGTCCTCGCCTCCTTCTCCTGGTCCCTCTACGCCCTCTTCCTGGGCGGTGCCGGTGAACCGGGCATGCGCATGGACTTCACCCTGCTTCCCTCGGCCGGGGACGGCATGGCCCACGTGTATCTGGAGGCGGCGGTCGGCGTACCGCTGTTCGTCCTCCTCGGACGCTTCCTGGAAGCCCGCGCCCGGCTCGGTACGGGTGAGGCGCTGCGCGCCCTCGCCGACCTGGCCGTCAAGGAGGTCACCGTCCGCCGGGGAGAAGCCGAAGTGGCCGTCCCGGTCGAGGAGCTGCGCACGGGCGACCTCTTCGTCGTACGGCCCGGTGAACGCGTCGCGACGGACGGGCAGGTCGCCGAGGGCGGTTCGGCCGTCGACCTGTCGCTGGTCACCGGGGAGTCGGAACCGGTCGAGGTCGCCCCGGGCCAGGACGTCACCGGCGGCTCGGTGAACGTCGGCGGACTGCTCGTCGTCCGCGCGACCGCCGTCGGCGAGGACACCCGGCTCGCCCGCATCACCCGCATGGTCACCGACGCCCAGGCCGGCAAGGCCCGCGCCCAGCGACTCGCCGACTCGGTGGCCGGCGTCTTCGTCCCGATCGTCCTCACCCTCTCCGCCACCGTCCTCGGCTTCTGGCTCGGTGCCGGAGGCGATCCCCAGGCCGCCGTGACCGCGTCCGTCGCCGTCCTGGTCGTCGCCTGCCCCTGCGCCCTGGGGCTCGCCACACCCACGGCGCTCATGGCGGCCACCGGCCGCGGAGCACGCCTCGGCGTCCTGGTCAGCGGCCCCCGAGCACTCGAAGGGCTCCAGCACATCGACACCGTCGTCCTCGACAAGACCGGCACCCTCACCAGCGGACACATGAGCGTCGGCCGGGTGACCGCCGCGGCCGGCGGCCTCGGCGAGGCCACCGCGGTGAAGCTCGCCGGCGCCGTCGAGGCCGGCTCCGAGCACCCGCTCGGCCGGGCGATCGCCGCCCACGCGCGCCGGTCCCCGGGCGGTGGCTCGATCCCCCGCGTCCACGACTTCCGGGCCCTCACGGGAAAGGGCGTCAGCGGCCGGGTGGGGAAGCGGACGGTCGAGGTCGTCACAGCCGAGGCGGAGGAACTGCCCGCGGAGCTGCGGACAGCACTGGAACGGGCCGAGGACGCTGCCCGTACCGCTGTCGTGGTCCGGGTGGACGGGAAGGCACAGGCCCTGCTGGAGGTCGCCGACCTGGTCCGTCCCGGCAGCTACCGGGCGGTCGACCGGCTCCGCAGGCTCGGCGTCCGCCCGGTGCTCGCCACCGGCGACCGCGCGGCCGTGGCCCGCGCCGTCGCAGAGGACCTGGGCATCGCCGAGGTCCACAGCCGCTGCACCCCCGAGGAGAAGGCCCGGCTGGTGGCCCGTCTGCGCGCGGAGGGCCGCCGCGTCGCCGTCGTCGGCGACGGTGTCAACGACGCCGCCGCCCTCGCGGGAGCCGACCTCGGCATCGCCATGGGCGGCGGTACGGACGCCGCCATCGGCGCATCCGACGTCACCCTCGTCCGCGCGGACATCGAAGCCCTCGCCGACGCCGTACGCCTCGCCCGCCGCACCCTCGCCACGATCCGCACCAACCTCGCCTGGGCCTTCGGCTACAACCTCGTCACCATGCCCCTCGCCATGGTCGGCCTGCTCAACCCCATGCTCGCCGCACTCGCCATGTCCGCCAGCTCCGTCCTGGTCGTCGCCAACAGCCTGCGACTGCGCACCTGGCGGCCCGGAGGCACGGCCGAAGCCGCCCGCCGCTCCCGTACCCGCCCGGCGGGCGCCGGCCGGCCCATGGCCGGTGCGCGATGAACACGACGCCGCCCACCGCGTGGCGCTACGACCGCGCCCGCCTCACCGACGCACTCCGCACCGGTGCCGTCGCCCTCCTCCTGGGAGTCGCGGGGATCTTCGGCCTCTCCGCCTGGGCCCTCGCGGGGCACGCGGGCAGCCCGGCCCGGATCGAGGTCCGCGAGGGCCACGTGCTGCTGCCCGCCGTCCCGGGAAGCCCCACCAACGCCTACTTCCCGGTCGTCAACACCGGTGGCGCCCCCGACCGGCTCCCGTCGGCGACGGTACGCGGCGCGTCCCCGGGGCCTGCCGAGCTCACCCGGCACCGCATGAACGAGGCCAACGGGGCCTACCGGGAACCGAACGGCCTCCTCACCGTCCCCGCCCGCACGGAGCTCGCCATGTCCCCGTTCGGCACGGCCCTCACCGTACGGGCGTCACCGCGATGGCGCCCCGGCGACCGCATCACCTTCGTCCTCACATTCGAACGCGCGGGACCGATCACGGCCGACGCGGTCGTCACCCCCCTCGGAACCGTCCCGTCACGGTGACGGGGTTTCCGCGTGACCGCGTCGGGAGACCCTGTGACGGTTCCACGAGGACCCGGCAACAGGTTTCCCCCCGAGAGCTCAGACGCGTGGCGGGTCACGGGAACCGGGGCAGCCTTTCCCCCGACCCCTGTCGTGAACCGACCGGCACGGACCGGCCCGGCACCAAGGAGCGTCCATGCCGTTCCATCGACCTGCCGCACCGGCCCTCATCGCGGCCGTCGGCCTGACCACCGCTGCCTGCGCGGGTTCACCGGAGAACGCCGACGCGAAGGCGAAGGCGACGGCCTCGGCACCGGCCTCGGGCTATCCGGTGACGCTGGAGAACTGCGGCACGAAGCAGACGTTCACCAAGGCTCCCGAGCGGGTCGTGGTCATGAACGGTGCCTCGGTCGCCGAGGTCTCCACCCTCCTCGCCCTCGGCGTCCAGGACCGGATCGTCGCCAACCAGCAGAGCTACGGCCAGTCCGAGGTCCCCGGCCGCGCCGACGCCATCAAGGCCCTGCCGAACGGCGGCACCAAGCAGAACGACGCCTTCGACATCTCCCGGGAGGCCATGCTGCGGCAGCGGCCCGACCTGGTCCTCTCCAACACCTCGTACGGCTTCAACGCCAAGAACGGTTTCGCCACCCGCGACCAGCTCAAGGCCGTGAACGCCCGCACCTACATCTCCCCGCAGGGCTGCGAGGAGGATCCGTCCCGCACGACCCTCCAGGACAGCGACACCCTGCTGCGGGAGATGGGCAAGGTGTTCGGAGACGAGGACAAGGCCGAGAAGATCATCGCCGGCTCCCGGAAGCGGATCGCCGACATCTCCGCCAAGGTCGAAGGCGAGCCCAAGCCCAAGACCATGGTCCTCTTCTCGAACATGTCCATGCGAGCCAACGAGTTCAGCGCGGTCGTCGCCAAAGGCGTCGACAACGACATCCTCGCCAAGGCGGGCGGCACCAACGCCTTCGAGCCCGCCTCCGACACCTCCTTCGCCGACCTGAGCAAGGAGAAGGTCGCAGCCACCGACGTCGAAGCCCTCGTCGTCATCGCCTACAACGACCCGAACGTCACCGCCTACGCCCAGAAGCTGCTCAAGTAGTTCCCCCAGTGGACGGCCTCGAAGAAGAACACGTACGTGGTGCTGTCCGACTCGATGTACCCCGGCCCCAGCAACGACCTCGCCGTGGAGAAGGTCGCCGAGGTGCTGCACCCCGAGGCGTTCTGAGAACTCCGGGCCTCCTCGCGATCGCGGCTGTCCTTTCCGCGGCGCTCGTCGCGGCCATGATCGTGGCGATCAGCGCCTCATCACCCTGGGCGGCATCGGACTCGGCGGCACGGGCGTGGCCGGTGCGGCGTTCCTCGGCGCGCTGCTGGCCGGCGCCGCCGTCTTCGCCCTCGGCCGCCGCCGGGGCCGGATCGCGCCCACCCGCCTCGTCCTCGCCGGAGTCGCCGTCGGCTACGTACTGCTCTCCACCACCAGCTTCGTCCAGCTGTGGGCGACACCCACCGAGCTGCGCACGGTGAGGTTCTGGATGCTCGGCAGCGTCGCGGGAGCCCAGTGGAACCAGATCCCCGTCGTCGCGGCCGTGGTCCTCGTCTGCACCGCCCTGCTCACCGGCTCGGTCATCGCCGTCGTCGGCTCCATCGGCTTCGTCGGCCTGATGATCCCCCACCTGGTCCGTCTCACCACCGGCTCCGACCACCGGCGCCTGCTGCCCCTGACCGCACTCCTCGGCGCGGTCTACCTCGTCCTGGTCGACCTGCTCTCCCGCACCGTCATCCGACCCAGTGAACTGCCCCTGGGCATCCTCACCGCCCTGCTCGGAGCACCGTTCTTCCTCTGGCTGCTGCGCCGCAACACAATGATGGACACCGCATGAAGCCGACCGTCGACAACGTCTGGCTCGCCCTCGCCGGCACCCCCGTCCTGCGCGGCACCGCACTCGACGCCCACCCCCGGCGAGATCGTCGGCCTCGTCGGTCCCAACGGCAGCGGCAAACCCACCCTCCTCCTGGACCTGATCCGCTCCACTGGCGTCACCACCCTGGCCGTCCTGCACGACCTCGATCTCGCAGCCCGCCTCTGCGACCGCCTCGTCGTCCTCCACGAGGGCAGGGCCGTAGGAGCGGGGCCCGTACTCGACGTCCTCACCCCCCGGCTCCTCCGCGAGGTCTTCGACGCCGAGGCCCACGCCGAACGCCACCAGGACGACGTGATCCGAATCGCGTACGCCGCGGCCCCGCTCGTCCAACGAGAGACCCGTGAAGAGGGGTAGGGCGAGTTCACACGGCACGCGTGGGCCGTTCCGGCGAAGCCGTCGGCAAAGGAGAGGCTGCGCAATCCTCGTCCGGTCTTCGCACACAGTGCCCGTAGTGCACATCGGGAATGTCGTTGATGGGACGTAGAGGTGCTCTGACCTGGGATTTCCCTTAACCTGTTTTGCGTAGATCCTATTCTTGTGACGCATCATGTGGAGTGCGTGGCGATTCTGGAGCCTGTTGAGAAGGGCCGCTGACCTGCGGTTTGCCGAGTATGGATGGCAGGTGTGCACGGCGGGTGTCTCGTGGGCTTCGGCGCCCCGTCCGGTTCGGTGAGGTGGGAAGGGCGGGGCGCTCTCGTCGAGGTCGTCGTCAGCGGTTGGCTGTCAGGAGTGCTCGGGCGCGGTGGACGAGTGCCTGGCGCACCTCGTCGGGGGACAGCACGGTGAGGGGTGTGGCCAGGCCGAGGAGGTAGTCGGCGAGGCAGTCGACGCTGTTGCCGCCGATCCGGACCACGGTGGCTTCGGGGCCGTCGGGGCTGTGCGTGCCGATGGTGGGCGGGATTCTTCGCAGGGCGTGGTCCAGGGGCAGCGGAAGGCGGATCGTCGTACAGACCGGATAGACGACGCTTGCCATCCCGTCGGAGACCAGGGCCGCGGCGCCGGGCGGGTCGGTCAGATCGGCCGCATCGGCGGTGGGACGCACGCTCACCACCCGGTCGGCGCGGAAGGTGCGCCACTGCCGCTTGGTGACGTCCCGGGCGACCAGGTACCAGCGCATGCCGGTGTGGACCAGGCGGTACGGGTCGACGGCCCGCACGGAGGCCCGGCCGGCGTGGTCGCGGTAGGAGAGGGTGGTGCGCAGCGCGCCGTGGCAGGCCCGCGCGAGTTCCAGCAGTACGAGCGAGTCGATCTGCGGTTCGCCGGAGCGAGGGGTGTGTTCGAGGGCGCCGTCCAGCGCGCTCAGCCGGTCCGAGAGGCGTGCGGGGAGGCTCTGGCGGAGTTTGAGCAGAGCGGCGAGGGCCGCCTGCCCGGTGCCGAGGACTCCGCTGAGCGCGGCCTCGCGCAGGGCGACGGCGACGGCCAGGGCCTCCTCGTCGTCCAGGACCAGCGGCGGCGTCCGGGCACCGGGGCCGAGCCGGTAGCCGCCCCAGGGGCCGGGCGCGGACTCGACTCCGTAACCGAGGTCCCGCAGCCGGGCGACGTCCCGGCGGACCGTGCGGTCGGTGACCGCCATGCGCTCGGCCAGTTCACGGCAGGTCCATTCGGGGCGCGCGGACAGCAACGACACCAGGCGCAACAGACGGGAAGAGGTCCTGATCACGATCGGTCAGTCTTCCGTACGACCAGGACAGGCCCTGTCCGGGTCGTGGCCTACGGTCCCCTCTCATGAACACACCGGAGATCCGTATGCTTTCCGTCGACTTCGACTGCCTCGACCCGGCCGAACAGGCCCGCTTCTACGGCGCGGCCCTGGACCTGCCCGTGCTGTACCGCAGCGACGACTACGTCCTGCTGGGACGGGCGGGAGCGCCCGGACTCGGCTTCGTCCGCCAGGAGGGCTTCCGGCCCCCGGCCTGGCCCGACCCCGCCCACAGCAAGCAGGCCCACCTCGAACTGGGTGTCGACGACCTGGACGCCGCGCAGGAGAGGATGCTCGCCCTGGGTGCCGTCCTGCCCGCCTTCCAGCCGCAGCCCGACGCGTGGCGGGTGCTCCTGGACCCGGCGGGCCATCCCTTCTGCCTGGCGACACACGGAATCTGAGCCCGTCCCGCAGCCGGCGTGTCGTCGGTACGTCAGCACCAACGCGTACGGGGGCAGTTCCACCCGCCGCCACCACCGCCACCGCCACCGCCGCCGTCCGACGAGCCACCCGACCCGCCCGGCAGTCCGTTCGGGAAAGCGCTGTTGCGGTGCCGGTCACCGGGGAACGGATCGCGGTAGTCGGGGTCGCCGTCGTCGTCCCGGTCGGGCAGGCTCGGCCGATCGCCGTCCTCCCCGTCGGGAGCGGGGCAGCCGTTGTCCGGGTGGGTCAGTTCGAGTGTCACCCACAGGTCGACGGTGACGTCCCGGCCCTTCGCCGGGTCGGTCACGCACACCCGCCAGTCGTCGTACTCCCCCTCGTCGGGGAGCTGGTCGTTGACGTACGCCGCGGACGCCATGACGTGGTCGGCCGGTACGGTCCCGAGGGCGGCGACCTCCTTGTGCGCCGTCCTCCACGTCTTCCGGATCAGGTCCGGCATCGTCGGCCACGGGACCGCGCCCCCGTCCTCCCGGGGACACGGGGCGCCCTTCTTCACCGCGCCGAAGTCGATCGTTTTCGTGCCGGACGAGGTCCAGCCGGTGCGCTGGAAGCAGACGGTCCAGTTGAGCCGCATCCAGATGCTCTTGTCCTGGTCCGACGCGTCGTGCTCGTCCACGCCGAAACCAGCGGCCTCCGCGGCTTCCCGCGCGTCGTCCAGGGACATCCCCCGGTAGTCCTTCGCCGTGGGGCGGGGCTCGGCGGTCGGCGACGGCGAGGGCGACGGAGACGGAGACGTCCGGGCCGGGATGCCCGCCGTGCCCGCGCCCGCCGTGCCCGTGCCCACCGCGGCTTTCCCGTCCGGCCGTGCCGCGGTGCCCCGGGTTCCGTCCTCGGGCTGGTCCGGGGCGACCGAGCCGAGCAGCGCGAACGCCGCCACCGTGGCGACCACCTTCGTGCCCCGGCTCCAGGAACCGTCCTTCCAGACCAGGACGACGGCGACGACCATCACCGCGAATCCCAGATACGGGCTGATCAGCCCCAGTACGGGGACGGCGAGGAAGAACCCGGCGCGGGCGCGGACGGTCTGCCACCAGCGGGCGCGGGGAGCCGCCGGATCCGGCGACGGGCGGGAAGGAGCGGACGGGCGTTGCATGGGCGGTGTCTTCTCTGGCGCTGGGGCATGACGGCCCGCGAGGTCCTTCGGGACGTCTGTCGAGCGACCGCATCGTACAAAGTGCGCAAGGCGCCGGTCGCGTGGCATCGGCGCCGGCCGTCCGGGAGGCCGCCGGGCTCGGCGGAGAACCGCCCGGCCGTGATCGCGGGGGCGGCTGCCGTTCCGCGACGGAGGGAACGCTGTGCACGGGGAGATCGGGGGACGGGGTGAACCGCCTGGTCAGGCCCGGTTCTCCGCGCTCCTCGTCCCGCGGTTTTCCGCAGGGAGGGCCCGGTGGTCTCCCGTTCGCCTCTCCGGTGGGGTCGGGTCGGTGGCGTAGGCGCGCAGGAACATGTCCAGCAGTTTGTCGATCGCGGTTTCGTCGACCGGTCTGGTCGTGAGCAGGTGGCGGTAGTAGAGGCCGCCGCACAGGATTTCGGTGGCGAAGGCCAGGTCCGTGTCGGCGCGCAGTTCGCCGGTGTCCCGGCCGCGGGCGATGCGGTCCAGGGTGCGCTGCTCGACGGTCCGCAGGAAGCGCTCGTCCAGGGCGGCGCGGAGGGAGGGGTCGGACTGGGCCTCGGCGATGACGGCGCGGTAGACCGGTCCGATCGGCGGTTCGGACAGGGCCGCGGCGGAGCGGACGAACTGTTCGCGCAGGTCGCGGCGGACGTCGCCGGTGTCGCGGTGGTCCAGGTCCGTGGTCCATGCGCGGTTGAGGGCGTCCATCAGCAGCGCCGCCTTGGACGGCCAGCGCCGGTAGATCGTGTGCTTTCCGACCCCGGCCCGGCGTGCGATGGCCTCGATGCTCAGGCCCGCGTATCCGACCTCGGCCGCCAGGTCGAGCGTCACCTGGAGCAGTGCGTCGGTGCGTGCGGTGCCCCGGCGCCGTGGGGGCGGGGGTGTGTTCGGCATGGGTCGGATCCTAACGGCACGCACCATGCCGTTGACACGGCGCGGGTGGGGAAGCAGGATGATCACCCGAACGGCACGCACCGTGCTGTTCCGTACCGGGGGTGGACCCCCGCCGACGAGGAGGGGCGGCCCGTCGAGCGCGGCACCGTGCGCATGCGGACCGGCGCGTCCGGCAACCGCCGCCGGACCGGAGGCCCGCTTCCCGGACGCGCCTCCCGGACGTGCCTCCCGGGGCACGCGGGGCGCCCGGTCGCTCCACACCCCGTTCGTCATTCATCCGCACCCCTCAAGGAGCCGCCGTGAAGGTCACCACCTCGACCCTCTCCCTCACCGTCGCCGACGTGGACGCCTCGCGTGAGTTCTTCTGCGCCCACCTCGGTTACGAAGTCGCCATGGCCGCCGACGGCTTCGCCTCGCTCACCCGGGGCGAGGCCGACGCCGCCGCCGACATCGTGCTGCTCCGCACCGGCGCCGAGGTCCTCCCGCCCGAGCAGCGGGACCGGCAGGCCGGCGGCCTGATCCTGGCGCTCACCGTCAGCGGCCTCGACGCCGAGGAGCGCCGACTGCGCGAGGCCGGCGCGCCGATCACGATGCCGCTGCGCGAAGAGCCCTGGGGCGAGCGGCTGTTCCAGATGACGGACCCGAACGGCATCGTCGTCCAGCTCGTCGAGTGGGTCACCCCGGCCGACCCCTCCGCGTAGCGGCGCGACCCGGAGACGGGCGGGCTTCCGGCCGGTTTCCACCGGTCGGGGCGGAGTGCTCCCGGAAGGGGCTCCCGAATCCGGGTGACGGGACGAGGGACGTCCGGGAGTCCCGGAAGCCATCCGTGGCATGCTCGTTCCATGACGGGTAGCCGCGACGAGTTGGACGTGCCTGAGCCGGGAACCAGCGGCTTCGGGGGAGCCACCGCGCTCTCCCGCACGGCCGGTGAGGGCTCCGTCTTCTCGTCGAGCCGCTACGTGGCCCGCCGGCAGCCGACGGTGACGGCCCCGGGCACGCGCCCGCCCGTCCTCACGGAGTCCGCGATCCAGGAGATGCTCGACGGGCTGCCCGGTTCCGCGATCTTCCTCGTGCCGCTGTACGGGGCGGACGGCGGCGTCGAGGACTTCCGGGTCGCGGCGGCCTCGCCCGACGCGCTGGACATCGGGGGCCGCAGGGGCAAGGGGCTGGTGGGACTCAGCGTCCTGGAGACGTACCCGAGCGTGCTCGGCACGGACCTGTGGCGCGGCTACCTGGAAGCGCTGGAGAACGGCGTCCGCTACGAAGGAGAGCCCTTCGAGTACGAGGAAGTGCTCGCCGGCATCCCCCGCCTCTCCCGGTTCGCCGTCCGCGCGTCCGCCTGCCAGGGCGGCCTGATCGTCTCCTGGGTGCGCCTCGACAGCGGCGAGCGCGAGCAGCGCCGCCTGGAGGTGATGCAGCGCCTGGGCAACATGGGCTGGGCCAACTGGGACCTCGTCCGGAACGCCATCACCTGGTCGGAACAGGTCTACGACATCTTCGCCCGCGACCCCTCCCTCGGCCCCGTGACCCTGGAGGAGCTGCCCGGGCACGTCCTGGCCGAGGACCTGCCCGCCCTGGGCGACGAGGTGCGCCGGCTCCTCGGGGACGGGCAGCCCATCGACCACACCTTCCGCATCACCACCCCCCGCGGCGAGGTCCGGCACCTCCGGATCGTCGCGGAGGCCGAGGCGGACGCCCACGGCGCACCGGTCGAGGTCCACGGCTTCTTCCAGGACCTCACCGCCGTGAAGCGGACCAAGGAGCAGCTCCTCGAACGCGAACGGGCCGCCCTGGCGCAGCAGGAGACGCTGGCGACCGAGCGCGTCCTCGCCGCCCGGCTCCAGCACGCCCTGCTGCCCCTTCCCCAGCAGTCGCTGCGCCTCGCCGGCCTCACCGTCGACGTCGCCTACCACCCCCTCCAGCAAGGACTCAACGTCGGGGGCGACTGGTACAGCGCCATCGAACTGCCCGACGGCAGCGCCCTGCTCGTCGTCGGCGACGTCGCCGGCCACGGGCTCGACGCCGTGGCCACGATGGCCCAGCTCCGCTTCACCGCCAAGGGCATGGCCATCACCGGCACCCCGCTCGCCGCGATCCTCGCCCGGCTCAACACCCTCCTGTGGCACAGCGCCGACCGCGCCTACAGCACCGCCACGATGATCATGGGCCGGTACGAGCCCTCCTCCGGCATCCTCACCTGGGTCCAGGCCGGCCACCTGCCGCCCCTGCTCCTGCGCGACGGCGAGGCCCGGTACCTGCCGTCGCCCCGTGGCGTCCTCCTGGGCGCCACGACCGCGCCCCGCTACGACTCGTCCGCCATCCCCCTGCTGCCCGGCGACCACCTGCTGTTCTTCACCGACGGCCTGGTCGAGGCCCCGGGCGTCCTCCTCGACGACGGCCTCGCCCACCTGGCCCGCACGGTCGCCGGGCTCGGCGACGGCCCACGGCCCCTGGACGACATCCTGGGCGCCCTCGTCGACCCGGCCGCCCGCCGCGACGACATCTGCGTCCTGCACGTCAGCGTCTGAGGGGACCGGCCGACCCCGGGCGTCCGACGGAGCCCACCGGCCCCACGGGACCGGAAGGACCCCTCGTCCTCCACGCGAACCTCGTCTCCGACCTCGCGGTCGACCCCGAGGAGCGCGGGGTGCTCCGCGCCTGGGCGGAACAGGCGCCCCGGGAGGCGTGGCCGCTGCGGCCCGGCGACGTCCTGGTGTCCCCGGCGCCCCGTACGCCTCCGCGGCGGCGGCCGAGGCCGCCCTCGACGTGACCGGCGGGCCCGGAGGGCTGTGGGGCGTCGAGGAACGGATCGACGCCGCCCGGTCGGTGAGCATCCAGATGGAGACCGGGCCCGGCGGGACGAAGGCGCTGTTCAGCGGCGGGATGCGGACCGTGGACGGCGCCTTCACCGGTTACCTCTCGCCCCTGCCCGCCCCGGCGGCGCGCGTCGCGGCCACCCTGGAGGCCTGGGGGCACGCCCTGGGCGGCCTCCTCGCGGCGCGCGGGTACGCCGGGCCCTTCGGCCTCGACGCGATGGTGACGCCCGACGGCGAGGTCTTCGCGGGGGAGAGGAACGTGCGGCGCACGGCCACGACCACTCCGCGGGCCATGGTGGCCCGGCTCGCCGCCCGGTCGGGAGCCGGCGACCCGGCCTGGGCGACGGGCAAGGTGCGGCCCCGGCCCCGTACCCCTTCGCCGCGACCGTCGAGCGGCTGCACCGCGAACGGCTCGCCTACGACCCCGTACGCGGCGAGGGGATCGTCCTGTACGCCGGACCGCCACCCGACGGCCTGACCCGGCGTTACGCGGCGATCGCCGGCGACCACGCGGGCGTGGCGCGGTACGAGGAGCTGCTGCGGGCCGCCCGGGCCTCCGCCCCGGGCGGCTCTACGGCTCGATCAGGCCCACCCGGATCGCGTACCGGGTGAGTTCGAGGCGGTCGCGCATGCCCAGCTTCTGGAGCAGGTTGGCCCGGTGCCGCTCGACGGTCTTGGGGCTGATGACGAGGAGGTCCGCGATCTCCTTCGAGCTGTGCCCCTCCGCGACGAGCTTGAGGATCTCCTCCTCGCGTTCGGTCACCGCCTTGTCCGGCAGGGGCCTGCCCTGCTCCGCCCGGTCGAGGTAGGTGCGGATCAGGGCGGTCTCGGCGCCGGGGTAGATGAACGGCTCGTCGCGCACCGCCGCCCGGCACGCCTCCACCAGGTCCCGGTCGGCCACGGACTTCAGGACGTAACCGCTCGCCCCGGCCTTGAGCGCCTCGAAGAAGTACTGCTCGTTGTCGTACATGGTGAGGATCAGGATCCTCAGCTCCGGCTGGAGGCGGCTGAGTTCGCGGGCCGCCTGGAGCCCCGTCCGGCGGGGCATGGAGATGTCGAGGACGGCCAGGTCGATCCGCTCGGAGCGGGCCAGGGCGACGGCCTCCGCCCCGTCCGCGGCCTCGGCGACGACGGTGAGGTCCGGCTCGGCGTCGAGGATCAGCCGCACCCCGTTGCGCACCAGGGCGTGGTCGTCCGCGAGCAGGACGCGGGTCGGTTCCGCTGCGGTCACGACGCCGCCCTCCTCGCGTCGCCGGTCATGACGTCCCCTCTTCGCGGTGCCACCGGTCACGGCGTTCCCTTCTCCGGTCCGCCCTCCGGACCCTTCTCCGGTCCGTCCTGCGGACCCTTGTCCGGCCCGTCCTCCGGTCCGTCCTGCGGACCCTTCTCCGGTTCATCCTCCGGTCCGTCCTGCGGACCCTTCTCCAGTTCGTCCTCCGCCTCGATACGGCGTGCCCCCGCGCCGCCCGTCGTGCCCAGACGGACCTCCGTCCCCCCGGTCCGGCCGCCACGCACCGTCAGTTCCGCGCCGATCAGCAGGGCCCGCTCGCGCATGCCCCGCAGCCCGGCGCCCTCGGGCGCGTTCCCGATGCCCCGGCCGTCGTCCCGTACGAGCAGGCCCACCCCGCCCCCGGGCAGCAGCCGCAGCCACAGGTCGACGCGGCTCGCGCCGGAGTGGCGGGCCGTGTTGGTCAGGCCCTCCTGCGCCACCCGGTAGAGCACGAGCTCCGTCTCGTGGTCGAGCTTCGGCAGACCGGCCTCGATGTGCGGCCGCACCGTCAGACCGCGCGTGGAGAACTCCGACGCCAGCGACCTGAGCGCGCTGTGCAGGCCCAGCTCCTCCAGGACGCCCGGCCGCAGCCGGCGCGCCATCCGCCGGATCTCGTCGAGGCTGCCCCGGGTGGTCTCCTGCGCCTGGAGCAGCTCGGCCCGCAGGTCGGCGGGGGCGTGGTCGGCGGAGTGCTTCAGCTGGAGCAGGACGGCGGTGAGGGTCTGCCCCACCTCGTCGTGCAGCTCCTGCGCGATCCGCCGGCGCTCGGCCTCCTGGGCGGAGAGCACCCGGGCACTGCTCGCGGCCCGCTCGGCCTCCAGCCGGTCGAGCATCGTGTTGAACGTACGGGTCAGGTCCGCGATCTCGCCCCGGCCCGCCACCTCCGCGCGCCGGCCGGGCCGCAGCAGGTCCGCCGTCCGCATCACCCGGGTGAGGCGCTGGAGCGGCGCGAGGCCCACCCGCAGCAGGAAGGCGTTGGCCACGAGCATCGCCACCAGGCCGGCCACGAGGACGAACGCCTCGCCGACGAGGACCGGGGTGGAGACCGTGACGGGGCCGAAGAGCAGCAGCACGGCGACGACCAGGATCGCGGCGTTCAGCAGGAAGAGGCGCCAGTACAGCGACACCGTCCCGCCTCTCCCCGTGCGCACCGCGCGCCCTCCGGCCCGCGGCGGGACCCGTGTCCCGCCTCATCCTGACCGGTTTGTCGGTGTTCTGTCCATCCGTGCTGACACCCATGTTCCGCGTCTCCGCGCGGATGGCACCATAACGGGGCCGCGGGGCGCGGGACGGCGCCGTTCCCCCCGTGGCGCACCCCTTTCCACGACAGGCCGGCGACCGGCCCCGACCGGCCGCGGCCGGTCACGACGACAGGAGGCGACGGGCCAGTGCCTGCCCCACGGACCAGAACGACACCCCTGCCCGGAATCGGAGTCCAGTACGACTTCACGACGCGCGAACACCAGCACCTCTCGGTCATCGCGCACCGCGACGGAACGCGGACGGTGAACGTCTACCGGGCCGACGACCCCGACGCCTGCGCCCAGTCCCTCCACCTCACCGAGGGGGAGACGGCCTCCCTGATCGACGCGCTGATGCCCGCGCACCACAGCCCCAACGTCCTGCACACCACGGACCTGGGACTCGTCGCCGAGCGGATCGAGCTGTCCGCCCACTCGTACTGGAACGGGCGCGTGCTCGGCGACACCCGGATGCGCACCGAGGCGGGCGCGTCCGTCGTCGCCGTACTGCGCCGCTCCGGGGCGATCCCGTCCCCGGCGCCGGACTTCCGGCTCGCGGGCGGCGACACGCTCATCGTGATCGGCACCCGCGAGGGCGTCGACGCCGCGGCCGCGATTCTCGGACGGGAGTGAGGCGAAGGTGCATTCCGCTGTCTTCCTGATCGAGTTCGGCGCCATCATCCTCGGCCTGGGCCTGCTCGGCCGCTTCGCGGCCCGGTTCAGCTTCTCCCCGATCCCGCTCTACCTCCTCGCGGGCCTCGCCTTCGGCAACGGCGGTCTGCTGCCGCTCGGCGCCAGCGAGGAGTTCATCGCCATCGGCGCCGAGATCGGGGTCATCCTCCTGCTCCTGATGCTCGGCCTGGAGTACACGGCGAGCGACCTCGTCTCCAACCTCAAGACCCAGTACCCGGCCGGGCTCGTCGACTTCACCCTCAACGCCCTGCCGGGCGCCGTCGCCGCGCTGCTGCTCGGCTGGGGGCCGGTCGCCGCCGTCGTCCTGGCGGGCGTCACCTGGATCTCCTCGTCCGGAGTCATCGCCAAGGTCCTCGGCGACCTCGGACGCCTGGGCAACCGCGAGACCCCGGTGATCCTCAGCATCCTGGTCCTCGAAGACCTGTCGATGGCCGTCTACCTGCCCATCGTCACGGCCCTGCTCGCCGGCGTCGGCCTCGCCGCCGGCAGCGTGACGCTCGCCATCGCCCTGGGCGTGGCCGGGCTCGTGCTCTTCCTCGCCCTGCGGTACGGGCGCCTGATCTCCCGGTTCGTCTCCAGCGACGACCCCGAGAAGCTGCTCCTGGTCGTCCTCGGCCTGACCCTGCTCGTCGCCGGTGTCGCCCAGCAGCTCCAGGTCTCCGCCGCCGTCGGCGCGTTCCTCGTCGGCATCGCCCTCTCCGGCGAGGTCGCGGAGGGCGCCCACACCCTGCTGAGCCCGCTGCGCGACCTGTTCGCCGCGGTCTTCTTCGTCTTCTTCGGTCTGCACACCGACCCCGCCAGCATCCCGCCGGTCATCCTGCCGGCGCTCGCCCTGGCGATCGTCACCGCGCTGACCAAGATCGCCACCGGGTACTGGGCCGCGCGCCGGGCCGGGATCGGGGTCAAGGGCCGCTGGCGGGCCGGCGGCACGCTGGTCGCGCGCGGCGAGTTCTCCATCGTCATCGCCGGACTGGCCGTCAGCGCCGGCGTCCAGCCGCAGATGGGGCCCTTCGCCACCGCCTACGTCCTGGTCCTCGTCGTGATCGGGCCGCTCACCGCCCGCTTCACCGAGCCGATAGCCGCCTACGTCGCCCGTCGCCGGGGCACGCCGACGACCCCGGTCGCGGGAGACGGGGCGACGGCCGCGGAGCCCGTCACGGACCTCACGAAGGCCGGCAGCGGCGACGTGGAGGCGGGCAGCGGGGCGCCCGGCCGCGTCTGACGCCACGTCGTGGGTACGGGAAAGGCCCGGGGGCGACCTCCCCCGGGCCTTTCCGTGCCCGTCCCTCAGCCGGTGATCTCGACGGCCTCGCCCTGGGCCTCCCGGGGCCGGTGCGGCTCTGCCCCGTTCGGCTTCTGCTTCCGGGTGATGCCCTGGAGGAGCTGTGCCAGGTCGACGCCGGTGGTGGCGGAGAGCAGTTCCACACCCTGGGCGACGTTGTCCGCGACCGTACGGGACAGCTGGCTCGCCCCGTCGGTCGAGATGACCGTCATCTTGTCGACGGCCGACAGCGGCTCGGACGCCTTGGCGACGACCTGCGGCAGGACCTCGACGAGCATCTGGAGGACGGCCGCGTCCCCGTACTGGGCGAAGGCGTCGGCCTTCTTGCGCATGGCCTCGGCCTCGGCGGCGCCCCGCGCGGCGATGGCGGCGGCCTCGGCCTCGCCCTCGATCCGCACGGCGTCGGCGAGCGCGGCGCGGTGCGCCTTCTCGCCCTCACCGGTCAGCCGGGAGCGCTGGGCGTCGGCCTCGGCCTGCTTGACGAGGGCGATCCGGCGGGCCTCGGCCTCCTGCTCGGCCTGGTAGCGGGCGGCGTCGGCGGGCTTGCGGACCTCGGTGTCGAGCTGACGGTCGGTCAGCGCGGCCTGCCGCTGGGCGACCTTCTCCTGCTCGGTGAGGATGTCCTGCTGCCGGGCGGCCTCGGCGAGGGGCCCCGCGGCGTTGGCCTGGGCGGCGGCCTCGTCGGTCTGCGCCTTGATCTCGGCCTGCTTCAGGTAGAGGGTCCGCTGCGCGACGGCGATCTCCTCCTCCGCCTTCAGCCGGGCCTGCTCGGCGGTGCGGCGGGCGACGGCCTCGGCGATGTCCGCCTCCTGCTTGGCGCGGGCGGCCTCGGGGCGCCCGAGGTCTTCGAGGTAGGAGCCCTCGGTGGTGATGTCCTGGATCTGGAAGGCGTCCAGGACCAGGCCCTGGCCGGACAGGCTGGCCTCGGCCTCCTCGGCGACCTGGCCGGCGAACGCGGCGCGGTCCCGGATGATGTCCTCCACCGACATGCGGCCCACGATGGAGCGCAGCGCGCCGGACAGCACCTCCTGGGTGAAGCCGACGATGCCGTCCTGCTGCATCAGGAAGCGCTGCGCGGCCGCCCGGATCGAGTCCTCGGTGCCGCCGACCTTGACGATCGCGACGCCCTCCAGGTTCGCCTTCACGCCGCGCAGGGTCACGGCGCCGCGCACCGCGACCGGGATGTGCCGGCTGGAGAGGTCGAGGGTGAACTTCTGCTGCACGAACGGGACGACGAACACGCCGCCGCCTACCACGACCTTCTGGCCGCTGTTGTCGGTGAAGACGCGTCCGGTGGCGGGATCGGTGGCCTTCTTGCCGCGTCGGCCCGTGATGATGAACGCCTCGCTCGGTCCCGCGACCTTGTAGCGGGTGACGACGACGAGGCCGAGCAGAACGACGAGGACGACGATCCCGAGGACCGCTGTCAGTACAGGACTCATGGCGAAATCCCCTTGAGTGGAACGTGGGTGAAAAAGAGCGGAAAGAAAAAGCGGGCGCCGGGTCAGCGCTCGACGGGACGGACGGTGACCGACGTCGGGGAGAGGATGGACTCGACCCACACCTCGGCGCCCCGCGCCACCGGCGCGGCGGCCTTCGCCGCGTACTTCACCGGCTGCCCGCCCAGGTACAGCAGGACCTCGCCGTAGCCGGCGGCGGGGATCGCCGTGACGACCGTGCCCGACGTCCCGGTCAGGTCCTCGCCACGCGGCGCGGGCGCGTCGTCCCGGAGCAGGGCCCGGCTGAACCGCCAGGTCAGCCAGCCCACCAGGGCGCCGGCCACGACCCCGACGACGGTCGCGGTGACGACGCCCGCACCGGCGGCGCCGGTGGCGATGGCCCCGGTGAACCCGAGGGCCGAGACGAAACCGGCGATCACCGGGAGGGACAGGAATCCGTCCACCCCGATGCCGATGCCTTCCAGGACGCCGTCGAAAACGAGGGAGAGGGCCAGGACGGCCAGTCCGGCGATTCCGAATCCGAGAAACCAAACCATGTCGCTGTGCCCCCTCGGCCCCCGTGATCGGCTCGCGCCTCCGCGCCCGCGGGTTCTCGCGTGCGCGTTCTCGCGCCGAGCCGTGAAATCATGTTCCCGCGTCGGGAAGTACCCCATTGTCCCATGGCATAGGCCTGCGGAACATGGGTGCCGGTTACCCATGGACGCTCCCACCGGTATTGCGGTGGTGAATTCCCCTGTCGTCGCGAGGCTACCCGAATTCCTTTCCGCCGGGGAGGGCCGGGACGCCCCTGTACGGCACGGGACGCCCGGCTCCCCGCGTACGGTTCCTCCGCCCGCTCAGTACGATGGTCCGCCGGCCGGGCGGGCGGCAGACGGGACCGCCGGGCGCGGCGACGGAAGGGCGGCGGCATGATGGACCGGAGCGGCGACGGGGCGGAGCCCTCGGCCCGCAGGCGCGGGCAGGGCGAGCTGGAGGCCCAGGTGCTCGCCGCCCTGCGTGAGGCGACCGAACCGGTGCCCGTGGCGTGGGTGCGCGAACGCCTCGGCGGCGGCCTCGCCTACACCACCGTGATCACCATCCTGACCCGCCTGCGGGCGAAGGGCGCCGTGGAACGCGAGCGCGACGGCCGGTCCTTCCGGTGGACGGCGGTCGCGGACGAGGCGGGGCTCGCCGCGCTGCGGATGCGGAAGGTCCTGGACGCGGAGGCGGACCGGCAGGCGGTCCTGGCCAGCTTCGTGACCGCACTCTCGCCGAACGACGAGCGACTCCTTCGTGAACTCCTCTCCCCGGAGGCCGAGCTCCCCTCCCCGGAGGCCGGGGAGGAGGAAGGCTGACCGCCATGGGAGTCTTCGTCTTCCTTCCCCTGGTCCTTCCGCTGACCGCGTGGCCGGTCGCCCGCCTCGCCGAACAGCGGCTCCACCCCCGTACCGCGACCCGGCTGCTCGCCGCCGTCGCCGGTGTCTCCGCCGTGTGCAGCACGCTCTGCCTCGGCCTGCTCATGATCGTGGGCACCGCGCAACTGCCCGGCAACCCGCTCCCCGACAGCTGGTCGGACCCCGACGTGCGCGCGGCCGTCCCGTACGACGAGATCGCGGGCCGGGCGGCCATCCCCGCGCTCCTCGCCGTCCTGGTCTCCTGCGCCGTCGCCGCGTGGCGGCAGGCGCGGGTGCGCCGCCGGACGGCGGGCGCGCTGGCCGGGCTGCCGCCGACGTCCGTCGCGGTGCTGCCGGACCGCACCCCGTACGCGTACGCGCTCCCCGGCGGGCGCGGGAGCGGGCGCGGGAACAAGCGGGGGAACAAGCGGGGGAACGGTCGTGAGGGCGGGCGCGGCGACGGCCCAGGGAACGGCCGCCGGGACGGCCGCGGGAACGGCCGCCGGAACGGCCGCGGGCGGGTCGTGGTCAGCACCGGGATGCTCGCCGGGCTCGGGTCCGCCGAGCGCCGGGCGCTCTTCGCCCACGAGCGGGCCCATCTGAACGGGCGTCACCACCGGCACCTCCTGACGGTCCACCTGGCGGCCCGCGCGAACCCGTTCCTGCGCCCGCTGCGGACCGCCGTCGCGTACACCGCCGAGCGCTGGGCCGACGAGGAGGCGGCGGCCGAGGTCGGCAGCCGCCGGACCGTGGCCCGGGCGATCGGCAGGGCCGCGCTGCTCGCCCCGCGCGCCCCCGCCGCCACGCTCCCCGCCCTGGCGGCGGTGGGCCCGGTGCCCCGGCGGGTCGCGGCCCTGATGCGCCCGGCCCCGGTGGGCCGCGCCTGGCCTCCGGTGTGCACGGCCGCCGGCCTGGCCGCCTGGGGCGCCGCCTTCGGCACGACGGTCTCGGCCCTCTCCTCGGCCAACTCGGCGGTCACGCTGTACCTCGTGCTGCACGCCGCCACCACGTCGGTGTAGCGGGCCGCTGGTGGGACGAGTCGCCAGGGCCTGTCCGGCGGATCAGGGTCGGGTGGACAGGCCCTAGAGGTCGAACTCGTGCGGCGGCAGGCCGAGGGCGAAGCACGCCTCGCGCACCACGGCCTGCTCCGTCTTGTCGAAGTCGCCGTCGGCGCCGCCGATGACGATGCCGATCTGGACGACGGCGCGGGCCTCGGCCGGCTTCTTCTTCGCCTTGGCGATCTCCTGGAGGACGCCGACCTTGCCGAAGTCGAAGTCGGCGGTGAGCTTGTCCAGGTTGGCGTCGAAGCGGCGCTGGAGGTCGAGCGCGTCGAAGTTCTGCAGCACCTCGTCGGTCGCGATGAGCTGGGCGACCCGGCGCCGCTCGGAGGGGTCGATCGTGCCGTCGGCGGCGGCGACGAGGGCGCACATGGCCATGCTCGCGTCCCGGAAGGCGCCGCTCTTCAGGTCGTTCTTCTTCGCCACCAGCTGGGTCTGCATCGTCGATGCGGATTCCTTGATGCGGTCCCACAGGGCCATGAGCACTCCCGACGTCGATTGCCTACTTCTACGTACGTGTAGAACTTAGCAGTGTCGCCGGGGGTTCCCGGGCCGCGGGCGCCGGTCACGGACCCAGGAGCAGCAGCGAGAGCCACAGGGCCGCCGTCGAGGCGACCAGGGCGGCGGGGACGGTGAGCAGGCCGAGCCGGGTGAACTCCCCGAGGTCCACCGGGTGGCGGTGGTGGTGGGCGATGCGGCGCCAGAGGAGGGTGGCGAGGGAGCCCGCGTACGTGAGGTTGGGGCCGATGTTCACGCCGATCAGGACGGCGAGCACCGCGCCGGGCCCGGAGCCGGCCGCCAGTGGGACCAGGGCCAGGGTCGCGGGCAGGTTGTTGATGAGGTTGGCGAGGACGGCGGCGAGCGCGGCGGCGCCGAGCAGGGCCGGCAGCGAGGTGCCGTCGGGCAGGAGGTGGGCGAGGACGGTGCCGAGGCCGTTGTCGACGACGGCGCGGACGACGACGCCCAGGGCCAGGACGAACGCGAGGAAGGGCGGCGAGGCCGAGCGGACGAGGGCGCGCGGGGTGGTGTGACGGCGCGCCAGGGCCCGTACGGCGAGGACGGCGGCGCCCGCCGCGGCCGCCCAGGCCGGGTCCACGCCGGTGGCCGAGGCGACGGCGAAGCCGGCGAGGGTCGCGGCCACGGTGACCAGGGCGAAGAGCGGGAGTTCGACGGGCTCCGGCGGCTCGGCGGCGTCGGCGGGGGCGGCGAGGTCGCGGGCGAAGAAGCGGCGGAAGACCGCGTACTCGACCGCGACGGCGGTGAGCCAGGGGAGCAGCATCAGGAGCGCGAACCGGGTGAAGCCGAGGCCGGTGGCGGTGAAGGCGAGCAGGTTGGTCAGGTTGGAGACGGGCAGCAGCAGCGAGGCCGTGTTCGACAGGTGGGCGCTCGCGTAGACGTGGGGTTTGGGGCGGGCCCCCATCCGGGCGGCCGTCGCGAAGACCACCGGGGTCAGCAGGACGACCGTCGCGTCCAGGCTCAGTACGGCGGTGATCAGCGAGGCGAGGCCGAAGACGGCGCCGAGCAGCCGCTGGGGCCGGCGGCGGGACCAGCGGGCCATCCAGGCGCCGCAGGCGTGGAAGAGGCCTTCGTCGTCGCAGAGTTTGGCGAGGACGAGGACGGCCGCGAGGAAGCCGATCACCGGCCCGAGCCGCTCGGCCTCCTCGCGGACGGCGCCGGGCGTGACCGCCCCCACCGCGAGGACGGCACCGGCGGCGGGCAGCGCGAAGACCGCCTCGGGCAGACGGAAGGGACGGACGACGGCGCAGAAGAGCACCACGGCCAGGGCGAGCACGGACACGGACGAGACGAGCATGTGCCCGATCATCCGGGGTGGCGGGGGCGCGGCGGCGCCGGGGGTCCGGCGAGTCCCGCCGGACCCCCGGCCGGGTCGCGGGAGGCGCCGGGTCCGTTCCGGCCCCGTCGGCCGGCTCCTCGGTGTCCGCGCCGGCCTGCGGCGGGGGAGGAATCCCGCCCGGTTCCCGCCCGCCTCTTGTCAGTGCAATTTCACATTACTATGGTACTGCTCGCACCGCAGTTGCCATCGACGTCAACTCGGCCATCAGGAAAGCGAGTTGACTGGGAACCACCCCCACATCCCCCTCCCGACACAGGAGTTCCGGTGTCCCAGCACAGATCCGTGCGCACCTCCCTGCTCGCCGCCGTACTGGCGGCCGGCCTGCTCGTACCGCTCGGGCAGACCGTCAGCCAGGCCGCGACCGCGGGAAGCGCGCCGCCCGCCGCCGAGGCGCGTCCGCACCCGTACGACGAGGTCGACCGCCTCGCCGTCGCGCCCCCGGCCACCACCGCCCCCGCGCCCGCCCCCGGTGGCGCTGCCGCCGGACGGACACCCGGGCCCGCCGAGACCGGCGCCGCACCGCGCAGGGCCGAACGGCGGGCCGCCGCCCCGCCCTGCACCCTCGACGGCATCACCGGCCTGGCCCCCGAGCGGTTCGCCGACTTCCTCGCCGACCCCGCCGTGACCGCCGAGGGCTGTCTGCGCGACCTCATATGGACCTGGGACGCCCGGCTCGCCCCGGTCATGTCCGACGCCCACGTCCAGGCCGTCGCCCGGCGCGCCACCTGGCTCGCCCCCGGCCACGACGGACGCAACTCCACCCACCTGGAGGAGCTGTTCACCTACCTCCACGCGGTGGCCTACCACGACTTCTCGCGCGACGAGATCGACACCACCGACGCCCCCACCGTCGACGCCGTGCGCCGCGCCGTCGCCGCCTTCGGCACGGCAGCCCGCACCTTCGACGCCACCCCGGCCAACGCCGCCACCCTCCGCGAAGCCCTCTACGCGGCCAGCGCGCCCGGCCTGCGCCAGCACCAACTCGCCCTGATACCCAAGGTCCTGGCGACCATGGGCGCCGACCGCACCGCGACCCGGCACGACCCCGCCTGGGCGAACGCCGCGCTCGCCGCCCTCTCCGTCAACTACCTCGGCGTCTACCCGGGCAACCGGGACGCCGCCTTCCACGCGGCCGTCGCCGCCGACCCCGCGTACCGCGCCGCCTTCAAGGCCTTCTCCGGCCACGGGCACCTCAAGGGGACCGCCAACGCCTGGGTCGTCCGCGACGCGCTGAGCGAGTACGGCCGCTTCGGCCAGGTCGACGGCCTGCGCACGGGCGTCGTCGCCGACCTCGGCGCCCTGCTCGGCCCGGTCGAGACCACCTTCGGCACCGCGAGCGCGCCGTGGGCCTCGCTCGTCTCCTGGCTCAACTTCTACGACGCCTGCGCCCCCCACGGGGTGTGCAAGGGGGACATCGAGCGCCGGATCTTCCCGTACGCCCACACGTACGACAACGGGGCCCTCAAGGTCCGCACCGGCCTTCCGCGCGCGACCGTCGACACGCTCTACTACGCGAGCAAGCGGGTCAAGGCGCAGTTCCACCGGGTCCTCGGCACCCAGGAGCCCCTGGCCGGCGACCCCAACACCACCCTGAACGTCGTCCTGTACGCCTCGCGCGCCGACTACGAGCAGTACCACCCCATCCTGACCGGGATGGACACGAACAACGGCGGCATCTACATCGAGCGCGGCGCCACCTTCTACACCTACGAGCGGCGCGTCCCGCAGGACTCCACGCTCACCCTCGAAGAGCTCTTCCGGCACGAGTACACGCACTACCTGAACGGCCGGTTCGCGGTGCCCGGCTTCTTCGGCGAGGGCCCCTGGTACCAGAACGACCGCACCACCGCCATGGACGAGGGGACGGCCGAGTTCTTCGCCGGCGCCACCCGTGACGACGGCGTCGCCGTCCGCAAGTCGCTCGTCCGCGGCGTCATCTCCGACACGGCGGGCGGCGGACCGCGCATGACGGTGCGCCAGATCCTCAACGCCACGTACGACGGCGACGGATTCCGCTTCTACTCCTACGCCGGCACCCTCTTCGAGTACCTCTGGACCGAGAAGCCGTCCCTGCTGCGCGAGATGTACGGACACCTGCGCGCCGACAACGTCTCCGCGTACGACGCCTGGCGCGCGCGGCTCGGCTCCGACACGGCGCTCCAGCGCGGCTACGACGCCTTCCTCGACGCCCGGATCGCCGAGGTGGACCGCCTGTACGTGCCGGTGACCACGTTCACGCCGAACGACCGGCTGCGGGACTCCAGGGCCTCCGACGTCGCCGCCTCCTTCGCCGCCGCGACCTCCAACACCCCGGCCTGCGCGGAGACCGGCGCGCCCGGCGGACGCCGCTTCACCTGCACCGGCCGCATCACGGCCAACCTCGCGAACGCGGCGAGCGCGGACCAGGTCTTCAAGGACATGTCCGAGACCGTCGACTACTTCCTCCTCGACCGGGCGGGCGCGGCCTCGAACAACCTGGCCGACATGAACTGCTCCTTCGGTCCCGTCGACATCTGGACCGGCGGACGCGCGGGAACCTCCGGCTACAGCTGCGAGGGACCGCTGCGCGGCTGAGCCGCGCGCACCGGGCCCGGAGGGCGCGCGGTCGGGCGACCCCCGACCTCCTCCGGGCCCGGCCCGCCCTGTTCCTCCTCCCAGGAAGGTGGCACCTTACTTCCGTGTCCAAGAGCCAGAGCCCGGACGCCGTGATCATCGGCGCGGGCGTCGTCGGAGCCGCCTGCGCGTACTACGCCGGCCGCGCGGGACTCTCCGTCGCGGTCGTCGACCGGGGCCCCGTCGCGGGCGGCACCACCGGCGCCGGCGAGGGCAACCTCCTCGTCTCCGACAAGGAGCCCGGACCCGAACTCGACCTCGCCCTGCTCTCCGTGCGCCTCTGGCGCGACCTCGCCGCACTGCTTCCGGCCGACGTCGAGTACGAGGCCAAGGGCGGCCTCGTCGTGGCCCCCGACCCGACCGCCCTCAAGGCCCTGCGCGCCTTCGCGGAGGGGCAGCGGGCGGCCGGCGTCGAGGCCGCCGAGGTCCCCGGCGACGGACTGCGCGCCCTCGAACCCCACCTCGCCGGAGGCCTCGCGGGCGGCTTCCACTACCCGCAGGACTCCCAGGTCCAGCCCGCCCGCGCGGCGGCCCGGCTCCTCGCCGCCTCCGGTGCCGCCGTCCACCTCGGAGAGGAGGTCACCGGCATCCTCCGCACCCCCTCCGGGGCGGTGCGCGGAGTCCGCACGGCCCGCCGCGACCTCACCGCCCCCGCCGTCGTCAACGCGGCCGGCACCTGGGGCGGCGCGGTCGCCGCCCTCGCCGGTACGGAGCTTCCGGTACGGCCCCGACGCGGCTTCGTGCTCGTGACCGAACCCCTCCCCAGGGTCGTGCGGCACAAGGTGTACGCCGCCGACTACGTCGCGGACGTGGCCAGCGGCTCGGCCGCGCTCCAGTCCTCGGCCGTCGTGGAGGGCACCCCCGCCGGGCCCGTGCTCATCGGCGCCACCCGCGAGCGCGTCGGCTTCGACCGCTCCCCGTCCACCGAGGCCCTGCGCCGGCTCGCCGCCCAGGCCGCCGCGCTCTTCCCGGTCCTCACGGACGTACGGGCGCTGCGCGCGTACCACGGCTTCCGCCCCTACCTGCCGGACCACCTGCCGGCGATCGGACCCGACCCCCGCGTCCCGGGGCTGCTGCACGCCTGCGGCCACGAGGGCGCGGGCATCGGCCTGGCCCCGGCCACGGGACTCCTGATCGCCGCCGCGCTCACGGGAGAGCCGGCGGGGGGCGTCGATCCGGCGCCCTTCCGGCCGGAACGGTTCGACGACGCCCCCGACACCGGACGACGGGAGAACACCCCATGAGACGACGCCGCACCCCGCGCGCCCTGGTCGGCGGCCGGGCCGGGGCCGCCTTCACCGTCACGTTCGACGGACGCCCGCTCCCCGCGCTCGACGGCCAGTCCGTCGCCGCCGTCCTGTGGAGCGCGGGCATCCTGACCTGGCGCACCACCAGGAACGCCGGGGCGCCGCGCGGGGTCTTCTGCGGCATGGGCAGCTGCTTCGACTGCCTCGTCACGGTCAACGGGCGCCCCAACCGGCGCGCCTGCCTCACCCCGGCCCGCCCCGGCGACGCCGTCACGACCCAGGAGGGAACGGGCCGTGCCGACCTCGCCGTCTGAACCGCCGGAGCGGTCCGGACCGTTCGACCTCGCCGTCGTCGGTGCCGGCCCCGCCGGCCTCGCCGCCGCCGTGGAGGCGGCCCGGCGCGGACTCCGGGTGGTCCTCCTCGACGCGGGGGACCGGCCCGGCGGCCAGTACCACCGGCACCCCGCGCCCGAGCTGGGCGCGCGGCGGCCCGGGGCGCTCCACCACGACTGGCGGGAGTTCACCCGCCGCACGGCCGCCCTGGACGGCCTCGTCCGGGCGGGCCGGGTCGTCCACCTACCCGGGCACCACGTCTGGACGGTGGTCCCCGAGGGCACCGGCCGGCGGCTGCACGCCGTGGCCGGGCCCGACGAGGCCGCCGCGTCCGTCAGGGCCCGCGCGGTACTCCTGGCCACCGGCTCCCACGAGCGCCAACTGCCCTTCCCCGGCTGGACGCTGCCGGGCGTGGTGGGCGCCGGGGGAGCGCAGGCGATGCTCAAGGGCGGGCTCGTCCTGCCCGGTCGCAGGGTCGTCGTGGCGGGCAGCGGCCCCCTGCTCCTGGCCGTCGCGGGATCCCTGGCGGCGGCGGGCGCCCGCGTCCCCGCCGTGGTCGAGGCCGGCACGTACCTCGGCTACTCCGGCTTCGCCCCGGCGCTCCTCCGCAACCCCGCCAAGCTCGCCGAAGGCGCCCTGCACGGAGGCGCGCTGCTGCGGTACGGCACCAGGCTCCTCACCCGTCACGCGGTGGTCGGGGCCCACGGCTCCGCGCGCGTCGAGGCGGTGACCACGGTACGGCTCGGCCCCGACTGGCGCCCCCTGCCGGGCACCGGCCGCCGGATCCCCTGCGACGCGCTGGCCGTCGGCCACGGCCTCGTACCGCAGTTGGAACTCGCCACGACCCTCGGCTGCGCGACCCGCACGGCCGCCGACGGGACGGCCGCCCTCGTCCTCGACGCCGAGCAGTCGACCTCGGTCCCCGGCGTCTGGGCGGCCGGGGAGGCGGGCGGCATCGGCGGCGCCCGACTCGCGGTCGTGGAGGGGACGCTGGCAGCCGCCTCCGTCGCCCGCGCCCTCCTCGGCGGCGGAGCGCCGGGGCCGCGCGAGACCGCGCTCCGCCGCCGCCGCGACCGGCTGCGCGCGTTCGCGGAGGCGATGGGCGGCGTGCACCGGCCCGGGCCCGGCTGGACCGGGTGGCTGCGGCCGGACACCGAGGTCTGCCGCTGCGAGGAGGTGCCGGCCGCCCGCGTGACGGAGGCCGTCGACGTCCTGGGCGCGCGGGACGCCCGTACGGTCAAACTGCTGACCCGCGCCGGAATGGGCTGGTGCCAGGGCCGCGTGTGCGGCCCCGCCGTGGCCGCCCTCGCCGGGCACGCCTCCGGGGAGGGGGCGGTCCCGGACCGGCGCCCGCTCTCCTGCCCCGTACCGCTCCGGCATCTGGCGGAGCTTCCGGAACCTCCTGCTGACTGAACATCAGGAGTGGCCGTGCGCACGCCTCTTGTGGGCCGCGCACCCAGAAGTAAAATGTCACACACCACACAAGGGAGTCCTTCATGGCCCACGAACAAGCCCCCGTGCACCGCGACCGCCCCTGGCGCGGCATCATGGTCGCCACCGCCCTCCCCTTCCGCGAGGACGGCTCCGTCGACCACGACGCCTACGCGCACCACGTGGCCCGGCTGATCGCCGAGGGCTGCGACGGAGTCGTCCCGAACGGCTCCCTCGGCGAGTACCAGACGCTCACCGACGCCGAGCGCGCCCGCGTCGTACGGACCGCCGTCGAGGCGGCCGGGGACGGCGCCCGCGTCATGCCGGGCGTCTCCGCGTACGGCGGCGCCGAGGCCCGCCGCTGGGCCGAGCAGGCCGCCGAGGCCGGCGCCGGGTCCGTCCTGCTCCTGCCGCCCAACGCCTACCGGGCCGACGAGGCGGCCGTACGCGACCACTTCGCCGCCGTCGCCGCCGTCGGCCTGCCCGTCGTGGCCTACAACAACCCCCTCGACACCAAGGTCGACCTCACCCCCGCCCTCCTCGCCCGGCTCCACGCCGACGGCAGCGTCGTCGCCGTCAAGGAGTTCAGCGGGGACGTCCGCCGCGCCTACGAGATCGCCGAACTCGCCCCCGGACTCGACCTGCTGGTCGGCGCCGACGACGTCCTCCTCGAACTCGCCCTCGCCGGCGCGGTCGGCTGGGTCGCCGGCTACCCCAACGCCCTCCCGCGCACCTGCGCCGCCCTCTACCGGGCCGCCGTCGCGGGCGACCTCGACACCGCCCTCCCGCTCTACCGGTCCCTCCACCCGCTCCTGCGCTGGGACTCGAAGACCGGGTTCGTCCAGGCGATCAAGCTCTCCATGGACCTCGCCGGACACCGCGGCGGCATCACCCGGCCGCCCCGGCTCCCGCTCGCGCCCGAGCAGGAGGCCGCCGTGCGGGCCGCCACGGAGAAGGTCCTCGCGGAGGGCCACGCGTAACCCCGTACGCCCGCCCTCCCTCAAGGCACCGACAGAAGGGGAACCATGCGCACCCGCCACGTCTACCACGCGGTGGACTCCCACACCGAAGGCATGCCCACCCGGGTGATCACCGGCGGCCTCGGGGTGATCCCCGGAGCCACGATGGCCGAGCGGCGGCTCCACTTCGCCGCACACCTCGACCACGTCCGCACCCTCCTCATGTACGAGCCGCGCGGCCACGCCGCGATGAGCGGCGCGGTCCTCCAGCCGCCCACCCGCCCCGACGCCGACTACGGCGTCCTCTACATCGAGGTCTCCGGACTCCTCCCGATGTGCGGCCACGGCACCATCGGGGTCGCCACCGTCCTCGTGGAGACGGGCATGGTGCCGGTGGCCGAACCGGTCACCACCATCCGCCTCGACACCCCGGCGGGGCTCGTGAGCGTCGACGTACGGGTGGAGGACGGCGCCGCGAAGGCGGTCACCCTCACCAACGTGCCGTCCTACTGCGTCGGCCTCGACCTCAAGGCGGACGTGCCCGGGTACGGCACCGTCACCTACGACCTCGCCTACGGCGGCAACTTCTACGCCTTCGTGGACCTCGACGCCCTGGGGCTGCCCTTCGACCGCGCCCGCAAGGACGACCTCCTCGCCGCCGGACTCGCCGTCATGGCCGCGATCGACGCGGGACCCGACCGGCCCGTCCACCCGGAGAACCCCGCCATCGCCGGGGTCAAGCACGTCTACCTGGCCGCGCCCGGCTCCGACGCCACCCGCTCGCGCCACGCCATGGCCATCCACCCCGGCTGGTTCGACCGCTCCCCGTGCGGCACCGGCACCAGCGCCCGCATGGCCCAGCTGCACGCCCGGGGACTCCTCGCCCCCGACACCGACTTCGTCAACGAGTCCTTCATCGGAACCGAGTTCACCGGCCGGATCGTCGGAGAGACCACCGTGGGCGGACGGCCCGCCGTGGTCCCCACCGTCACCGGCCGGGCCTGGATCACCGGCACGGCCCAGTACTTCCTCGACCCCGACGACCCGTTCCCCGCGGGCTTCCTGCTCTGAAGTCCTTCGGTGACGGTCGGACCGGACGGCGAAACGTGACATTGTACGATGCCCCTCCGTGACTTCTCGGAGGACGCACGATGGGTGACCTGAAGCAGTACGGCCTCGTCAGGGCGCAGGAACGGCTCCGCGACCAGGTCGGGCACGCCCTCCGCGCGGCCCTGATAGCCGGAGAGCTGCGCCCCGGCCAGGTCTACTCGGCCCCCGGCCTCGCGGCCGACCTCGGCGTCTCCGCGACCCCGGTCCGCGAGGCCATGCTCGACCTGGCCCGCGAGGGCCTGGTCGAGCCCGTCCGCAACAAGGGCTTCCGCATCACCGAGGTCGGCGAGCGCGACCTCGACCAGTACACCGAACTGCGCACCCTCATCGAGGTCCCCACCGTCGGCCGGGTCACGAGGACGGCGTCGCGGGAACAGCTGGAGGAACTCCGGCCGGTCGCCGAGGAGATCGTCGCCCGCGCCCGCGCCCACGACCTCATCGGCTACCTGGAGGCGGACCGCCGCTTCCACCTCGCCCTGCTCGGCCTCTCCGGCAACGAGCGGCTCGTCGAGACCGTCGGGGACCTGCGCAAGCGCTCCCGCCTCTACGGCCTGACGGGTCTGGACGAGGCCGGTCTGCTCGTCTCCTCCGCCGAGGAGCACGTCGAACTCCTCGACCTCATGATCGCCGGGGACGCGCGCGGCGCCGAGGCCTGCATGCGCCGCCACCTCGGCCACGTCCGCTCCCTGTGGGCCGAGGGCCGCGACAAGCCGGCGGAACGCCGGTAGCACCGCCCCGCGGAGCGGGCCTCGGAAACGGTTCCGGACCGGCTCCGGGACTGGTTCCGGTCGGTTCCGGACCGGCTCCGGGATCGGTTCCGGATCGGCCTCGGGTCGGTTCCGGATCGGCCTCGGGTCGGTTCCGGATCGGCCTCGGGACCGGCTCCGGGGCCGGTTCCGCACGGCCTCGGAGCGCGCCAACTCGGCGTGCCCGGGCGAAAATCTCACGATCTGGACATCGCCCCGCACATCTATATGCTGACAGCATGTTTCCCGCCGACTCCACGCCCGCGCACGCCGGTCCCCCCGCCTCCGCCGCGCCCGTGCCGGCCGTCGCCTCCCGCCTGGCGAACGTCGGCTCGTCGCCCGTACGGGACATCCTGGCGCTCACGGCACGGCCCGAGATGATCTCCTTCGCCGGCGGCCTCCCCGCCCCCGAGCTGTTCGACGTCGCCGGGATGCGGGCCGCGTACGACCGGGTCCTCACGGAGAACCCGCGGCAGGCCCTCCAGTACTCCACGACCGAGGGCGACCCGGAGCTGCGCGCCGCCGTCGCCGACCGGCTCACCGCGCGCGGACTGCCCACGGAGGCCGACGACCTGCTCGTCACCACCGGCTCGCAGCAGGCCCTCACGCTCCTCACCACCGCCCTCCTCGAACCGGGCGCCGTGGTCCTGGTCGAGGACCCCTGCTACCTCGCCGCCCTCCAGACCTTCGCCTTCGCCGGGGCCCGCGTCGTCCCCGTGCCCACCGACGACCGGGGCGTCGTCCCGGAGGCCCTGGAGGAGATCGCGGCCCGCGAGAACCCGACCCTCCTCTACGTCGTCCCCACCTTCCAGAACCCCACGGGCCGCACCCTCCCCGCCGAGCGCCGCACCGCCGTCGCCGAGGCCGCGGCCCGCCACGGCTTCTGGATCGTCGAGGACGACCCGTACGGCGAACTGCGGTACGACGGCGAGCCCGTCCCCTGGATCGCCGCCGACCCCGCGGCGGCCGACCGCACCGTCCTGCTCGGCTCCTTCTCCAAGGTGATGGCCCCCGGCCTCCGGCTCGGACACCTGCGCGCCCCCGCCGGGCTGCGCCGCTCCTGCGTCATCGCCAAACAGGCCGCCGACCTGCACACCTCGACCATCGACCAGGCCGCGGCCGCGCGGTACCTGCGCGACAGCGACCTCGACGCGCACGTGGCGGTCATCCGCGCCGCCTACCGGGAGCGCAGGGACGCGATGCTCGAAGGCCTGCCGGCCGCGCTGCCCGAGGGCAGCCGGTGGAACAGGCCGGAGGGCGGCATGTTCGTCTGGGCGACCCTGCCCGAGGGGTACGACGCCACGACCCTCCTGAGGACCGCCGTCGGTCACGAGGTGGCGTACGTGCCGGGAGCGCCGTTCTTCTGCGGCGAACCGGACCCGGCCGCCATGCGGTTGTCGTTCACGACGCACTCGCCCGACGAGATCGGGGAAGGCCTCCGCAGGCTCGCCAAGAGCTTCGTCTGACCCGGACCGGTGATACGAGCCGGTGACACGGTCCGGTGGTACGGGGCCGGGGCGGGGGAGTGGGCCGACCGGGTGAGCTTCCGGCCCGTCCGCCCGCCGCACCGCCATCACGCCGTGTCGTTGTTGGGCCGAACGGGTGAGTAGCGGGAGGATGGACCCATGAGTAGGTACGAGAGGTACGACGTCACCGACGAGCAGTGGGAGGGCCTCGCGCAGGTCGTGCCCCTGCGCGGCCGTGACGAATGGCCGTCCAGGGTCGACCACCGCACGATCCCCGAGCAGTACGAGTCCGCCGAGCAGCGCCGCATGGTCGTGCTCCGGGTGCAGGTCTTCGCCGACGCCCGCGAGGTCGCCGAGTACCTCATCGCCCAGATCCCGGTGCTCCTCGACCTGACGAGCGCCGACACCGAGGTCGCCAAGCGGATTCTCGACTTCAGCAGCGGCGTCGTCTTCGGGCTCGGCAGCGGGATGCACCGCGTCGACCGGAACGTCTTCCTGCTCGCCCCCGCGGGCACGGAGGTCGAGGGCGCGGAGGGCGCGGAGGGCGCGGACGAGGAGGAGGTCGTGGGGGGCCGGACCGCCGGCGTCCCCCGATCGTAGGAAGGTCCGCCCGACGTAACGGTTCGCCGGGGAAAGGGCTGCGTACGGTCCGGACATGGACCTCACCGGCGGCTCCGCGCCCGCCCGCACGTCGAAGAACCGCTCCTCCGACCTCGTACCCGGCCCCGACTCCGTCACTCCTGCCGGTTCCGGTTCCGGCCCCGGTTCTCCTTCCCTTTCCCCCTCCCCCCTTCCCGTTTCCGGCGGCGCCGTTCCTTCCAGCGCCACGCCTTCCCCCGGGTTCCGCGTCCCGGAGGCCCGTACCTCCACCGCGTCCGCCTCCGGGGCGGCCGCTTCCCTCCCGCGCGCTTCCCGGTCCCGTGCCTCCGTCCCCGAGGCACGGGGCCCGGTCGCGCCGGAGACACCGGGAGCCCGGCCCGACGCCCGGCCCGCCGTCACCGAACTGCGCCTCTCCGCGTTCGCCGGACACCGCTCCGCCGTGTACGCGCTCGGTCCCGTGACCCTCTTCACCGGGCCCAGCGGCAGCGGCAAGACCACCACCCTGCGGGCGTACGAGGCGCTGGCCCGGCTCGGCGCGGGCGACCCGCTCGACGAGGTGTTCCCGGACGCCGCCGACCTCGTTCCCGAGCGCGCCCGGCCCGACACGCAGGGCCGGCGCGGGTTCCGCATCGGCTGCACCGTCGACGGACCGTGCGGCCCCGTCAGCCTGGACCTCGCCGTGCAGGCCGAACCCCGGCTCCGCATCGTCGGCGAACGGCTCACCGCACGGGACCGCACCCTGCTCGCCACCGCCCTCCGGGACCCCGGGCGCAGCACCGTCCAGGCCGAGTGGCACACGGCGGGCACCACCTCCGTGACCAGGGCCCCGCTCCCGGACGACCTGCTCGGTACGGCCCTGCTGCCGCTGCGGGTCGCCGGCAGGACCCCCGGACAGCTGGAGGTCCTGGCCGCCGCCGAGCAGGTGGTCGTCGGGCTGCGGTCCGCCTTCGCCTGCGACCCCCGGCCCGAACGGATGCGGGCCCCCGTGCCGCCGGGCGAGGGACGGCTGCGGCGCGACTGCGCCAACCTCGCCGAGGTCCTGCACCGCACCCACACCGACTGCCCGCGCCGCCACCACCGCCTCGCGGTCGTGGCGGGAGCGGGCTGCGCGGGGACCGTCACGGGGCTCGGGGTGCGGGAGCTCCGCGAGGGCACCGTCCGGGCGGTGCTCGAACGGGGCGGCCGGCCCGCGACCCCGCTCGGACGCCTCGGCGACGGCGAACTGCGCTATCTGGCGCTCGCGCTCACCCTGCTCACGGGCCCCGGGGTCCTGGAGATGGACCGCATCGCCGAGGTGCCCGACGCCATGCAGAGCCTGACGCTGCTCGCCGACGGCCTCGACCGGGGCCTCGACCGGCGCCAGTCGGCCGAACTGCTGCGGCTCGCCGTGGAGATCGCCGGGGACGGGCACATCAGGGTGGCGGGCGCGGTGGGCGACCGGACGGCGGCGGAGGCGCGCCGGACGCCCGGGGCGACGGTGGTAGACCTGAGCGCGTGACGCACGAAGAGACGACGGACGACGGTGTGGCGGGGCTCCGGCGCAGGCTGGTCGCGTTCGCGGCCGCCCGCGACTGGCAGCCCTACCACACGCCCAAGAACCTGGCGGCGGCCCTCAGCGTGGAGGCGGCCGAACTCCTGGAGATTTTCCAGTGGTTGACCCCCGAGCAGGCCGAGCGCGTGATGGAGGACCCGGAGTCGGCCCACCGGGTCGCCGACGAGGTGGCGGACGTGTTCGCCTACCTCCTCCAGTTCTGCGAGGCGCTCGGGATCGATCCGCTGGCGGCGCTCGCGGCCAAGATCGACCGCAACGAGCTCCGCTTCCCCGCCGAACGGCGGGAGGGAGGGGGCGAGAGGCAGGAGGAGGACGGGGAGCGGGGTGAGGGAGGGGTGGGAAGAGACCTGTGAACGAAGATCGTCACTCTTCGGAGTGATCGACTTTCCCCCATCAAGCCTCCTGTCCACAGATTTCCGAATTCCTCTGGTGTTTGGGCTCAGGTCGCCTCACTCTGGGTAATGACTGAGTGGGTGGCAAGTCGTGGGAACGGGGGCGGTGTTGATGGAAGCGGAGCGACTGATCGCGCTCGGCCGGCACGCGCTGGCGGAGAGCGGGACGGCACAGGACATCGTGGCGGAGGCCTGGCAGACCCAGGCCCTCGCCCAGGCCGTGGGGAGCCGTCTCGCGCTCTGCGGTCCGCAGGAGCTGCGGGGCGAGGCGCGGGGGCTGAGCGAGATCGGGGAGTATCCGGCGGTGTGGGGCGCCGGGGGGCCGCGCGCGGCCCGGCTGACCGAGGTCGCGGACCCCCACCGGGCGCTGACCGCGCTGGGGGAGCTGCTCGGCGAGGTGGGGATCGCCCTGGTGGGCGTGGCCTGCGCCACCGACGAGGAAGGGCTCTACTGGCAGTGCATCGAGGCGATCGACGCCACCGACGAGTCGGGGGACCGGGTGCGCGGGTTGTTACGGCGCCTCGTCGTTCGCGACGGCGAGCGAGCCCGCCCGCCCGACCCCGCCCGGGGCCGCGCGACCCCACGACGGGAGCCGTCGTGTTGACGCCCCCGGTCCGACCGGGCTCCTCGATCCGACCGGACTCCCTGATCCGACCGTGCTCCCCGATCTTCCCGTTCCGGCCGGGCTTCCCGGAGCGCCGGGGGCGGCCGGGGCGGGCGGCCCGGGCGGCCCGGGTGTCGGCCGGGAGGTTGACCCGCACCCGACGGTGCAGGATGGAGGCATGGATCTTCGCATCTTCACCGAGCCCCAGCAGGGGGCCGACTACGACACCCTCCTCACCGTGGCCCGCGCCACCGAGGAGCTCGGGTTCGACGCTTTCTTCCGCTCCGACCACTACCTCAGCATGGGGTCCGCCGACGGCCTGCCCGGCCCGACGGACGCCTGGATCACCCTGGCAGGACTGGCCCGGGAGACGAAGAGGATCCGTCTCGGCACGCTGATGACGGCCGGCACCTTCCGGCTCCCCGGAGTCCTCGCCATCCAGGTCGCCCAGGTGGACCGGATGTCCGGCGGCCGGGTCGAACTGGGCCTGGGCGCGGGCTGGTTCGAGGAGGAGCACAAGGCCTACGGCATCCCCTTCCCGAAGGAGAAGTTCGGCCGCCTCGAAGAGCAGCTGGCGATCGTCACCGGCCTGTGGGAGACCGAGGTCGGCAAGACGTTCACCCACGAGGGGGAGTTCTACCGGCTCACCGACTCCCCGGCGCTGCCCAAGCCCCTCCAGGACAAGATCCCGGTCCTGATCGGCGGCCACGGCGCGACCCGCACGCCGAGGCTCGCCGCGCGGTACGCGGACGAGTTCAACATCCCGTTCGCCTCCCTGGAGGACAGCGAGAAGCAGTTCGGCCGGGTGCGGGCCGCCGCCGAGGCCGTCGGCCGGCCGGCCGACGACCTGGTGTACTCCAACGCGCTGGTCGTGTGCGTCGGCCGGGACGACGCCGAGGTGGCCCGCCGGGCCGCCGCCATCGGACGGGACGTGGACGAGCTCAAGGCGAACGGCCTGGCCGGCTCGCCCGCCGAGGTCGTCGACAAGCTCGGGCGGTACGCGGCCATCGGCTCCTCCCGGGTCTACCTCCAGGTCCTGGACCTGGACGACCTGGACCACCTGGAGCTGATCTCCGCCCAGGTCCAGTCCCAGCTGGGCCGATAGGGAGGAGCGACCCGATGAGACCGGCCCGTACGCTCGCCGAAGCCCTCCGGGCGGAGGTCCTCGTCCTCGACGGCGGACTCTCCCACCGGTTGGAGGCACAGGGCTGCGACCTCTCGGACGCGCTCTGGTCCGCGCGGCTCCTCGCCGACGGACCCGAGCGGATCGAGGAGGCGCACATGGCGTACGTACGGGCCGGGGCGCGGGTCCTCATCACCTCCGGGTACCAGGCCACCTTCGAGGGCTTCGCCCGGCGGGGCCTGGACCGGGCGGACGCGGCGCGGCTGCTCGCCCGGAGCGTGGAGCTCGCGCGGTCGGCGGCGGACGCCGGAGAGCGGGAGGTCTGGGTCGCCGCGTCCGTCGGACCGTACGGCGCGATGCTGGCGGACGGCAGCGAGTACCGGGGCCGGTACGGGCTCTCCGTACGGGAGCTCGAAGCGTTCCACCGGCCCAGGATCGAGGTGTTCGCGGCGGCCGGGCCCGACGTCCTGGCCCTGGAGACGGTGCCCGACGCGGAGGAGGCGGAGGCGCTGCTGCGGGCGGCCGAGGGGTGCGGGGTGCCCGTGTGGCTGTCGTACACGGTCGAGGGCGGGCGGACCCGGGCCGGACAGGACCTGGCGGAGGCGTTCGCGGTCGCCGCCGGGAACGACCGGGTGGTGGCGGTCGGGGTCAACTGCTGCGACCCGGCCGACGCGGGACCCGCCGTGGAGACGGCCGTCGCCGTGACCGGGAAACCGGCCGTGGTCTACCCCAACAGCGGGGAGCGCTGGGACGCCCGGGCGCGGGACTGGCGCGGCGGGTCCGCCTTCGACCCGGAGCGGGCCGCCGACTGGGTACGCTCCGGGGCCCGGCTCGTCGGCGGCTGCTGCCGGGTCGGCCCGGACGCGATCACCGCCCTGGCCGGGACCTTGGCCGCCGACGGCACCGGCTGAGCCGGGAGCTTCCGGCGCGCCCGGTCCGCGCGACAGGACCCGTGCGTCCGGCCCGTGCTGTCCGGCCCCTGCGCTCCCGGCCCGCGTGCCCGCCCGCCCCGCGCGCCCGCCCGCCTCGCGCTCCCGGCCCGCCCGCCCCGCGCCCCCCGTGCGTCCGGCCCGCACCTCCGGACCGTGCGGAAAATGCCTGGTGAGGCCGGTGCGGGCGGCACCATACTCGAAGGCGTGTTCCTGACGATCAGTACGACCGGCATCCCGGAGCGACCCGCGACCGACCTCGGATTCCTGCTGCACAAGCATCCCGAGCGGGCGCAGTCGTTCTCGACCTCGCACGGCACCGCGCACGTCCTCTACCCCGAGGCGAGCGCCGAGCGGTGCACGGCGGCGCTCCTCCTGGAGGTGGACCCCGTGGCGCTCGTGCGCCGCGGCAAGGGCAAGGGCCGGGGCGGCGCCCCGGACTCCGCGCTCGCGCAGTACGTGAACGACCGGCCCTACGCCGCGTCCTCGCTGCTCGCCGTCGTGCTCGCCAAGGTCTTCAAGACCGCGCTGCACGGCGACTGCAAGGCGATGCCCGAGCGGGCCGCCGCGCCGCTGCCGCTGCGGATCGAGGTCCCCGCGCTCCCCGCCCGGGGCGGCGCCGCGCTGGTGCGCGCGCTGTTCGGCCCGCTGGGCTGGTCCGTCGTGGAGGCCGAACCGATCGCGCTGGACCCGGAGTTCCCCGAGTGGGGCGACTCGCGGTACGTGCGGCTCGTCCTGGAGGGCGAGCTGCGGCTCGCGGACGCCCTCAACCACCTGTACGTCCTGCTGCCCGTCCTCGACGACGCCAAGCACTACTGGGTCGCGCCCGACGAGGTCGACAAGCTGCTGCGCGCCGGTGACGGCTGGCTCGCCGGACACCCCGAGCGGAAGCTGATCACGGAGCGCTACCTCTCCCGCCGCCGGGGCCTGGCCCGGGAGGCGGCGGAACGGCTCGAACTGGTCCGGCTCGCCGAGGCCGAGGGCCTGGACGTCGAGGACGTCGACAACGCCGTGGACGAGACGACCGACACCGAGGAGCGCCCGGTGCCGCTCGCCCAGCAGCGGCGGGACGCGATCCTGTCCGCGCTGCGCGCGGCCGGGGCGGTGCGCGTGCTCGACCTGGGCTGCGGACAGGGCCAGCTGGTGCAGGCCCTGCTCAAGGACCCGCGCTTCACCGAGGTCGTCGGCGTCGACGTGTCCGTCCGGGCCCTGACCGTCGCCGCGCGCCGGCTGCGGCTCGACCGCATGGGGGAGCGGCAGGCCGCCCGCGTGAAGCTGGTGCAGGGCTCCCTCGCGTACACCGACAAGCGCCTGTCCGGCTATGACGCGGCCGTGCTCAGCGAGGTGATCGAGCACCTGGACCTGCCGAGGCTGCCGGCCCTGGAGTACGCGGTGTTCGGCTCGGCCCGGCCCCGCACGGTCCTCGTGACCACGCCGAACGTCGAGTACAACGTGCGCTGGGAGAGCCTGCCCGCCGGGCACGTCCGGCACAGTGACCACCGCTTCGAGTGGACCCGCGAGGAGTTCCGGAGCTGGGCGGCCCGGGTGGCGGGGGAGTACGGGTACGAGGCCGGGTTCGTCCCCGTCGGCCCCGACGACCCGGAGGTCGGCCCGCCGACCCAGATGGCCGTCTTCACCCGCGCCACCACCGGAAGCGACGAGAACACCGACGAGAACGAGAAGGAGGGACGGGCATGACCACCGTCACCGACAGCACCGCCGACACCACCACCGCGCGCCGGGCCCTGCCCGTCACCGACCTCTCCCTCGTCGTGCTCGTCGGCGCCACCGGCTCCGGCAAGTCCACCTTCGCCCGGCGCCACTTCAAGCCCACCGAGGTCGTCTCCTCCGACTTCTGCCGGGGGCTCGTCGCCGACGACGAGAACGACCAGTCCGCCAGCCGGGACGCCTTCGACGTCCTCCACTACATCGCCGGCAAGCGCCTGGCCGCCGGCCGGCTCACCGTGGTCGACGCCACCAACGTGCAGCAGGAGGCCCGGCGGCAGCTCGTGCAGCTCGCCAGGACGCACGACGTGCTGCCGATCGCGATCGTCCTCGACCTGCCCGAGCAGGTCTGCCGCGAGCGCAACGCGGCCCGCCCCGACCGCGCCGACATGCCCGCGCACGTGATCCAGCGCCACCGCCGCGAGCTGCGGCGCTCCCTGCGCGGCCTGGAGCGCGAGGGCTTCCGCAAGGTCCACGTGCTGCGCTCCGTCGAGGAGGTCGAGGCCGCCGAGGTCGTCCTGGAGCGCCGCTTCAACGACCTGCGCCACCTCACCGGACCTTTCGACATCGTCGGCGACGTCCACGGCTGCAGCTCCGAGCTGGAGACCCTGCTCGGCAAGCTCGGCTACGTCGACGGCCGCCACCCCGAGGGGCGCACGGCGGTCTTCGTCGGCGACCTGGTCGACCGGGGGCCCGACTCCCCGGGCGTCCTGCGCCGCGTCATGTCCATGGTCGCCTCCGGCGACGCCCTGTGCGTCCCCGGCAACCACGAGAACAAGCTCGGCCGCTGGCTGAAGGGCCGCAAGGTCCAGCGGACCCACGGCCTCGCCGAGACGATCGAGCAGTTGGAGGGCGAGAGCGAGGAGTTCCGGGCCGAGGTCGCGAAGTTCATCGACGGGCTCGTCAGCCACTACGTCCTCGACGGCGGCGACCTCGTCGTCTGCCACGCAGGACTGCCGGAGAAGTACCACGGCCGCACTTCCGGCCGGGTGCGCTCGCACGCGCTGTACGGGGACACCACCGGCGAGACCGACGAGTTCGGGCTGCCCGTGCGCTACCCGTGGGCGGAGGAGTACCGGGGCCGGGCCGCCGTCGTCTACGGGCACACCCCCGTGCCGAACACCTCCTGGATCAACAACACCCTCTGCCTCGACACCGGAGCCGTCTTCGGCGGGAGGATGACCGCGCTGCGCTGGCCGGAGCGCGAGCTGGTCGACGTACCGGCCGAGCGGGTCTGGTACGAGCCGGCCCGGCCGCTCGCGACCGACGCGCCCGGCGGGCACCAGGGGCGCCCCCTGGACCTGGCCGACGTGCACGGGCGGCGGACCGTCGAGACCCGGCACCACGGCAACGTCGCCGTGCGCGAGGAGAACGCGGCGGCGGCCCTGGAGGTCATGAGCCGGTTCGCGGTCGACCCGCGCCTGCTCGCGTACCTGCCGCCGACGATGGCGCCGACCGCCGCCTCCAGGGAGGACGGCTATCTGGAGCACCCGGCCGAGGCCTTCGCCCAGTACCGGGCCGACGGCGTCGAACGGGTCGTGTGCGAGGAGAAGCACATGGGCTCCCGGGCCGTGGCCCTGGTCTGCCGGGACGCCGACGCGGCCCGCGAGCGCTTCGGCGCCGACGGGGTGACGGGCGCCCTGCACACCCGTACCGGACGCCCCTTCTTCGACGACCCCGCCGTCACCGAGGAGGTCCTGGTACGGCTGCGGACCGCGATCGGCGCCGCCGGACTCTGGGAGGAGCTCGACACGGACTGGCTGCTGCTCGACGGCGAGCTGATGCCGTGGTCGCTCAAGTCGGCCGGTCTGCTCCGCGCCCAGTACGCGGCCGTGGGCGCCGCCTCGGGCGCGGTGCTGCCCGGCGCGGTCGACGCCCTGCGGCGGGCGGTGGAACGCGGAGTCGAAGGGGTCGACGGCCTTCTCGACCGGCAGCGGGGACGGGTGGCGGACGCGGAGGCCTTCACGGCCGCCTACCGCCGTTACTGCTGGCCGACCGAGGGTCTGGAGGGCGTGCGGTTCGCGCCCTTCCAGCTCCTGGCGGCACGCGGGCGCTCGCTCGCGGCCGTGCCCCACGACGAACAGCTCGCGTGGCTCGACCGCCTCGTGGAGCACGATCCGACCGGCCTGCTCCAGGTCACCCGCCGGCTCGTCGTGGACACCGGCGACGAGGCCTCGGTCCGCGCCGGCGTCGACTGGTGGCTGGAGCTGACCGGCGCGGGCGGCGAGGGCATGGTCGTCAAGCCCCTCGCCGCGCTCGTCCGCGACGCGAAGGGCCGGCTCGTCCAGCCGGGCGTGAAGGTCCGCGGCCGGGAGTACCTGCGGATCATCTACGGCCCCGAGTACACCCGCCCGGAGAACCTGGAGCGGCTGCGGCAGCGCTTCCTCGGCCACAAGCGGTCCCTCGCCCTGCGCGAGTACGCGCTCGGCCTGGAGGCGCTCGACCGGCTCGCGGACGGCGAACCGCTCTGGCGGGTCCACGAGGCCGTCTTCGCGGTCCTCGCCCTGGAGTCGGAGCCGGTGGACCCGAGGCTCTGACCCGAAGCTCCGACCCCGGGGCCCGGGACGGAGACGCACGGGCCCGGGGCAGCGACGTACAGGCCCCGGGACAGGGGGCGCACGGGCCCCGCGACAGGGGCGCAGGGGTGCCGGAAACGGCGCTCCCCTGCGCCCCCCGTGCTCGTTGACGCGTTTCTTCCGCACCCCCTAGCGTTCATCACCCCGTCACGTGGCGGGACGTCAACCCCCTTGTGGGACAAGGCGGACGACGCACACCTTCGGCCGGCACCGGGGCGTCGCGAGGGAGTCGGAGTGAGCAGTGCGGGAGCGAACGGGACGGTGGACGGAGTCGTGGGCGGGATCCACCGGTTCGTCGTCTTCGGCGGCGTCTGCGGCTCCGGGAGCCCGGACGGGGCCGGAGGGGAACCGCACCGCGCGGCGCTGCACGCCGCCTTCGACGAGGCGTACGGCTCCATCGGCGTCGAACCCGGCACGTACCACCGGGAGGACCGGGGCGACGGCGTCCTCGCCGCGCTGCGCCCCGGCGTGCCGCCGTCCCTCATGGTCGGGCGGTGGATCGACACCCTCCACGAGAGCCTGCGCGCCCACAACGCGGGCCGCGACCGGCGGCTGCGGCTGCGGATCGGCATGGACGCCGGGCTCGTCGCCCGGGGCGGGCAGGGGGAGGGGGGCGGGCTCGTCGGACGGGCGGTCGACCGCGCCGCCCGGCTCTGCGGCAGCGCCCCGGCCCGGCGGATCATGGCGGAGGCGCCCGACGTCGACCTCCTCGTCGTCGTCTCCGACTGGCTGTACGGGAACGTGGTCGCCGAGGGCGGGCGGTACGTGGAACCGGCCCACTACCGGCCGGCCCGCGTCCGGCCCGGAGCGGCCGACGGGTCCGACGGGTCCGACGGGTTCGATGGGAACGACGGGAACGACGTGACCGCCTGGTTCCACGTGCCGCGCAGGACCGCGCCGCCGCTGCCGGAACCGGAGCCGGAGCCGGAGCCGTACGGCGAACCGGTGGCCTGAGGAGGGGCGGGGGGAGCCGACGGGGGGATCACGGACCGGCGTCGGGCCGTCGCGGGGGGACGGCCCGACGCCCAGCACCGAGGAGGGGCCGTACCGCCGCGCGCACCTGACCGGCCACGACCGCACCCGCCGCCTCCCGTGCCGAAACACGGGCCGCGCGGGCCCCCCTCCGTCAGGATGGACCCATGGGATTCCACGTCGACTCCGAGACCGGGCGGCTGCGCCGCGTCATCCTCCACCGCCCCGACCTGGAGCTGAAGCGGCTCACCCCGACCAACAAGGACGCCCTCCTCTTCGACGACGTGCTCTGGGTGCGCCGGGCCCGGCAGGAGCACGACGGCTTCGCCGACGTGCTGCGCGACCGGGGGGTGGAGGTGCACCTCTTCGCGGACCTCCTGAGCGAGTCGCTGAAAGTGCCGGCCGCCCGCGCGCTCGTCCTGGACCGGGTCTTCGACGAGAAGGAGTACGGTCCGCTCGCCGCCGACCACCTCCGGTCGGCCTTCGACTCGCTCGACGCCGTCGCGCTCGGCGAGGTGCTCGTCGGCGGGATGACGAAGCGGGAGTTCCTGGCGGCGCACCGGGAGCCGACCTCGGTCCGCTTCCACGCCCTCGACCTGGACGACTTCCTCCTCGGCCCGCTGCCCAACCACCTCTTCACCCGGGACACCTCGGCCTGGATCTACGACGGCGTCTCCATCAACGCCATGCGCTGGCCGGCCCGGCAGCGCGAGACGGTCCACTTCGAGGCGATCTACAAGCACCACCCGCTCTTCACCGGGCCCGACGCGGGCCCCTTCCACCACTGGTCCGAGGGGCAGGCGGACTACCCGTCGACGATCGAGGGCGGCGACGTCCTGGTCATCGGCAACGGCGCCGTGCTCATCGGGATGAGCGAGCGCACCACCCCGCAGGCGGTGGAGATGCTGGCCCGGGGCATGTTCGCGGCCGGTTCGGCGCGCACGATCGTCGCGCTCGACATGCCGAAGCGGCGCGCGTTCATGCACCTGGACACGGTGATGACGATGGTGGACCAGGACACGTTCACCCAGTACGCGGGGCTCGGCATGCTCCGCTCGTACACGATCGAACCGGGGGACGCGGGGCAGCCGCTGCGGGTGACCGACCATCCGCCGGAGCGGATGCACGACGCGATCGCGGCGGCCCTGGGGCTCCCGGAGATCCGGGTCCTCACCGCCACCCAGGACGTGCACGCGGCCGAGCGCGAGCAGTGGGACGACGGGTGCAACGTGCTCGCCGTGGAGCCGGGGGTGGTCGTCGCGTACGAGCGGAACGTCACCACGAACACGCACCTGCGCAAGCAGGGCATCGAGGTGATCGAGATCCCCGGCAGCGAGCTGGGCCGGGGGAGGGGCGGCCCGCGCTGCATGAGCTGCCCGGTGGAGCGGGACGCCGCCTGAGGGCCCGGGGGCGGGGCGGCCGGGGCCCGAGGTCAGGGGGCGGGGCGGCCGGGGCCGGGGCCCGAGGTCAGGGGCCCGGGCTCAGTGGTCCGGGACCGGGGCCCGGGGGAGGGCGCGGACTTCCCGCGAAGGGGGCTGTATATAAATGTTGGAGTGCGTATAGACTTCCATAGTCCCCGATCGTCGTCCCCGATCGCCGTCCCGACCGTACCCACAGGAGCGCGACCCATGGCCACAGACCTCATCGGCCGCCACTTCCTCAAGGAGCTGGACTTCACCGCCGAGGAGTTCCGCGGTCTGGTCGCGCTCGCCGCCGAACTCAAGGCCGCCAAGAAGGCGGGCGCGGAGGTGCAGCGGCTGCGCGGCCGGAACATCGCCCTGATCTTCGAGAAGACCTCGACCCGCACCCGCTGCGCCTTCGAGGTCGCCGCCGCCGACCAGGGCGCCTCCACGACCTACCTGGACCCCTCGGGCTCCCAGATGGGCCACAAGGAGTCCGTCAAGGACACGGCCCGCGTCCTCGGCCGGATGTTCGACGGCATCGAGTACCGCGGGGACAGCCAGGCCGCCGTCGAGGAGCTGGCCGCCTTCGCGGGCGTGCCCGTCTTCAACGGCCTCACCGACGACTGGCACCCCACCCAGATGCTCGCCGACGTGCTCACCGTGACCGAGCACACGGACAAGCCGCTGGACGCGGTCTCCTTCGCCTACCTCGGCGACGCCCGCTTCAACATGGGCAACTCCTACCTGGTCACCGGCGCCCTGCTCGGCATGGACGTCCGGATCGTCGCCCCGAAGACGTACTGGCCGGCCGAGGAGGTCGTCGAGCGGGCCCGCGAGCTCGCCGAGAAGAGCGGCGCCGTCGTCACCCTCACCGAGGACGTGGCCGAGGGGGTCCGGGGCGCCGACTTCGTGGCCACCGACGTGTGGGTCTCCATGGGTGAGCCCAAGGAGGTCTGGGACGAGCGGATCGCCGCCCTCGCCCCGTACTCCGTGACCATGGACGTGCTGCGCGCCACCGGGAACCCGGACGTCCGGTTCCTGCACTGCCTGCCCGCCTTCCACGACCTGGGCACCGCCGTCGGCCGCGACATCCACGCCCGGCACGGCCTGACCGAGCTGGAGGTCTCCGACGAGGTCTTCGAGTCGGCGCACTCGATCGTCTTCGACCAGGCCGAGAACCGGATGCACACCATCAAGGCGGTCCTGGTCGCGACGATCGCCGGGACCGGGACCGGGACCGGGACCGGGACCGGCGCCGATGGCGGGTCCGATGGCGAGGTCGCGACCGGGGCATAGCATTACGCCCGATTGGGTGAATATGCGCGGTGCGGTTTACGATCGCACGGTTCAGGGGGGTCCGGGCGGGTAAGCCCGGACCCCCCTCACGTGTGTCCGCGCCAGAAACGAGAACCCGCATGCCCCCGTCCGCCCCGCGGATCAAGACGCCGCAGCAGCTCATCGCCGAGTCCGGCGCCGACCTCGAAGGCCACGGCCTCAAGCGCACCATGGGCCTCTTCCAGCTCGTCTGCTTCGGCGTCGGCGCGATCGTGGGCACCGGCATCTTCGTCGGCCTCTCCGACAGCGTCGCGGAGGCCGGCCCCGCGGTCGTGGTCTCCTTCGTCCTCGCCGCGATCACCTGCGTCTTCACCGCCTTCTCCTTCGCGGAGCTGGGCAGCGCGATCCCGGTCTCCGGCTCCTCGTACTCCTTCGCCTACGCGAGCCTCGGCGAGCGGGCCGCCTTCCTCGTCGGCTGGTGCCTGCTCCTGGAGTACGGCGTGTCCGTCTCCGCCGTCGCGGTCGGCTGGAGCCAGTACCTCAACGAACTCCTGGACGGCCTGATCGGCCTGCGGCTGCCCGCCGCGCTCTCCGCCGGACCGGCCGAGGGCGGCGTGGTCAACCTGCCCGCCGTGATCGTGATCCTGCTCGCCGCCACCCTGCTCGTGCGCGGGGTCCGCGAGAGCGCCCGGGCGACCGCCGCCATGGCCGTCCTCAAGATCGGCATCCTGGTCGTCTTCTGCGCCGTCGGCTTCTCCGCCTTCCAGGACGGGCACCTCTCGCCGTTCACGGGCAGCGGCGCCGCCGGCATCACCGCCGGCGCCTCCGTGGCCTTCTTCTCGTACATCGGCTTCGACGCGATCACCACGGCCGGCGAGGAGGTGAAGAACCCGCGCCGCAACGTCCCGATCGCCATCCTCGTCTGCATCGGGATCGTCACCCTGCTCTACTGCGCGGTCGCCCTCTCCGCGATCGGGGCGATCGGCGCCGACGCCGTCGCGAACAGCCCGGCCGCGCTCTCGGTCGTCGTGGACGAGGTCACCGGCTCGTCGGTCGGCGGCGGGATCGTCGCCTTCGGCGCGGTCGTCGCCATCGCCTCCGTCGTCCTCGCGGTGATGTACGGCCAGACCCGCATCCTGATGTCGATGTCCCGCGACGGCCTCGTCCCCCGGGTCTTCGAGCGGGTCTCCCCGAAGACCTCGACCCCCGTCGCCAACACCTGGATCGTCGCCGCCGTCTTCGCCGTGCCGGCCGCCTTCGCCCCGCTCGACGTGGTCGTCGACCTGACCACCATCGGCACCCTGGCCGTCATGGCGGTCGTCAACCTCGCGGTGATGGTGCTGCGCCGCCGCGCCCCCGAGCTGCCCCGCTCCTTCCGGGTGCCGCTCTTCCCGCTGAGCCCGGTCCTCGGCATCGGCTTCTGCCTGTACCTGATCTGGGGCACGGGCTGGGCGACCTGGCTGCAGTTCGCGGTCTTCCTGCTCGCGGGCGGTCTGCTGTACGCGGCCTACGGACGCCGCAACTCGCGGCTCGCGGCGCGGTAGGGGCAGCCGCGGGACGGCCCCGTACCGGGTGGGCGGCCGCCGTCCGCCGGCCGCCCCCGGGGGTCCTCCGGCGGAGCTCAGTGCTCGCAGAGGGAGAACTCGCGCTCGTACAGCTGCTCGTTGTGCTCGTCCACGAAGAACTTGCGCTCCTTCATGAGCTCCTCGCGGTACTCCTCGGCCTGCGCGCGCGTCATGGTCGAGGTGGCGGACCACGGCTGCTGCGGCGGCACGTCGGACGTCGAGACGATCCGCTCCGACGGGTCGACCAGGAAGAACGCGAGGATCTTGCGGTGGCCCGGGCGGGCGGGGTCCGCGAGGCGGAACGGGGCGACGCGGTGCTGCAGGACGTTCGGGAACGCCAGGCAGCGGCCCGCCGGGGTCGCCACCGACCCCAGCACCTGGTTCAGCGCGTCCTCGTCCTCCAGGCCGTAGACCTCGCGCAGGCCGTCGTCGTCGTTCTGCTCGTAGTCCGGGTCGTCGAGCGCCGCCCGGAAGCCCAGCCGGCTCTCGGTGATGTTCTCGCTGTCCCAGTAGAAGAGGCCGGTCGAGACGATCCGCTCGTTCAGCATCCCCTCGACGTGCCAGGAACCGCCGGCGTACTCGGGCTTCTCCGGGGTGAGGTGGATGGTGGCGAGCTTGACGATCACCTGGAGGCGGCGGCCCCGCAGGTCGACCCGGGCGGACGCGTCGGGCAGCGCGGGCGGGGTGAAGTCCGGGGCGTCCGGGACGACCGGGCGGCGGTTCTCCCACCAGTCCTCGTAGGCCTCCTCCCAGGCGTCGAGGGCCTCGCGGTGCGCCCCGGCGTCGTCGTAGGAGTTCCTGTGCGGGTACTCCGGCTTCGAGTCGTACCACCCGTAGGGGTCGGCCACGATCCGCGGGGGCCGGGGGTGGCGCAGATCGGTGAGCACGTTCTCGAACAGCGGGCGGAAGCGCGCGAACAGCTCCGGCAGGACGGCGGCCAGCTCACGATGGACCTCGGGATGGACGTTGTTGACGTACGAGAGGAAGGCGGCGCCGCCGTCCTCGTCGACCTCGACATCCGTGGGCAGCCACTGGAACCGCTCCGAGAACTCGTGCTTCGAGTAGCTGGTCGTCGGGTTCCGCCAGGCCTCCTCGGGAGCCCCGCTCACGTCCCTCACCAGGCAGAACAGCGAGGGGTGCACCAGATCGAGGACCTGGCCGTCCGAGCCGGGGTGCCAGTCCCTCTCCGCCTCGGGGACCTCCTCCAGGACCCGGACCGCCTCGCGCAGCCGGGACCGCAGCCCGTCGTCCACCAGCGCGTCCGACTGCCACACGCCGTCGACCCCGGACACCTCGGTGCCGGTCCGCCCGTCCCGCAGCGCGGCGTAGTGCGCGAGTTCGGCGAGGACGTGGCGGACCTGCGCCTCGGTGAGCCCCTGAGCGACCGCCTCCCGCGACCACCTGGCGGCGATCTCGGGGTCGTTCATCTTCTCGAACCAGTCCGGCTTCTCCCGGATGTGCGCGCTGCACTCGATCATCTGGAGTTCCCGCAGCGTCCGGGGCGTCGCGAACGCTATGGAACGGGAGGTCTGGAAGGGCAGCGGGAAAGCGGACGGGCCGGACAAGGCTCTTGTTCCTCACGGTCGGTGGACGATGGCGGGAACAATACTTCGACGGACCGACAACGAGGCCGCGGTCCGGCGGGGTGCCTCAGCGCACCACGCGGTGGCGGAGCAGGACGACCTTCGAGCCGAGGGCACGGGTCTCCACGAGTTCGAGGTCCACCCGGCGCTCGTCCCGGGGGAAGAACGGAGTGCCGCCGCCGACCAGCACCGGATGGACCACGGTCCGGTACTCGTCGATCAGACCCGCCGCGGCCGCCCCGGCCGCCAGGGTCGCGCCCCCGATCGCGATCTCGCCCTCTCCGGGCTCGGCCCGCAGCCGCTCGATCTCCTCCGCCACGCTTCCGGTGGCCAGCCGGGCGTTGCCCCGCACCTCCGTCAGGGTGGTGGAGAACACCACCTTCGGGAGCGGATTCCAGAGCGCGATCCACTCGCGCGTCGGGGCGTCGAGCGACGGGTCCTCGCCGGCGGTCTCCCAGTACAGCATCGTCTCGTACAGCCGCCGCCCCATCAGATGGACGCCGACCCCCCGGATGTCCTCGATCCAGAAGCGGAAGACCTCCTCGTCGGGCCCCGACCAGTCGAAGCCGCCGTCCGGCCCGGTGATGTAGCCGTCCAGGGACACGCCCATGGAACAGGTCACTCTGCGCATCGGAAAGCCTCCTCGGTGACGGGCTTCCGACAGTACGTCCGCCGGGCGCCGGGGGACGCGCCACGACGCGCGGGAGCCCGACCGGGGCACGCCCGGCCCCGGTCGCCCGGTGGAACAACCCTGCGAACCCTCCCCGGTGGGGATGAAGCGCCGTCGCCGCCGTGCCCCCGGCCGCCCTCCCGCTGTTCTTTCCGGCGGAAAGATCGTTCCGGCGCCGGGAGGGGGCACGATGCGACGAGGCGGGGAAGGCGGTCGCCGCACATGAGCCCGTACCAGGAGACCGGGACCCGGACGCCGCCCGCCGCCACCCGCACCGCCCGGACGGTGGCCGGGCGACTCCTCGACCGCACCTTCGGCACCCCGGCCGAACGTCCCCGCTGGGACGTCGACGGCGCCGGGCCGGTCGGCATCGACGCGGGCGACGAGCACGCGGTGCAGGCCGCCTGCGGCGTCATGCACGTGCACGGCCGGGCCACCGGCGCCCCCGCGCCGCTCGCCGCGGACTACGTCTCCACGGTGACCGGCGTCCTCGCCGCCCAGGGCGCCACGGCGGCCCTCCTCGCCCGCCGCCGGGGCCGCCCCCCGCTGCGGACCCGCACCTCGCTCGCCCAGGGCGCGCTCCTGACGCTCACCCAGTACCTCGCCGCCGCCACCGCGGACGACGGGACGGGGGCCCGGGCCACGGACGACGGGACGGGGCTCGCCACCCTCACCACCGCCGACGCCGTACGCGTCGAGATCGAGACCCTCGACCCCGAGGCCTGGGCCGGATTCTGGCACCGGCTCGGCGTGCCGCCCCGGACGGCGGGACGCGGCTGGCAGCCCTTCCAGGCCCGCTTCGGCACGGCCGTCTGCCCCCTGCCCCCGGAACTCCGCGCCGCCGTACGGGCCCACCCCCTGGAGGCCGTACGCCGGGCGGGCGCCGAGCACGGCGTGTCGGTCGCCGCGATCGGGGAGGCGACGACGGCCCCGCCCGGCCTCGCCCCCTGGACCCTCGCACCGGCCCCGCCCGCCGGCCCGCCCCCGCCCCTCCCGGCCGTGACCGGCGCGGACGCCCTGCCCCTCGCCGGCCTGCGGGTGGTCGAATCCGCCCGCCGCGTCCAGGGGCCCGTGGCCGGGCACGTCCTGCGGCTGCTCGGCGCCGAGGTCGTCCGCGTCGAACCCCCCGGCGGCGACCCGATGCGGGGCCTGCCCCCGGTCGCCGGGGGCTGTTCGGTCCGGTTCTCCGCGCTCAACCACGGCAAGGCCGTGACCGAGGCCGACCTCACCACCCGCCCGGGCCGGGAGGCCGTGCGCGAACTGGTCTCCCGCGCCGACGTCTTCCTGCACAACTGGGCCCCCGGCAAGGCCGGGACCCTCCGCCTCGACGCCGACGCCCTGCACGCCGTCAACCCCCGCCTGGTGTACGCCTCCGCCTCCGGCTTCGGCACCGCCCTCGGCCCCCTCCCGCCGATCGGCACCGACTACCTGGCCCAGGTCCACAGCGGCCTCGCCGCCGCGCTCCGCCCCGCCGGGGAGCCGCCCGCCCCCTCCCTGATGACCGTCACCGACGTGCTCGGCGGCCTGGTCCTCGCCCAGGCCGTGCTCGCCGGCCTCCTCGCCCGGCAGGAGACCGGCCGGGGCTGCCGGGTCGCGTCGTCGCTGCTCTCCGCCGCGGCCCTGGTCCCGCGCCCGCCCCGGCGCGTCGCCCTCTCCGCGCCGGACCGCCCGCTGCCCACCGCCGACGGACTGCTGTACCCGGGGGCCGAGGCCCGGGCCCTGCCCCGGGAGCTGGCCCGGACCGTCGGCGCCACCGGCACCGCCACGGTGGGGGAGCGGCTGCGGACCCGCACGACGGACGCGTGGCTGGCCGAGCTGCGGGCGGCCGGACTGCCGTCCGTCGCCGTCCGCACCGACCTGGCGGACCTCGCCGCCGACCCGGCCTTCGCCCGGGCCGTCCTGCCGCCGGACAACCGCCTCCCGTACGCGCGCCCCGCCGCGCCCTGGGAGTTCACGGAGGAGACCCGATGACCACGGCACCCACCGCCCACCGGACGACCTGGCGCTCCCGCAACGGCCTGGAGTTGTCCGACAGGGTCCCCCGCGCCGACCGCGCGGCGTGGGAGGACCGGGGACTCTGCCCCGACGCCGACCTCTTCACCCTCTTCCGGGGCCACGCGCTCGCCGCCCCCGGCCGCGACGCGGTGGTGGACGAGCGGGGGGCCCTCTCCTACGGCGAGCTGTACGCGGAAGTGCTGCGCGTCGCGGCCCTGTTCGCGGAGGCGGGGCTCGGCCCCCGGGACGTGATCGCGCTCCGGCTCCCCAACGGGCGCCTCGCGGCGGCGGCGGAACTGGCCGTCTACGCCCTCGGCGCGGTCGCCCTGCCGTACCCCCTCGGCGGCGGCACCCGGGACACCCTCTCGCTCCTCGCCCGCTCCCGGGCGGGCGGAGCCGTACTGAGCGAACCCGAGGACCTCGAAGCGGCGTCCGAACTCCCCTGGTTGCGAGCGGTGTTCACGACCCGACCGGACGCCGCGCCCGGAGTGCGGCGGCTGGACCGCGCCCCGGAGGGCGGACCGCTGCGCCCGGCCGGCCGGCCCGCCGAGGCCGCCGACCCGGCCCGGATCCTGGTCTCCTCCGGCTCCGAGACCGAGCCGAAGATGATCGCCTACAGCCACCAGGCCATGGCGGGCGGCCGAGCCGCCTACGTACGGGCCCTCGCGGCCACGTCGGCCCGCACCGAGCCCCGGACCCACGCCGGCCCTCAGGCCCGTACCGGACTTCTGCCCCCTACCGACCCTCCGGCCCGTCCCGGAGCCCCGGTCCGCGCCGGCTTCCCGTCCGGAACCGAGACCCCGGCCGCAACCCCGTCCGGATTCCCGGTCGTTCCCGGCCCCTCGGCGGAGCCCGAGCCCCCGGCCGCCCCGCCCCGGCTGCTCGTCCTCGTCCCGCTCGCCTCCTCGTACGGCTCCCTGGGCGTTCCGGTCGGGCTCGCCGCCCTCGGCGGGACCCTGATCGTGCGCGGGCGGTTCGACGCCGCCGACGCGCTCCGGGCGACCGTCGAGCACCGGCCCACCCACCTCTTCGGGGTGCCGACCATGCTGCGGCGGATGGCGGACCTGCCGCGCCTCCCGGGCGAGGACACCTCATCGCTGCGGGCCGTCGTCTCCAGCGGAGCCGCGCTCCCCGCCTCCACCGCGGCCGCCTGCCGCGAACGGTTCGGCGTACCGGTCGTCACCGTGTACGGCTCGTCGGACGGCGTCAACTGCCACACCGCCGCCCCCGGCGCCCCCGCCGGGGACACGGCGGGCACCCCCGACCCCGCCGTGGCCGCCCTCCGGATCGTCCGGCCGGACGGCTCCCCGGCGGACACCGGGGAGCCCGGGGAGATCCAGGCCAAGGGCCCCATGACCCCGCTCTGCTACGTGGCCGCCCCCGACCTCGACGCCCGCTACCGCACCGCCGACGGCTGGGTCCGCACCGGCGACCTGGGGGCGCTCGACGGGGAGGGGCGGCTGAGGGTCCTCGGGCGGCTCAAGAGCGTGGTGATCCGGGGCGGGCACACCATCAGCCCGGCCGAGGTGGAACAGGAGCTGGGCACCCATCCGGGGATCGCGGAGGCGGTCTGCGTCCCGGTGCCGGACGAGGAGTTCGGGGAGCGGCTGTGCGCCTGCGTGCGGCCGGTGCCGGGAGCGCCCGCGCCCGCCCTGGGCGACGTGACCGCGCACCTCGCCACCCGGGGCCTGGAGCGGCGGAAGTTCCCCGAGTACCTGCTCGTCCTCGACCGGATGCCGCTGCGGCCCACCGGCAAGGTCTGCCGCCGCACCGCCGCCGCCCGCGCCGTCGCCGCCCTTGGCGTCGACACGCCACCCGGTGCCACGGTTTTCGACGGGTGAAGCAGACGATTTCACTCGTACAGGCGAAATAGCCCATTCATGTCGCCAAGGTGACGAAACTCGTGCAATTCTGTCGTCAGCAAGCGGAATCCCTGATTCAACTTCCTCTGCGGCAGAGGCCCTTCGAGGGGCCCGCCCCCGTTCACGGAGAACTCTCTTGCGACGTTCCCTCGCCTTTTCCGTCCTCCCCGCCCCCGTCCCCGGCCGCACCCTCGCCGGCGGCGACGCCCGCGTCTGACGGACCGGAACACGAGGGGACCCACACCGGACACATGGGGGAAACATGTTCACTGAAGTCGCCGTGGTCGGCCTCGGCTACGTCGGCCTCCCGCTGGCCCGCCGGGCCTGCGAGGCGGGACTGGCGACCGTCGGCCACGACATCGACGCCGACGTCGTCGCGGGCCTGGAGGAGGGCCGCTCCCACATCGGGGACGTCCACGACGCGGACGTCGGGGCGATGCGGGCCGCGGGCTTCCGCGCGAGCACCGACCCCGGCGTCCTCGCCGGCGCCCACACCGTCGTCGTCTGCGTGCCGACCGGCCTCACCCCGGCCGGCGAACCGGACCTGGAACCGCTGCTCGCGGCCGTCCGCACCGTCGCCCGCCACCTCGAACCGGGCACGCTGGTCTGCGTCGAGTCCACCAGCCACCCCGGCACCACGGAGGAGATCGTCCGCCCCCTCCTCGAAGCGAGCGGGCTGCGCGCCGGCGAGGACTTCCACCTGGCGTACTCGCCCGAGCGCATCGACCCCGGCAACCGCCGTCACACCCTGCGCACCACGCCGAAGGTCGTCAGCGGCTCCACCGAACTCTGCGCCAAGCACGCCGCCGCCTTCTACGAACGCCTCGTGGACGAGGTCGTCGTCGCCGCCGGCACCCGGGAGGCGGAGATGGCCAAGATCCTGGAGAACGCCTACCGGTACGTCAACATCGCCCTGGTCAACGAGGCCGCCGTCTACTGCGACCGGGTCGGCATCGACATCTGGGACGTGCTGCGCTGCGCGGACACCAAGCCCTTCGGGTTCTCCGCCTTCCGCCCGGGCCCCGGCGTCGGCGGCCACTGCATCCCCGTCGACCCCCGCTACCTGATGACCCGCGCCGCCGAACAGGGCTTCACCTTCCACACCCTGGACGCCGCCCGCACCGTGCTCGACGCGATGCCGGACCACGTCGCGGGACGCGTCCGCGACCTGCTCGCCGCCACGGGCAAGGATCCCACAGGGGCCCGGGTGACGCTGCTCGGCGTCGCCTACAAGGCCGACGTCGCCGACACCAGGGAGTCGCCCGCCTACCCCGTGGCCCGCGCCCTGCGCGCCCTCGGGGCCCGGCTCGCCCACCACGACCCGCACGTCGACCGGTTCGAGGTGGACGGCGTCCCCGTCCCCCGGCAGCCGTCGCCGGAACGGGCCCTCGCCGACAGCGATCTGGTGGTGCTGCTCCAGGACCACTCCGCCTACCGGGCGGTCGACTGGGACGGGGCCGCCTGCCCGGTCCTCGACACCCGGGGGGCGGCGGAGGGCCGGCGCGTGGTGCGCCTCTGACGCCGCGCCCCGCGCCCCACGGACTCCCGGCCCGGGACGCGCCCGCGCGTCCCGGCCGTGGGACAAGCGCGTCCGGACGCCGTCCGGACGCCACACGAAGCAACGGAACAAGGAGATCGACCCATGACCGTGGCAATCGACAACGTCGCCCAGGAGCGTCTGGCGAAGCGCTTCGACAAGTGGGACGCCGACGGCAACGGCCTGCTGGAGCCCTCGGACTTCACCGCCGAGGCCGCCACCATCGCCCGCGCGTTCGGCGAGTCCCCCGAGTCGCCGAAGGCCACCGCGCTGCGCGACGGCTTCGTCGCCATGTTCGAGGAGCTCGCCCGCAGGGCGGGCGTCGCGCCGCAGGGCTCGCTCGACCGCGAGCAGTTCCTCCGGGCCGCCGGTGAGGTCGTCCAGGGCGGCGCCGCCACCTTCGACCCGGTGTTCTCCCCGGTCGCCAAGGGCATCGTCGGCCTGGCCGACCGCAACGGCGACGGCGTCATCGACGGCACCGAGTTCGCCACCTGGCTCAAGGCCCTCGGCCTCGGCGAGGCGCAGGCCCGTGAGGCCTTCAAGCGGATCGACGCCGACGGCGACGGCACCCTGTCCGAGCAGGAACTGCTCGGCGCCGTACGCAAGTTCCACCTCGGTGAGCTCGACGTCGAGCTGCTCGGCTGAGAACGGCACCTGATCCGACAGCGGCCGGCCGGCGTCCCCGCCAGGGGCGCCGGCCGGCCGCCGTGGTGTGCCGTGCCGCGTCGTCAGCCGGCGGGCGCGAAGACCACCGGGGCCTCCGGCGCGAGCGCCAGGGACCGGCCGGTCAGCAGCCGGGGCGCGTGGACCACGATGTTGTAGTGGTTGGGCAGGTGGCAGCCGTCGAAGCCGAGCACGGTCCCCACCGGCTCCCCGCCGATCAGGAGCGTGTCCCCCCGGTCCACGACCCCGCCGAGGTCCAGCTCCACGAAGCCGAGGAAGCCGACCCGGTCCACCCGGGCGCCCGGCGCGTCGGTCCACCGGTCGGTGGTGAGCAGTTCGTGCACCTCGCCCCGGCGCACGCAACGGGCCGCGAACGGCTCCAACTCCATTCCGCGGTCCGTGCGTTCGTGCAGCAGCACCTTCACCATGGTCCCGCGCACCGCCCGCTTGGCGCCGTTCTCGTGCAGGCCGGAGTCGAGGGAGGGCGGGGCCACGGGGAGCGCGGGGGAGGAGGTCATCGGGACTCCGATCGACGGACGGCGCGCGGTTCCCGCGGCTCGTGCGGTTCATGCGTTCCGTGCGGCTCATGGGGGGTGCGGGGCCCCGGCGGGCCGGCCGCGGCCTCCACCGCGTAGACGGCGGCGACCAGTTCGAGCGCGGCGAGGCCGCCCTCGACGGCCCGGGAGGGGTCGGGCAGGTCGCGCAGCCGGGCGAGGTCGCGCAGGACCCCCTCGTACTCGTGCCACAGCGACTCCTTGAAGCCGGGCCGGCCGTCCAGCATGTCCGCGTACAGCTCGGTGCCGTCGTCGAGGCGTACGAGCACGTCCTTCACCTCCCCGGGGTACGACCAGTCCAGCTCCACCCGCGCCCGCCCGCCCGGCCCGGCCAGCTCGACCACGGCCTGCCGGTCCGTGCCGGCCGCGTCCCGGACCACGTCGGCGGCGACGACCTCCGAGGGGGCCTCGCCCAGCACCAGCCGCACCAGGTCGAAGGCGTTGGGCCCGTTGTCCGCGACGCAGCCGCCGCCGCAGCGGGCCGGGTCCAGGTACCAGGTGTCCGCGCCGATGTGCTCCTCGATCCGCTCCAGGTACCGCACCCGCACGGACTCCACCCGCACCGGCGCGCCGGGCGGCGGCAGCCGGTCCAGGAGGTCCAGGACGCGGTCGTTGTAGCGGCGGTGGAACGCCGTGAGCAGCGGGACGCCGTGCTCCCGGGACAGCGCGGCGAGCCGCCGTCCGTCCGCCGGGTCCAGGGCGAGCGGCTTCTCCACGCACACCGGGACACCGGCCCGCAGCGCGTCCGCGCACACCTCGGCGTGCGCGTGGTTGGGCACCGCCACGACCAGGGCGTCCAGGCCCCCGGCGGCGAGCAGGTCCCGGTGGCCGGGGTGGCAGGCGATCCGGCCGCGGTACGGGGCGAGGGCCTCCTCGCGCAGGTCGCAGACCGCGGCCACCTCCCACCCGGGCAGCCGCCCGGCCGCCGCCAGGTAGAAGCGGGAGATCACCCCGAGCCCGGCGATCCCCAGGCGCAGGGGCCGGCCGCCCCCGGTGCGCGGTGCCGCGCCGTCGTCTCCGGTGGTCGGCGTCATCGGCTCTCCTCCCCGGTGGCCGGGGCGGTCGCGGTGACCGGGAGCCGTGGGTCCGGGACCGTCGCGGCGGCCGGAAGCCGCAGGCCGAGGGCCGTCAGTTCGGCGTGGAGCGGGGCGGGCAGCGGGACGCCCGAGGCGCGCCGCTCCTCGGCGCGTTCGGCCTCCGGGTGGCCCGGGTAGCGGACCGGCCCCTGACCCGGGAGCGGAGGACAGCCCAGTACCGTCCCGAACATCTCCCGGGCGTCCCCGGCGAAGCCGTCGCGCAGCGCGTCGGGGGCGACCGCCAGGACGAGGAAGCCGATGTCGTCGTCGCTGCCGCCCGGCCTGCCGTCCCCCTCCAGGGCCGCCGGGGCGGGCCCGGTGGCCGCCCCGGGCAGCACGGCGGCGAGCAGCTCCACGGCGAGCCCGAGCCCGAACCCCTTGAAGGCGCCGGTCGCCGGGGTGCCGCCCAGCCAGCCGAGCCAGGCCTCGCCCCGGTCGTAGGCGGACGCGTCCCGCACCGGGCGCCCGGCGTCGTCGGTGAGCCAGCCCTCGGGCGCCTCGCGCCCGTCCCGGGCCGCCGTGCGGAGCCGCCCGGTGGGGACGACGGTGGTGCTCATGTCGAGGACGAACGGGCGCCCCCCGACCGCCGGGGCCGCCACGCTCAGCGGATTGGTCCCGAGCAGGGCCGCCGCGCCGAGCGGCGGACGGGCGATGCGCTGGCCGCCGCAGTTGGAGGCCACCACGCCGATCATGCCCCGGTCGGCGGCCCGCCGCGCGTGGACGCCCGCGCAGCCGAAGTGGGTGGCGCCCCGCACCGACACCAGGCCGATGCCGTGGCGGGCCGCCCGCTCCGCCGCGAGGTCCGTGGCCTCCGACGCGGCCCACAGGCCGAGCGCCCGCCGGTGGTCCAGGAGCACGCAGGCCCCCAGGTCGCGCAGGACCTCCGGCTCGGCGGCCGGGTCGGCGCCGCCGGACTCCAGGAGCGGCCGGTAGAGGCGGCCCAGGTTGAACACGCCGTGCGAGTCCATGCCGGTCAGGTCGCCGTAGCAGAGGGCTTCGGCGGCGAGCCGGGCCCGGGCCTCCGGGACCCCGAGCCGTACGAAGCAGGCGGCGGTCTCGCCGAGCAGCGTCTCGTACGGGACGGTCACCTCCCCCCGCACGTCGCTCCGGGGTGCGGCGCCGGCGGGCAGCGTGGACGTCATGCGGTTCCTGCTTTCTCGGTGAGGTCGGTCGGTACGGACGCGGGGGCGGTGCGACGGGCCCCGTCCCGCCGCCGTACGTCGTCGGCGAAGGCGGTGAGCAGCGCGGCGGTGCGGTCCGCGAACGCCTCCAGGTCGGCCAGGTCGACGAACTCGCCCGCCGCGTGGGCCCGGTTGGCGTCGAGGGAGCCCGGTCCGAAGACCGTGGTGAAGGAGTCCGGCAGGCCCTCCGCCCAGATCGCGTCGCAGGTGAAGGCCGGTTCGTCGTCCGGCCACCGGTCGACGCCCGCCCGCGCGAGCAGCTTCTCCCCCCACTCCGGCTGGGGGCCGAGGGCGGGCAGGCCGCGCTTCTCCCACTCCAGGCGGGTGATCCGGGCGGCGTCCCCGGCGGTCCGCGCGAACGGCGGCGTGCCGGAGAACCGGGCGGCGAACTCCCGCAGTCCCGCGTCGAGGGCCCGGACGAGGGCCCGTTCGGCGGCGGCCCCGGCCTCGGCGGTGGCGTACGCCAGGTTGAGCAGCAGGCTGCCGGTGCCGTGCACCTTGTTGTGCAGGGTGCCGGTGTGCAGCCCCGCCACGCAGACCGTGAACGGCGGTGTGCCGGAGGCGTCCCGGCCGAGGGCGGCCGCGAGGTGCTGGGCGAGGAAGCCGAGCAGGACGGTGGCGTTGTGCCCGGCCTCCGGGCGGTCGTCCACGGCGTCCTCGCCGCCGACCGTGATCCGGGCGGTGGCGGCGGCCGTCGCGCGGGGCAGGTGGCGCAGCCCGGTCGGCTCGCAGAACACGTTGAGCCGGCCCGTGTGTCCCGCCTCCACGAGCGGCCGGGTGCCGAAGGTGCCGAGCGCCCCGCCCTCCTCGCCCGCCACCGCCTGCACGAGCACGGCGACGTCCCGGCCGATGTCCGGGCAGGTCCGGGCGGCGGCCGCGACCCCGGCGAGCAGCGCCACCGCGGGTCCCTTCGCGTCCACCGCGCCCCGGCCGGTGAAGCGGGCTCCGTCGAACGCGGGGGGCTCGCCGCCGGCGACGGTGTCCAGGTGCACGTTGAACATCACCGTGCGCTCCCGGGGCAGTTCGGGCCCGAGCCGCAGCACCAGGCTCGGCTGGTCCGCCAGGAACGCCGGATCGGCGGCGACCGCGCGCCGCACGGGCGCCGGGGTGTCGTCGCGCAGCACCGCCGAGGGGGCCGGGGCGCCGAGGCGCACGGTCCCGAACCCGAGCCGCTGCGCCGCCGTGGCGTACGAGCGCAGGGCGGCGGTCGTCAGGTGGGGCGCGCCGGAGCCGGTCTCCAGCGGGCCCGCGGTGGGCGTGTGCAGCAGGTGCAGCAGCAGGCCCGTGTCGACGGCGGGGCGGGGCAGGGCCTTCAGGGCGGCGGTCGGGGCGGGAAGCGGCAGGGCCGCCAGGCGGCGGGCCGCCCGTACGAAGGGCCCGGCCGCGTCCTCGCTCCGCACCCCCTCGTGCGGGACCACCGCCAGATGGGGTTCGAGCGAGTACGCCCCCCGGTAGCCGTACTCCTCCAGGAGGCGCACGCAGTCGGCGACCCGGGCGGCGCCCTCGCCGGGCAGGGTGTAGACGGCCTCGCCGGGCCGGTCGCCGGGTAGCGCGTCCTTGACGTGCACGTGGGCCACGTACGGCAGCAGCTCTTCGAGGAGGGCGTGGGCGTCGTACCCGTACGGGACGCCGTTGCCGGTGTCGAACAGGACGCGCAGCGCCGGGCTGCCGACCTCGGCGAGGAGCCGGAGCGTCCGGGAGGCGTCGGAGCCCGCCCAGCCCGCGCAGTTCTCGTGGAGCAGTTCGACGCCGAGGGATTCCGCCCGGCGGGCGAGCCGGCGCATCCGGTCGATCGCCCCGGCCGCCCACGCCTCCTCGGGGAGGCCGCCGTCGGTCCACGACATGACGCGCAGGCTGCGGCAGCCGAGGATCCTGCCGTGCTCCGCGAGCCGTTCCAGCTCCTCCAGGTCGGCGGAGAAGGGACCGGTGACCGGGCGGGCCCAGTTGCCGATCCGGGAGTCGAGGCAGACCACGCCGAGGCCCGCCGAGTGCAGCCGCCCGGCGGCCTCCCGCACGACCGGCTCGGGCAGGTCGGCGAGGGCCGTGCCGTCGAGGGAGCGCAGCTCCAGGGAAGTCCAGCCCAGCTCGCGGGCGACGGCGATCTGCCCGGCCAGATCGGGGGCGGCCTCGTCACCGATGCCGGTGATCCGGCCGGTCGGGCCGAGGGGACGGGTGTCCGTGGGGGAGGCGGCGTGCTCGGAGGGTTCGGCGTCGGCGGAGGAGGCGGCGTGCTCGGAGGGTTCGGCGTGCGCGGGAGAGGCGGCGTGCTCGGGGGACTCGGCGTGTTCGGCGTACGCGGGGGACTCAGTGGACCGCGACACGGGAAGCCTCCTCGCGCCGGCCCTCGGCGGTCTCCTCCGCGCAGCGCCGTTTGGCCGCGTCGAGCAACCGGACCGCGTCGGCGTGCAGGGCGAAGTCCTCCTCCCAGGAGGGGTCGTCGGCCGGGACCCCGGCGAACCGGGTGTAGACCCCGAGCAGGAACGCGGCCAGCGCGTCGTCGCGGAACACCTCGCGCCGCCCGTCCACGACGAGCTGGACGTGGTCGTCGGCGTCGCTCGCGGCGAAGTGGGCGACGGCGGTGCCGCGTTCGAAGGCGAAGAGGGCCCTGCGCTCCCGTACGGGCGAGGTCAGGTCGGAGAAGAGGCGGGTGCGCACCCCGCTCGCGTGCCGCAGCTCCAGGAGCGCGGAGCCGAGCCCGGGGCGCACCGTCCCCCCGACCCGCAGGTCGGTCAGCCGGGCCCCGGTCGGCTCGGCGGGACCGGCCAGGGAGAGGACCAGGCCGAGGGAGTGCGGCAGCTCCACGTCGAACGCCGTGGGGTGCCCGTCGTCGGCGCCCAGCGAGCGGGCGAAGCGCGGCTTGTGCTGGGTGACGTCGATGCGCAGCAGCCGCCCCTGGCCGCCCGAGCCGATCAGGTCGCGGAGCCGTCCGGCCAGGGCCGAGGCGGGCCAGTGGGCCACCACCGCCAGGCGGAGGCCGTGGCGGGCGCGCAGCTCCGCCACGGCCGCCAGCTCCCCGGCGTCGGCGGCGAGCGGCTTCTCCACGATCAGGTCGCGGTAGCCCGCCCCGCACAGCTCGGCGAGGACGGCGGACCGGCCAGCGGGCGGGGTGCAGACGTGGACGGCGGCGCGGTCGGGCGGCAGCAGCTCCCGGGCCTCCTCCAGGGACGGCACCACGGTCACCCCGTCCGGCACCGGGGCCCGCTCGCCGGGCCGGGGGTCGACGGCGACCACCGGCCCCCGCCACGCGTCCGGCGACCGGTCGAGGGCGGTGCGCAGGGCCCGCAGGTGCAGCCCGGCCCCGGAACGGCCCAGTCCGACGATCAGGGGCTGTCGGATCGGGGGCTGCTTCATGCGGTTGTTCCATCCAGTGGTTCGGAACCCGTGCGTACGGGCGGTTGCGGCGAAGAATCTCGCCGTGCCGAACGACACCGGTCAAGGAAATCAGAGGTGTTGTCACCGGAAAGTATGAAGTTCCTTTGAGGGTTTGAGACTTCATTCTTCCGGCTGTTAGATTCACCGGGCAGACTTCCCGAAGGCGGGGTCCGGCCCGCCCGTCGCATTCTCTCGGGCCGCCGCCCTGACCTCAGTCGACCGTCCTGAACTCATCTGGCACCGGCGAGCCGTCGGCCGAGAAGAATTGTTTCCGCGTGACCTCACCCAGCATTCCCTTTTTCTCCCAGGCGAAGACGTTCGAAAAGATCTGGCCGGACCTCCGGGCCGGGGTGGACGAGATTTTCGCCGACGGCAAGTTCTCGCATTCCCGCCGGGTCGGCCGCCTCGAAGAGGCCCTGGCGGAGTACACCGGGGCCCGGCACGTGATCGGGGTCAACAGCGGCACCGACGCCCTGGTGCTGCTCCTGAAGGCGTGCGGGCTGCGCCCCGGGGACCGGGTCCTGGTCCCGGCGTACTCCTTCGTCGCCACCGCCACCTCCGTCGTCCTGGCCGGCGGGCGGCCCGTCTTCACCGACATCGACCCCGACACGTACGCCATGGACCCCGGCCGGATCGGGGACGCGGCGGCGGACGGCGCCCGGTTCGTGATGCCGGTCCACCTCTTCTGCCGCATGGCGGACATGGCGGCGCTCACCGCCCTCGCCGCCGACCGCGGCCTGACCCTCGTGGAGGACAGCGCCGAGGGCATCGGCATGCGGCAGCACGGCGTCCACGCCGGACTGCACGGACGCGGCGGAGTCCTCTCCTTCTTCCCCAGCAAGACCCTGGGCGCGCTCGGCGACGCCGGGGCCGTCCTCACCGACGACCCGGACCTCGCCGAGCGCGTGGCCGCGCTGCGGCACCACGGCCGGACGGGACGCACCCTCGCCCACTTCCCCGGCATCTCCCACGAGACCCGGTACGTCGGCCACAACAGCAAGATGGACGACCTCCAGGCCGCCGTCCTGCTCGCCAAGCTCACCGTCCTCGACGAGGACGTCCGCCACCGGGCGGTCCTCGCCCGGCGCTACGACGAAGGGCTGCGGGGGACGCCCGGCATCACCCGGCTGCCCGCCCTCACGGGCGCCCCCGACGAGGTCTTCTACGTCTACCTGATCGAGACCGAGCGGCGCGACGCGCTCGCCGCCCACCTCCAGGAGCGGGGCATCGGCACCGAGACGTACTACCCCCGGCCGCTGCACCTCCAGCCCTGCTTCGCCGGACTCGGCCACCGGCCCGGCGACTTCCCCGCCGCCGAGGCCGCCGCCGGCCGTGCCCTCGCCCTGCCGCTCTACGCCGACCTCACCGAGGCCGAGGTCGACCACGTCTGCGCGACCGTCCGCGCCTTCCACGCCGGGAGGGTCCCCGCATGACCACGACCAGCACGTACGAGGACCCGGCCGTCGGGGACGGCCCCGCGCCCGGCGGCCGCGTGCCCTTCTTCCCGCCCGACCTCTTCCACGAGGACCGCGACGCCCTCCTGCGGCTCCTGTACGAGATCGGCACCGGTGAGGACCAGAAGTTCATCCTGGGCGACCGCACCCGCCGCTTCGAGGAAGCCCTGCGCGACCGGCTCGGCGCCGCCGACGCGGTCGCCTGCTCCAGCGGCACCTCCGCCCTCCACCTCATCCTCACCGCCCTCGGCATCGGCCCCGGCGACGAGGTCGTGGTCCCCGCCCTCGGCTGCGCCCCGCTCGCCGCCGCCGTCCTGCACACCGGCGCCGTCCCGGTCTTCGGCGACGTCGACCCCCGCACCCTCACCCTCGACCCCGAGGACGCGCGGACCCGCATCACCCCCCGTACCAAGGCGCTGATGCCCGCCCACATGTTCTCCGTCATGGCCGACATGCCCCGCTTCACCGCCCTGGCCGCCGACGGGGGACTGCGCCTGGTCGAGGACTCCGCCGTCGCCCAGGGCGCCGTCCTCGACGGCACGCCCGCCGGACTGTGGGGGGACGCCGGGCTCTACTCCTTCGTGCAGGTCAAGTCGTTCGGCATGCCCGGCGAGGGCGGCGTCGTCGTCACCCGGGACGAGGAGGCCGGCCGCCGCGTCCGCATGCTCCGCAACCACGGCCAGGACGGCGTCCACCGGGGCCTGCACCACGTGATCGGCGTCAACAGCCGCTTCGACGAGATCCAGGCCGCCTTCCAGCTCCACCGGCTGCCCGGCCTCGACGCCCGCCTGGAGCGCCGGGCCCGGATCGCCGCCCACTACACCGAACGCCTCGCCGGCCTGCCCGGCCTCACCACCCCGCCGCCCGGCACCGACGGGCGCTGCTACTACGTCTACACCCTGCTCGCCGACGACCGGGACGCGCTGCGCGCCCACCTGGACGCCGAGGGCGTCGACACCCACGTCTACTACCCCGCGACCCTGCCCGACCAGGCCGCCTTCGCCCCCGTCGCCGCCTCCGTACGGACCGGGGCCGGAACCGGCGGCGCCGGAACCGACTGGCCGCACGCCCGGGACGCCGCCCGCCGGCAGCTCTCGCTCCCCGTCCACCACCGGCTCACCGACGCCCAGGTCGAACACGTCGCCGACACCGTCCGCGCCCACGCCCTGCGCGCCCGCGGGTGACCGCACGGCCCCTCCGGACGCCCCCTCCCCGTACCCCCACGGCCCACGCCGCCCCCAGCCCCTCACGGAGTACCCCCGCATGACCCCTGACCTCGACGTCGCCGTCGTCGGTGCCGGACTCGCCGGTCTCGCCGCCGCCCACGAACTGCGCCGCAGCGGCCACGAGGTGTGCGTCCTCGAAGCCGCCGACGCCCCCGGCGGCCGGATGCGCAGCCTCCGCCGCGACGGCTACCTGATGGACACCGGAGCCGAGCAGATCTCCGCCCGGGGCTACCGCGCCACCTGGCAGCTCGTCCGCCGGGCCGGGCTCACCCCCGACGACGTCCCCCGCATCGGCCGCCCCATGGCCGTCTGGCGCGGCGGACGGCCGCACAACGGCGTCGGCGAACTCCGCGCCGTCCTCACCGGCGCCGGACTCGTCCCCGCCGCCCGCCCCTCCCTGGCCCGCTTCCTCGCCCGGAGCGGCCGGAACCGCGCCGCCCTCGACCACGACCACCCCGAGGACACCCCGCTCGGCGCCGACACCGTCGCCGCCCTCGCGCGCCGCCACCACCCCGACCTCCACGACCACCTGCTCCAGCCGCTCTCCGGCGCCTTCTTCGGCTGGGACGCCGAACGCAGCGCCGCCGCGCCCCTGGTCGGCCTGCTGCTCGCGGTCGGCCCGGTCTCCGCCTGGCGCACCTACCGCGGCGGCATGGACCTCCTCGCCACCCGCCTCGCCGCCGGCCTCGACACCCGCTACGGCCGTCGCGTCGAGGAGGTCACCGACCGCGGCGACCACGTCCGGCTCACCGTCGACGGCGCCGCCCTCACCGCCCGCGCGGTCGTCCTCGCCGTGCCCGCCCCCGTCGCGCTGCGGCTCACCGACGGCGCCGACCCCGACGCCACCGGCTACCCGGCCGCCTCCACGTACCGGCCCATGTACAAGGTCAGCTGCGCCCTCGACCGGCCGCTCGCCCCGCGCGGCGGCGCCTACGCGCTGCTCACCCCGGAGTGCGAGGAACCGGTCCTGTCCTGCCTCGTCGCCGACCACCTCAAGTGCCCCGACCGCGCCCCCGCCGGACGCGGCCTGATCAGCCTGCTCGCCTCCCCGCGCCGCATCCCCGAACTGGTCGAAGCGGGCGAGGAGGAGGCCGCCCGCCGGCTCACCGCCGCCGCCGAACGCTACGTCCCCGGACTCGGCGCGTCCCTCACCGCCACCCACGTCCACCACTGGCCGCAGGCCATGCCCGAACTCACCCCCCGGGCCCTCGCCCTGCGCGGCGCGTTCCTGCGCCGCCCGGCCCGCGCCGTCGAGTACGCCGGGGACTGGGTCGCCGCCCGCCCCTCCAGCGAGGGCGCCGCCCGCTCGGGCGCGCTCGCCGCCGCCCGCGTCCTCGCCCGCCTCGCCCCGCGCCGGGGCCGCACCCTCCGGCAGGAGACCGCCGCATGACCCCCCACGACCCGGGCGTCCTCTTCGACGACCTCGCCGACGCCGGCGCGCCCACCCGCTTCCACCTCGACCGTCCCTTCGACCTCGCCCCCGGGCCGGCCGGGGCCGCCGCCACCGAGTGGACCGTCCCCGAACTCGCCCTGCTCGTCCGGGAGACGGCGGGCGCGCTCGCCGCCGCCGGGGCCGGACCCGGCGAACGCGTCGCGATCGTCAAGGCCAACCACTGGGACTACGACCTGATCGCCTGCGCCGCCGTCCGCACCGGCGCCGTCCCCGTCAAGCTCTCCGACCACCTCCCGCCCGCCGCCCTGCGCGTCCTCCTGGACCGCTGCGCGCCCCGCGTCCTGGTCACCGACCTCGACGTCCTCGGCCGCGACCCGTCGGCGGACCTCGCCGGTACGGCCCGTACGACCGTCGTCCTCGGCCCCGGCGGCGGCGAACTCCCGCCCGGCACCGTGCACATCGACGACCTGGCCGGCCACCCCGACCCCGGCCCGCACCCCCGCGACGACGACGCGCCCCTGGTCGTCGTCCACACCAGCGGCACCACCGGCGTGCCCAAACTGGTCGCGCACACCACCCGCACCCTGGTCCACCACCTCGCCCGGTTCGAGACCCTGCCGGTGCCGCGCATCGGCCTGCGCCGCGACGACACCCTCTTCAACGCCAGCTCCTACGCCCACGGCCGCACCATCTGCTGGACCGCCGTCGCCCCCGTCCGCGCGCCCCGCCACATCACCCTCGACTCCACCGGCCGCCCCGAGACGGCCGACCTGCTGCTGCGCGCCCACCCGCCCACCGTCGTAGAGGCCCTCCCGGCCCGCTACGTACGCCTCCGCCCGCTGACCCGGCGCCTGGACAACCCCTTCCGGGACGTACGGACGTACATCAGCACCTACGACGCCGTGCACCCGCCGGTCGTCCGCTCCTACCTCCAGGCCAGTTCACGGCGCGGCCCGGTGTGGATGCAGGGCTGGGGCCAGAGCGAGACCGGCCCGCTGACCTTCGCCTTCCACACCCGCCGCTCCGTGGCGCGGGCCGCCGACGGCACCCCGACCACCGTGCGCGACCTCGGTCGGCCCGTCCCCCTGAAGACCCGGCTGAAGGCCGTCGACCCCGACACCTTCCGGCCGGTGCCCCCGGGCACCCCCGGCCTGCTCCTGTGCCGCACCCGGGCGCTCGCCCCCGACTACCCGGGCGAGCGGGAGCGCTGGGAGGCCAAGGTCCACGACGGCTGGTGGAACACCGGGGACGTCGGGGCCGTCGCCCGCGACGGCAGCGTCCGGCTGCTCGACCGGGAGGTCGACCACCTCCCCGGGTTCAGCTGCCTGCGGACCGAGGACGTCCTGGAGGACCGGCTGCCCGAGGCCCTGGAGTGCGTCGTCCTCGCCCGGCCCGACGCGGCCCCGCTGCCCGTCGTGGTCACGGAGGACGGCGACCTCGAACCGGCCCGCTGGAAGGCGGCCGTGGCGGACCTGCCGCCGCTCGCCGACCCCGTCGTGCTCGGCTGGGACGAGGTCCCGCGCACCGGCACCGGGAAGGTGCGGCGCGTGCCCCTCCTCGAACGGCTGACGGGCAGCACGGAGACCTGCGGAACGGGGCGCTGGACGTGAACCCGGCCCCCACCACCCCCCTCGGCTACGTCTTCGACAACGACAGCCCGCACAGCGCCCGCCACCACGCCTGCCTCGAAGAGGCGCTCGACCCGCTGACGCTCGGCCACCTCCGGGAGGCGGGCACGGCCCCCGGCATGCGCTGCCTGGAGATCGGCGCCGGCGCGGGCAGCGTCGCCCGGGCCCTGCTCCGCCTCGTCTCGCCCGGCGGCACCGTCACCGCCACCGACATCAAGCCGGGCCGGATCGCGCCGGAGCCGGGACTGACCGTGCTCGCCCACGACGTGGTCGACGACCCGCTGCCCGGGAGCGGTTACGACGTCATCGTGGCCCGTCTGGTCCTCCAGCACCTGCCCGAACGGCAGGAGGTCCTGCGGCGCCTTGCCGACGCGCTCGCGCCCGGTGGGCTCCTCCAGGTGGACGAGTTCGACGCCGGGCACGAGCCGTGCCTGCTCGCGCCCTCCCCGGACGACGCCCGGCTCTACGAGCGCTTCACCGGGGCCAGGACGGCCCTGATGCGCGCCTCCGGCGGCGACCCCACCTGGGGCCGCCGGGCGGCGACGGCGGTCCGCGACGCGGGCCTGACCGGCATCCGGATCCGGCCCCACGTGCTGCTGCGCGCCCCGGGCACACCGGCGGTCGGCCTCCAGCTCCACCACCTCGCCCAGCTCACGCCCCGGCTCCTCGACGGCGGCTTCACGCGCGCCGAACTCGACCGGCTCCACGCCCTGATGCACGACCCGGGGTTCGCGGCCGCGACCGGCGTCCTCTACTCCGTACAGGGCCGCCGCCCGATCCGGCCGGGGCACCCACCAGCACACCGCACCACGGACAGCACCGAGGCGACATGACCGACTCCACGCTCACGACGACCACCGCGCCCGCCGGACCGCCCGCGCCCCCCGCCCGTACGGACGGCAGGCTCAGGACCTACGCGCGGCTCGGCAAGCTCGACGTGTACGACTACTACCTGGGCACCTTCATCGCCCTGTCCGCCGTCGTGCCGCTCGCCGGCGCGCTCACCGGACGCACGGCCGCGCTCTTCGGCGTCTTCCTCGTCGGGCAGGTCCTCCTCCTGATGGCGATGACCGCCTTCGACGACGTCACGGGCTTCCGCGACGGCAGCGACATCACCAACTACGGCCCCGACCACCCCCTGCGCAACGTGCGGCGCAAGCCGCTGGTGGCCGGGACGCTGACCGTCCCCGAGGCCCTGCGGTTCGCCTGGACCTGCGCCGTCCTCGCCGCCGCCCTGTTCGCGGTCACCGCGCTCCTCGCGCCGCACCGCCCGGCCTGGACCGCGATCGGGCTCGTCGTCCTGTGGGCGGTGACCCTCCAGTACTCCTACGGCGTCAAGCTCAGCTACCACGGCTTCCAGGAGGTCTACCTGGTCGCCCTGGGCTTCGCGCTGGTCGTCCTGCCGTACGGCATGGTCACCGGCCGGGCCACCGGCTTCCTCCTGGTGCAGGCCGTCCTCTTCGGCTTCGGACCGCTGATGTTCGGCGTCTACTCCAACACCAACGACGTCGACGGCGACCGGGCCGTGGGCCGCCCGACCGTCGCCGCCCTGGTCTCGGAGCGGGGCAACGCCCGGTTCATCGGCGCGCTGTCCCTGGCCGAGTTCCTGACGATCGCGGGGGCGAGCGCGACGGGGATCGCCCCCCGGTGGTTCGTCCTCCTGATGCTGCCGGCCTCGCTGCTGCGCCTCCGCCAGTACCTGCTCGGCTTCCGGAGCGGCGACATCATGCGGGCCCGCCGCACCGGCTTCGCCGTGCACCGGCTCGGCGTGGTCCTGATGTGCGTGGCGAACCCGCTGGCGGCGGCCCTGGCGTGACGCGTCCGGCGCCCTACTCCCCGTACCCGGCGAGGAAGGGGCGTACGAACTCCGCCCCCCGGTCCCGCAGCAGCTCGTGCAGGGCGGCGAAGACCTCCGCCGAGCGGCGGCCCGGCCAGTCGTCGGGCAGCAGCTCCGCCGGGAGGACCGGGTCGGCGTACGGGAGGCGGCGCCAGGAGTCGAGGGCGAGCAGGTAGTCCCGGTAGGCGTCCCCGGGGTCGCCCGGGTCCTCCCGCCGGGCCCGCAGGACCGGCTCGTGGGCCGTCAGGAACTCCTCGTGGAGGGCGGCGATGGCGGGCAGGTCCCACCAGCGGGCCGCCGCCTCCGCCGTCGCCGCGTACCCCAGGTGGTCGCCCCGGAAGAGGTCCACGTACGGGGAGAGCTCCAGGCGCTCCAGGGTGTTGCGCGTCTCCTCGTACAGGCGTGCGGGCGCGATCCAGACGCCCGGCGCCGCCGTCCCGAAGCCGAGGCGGGTGAGCCGGGAGCGCAGCAGGTGCCGCTTGTGCCGCTCGGCCTCGGGCACCGAGAAGACGGCCAGGACCCAGCCCTCGGACAGCTTCGGCTCGCTCCGGGCGTAGATCCGGCGGTCGCCGTCGTCCAGGAGCCGCCGGGCGCTCTCCGAGAGGGCGTACCCGGCGGCCCCGTCCGCCGTGCGGCGCGGCAGCAGCAGGCCGCGCCGCTTGAGCCGCGACACCGAGGAGCGCACCGAGGGCGCGTCCACGCCGACGGCGGCGAGCAGCCGGACGAGCGCGGCCACCGGCATCGGAGAGCCGTCGGACGTGCGCCCGTACGCGCCGTAGAGGGAGACGATCAGGGATCGGGGAGTGTGCTGCTCGGCCACGTGATCACTTTAGGCGGTGGGTACGGGGGATGTGCACACGTCAGGCGGGGTCGCGCGGGGCGCGGACGCGGGAGCGGGCACGAGTACGGGTACGGGTAAGGGCGTTGGCGCGGGTACGGGCGCGGCCACCGCCGGGTGCCGGCTCACACCGCCTTCCGCAGCCGGAAGCGCTGGAGCTTGCCCGTCGCCGTGCGCGGCAGCGCGTCCAGGAAGACGATCTCGCGGGGCGACTTGTACGGGGCGAGGCGGGCGCGCACGAAGGCGCGCAGCGCGGCGGCCGTGCTCGCGTCGCGCGGCACCCCGTCCCGTACCACCGCGTACGCGACGACCACCTGGCCGCGCAGTTCGTCCGGGCGGCCCACCACGGCCGTCTCCACCACGTCGGGGTGGCCGAGGAGGACCTCCTCGACCTGGGGCCCGGCGATGTTGTACCCGGCGGAGATGATCATGTCGTCGGCCCGGGAGACGTAGCGGAACCAGCCGTCGGGTTCGCGGACGTACGTGTCGCCCGTGACGTTCCAGCCGTCCCGCACGTACTCGGTCTGGCGGGGGTCGTCCAGATAGCGGCAGCCGACCGGGCCGCGCACCGCGAGCAGCCCCTCCCGGCCGTCCGGGACCTCCCGGCCCTCCCGGTCGACCACCTTGGCGCGCCAGCCGGGGACGGGGCGGCCGGTGGTGCCGGGGCGGATGTCGCCGTCGGCGGCCGACAGGAAGATGTGGAGGAGTTCGGTCGCGCCGATGCCGTTGATCAGGCGCAGGCCCGTGCGGGCGTACCAGGACCGCCAGGTCGCCTCGGGCAGGTCCTCCCCGGCGGAGACGCAGCGGCGCAGCGAGCCGGTGTCCGGGGCGGTGCCCCGGGTCAGCTCGTCCAGCATGACCCGGTAGGCGGTCGGGGCGGTGAAGAGGACCGAGATCCGGTGCCGCTCGATCGCGGCGAGGAGCTGCTTCGGACCGGCCTGTTCGAGGAGGACCGCGCTCGCCCCGGCCCGCAGGGGGAAGACGAGGAGCCCGCCGAGGCCGAAGGTGAAGGCGAGCGGCGGCGAACCGGCGAAGACGTCGTCGGGCAGCGGGCGCAGGACGTGCGCGGAGAAGGTGTCGGCGACGGCCAGGACGTCCCGGTGGAAGTGGACGCAGCCCTTGGGCCGTCCGGTGGTGCCGGAGGTGAAGGCGATGAGGGCCACGTCGTCGGCGGCGGTCGGCACGGCCTCGTACGGGCCGGGGCGGCGGGCGGCGAGGGCGAGCAGGTCGTCCGGGCCGTCTCCGCCGAACGGGGTGATCCGGAGCCCGGGGATCCGGGCGGCGAGGAGTTCGTCCAGGGAGCGGGCGTCGCAGAGCGCGTGGGTGCAGCGGGCCGCGTCCGCCATGACGGCCAGCTCGGGGGCGCGCTGCTGGGCCAGAACGGTGACGGCGACCCCGCCGGCCTTCATCACGGCGAGCCAGCAGGCGGCCAGCCGGGGGGTGGTGGGCCCCCGGAGCATGACCCGGTTGCCGGGCACGACCCCCAGATCGGCGGTGAGGACGTGGGCCGTCCGGTCGACCAGGTCCCGCAGCTCCCCGTAGCTCCAGACCTCGCCCTCGCCGTCGTGGAAGGCGGGCCGGTCGGCACCGAACCGCTCCACCGTGCGGTCGAGGAGTTCCGCCCCGCAGTTCAGCCGGTCGGGGTACGCGGGCCCGGGAAGGCCGTCGAGGAGGATCCGCGGCCACGACTCCGGCGGCGGCAGCCGGTCGCGGGCGAAGGTGTCCAGATGCGCCGAGGGCGTCAGCTCCATGGGCCCGTCCCCCTGTCGTGATGGGGTCGCCCGCCGCTCCACGGGCGTATCGTGATGGTGACGACAGTCAACAGTTCGCGATAACTGGGGTAGAGGCCGGGGCCGCCGGGGCCGCCGGGGCGGAGGCTCCGGGAGGCGCCGGGACGGAGGCGCCGGGGCGCACCCCGGTCGAGGCGCCACCGCGCGCCGGTACGCCCGCGCCTGCAGGCGGCGGCACGGAGGCGCCGGGAGGTGGCGCTGTGACGGAGGCGCCGGAAGGCGGCACCGATACGAGGGCGCCGGGAGGTGGCGCTGTGACGGAGGCGCCCGGAGGCGGCGTCACCACGAGGGCGCCAGAGGGCGCCGGAGAGGGCCCGCATGCCCGCATTCTCGCTCGATCCGGAACGGACCACCTGGTGTGCGGAGCTCCGTGCGCCCCGGATCCACGAGGGGGCCACCGAGGTCCGGCGCACGATCGTCGCGAAGGACCCGTACGCCCGCCACCACGAGGAAGCCCGTCATCATGAGGAGCAGGGACACGCTTCCCCCCGGAAGGAGCCGGCCCCATGAGCCTGCACCGCCACAGCCCCGCCGACCTCGCCCCGCCCACCGGCTTCAGCCACGCCGTCACCGCCACCGGCACCCGCTTCGTCCTCCTCGCCGGGCAGACCGCGCTGGACTCCGACGGCACGGTCGTGGGGGAGACCCTCACCGAGCAGTTCACCACCGCCCTCGCCGACCTCCTCGCCGCCCTCCGCCACACCGGCGGCACCCCCGCGGACCTCGCCCGGGTCACGGTCCACGCCACCGACGTCGAGGACTACCGCGCCCACGCCCACGAACCGGGCGGCATCCGGCGGCGGCCGGCGGGCCGTGACCACCCCGCGACGGCCGTGATCGGAGTCGTACGCCTCCGGGACGAACAGGCCCTGGTGGAGCTGGACGGCTGCGCCGTCCTGGACGAACCCGCGCACGCCTGACCGGCCGGTTGATCGACTGGTCGCCCTCCGGGGCCGGGCTTAGTGTCGAAAGGGTGGGCCGACCGGCTCACGACCCCCTCCCGTGAGGGCGTGCGCGCCGTGAACACCCATGCCTAGCTCCCCGAAGTCGACGACTCCCGCGGCGACGGCCCCCCGCCGGGGCGGCGGGGACGGCAAGGGCATCGCCCTGTTCGTGATCGCCTCCTGCCAGCTGATGGTCGTCCTCGACATCACGATCGTGAACATCGCGCTCCCGCACATCCAGAGCGCCCTCGACTTCTCGACCACCAGCCTGGCCTGGGTCGTCAACGCCTACACGCTCACCTTCGGAGGCCTCCTGCTCCTCGGCGGCCGTTTCGGCGACATCCTGGGCCGCCGCCGCGTCTTCATGTTCGGCGTCCTGCTCTTCGGACTGGCCTCGCTCTTCTGCGGGTTGGCCCAGAGCGAATGGCAACTCCTGGCCGCCCGCGCCCTCCAGGGTGTCGGCGGCGCCATCGCCTCGCCGACCTCGCTCTCCCTCATCACCACGACCTTCGAAGAGGGCCCCGAACGCAACCGCGCCTTCGGCGTGTTCGCCGGCGTCTCGGCCGGCGGCGGCGCGATCGGCCTGGTGGCGGGCGGGATGCTCGTCCAGTGGCTCGACTGGCGCTGGATCTTCTTCGTCAACGTGCCCATCGCCCTCCTCATCGCCTTCCTGACGCCCCGCCACGTCAAGGAGTCGGCACGGCGCCCCGGCCACTTCGACCTCACCGGCGCGCTCACCTCGACGCTCGGCATGGTGGCGCTCGTGTACGGGTTCATCCGGGCCGCGCAGGAGGGCTGGCGCGATCCGTACACGATCGGCTCGTTCGTCGCGGCGGTCGTCTTCCTTGCCGCGTTCATCCTGGTCGAACGCCGCTCCCAGCAGCCGATCACCCCGCTGCGCATGTTCGCCGACCGCAACCGCTCGGGCACCTACGCCATCATGCTGTGCCTGGCGGCGGCGATCTTCGGGATGTTCTTCTTCCTCACCCTCTTCGTGCAGCAGGTCCTCGGCTTCACCCCGCTGCGGGCGGGCCTCTCCTTCCTGCCGGTCAGCGCGATCATCGCGGTCGGCGCCGGGCTGACGTCCAACCTGCTGCCCCGGTACGGCCCGAAGCCCTTCATGGTGACGGGCTCGGTCCTGGCGGCGGCGGGCCTCTCCTGGCTGACCCTGACGGACGTGCGCTCCACCTACCTGGGGAGCATCCTCGGCCCGATCCTGGTCTTCGGCCTGGGCATGGGCCTGATGTTCGTCTCGCTGACCATCATGGCCCTCTCGAACGTCGAACCGCGTGACTCGGGCGCCGCGTCCGGCCTGCTCAACGCGATGCAGCAGGTCGGCGGTTCGCTGGGCCTGTCGATCCTGGTCACGGTCTTCGGCACGGCCAGCCGCAACGAGGCGGAGAAGCAGGTCCCCGCCTTCCTCTCCCAGGCGGGCCCCCTGGAGAAGGCCCGCTTCGCCGAGACCGGCCAGCTCCCGCCGCCCTGGAGCGACCAGGTGCTGACCTCCGGCGTCTCGGCGGGCTTCGTCACGGCGGCGATCTTCGCCGTGGTGGGCGCCCTGGTCGCCCTCTTCGTCATCAAGGTCCGCCCGTCGGACATCGAGCGCCTCAAGGGCGGCAGGGGCATGATGCCGGGCTAGGACCTGTCCGGCGGATCAGGGGCGGGGCCGGCGTCACACCTCGGGGCGGGTGGCCGTCAGGACGAGGACGGCCTGGTCGTCGTCGATGCCGTGGTCGCCGGTGAAGGCCCGTACGGCCCGGGTGAGGGTCTCGATGACGCGGTGGGGACCGGTCCGGGGCGGGACGTCCGCCAGGGCCGCGACGAGGCGGTCCTCGCCGAACTGTTCGCCGTCGGCGTCGCGGGCCTCGGTGATGCCGTCGGTGTAGAGCAGGAGGCTCTCGCCCGGCCGCAGGAGGAGGCGGTGCGCGGCGAGCTGGGTTTCGGGCCCGATGCCCAGCAGGGCGCCGGGTACGTCGACGGTGCGGACGGTTCCCCGGGCGTCCAGGTGCAGGGGCATGGTGTGGCCGGCGCGGACGAGCTCGACGTCCAGACCCTGCTCGGTGGGGGTGAGGATGCCGTGGACGAGGGTGACGAAGCCGGTGCCGTGTCCGGCGGGCCGGTTGACCAGGGCCTGGTTGACCGCCGCGACGACGGCCTCGGGGCCGGGCAGGAGGGGGGCCACGGCGCGGGCGGTGTGACGGACCAGGGCGGTGGTGGTGGCGGCGATGGCGCCGCGCCCGCAGACGTCACCGAGCAGGAACGCCCACCGGCCTCCCTCCAGGGGGAAGACGTCGTAGAAGTCGCCGCCGATGTCGAGTCCCTCGCCGGCGGGGTGGTAGTAGGTGGCCACCTCGGCGCCGGGCACCCGGGGCAGGTCGGGCAGGAGGAGCCCGGCCTGCAGGTCGCGGGCGAGGGCGGCGCGGTGGGTGTACTGACGGGCGTTGCGCGCGGCCAGGGCGGCGCGCCGGGTGAGTTCCTCGGCCAGGGCGACGGTGTGTCCGTCGAAGGCGTGCTCGCCGGTGGACAGCAGGGTCACGGCGCCGAACGCCGTGCCCCGGTCGAGGAGGGGGAGGCACACGTAACCGGTGACGCCCAGCTCGTGCCAGGGACCGGGCCCGGAGGGGGTGCGGCGGGCCACTTCGGTCACGCCGGAGGCCAGGACGCGGGCGACGGCGTCGTCGTCGGCGTCGTAGACGGGGATGTGCGAGGCGAGGAGGTCCTGCTGGTGCCGGGTGGGGGCGGCGGTGGCGACGCGGTGCACCCGGCCGCCCTCGACCACGTCGACCGCGCCCAGTGGGGCCAGTCGCGGCACGCAGGCCGTGGCCAGGCGGTTCAGCGTCTGGAGGGCGTCCAGGTCGGAGGAGAGCGCGGTGCTCGCGTTCAGGAGGAAGGCCAGGTCGTCGCGGGCGGCCTGTTCGCGGACCTCCGCCGCCCGGCGCGCCTGCTCGGCCCGGTGGCGCTCGATGGCCAGGGCGGCGGTGTCGGCGAAGACCCGGGCGAGCGCGAGGTCGGCCTCCCGCGGGCTCCGCGGGGTGCGGTGGTACATCGCGAAGGTGCCCAGGAGCGAGCCGTCGCGGGCCAGGATCGGGGTGGACCAGCAGGCGGCCACGCCGGCCTTGTCGGCCAGGTCGCGGAAGTCGTCCCAGAAGGGGTCGGTCGCGATGTCGGTGACGATCACCGGACGGCGACGGTGCGCGGCGGTGCCGCAGGAGCCCACGCCCTCGCCCGTGGCGATGCCGTCGATGGCCTGGTTGTAGAAGTCGGGCAGGCTGGGGGCCGCGCCGTGGCGCAGGTGGCCCCCGTCGGCGTCGGCGAGCAGGACCGACACCAGCACCTCTTCGGGAGCGAGCTCCTCGATGGCGCGGGCCATGCCCTCCAGGACCTCGGGCAGGGGGGCCTGGCGGGCGATCTGTTCGAGGAGCGCCCGGTGTTCGGCCGTCAACCGCTGCGCTTGCTGCACCTGGGTGGTCTCCACCCCGATCACCCGTACGCCCATGACGTTGCCGCCGCCGTCCAGGCGGGGCTCGTAGGTGAAGTCGAAGAACGCCTCGCGCGCCTCCTTCCCCTCCCCCAGGACCACCCGGGCGTTACGGCCGACGTGGGATCTGCCCGTGCGGTAGACCCGGTCGAGCAGACCGATGAACCCCTGGGCGACCAGTTCGGGCATGAGCTGTCCCAGCGGCACTCCGGTGCGGGTGCGCCCGGGTCCGCCGATCGCCGCGAAGAAGGCGGGATTGGCGGCCTCCAGCATGTGCGCCGGCCCGGCCAGGGAGGCGAACACGGCCATCGACTGGCCGAACAGGGCCCGCAGGTCGCCCTCCGTGCCGCTGCCGGCGGTGCGTGCCGCCGGCACCTGGGCGGACCGGGGCGTCCGCCGTCCTGACGCGCCCGTCATCCGGCGTTTTCCCCGCTCGGCCGCACCGGTTCGTCGGCGCCCGCGGCGAGCGCGCCGTGGTCGGCCGCGTGCGCGGCCAGGGCCTCGTCGGCGTCGGCGTACAGGGAGAAGATCTGGTTGAGGCCCGTCAGGGTGAACAGGCGGTCCAGGAAGGCGGGCACCGCCGCCAGGCGCAGGACCCGGCTCTGCCCGGAGAGCTGGTTGTACAGCTTCAGCAGGGCGGTGATGCCGGTGGAGTCGCAGTACGTGAGGTGGGAGCAGTCGATCACCACCGCACCCGTGTCCCCCTGCGCGCCCAGCTCCTTGTCACCGGCCTCGTACAACTGCACCGCGCTGTGGAAGTCGAGGTCCCCGCGCAGCACGAATACCACTCCTCGCGTGTCCCGTCTGACGTCTACCGCGAACACCCTCAGTTCCCTCCGCTGCGGTTCCCGGTGGGAACCCGTGGTAAAGATCAGTGAAATACTACTTTCATCCGGATATGACCGGAATCCTGTTCCCCGGCCTCGTCACCGTCCGGGCCGAACCGAACTCCTGCCCCCTCGTCGGCGCGCCACACCGGGTCCTCCGGCACCCGGTCAGTGGCGCGTGGTCAGGCTGGTCAGTCCGGAGATGGTCAGGACCGGGGTCAGGAGCGGGCCGGCGACGAGTTCGAGCCGGTCGGCGTGGGAGAAGAGGACGCTCAGGCCGGCGCTGTCCAGGTAGTCGACGGCGGTCAGGTCGAGGACGAGGGGCCCCGGGGTGCGGTCGAGCGCGTCGGCCAGGCTGCCCGTGTTGCTCATGTCGATCTCGCCGACCGCGGTCAGCACGGCCGTACCGTCCGGCCGTCGACCGGGCGTGAGGGTCAGGGACGTGGTCATCAGGCGATCCTCGTGTGCATGTCGACGGTGGTCCCGGTGGGGCCCTGGGTGACGGTGACCTGTTGCATCAGGGCCCGCATCAGGGCCATGCCGCGGCCGCGGTGGGCGTTGCGCTCGGGTTGGGGCACCTTCCACCGTCCGGTGTCCGCGACGATCAGGCGCAGGTTGTTCGCGGACGCCTCGGCGCGGAAGTGGACGGCGTCGCCGGGGGCGTCGCGGTGTCCGTGCTCGATGGCGTTGGCACACGCCTCGCCCGCCGCCACGAGGATGTTCTGCACGGTGCCCGGCGGCAGGTCGCACTGGTCGAGCCAGCCGCGCAGGGCCCTGCGGACGGGCGCGAGCTGGCCCGATTCCGCGGGGAAGGACATCTCCAGCGGGGCCGGGTGCCGGTAGAGCAGCAGGGCGACGTCGTCGTCGTAGCCGCCGGCGGGTGCCAGCCGGGACATGACGGCGGTGGCGAGTTCGTCGATCGCGGTGTCCCGGCCGTCCTGGAGCGCCTCGCCGGCCTGGTCGATGCCCGCGCTGAGCGGACGGCGGCGGCGTTCGACGAGTCCGTCGGTGTACAGCAGCAGGGTGGAGCGGGCCGAGATGGTGCAGCTGCCCTCGGGGCGCTGGGCGCCGGGACGGACGGCCAGGGGGAGGGAGCGCCCGTCTTCGAGGAGCCGGATGGTGCCGTCGGGGCGGACCAGGATGCCCGGGGGGTGCCCGGCGCTGGAATAGGTGAGTCCTCCGGTCCCGGGGTCGAGGACCCCGCAGAACACGGTGGTGCACATCGCACCGGGAACACCGGCGGCGAAACGGTCCAGGGCCATGAGCGCCTGGGCCGGGCCGGCGTCCTGCAGCAGCAGGGCACGGCAGGCGCTGCGCAACTGGCCCATGACGCTGGCGGCCTCCAGGCCGCGGCCGACGCAGTCGCCGACGACGATGCCGATGCGGCCGTCGGGCAGGGCGACGGTGTCGTACCAGTCGCCGCCGACCTCCAGGGGCCGGGTGGCGGGCTCGTAGCGGACGGCGAAGCCTTCGGGCAGGTGGGACGGGCCGAGGATGGCGCGCTGCAGGGCGATGGCGGTCTCGCGCTGCTGGTCGATCTGGTGCGCGCGGGCCAGGCCCTGGGCCAGGCGTCCGGCCAGGAGGGACAGCAGGAGCTGGTCCTCGCCGGTGAAGGGGCGCTGTTCGTCCAGGTCGATCCGGAGGGCGAGCGGACCGTCGGGGTGCTCCAGGAGGACGGCCGCCCCGCCCGGGTCGGTGACGGGGGTGAGCTCCGGCTGCCGGCACAGGTCGGCGAGCGCGTGACGGTGTTCGGCGGGCAGCCCCCGCCAGGTGAGGGAGGGGTCGGTGGCGGTGAGGGCGGGTTCGTCGCCGTGACCGAAGACCGCGGCCGTGACGTTCCGGGCGTGCCACACCTCCTTCAGCTCCTCCAGGGCGCCGGTCATGGCGTCGGACAGGCTGGTGGCCTGGGACAGGCGGGCGCCCAGGGCGGCCAGGGCGGTCTCGCGCTGGACGGCGTAGTGCTCGGTGGTCACGTCGCGGAAGGTCCCGACGATCACGGTGCGATCGGTGTCGGGGTCCTGGACCTGGTTGAAGGTGGCGCTCACCCACAGGCGGTGCCCGTCGCGGTGGGTGACGGGGATGGTGTAGCTGCCCCGTTCCTGGCCGGTCAGCGTGGCGAAGGCCTCGGCGACCTGACGGTGGGCCTCGGGGTGGGCGGCGGCGTCCGGCCACCAGGGGTGAACCGGCCGGTAGGGCAGGTCCTCGGGGCCGTAACCGAGGATGGCGGTGAAGGAGGCGTTGATCTCGACGACCGCGCCGTCCTCGTCGCAGACGAAGAACGCCTCCTGGAGGGAGTCGATGAGGGCGGTGCGCCACCGGGCGTGGTGGTTGCGCAGCCGGGCCAGCTTCACGTTGGCCTCGACCCGGGCGAGGAGTTCGGCCGCCGCGAACGGCTTGACGAGGTAGTCGTCCGCGCCTGCCTGCAGACCCTCGATGGAGGCCTCCTGCCCGGCGCGGGCGGAGAGGAGCAGGACCGGCACCGAGGCGGTGCGCGGGTCGACGCGCAGCGCCCGGACCAGGTCCAGGCCGTTCAGACGGGGCATCATCACGTCGCTGACCACCACGTCGGGGGCTTCCGCGCGGACGGCGTCGAGGGCCTGCCGACCGTCTTCGACCGCGTGGACCGAGTGGCCGGCGCCGCGCAGCAGCCGGGTGAGGTACTCGCGCATGTCGGCGTTGTCGTCGGCGATCAGCACCCGTGCCGGGGCCGCCGGACGGGGGGACCCCGCGTCGTCACCGGTGCCCGGGGCGGCGACGAACGCGGGGGCCGCCTCCTCGGTCCTCTCGCCCGGCAGCCAGCGCAGGGCCTCCTGGAGGAAGGGATCGGCGGCGGAGGGCGCGACGGTGCCCGTTTCCGGCCGGATGGCGTCGGCGGGCAGGTGGGCGGAGCCGAAGGGCAGCCGGATGGTGAAGCGGGTGCCCTCCCCCTCGGTGGAGGCGGCGGTGATGGTGCCGCCGTGCAGGCCGACCAGTTCCTTCACCAGGGCCAGGCCGATGCCGCTGCCCTCGCCGGAACGGGAGCGGGCGCTCTCGATGCGGTGGAACCGTTCGAACAACCGGGGCATCTCCTCGGCGGCCACGCCGATCCCGGTGTCCACGACCGTCACCACGGCCTCGCCGTCCTCCGCGCGCACGCCCACGCGGATCATGCCGTCGAAGGTGAACTTCAGCGCGTTGCTGAGCAGGTTGAGGACCACCTTCTCCCACATGCCGCGGTCGACGTACACCGGCTCGGGCAGGGGCGCGCAGTCGACCTGGAAGTCCAGGCCGGCCTTGTCGACGGCGGAGCGGAACACGCTGGCCAGCTCGCCGGTGATCGCGGCCAGGTCGACCGGTTCGTAGCTCGCCCGCATCCGGCCCGCCTCGATGCGGGAGAAGTCGAGGAGCGTGTTGACCAGCTTGCCCAGCCGAAGGCCGTTGCGGTGTACGGCCCTCAGTTCCTCCTGTACGCGCGGCTCCGCGTCGGCGAGCTGCTGCTGCAGCTCCTGGACCGGCCCCATGATGAGGGTCAGGGGGGTGCGGAACTCGTGGCTGATGTTGGAGAAGAAGGTCGTCTTGGCGCGGTCGAGTTCCGCGAGCTCCTCGGCCCGGCGTTGCTGGGCCTGGTAGCTGCGGGCGCTGGAAACCCCGGTGGCCACGTGCCCGGCGACCAGTTCCAGGAAGCCGCGGTAGCCCTCGTCCAGGGGGCGGTAGCGGTTCAGACCGGCCACCATGAACCCGTAGGGCACCGTGCCCTGTTGGTGCAGGGGGACGACAAGCGCCTGGGTGGGCACCTCCTCCCACCCCCCGGAGGGCAGGTCCCGGAACGGCTCGCCGTCCAGCGGCACCAGCTGGGACTCCCCGCGGGCCGGGGCGTCCGTCGGCCACACGGACGTGGAGTCCGCCGGCAGGGTCTCCGCCGCCACCGGGTGGCCGACCGGCACTCCGGTGACGGAGGAGAGGCGGGCGGAACCGTCTTCCTGGAAGAGGTAGGTCAGGGTGAAGGGCAGGTCGTGCGGATTGCGGCCGAGCTGCTCCGCGACGAAGTCGAACATCTGGGGTTCGGTGCGGATGACGCTCGGGTCGGAACCCAGGTCGCGCAGGGTCGCCATGCGGCGCTCGCCGATGACCCGCTCGGTGTCCTCGCTGACCACGCACAGCATGCCCACCACGGCACCGCCGTCGTCGCGCAGCGGGCTGTAGGAGAAGGTGTGGTAGCTCTCCTCGGGGTAGCCGGAGCGTTCGAGGAACAGCAGCAGCGCCTCGTCCCAGGTCGCCTCGCCGCTGTTCAGGACGGTGTCGATGCGCGGACCGATGTCGCCCCAGATCTCGGACCACACCTCGCGGGACGGCCGGCCGAGCGCCCAGGGGTACTTCTGTCCCAGGGTGTCGCGCCGGTAGGCGTCGTTGCAGAAGAACGTGAGTTCCGGTCCCCAGGCCATCCACATGGCGAACTTCGAGGACAGCAGGATGCTCACGGCGGTCCGCAGACTCTGCGGCCAGTCCTGCGGCGGTCCCAGCGGCGTCGCCGACCAGTCCACCCGGGCGAGGTCCTCGCCGATCCCCTTGTCGGCGCCGAACACCCCGGTCACAGCCGTCGACGGCGTGGCGGTCCCGCCGTCCTCCGAGCGCGTCACAGACCATCCTTTCGTTCGCTCCGGCCCTCGCGCGGAGCGCCTGCCGCAGACGGCTCCCGAGAGCCGTCGAACACCGGACACCACGGGTCCGGTACCCCGCAGGAGCTGTCGGAGTCCTTCTGCACCGCCTGAGGATCCACCGGTGTGCTTCCGTAGGATAAGACAATCGCCGAGGTCTGCAGCAGCGCCGGTGGTGCACGGCCGGGCGGGTGCCCCACGGGGCTCGGGCGGCTTCACCGGGCCGTCGGCCTCCTGGCCGCCGCTGTGGGGCCGTACGTCCTCACGGACGCGCGTCCCGGGGCCGTCCGCCGCGGAGACGGACGAGAAGTGGGCCCCCGGACAGCGGCAAGGCCTCCTCGCGCGCCGATCTCGCCGACAGCGGACCTTCCGGACTCCGGAGGCGTGGTGGGGCCGACCGCGACGACCCGGTCGAGGTCGCCTTCGGTGCCGGTCCGGGCGGGCGGGGCCTTCCGGACAGGCCCTAGGAGGCCGGCTCGGGACGCAACCGGGCGTACGGCTCCTCGGGGCAGGCGGCGTCCGGCGGGGCGACCTTGAGGTAGGCGGTCGCGTACTGCGGGTTCTCGACCTCCTCGCCCGGCGCCGGCTCCTGGAAGCAGACCCGCCACGTACCCGGGTCGGAGGGCAGTGCGACGTCGGTGTAGACGCTCTCCGGCCGTACCTTCCGGATCCCGACCGCCTCCAGCGTCTCCCCGGCCCGTACGAGGGTCGCCCCGGCGACGCCCGGCATCACCGGCCAGGAGACCGCCTCGCCGTCCGCGGCGGGACAGGGCGAGTCGACGCGCACCACCCCGAGGTCGAGCACGGGCCGCCCGCCGCCCCGCTGCCCGCCCGCCGTCTGGAAGCACACCTTCCACCCGTCCGCGTCCCACTGCCCGTCGTCCCGGTCGGAGGCGTCGTGCGTCACGACGTCGTACCCGGCCCCGTCCGCGACCTCCTGCGCCTCCTCGAGCACCTTTCCCACGAGCCGCGGGGGCCCGGCGGGCACGGAGGGAGTGGCCGTGGGCTCCACGGAGGAGGGAGGGACGGAAACCTCCGGCCGACCACCCTCCTTCGCGTCCCCGACACCCGCTCCCGGCCTCCCGCCCGGATCACCGGACACCAGGAGTCCACCCCCGACCACCATCAGCACACCGAGGACGACGATCCCCGGCCGCCGCCACCAGGGACGCGCGGCGGGACTTGCGGGCGGGGGCGGGGGCGCGTAGGAGTCCACGGCGGGATCGTAGGCCCGTCCCCACGGCCACCGCCGGGGTACGCCCGGATCGGCGGAAACGCACCCCGGATATCCTCTCAGCCCTCCAGGAAAGGACCGGGAAGTGATGCGCAGCACGGTGTTCCGCTGGACCGCGTGGGTGGCGGGGGCGCTGGCCCTCGGACTCCTGGTGACGTGGATCTGGTGGCGGGAGAGCGACACGGCGGCCCGCTGGCGCTTCGAAGAGGCCATGAAGACCTACTGCGGGGGCGTACTGGCCTACGAGGAGGGCCCGTTGTTCGAGGGCCTCGGGCACGAGGTCGCACTGCGGGGCGACCACAGCCCGAGGAAGGACGCCCACACCTGCTGGCTGGGCACGTCGAGGCGACAGGTCGTGGTGGCGCTCCTGCCCGGCGGCGATCCCGGTCCCGGCGAGCTGAGGGACACCCTGCCGCCGCTCCGGGACAGGGTGCTGCTGCCGCTCCCGCTGGGCGGGGGCTGGCGGGGCTGGATCGACGGCTCTTCGGCACGGGTCCTGCTCGACTGCCGGGGAAGCGCGGACCGCGTCGCCGTGACGGTCGAAATGACCTCCCGTTTGCGTGAGGAGGACGCGGAGAAGGTCTTCGCGGAGCCGGAGAGGATGTGGGAGGACACCGACCACCTCTTCGGAACCCGGTTCGCCCTCGCGACGGCGGTCAAGGCGGCCGGGCACTGGGGCTGCGAGGCCGAGACGGGGAAGCCCCTCACGTCCCTGCCCGAGGTCACCCGCGACGAGGAGGCCGAACGCGCGGACGGCACCTGCGCGGGCCTGCCCTTCGCCCTCGACCGACGGCTCGACACCGTATGGGAGACCGCGGTCGACCGGTCCGCCGTGTACGAGATCTGCGAGGTCGAAGCCTCCGGTCACTTCACCGAGAACCCCTACTCCTTCTCCGCCCGCTTCGGCCCGTACGCCCTGGCGGCCCGACGCGAGGGGGACTTCCGCGACACCGCAGGCGGGGTCGGCGCCAGGGGCGGCACGCTCTGGGCCTCCGCCCGCTGCCCCGGCGACACCGAACGCGCCCTGTTCACCGGCTCCGTACCGCCCGAGGCCTTCACCGCATGGTTCCCCGACGAGAAGGGCGGAGAGACCTTCGGCCTGCCCGCCTTCCACGAGTTCGCCAAGCGCTCCGCCGAACGCCACGGCTGCACCGACCTGCGCCTGCCGAAGCCCCGCTGACCCTCGCGGACACCGGCCGCCGCCTTCGGCGGCATTCGGTTCGCGCGGCCGGTTCCACCGTTTCACGGTCCCGTTGACGTGCGGTGGATTACGCTGTGTAGCCCGGACGCGACGAGGGCGGCCTTCCGCACCGCCGGTCCGTACGAGCGACGCGGAGGGTGACGCGATGCCGCAGCGACGAGTGGTCAGCGGCCGGAGCCAGGAGCCGCGCCGGCGGTTCGCGGAGGAGCCGCACAGACTCCGGACCACCCGGAAGCTGACCCTCCGGCAGCTCGGTGACCGGGTGGGCCGGGACTGGTCCCTGTTCGGCAGGATGGAGAAGGGCGAGACGCTGGGGAGCCCGGACGTCGTCCAGGGCCTGGACGCGTTCTACGAGACGCCGGGGCTGTTGCGGACGCCGGAGTACGCGCGGGAACTGCCGGCCGCGGGCGGTCACAAGGGCAAGGAGCTGGAGCAGCAGGTCGAGGCGAGGATGGGCCGGAAGGCGCTGCTGGAAGGAAGGGACGCGCCGCCGTTCCGGGCGATCCTGGCGGAGGCGGCCTTGCGTACACCGCTGCGGGACGGGCAGGGACGGCGCGCGCAGTGGGAGTACCTGCTGGAGATGTTCGAGCGGCGCAACATCACTGTGCACGTCCTGCCGCAAAGCGCGGGATCGCATGGGCTGGTCAGCACGGAGGCGTGGTTTCTGCGCCTCGTGAACGGCCGCCCGGTGACTTATACGCGCGCGGCGACGGCCCCCGCGAACCTTCGGGGTCGCGGGGGCCGTCGGCGTGTCCCGGTCGGTCAGATGTCCCGGAAAAGACTTGGCAGCCCTGTGAGCTGCGCAGACTCGTGACGTAGGGCTTCTGGCCTGGGGAAGCACCCTTTCTCTTCTTTCGCCCTCGTACCCCTTGATGCAGTCGAAAGTCCCAGGAAAGTCCCAGAGGAGTCCCATGCGCGAGTGGCTGTAATGGCAGAGGCAGATGTGCCGCCATGTGGGGCGGAGTGGAGCGTCGCGGCCGGGGAGGGGGCGGTCAGAACGCCCCTCCGTGCCCGTCGAAACGCCACGCTCTGTCGAGTCGGTGGCCCATGGCTGCCTGGTGCGCGTGCTGCAGAGAGAAGGTGTCGATAGGAGAAGGGCGCTGCCGCAGACTTGAAGTGCACCGGCTCCGGAGGCCGTCGGCGTTTCCGGCGCCTTCCCAGGTCAGTAGCTTAGATGGCGGCATGTTAGGGGCTCGGTCCCGCGTATGTCCTGTGAAAATGAAATGTCCTGTTTGTTTGCCATTCTGTGTCGTTGTCCTTGTGTCGAGGTCCCGCGGCGCGACGTGACAGCCGTCACGAAGGCCTACTACGCGCAAGGATGGACGGCCCCGTCTCGGGTGCTCGAAATGTCGCGGTGACCAAGTGCTTCCGAACGCCCGGAACGCAGCTGCCCGCCGAGCGGCCATCGGGCCGGACGCCGTTCGAGCGCTGGCCGCACCCGAGGGAGTGCGCGGCCTGTCCGCGGCCGGGGTTACTTCCGGCCAGGTATCCATTTCATGCCGAGCCGGTACGCCCGGGAGATCACGTCCTGGACGCCGGGGCCGTCCGCCGGCGTGAACCAGCGCACCTCGCGTTCGATGACGAGTTCGCCCTTCTGTCGTTTGACGAGGGCGATGGCACACGCGTGCGCCATCGGCGGGCACTCGTCCAGAATCACTCGGAACCGGCTACCACGGTCGGAGGTCAACGTCACCACCGCGTCGAGGCCGCGGAAGTCGCCGGACCCCTCGTATATGTAGACGAAGAGCAGGAGCTTCTGGAACTCGGCCTGGTGGTCCAGGTTGATGACGAGGTTCTCTCCCGTCTCCCGGGCCCCGGTCCGGTCGTCCGAGTCGAGGGCGACGTAGGGGAAGCGGTCCACCGCGCCGAAGGCGTTCCCCAGCGCCTGCACCACGGTCTTGGAACCGTCGGTACAGCGGATCATGCAGCCGAGGTCGAGGTCCACCGTCCTGGCCGGGGCCGCGCGCAGCGAGGCCCGGATCCGGTCGAACAGACCACGCGTCTCGCCGGTCGCCCGCTGGGCGGCGGCCTGTGGCGAGGTCCAGTTGAGGTTGACCTTGATCAGTCCCGAGGTCACGCCGTGCTTGTCCAGGAAGACCGTGGGCGAAGCCTTCGTCAGGTCCACGGCGGCGGGCTTGGTCATACGGCACCTTTTCGAAGAGGGGGGCGGGGGACGACCGTGCAGGTGGAGGCATGGGATTGCAGAGGGGCGGCCGGAGGGCTGAGCCGGTAGGACCGGGAGGGCGGCTCGAACAACCGGAGGCATCGACTCGTGGGGGTGGCGCCGTTCTGATCTCTGGAGTCGTTCGGCCTGGCGGCCTCTAGCATGAGGGCCGTCGGAGGGGGCCTGGGCCGGAGCGGAGCACGGAGAGTCGTGGGCGGTCTTACGGAAGCGAAGCTGAGGGCACTGGCCGGGGGGCGATCGTTCGAACGTGGACTCGGTTATGTGCACGAGGTGTCCGGGGTCGAGTTCGGTGACGGCTGGATCAGGGCGTTGGTGCGCGGCACGGAGCGGTACGAGGTGGAGCTGCTCCTCGGCGGCGGCAGGAAGCTCGCGGGCACGTGCGACTGCCCGTACGGCCAGGAGGGCAACTTCTGCAAGCATCTGGTCGCGCTCGGCCTGACGGTGATCGCCCAGGAGGCCGACCTGCCTAGCCTGAGGAAGGCGGCCAGGGACCGGACCCGAGGCCTCGAAGCCTGGCTGACCGGCCTGTCACGGGACGATCTGATCGCTCTCGTGAGGGAGGAGGCGGCCGATGACCGGAGCCTGCGGAGGCGTCTGGAACTGCGGGCGGCGAGCGTCCACGGCGACGTGGCCGGGATCCGTTCCCATATCCGCGAGTTGCTCGACATCGGCCCTTTCGCGCAGTACGGCTACGTCGAGTACGCCGATGCCCGTGCCTACGCCGACCAGGCCGGGCAGGCGGTCGCCGCGATCCGGTCGCTGACGGCTTCCGGTCGGGCGGCCGATGCGACGGCCCTGGCTCAGGAGGCGATCGGCCTGCTGGCCTCCGTGGTCGAAGGTGTCGACGACTCCGACGGCCGACTCGGCCAGGTCGGCGCCGATCTCGCCGACGCCCACCACGAGGCCTGCCGCGCGGCCCGCCCGGATCCGGAGGAGCTCGCGCACTGGCTGGTGACCCATGCCCTCGACGAGGCGGCCGACCTGACGGACTTCGACCCTCTGGATTACGGGGACGTGCTCGGGGAGCGGGGGACGGCCGCTCTGCGCCGGTACGCCGCCGAGGCGTGGCAGGCGAACCGCACCGGCTGGGCCGAGAAGCACCTGATGCAGCGCCTCGCGAAGTCCGGTCGGGACATCGGCACGGTGATCGCCGTGCACGCCGCCGACCTCGCCCCGGACGGCCACACCCACCTGCTCGTCGCCCGCGAACTCGACGCCGCCGGCCGTACCGCCGAAGCCCTGGAATGGGCCGAGCGCGGCATCCGGGAGGCCGAGGACCTGGCCGGCGTCGACACCGCCCTGGTCGACCACCTCGCCGACCGCTACACCCGCACCGACCGGCTCGCCGACGCCGTCACCCTGCGCCGTGACCACTTCGCCGCCCGCCGCACCCTGCTCACCTATCAGCAGCTACGTGTCGCAGCCGTGGCCGCCGACTGCTGGCTGACCGAGCGGGAGGAGGCACTGAAGCTTCTCCGCGCCGATGTCGAACAGGTTGGCGTGTACGGTGGCCGGGTCCTCGTCGACGTCCTGTTGGACGACAAGGACCTCGATGCCGCCTGGCAGGCAGCCCACGAGCACGGCGCCCACGACGGCCAATGGCTCACCCTTGCCGACCAGTCCCGCCCGACCCGCCCCGCGGATGCCCTTCCTGTCTACCTTCGCCTGGCCGCCCGCCTCGCACGCGAGACTGGCAACCGCGCCTACGAACAACTCGTCAGCCTCCTCCTGAGTGTCCGCGACTGCCACCACCGCCTCGGCACGCCGGACGACTTCACCGCCTACGTCGCCGACCTGCGCGCCGCCCAGAAGCGCAAGCGGAATCTGATGCGACTGATGGACGACTGTGGGCTATGACTCGCCAAGCATGTCATGTTGACATCGTCAACGCACCTTGCTGTTGTTTACAATTGAACTCCCGTGTACGCTGTTCGCGGGGCTGGGGGTCTGCCCGCGTCGTGAGGCGGGGCATTCCTCCGTGGGGAGTCGTGTGCTCGCAGGGCCGCGCGAAAACGCAAGGGAATGGGCTGTGGCGACGGAGATGATCGCGGGGCGGTTCCGGCTCCTGGGGGCTGTGGACTCGGGCAACATGGGTGAGGTCCACAGAGCCGAGGATCTGGAGGCCGCTCCAGGCGACGCCGATCGCGTCGTGGCGGTCAAGCTGATCCTCCGGCGCCGGTCCGGCCTGCAGATCGACACGCACGGCGACACCAAGGCCGTGGAACGGTTCGCCCGCGAGGTCCGGATCATGCAGACCTTCGCCCGGCACCCCAACCTCCCGCGTACGATCGCCGGCGGTGTGGACGACACGAACGGCGGCCTGCCCTACCTCGCGATGGAATTCCTCGACGGCCATCCTCTGGCCGACCTGGTCGCCGACGAGCCGCAGCTGCCGATCTCCTGGGCGGCGGCCATCGCGGCGCAGATGGCGGAGGGGCTCAAGGCCGCCCACGTCGAGGGTGTCATGCACCGCGACCTCAAGCCCCGCAATGTCATGCTCACCCGCGGTGGCCTCGTGAAGGTCCTCGACTTCGGCATGGGCCGGATCGTCGACGACCCGGACGGTACCAAGCTCACCAGCACGGGCGTCACCGTCGGCACCGCCCGCTACATGGCACCCGAGCAGTTCCAGGGCGGAGCCGTGACCCCGGCCGCGGACCTCTACGCCCTCGGCTGCGTCCTGTACGAGATGCTCCTCGGCGTACCGCCGTTCGTCGGCACCTCCGCGTACGAACTCGGCGAGAAGCACGTCCATCAGGCACCGAACCCGGTCCGGCTGGTCCGGCACGACGTCCCCGAGGCGCTCGCCCGCCTCGTCGACCGCCTCCTCGCCAAGGACCCGGCGGACCGCCCCGAGAGCGCCGCCGCCGTACGGGACGCCCTGCTGCCGTTCGTCGCGCCCGGCGAACCGCTGCCCACCTGGCGCGAGTTCGATCCGGTGGGCCGCCTCCTCCAGGACCGGGCCGCGCTCGCCACGCCCACGGCGCGGCAGGCTTCGGCCGGCCAGGCGCCCGCCCAGACCCGCCCGCACGCCTCCGGCATGGACGTCTTCGGCGTCCACCGGGACCTGATCGACGAGTACCGCGCCTTCACCCAGGGCGGCACGATCATCCGCGACGAACGCGTCGCCGACTTCGTCCGGCGCGACCTCGACGCCAAGTCCCAGTGGCCCAACCCGTGGATCTCCCTCAACCCCTTCTTCGACTCCGCCGGCACCGTTGCCGAACTCGCGTCCCAGGGCGTCCTCCACCCCGAGTGCGCGCGGATCTTCCAGGCGAAGAAGACCAGGGGCGGCACCGTCTGCGACGGCCGCCCGCTCACCCTCCACCAGCACCAGCGCGAAGCCGTCGACGCCGCCCGGTCCGGGGCGTCCTACGTCCTCACCACCGGCACCGGCTCTGGCAAGTCCCTCTCCTACATCGTGCCCATCGTCGACAAGGTCCTCAGGGACCGGGAGACGGAGCCGCGAGGAACGGCCAAGAGAGTCCGCGCGATCATCGTCTACCCCATGAACGCCCTGGCCAACAGCCAGCTCAAGGAGCTGGAGAAGTACCTGAGGGACGGCTACGGCGCAGGACGCGAGCCCGTCACCTTCGCCCGCTACACCGGCCAGGAGGACGACGCCGCCCGCAGGGAGATCCGTGACAACCCGCCGGACATCCTGCTCACCAACTACGTGATGCTGGAGCTGATGCTCACCCGCCCCGACGACCGAGACAGCCTCGTCCGGATGGCCAAGGGCCTCGAATTCCTCGTCTTCGACGAACTCCACACCTACCGAGGCCGCCAGGGCGCCGACGTCGCCCTGCTCATCCGCCGCGTCCGCGAGGCGTGCCAGGCCGACCGCCTCCAGTGCGTCGGAACCTCCGCCACCATGTCCACCGAGGGCACGATCGACGAGCAGAAGAGCGTGGTCGCGGGCGTCGCCTCCAAGCTCTTCGGCACGAGGATCCGCACCGAGCACGTCATCGGCGAGACCCTGGTCCGCGCCACCGACCCGGCCCCCGACGCGGTCCCTGCCGAGCGGCTGCGCACCACCGACGCGCCCCGCGCGTACGCGGACCTGGTCCGCGACCCGCTCGCCCGCTGGATCGAGACCCGCTTCGGCCTGGCCACCGACACCCTCACCGACCGCCTCGTCCGCCAGAAGCCGGCCAAGATCGAGGACGCGGCCGAGGACCTCGCCCGGGAGAGCGGCGTGTCCGTCGAGGACTGCGCCGCGGCCCTGCGCGCCACCCTGGAGGCCGGCTCGCAGGCCCGTCACCCCGTCACGGAACGCCCCCTCTTCGCCTTCCGCCTCCACCAGTTCCTCTCCAAGGGCGACACCGTCTACGTCACCCTGGAGGACCCGGACAGCCGCCACCTCACCCGTGACTACCAGCAGGTGCAGCCCGGCACCGACGGCAAGCTCCTCATCCCGCTCGCCTTCTGCCGGGAGTGCGGCCAGGAGTACCTGACGGTGTGGCGCACCGAGAAGGACGGAGAGGTCCGCTATGAGTCCCGCCGCGACACCTCCGCCACGGGCGGCAGGGCCGGCGACGGCTACCTCTACGTCGGCCGCCCGTGGCCCCGCTCGCTCGACGAGGCCGTCGCCGAGCGCAAGCTGCCGGAGTCGTGGCTGGAGCTCGACGACCGTGGTCAGGAAGTCGTCAGGAAGCCGTACCGCGAGCGCGCGCCCCGTGCCGTGACCGTCGACCCCTATGGGTACGAGGGACGGGGCGACCTGGACGCCGCCTTCATCCCCGCCCCGTTCCGCTTCTGCGTCCAGTGCTCGGTGTCCTACGAGCAGCCGCGTGGCAAGGACTTCGCGAAGCTCGCGACCCTCGACCAGGAAGGCCGTTCCTCCGCCACCTCCCTGGTGTCGGCGGCCGTCGTCCGCTCCCTCAAGGCCGTGCCCGAGGAAGCCCTCGACAAGGAGGCGCGCAAGCTCCTCACCTTCGTCGACAACCGCCAGGACGCCTCCCTCCAGGCCGGCCACTTCAACGACTTCGTCCAGATCACCCAACTGCGCGGCGCGCTCTACCGGGCCGCCCTGGACGCGGGGGAAGAGGGCATCCACCACGAGGAGCTGGCCACCCGCGTGGCGAACGCCCTCGCCCTGGACCCCGTCGAGTACACCGGTCAGTCGGACCTGCCGCCCGCCCTCGCCCGCAACGCGGCCAAGACCCTGCGTGACGTCATCGCCTTCCGTCTCTACCTCGACCTGGAGAGCGGCTGGCGCATCACCATGCCGAACCTCGAGCGGACAGGTCTGCTGACGATCGACTACGCGGACCTCCAGTGGGTCGCCGAGCGTGACGAGCGCTGGCAGGACACGCATGCGGCGCTCTGCGGCGCCGACCCCGCCCTGCGCGCCGAGATCACGCGGACGCTCCTGGACGACATGCGCCGCGAACTCGCCATCGACGTCCAGTACTTCCGCGACGACTTCGACGCCCTCCAGCGTGCCAGCGAGGAACGCCTCATCGACCCGTGGGTCCTCGGCAGGTCCGACGCGCCCAGGGTCAAGACCGCCTACCCGCAGCCCTCCAGCCCCGGCATGGACCGGTCCGGGCACTTCCTCTCGGCCCGCGGCAAGTTCGGCAAGTACCTGCGCCGCACCGCACCCACGGTCTTCGACGTGCGCGACGGCGTGAAGCTGGACAACACCGACCTCCAGAAGATCATCGAGGACCTGCTGAAGGTACTCGCGAAGGCCGGCCTGGTCACCGAGGTCAGCGCCGCCCCCCAGCGCGCCGGCCGCTTCCGCGTGCCGACCGGTCCCGCCGCCACCGGCTACCGGATCTCCGCCGCCTCCCTCATCTGGCGGGCCGGCCCCGGCGAGTCCGGTGCCCACGACCCCCTCACCCGCACCTACCCCAGCGGCGACGGGCCGCGCGTCAACACCTTCTTCCGCGACCTCTACCGCAACGCCGCCGCCGAACTGTCCGGCCTGTTCGCCCGTGAGCACACGGCCCAGGTCGACCCCGCCGAGCGTGAGCGCCGCGAGGAAGCCTTCAGCAAGGCCGAACTGAAGCTCCTCTACTGCTCCCCGACCATGGAGCTGGGCGTCGACATCTCGTCCCTCAACGCGGTCATGATGCGCAACGTGCCGCCCACCCCGGCCAACTACGCACAGCGCAGCGGACGCGCCGGCCGGAGCGGCCAGCCCGCCCTCGTCACCACGTACTGCGCCACCGGCAACAGCCACGACCAGTACTACTTCCGTCGCTCCGAGCGCATGGTGGCGGGCGCCGTCGCCCCGCCGCGCCTCGACCTCGCCAACGAAGACCTCGTCCTCTCCCACCTCCAGGGCATCTGGCTCGCCGAGGCCGGGCTGAAGCTCGGCCGGGCCATTCCGCAGATCATCGACATCGCGTACGACGAGAGCCTGGGCCGCCCGAACCCGGCGCTCCACCTCCACGACGACCTGTACGCGGCCTCCCGCGACGCCGACGCGCAGGCCCGCACGGTGGCGGCGGCCCACCGGGTCCTCGGCCCGTTGCTCGCCGACTTCGCCACGACCGTCTGGTGGGACGAGCGCTGGATCGAGGACCGCGTCCGCACCGCCCCCGACCGCTTCGACCGCGCCTTCGACCGCTGGCGAGACCTCTTCCGGGCCGCCCTCGTCGACCAGTACGTCCAGAACAAGCGGGTCCTCGACCACACCCTCACGGAAGGCGACCGGCGGCGCGCCGTCGCCCGCCGCAAGGAGGCCGAGACCCAGCTCAACCTCCTGAAGAACGAGACCCCGGACAGCCGGTCCGTCCTCTCCGACTTCAACCCCTACCGCTACCTCGCCTCCGAGGGCTTCCTGCCCGGCTACTCCTTCCCCCGCCTGCCGCTGGCCGCCTACATCCCGACCACCGGCCGCCGCCACGGCGACGGCGACTACCTCCAGCGCCCCCGTTTCCTCGCCATCCGCGAGTTCGGCCCCGGCGCGCTGATCTACCACGAGGGCGCCCGCTACCAGGTGACCCGCGTCCAGCTGCCCCCGGACTCCTCCGGTGACATCGCCACCACCGCGGCCACCCGCTGCAAGCACTGCGGCTACCACCACGACCCCGAGCAGCGCGCCGACGTCTGCGACATGTGCAAGGAGCCGCTCGGCGCCGCCGCCTACAACCTGCTGCACCTGCACACCGTCTACACCCAGCGCCGGGAGCGGATCTCCTCCGACGAGGAGGAGCGCCGCAGGGCCGGATTCCGGCTGGAGATCTCGTACCGCTTCCAGGACCACGGCATCCGCAGGGGCCGCCAGGACGCCCACGTCTCGGACCCGGCGGGCAGTCTCGCCACGATCTCGTACGGCGACTCGGCCACCGTCCGCATCACCAACAAGGGACGGCTGCGCGCCAAGGAGAACGAGCAGGACGGCTACTGGCTCGACCCCGCAAGCGGCCACTGGATGAACGAACGAGATGCCGCCGAGGCGTCCGGCGACTCCAGCGAGATGCCGGTCATCGACCCGGACGGCAACGAGAAGCGCCGCAAGAAGCGAGTCGTCCCCTTCGTCGAGGACCGCCGCAACATCCTCGTCGTCACCCTCGACGAGCCGCTGCCCGAACCCATCGCCCTCACTCTCATGTACGCCCTGGAGCGGGGCGTCGAGGCGGCGTTCGAGCTGGAGGACTCCGAGCTCACCAGCGAACTGCTCCCGCCCGACGACGGTCCCCGCAACCGCTTCCTGCTCACCGAGGCCGCGGAGGGCGGCGCCGGAGTCCTGCGCCGCCTCCAGGCCGAGCCCGGAGCGCTCGCCGTCGCCGCCCTCCGCGCCCTGGAGATCTGCCACTTCGACGAGCACGGAGTGGACCAGGCCGAGCAGCACTGCGCCCGCGGCTGCTACGACTGCCTGCTCACCTACGGCAACCAGCTCGACCACGCGGCGATCGACCGCCACACCGTCGTCCACCTGCTGCGCCGCCTCGCCTCCGCCGTGTCCGAGCCCGAAGGGCGGGGCGAGTCCCCGACGGAGCAGCACCGGCGGCTCGTCGAGGAGCTGGGGCGAACGGCCCCGAAGCTCGCCGACACGCCGGCCGACGACGCCGACGACATGGCGAACACTCCCCTGGAGCAGACCCTCGTCAACTGGCTCAGGGACCACGGCCTGCGCCTGCCCGACAAGGGCCAGACCCTCGTCGGCACCGCCCTCCCCGACTTCGTCTACCACCTGCCCGGAGTCAAGCTCGCCGTCTTCGTCGACGGGCCGGACAGGGAGGAGGACGCCACCCGGGACGAGGACGCCGAGGAGCGCCTCTACGACGCCGGCTGGGGCGTCGTCCGCTTCCCGGCCGACCCCGCCGACTGGGACGCCGTCGTCGCCCGCCACGCCCGCTACTTCGGCGGCCCCGCCGCTTCCTGACCACGGAACCGACCGACCACCCGAGGACCCCGAGGACTCACCCGATGACGCTCACCTACTCCGCCGGTTCCCTGGTCACCGCCCGAGGCCGCGAATGGGTCGTGCTCCCCGAGAGCGCCCCCGACATGCTCGTCCTGCGCCCGCTCGGCGGTTCCGACGACGACATCGCCGCCGTCTTCCCCGCCTTCGAGGACGTCAGAGGCGCCGAGTTCGCCCCGCCGTCCGCCGCCGACCTCGGCGACCACCGCGCCGCCGGACTGCTGCGCTCCGCCCTCCGCATCGGCTTCCGCTCCGGCGCCGGCCCCTTCCGCTCCCTCGCCGGCATCGCCGTCGAACCCCGCGCCTACCAGCTCGTCCCGCTCCTCATGGCGCTGCGACAGAGCACCGTACGGCTCCTCATCTCCGACGACGTCGGTATCGGCAAGACCGTCGAGGCCGGCCTCATCGCGAGCGAACTCCTCGCCCAGGGCGAGGCACGCGGCCTTGCCGTCCTCTGCTCACCGGCCCTCGCCGAGCAGTGGCAGGAGGAGCTGCGCACCAAGTTCGGCCTCGACGCCGAACTCGTCCTCGCCTCCACCGTCTCCCGCCTGGAGCGCGGCCTGGACCTGGGGCAGTCGCTCTTCGACAAGTACCCCCACGTCATCGTCTCCACCGACTTCATCAAGTCCACCCGCCACCGCGACGACTTCGTCAAGCACTGCCCCGACCTGGTGATCGTCGACGAGGCTCACACCTGCGTCGTCGCCGACGACACCACCTCCACGCAGAACCAGCTCCGCTACGAGCTGCTGCGCCGCGTAGCCGAGGACGCCGAGCGTCACCTGCTCCTCGTGACCGCCACCCCGCACAGCGGCAAGGAGTCCGCCTTCCGTAACCTTCTCGGCCTGGTCAGGCCCGAACTGGCAGGCACGGACCTGGACTCCGACCGGGGCCGACGACTCCTCGCCCAGCACTTCGTCCAGCGCAAGCGCGCCGACGTACGCCAGTACCTGACGACCGAAGACGGCCTTGGCGACGACAGCCTGGCCGAGCGGACCGCGTTCCCGTCCGACCGCTTCTTCAAGGACGAGACCTACAAGCTGTCACCGGCCTACCGCGCCCTCCTCGACGACGCCATCGCCTATGCGAGCGAGCGCGTCGAGGCCGCCGGCAGCCAGGGCAAGCGCGAGGCCCGTATCGCCTGGTGGTCCGCGATCGCCCTGCTCCGCTCCCTCGTCTCCTCCCCACGCGCCGCCGCCCAGACCCTCCGTACGCGCTCCGCCGCCGCGGCCGCCGCCAGCGCCGAGGAAGCCGACCGCTTCGGCGCGCCCCTCACCCGTGACGCGGCCGACAGCGACAGCCTGGAGGGCATGGACGTGGCCCCCGGCGCCGAGACCGACGACGCGGGCGCCCGCCTCGCCGAACTCGCAGACCGGGCCGCCGCCCTGGAGGGCCCGGAAGGCGACCTGAAGCTGAAAGCCCTGGTCAAGCACCTGAAGACGCTGCTCGCCGACGGCTACCACCCGATCGTCTTCTGCCGCTACATCCCCACCGCCGAGTACGTCGCCGAGCACCTGGGCGGCAAGCTCGGCAAGAAGACCGTCGTCCGCGCCGTCACCGGCACCCTCTCGCCCCAGCAGCGCATCGAGCGGATCGAGGAGCTGGCGGAGGAGGCCGGGCAGGACCCCGCCGCCCGCCGCGTCCTCGTCGCCACCGACTGCCTCTCCGAGGGCGTCAACCTCCAGCACCACTTCGACGCCGTCGTCCACTACGACCTCGCCTGGAACCCCACCCGCCACGACCAGCGCGAGGGCCGCGTCGACCGCTACGGGCAGCAGCGCGACGAGGTCCGGGTCATCACCCTGTACGGCAGCGACAACGGCATCGACGGCAAGGTCCTCGACGTCCTCATCAAGAAGCACCGCCAGATCAAGAAGGACCTCGGCATCTCCGTCTCCGTCCCCGACGAGACCTCCTCCGGCGTCACCGACGCCATCGTGGAGTGGCTGCTGCTGCGCGGCCGGGAGGGCGAGCAGGGAACCCTCTTCGAGACAGACTCCTTCCAGCAGAGCTTCGCCGACCTGGAGGCCGACTGGAAGTCCGCGGCCGAACGCGAGACCCGCTCCCGCTCCCGGTTCGCCCAGCGCTCCATCCACCCGGAGGAGGTCGCCCGCGAGGTCCTCGCCATCCGCGACACCCTCGGCCGCGCCGACGAGGTGAAAGACTTCGTACGGACCTCCCTCACCGCCCTGGAAGCCCACCTGGTGGAGGCGGGCGACGGCTCCGGCGACTTCACCGCCGAGGTCAGCGGCACCTCCGCCGGCCTGCGCGACGCCCTCGCCCCCGTCGTCGGAGCCGCCGCCGTCGAAGGCGCCCGCCCCATCCCGTTCCGTACGACCTCGGCCGTGGCCCGGGGCGAGGCCGCCCTCGTCCGCACCGACCCCGTCGTCGGTGCCGTCGCCACCCACGTCCTGAACTCCGCCCTCGACAGCCAGGCCGACGGCCGCCGCCCCGCCCGCCGTTGCGGTGTCGTCGCCACCCGCGCCGTCGACACCCGCACGACCCTGCTCCTCGTCCGCTACCGCTTCCACCTCACGCTGCCCTCCCGGCAGGGGGAGAAGCAGCTCGTTGCCGAGGACGCCCGCCTCCTCGCCTTCCAGGGCTCCCCGAAGAACGCCGTGTGGCTGCCCGAGGAGCAGGCCCATGCCCTCCTCACCGCCCAGGCCGCCGACAGCGTCGACCCCGACCACGGTGAGCACATGATGACCCGGGTCCTCGGCCAGCTCTCGGCTGTCACCGACCACTTGGAGCAGTACGGCGACACCCTCTCCGCCGAACTCCACGAGTCCCACCGGCGGGTCCGCCGCGCCTCCGACGAGATCGTCCGCGGCCTGCGGGTCACCGCCCAGAAGCCGGCCGACGTCCTCGGCGTCTACGTCTACCTGCCCGCCGCGTCCGGAGAGGCCGCCGTCTGATGTCCGCCACCACCCGCAACCAGGTCTTCTCCGCCGTTCACACCGTCGGCGGCCTGCTCCCCGCCGACATGCTGATCCGCATCGCCGACGGCAAGGACGTCAAGGGCTCCGCCCCCGCCGACTACCAGGTCATCGGCGCCCGTTCCGTACGCGACGAGGCCGAACGCCACTGGGACTACCTGAAGTCCGTCTGGCGCGAACTGCGCGAGAAGCTGCCGGTCGCCCCGGACGCCGAGACCCCGGCCGACCCGACCGGCCTGGCCGTCTCCCAGTGGCTGGAACCGCTCTTCGCCGAGCTGGGCTTCGGCCGCCTGACCCCGATCGGCGCCACCGGCATCCCGGCGGACAGCGACCCCGACCGCGTCTTCCCCATCAGCCACCGCTGGAACCACGCCCTCCTCCACATGACGGCCTGGAACGCCGACCTGGACAAGCGCACCGGCGGAGCGGGCACGGTCCCGCCCCAGTCCCTCGTTCAGGAGTGTCTGAACCGCACCGAGGCCCACCTGTGGGGCGTCCTCACCAACGGCCGCCGGCTCCGCATCCTGCGCGACTCCAGCGCGCTCGCCACCGCCTCGTACGTCGAGTTCGACCTCGAAGCCATCTTCGACGGGGAACTCTTCAGCGAGTTCGTGCTCCTGTACCGCCTGCTGCACGTCTCCCGCTTCGCGGTGGCGGAGGGCGCGGCCCCGTCCGCCTGCTGGCTGGAGAAGTGGCGTACGGAGGCGATCGCGTCCGGCACGCGGGCCCTGGACCAGCTCCGTAAGGGCGTCCAGGAGGCCATCACCACCCTGGGCACGGGCTTCCTGCGCCACCCGGCGAACACGGCCCTGCGTGAGGACACGGACGTCAAGGCCCTCCACGGGGCGCTGCTCCGTCTCGTCTACCGCCTGCTGTTCGTCTTCGTGGCGGAAGACCGCGATGTCCTGCACGGCAAGGAGGCGACGGAGCAGGCGCGGGAGCGTTATGCGTCGTACTTCTCCTCGGCTCGCCTGCGCGCCCACGCCCGCCGCCGCAGGGGCACGGCCCACGGCGACCTCTACCAGGCCCTCCGGATCGTCCTGGACGCCCTCGGCGACGAGAACGGCCGCCCGGAACTGGGCCTGCCGGGCCTCGGCGGCATCTTCGACGAGACGGAGACGGACGCCCCCCTGAAGGGCCTGTCCCTCTCGAACGAGTACCTCCTCACGGCCGTACGCCACCTCTCCCAGGTCCGGGACGCGGGTTCGCGGCGCTGGCGCACCGTCGACTACCGCCACCTGGACGCCGAGGAACTGGGCTCGATCTACGAGTCCCTGCTCGAACTGGTCCCGCAGCACAGCGCGGCCGACCGGACCTTCGAGCTGGTGGAGTTGGCAGGCAACACGAGGAAGACGACGGGCTCGTACTACACCCCGTCCTCGCTCATCGAGTGCCTCCTTGACTCCGCCCTGGACCCGGTCTTGGACGACGCGGTCAAGCGCGGCGAGCAGACGGCGAGCGCGGCGGGCGACCCGGACCCGTCGGACGCGATCGTCCGCGAGCTGCTTTCCCTCACAGTCTGCGACCCGGCCTGCGGCTCGGGCCACTTCCTGGTGGCGGCGTCGCGGCGGATCGCGAAGCGGGTGGCGGCGGTACGGGAACGCAACCCGGAGCCGACCCTGGAGGCCGTCCGCCACGCGCTGCACGAGGTCGTGGCGCGATGCGTCTACGGCGTCGACCTCAACCCGATGGCCGTCGAACTGGCCAAGGTGTCGCTGTGGCTGGAGGCCCTGGAACCGGGCAAGCCGCTCGGCTTCCTGGACGTCCACGTGAAGCACGGCAACGCGCTGATCGGAGCGACGCCGAAGCTGCTGCGTGGCGGGATTCCGGACGAAGCGTTCATCGCGACGGAGGGCGACGACAAGAAGCATGCCAAGTCGTTGGAGAAGCTGAACGCCGAGGAGCGGAAGGGTCAGTTCACCCTCTTCGACATGGAGGACGAGGGCGTGAAGGTCGCGAACACGACCCTCGCGGCCGGCATGCGCCGGATCACCCATGCCCCCTCGGACAACCTGCGTGAGGTACGGGGCCAGGCGGCGGCCTACGAACAGTGGGAGAAGTCCGCCGACTACCTCAACGCCCTCCACCTGGCCGACGCCTGGTGCGCCGCCTTCATGTGGCTGAAGACCCCGGAGGCTCCCAGGGCGGTCACGCACGGCCTCTTCCGCTCCCTGGAGGACCCGGACGCGTCCAGCGCCTCGAAGGCCACCCACGACGAGATCGTGCGTCTGCGGGAGCAGTACCACTTCTTCCACTGGCACCTGGAGTTCCCGGAGGTGTTCTTCGTCCCGGACGGGGTTGTCACGGGGACGGTGGACGAGGCGACGGGCTGGGCGGGCGGCTTCGACTGCGTGCTCGGGAACCCGCCGTGGGACAGCGTGGAGCTGAAGGAACAGGAGTTCTTCGCGCAGCGCGCTCCCGAGATCGCTGCCATCTCGAACGCGAGCGCCCGCAAGAAGCAGATCGCCAAGCTCCAGGACGACCCGGACACGCTGGAGCTGTACGGCGAGTACGCGGCGGCGAAGAGGGCCGTCTACGCGGAGAGCCACTTCCTGCGTCGGTCGAAGCGAGTGCCGCTTACGGGCCAGGGGAACCTGAATCTGTACGCGGTGTTCGCGGAGACGGACCGGATACTGACGGGCGAGCGGGGCCGCGTCGGCGTCATCGTGCCGACGGGCATCGCGACGGACGCGCGGACGCAGTACTTTTTCAAGGATTTGGTGCAGAAGGGTTCGATCGCGGCGCTGTACGACTTCGAGAACCGTGCCGGCCTGTTCCCGGACGTGGACTCCCGTATGAAGTTCAGCATCCTGTCCCTGACGGGCCGGGCCCTGCGCGAGCCTGCCGCTCGGTTCGCCTTCTTCCTCCACGACCCGGTGGAGTTGGACGAGGCGGACAAGGCGTTCACGCTCACACCCGAGGAGATCACCCTACTCAACCCGAACACCGGCACGTGCCCGGTCTTCCGCTCCCGTCGTGATGCGGAGATCACGCTTGGCATCTACCGCCGTGTCCCTGTCTTGATCGAAAAGGATGATCCAAGAGGAAACCCATGGGGCACGTCCTTTCTGGCCATGTTCCACCTATCCCACGACTCGCACCTCTTCCACAGTCGCGAGGAACTGGAAGCCGACGGGTGGCACCTCAGCGGCAACGTCTTCGCCAAGGGGGAAGCCAGGATGCTGCCTCTGTACGAGGCGAAGATGGTCGACTTCTATAACCATCGCGCCGCAGACGTTGTGAAAAGCGATACGGCTGCCCAGCGCCAGAATCAGCCGGAGTACCTGAACGAGGAAGCGTGGAAGGATCGCGGGCGCTCCGTCATTCCCAACAACTGGGTTGCCGAGCCTGAAGTTCGAGACAAGCTCGACAACAGGGGATGGCGCCAGAAGTGGCATCTGGGATGGAGAGACGTGACGAGCTCCACTAACGAGCGCACTGTCATTGTGAGCGTTATCCCTGACTCGGCCGCTGCCAATAGCCTTCCCGTGTCCATCGTCAGCGCGGGGCTGACGAGTCGAGTGGCGGAACTTCTCGCCTGCCTCAGTTCGCATGTCCTGGACTACACGGCTCGACTCAAGGTCGGCGGTGTCCACCTGAATTTCTTCATCTGTAACCAGTTCCCCGTCCTTGCTCCAGGGGATCTGGCTGAGCATGCGGAGTTCATCAGGCAGCGAGTAGTTGAGCTCACCTACACGGCCAGCGATCTTGAGCCCTTCGCCCGCGATCTCGGCGACACCGCCGCCCCCTTCATCTGGGACGAAGACCGCCGCACCGTCATCCGTGCCGAACTTGACGCCCTCTTCTTCCACCTCTACGGCATCACCCGCGACGACGTCGACTACATCCTCGACACCTTCCCCATCGTCAGGCGCAAGGACGAAGCCAAGTACGGCACCTACCGCACCAAAGACCTCATCCTCGCCGAGTACGACCGCATGGCGGCGGCCGGTGTCAGCCTGACGACGCCCCTCGTGGACGGCGAGAACTACACCTCCACCCTCACCCCGCCCCCGGGCCACGGCCCCCGCCACCCGGAAGCCTGACGCTCACGCACGCCTACGTGGCCCGGACCGAGGAGCGCGCCACGGTCCGGGCCCCTCCGACACACCTCACGGAGTGACCATGGATGACGAGATCCAGCTGATCAGGGACGGCGATGGCCTAGCGGTCATTGGGGCGGAAACGATGGTCGACCGCTTTCTCGTCTCCGAGGGCCTGCCCTCACAGGCCCTGCGACCGCGCCCGTTCCGCTCCGCCCTCGGCGACGCGGCCGGAGCCGCGCAGGTGGCTTCCGACATCGCCGCCGGCTCGGGCCGCTGGGTGAAACTGACCAAGGAGTCCGCGCGGCGCATCGACAAGTACGGACTCAGGGAAAGCGCCACGACGGGTCTCAGCACAGGCGTGCTGAAGGGGCCCAAGGGTCAGATCAAGGGATTCGTCGAGTTCGCGAAGGGGCAGGGGCCCCTCCGAGGCAACCCGGCGCGGATGGCCAACGTCGCGGCGGTCATGGCACAGCTCGCGATGCAGCAGGCCATGGACGAGATCACCGAATATCTCGCCACGATCGACGAGAAGCTCGACGACGTGCTCCGCGCCCAGGAGGACGCCGAACTGGCGAAGATGATCGGAGCGGAGCTCGTGATCACGGATGCCATGACCATCCGGGACGAGGTGGGCCGGGTCTCCGACATCACGTGGTCGAAGGTGCAGGCCACGCCGGAGACGATTGCGACGACTCAGATGTACGCGCTCCGCCGGCTCGACGCGCTCGCGGAGAAGATGGAACACAAGGCCAAGATCGGTGAGCTCGCCTCGGCGGTCGAGGAGGCCGAGTCCAAGGGCATGCAGTGGCTCGCCGTCCTGGCACGTTGCTTTCAGCTCCAGGACGCGATAGCCGTGCTCGAACTCGACCGGGTGCTGGACACGGATCCGGAGGAACTGGACCGGCATCGCGAGGGGATCCGGATCGCCCGGCGGAATCGGCTGGAGCTCATCTCGCGGAGTACCGAGCGTCTGGTGGCCCGGATGAACGTGGCCGCCGACGAGGCCAATGCGAAGGTGCTGCTGCACCCGGCCAAGTCCCCGGCCGTGGTCCGGTCGAGCAACCAGGTCGTGGCGGGCGTCCACGACTTCCATGGGCGGCTCGGGATCGAGTCGGGTCGCCAGTCGTCGGAGACGAGACGATGGACGGTTGCGGCGGCGGAGGTGCGGGACAAGGCGCTTGAGACAGGCGCCAAGGGGGTTGGTGCCGCCAGAAGCCTTGGCAACGAGACTATCGACAGGGCCAGTTCGGTCAAGAGCAAGATCGCCGACGGGATCGTCGAGCGAGCGCGCCGTCGGCGTGGGGACGGGAACGGCGACGAGAAGGAGCGCGACACGGAAGGCTGAGCGATCAGCGTCGGCCGCCGACCGCGCGGGCTCCCGCCCGACCGCATCAACGACCCTCTTTGCCTCGCACCCTCGACCGCGATCCGCCTCGAAAGAGCCCCGCCCGTCCCGGACGGGTCCGCACCTCAGGAGTCTTCTGGCATGATCCCGCCCAAGCCCACCGACGAGCCCACCTTCCCCGCCGCTCCTGTCGCCGCGCCCGCCAGAGGCCGGCTGTCCCGGCGCGCCGCCGTGCTGCTCGCCGTCTGGACGGTCGTGGTCGCCGGGGTGTCCTCCGCCGTCACCGTCGCCATCGTGGGCAACGGCGGCGCCGAAGTCACCGGCACCGCCGCACCGACATCCAGCCCCTCCATATGGCAGGACACGCGCACGTACCCCGACGACGCCGCGCAGGGCCCGGAGGAACTGGCCAGCCCGTCTCCCACCGCCAAGAGCTACGCCATGGGGGAGAAGGCCAAGAGCAGTGGCGCGACCGTCGTGGTCAAGAAGGTTCGCGAGTCCGCGACGGTGACCATCAACGACCACGACTCCGAGACGACGAAGACCCTCAAGGCAGGCGCGGAGGCGAAGTACGTCATCGTGGAAACCACCGTCTACAACGACGGGACCGAGTCCTTCGACCCTGCGTGTGCCGATGGGATCTCGCAGGGGCTCATCGACGCCGAGGGCCGGAATTTCGATCCCATCGAGAACCAGTACCAGGTCAAGGGCAACGAGAAGGCGTGTAGCGGTGAGGAAGTACAGCCGGGGTTCAAACGTGACGCGGTGTTCGTCTACAAGGTCCCTGCTGACGCGCGCGCCGTCCAGTGGGCGTTCTCCGGTTCCGAGGGTCGGGTCCAGGACGACCTGGCCATCGTGACGATCACCGGCACCAGCTCCAGCTGACCATCCGTTCTCCCGCGCCCTGACCCACCGCCCGCCCGGAGCCGCGCCATGACGCCGTACGCCAACGAGGAAGACACCCGCAAAGTCCAGACGGCCGTCCTCGGGCGCGCCGACTCCGACGACCCCGTCTTCCTTCCGTACGACCACGACGAGTTCGACCTCTTCATGCGGGGCCGTTCCCGCGACGACTTCTACTGTGGCACCCTCCTCGGCGGCTGTGGCAAGAAGCTCAGCGCCAAGCGCTACACCGAGAAGAAGTGCCACTTCGCGCACCGCCCACCCGTCCACTGCCGCCGTACCGCGAACGGCGAGTCCAGCGCCGACCACCTCTACATCGGCCAGGCCCTGACCCACTGGCTCGCCGGACAGAACCGGCGGAATGCCAAGGCGTCGTACCGCACCGTCGAGGACAGGCCGGGCGGGACCGTGGACTTCCGGCTGTCCGGCGGGCGGCAGCTGATCCGCGTACAGATGGCCCGGCTGGGTCTGCACCCGTGGCGGCAGGAGGCGGAGAGCCTCGCCCGGGGCGCCGACCACGTCGAATGGCTCTTCGGACCGGACAACATGCTGGCCTACGACCGGGTGGAATCCCACGGGTACGCGATCCGCGTCGAATGCCGGACAGTCGGAGTCACGCGCGAGGTGCGGATCGGTACGCAGCTGCCCGGCAACACCGTCGAATGGACAACGTTGGAGGAGTGCGTCCTCACCCGCCAGGGGATCGTCACCCCCAGCCTGGTGTCAACGCCACAGGGAATCGTGCCGCGAGGATCGACTGGAGCCATTGCTTCCGCCGCTTCCGTCACGCCGCCGATCGCTTTCCGGCTGGCCGACGACACCGTGGCCTTCACCGGAGCCATGGCCAGGACCGACATGAAGTCGCCGACCGGCACACCGGGCAGCGTCTACGACGCCGACATCCAGCCTCTCGGCTCGGCAGTGGCCCGGGCACGGATCGTCCTTCCTCACGCCTCGACGACGCCCAACCCGTCGAGGGTGTACGTCCTCCGGGAGCGCGTGACCCTGACCCCCGTCGACGCCACAACGACGGACACGCCCGCGTGGCTTCTCACCGCCGCCCAGACGCGACGTCTGGACGCTCGGGAAGCGGCGGCCTGGAGCGAGCTCAGACCGCCCCAGCCGGCACCGGCGCCAGCCAAGCCCCTTCCGGTCGAGCCGCCGACCGCGCCTCCGGGCCCACGCCTCGACGACCGTGAGATCGTGGCGTCCTTCCGGGAGACGTTGGAGCGGACCGCCCGCGCACAGGGCCGGATCACCTGGGCCCAGCTTGCGGGGAAGGCGAAGGCAAACCCCGAACTGTTCACCTCGGAGCACCGGCGCAGGCTTCTCATCGCGCTCGACTTCCCTCGCGCCGAGGATAAACCGGTCCTTTCCTCGCTCCTCAGCTCGGACAATGGTGACGTCCCGTCCTTCTTTGCCGCTGTCCTCACCGGTCTGGGCTGGGCGCCGGGCCTCCCGGGGAATCAGGTCCGCCACATCAACGAGACGGAACGACGACGCACCTACGAGTTCTTCGGGGCCAGCCCCGTCACTGCCCCTCCGACGCCGCCCGCCTCCCCGGCATCCCCCCGGCCCCAGCCCAGGGAGCTGGTGAGCCGACCACGGGCGGCCGAAACCCAACCGGCCCCGGCGGCCGGTCTTCCGACCCTCCAGCTCGTGCTCGCCCTACGCGAACATCTCAAGGCGCGAGCGAGGAACGGAGCCGACGACATCACCTGGCGGGAGCTCTCGGCCAACACGGGATTCGACTTCGGCGCCCTGTCGGACGAGCGGCGGACCAACCTCCTCTTCCGTGTGGACGAGCCCCTCAGGGGCCACGACCTCATGTACGCCGCCCTCGTCGTGACGGACGCAGGTAAGCCGCTGCCGTACTTCCTCGAGATCCTCAGGAGTCATGGGCGTCCGGTTCCCGGGCTCCAGAGCGAGGCCCATCAGGCCAGGCAACTGGAGGTCGACCGCATCCGTGACGCGTACACGAGTGGCGCGAACCGGTCGAGGGCAACGCAGACGGCGTCACCCGCTGCGGCCCCGGCACCCGCCCCCATCGGGAGCCCTGTCGACACCTCCGTCGCGGCCGCCCTCGGAACACTCACGGGGCTGCGCTGGCGATTCGACCACGCCCGGGAGGCCGGCGACCTCGCCGAGGCCAAGCGCGCCTGGCAGGCGGCAGGCAAGCTGTACGGTACGAAGCTGCCTCGGGCGGAGCAGGCCGAGCAGTATCCCCACCTGCGCGCCATGAGCGAGTGGGTGCGGGGGCGTGAGAACGAGATCGTCCAGGCGGATCTCCGGCGGATGTTCGATGATCTCGGGCGGCGGCAGGAGCCCAGTGAGGCCGAGGCCCTTCGGGAGAGCATGTCGCGCGCGAAGGAGCTCAAGCGGAAGCACCACGGCAAGCTCCCACAGGACCTCCAGGACGTGTACCGCGCCTGTGGGGAACGACTCGCCGCGCTGCTCGCCGTGCCGTCCGGTGGCGACGCGAAGGGACCGCAGACGGAGGACGCGTCATCCCGGCCGGACGAGGCCAAGCTCGCCGAACTCGCGGCCGTCGTCCGCTCCCTCCTGGAGAACACCGCACGGAACGGGGCCACCCTCACGTGGTCCGCGATCCGTCACCGGCTGAGCGGGGAACTTCCTCACCTGCACCCCGACGACCAGGGGCAGGTGCTCGTACTCGCCGACGCGAACACCCCGGCAGACGAGCCGCTCCTCTCCGCCCTGGTCACCACGAACAACGGGGATCTCCACCCGCTGTACCGGCACGTGGCCTTCTCGCTCGGCCGGGAGACAGTCTCAGGTCCGGACGAGCTTCACGCACGGTGGCAGATGGATGTCCTTCGGCTCTACGGCATCTGGAAGCACCGCTGACTTACTGGGGGCGGAATGTGAGAAATTCCGAAAGTCGGAGGCTCGCACTTTCGTCATTCCCTGAGTAGTCTGGATGACGAAGAAGACAGGGGATGGATGGAGAGAGGGAGGTCACCCATGGCCGCGGCCACGTTCCATGCCAGCGTGCGCGACAAGGGGCAGCTGACGTTGCCCGCAGGGGTGCGCGAGGCGCTGGGAGTCTCCCCAGGTGACGAGCTTGAGTTCGCGATCAACGACGCGGGTGTCGTCGAGGTTCACGGACTGAGGAAGATCCGCACCGACCAGGCATGGTTCTGGACGGAGCGGTGGCAGGCCGGTGAGCGCGAGGCGAGCGAGGACATCGCGGCCGGACGCACGACCCGCCACGAGGACGTGGACGAGATGTTCGCGCACCTCGGCAAGGAGAACTGACCCCGACCCCTGGGAGGCCTGATTGCCGACTTTCGAGACGACCGCTCGCTTCGACCGCGACTTCAAGAAGCTCCTTCCGGAGGAGCGGGCGCGGTTCCAGGAGACCATTCGGGACAAGTTCGTACCGGATGTGACCAGCGGACGGTTTCGGCCCGGCCTCCGGGTCAAGCCGGTCCAGGGAGTGCCCCTCCCTGCCGGCGCGCGTCCCGTCATGGAGATGACCTGGGCGCCCGATGGGCGTGCCACCTGGCAGTACGCGGACGAGGTCCGCGAGGGTGAGCCGCACATCGTCTGGCGCCGGGTCGGCGGACACGAGATCTTCGATCCCGGTCCTGCCTGAGGGACGGAGGGGCGTCGGGCGGCGGATGTCGGCCGACGCCCCTCGTGTGGTCCCCGGGCTCACAGCCCCGGCAAGTGAGGTGGGCTGTGCACCGTCGGCCGAAACGTGCATCGCACGGCAGAATGGGCCCGTGAGCGACGAAGACGTGGACCTGGCCGACCTTCTGGGCACCCGGGAATCCGCATGGCTGGAGTTCAAGCGCACGCCCAAGCGCGAGGGCAGGCGCGGGGACGCCATCGCCAACGCGGTGTGCGCCATGGCCAACGACCTGTGCGGTCGTGGTGGCGGTGACATCCTCGTGGGGGTGGACGACAAGGGCATGCCCGTTGACGACGTCGATGTGAGCGATCAGGCACTGCTCCAGCTCACCGAGATCCGGGACTCCGGCCTCATCCTCGATCGGCCTTCCCTTACCGTCGAGCGGGCAGTCTACCGGGGCAAGCCCGTGGTACGGCTTCACGTGGCCGCGTCCGCGACCCCGCCCGTACGGTTCGACGGCGTCATCTGGGTCCGCCCGGGCCCCACCACGCGGAAGGCCAACCGCGAGGACGAGCGGGTACTCACGGAGCGCCGCCGGGCCAAGGACCTTCCCTTCGACACGCGCCCTCTGGAGCTGGCTCGCGTCGACGACCTGGATCTGGACGTCTTCCGGCACTCCTACCTGCCGTCGATGGTCGCCCCGGACGTCATCGAGGAGAACGGCCGCCCCATCGACCTTCAACTCTCCTCGCTCCACCTCGCGACCCCTGCCGGCGTGCCGACCACACTCGGTGTGCTCACCGTCGGGCTTGACCCCACCAGCCACGTACCAGGGGCGTACGTCCAGTTCGTTCGCTATCAGGGCGCGGACCTCGACGCCCCGATCGCTGACGAGCAGGAGCTCCGGGAGAACCTGGTGGGGTTGTCGGCGCGCCTGGAACCCCTTTTGCGTAGCAACCTCCGTACCCGGCTCGTGGAGGACGGCTTCCGGGAGACCTCGCGCCCGGACTACCCGTTGGAGGCGCTGCGCGAGCTCTGTATGAATGCCCTCATGCACCGCAACTACGAGACGTCCTACGCGCCGACCCGGATCGTGTGGTTCGACGACCGGATCGAGATCACCAACCCCGGCGGACCTTTCGGGCAGGTGCGGGACGACAACTTCGACCGCGTCACCGACTACCGCAACCCGTCCCTGGCCGCCGCGTTGAAGGGCCTCGGGTACGTGAACCGGTTCGGCCGCGGTATCGGCCGGGTGAGAAGGGCGCTGGAGGACAACGGTAATCCGCCCGCCGAGTTCCAGGTGGACGATTCGTCGTGGGTCGTCGTGATCAGGAGGGCCGCATGACGTCGATCGCGCTGTTCAACAACAAGGGAGGTGTGGGAAAGACCACCCTCACCTACCACCTGGCCCACATGATCCGGCGTCTCGGCCTTAGCGTTCTGGCCGTCGATCTGGACCCCCAGGCCAACCTGACCTCCATGTGTCTGGACGAGACGGAGATCGAGGACCTGTGGGAGAACCCCTCCGAACTCATCAACCAGGGTGCGGCGAAGGCGGGACTTCCCGGCACAGGGCGGGTGCGTAGCGGACAGACCATCGCCGACGCCGTCCGTCCCATCCTCGAAGGGACGGGCGACATCGCGGCCGTCGAGCCTGTCGAGCTCCAGCCGGGGCTCTGGCTGTTGCCGGGAAGCCTCGACCTCAGTCGTTTCGAGGACAAGCTGTCCAACGAGTGGTCCCGCGCTTACGCGGGTGACATCGCGGCGATCCGTACGTCCACGGCGTTCCACCGGATCATCGAGCTGGCCACCCGGACCGTCGGGGCGGACGTCGTGCTCATCGACGTCGGCCCCAACCTGGGGGCCATCAACCGCGCCGCCCTGATCTCGGCCGACACGGTGCTGATGCCGCTGGCCGCCGATCTGTTCTCGCTCAAGGGCCTCAGCAACCTGGGGCCGACGCTGCGCCAGTGGCGTGCCGACTGGCAACAGCTCGTCCTGCCCAGGGTGCCCGCGAACATCTCCGCGCCCCGGGCGGAGATGCGTCCGCTCGGGTACGTCATCATGCAGCCGGAAATGCGCCTGGACCGGCCGGTCAAGGCGTACGAGCGATGGCTCAAGCGGATTCCGTGGGTCTACTCCTCAGCCATCCTCGACGAGGCGGAACCCACCCGCGAGGACGACCAGCACCGCATCGCGACCATGCGTAACTACCGGAGCCTGATGCCTCTGGCGCACGACGCCCGGAAGCCCATGTTCGACCTGAAGCCGGCCGACGGCGCCCTGGGGAGCACCCAGCAGTACGTGAAGACCTGCTTCAAGGAGTTCCAGGCGCTGTCCCGCGGGGTACTGGCGAGGATCGGCGAGCCTCTGGAGGAGGCTCACCCGACGGCGCCGGCGGACAGGCGCTGACACCCCGTCGCGAACGGTACGAACCGCGTCCACTCCTCGCGGTCGACCGCGAAAGGCTGGCGCTCCCCTTGACACCGCGACCGCAGGAACAGGCGCGGCTCGGACCCTTTCCGACGCGAACCTCGCCGACCGGAACCAGGCGTACCCGACCGGCGCTCGGACCCGTCGGAGTGTCGGCGCCGTTAGCCTGTCGACATGACGGAGCGTGTCGTTTCCGGCCGCGCGGACGGCCTGATCACCGTGGACGCCGCCGACGCGCTGTGGGTCGGGCTGACGGCCGGCGGCGCCGTGCCGACGGCTTCCGGGGCGTTCACCCGCTCGCCCGCCCGTGCCCGGACGGGGTACGTCCTGCTCGGGAGCCGCGTGGTCGCGACGGCCAGGGTGGGCGGCGGTCGGTGGGGCGTCGCGGAGCGCGAGGTGCGCCGGGCGGCCGCGGAACTGAACGCGGTGGTCATGGACCGGCGGGACCTGGTCCGCGTCGGTCCGTTCCGCGGGGCGCCGGAGCCGGAGCTCGACGAGGAGACGCCGCTGCGCTGGCGGTGGCGCGTCGCCGGGGAACTGGGGGAGCCGGGCGGCCCCGGATGCGGGACACGACACGAGGCCGGCCGGCCGTGTCATCTGACGGGGATCGACTGGCGACAGCTACTCGTGGAGCACACCCCCGACGCGACCCGGAGGACGTGGTGGCTGCCGCGCGGGGCGGTGAGGCTCCTCGACGCGGCCGAGCACGCCGAGACGCGGTGGCTGCGAGCCGCGCGGACCCGCGAGACGGGCGCCGCCGCGACCGAGCCGCCCTCCCGCCCCCGGCGGGCCAGGGACGCCGACGGGCGGCGAGCGACGAGCCCCGAGGGCCCCGCCGCCTCACCGCGCCCGTACGGTAAGGAATTCGAAGGCCAGTTGTACTCGGTGCTCAGCAGGAAGCCTGGCATCGCCAGGAAGGTGGCCGAGTGGGTGTGCGCCGTCTGCGGCGGCGCGCCCGCCGCAGTGCTCGACCACTGCCACGAGCACGGCTACGTCCGCGCCCCCGTCTGCCAGTCCTGCAACACGCGGGAACGCCCCGATCATCTGTACGCCAACGACGTCCGCGTTGCGAACCGCTACACCCGCCTCTTCCGCACCGACGTCGACGACTGGCTTCGCCACTGGCACCGCTGCACCGGCTGTCGCGCGCGCATCACCCTGCCGCTGCCGCACCTCGCCGCGTGGACCGCTTTCATAGCCTGCCGGTCACTGCGCCCGACCCACCGGGCCCCGGGCGGACGTCAGCCCTGCGGCACCCTGCGCGTGTCCTGGGCGGGTAGTCAGAACGCGCCCCGGTCCTGCCTGTTCAGGGTCATGGTCGATTTCTGTCCCGCCGGCGAGCATCGTGTCCTGGCGCGGGTCCCCTACCGTGAGGCCGCCGAGCGGTTCCGTGGCTGGCTCGCCGAGACGGCCCCCGCCGTGGCTGCCGCGTCCGGCCCCGACCGCCTGGACGGCCTCCCTGCCCAGCCCCGGCCGGTCGTCGTGGACCCCGGCGGCGAGGGCCTGGGACTGTTCTGAGCCGAAGAGCCGCCCGCCGCGTACGGCGACGGGCGGCTCCCGCGTAACACCGGGCGGGCGTGCGGCTCAGTCCTCCGCCGCGTACCGCACGAACCGCGTCCAGCCCTCGCGGCCGACCGCGAACGGTCGGCGCTCCACGTCCTTGGAGTCCCGGATATGGACGGCCCGCGGGGTGACGGCGACCTCGACGCAGCAAGGCGGGTTCCAGCGTGACGCCGGGACGGCTCGTCAGAGTCCGCAGGAGCGACAGCCCGCACTGCGTGGCGAGTTGCGCCGTGGTGAGGGACTTCTTGAAGCCGGCCCGGTCCGAGCCGGTCCTCGGTAGGACGGTCCAGCCATGAGGCGCAGGCGGCCCCTTCCGGCGGGCACGGCCTCGATGCCTGCGCGGCGGCGGCCGTGCAGATTGGCCAGGAGGGCGGGCATCTCGGGAACCACCGACGGCTGGTGGAGGACCAGATCCCGCTCACCGTTGTCCCGGCGGGTGTCGTGCAGAGTGAGTTGAGGGCGACCGGGCAGGACGAGACGCCATTCCACGGCGGTCCCGTCCTCCGTAGATCCGGAGCAGGTGGCCCCGTGGCGCGTTGCGCGGGTGCCTGACCGCCGCAGGGTCAGCTGGTCCGTAAGCCTCATGACGGTTGAGCTTCTCCTCAAGAGGTGGGGCCGTGCGGCCGTCTGACTGTCACTCATGCCGCCCGGATCCGCGATCGTACACAAGTTCACATGGAGTATGGCAGGTAATATTTGTTGACGACGTCAACCTATCTGCGTCACTCTAGGGCTCTCTGGTGCGGACTTCGCCATCGCACCCGCCGCCTCCCGTGCATGGAGCCACACCGTGAGCGACCAGCCCCACCCCTCCCTCCGTGACCTCGTCCTCCAGCGCCTGGCCGCCGCCGGCCTGGAGCCGGAGACGGCGGATCTGCTGCGCGACCTCTTCCCCGGGACTCAGGCCGGAAGCTCCTCCCGAACCGGTCCTCTCTTCCTCCGCTCCATCACGGCCGCCGGGTGGCGAGGCATCGGCCCGGAGACCGCGCTCGGCCTCACCCCCGCACCGGGCCTCACCGTGGTCGCCGGACGCAACGGCTCCGGTAAGTCCAGCTTCGCCGAGGCCGCCGAGATGGCACTGACGGGCGACAACTTCCGCTGGCAGGACCGTACTCAGGTCTGGCGGCAGGGATGGCGGAATCTGCACGATCCGACGGCTCCCCGCGTGGAGGTGGAGTGCCGTCGCGACGGGGCCGACACACCCGTCACCGTCCGCAGGAGCTGGCACGGCGACGGGCTGGGCGACGCGCGGGTGGCGGTCCACCGGCCAGGACTGCCCGACGGAGAGCTGGGCGAGATCGTCGGTGCGGAGGAGCTCGCGCTGTACCGGCCGTTCCTCTCGTACAGCGAACTCGGCGCCGTGATCAACGGCCCCATGACCGCCCTCCATGACGGACTCGCCCAGATCCTCGGCCTGGAGCAGCTCTCCGAGGCCTACAAGGAGGCGGGAGCCCGCCTCAAGGCGATCAAGGACGGCGAGAAGAAGGTCACCGACCTGGCAGCCACGGTCCTCACCGAACTGCGGGGCTCCGGCGACCCGAGGGCCGTCGCGGCCGCAGAGGTTCTCTCCGCACGCCGCCCGGACCGCGAACGCGTTCGCACCCTCCTCGCCGCACGGCCCGAAGGCGACACCGCCGAACTCGAAAGGCTGCGCGGGCTCTCCACCCTCGAAGGGCCTGATCTGAGCGACATCAGCGGTGCCGTGACGCGGCTGCGGGAAGCCGTGGCCCGGGCCGATGACGCGCGGTCCGGCTCCGCCGAGGACGCCCGCCGTCTCTCCGACCTCCTGGAGCGGGCGCTCGACCACCGGCGGCGGGCGCGGACCGCCGACTGCCCCGTCTGCGACACGCCCGGACTGCTCGACGACGACTGGGCGGTGCGCGCCCGGGAGCAGGTCGAACGGCTCCAGCACGAAGCCGCGGAAGCGCAGTCCGCGCGTGACGACCTGCGCGGCGCCATCCGCGCCGTCCACGATCTCGTCCAGCCCGTCCCCGTATGGCTCCGGCCGGAGGACTCGCCGCTCGCCGCCCTCTGGCGGGAATGGGCCCTGTGCCGGAGCGTGACCGACCCCCGCCCGCTGGCGGATCAGGTCGAGCGCCTTTCGGCCGCCCTCGCCGAGGCCTGCCGGCAGGAGAGCGAGCAGGCGGCCCGCCTGCTCGCTGATCAGGACGCCGGCTGGCAGCCGCTCGGGGTGCGCCTCGTCGAATGGCTGGCCGCCGCCGACCGGGCCGCCGAGGCCGCATCGCTCGGCAAGCGGCTCAAGGACGCGCAGACCTGGCTCAAGAAGGTCACCGACGAACTCCGCGAGGAGCGGCTGCGCCCGTTCGCCGACCAGTCGCAGACCATCTGGAAGCTGCTCTGCGAGCGCAGCAGCGTCACGCTCGGCTCGATCGGCCTCACGGGGACGGCCAACCAGCGCAAGGTGAAGCTCGACGTGTCCGTGGACGCCATGGACGCGCCCGCCTTCGGCGTGATGAGCCAGGGCGAACTGCACTCGCTCGCCCTCTCGCTGTTCCTCCCTCGCGCCACCCACCCCGACAGCCCCTTCGGGTTCCTGGTGATCGACGACCCGGTGCAGTCCATGGACCCGGAGAAGGTCGAGGGGCTCGCGCGGGTCCTCCACGCCTGTGCCCAGCGCCGCCAGGTGATCGTCTTCACTCACGACACCCGCCTCCAGCAGGCCATCCGCCACCTGCGCATCCCTGCGACGATCATGCAGGTCTCCCGGCAGACCGACTCCGTCGTCAAGGTCACCCGCACCGACGACCCGGTCTCCCTCGCGCTGAGCGAGGCCCGGGCCGTCGCCAAGGACCCGAACGTGCCGCAGGACGTCGCCGACCGGGTCCTACCCCAGATGTGCCGTGGCGCCCTGGAGGCCGCCTGCCTGGAACCCGCACGGCGCCGCCTGCGGGCCGAAGGCCACGGCCACGCCGATGTCGAGGCCAGGATCGGCAAGGCACACAAGCTCACCGAACTCGCCGCGCTCGCCTTCTACGACAGCACCATGGAGCCCGCCCAGGTCCTCGCCGCCGTCGCCCAGGACCACGGTCCCTGGGCCCGCGCACTCATCGAGCGGTGCAACGCCGGCGCCCACCAGCTCCTCACCCCGATCGGCGACCGCATGGACCTGGTCCGGGACACCGAGCGCCTTGCGAAGGCGGTGCGCGGCCGATGACCCGTACCCCCGACGACCTGGCCGCGGCCGCCCGCCATCTGCTGCTCCCTCCCTCCGGCGTCATCCACACCCTCGCGCCGGGACTCCGCGCCCGAGCCGCCGCCGCCCTGCTCCGGCTGGCCCTGGACGAGGCCATGGACGGATTCTGGCGGCAAGTCAGCCCCGCCATGGCGCACAGCCGTGGCCGTACCAAGGCGCTCTGTCTGGAGTGGTACGCCCCGTGCTCCGTGGCCCGTCAGTGGCACGCCGTGTGGTCCGCGCTCAGCGAGGCCTGCCACCACCACACCTACGAACTCCCGCCCACCCCGGGCGAGGTCAGGGCTTGGCACGACGACGTCGTCGAACTGCTCGCCGCCCTCCGTCAAGGACCCGAGCGGACCGAAGCCTGACCGGTGCACCGAAAGGACCACGGCATGGACACACGCCGCTACCGCATGGTCGTCACCAGCGGCCTCGACTACGTCAGTACCGGCGCGCAGGTCGACGCCCGACTCCGGGACTGGCTGCGTGAACCGCCCAAGAACTACGACATCCAGGCGTTCGCGGAGGGGCGCAACGAGATAGCCCGGGGAGTCACTCTCGACCACGACTCGGCGACCGGCACCGGCGGGGCGTACGGGCGCTGGCGCCTCCGGGAGACCGCCCCGGACGGTACCTGGCAGACGACCCTGGTGATCAGGCAGACGGAGAGCCGGCCGACCCGCGTACAGCTGGACGTAGAGCACCTTCCCGACGATCCGGACACGTTGCCGACGCCCGCAAAGACCCCCCGCCTCGCGGCAAGCCTGCTGGACGTTCTCCATGCCCACGACGGGCTCGCGGATGTGACCCGGATGCCACAGGTCGTCGAGGCGGCCGACATCGACTCCGTCATCGACGAGCTGTGCGACGCGGAGCGCCGTCTGCCGATCGTCATGGCCACCGCCCCGAACGGGGCCGACTTCGACGTCTGGCTGGAGCAGATCCTGGACCCGCTGGTCCGTCCCCTGGCCGGCCTCGCCATCCTCTACGCCCTCGCGCCCGGGGCGGACAACCGCTTCAACCGGCTCATGGAGTACCACCGGGTGTACGGCGGTGGCATCCGGACCTTCCTTCCCGGTGTGGATCCGGCCTGGGCGGCCGACGGCCAGCGCCACCGCGTCATGTCGCACCGGGTCGTCGCCGAGAACCCGGCCCGGGCCCGCCGCCTGCTCGCCCAGCTTCCCCAGGGCCTCGCCACCCGGGCGCCACTGCCGCCCGAGCTGGACGCGGTACCCGTATTGCGCGCGCGTACCAAGGAGAGCTCGGGCAGCTCCGAGCTGGAGCGGCTGAGGGACGAGAACCAAGCCCTCTTCGAGATCCTCGAGGAAGCCGGGCGCGAGCAGCGGGTACGAGCCGACGAGATCAGGGACCTGAAGAACGAACTCCAGCGCGCCAGGAGCGACGAGATCACGCTGATCGCCGAGTACGACGAGCAGTACCGGGAACTGCACGAGACCCGGGTCCGGCTCGTCACCGTGCAGAAGCGCCTGCTCGCCCTCGGCGCCGCCGAAGCCGCGTACGCCCCGGACGACGGCGGTCCCGCTGTCCCCAAGTCCTTCGCGGAGATCCTGGAACGGATCGAGGAGATGCCTCGCGTGCACTTCACCGGAGCCAGGAAGATCACCCTGGAACTGGACGACCAGGCGTACGGTTCCTCCTGGGTTCGCATGGCCTGGGACGCTTTGCTGGCGCTTCGGGACTACGCCGACGTCTCGGTCGACGCCCTCGCCGACGGCGCGGCCTTCCGTGACTTCAAGCAGTGGTGCGAGGACGCTCCGGGCGGCAGGCACGCGATATCGCCCCGCAAGGTCGTGCGCGACGAGTCCAGGACGGTGAAGACGAACACCGTCTGGCGCAAGGAACGGACCTTCCCCGTCCCGGAACACGTGGATCCCGCCCGCCGGCTGTTCATGGGCGCGCACGTGAGGATCGGCGGCGGCAACACCGTCGCTCCACGCCTGCACTACCACGACGCGGCCCGCGCCGAGCACGGGATCTTCATCGGATACATCGGGCCGCACCTCACCAACACCCTCACCTGAGGTGCGGAGCGGGACTAAGGTCCTTCTCGGCACCGGCCTTCGGGCATATGCCGTTCCCGTGTCCACGGACTCATGGGAACGAGGAACGTACGTGAACCAGGAGTGCGCGTGAACGAGGACAGCGGCAACCCCGCCGAGTACCCGGAGTTCCGGCTGCGGCTGCCCGGCGGGGACGGCATCGGGCGGGCGGTCGGCGTCCTCCTCGACGCCGTCGGCACCAACGGGAGCCGCAAGTTCCTGGTCCGGGCCGGTTCGCCGGCCAGGGAGCACGTCATGCCGTCGTTCCCCAAGCACTTCAGCGGCACCTTCAGGCGGCGCGAGGAGCTGAGAGCCACCGGGGCCCTCGCGCCGTCCGACCGCTGGCCCGGCTGGCTGGAGCTGACCGCTGACGTCGAGTGCGGATCGCCGTCCGCCGCCGCCGAGATACTCGTCGGCGCCCCGCGCAACGGCTGGGAGGAGTGGCGCACCGAGGCGGGCACACCGCTGTCCGACTTCATGGAGGGCGTGCGTGCCGGGCCCAACCGGGCCTGGCTCGTGCGCGGTTCGAACGTGGCGGGCAGTGACCTCGTCCACCGGCTGTGGCTCCCCGAGGGCAGGGTCACGCTGTCGGCCTCACGGCTGCGCCAGGGAGTGGCGCAGGGGGCGAGCAAGGAGCGGCTGAGAGCGTTCGTCGAGGAGGACTACGGGACGACGGCGACCTACAACCAGAAGCTGGAGCTCGTCGACGAGCTGTACGCGTTCCTCTCCTGGATGAAGCCGGGCGACACGGTGTGTGGCATCTCCGGGGGCCGCCTGTACGTCGGTGAGATCACCGGAACGGTCGAGCAGACCGCCTCCGAAGGCGGCCGTTCCAACCTGCGCCGCCCCGTCGACTGGCAGAGCAGCGGGTACGCCTACGACGAGCTTCCCGAGGAACTCCAGCAGAAGCTCTCGGCGCAGCACGACGTCGTCGACCTCACCTCCGTGCAGGCCCTCATCGACGGACTCGGCCGTACCGACGAGGAGCTCGCCGACGAGGCCGTGTCCCGGGAACGCGACCCGAGCGAGACGGTCCCGGCCCTCGCGGCCCGGCGTGAGCTGGAGCTTCCCGAGCCGGGCCAGGCCCTCGCCGACGAACTGCTCGTCCACGACGTGGAGTGGCTGCGCGAGGTGAAGGACCTCCTCTGGGACGAACGGCAGCTGGTGCTGTACGGCCCGCCGGGCACGGGCAAGACCCACCTGGCCCTCAAACTCGCCGAGTTCCTCGGAGGCGGACCCGAACGGGTCAAGCTGGTGCAGTTCCACCCCTCGTACGCGTACGAGGACTTCTTCGAAGGGTTCCGCCCGAAGGAGGACCCCGACACCCGGGAGGTCGCCTTCCGGCTGACGGCGGGCCCGCTGCGGGAGCTCGCCGACCTCGCCTCCCGCGAGGGAAACCGCCACATCCCGCACTTCCTGATCATCGACGAGATCAACCGTGCGAATCTGGCCAAGGTCTTCGGAGAGCTCTACTTCCTCCTGGAGTACCGGAACAAGTCGGTCCGCCTGACTTACTCGGGCGACGACTTCGCCCTCCCGTCCAATCTCTTCGTCATCGGGACGATGAACACCGCCGACCGCTCCATCGCCCTCGTCGACGCGGCCATGCGACGGCGCTTCGCCTTCGTGGAGCTCTCGCCGCGTACTGAGCCCACCCAGGGGCTGCTGCGCCGCTGGCTCGCCGCCCAGGACCGTGGCCCCGAGCCGGCGGACCTGCTGGACGCGCTCAACTCCCGCATCGACGACCCCGATTTCCGTATCGGCCCCTCGTACCTGATGAAGAAGGCGGTCTACCGGGAAGGCGGCCTTGACCGCACCTGGCGCACCAAGATCCTTCCGCTCCTGGAGGAGCATCACTACGGAGAGGGAATCGACATCGCCAAGACCTACGGTCTCGAATCCCTTCGCGCGACCATCGCACCGGCTGCCGGCCCGGGTGAGCCCGACGCGTGACCGGCATCCAGCTCGTCGAACACGCCCCGCACACCACCCATGACCTGCCGGCGGCCATCGGCCGGGCACTCGCCGCCTCCCGGATCGTGGACGCGGCGCCCGACCCGTACCGGACCGGGGGATGGCGGCTGCGCGCGGGGAGCAAGGTCGGAGCCTTCGTGGTCAGGGCCCCGGGGGAGGACCCCGTCACCCTGAGAGTCACCCCGAAGGTGCCGATCGCCCATCTGTTCTTCCTCCTGGGGTACGCCCTGAACCCGCGGATCCACCAAGAGGGCACGGTGGAGGTGTCGGCGCACACGGAACTGGTTCCCTTCTTCGCCCAGACCTACGAGAGGGCGCAGGAGCGCGCCCTGAGGCAAGGAGTGCTGCAGGGGTACCGGCACACGGAAGAGGCGTCCCCTGTCCTTCGCGGTCGGCTCAGGGAGACCGACCAGGTGCGCCGTCACCACGGACGGCTCTTTCCCCTGGAAGTGGCCTATGACGAGTACACCACAGACATACCCGAGAACCGGCTGCTGCGGGCGGCGACCGAGCGGCTGCTGAGCCTGCCCCGCGTCCCGGCCGGAGTACGGCGGTCCCTCCAGCACCAACGGGCTCGGCTCATCGACGCCGAGCCCCTGCTGCGCGGCGCCGCTCCGCCCCGGTGGCGGCCGAGCCGCCTGAACCTCCGCTACCAGCCCGCGCTGCGGCTGGCGGAGACCGTCCTGCGCCGCGAGTCGCCCGAACACCTGCCGGGTGACGTCACCGTCGACGGATTCCTGCTCGACATGAACAAACTCTTCGAGGACTTCGTCTGCGTGGCCCTGCGTGAGGCCCTCACAGCGCATGGCGGACACTGCGCGCTCCAGGCCAAGGGAGTGCATCTCGACGCGGACGGGACCATCCGCATGAGGCCGGATCTCCTCCGGTACGGGGACGACGGCCGCCCGCTGAACGTGGCCGACGCCAAGTACAAGGCGCAGAAGCCCGATGGTTTTCCCGACGCCGACCTCTACCAGATGCTCGCCTACTGCACAGCGCTGGGTCTTCCCGAGGGACACCTGATCTACGCCAGGGGCGGCGCCCTTCACGCCTCCCACCGTGTCCGGAACGCGGGGATTGTCATCCACCAGCACGTCCTGGACCTGGAAGGGCCGCCGACGGAACTGCTCGGGGCGGTCCGGGACCTCGCCCGCCTGATGGCCAGGGGCGCGGAACCCGCATCCCCCTAAGATCGTTTCGGTCGCGCCGCACGCCACGAGGTAAGGAGCCCACCGTGCCCCAGCTCGCCTTCGCGAACAGCTTCTGGGAGAGCTACGACGTGCTGGAGAAGCCCGTCAAAGCCGGAGTGCGCAAGGCGATGGCCAAGTTCCAGCAGCTCACTGTCGCGGAACTGCACGCCGACAAGGGGCTTCACCTGGAGTCGGTGGACAAGGCGCGCGATCCACGGATGAGGACCATCCGGATCAACGACTTCTGGCGGGGAGTGGTCCTCGCCCCGGACGACGGCAGCGACGTCTTCCTCCTCGTCAACGTCGTGCCGCACGACGACGCCTACAGCTGGGCGGCCAAGCGGCTCTACACGGTCAACACCGCCACCCGCGGCCTGGAGGTCCGCAACGTCGTCGCCATCGAGCAACTGACGCCGGCCCTGGAGCGGGCGGCGGCTGCGGCCCCCGTCCTGCTCTTCGCCTCCCACTCGGACACCGTGCTGCGGGAACTCGGTATCGATGCCCAGGTGTTGCGTGCCGTGCGCACGATCACGGATCAGGCACAGCTGGACGCGTTCGGCACCCTGCTTCCCGAGGACCAGTTCGAAGTCCTCCAGTTCCTCGCGGAGGGTTTCAGCCCGGAAGAGGTCTACCGCGACGTCGTCACCGCACGGCGGCCCGCCGAAGTTCCTGAGAACCCCGCGGACGACCTCGCGTCGGCGATCCTCCGCACCAGAGGCCGCATTACGCTCGTAACCGGGCCGGACGAGCTGGCCGAGATCCTGGAGAAGCCCTTCGCCGCTTGGCGGATCTTCCTCCACCCTTCCCAGCGGCGCGTCGCCTACCGCGTGTCCTACGGCGGACCGGCCCAGGTGACCGGAGGCCCGGGCACAGGCAAGACCGTTGTCGCCCTGCATCGTGTCAAGCACCTGCTGTCCCGCTCCGAGGACAGCCGGGTCCTGCTCACCACGTACACCAACGCGCTCGCGGCGAGCCTGCGCGAGAATCTCGCGCTGCTGCTCGACGGCGATGAGGCGCAGCTTGGCAGGGTCGACGTGACGACGGTGAACGCCTACGCGCATCGAGTCCTTCATGCAGCCGGCGGCCGGACGCCGTCCCTCGTCGGAGACCGTGAGGAGCGGCAGGTCTGGCAGCGGGTCGGCAAACGTCTCGGCCTTCCGTGGCCGGAGCGGTTCCTCGCCCAGGAATATCGCCACGTCGTACTCGCCCAGGACATCGGCACGCTCGACGCCTACCGGGGCGCGGCGCGCAAAGGACGCGGCTCGGCGCTGCCCGTAGCCCAGCGAGAGCGGGTCTGGGAGGCGATCGAACTCTTCCGGTCCGAACTCTTCGCCCGAGGCGGCCGCACCCACCTCGAAGTCTGCGCCGAGGCGGCACGGCTACTGGCGGCGCGACACGCCTCGGACGGTCATGACTACCACCACGTGGTCGTCGACGAGGCGCAGGACCTGCATCCGGCCCAGTGGCGTGTACTGAGGGCCGCTGTACGGCGCGGACCCGATGACCTCTTCATCACCGGTGACCCCCATCAGCGGATCTACGACTCCCGGGTCAGCCTGAGCTCACTGGGGATCGGGGTGACAGGCCGGAGCAGTCGGCTGAGGGTCAACTACCGCAGCACGGAGGAGATCCTGAGCTGGTCCACCGGCATCCTGAACGACGTGGCTGTCGAGGATCTCGGCGGGGACGGTGTGGACACCCTCCTCGGCTACCGTTCCCTCCTCCGTGGAGGCCGGCCTCATGTCATAGGACACGCCACCGAACAGGCTGAGGCGGACGCGATCGTCGAGCGGATCGAGGAGTGGATCGGCCAGGGCATGCGTGCCGAGGAGATCGGGGTGTGTGCCCGGTTCCACCTGCTCCTGGACAAGGTGTACGACAGGCTCGCGGCTCGGGGCATTCCCGTGGTCCGGGTCAAGGAGGCGCCGGGGGCGGGAGCGGCAGGAGTGCGCCTTGCGACGATGCACGCGATGAAAGGGCTGGAGTTCCGGGGCGTCGGTGTACTCGGCGTCTCCGACGGCGCGCTTCCCTTCGCCCGCGAGGTCACCGCGGCGGCGACGGACAGACTGCAGCACGCGACCGATCTGCTGCGCGAGCGGTGCCTGCTCTTCGTTGCCTGCACACGGGCCCGAGAAGCGCTGCACGTGTCCTGGAGCGGAAAGCCCAGCCCGTTCGTTCCCCTGGCCGCCGAACTCACCTGACCGGTCGGCCTGTCACTCGCCTGAGTCGCCCGCATGGGGGACGAGGGCGCCGCTGGTCAGTCCGTCCCTGGCCAGAGAGGCCGTCCTCTGCCCCAGTTCCGCCAGCTTCGTCACGCGCTCCTCGAACTCCTGGAGTGTGCGGAAGACCGCTCCGTAGCGACGCTGGTCGGCGACCGCCATCTGCGGGATGCGTGCCGCTCGCGCGTCCACCCGATGCGTACCGCTGGCGCTGGTCGAGCGACGGACATTTGACACGCTCTGAAGAAAGCCGCGCAGGTAGTCCGTATCGAGTTGAGGACTCGTCGAATGGGGACCGCTGGCATCCGTCTCGATCAGACCCGCCCGGGACAGTTCAGCGAGGCTGACCGTGGCCGTGTCCAGAGAGTCCTCTCCTGCCCCCTCTCGCAGAGCGGGCAGGAGGGCACCCAGCGCATGGAGTTGCTGCTCGATCTGTTCGCGCAGGGACTGGTACTCCGCTCGGAAGTCATGGGCGGAACGGTGGACGTGATGGCCCGGAGTGAGATCGACGGTCTCGTCGAGAAGGTCGATGAGGGGGACGTCGACGATCTGGTCACCGATGGGTTCCAGTGGTCCGTCCGGCTCGTTGCCCGTCAGGTCGATCATGCGCACGTGCGACGGAGCCGCGTCGTCCGGCTTTGGGCGGCGGAGGGTCCAGAGCAGTACGGGGACGGAGTGCGAGGAGGCGACTCCGCCAGGCAGTGCGACGACCTGGACGAGGATTCCCCGCCGCACGAGCTCTGCCCGGATCCGGCGCCCCGCCTTGCGGTAGGCCGTGGAGGCCGGCATGACGATCACCGTGCGACCCCCGGGGGCGGTGTGGGCGTAGCAGTGTTGGAGCCAGGCCAGTTCCCCCTCGGCCTTGGAGGGCGTACCGAGCTCCCAACGCGCGTCGAGGAGCAGCTCCTCACGCCCCCAGTCGGGGCCGGAGGCAGGCGGTTCGCAGACGACGAGATCGGCGCGGAGCGAGGGCCAGGCATCCGCCCGCAGTGAGTCACCCGCTTGGATCACCGCATCGGTTCGGCCGGTCAACTCGGCTCGAAGGCCGGCGAATCGCGCTGCTGCGGGGTTGATCTCCTGCCCGCGAACGACCGTACCGTCGGCGTCTCCCACGGCCATGAGAAGGACCCCGATACCGCAGGCTGGGTCGAAGACGGTAGCGCCATCAGTGACCCGGCCCGCGAAGTGGACAACCGCCCGGGTGACCCGTGCGGAGGACACCTGGTCAGAGCCTCTGCGGCGGGCCGAGTCCTGGAAGCGCTCGACAAGTCCGTCGACCGCGTGGGCCGTGGAGGCGTTCTTTGCCAACGAGGTGACGAGCGCGGCTGCCGCGGAATCGAGACCGGACGGATTTCCCGTCGAGAGGAACTCGGCGACCGAAGCCAGGCCGCCGATCATGTCATCGCCGAACGACGCGCGGAGCGCCTGCCAGAGCCGGACCTCGTCGGAGACGTCGTGGCTCTTCCGCTGGGTTGCCAGCCATGTCCGTACGTCGGCAAGGGAGAACAGCGGCGTGCCCGGACTGCCTCCCGCCGGGGCGGGGAAGTCCGTGTGGCGGCGCCTCCAATTCGACACGGCAGCTCGCGTAACGCCTGCGATGCGTGCGATCTCGGCCCCGGTGATCAAAGGGTCTGCTGCACCCGCTTCATCCCTCATGAGTCAACCGTACACGCCGCTACAGACGCGAGTTAAATAGTGAGCGTTGACGACGTCAACGTATTTTGAGGGGAGTCATCTTCTTCCCTTACGGAGGGCAAGCGAGGGATCGGTCAGACCTTGATCACAGTGACGCGTCCACCGCACAGGGTGATGAGGTCCTCGGGGTCGGACGTGAGGATCGTGGTCGGCCCCGGAGCCGCCAGGGCGGTGGCGGCGAGCATGGCGTCGATGGCGTACTTGTGGCCGTGCAGGCCGGCGTCGGCGAGGAGGGCGGCGGCGTGACGGGCGATCGGTTCGGTGATCGGCTCCACGACGAGACGGGAGAGAGTCCACTCCAGGGCCGGGCGGTTGATGCGGGGGTGGACCACCTCGACGAGGGTGGCCGCCGAGGTGATCACGCGCAGGTCGTCGGCGCGGGCCAGGGCGAGCCAGGTGGTGACCGTGCGGTCGCGCAGGACGGCCTTCGCCAGCCCTTCGCTGTCGAGGACGAGGGTGCCGCCAGGGACCGCGGGGGAGCCGGTCACGCTGCGTTCGCCCCATGCTGGTTCTGCTCGCGACGGGCTTCGGTGAGCTGGTCGCGCAGGGACTGGATCTCGTCGTCGGTGACGGGGCCGTGCTCGGCCTCGGCGACGGTGATGAGTTCGTTGAGGTTGTCGCGTTCGATCTGGCGGGCGACGGCGGCGGCCACGTAGGCGGAAAGGCCGGAGGGGCCGCTGCGGGCCTTGGCGGCTTCGGCGATGTCGCGCGGCATGGTGATCGAGTACTTCCCGGTGGGCTCGCTCATGCTACTTATCCTACCCTTCATCCTCCTGACAGGGCTTTCTTGGCTGGCATGGGACCCACAGGCGGCACGTTGATCTGGAGAGAGGCGGTGGTCGTCATGCGGAGTTCGGCAGGCCAGGTGCGAAATGCACCCGGACGGCGTGGGTCGAGGGTGGTGAAGCCCTGGCGGGGGCCAGCGGCCGGCGATGGAGTGGATGTCAGGGCTCTGGCCGACGAGCTCGGGGCCTCGTTGGTCCGAGCCGTCAGGGAAGCCGCCGCTGACGACTTCGGCCGGGTGAGGAGCGGGCGCGGTGTGACCACCATCAGCTGGTACGCCTTCGCTCTCGAATACTGGAGGTGCGCTGGGGCGGGTTCCCACGAAGATCCGGAACGAGACCAACGACGCCCTCTGTTCCAACACCGGGGGGCTTGACCCCCTGTTCTCGGACACCCGAGGCACTTGGATCCTGATGGCCCAGAAGAACAGATGACCCGTGGTCATGACCCGACGCCGCCACTCACGCCTCGGACAGCGCAGCCCGATCCCTGCGAGGCAGCGTCCGGAACGACATCAGCCACGTTGGCGCCGGCCGCATGACTCGTGTCCAGGATGCAGGGTCAAGGCCCATCCGTGCTTGCCCCTTCCGCCAGGACTCCCGGGCCCGCGCCTGTTCGGTGAGAGCCGTACCGTCAAGTCCACGACAGTCTGGAAGACGGGCGACACGACCGACTGACCCGACCACGCTGTCCGACGGCCTCAGGCACTCACGCCCACGCCCCGGCCCGGTCCGCGGTCTCGCCGGGGACCAGGCCGGCGCATGGCCCGGTTACGCTGCTCGCGGGCGTGTACGGCGTGGGTGCAAAGTCCCAGAGAAGTCCCACGAAGCGTCGCCACGCCTCCTGATGCTGCGCATTGACGCAGGTCGGAAAGATTTCTTCAGCCGTTGCCTGGCGACCTTTCAGATGTCCCGGAAAAGACTCGGCAGCCCTGTGAGCTGCGCGGACTCGCGATGCAAGGTACCTGACCTGGGGAAACAGTCTTTCCCTTCTTTCACCCTCGTACCGCTTGATGCCGCCGAAAGTCCCAGGAAAGTCCCAGAGGGCTCCCCCGCGCGAGCGGCGAACGTGGGGGCAGAGGCAGATGTGCCGGCACGTGGGGCGGAGTGGAGCGTCGGGGCCTGGAAGGACGGCGGTCAGGATGGTCCCTCCGTGCCCGTTGAAACGCCGCGCTCTGTCCCCCACGCCCCCGGGCGCCTCCTTCAGCTGCGGGTCCCCTCACCTTCGCCCACGGCGACCTCCAAGTCGCCGCTGAGTCGCCCACCGCGTCGGATACGGCAGTGCGGCCGCCCTGCGTTGACGCGCCGGAGATCGAAGCCGAGCCCGTCGTAGACGACCGCGAGGTCATCGGGGAGATCGAAAGCCAGTCCGTACTGCCCGGCGACATCGGACCCGACATCGCTGAGGACGCCGAAGAGGAGGTCGTGCTTCGCGGCGGGGGAGAGCGACTCGTCCGGGACCTGAGGTGACACGGCGACCAGGTGGGCGCCGCGCGCGGTGATGGCCTCGTGACGCCGCTGAAGAGACCGCAGGGCGATGTTGCGGTACGGGCACCAGAGCGGATTCGTCACGAAGTCGGGCGCAGTTCTCCCGCGACCGGGCGGCCGCCCCCATTGCGCCGTGCCGTGCCGTCAGTCGAAGCGGAGGTCGGCGAGCCCCCGTTCGAGGGCGGCTACATCGTCCTCGGGCCCACCGCCGGCCGGACGCGTTTCCATGAGTGCGGCGAGTTCGGCGCCCGCCCTGCGCACGCGGCCGGGCAGTGCGTCGGTGTAGGCGTCCCCGCCCGAACCCCAGTCCTCCGAGGCCGCGAAGACGGCGGTGGGGACCACGACGGCGCGCAGGTAGGCGAAGAGGGGGCGCACGGCGTGTTCGAGGACGAGCGAGTGCCGGGCCGTACCGCCCGTCGCCGCGATCAGCACGGGCTTGCCCGTGAGGACGTCCGGGTCGATCACGTCGAAGAACGACTTGAACAGTCCGCTGTAGGAGGCGGCGAACACGGGGGTCACGACCGCCAGGCCGTCTGCGTTCGTCACCGTGTCGATCGCGGCGGAGAGCCGCGGCGGCGGGAAGCCCGTGACGAGGTGGCTCGCTATGTCGCCGGCCAGTTCCCGCAGCTCCACGACCTCGGTCGACAGGAGGTGGTCCCGGGCGGCCAGCTCGTCGGTGACCGACTGGGCCAGCCGGTCACCGAGCAGGCGGGTGGACGAAGGAGTGCTCAGACCTGCGGAGACGACGGTCAGTCTCACGGGACCGGCACCTCCCGAGCGGCGCGGAGCGACGCGTGCGTGGGAGCGTCGGGGACGTCCGACGGCCGCCCTCGCGCGAACTCCTTCCGCAGTACGGGCACGACCTCCTCGCCCAGGATGTCGAGCTGCTCCAGGACGGTCTTGAGGGGCAGTCCGGCGTGGTCCATCAGGAACAGCTGGCGCTGGTAGTCGCCGACGGTCTCCCGGAAGGCGAGGGTGCGCTCGATGACCTGCTGCGGGGAGCCGACGGTCAGCGGGGTCTGCTCGGTGAAGTCCTCCAGGGAGGGGCCGTGGCCGTAGACGGGCGCGTTGTCGAAGTAGGGGCGGAACTCCCGTACCGCGTCCTGCGAGTTCTTCCGCATGAACACCTGGCCGCCGAGACCGACGACGGCGTCCTCCGGACGTCCGTGGCCGTGGTGGGCGTACCTGCGGCGGTAGAGCTGGACCATCCGCCGGGTGTGGTCGGCCGGCCAGAAGATGTTGTTGTGGAAGAAGCCGTCTCCGTAGAAGGCGGCCTGCTCGGCGATCTCCGGGGAGCGGATGGAGCCGTGCCAGACGAACGGCGGGACACCGTCCAGCGGCCGGGGCGTCGAGGTGAAGGCCTGGAGCGGCGTCCTGAACGTGCCCTCCCAGTCGACGACGTCCTCGCGCCACAGCCGGCGCAGCAGGGCGTAGTTCTCCTTGGCGAGGTCGATGCCCCGGCGGATGTCCTTTCCGAACCACGGGTAGACCGGGCCCGTGTTGCCGCGTCCCAGCATCACGTCGACCCGGCCGTCGGCCAGGTGCTGGAGCATCGCGTAGTCCTCGGCGATCTTCACCGGGTCGTTGGTGGTGATCAGCGTGGTGGCGGTGGAGAGGATCAGGTGCTCGGTACGGGCCGCGATGTAGCCGAGCATCGTGGTCGGGGAGGACGGGACGAACGGCGGGTTGTGGTGCTCCCCGGTCGCGAAGACGTCGAGGCCGACCTCCTCGGCCTTAAGGGCGATGGCGACCATCGCCTTGATGCGCTCACGTTCGGTCGGTGTGCGCCCGCCAGTGGGGTCGGGGGTCACGTCCCCGACGGTGAAGACGCCGAACTGCATGGGATCTCTGCCTTTCAGAACGCGTCCGGCTCTCTCGCGGAGAGCCGGGAGGGCCGCGTGGCGGTGCCGGGCCGGGGCGCGGCCCGTCGGCGGTGCGGGATTACTTCGCCAGGAAGGCGAGGAGGGCGGTGTTGACCTCGTCCGCGTGGGTCCACAGCAGTCCGTGCGGGGCGCCCTCGATCTCGACGTAGTCGGCGGAGGGGAGTGCCTTGCGGAAGGGGCGTGCGGTGCCCTCGGCGGGCAGGATGCGGTCGGCGGTGCCGTGCAGGATCAGCGCGGGGACGTCGACGGCGGGGATGTCGGCGCGGAAGTCGGTGTACCAGGTCGACGGTGCGGCCGACGCGGCGACGGAACCACCGCCGGCCGCCGTGTTCCAGCTGTTCCGGACGGCTTCCTCGCTGATGCGGGAGCCCAGGTTCTCGTCGAGGTTGTAGAAGTCGTGGAAGAAGGCGGTGTAGTAGGCGTAGCGGTCGGCCTTGACCGCGGCGACGACTCCGTCGAAGAACTCCTTCGGGGCCACGCCGTCGGGGTTGTCGTCGTTCTTGAGCAGGCAGGGTTCGAGCGAGGCCAGGAAGGCGGCCTTGGCGACCCGGCCGGTGCCGTACGTGGACACGTACCGGGCGACCTCGCCGGTGCCCATGGAGAAGCCGACCAGGGCGGCGCCGTTCAGGTCGAGGGTCTCCATGACGGTGTTCAGGTCGGCGGCGAAGGTGTCGTAGTCGTATCCGGTGGCCGACTGGGAGGACCGCCCGAAGCCGCGGCGGTCGTACGTGATGACGCGGTAGCCGGCGTCCAGCAGCGTCGCGGTCTGGCGCTCCCACGAGCGGCCGTCGAGCGGAAAGCCGTGGATGAGGACGACCGGCTGCCCGGTGCCCTGGTCCTCGAAGTACAGCTCGACGGGGTGGGCGGTGTCCTGGCCCGCGGTGATGTACGGCATGAGGTGTCTCCTTGGTACGCGGTGGTAGGTCCACGCCGCCCTGCGGCACGGACTCCCTCACGCTATGGCCGGTCACACACCCTTCGTTGCCCCGTGACGCACGACGACTTGCCCAAGGGTGCAGCGTCACCGCACGGTACGGAAGGGCGTCCCGGCCGGCCTCCCGCGAAGGGCGGCCCGCGCCGCACGGCACCCGACGGGCACCACGTACGCGCGCGGCGAGTGGGCCGTTCCTGCCTGTGGTTCTGCCTGGAGACGGAGAGGGCTCGCTGGTTGGCTGTGGGTACGGACAGGTTCCGGGACCCGCCTAGCGGGTCCCGGTCGCGCTCGACGCAGCCCGCCGCCCTTCACGTTCCCAGGGACCACGCCGGTGTCCCGTCCGCCGCGCCCCAGAGCCGCCTTCCCTCCGACCGGAGAACAACTTGAGCCTGCCGACCACTGCCTCCGTGACCGACCCCGACGAAGTCGCTCACGGGAACGAGACGGTGAGCAGAACGCCGATGCCGACGAGGATCACACCATTCGGCGCAGGACCGTTCCACGGCCGCATCGTCACCGATCGTCTCGGACACCTCCGGATCACGACCCTGAAGGCCGACGCTGAGGGGGCCGGCCGCACCTCGGCCCTGATGGCGAGTGCCCCCGACGCGCAGATGACCGTGCTCGTACAGGTGTCCGGCACCGCCGTCCTCGTCCAGGACGGCCGGGCGGTCGAACTGGACGAGGGCGACATGGTGATCCCGGACCCGGCGCGCCCGTACTCCCTTGAGTACCCGCGGCGGTCCACCACGCACGTCTTCCGGTTCCCTCATCGTCTTCTGGGCGGGGTGGACAGCGACGTCCGGCGGATCGCCGGACACATCATCGGCACCGAGGACGGTGTGGCCGCCGTGCTGTTCCCGTTCCTGACCGCCCTGGCGTCCACGTCGTCCGACGACCTCGCGCCCGCCGTCGCGGACAGGCTCGCCGGCAATGCCGTCGATCTGCTCGGAACACTCGTCGCAGAGCGGACCCGCCGGTGCGGCACGGAGGCCGAAACCCGTGGCTACCTGATGACGCGCGTCCTCGAGCACATCGACCGGAACCTGGGCGACCCCGATCTGGCACCCGCACGCATCGCTCAGGAGCACCAGGTCTCGGTCCGGTACCTGTACCGGCTGTTCGAGCGTGAGGGCACCACGATCAGCCGTCGCATCCGGCAGCGGCGCCTGGAGGAGGCGGGCCGTGAACTGGCCCGCCGTGCCAGGGTCGCCCCCACCGTGGCCGCCGTGGCCCGGCGGTGGGGCTTCGTCAGCCCTGCTCATTTCAGCCGCGCGTTCCGGGAGGCGTACGGCGTCTCCCCCGGTGAATGGCGTCGTCTGCGCACCTCCCCGGAGACATCCGGGTCACAGGCCGACGGCCTGGTGTCCGGAGGATGAGTCGTCCGCACGGCGCAGCGGGCACGTCCCGACTCCCCGGGGCGCAGTCGTCGCGTGGCGGTCGGGTAGACGACGGGACGATGCTGCGGGCCGGGGGACCGCCGAATGGTACGGGTCGTCAGGGCGTGCCGGGTCCGTCGAGCCGTTCACGAGCCTCGGTGAGCCGGCCCGGGTCGGCCGTCTCACCGAGGGCGAGGCATCGGGAGAAGGCGTCGCGGGCCTCGGCCCCCTTCCCCGCTGCCAGCAGGCTGTCGCCGAGGTGGACCAGGGCGCGGCTCTCCATCGCGGCGTTGCCGCTGTCGCGGCAGAGTTCCACGGCCACCACCAAGTGCTCGACGGCCTCGGCCCAGTTCTCCAGACGGGCGTGGGCGCCGCCGATGAGCATGCGCAGGTTCATGCGGGTGAAGTCGGCGATGTGCGGTTCGACCCGGTCACCGACCTGGTCGAGGAAGGCGAGCGTGAGTTGGATCTCCTCGACCGCCTCCGCGTGCCGCCCCCCGTCCACGAGGATCTGGTTGCGCTCGACCCGGGACTGGAGTGCGCCGTCGAGGTCACCGGCGGCCTCGAAGAACGTGGCTGCCTCACGGTTGTGACGGGCCGCCGCACCGTGGTCGCCGAGCAGCCGGTGGGCCCAGGCGGAGTAGCTGTTGGCCCAGCCTTGCTGAGCGCGGTCGCCGGCGCGCTCGGCCGCCGCGAGGGCCTGGGCCGAGCGGGCGAGGCTGTCGTGGTGGCGGCCTTCGCAGACGAGGAGGGCCCAGGCGTGGTAGTTGAGCTGGGTGGCTTCCAGGAGGGGGTCGTCGAGTGCTTGGGCGGAGCGGGCGGCGGTGGCGAAGACCTCGGGCCAGTGTCCCCAGAAGATCCACTGGTCGGAGAACCAGTGCAGGGCCTCGGCGACCTCCACGACCCTCGCGTGGTCGCCCGCGGCGGCGGCCGCCCGCAGGGCGGCCAGCCAGTTGTCCCCTTCGGCCTGGAGCCACCGGCGTGCGTGTTCGGCGGTGGACAGGTCGACGGTGCCCTGCCAGGTGGCGGGCGGAGCACCGTGGTCGGGTTCGTACCAGCGGCCGGCCGTCACGGTGGTCTCCAGCAGCCAGCGGTGCAACGCCGACCGGGCCGCCTCGGCCGCTCCGGCCGGCTCCTCGGCCCGTAGCCGGCCGCGCGCGTACAGGCGCATCAGGTCGTGGAACCGGTAGCGGTCCCGGTCGGTACCGAGGAGGCCGGCCTCGACGAGTTCTTCCAGGGTGTCCTCGGCTTCGTACAGCGGCTGTCCGGTCAGCTGCGCCGCGCCGGCCGGGCCGGCGTCGGCGCCGTCCACGAGGGACAGGAGCCGGAACATGCGGCCCGCGGCGGGGGTGAGCTGGCGGTAGGACAGGTGGAAGGCGGACGACAGCCGCAGGTCGCCGGCGGTCAGCGCGTCCAGTCGGCGCTCCTCCACGGCGAGGCGGTCGGCGAGGCGGCGCACAGTCCAGCCGGTGCGGGTGGCGAGCCAGTTGCCGGCGACCCGCAGGGCCAGCGGCAGGTGTCCGCAGTGATCTGCCACCTCGGCCAGCGCGCCCGGATCCGCGTCCGCGCGCTCCCGTCCCACCAGGGCGGTCAGAAAGTCCGAGGACTCGGCCGCGGAGAGTTCGCCGAGCGCCAGGCGGTGGACGCTCTCCAGCCCGGTGAGCATCCTCCGGCTCGTGACCACGGCCATCGTCGCGCCCGTACCGGGCAGCAGGGGCCGGACCTGCGCCTCGTCACGCGCGTTGTCCAGCACCAGCAGGCAGCGCCGCTCGGCCAGCGTCCGGCGGCACAGCTGCTCGTGTCCCTGCGGGCCGGCCATGGCGACATCCCGGTCGGCCACCCCCAGGGCCTTCAGGACCCGCAGCAGGAGCTCGGGCGGACCGGGCGGGTCCTCCTCGGTACCCCGCAGATCGAACATCAGCTGGCCGTCCGGAAAACGTCGGGCCAGCTGATGGGCTGCTCGCAGCGCCAGGGTCGTCTTGCCCGCGCCCGGCGGCCCGGACACCGCCACCGCCACCGGTATCCGCCCCGTCTCCTGCCCGGCCAGCGCGGTCAGCCGAGCCAGTTCCGCCTCACGGCCGACGAAGTCGTCGATGCCGCGAGGGAACGACGCCAGTCCCGCCGGATGCGGGCGGGGACGGCGGCCGACCCGGGCCGTGGCCAGCAACCGCTCCCGTTCCGTCTCGCTCAGCCCCAGCCCGTCCGCGAGCGCGGCCACCGTCCTGCGCTGGGGGGCGGACACCCGCCCCCGCTCCAGGTCCCCGATCGCGCGGACGCTCACCCCCGACGCCTCCGCCAACGCCTCCAGCGTCAGCGACGCCTCCAGACGCAAGCGCCGCAACACCGCCCCGAACCCCAGACCCGTTTCCGCCACCCGCTCGTCCCTCCCGTGCCTCCGGCCCGCATGAAGGGAACATTTTGCCCGGGAGCGAAGGCTCCAGGACATTCGGGTCCGACGAAGTCCCCGACGGCGCGGTCTTACGCGAGGGAGAACTCAGCCGGCGCTCCGGAGAGCTTCGGCGAGACCGGCCCGGGAGGCCACTCCCAGCTTCGGGAAGATCCGGTACAGGTGTCCGCCGACGGTGCGGGGGGACATTCCCAGCGCGGTACCGATGTCCTTGTTGGCCCATCCCTTCGCCGCGAGCTCGGCGATCCGGAACTCGTGGGCGGTGAGGGCGGCGGCACCGGGCACGTCCGACCACCGGCCCGCGGGGGTGTAGCCGGCCGCGCGCAGTTCCTCGGCCGCTCTGCGGGACCAGGGCTCCGTACCGAGACGGGCGAAGAGCGCCTGAGCGGCGAGGAGCTGTTCCACCGCCTCCGCGGGCTTGCGCCGTCGGCGCAGCCAGGCACCGTGGGCCAGCCGCACACGGGCCAGCTCGAACGGCCACCGGTCGCTCCCCGGTACGGCGTAGGCCGCCGCGCAGGCCTGCCCGAAGCGCGTCTCGTCGGCGGCGATCGCCTCCGCCGCCGCCAGGACGAAGGCGTGGTAGGGACCGATGGTCGCCATGCTCGCCGCGCGGCCGGCCTCGACGTGCCGCAGGGCCCGGTCGCGCCGCCCGGTGCGGACCGCGGCCTCCACCAGGGTGAGGAAGGAACGCTGGAACTGCACGGCCTCCTGCGGGAGGCTTCCCGCGGGCGTGATCGAATGCGCGAGCTCGTAGGCCGTTTCGAAGTCTCCTCGGCCGAGTGCGCTCCAGGCGCGTGCCCCGGTGATCTGCTGCTGGACGAAACGGGGTGCCTGCCCGTCGGCCCAGGGGCCCAGGGAGCGTTCCACCGACGACAGGGCGGCTTCGTCGCAGCGTCCACCGTGCACCCAGACGGCGAGCGTCCGGAACGAAAGCAGGTTGAGCGTCATGCCGTGCGCTTCCGACGACGCCCTGCCCTGTTCCGCGAGGGTCAGGCAGTGGTCCCAGCGGCCGCGGACGACGCCGTCGGAGATCCGGCACATGTCCACGAAGGCCGAGGTGACGAAGGGTGCCCGGTCCGCTATCCGACTCCAGAGCTCTTCGAACTCGCCGAAGGATTCGACGGCGGTGGCGCTCCAGAGCAGGTGCCAGGCGGCCTCGTCCTCGGCGTCGGCCGGGAGGCTGGCGACGGCGGCCCGGAGACGGTCGGCCCCGTGCCGAGCCGTACGGGCCGGGTCCCGCCACAGGTCGGCGCAGAGCCGGGTGAGCTCCGACGCCCGGCCGAGTTCCGCCGCGGCGTCGTCCCAGAGCTCCGGTGCCCCGGCGTACGGGGCGAGGAAGGCGACCTGGAACAGCAGTCCCTCCCGCAGCGCCGTCGTCGAGGGGGTGTCCGGCAGCGTGGCCAGTGTCCTCAGCGCGCGCGGGTACAGCGCGAGCGGGGTCCGGAAGTCGCCGCTGAGGTTCTGCCGCAGGTAGGACAGCGTGTGGGTGTGGAGCACCTGATGGAAGGGGGCCAGGCCGTCACGGTCGACGCCGTCGATCACCCTGGCCGCCAGGTCGGTCAGCCCTCCCCGGGTCGCGGCCGCCGCGGCCTCGGTCAGCCTGCGGTAACGCTCCGCCGGTTCGGTGCTCAACTCGGCGGCCCGGGCCAGCATGGTGGCCGCTTCGGGGTCCCCGCCCCGGCGGACGGTACGCCGGGCGGCTTCGTCGAGCGCGGACGCGATGGAGTCGTCAGGACCCGCCACCGAGTCGGCCAGGTGGATGACGTGGTGGTCGTCGTCGGGAGACAGGACCTCGGCGAGGGCGCCGTGCGCGCGCCGGAGGTCCTCGGGAGAGGTGCTGTCGATCAGTGCCGCGCGGACCAGCGGATGCCGGAACGTCAGGGTGCCCGGCACCCGGCCCTCCGCGACGAGACCACTGGTCAGGACGGCGTCCCAGTCCTCCGCCGTGGCGTGCCGACCGCCGGAGGCGAGCGCCGCCAGGACGAGAGCGCGCGAACGGCCGGTGGAACCCGCCAGGGCGGTGATGAGCAGAATCCGGCGCGCCGCGGGCGTCAGCGAACGCAGTTGCGCGCCGAAGACGCGCTCCAGCCTTTCGGGCAGCGGGACCTGTGACGGCTCGGGGGGAATGCCCGCGCTGTAGAGGGGGGCCAGCTCGACGAGGGCCAGGGGGTGGCCCGCGGCGTCCTGGAGTACGCGTCGCCGGGTGCTCGGCGACAGCTCCGGGTGGCGCTGCCGCAGGAGGCGGAGCGCGTCGGCGTCGGTGAGCGGCCCGAGGCGCAGGACGTGTGCCCCGTCCATCACGGGATGATCGGGGCGCGCGGCGCACAGCACCGTCATCCTGAGCCGCTCCGTCCTGCGCTGGACGAATCCGAGGACCCCCGCGCTGGAGGCGTCGATCCACTGGACGTCGTCCACGACGAGCAGCAGGGGCCGGTCCAGTGCCGCGGCTTCGAGCAGGCCGAGCACGCCCGACGACAGGATCAGCGTGCTCGGTGGATCCCCGCCGGCGAGCTCCAGCGCTTTGCTCAGGGCGTCCCGCTGGGCCGGCGGCAGGGCGGCCTCGAACGACCGCAGGGGAAGCAGTAGTTGCCGCAGTCCGGCGAAGGCGAGCGGGGATTCCGCCTCCGTGCCCGTCACGCGTACGACGCGTGTCCCGTGCTCGTCGGCGAAGGCCGCCGCCCGTTCCAGCAGGGCGGTCTTGCCGATGCCCGCCTGGCCCGATACCCACAGGGCCCGCCCTCCGCCCGAGACCATCGCCTCGCGCAGAACGGCCCAGGGGGCGTCTCGTCCCACCAGTTCGGCGGCGGACGGGGCTGGTGTTTCGATCGTACGGCCGGGCATCGCCTCGTCCTTCCCTGATGGACACCGTCACGGGAGCGGCGGGCGCTGTCGGTTCTCACGTCCGACCTCCGTGTCGGACCACGGTATGCCGGATGTGACAGCTGATCAGGGACGGTGCAGGGAGAGGCAGAGGCCGTGCAGGGACAGACCGGGACCCGCATGCGTCCGGCGCCGCCCGGCGGGCGGCACTCCGGTCTCGGCGGCAGTCCGTTCGGCCGGTCCGCACCTTCACGGACCGGCCGAAAGGCGGGTGGGCGGGGTTCAGGCGGAGGCATCGTCTCCGGTGCCGACGTGGCGGCGTACGAAGGCGAGCGCGGTGTCGGCGACCTCACGCCAGCCGCTGTCGATCGTCAGGGCGTGGCCCCGGCCGGGGATCTCGACGATCTCGGTGACAGCCGACTCGTTGCGCACCTGCTTCTTGTAGGAGGCATGGGCGATGGCCCACGGGACGGTGTGGTCCTTCTCGCCCGAGATGATCAGGAGCGGGCCCCGGTCGGCCGCGAGCGTGTCGACTTTGACCTCCGTCCACGGGTTGATGTTCGCCGCCGCGGCCTGGAAAAGCGGTTCGCCGGGAGCCGGTACGGCGAAGGTCTCGTACAGCTCCCGGGCCTCGGACTCGGTGACGGCGTTGGCGAACGAGTACCGGAACTGCTCGTACGTGAGGGGCACGGCCCGGTGGTAGTTGGCCGGGTTGCCGAGGACGGCGCTCGCCGCCCGCAGCGAGGACAGCGGCAGCGGCAGCACCCCCCGGAACGGTGCCGGGTCGATCGCCACCGAGGCCCTGGACAGGCCGCGGCCCGCGATGATCTGGGTGATCAGACCGCCGAAGGAGTGGCCGATCACCACCGGGGTGCGGTCGAGCTTCCGGACGAGGTCGCAGAAGTGGTCGGCGACCTGCCCGACGCTCTTGCCCGCGAAGACCTCGGGGTGGGCGTTGGCCTCGTCGACCGTGGCGGGGTCGTCGGGCCAGCCCGGCATGACCGGGGCGAAGCCGGCCTCGTCGAACACGGCGGCCCACCGTTCCCAGCTGGTCGGCAGCAGCCAGAGGCCGTGGACGAAGACGACCGGGATCCGCCCGTCGGCGTTGGCGCGTTCGACCTGGGCCAGGTCACGGGCGTAGGAGTCCTTGGAGGGGAGCGACATGGAACCGTCCTTCGGGAGTGGGGTGCCGTTCAGCGCCGGACGTGGTCGGCCGCGGCCCGGATCAGCCCGGCCACCGCGTCGGGGGCGCTGTGCAGGGGGAGGTGCGAGCTGCGGACCTCGGCCGTGCGGGACCCCGCCCGCCGGGCCTGGAAGCGCTGCAGCTCCGCGGGGATGCCTCGGTCACGGGTGGCGACCAGGGCCCAGGAGGGCAGGGAGCGCCACGCCGCCGCCGTCGCCCGGTCGCCGAAGGCGGTGGCGCTCAGCGGACGCTGGACGGCGGCGAGGGTGCGTGCGGTGGTGAGGGACACGTCCTGGGCGAAGACCCGGTGGAACTCCTCGGTCCTGATGTAGAGGTCGAGGCCGGGGGAGCCGTCGGGCGCGGGGGCGGGGACCTGGGTGAGCGCCGGGGTCAGTTCCGAGCCGGGGAAGCGGCCCGCCAGTTCGCCCAGCACCTCTCCGGCGTCCGGCATGAAGGCGGCGACGTAGACGAGTGCCTCGACACCGGGGGCGTTCGCGGCGGCCTCGGTGATCACCGCGCCGCCGTAGGAGTGGCCGGCCAGGACGACGGGTCCCTTGACGCTCGCGAGGACGGCGGCGATGTGCGCCGCGTCGTGGTGCAGCCCGCGCAGCGGGTTGGCGGGGGCGATCACCGTGTGACCGCGGCCCTGGAGCCGTTCGATGACGGGCGACCAGCTCGACGCGTCGGCGAAGGCGCCGTGGACGAGGACGATCGTGGGCCTGCCGGGGCGGGTGTGGCCCGGGGCGGCGGTCGCCGGTTCCGCCGCGGTGGCGGTGGCGGCCGGTCCGACGGTGACGGCGGCGGCTGCGGCGGCTCCGGCGGCGAGCGCCGTGCGCCGTGATACGGCCTGGTGAAGGGACATGGGGTGCGCTCTCTGCTCGGGGCGGACGGGGCGGCCGGACGGGATGTTCCCGCGTTCGACCGCCGTCGGCCGGGCGGGGGAGTGGTGCCCGGCGCACACGGGAGCGTCCACCGGTGCGCCGGGAGCATCGGCGTACGGGCTCCGCCGGGGACGCGTCTTCTCAGACGCGGGTCAGGGGGGTGTCGACCAGGTGCTCGGCGAGGAACCAGACCTGGGTCTCGCCGGTCCGCACGACCTCGGAGACGATGAGGTCGTTGCTGCCGTCGTCCCCCAGGTCCGCGACACGGCGGGCCGCGTCCCGCGCGTCCGCCAGGATCGTCTCGTGCGCCTCCAGGAGCCGCGACAGCATCGCGGGGACCTCCTCCGCGCCGTCGGGCGGGCGCGGTACGCGGGTCATCTCGGCGGCGTGCCGGGGATCTCCCACCGCGATGCCTCCCAGGCTCTGGACGCGTTCGGCGAGGAGGTCGACGATCGCGAGCTGCCGCTCGGCGTGCTGGTCGAGCAGCAGGTGGAGCTGGTGGAAGGTGGGGCCGCGCATGAGCCAGTGGTGCTTCTTGTACAGGGCGTACAGCATCTGCGTGTCGGCCAGGAGGCGGTTGAGGCGCTGGCAGGCGTACGCCCTGGCGTCGTGGGAGAGCCCGATCGGCAGTTGCTTCACGGTGCCGAAGGGCTGGACCTCGTGTCCTTTCTGGTGCAGCAGCGGCTGGGTGCCGCGGGCGGGGGCGGTCGTCATGTCGCACTCCGGGTGTCAGAGGGGCGGGCGGGGGCCCCGGCGGGCGCCGGGACGGGACGGTGCAGGAGGAGGCGGACGGCGAGGCCGCTGACCACCCCGCCGACCGCGGTGACGGCGGCCCACCAGGCGGGCCAGGGCGTCAGGTGCAGGGCAGCGTCCGCGGACCAGCGGCCGGGGCCGGTGAGCGCGAGCGCCGCGGGGACGGCCACCAGGACCAGGGGGTACTCGTAGCCGTCGTTCTGCACCCACAGCCCGTGCGGCCGTTTCACGGTCAGGGCCACGGTCATCACACCGACGACACCGGCGGCCGCCAGCGGGGTGAGGGCGCCGGCGGCGAGCAGCAGGCCCGCCCCGATCTGGGTGGTCCCCGCGGCGAGGGCCGTCAGGACCCCGCCGCGGAACCCGTCCCCCCGGAACTCCTCCGTACCGCCCGCCAGGCCCTTTCCGCCGAGCCGGAAGCTCACCTTCTGCACTCCGTGACCGGCGACGAGCAGTCCGGCGACGAGCCGCAGGACCAGCAGACCGATGTCCATCGTGGTGCTCCTGGAGTCGAGGCGGTCGCCGGGCGGGTCAGCCGACGGCGTTCGGGTCGATCATGGACTGGGCGTAGACGACCCCCATGCCGTAGGCGCCGCCGTGCTCCTTCACGACGTCCAGGGTCTGGGTGTACGTCTCGCCGCGCGCCCAGTCGCGCTGGAGCTCCAGGAGCACCTGGAGCCAGGTGACCGGCACCGCTCCGGCGGCGGTCATGCGCTGCATCGCGTGCTCGTGGGCCTCGGGGGTGACGCCTGCCGACGCGTCGGCGACGACGTACACCTCGTAGCCCTGGGAGAGGGCGGAGAGGGCGGGCAGCACCAGGCAGACCTCGGTCCACAGCCCGGACAGGATGATCTTGCTGCGGCCGGTCGCCTTGACGGCGTCGACCAGGGCCGTGTCCTCCCAGGCGTTCATCGTGGTGCGGTCCACGATCTCGTGCTTGGGGAACACCTCGCGCAGCTGCGGCAGGAGGGGGCCGGAGAAGGACTCGGCGGCCACGGTGGAGAGCACCACCGGGACGTCGAAGACGGTGGCCGCCTTGGCCAGGCCGACGGTGGCGTTGATGACCCCGGCCCGGTCGGCGCTGGCGGCGCCGAAGAACATCTGCGGCTGGTGGTCCACGAACAGCATCATCGCGTTGTCGGGCGTCAGCAGGTCGGGGCTGGGCGCGGCCTGGACGGTATCGAAGTCGACCATGGGAGGTCCTTTCGGGAAGGGAGAAGAAGGGGGCACGCGTCGGGGCGGGGCGCCCCGGGACGCGTGGCTCCGGTGAGGTGGGCAACGGGCCTGGATGGAGGCCTCGTTCACCGCTCACGTTACGGAGACGAGGAGGCCTTCGTTTGGCTCTGGGTGACCGGGACTGTTCCCCTGCTGCACGGGTGCCGCGGGTCTCGCCGGCTCATGCCGAAGGCCCTCGTTCCGGCCGCGGGCAGCGGTGGGAACGAGGGCCTTCGGCGCGCCCCGTCAGGGGTCGCTCAGAGGACGTAACAGGGGTCGAAGACCTGTAGGGCGTTCTCGGGGGCGAAGCCCCGGGCGACCCGCCACTGGCGGTGCTGCTCCGATGCCGCGACCGCTTCGGCCAGCCGGTCGGCCTGGCGCGCCCCCGTCAGCCCCGGGGGCATGGTGGCCTGGTAGCCGCCGAAGTGGGCCACCGGACTCCAGGAAGGGCTCACGGCGGGAACCTCCTCGTCCAGTCCCTCGTACTCCGCCGCGGCGTAGACCAGCCGCCCGCCGACGACCGTCAGGACGGACTCGATGTGGGGGATGTCGTCGTCGTGCACGGAGAAGTAGTCGCGGGAGAGGACGGTGAAGTCGGCGAGATACCCGGTCCTGAGGATCCCCTTGCGCTCGCCCTCCCCTGTCATGAGGGCGCCGCCGCGGGTGTACATCTCCAACGCCTTCTCCCGCGACACCAGGCGGTCCGGCGGGTAGAGGCAGAGGTCTCCCACGGTGCGTCCGGTGACGAGCCAGTGCAGGGCCACCCAAGGGTTGTACGAGGAGACGCGGGTGGCGTCGGTGCCCGCCGCCACCGGCAGGCCGAGGTCCAGCATCTCCTTGACGGGCGGGGTGTGCGCCGCGGCCTCGGCGCCGTACCGGTCGACGAACGCCTTGCCCTGGAACGACATGCGGTTCTGCACGCTGATCGAGCCGCCCAGGGCGGCGATCCTCTCCAGGCTCCGCGGTGACACCGTCTCGGCGTGGTCGAAGAGCCAGCGGTTGCCCGCCGGGAAAAGGCCGTCGGCGGCCAGCTTCTCGAAGACGGCGAGGTCCCGGCGGATCGTCTCGTCGTAGGTGGCGTGCAGCCGGAAGCCCCAGCCGTTCTCCATGAGCAGCCGGACGGCCTTCTCGAACTCCTCCTCGTAGCCGGCGGCGAGTTCGGGCCGGGGTTCGGAGAAGTTCTCGAAGTCCGCGGCCGCCCAGGTCAGGTTCTCCCCGGCGCCGTTCAGCCTGAGCCACTCGTCGCCCTCGTCGGGGCGTACGGCCTCGATCCAGCGCCGCAGGTCGTCGAGTTCCTGACCGGCGGTCTGCGGGAAGAGGTGGTAGGCGATCCGGAGCGTCAGTTCCCCGTCCCGGGCCAGTTCGGTCACCGTCGCGTAGTTCTCGGGGAAGTTCTGGAAGCCGCCGGCCGCGTCCACGGCCGAGGTGAGCCCGAAGCGGTTCAGTTCCCGCAGGAAGTGCCGGGTGGAATTCTTCCTGTCCTGCTCGCCGAGGACGGGGGCCGCCGCGAGGGTCGAGTAGAGGATCAGCGCGCTGGGCGCGGCGAGCAGCAGACCCGTCGGCTCCTCGTCCCGGCCGCGGACGATCTGACCGCCCCGGGGGTCGGGGGTGTCGCGGGTGAAACCCGCGGCGCGCACGGCGGCGCGGTTCAGCAGCGCGGACTGGTAGAGGTGCAGGACGAAGACGGGGGTGTCCGGGGCGGCGGCGGTCAGCTCGGACACGGTCGGCATCCGCCGCTCCGCGAACTGCTCGGGCGTCCATCCGCCCACCACCCGTATCCACTGGCCCTTCGGGGTGCGGCCGGCTTGTTCGCGCAGCATGGCCAGGGCCTGGCGCAGTGAGGGGACGCCGTCCCAGCGCAGCTCCAACACGTAGTTCAGGCCGCCCCGGATGACGTGCAGGTGCGAGTCGTTCAGCCCGGGGACGATCCGGCGCCCCAGGGCGTCGACCACGCGCGTCCGCGGCCCGACGTGCCGCGCGATCACGGCGTCGTCGCCGAGCGCGGTGATCCGTCCGCCGCGGACGGCGACAGCCGTCGCGGCGGGTCGCGCCGGGTCACCGGTGTGGATCCGCGCGTTGCGGACGACGAGTTCGGCGGCGTCGCCGTCCTCGATTCCGGGGAGGGGGGTGACGCCGCCGACCGGCATCGTCGTCATGTCCTTCTCGCTTTCTCAAGGGGGTGTGGGCAGGAGCGGTGTCCTGGGGAAGTGGCCGGCGCCGCCTACGCGCGCCGCAGGATGGCGTCCAGGGTCCGGTCGAGTTCGCTCCGGACCCGTGCGGAGACCTGAGGGGGCCAGGTCTCGGTGCGGGCGAGGAAGGAGCGCAGCGCGGCGGTGCGGAACCGTACGAGGCAGTGGCCGTGGGCGGGGCGCAACTCGATGTGCGTCTCGTACGCGTCGCCCGGGCGCACCCGTACGTCGCCGTCACCGGCCGGGGCGGTGACCCCCTCGGACAGCAGTGACCTGGCGAAGACCCAGGTGGCGGCCGACTGCTCCGGTCCACCGGTGGGCGCGAAGTCCAGCCGGACCGCCAGGGGGTCGTCGGGCCGGTGGCGGATCCACACGACCAGCCGGCCGCCCGCGTGGTCGGGCGTCGAGACCTCGGCCGTGACGACGTGCTCGATGGGCTGCACGGACTCTCCTCGCGGTATGGCCCTGGGACGGACGGCACCGCCGACACGGGCGTGATGAGTGGACGTCGGTGGACGGGCCGGGAGTCAGAGGGTGCGGCGGACACCGGCGGCGCGTTCGAGGTTGCGCAGCTGGACGGTGAGGTCGCCCTCGACGGCGTGGTGGGCGGGGCCGCTGCGGCCGATGGGCAGGACCTGCTCGCCGCGCATGTCCTCCAGCATCAGCGCGAACGCCGCGTACAGCGCGACGGAGGCCAGGACCAGGCCGAGGACGCCGGAGACGGTGCCCACCCATGGGGTGCCGGAGAGGTTGAAGACGGCCGCCGCGGCGAACCTGGGCACGGCGACGCACAGCACGAGCCACAGGGCGCGCTTCGCCTTGGCGACGCTCGCCATGAGACCGGCGAACACGGTGAAGGCGAGGTTCAGCACGCCCAGCACCTGTGTGCCGCCCGGCGGGTCGAAGGCGAGAACGAGTGAGGTGGCCAGCCAGGTCCCGGAGAAGCAGGCCATCAGGGTGGCCGCCAGCACGTCCCGGGCGCTGAAGGCCAGTACGCCTACCAGGAGTTGGAGGACGAAGGCGGGAAGGATGGTGAAGGCGACCGCCCGGTGCGCGTTCTCGTCGAAGACGCCGAGCTGAAGACAGCCGACGATGACCGAGGCGATGGCCACGGCGTAGAAGCCCAGGGGCATCGGCGAGGCGATCGGGCGGAGGTTGATCCGGGCCATGCGCCGGAGATCGGGTTCGTGGTGCCGGCCACCGGGCACGGGGGGATCACTGTCGGGCGTGGTCATGCTGCTGCCTGCCTGCTCGGAGGAGACGGGAAGAGGGACGGCGGGCCGGGGGACCGGGCGGGCGCGCCGTCCCCCGGTGTCACCGGTTCAGTCGTTGGCGAGCGCGAGGCGCAGGGTCTCGACGGCCAGCGCGATGGCGGACCGCGCGGCGTACGTCTCGCGGAGGGCGTTGAGCATGACGAAGTCGTGGATGATGCCCTGGTAGCGCACGGCGGTCACCGGGACGCCCGCGGCGCGCAGCTTGTTCGCGTACGCCTCGCCCTCGTCGCGCAGGACGTCGGCCTCGGCGGTGATGACCAGCGCGGGCGGCAGACCGGCGAGCTGCTCCCGGGAGGCGCGCAACGGGGAGGCGGTGGCCTCGGCGCGCTGCTCCTCTTCGGTGGTGTACTGGTCCCAGAACCACTGCATGCCGTCGCGGCGCAGGAAGTAGCCCTCGGCGAACTGGTGGTAGGAGGCGGTGTCGAAGGACGCGTCGGTGACGGGGTAGAAGAGAACCTGCTGGAGCAGCGGGAGGCCGCCCCGCTCCTTGGCCATCAGGGTGAGCGCGGCGCTCATGTTGCCGCCGACCGAGTCGCCGGCGACGGCGATGCGGCTGGCGTCCAGGCCCTTGCTCGCCCCGTCGGTCACGACCCAGCGGGCGACGGCCCAGTTCTGCTCGATCGCCACCGGGTAGCGGTGCTCCGGGGACAGGTCGTACTCGGGGAAGACGACGGCGGCGCCGGCGCCGGAGGCCAGCTCGCGGACGAGGCGGTCGTGGGTGTGCGCGTTGCCGAACACCCAGCCCGCGCCGTGGATGTAGAGGATGACGGGGAGGTCACCCGTGAGACCGGCGGGACGGACGATCCGGGCCCGGACCGAGCCTCGTCCCGGCACGTCGACGGTGATCCACTCCTCGTCGACGTCCGGCTTCTCCACCGGGCCGGACTGGACCTCGTCGACCGCCTTGCGGCCTTCGGCGGGAGGGATCTGGAAGAGGAACGGCGGCTGGGCGGTCGCCTCGGCGAAGGCCGCCGCGGCCGGCTCCAGGACGGGGGCGACGGGAGGGAAATCGGTCATGACGGGACCCGTTCGGTAAAGGAGGAATGCGTTTCGGCGCGCCGCCGTAAGGCGACATGCCGCGACGCTATGTCCGTTCACCAGGCTGGAAGTGCCGCACCGCGCACAGTGCTGCTCCGAGGACGCACGCCGGTGGGGATCCCGGTACGGCTCCTCAGCGGCTCCGGTGCAGGGCGACGTGAAGCGTGTCCACCGTCTGGATCCGGGCGGCTCGTGCCGCGTCGCTCTCCCTCAGCGGGTCGAACAGCACGAACGCGTGGATCGTGCCGTGGTAGCGGGCGGAGACCACGGACACCCCGGCCGCCCGCAGCTTGGCCGCGTACGCCTCCCCCTCGTCGCGCACGATGTCGGCCTCGGCCGTGATGACCAGCGCGGGCGGCAGCCCCCGCAGGTCGTCGACGGTCGCCCGCAGAGGCGAGGCCGTGATCTCCGTGCGCAGGGTGGGGTCGGAGACGTAGCTCCGCCAGTAGCCGAGCATGGCGGCGCTGCTCAGGAAGTACCCCCTCGCGAAGCTCCGGTACGAAGGGGTCTGGCCGGACGCGTCGGTGACGGGACACACCAGCACCTGGTGCACCAGGTCGAGGTCTTCGCGCTCCTTGGCCACGAGGGTGAGCGCGGCAGCGAGGTTGGCGCCCGCCGAGACGCCGACCACGGCGATGCGGGTGTGGTCGAGCCGGCAGTCGGCGCCGTTCTCGGCGATCCAGCGCGCCACGGTGTAGCTCTGCTCGACGGCCACCGGATAGCGGGCGGCCGAGGGCCGTTCGTATTCGGGGACGACGACGGCCGCGTCCGCGCCGAGGACCAGGTCCTCCAGCAGGCGCTGGTGTGTGGTGGCACTGGTGTGGGCCCACCCGATGCCGTGCAGGTAGAGGATGACCGGCAGCGGTTCGTCGCTCCCGGCAGGCCGCAGGATGCGCACCCGTATGCGGTTGCCGTCGCATCCGGGGAGTGCCAGCCACTCCTCCTCGATGTCCGGGGTGGTGTCCGCCTCCCCGCTCAGCGCGGCCGGCATACCGGCGTACCCCGCGTCGACGCCGTCCGGGGCCCCGGGGCACGCGTGGTCCTCGACGAAGGCCTGGACCAGGTGCTCGAGTACCGGCGGCGGGCCGGAGACATGTTCCACAACACACTCCTGTACGGGAGCGCCCCCGGGGGAGACGGTCGGATATCGCTGAGCCCCGGAACACGCGCGTCGGGGCACGGGCCTGGACCCCGACGGCCCACACTAGGGGTTGTGTCAGCGCTCGCGCTCCACTCGCGTGCATGGGACGTGCCTCTGCGCGCACACGTCTTGCCTCGGAGCGACCACGACGGGTGGAGCACGTCAGATGACCTACGTCGCGCTCCCCCGTCTCGTGGACCGTCCGCAGAGGGGGTGGTCGTTCACGTCACCCGCCGGCGGCAGGACGCCCGGTCCACGGGCGAGGCGAGACGAGGAGCCCAGATGGCGCAGACCACCCTTCGGAACGCGGGGGCGGCGAAGGACGAGACGGTGCCGCGGCGGTGGGAGGAGGTGTTCGCCGAGTACGTCGCTCCGGTCCGCCTGACGGCCGGTGGGCCCCTCTCCGGGCATCCGGCGCCGACACCCGCGCACCTCGGCTGTCTGACCCTGCTGGAGGTCGAGGCAGGACCGCTCAGGGTGCAGCGCACGCCCCGCCTGGTCGAGGCGGGCCCGAGCGACAGGATCGTCCTGGCCCTGCAGCGTGCGGGGGTGGCGACGCTCACCCAGGACGGACGGAACACCGCTCTGGAACCGGGCGGCGCGGCTTTCGTCGACCCGCAACGGCCCTTCTCCCTCGAACAGCGCGAGGACTTCCGCATGCTGCTGCTTTCACTGCCCAGCCGGGTGCTGGGCGTTCCCACCGCCGGCCTGTCGCGGCTCACCGGCCTTCAGATCCGGCGGGAGGAGGGGGTGGCGGCCGCCCTGGGCATCCCTTTCCTCGACCGGCTCGCCCTCGTGGCCGAACAGGTGCCGCCGGGCGTCGGCGAAACGCTGGCGGGCAACTCGGTCGAGTGGATCGCCCTCCTCGCGGACGAGGCGCTCGGAGAAAGCGGCGGCACCGGGGGCGACTCGCGCCGGCACCTGGCGCAGGAGATCCGCGCCCACATCGATCAGAACCTGGGTGATGCGGACCTGACACCCGGACGGATCGCGGAGGCCCACCACATATCGGTGCGCTATCTGCACCGCCTCTTCGAGAAGGAGGGGACGACCATCGGGCGCCTCATCCAGCAGCGCCGTATCGAGGAATGCGCGAGGGAACTGGTACGGCGAGAACGCGCCAGCCCCACGATCTCCGCCGTCGCCCGGCGCTGGGGCTTCCAGAACGCCACCCACTTCAGCCGCGCCTTCAAGCAGGTGCTCGGAGTGTCTCCGCGTCAGTGGGGGCTCTCCCGACTCCCGGAGGCGGAGCCGCTCGTGGTCGGGCCGCTCGTGGAAGAGAGTTCCCCACCACGGGATCCCGGGCCCGCGGGCGGCGGACCGGACGCCGGTGAGGGCTCCCGCGCGGCCCGGTGGTCCTCGACGAGGTCGGACTCCGTGCAGTCGTATGACCTACATGACCGGGCCGGCCAGGGGTGAACGTGGTCGGGCGGGGCGCCGATGGGGAGCGCCCCCTGTCCAGCGGGGGTTCGACGTGCACACCATTCCACCGCCGTACGAGGACCGGAGGACCGGCCCGGGCCGTCAGGCGACGGTACGCCGTGAGCAGGCCGCTCCGCACCGGGACCAGGCCGCCGAGGCGCTCTTCCGCGCTCTGGTCGAAGTCGTCGAAGGCCGATGGCCCATGGCCGGCACCCCGTCGACGGGATCGCCGGACGGCCCCGGAACCCGCGAGATCGTCCTCTGCACGCCCCTGAGGGGCTCGTTGCGTCTCGCTTCGGAGCCGACGGGCCGAGTCGGCGCGGGCCACCTCCTGCTGGTCGACTCCCACCGACCGCTCGGAACGGTCTCGGCCCAGGGATGCGAGCTGATCCTGCTCAGGATCCCGCGCCGGCTGCTGCCGTGCGGGGACGACGCCCTCGCGTGCAGCACCGGTCGCGGTCATGACGGCGCCAAGGGCACCGCGGCCCTGCTGCTTCCCCTGCTGCGCACCCTGGCCACGCGGGACTTTCCTCCCGGAGTGTCCCCGCACGGTCCCACCACCGCGGTGCGACTGAGGAACGTGCTGGCGGACCTCGTCGCGTGCCTGGTCCGCGAGATCGCGGAGCAGGGGCCGGATGTGGACCGGGCAGGTTCGGGATCGGCGGACCGCGAAGCGGCTGACCGGGTCCGGACATGGCTGAACTCCCGTCTCATGGACTCCCGGCTGCGCCCGGACACCGTGGCCGCCGCCCACTACATGTCCGTCCGGCGCCTCCACAAGCTCTTCGAGGGGGAGAGCGGCACCATCAGCCGGTGGACGCAGCAGCGACGTCTGGAGGAGTGCCGACGGGAGCTGGGGCGAGGCGACGGCGGAACGGTGATGGTGAGCTCAGTGGCCCAGCGCTGGGGCTTCGTCAACGCCGCCCACTTCAGCAGGGCCTTCCGTGCAAGGTTCGGCATGTCGCCACGCGCATGGAGGGAACTGCGCGCGGAGTCCACCGGTGGCGGAGACGCCGTGCCGCGACACCCGGAGTCCGCCGGTCGGAGCAGCCGCTGACGCACCTCCCCGGGGACTGCCCGGCGGCGGTCCGTGGGGCCCGCGCCGCGCGCCTCACGGCCGCGGCCGGGTGACGTCCGGGACCGGGACGACCGGAGCCCGGGCCGACGGGCCGTCCGGCCGGCCGGACAGGGCCTGTGCGATGCCCGCCCGGGAGGAGACCCCGAGCTTGGGGAAGATCTTGTAGAGGTGCGCCGCCACGGTACGCGGAGAGAGCCGCAGCGCCTTGCCCACCTCCTTGTTCGTCATCCCCTTCGCGACGAGCTGGGCGATGCGCCGCTCCTGACCTGTCAGGGGCCCTTCGCCCCCGGCCGAGCCCTCGGCGGTCAGCTCCTCCTCGCACCGTTCCACCCACGGTCCGGCGCCCAGCCGCCGGAACCCCTCGCACGCCAGCTTCAGCACGTCCCGTGATTCCGCCCTGCGGCGCCGGCGCAGCCAGGAACCATGCTCCAACCGCAGCCGCGCCAGGCCGAACGCCCACGTCTGCGCGCCGGGCACCTGGTACGCGGCTCGATAGCAGGCGTCCGCGTCCTCGTCGGGGGCCGCCACGGCGGCCGCCGCCGCCAGGAGGAACGCGTGATGGCCGGAGATCTCCGCCATCCGCGCCGACCGTCCGGCCCGGACGTGGGCCTCGGCCTCGGCCCGACGGCCGGTGTGCATCGCCGCCACCACGAGATCGAAGAAGGGCAGATGGAACCACGGCAGGCCGCGCGGCAGCACACCGGGCGGCATCAGCCGCTCGCACAGCAGGTACGCCTCCTCGTACCGGCCGTGCGCCAGGGCGGCGAGCCCTCTGAGGTGAAGGAGATGATCGGTGACGAACCGCATCCCGGCGGCCTCGGCCACCGTCCCGATGCGGGCCTCCACCTCCCGCAGGCCCCTCTCGTCACCCCGGCCGGCGAGGAAGTGGGCGTGGTAGTGCCGGAACAGCAGTGCGTTGCAGTGGTAGCCGAGCCGCTCCGCCGTCTCCGCCTCCCGCAGGCACGCGTCGGCGCTCTCCCACCGGCCGCGGAGGAAGTCCTGGTAGACCCTCGCCTTCGCGATCGAGCCCTGTGTGGCGTAGGCGTGCTGACCCGTGAAGCGCCGGCACAGCGCCTCGTCGGCGGCATCGACGGCCGACGCCGTCCAGAGCAGGAACCACGCCGCCGACGCCTCTCGCCGGCCGCTCATGTCCGCGGCCACGTCACCCAGTCCGTGCGCCACCCCGTGGGCGGTCCGCGCGGGATCGGACCACGCGTCGCGGCTCAGCCGCGCCAGCGGGGACATCCTGCCCGCGTGCTTCGCCAGAGCGCGCCATCCGCGGGAATCGCCCGTGTACACGCTGGCGAGCAGCAGCTTGAAGTAGATCTGTTCCGTCAGTCCCTCGAAGGGCTCGACGCCGCTCTCCGTGAGAACATCCAGGGCTTCGGGAAGCAGGGTGAACGACGAAGCGAAGTCGACCCGGTGGCTCTGGTCCACGTAGACCACCGCATAGGCGAGGAGCGGGCCGTAGCCGTCCGGCACCGGGCGTCGTCTGAGTTCCTCGACGAGCGCCGCGGTGTGGGAGAGCCGGCCACCCCGTGCCGCCATGACGGCGGCCCAGATCAGGCGCCTGGTGTGTGCGTCCGGGTCGGCGCTCAGAGCGGCGGCACGGTCCATGAGCACCGCGCCCTCGGCGTCACCGCCGCGTGCGGCGGTGTGCCTGCCCGCCTTCTCCAGCCTGGCGGCGAGGGAGGCGTCGGGCAGGATCGCCGCCGCCGCCTCGTGGGTGAGCCGCCGGGGGTCGTCCTCCTCCAGACCGGCCGCCAGGATCCGCCGGGCCGACCTCCTCCGCTCCGGCGAGGAGAGGGAGACCACCGCGCTGCGCACCAGCGGATGGCGGAAGGCGAGGGCCCCCGACGCGTCCACGTGTGCCAGCTTGCTCGCCTCGATGTCGGAGAGGACCGCTTCCCGGCTCGTTCCGGGGAGGACGGTCGTCCATGCGGTCGTGTCCTGGTCCTGACCGGCGAGCGCGGCCAGGAGCAGGACGTGCGCGGCCTCCTCCGACAGGGCTCTGATCCTGTCGTCGAAGAGGTTCTCCAGCCGGTGCGCCGGGGACGACGGCGCGGGGGCGCCGGGGCCGGACCCGGGCTCGGCGCCGTAGGGCATCGGCAGTTCGAGCAGGGCGAGCGGATTGCCCGCGGCCTCCGCCAGCACGGAACGGGCCACGTCGGCGGTCAGGACGGGATCGCGACGCCGCAGCAGTGCCTCGGCGGCCGCGGGCTCCAGGGCCCCGACGCGTAGTTCCTCCTCCGTCCACCAGCTGAGGCCTTGGCCCTCCTCGCGGGTCGCGCCGACGACGAGAGCCGGCAGTTCGCTCACGCGTCTGTGCAGAAAGGCGAAGACGGCCGCGCTCGACTCGTCCACCCAGTGCAGGTCGTCCAGCGCGAGCAGCAGGGGGCGCTCCCGCGCCGCGTCGGCGAGGACACTCCAGGCCGAGGCCCCCAGCGCCGCCCCGTCCGGCATCGGCCCTTCCCTGAGCCCCAACGCGCATTCCAGGGAATCTCGTTCCGCCGAAGGCACCGCCGATTGCCGAACCAGCGGCCAGAAGACCTGGTGGAAGGCACCGAAGGCGAGCTCGGACTCGCTCGCGGCACCCGCCGCGCCCAGCACGAGCAGCCCGCGGCGCCCTGCCTCGGCCTTCACCCAGGACAGCAGGGCCGTCTTCCCCGCGCCCGCCTCACCGCGCAGGACGACCGCGGTCCCCCGCTTCCGCGTGAGCACCCCGTCGAGAGCGTCGAGGAGCAGCCCCTTCTCCCTCTCCCTGCCCAGCAGGCACGCCTCATCCGATGTGAACAAACCGACCACTCCTCGCTCCGACCCACCCCTGCTCAAGGGCGCCGTCCACTCCCTCCCACGTGCCGGCCCGTCCGCGTACGGAGGCTGAGTCGCGGCCGGCTTCCGGACCCGCGCACGCGAGTCCCGACGCGCCCTCGCTCAGCCGGACCTCGTGGCCGGCGGGCCCGGCTCGTCACCTCTCACGCCGCTTCCCGCTGCCGAGGGCGGATCCGCCGACAGGAGAGGACGGGCCTCACGCCATTGCCGGGGGGTGACCCCGTAGGCGGCCTTGAAGCGGCGTGTGAAGTGGTTCGGTGTGCTGAAGCCCCAGGAGTGCGCGATGTGCTCGATGGTGCGCGTTCGTGTGTGGGGCGAGACGAGCGCCGCGCACGCCCCTTCCAGGCGCTGTTCGATGATCCACTGCTCCAGGCTCAGTCCGCCCTTCGCGAACAGGCCGTACAGCGCCCGGACGGAGATGCCGTGGGCGCTCGCGATCCGGTCCGCGGAGAGTCCCGGGTCTCTCAGGTGCGCGCGGGTGTAGGCGAGGATCCGGTGCAGCAGCGACTCGGCCGCCGCGGGCCTGGCCCAGGCGTCCATGTCGGCCGCCGAGGTGATCAGGGCACGCAGCAGCGCGATGGTTCCGGTCCCCAGCGCCTCGGCGCCCGGATCGGCGCTGAGCACGTCGGCGTCGGCGTGAAGTCGCAGCAGGTGCGAACGGACCATGTCGTACATCGGCGAAGCCGCAAGCCGTTCGGCTCCACGCCGCACGACCTCGGGTGGGAGGTCGAGGACGTCGTAGGACAACTGCAGGGCGTAGGCGGAGCCCGTGCCGGACCACGCGAACTCGTAGGGGATGGTGAGGTCGTTGAGCATCAGCTCGCCCGGTCTCACCAGGCTCTGCCGGCCCAGTTGTCCGAACCTGCCGGTCCCCGAGGTCTGGAGGGCCAGCGAGACCATGGGCGGCCCCTCCAGGCGCAGGAAACGCGCGTCACGCGCCACCCGCCAGCCGGTGGACCGGCTGGTGAAGAGCATGAGGGAGCCGAACTCCCAGCGGGACATGCGGCCCTGAACACGATGGACGTTGTCTTCCAGGGTGACCAGGGACGGCACCGAGGAACTGAGCAGAGCCGCCCGGAAGACCTCGATGCGCAGTTCCGCGTCGTGATCGTTCGTGTCCAGCAGCTCCACGTCGTCTCCCCTGCCGCGCCGCCGGTGACCGCCCACCCCGTCCACCCAATGCGCTCATCGTGCACACTTCCGATGAACCTGACAAGTGATCACCGGATCGGCCAGGTCGAACGAAATCGCAGCTCACCAGGGTCTCGGAAGGATCTCGCATGAGCGAACAGGGGGCGTGCCCGTTCCCGCATCGGGCGAGCTTCGCATGCGTCAACCGCGAGAGCTTCCTGAACCAGGTGGCCCCGTCGTCTCGAACGTGTGCCCCGGCTCCCATGCGATGCGGAGTGTCCAGTCCGCCGTCACTGTGTCCGGTGGAGGCGCCCGGTGTGCGGCGGGCCGCGGGTCAGGGGGCGAGGGAGGGGTCGGCGACCGCGACGGAGGCGTAGCCGAACAGGTGACGTTCCGCGCGGTCTCTGGTCATGAACGTCCGGGCGATGACGTGGTAGCCGTAGGCGTCCTCCAGGGCGACGAGGTTGGCGGCGATCTCGTCGGCCGGTCGCTGGAGGTGGAAGTGTCCGCTGTCGGCGCCGGCGGTCAGTACGCGCTCGTACAGGTCGACCTGTCGGCCGTACAGCTCCTTGCGCAGCCGGGAGTCGGAGGGACGCCGCCGCGCCTGGGGTGAGAATTCGTAGAGTAGGCAGCACAGTTCGTCGTCCGGCCCGGTGGGCAGTCCCGAGCGCAGTACGGCGGCGAGCTGTCCTCGCGGGTCCGCCTGGGCGGCGGCGTCGTTCTCCCGGGTGGTGCAGAACCGTGCGACGGCCTCGGCGAAGACGAGGTCGAACAGCTCTCCCAGCTCGCGGAAGTAGTAGGTGACGGTGCCGGTGGCGACTCCGGCCTGATCGGCGACGTCGCGCACCCGGGTGGCCTGAAGGCCACGGTCGAGGATCGCGGAGCGGGCCGCGCGCAGCAGTTCCTCGCGTCTGGCGTCCTGTTGCCTGGGGCGTGCCACAACCCGTCCCCTTCCGCCCTCGTTTCCGAACGCTCTGAATCCTATCGGCCGTCCGATCCGTTGACGTGCACACAACCGAGCCGTAGTTTCTTGTCGTGCGGTACGAAGAATTACCGGGCTGGAGGGAGGGAACCCATGGACGGCTTACCCCGCCGGAAGGTCCTTCCGCCGCAGGGTGCGGCCCGCCCGGGCCGCCCTGTCAGGGCCCGTGAGCTGGGCCTGCCCTTCGACGGCGCCCCCGGTCCGTTCAACGCCCTCACCGACGTCCCCGGCGTGGAGGTCGGTCTCGTCACCCTGGTGAGCGGCGGCGGGCCCCTTCGGACCGGCGAAGGTCCCGTGCGGACCGGGGTGACCGCGATTCTGCCGAGAGGTCGCGCGGGGGTGGCGGATCCCTGTGCGGCGGGTGTCCACGTGCTCAACGGCAACGGTGAGATGACGGGCACGGCCTGGATCCGCGAGTCCGGCGCTCTCGCCTCTCCGATCCTGCTGACGAGCACCCACGCGGTCGGCCCGTGCCACCAGGGGGTCGTGGACTGGCTGAACGATCGCACCTCCGCCTCGCACGACGGCTGGTTCCTGCCGGTCGTCGCCGAGACGTACGACGGCTACCTCAACGACGTCGACGGGCGGCACGTCACACCGGCCACGGCGTTTCAGGCGCTCGACGCCGCGCGTCCCGGTCCGTTCCCCCTCGGCTCGGTCGGAGGCGGTACCGGGATGTGCTGCTACGGCTTCAAGGGCGGTACGGGAACCGCCTCGCGTCGCACACGGGTGGCCGGCGCGTCCTTCACTCTGGCCGTGCTGGTCCAGGCCAACTTCGGTTCCCGGCGCGAGCTGACCGTCGCCGGTGTCCCGGTGGGCCGCGTGCTCACCGCTCCTGATCCGCTGGCGCACCAGCCGGTGCTGCCGGCGGGGGCCGGATCGGTCATCGTGGTCGTCGCCACCGACGCGCCGCTGCTGCCCGCCCAGTGCGCCGCCCTGGCCCGGCGGGTGCCCCTCGGCCTGGCCCGTACCGGCACCACCGGCTCCCACTTCTCCGGCGACCTCTTCCTCGCCTTCTCCACCGCCAACGCCGGATCCCTCCACAGCCGCCCGCCCCGGCCGACCGACCGGCCGGAACTCGACCGGCTCGACTTCGTACCGCTCGGTCACATCGACCCGCTGTACGACGCGGTCGTCCAGTGCGTTGAGGAAGCGGTCGTCGACGCGCTCGTCTGCAACACCTCCATGACCGGCAGGGACGACCACCACGTACCGGCCCTGCCGCACGCCCGGCTCCTCGACGCCCTGGCGGCCCTCCCGCCGGACAGGTAGTCCACCCCCACCCATGACACGAAGGAGATCCCCATGCTCCCCGCTCACCCCCGTAGCCGCCACTGGCGCAGGGTCCTCGCCGCCACGGCGTCCGCCGCCGCGCTCGCGGGCGTCCTCGCCGCCCCCGCCTCCGCGGCCCCGGCACCGTCCACCGAGGCGACGGCCGCAGGGGTCCGCCAGGCCGTCGTGAACACCGCCAAGGCCTACCTCGGCACCCCCTACAAGCTCGAGTACGGCTGGACCTGCGGCACCGCCCGGGTCGACTGCGAATGCCTCAACCGCCACGCCATCTGGGACGGCACCAAGAAGGCCACCGGACACGGCCTCCAGCTCAACTACTGGCTCCAGGGCCAGATCAACCAGGGCCGCCGCACCGACAACCCCCGCCCCGGAGACCTCATCTTCTGGGACACCGACCCGAACGACGGCATCCGCTACGGCGGCGACCTCGACCACACCGGCGTCTACATCGGCAACGGCCAGGCCATCGACGCCAACGCCTACCACGGCCGCGTCAAGTACGACACCGTCACCCTCGGCGGCACCGAACGCGACCCCATCTACGTCGACGTCCTCACCCCCAACGGTTACTGACCGTCCTCGCTCGTGCGGCCCGCCCACGGGGGGCGGGCCGCACCCCATCGGTGAGAGCCGGCACGACCACTCCCTCGGACGGCGGCAGCGGCGTCACCCGAGAGAGATCTCGTCAGTCATTGCCTGACGGTCTTTCAAATGTCCCGGAAGATCTCGATCTGCGCCCCGATCGAGTTCAGTCGTTCCGCCAGGTCCTCGTAGCCCCGGTTGATGACGTACACGTTGCGGAGGACCGACGTGCCCTCGGCGGCCATCATCGCGAGGAGGACGACCACGGCGGGGCGGAGGGCGGGTGGGCACATCATCTCGGCCGCGCGCCAGCGGGTCGGGCCCTCGACGAGGACGCGGTGGGGGTCGAGGAGCTGGAGGCGCCCGCCGAGGCGGTTGAGGTCCGTGAGGTAGATGGCCCGGTTGTCGTAGACCCAGTCGTGGATCAGGGTCTTGCCCTGCGCCGTGGCCGCGATGGCCGCGAAGAAGGGGACGTTGTCGATGTTCAGGCCGGGGAACGGCATCGGGTGGATCTTGTCGATCGGCGCCTCCAGCTTGGAGGGGCGGACCGTCAGGTCGACCAGCCGGGTGCGGTCGTTGTCGGCGGTGTACTCGGGCGAGCGGTCGTGGTCGAGGCCCATCTCCTCCAGGACCGCGAGCTCGATCTCCATGAACTCGATCGGCACCCGGCGGATCGTCAGCTCCGATTCGGTGACGACGGCGGCGGCCACCAGGCTCATCGCCTCGACCGGGTCCTCGGAGGGGGAGTAGTCGACGTCCACGTCGATCTGCGGCACGCCGTGCACGGTCAGCGTGGTGGTGCCGATGCCGTCGACCCGTACGCCCAGCGCCTCCAGGAAGAAGCAGAGGTCCTGGACCATGTAGTTGGAGGAGGCGTTGCGGATGACGGTCGTGCCGTCGTGCCGGGCGGCGGCCAGCAGCGCGTTCTCGGTGACCGTGTCGCCGCGCTCGGTCAGGACGATCGGGCGGCCGGGGGTGACCGAGCGCTCGACCTGCGCGTGGTAGATGCCCTCCGTGGCCGTGACGTCGAGTCCGAAGCGGCGCAGGGCGATCATGTGCGGCTCGATCGTGCGCGTGCCGAGGTCGCAGCCGCCCGCGTACGGCAGCCGGAAGCGGTCCATGCGGTGCAGCAGCGGGCCGAGGAACATGATGATCGAACGGGTGCGGATCGCGGCCTCGGAGTCGATGGACTCCATGTCCAGCTCGGCCGGCGGCACGATCTCCAGGTCCACGCCCTCGTTGATCCAGCGGGTGCGCACGCCGATGGAGTTGAGAACCTCCAGGAGCCGGAAGACCTCCTCGATGCGGGCGACCCGGCGCAGGACCGTGCGGCCCTTGTTGAGGAGCGAGGCGCACAGCAGCGCGACGCACGCGTTCTTGCTGGTCTTGACGTCGATGGCGCCGGAGAGCCGCCGCCGGCCGACCACCCGGAGGTGCATGGGGCCCGCGTACCCCAGCGACACGATCTCGCTGTCGAGGGCCTCGCCGATCCGGGCGATCATCTCAAGGCTGATGTTCTGGTTGCCGCGCTCGATCCGGTTGACGGCGCTCTGGCTCGTGGCCAGCGCTTCGGCGAGCTGCGTCTGGGTCCAGCCGCGGTGCTGCCGGGCGTCACGGATGAGCTTGCCGATGCGTACGAGGTAGTCGTCTGCCATGGCGTCACGTTATCTCAGATATGAGATGAAGATCGGATCCGGGGTGGGCCGTCAGGGTGAAAGGTCGTGCGCGGTCGGGTGACGCGGTTCGTACAGGGGGAGTTCGGTGCCGCTCGGCAGCCGGACGGCCGCGAGCAGCCCCCAGTCCCGGTCGCTGATGGCCCGTGAGATCTCCGCCCCCCGGTCCTCCAGGGCCGTCAGGGTGCGGGTGAGGTCGTCGCACATGAGGTACACCTCGTGCCGCGGCCCGTCCGCCGCGGGGTGCATCGCGATCTCGGCGGGCGGCAGCTTGAAGACGAGCCAGCCGCCCCCGGCGTCCACGTGCTCGAAGCCGAGGACGTCCTGGAGGAAGGCGCGGTCCGCCTCCGCGTCCCGGCTGTAGAAGGTCACGTGCACGCCGCTGAACATGTCCCGATCCTCGGCCTCCCGCACCGGGGCGGCCAGTCGTCCGCGTCCGTACGGGGCCGCGCCTTCGTGGAGCGCCGGTGGGGGAGGGCGGCCACCGGGGCCGGGTGCCCCTTCGTCCTCGTGGACCCCGGCGGGCGGCCCGTCGGCGCCGTCGGTCTCCGGCCGGGCGGGGAGGAGGTCACCCTGGGGTGCCGGGTCGTCGCCTCCGCCCGGGGCGGGGGTGCCGCCGGGGCCGGTCTCGCCGCCGTCGCCGACCGGGCCCTGCGGGAACGGGGCGTTTCCCGTCCGGTGCTGCACGTCGAGCCGTGGAACACCGCCTCCGTGCGGGTCGCCGAGCGCGTGGGCTTCCGGCGGGAGGGGATGCGGGAGGGGTGGCTGCGGATCGGGGGCGAGCGCCGGGACGTGCTCGTGTTCGCGCCGTCCCGTCGCGACCGGGAGGCGGCGTGCCGAACCTCCCCGGCGCACCGTCCCGACACTTCGCGGGCGCCCGGGCATGACCGAGCGACCGGGATGCACTAGAGTTATCTCGACATCGAGATAACTGCTTACGGCGCACCGTGGCCGCCCGGCCGGTAAGGGTTACCTAACTTAGCCTTACCTTAACGGATCCGCGAGGGGTCGTGGCGGCAGCATGACGGTAGTACGCGCACATTGATGAAGGAGACTGTCGTGTCGGCGAACAGCTTCGACGCCCGCAGCACGCTGCACGTGGGCGACGAGTCGTACGAGATCTTCAAGCTGGACAAGGTCGAGGGCTCCGCGCGCCTCCCTTACAGCCTGAAGGTCCTCCTGGAGAACCTGCTCCGCACCGAGGACGGCGCGAACATCACCGCCGACCACATCCGGGCCCTCGGCAACTGGGACTCGCAGGCCCAGCCGAGCCAGGAGATCCAGTTCACGCCGGCCCGCGTGATCATGCAGGACTTCACCGGTGTGCCCTGTGTCGTGGACCTCGCCACCATGCGCGAGGCCGTCAAGGAGCTCGGCGGCGACCCGGCGAAGGTCAACCCGCTCTCCCCGGCCGAGCTGGTCATCGACCACTCGGTCATCGCCGACAAGTTCGGCACGAAGGACGCCTTCGGCCAGAACGTCGAGCTGGAGTACGGCCGCAACAAGGAGCGCTACCAGTTCCTGCGCTGGGGCCAGACCGCCTTCGACGACTTCAAGGTCGTCCCGCCCGGCACCGGCATCGTCCACCAGGTGAACATCGAGCACCTGGCCCGCACGGTCATGGTCCGCAACGGCCAGGCGTACCCCGACACCCTCGTCGGCACCGACTCGCACACCACCATGGTCAACGGCCTCGGCGTGCTCGGCTGGGGCGTCGGCGGCATCGAGGCCGAGGCCGCGATGCTCGGCCAGCCGGTCTCCATGCTCATCCCGCGCGTCGTCGGCTTCAAGCTGACCGGCGAGCTGCCGGCCGGCACCACCGCCACCGACCTCGTCCTCACGATCACCGAGATGCTGCGCAAGCACGGCGTCGTCGGCAAGTTCGTCGAGTTCTACGGCGAGGGCGTCGCCGCCACCTCCCTGGCGAACCGCGCCACCATCGGCAACATGTCGCCGGAGTTCGGCTCCACCGCCGCGATCTTCCCGATCGACGGCGAGACCCTGAACTACCTCAAGCTCACCGGCCGCTCCGAGCAGCAGGTCGCGCTGGTCGAGGCGTACGCCAAGGAGCAGGGCCTCTGGCTCGACCCGGCCGCCGAGCCCGACTTCTCCGAGAAGCTGGAGCTCGACCTCTCCACGGTCGTCCCCTCCATCGCCGGCCCGAAGCGCCCGCAGGACCGCATCGTCCTCGCGAACGCCGCCGAGCAGTTCAAGCAGGACGTCCGCAACTACGTGGACTGCGTGGACGAGGCGGGCCAGGAGTCCTTCCCGGCCTCCGACGCCCCGGCCATCGCGAGCTCGGTCCCGTCGAACCCGGTCCAGGTGACCGCCCCCGACGGCTCCACCTACACGCTCGACCACGGCGCCGTCACCGTCGCCGCGATCACCTCCTGCACCAACACCTCGAACCCGTACGTCATGGTCGCCGCCGCGCTCGTCGCGAAGAAGGCCGTGGAGAAGGGCCTGACCCGCAAGCCGTGGGTCAAGACCACCCTCGCCCCGGGCTCGAAGGTCGTCACCGACTACTTCGACAAGGCGGGCCTCACCCCGTACCTCGACAAGGTCGGCTTCAACCTCGTCGGCTACGGCTGCACCACCTGCATCGGCAACTCCGGCCCGCTGCCGGAGGAGGTCTCCAAGGCCGTCAACGACCACGACCTGGCCGTGACCTCGGTCCTCTCGGGCAACCGGAACTTCGAGGGCCGCATCAACCCCGACGTCAAGATGAACTACCTGGCCTCCCCGCCGCTGGTCGTCGCGTACGCCATCGCGGGCTCCATGAAGGTGGACATCACCAAGGACGCCCTGGGCACCGACCAGGACGGCAAGCCGGTCCACCTGGCGGACATCTGGCCGACCGAGGCCGAGGTCAACGACGTCGTCGCCAACGCCATCGGCGAGGACATGTTCAACAAGTCCTACCAGGACGTCTTCGCGGGCGACGCCCAGTGGCAGGCGCTGCCGATCCCGACCGGCAACACCTTCGAGTGGGACACCGAGTCCACCTACGTGCGCAAGCCCCCGTACTTCGAGGGCATGACGATGGAGACCACCCCGGTCTCCGACATCTCCGGCGCCCGCGTCCTGGCCAAGCTGGGCGACTCGGTCACCACCGACCACATCTCCCCGGCCGGCGCCATCAAGGCCGACACCCCGGCCGGCCGGTACCTCACCGAGCACGGTGTGGAGCGTCGTGACTTCAACTCCTACGGCTCGCGCCGGGGCAACCACGAGGTCATGATCCGCGGCACCTTCGCCAACATCCGCCTGCGCAACCAGCTCGCGCCGGGCACCGAGGGCGGCTACACCCGCGACTTCACCCAGGCGGACGGGCCGGTGTCGTTCATCTACGACGCCTCCCGCAACTACATCGAGCAGGGCACCCCGCTCGTCATCCTGGGCGGCAAGGAGTACGGCTCCGGCTCGTCCCGCGACTGGGCCGCCAAGGGCACCGCGCTCCTCGGCGTCAAGGTCGTCATCACCGAGTCGTACGAGCGCATCCACCGTTCGAACCTCATCGGCATGGGCGTCCTGCCGCTCCAGTTCCCGGAGGGCCAGTCGGCCGAGTCCCTCGGTCTGACCGGCGAGGAGACCTTCTCCTTCACCGGCATCGAGGAGCTCAACGACGGCACCACGCCGCGCACGGTGAAGGTCACCACCGACACCGGCGTCGAGTTCGACGCGGTCGTCCGCATCGACACCCCCGGCGAGGCCGACTACTACCGCAACGGCGGCATCATGCAGTACGTGCTCCGCAACCTGATCCGCGGCTGACGCCGCAGGACCCGGTAGGACGAAGCGGGCCCCGCCCCTCGGAAGAGGGGGGCGGGGCCCGCTTCGCGTTTTCCTTCGTTTCTCGAAGGCGCGTCCGATTTGTCTTTCGGGGGCCCGGCGGCACCGCCGCCACGGGCCCCAGTACGGGTGTCCCGGGACCGCTGTCAAGGGTGTCGGCGGACGGATGGTTGGACGAAACGCCGCAGTTCCAGCGTGCCTATCCCGGAGGTCTCAACTCGGGAAAGATGGCTGTCGAAACCTGCTTTCGATCTTGCTCAGGCGAAGGGAAGTGGACTATACCTGTCGGCGTCCAGCCCGTCGTGTCCATCGACGACGGTCCGACGCGTGCACGACCCGGCTGCAAATGACCGCGGTGGCGGGGCCCTTCGCCTGTGGCGAGTTGAGAACGGGCGACCGGTACACCGCCTGAGTCCTGAATGAAGGCGAGGACTTGAGCATGGGATCCACCTCCGCACAGACCAATGAGGGCCTCGGCCGTCGCGATCTGATCAAGCGTTCCGCCGCTATCGGTCTGATCTCCGTACCGACCATGGGGTTCCTGTCCGCCTGTGCGAGCAGTGACAGCGGCGGCAACGGAAAGGTCGAGAAGGGGACGAAGTCCGACAAGAACCCGCTCGGCGTGAACGAGTCGGCCCCGCTCGACTTCGTCCTCTTCGACGGCGGATTCGGACAGCAGTACGCCAAGGACGCGATCAAGGTCTACGAGACCAATTACCCCAAGGCCACCGTCAAGTTCACCCCGACCCAGAAGATCACCACCACGCTCCAGCCGCGCTTCAACGGCGGCACCCCGCCGGACCTCATCGACAACTCCGGCGCCGAGCAGATGGACATGGGCGTCCTGGTCGGTCAGAAGCAGCTCGCGGACCTCACCCCGCTCCTCGACGCGCCCTCCATCGACGACCCGAGCAAGAAGGTCCGCGACACCCTGCGGCCCGGCATCGTCGAGATGGGCCAGTTCGACGGCGAGCAGTGCTGGATCCTCAACTACGCCTACACCGTCTACGGCGTCTGGTACTCGCAGAAGCTCCTCGACTCGCTCGACGCGAAGTACCCGGAGACCTGGGACGAGATGCTGGCCGTCTGCGAGAAGGCCAAGAAGAAGGGCATCGCCGCCTGGACGTACGCCGGCAAGCACCCGTACTACGTCCCCTTCTCGCTCTACCCGATGATCGGCAAGGTCGGCGGCCGCGAGGTCCTGGACGCCATCGACAACCTGGAGCCCAAGGCCTGGGAGCACCCCGCCGTCAAGGCGTGTTTCGAGGCGTACTACGAGCTGGTCCAGAAGGGCTACATCCTCAAGGGCACCCCCGGCCTCGACCACATCCAGTCGCAGACCGCCTGGACCGAGGGCAAGGCGCTGTTCATCCCGAACGGCTCCTGGGTCGAGAACGAGGCCGCGAAGACCATGCCGGCCGACTTCGGCCTGGCCGTCTCCGGCCCGACCGGCCTCGACGCCTCCGACAAGATGCCGTTCGGCACCATCTGGGCCGCCGGCGGAGAGCCCTTCATCGTCCCGGCCAAGGCGAAGAACGCCGAGGGCGGCATGGAGCAGCTGCGCATCATGCTCAGCGAGGCCTCCTCCAAGAACTTCACCCAGTCCGTGAAGTCCCTGACCGCCCTCAACGGCGGCACCGACGGCATCGAGCTCTCCCCGGGCCTCAAGTCCGGCGTCGCCGCCCTGGAGAAGGCCGGCCAGAACGTCGTCAACCCGCGCCTCCAGGACTGGTACGTCGCCCTCCAGAAGGAGAAGATCGGCGTCGCCGGCATCGGCGAGATGATGGCCGGCCGCGCCACCCCGGCCGAGACGATCAAGAAGATCCAGAAGTTCGCCGACGAGGCGGCCAAGGACTCCTCGATCAAGCACTACAAGCACTGATGAGCGGTGCCGGGGCCCCTTCCCGCCGACCGGGAGCGGGCCCCGGCCCCTTGGCGCGCGGCACGAGCGGCGTGCCCGGCGCGGGAAAGATCGGGGTCGGTAGGAAATGCAACACGGCAAGTACCGTTTCATCGTGGGGTTCCTGGCGGCCCCCCTCGCGCTCTACGCGCTCTTCGTCATCTGGCCGTTCATCCAGTCCATCTACTACTCCTTCACGGACTGGACCGGACTGAGCCCCGAATTCGGAATGATCGGATTCGGCAACTACAGCAGGATGCTGGACGACGAGATCTTCTGGAAATCGCTCCAGCACAGCCTGACCTTCGCGGTGGTGCTGCCGCTGGTGACCGTCGGCCTCGCGCTGTTCTTCGCCTTCATGCTCAATGTCGGCGGTCGGCGCCGCAAGGGCGCGGCCGTCGCGGGCGTGCGCGGATCGTCCTTCTACAAGATCGTGTATTTCTTCCCGCAGGTGCTGTCGATCGCGATCGTCGCGCTGCTCTTCCAGTTCGCGTACAACCCGAACAGCGGAGCCATCAATTCCGTACTGAAGGGCGTCGGACTCGGCAGCGTCCAGCCGGACTGGCTGGGAGACCCCGACCTCGCCCTCATCTGCGTGATGGTCGTCCTCGTCTGGTCCACCGTCGGATTCTTCGTCGTCCTCTTCTCGGCCGGCATGGCGTCCATTCCGCGGGACTTCTACGAGGCGGCCCTGCTCGACGGCGCGAACCGCTTCACCACCTTCTTCCGGATCACCCTGCCGCTGCTCTGGGACACCGTGCAGTCCGGGTGGATCTACATGGGCATCCTCGCCCTCGGGGCCGAGTCCTTCGCCGTCGTCCAGATCATGACCGTCGGTCCCAGCGGCGGCGGGCCCGACTACTCCACCATCGTCCTTCCGCTGTACGTGTACCAGAAGGCGTTCCGGGACGGTCAGGCCGCCTACGCAACGACCATCGGTGTCGCCCTGCTCCTCGTGACGCTGGCCTTCGCGGCCGTCGTGATGAAGCTGGGCCGGCGCGAGCGGCTGGAGTTCTGATGAAGACGACCGACACGACCCCCGCCGGAGTGGAGAACCCCGGCTCCCCGGCCGGGCCGGGCCCCGTGATCACCAAGACGAAGGCCCCCGCGCCCCGCAAGGAGCCGAAGGGCGAGGGCGCCACCCTGAACGTCTTCTCCCACGGCATCCTGATCCTCTGGGCGATCATGGTCGTCATGCCGCTGCTCTGGGCGGTCATGACCTCCTTCAAGACCGACCGGGCGATCTTCACCTCCCCGTGGTCGCTGCCCGACAGGCTGCACTTCGAGAACTGGTCGCGCGCCTGGACCGAGGCGCACATGAGCGACTACTTCCTGAACACCCTCCTGGTGGTCGGCTGCTCGCTGATCGGCACGCTCCTCTTCGGCTCGATGGCGGCCTACGTCCTGGCCCGCTTCGAGTTCCCGGGCAACCGCTTCATCTACTTCCTCTTCATCGGAGGGATGAGCTTCCCGATCATCCTGGCGCTCGTGCCGCTGTTCTACGTGATGCAGAACATGGCCCTGCTCAACACGCTGCACGGCCTGATCCTCGTCTACATCGCGTACTCGCTGCCGTTCACGGTCTTCTTCCTCACGGCCTTCTTCCGCACCCTGCCGACCTCGGTGGCGGAGGCGGCCTTCGTGGACGGCGCCTCGCACACCCGGACCTTCTTCCAGGTGATGCTGCCGATGGCCAAGCCGGGCCTCATCAGCGTCGGCATCTTCAACTTCCTCGGGCAGTGGAACCAGTACCTGCTGCCGACCGTGCTCAACACCGAGCCGGAGCGGAAGGTGCTCTCGCAGGGCCTCGTCCAGCTCGCGGTGAGCCAGGGCTACAAGGGTGACTGGTCCGGACTCTTCGCCGGCCTGGTCATGGCCATGCTCCCGGTCCTCGCCGCGTACGTCATCTTCCAGCGGCAGGTGGTGGCCGGCCTGACCGCCGGCGCCGTGAAGTGACCCCGGGGCCGCACCGGCCCCGCCACCGCTCCCGAAGGGCCCCCGGCGCACCGCGCGCCGGGGGCTCTTCCGGCCGTACGGGGCCGGACCGGGCCCCTCCCGGTCGTACGGGGCCGGGGGAGGGCCGCCCGGGAAGGTCCGGCGGCACCCGGGGGAGACGGCCCGGGAAACCCCGTGCGAACGCCGTGTGACCCTCACCTCGGACACTCAAGGTCTTGACGGGGAGCAAGCCGAAAGCGTCCCCTTAGAGTTCACATGTTGGAGAAAACGGTGGGAGTGAGTGAGTCGATGGAGACTCCGGGGTCGCAGACTTCTCTGCACAGGGCCAATCTCGAACGGGTCGTCCGGGCGGTGCGCATGGCCGGCTCGCTCACCCAGGCGGAGATCGCCCGGGCGACGGGCCTCTCCGCCGCCACGGTCTCCAACATCGTGCGGGAGTTGAAGGACGGCGGCACCGTCGAGGTCACGCCCACCTCCGCCGGGGGGCGCCGGGCCCGCAGCGTCTCGCTCTCCGGGGACGCCGGCATCGTGATCGGGGTCGACTTCGGCCACACCCACCTCCGGGTCGCCGTCGGCAACCTCGCCCACCAGGTGCTCGCCGAGGAGGCCGAGCCGCTCGACGTCGACGCCTCCGCCGCCGAGGGCTTCGACCGGGCGGAACAGCTGGTCAAGCGGCTGATCCTGACCACCGGGATCGGTGCCGACAAGGTGATCGGCGTCGGCCTCGGCGTACCGGGCCCGATCGACGTCTCCTCCGGCACCCTCGGCTCGACGTCGATCCTGCCGGGGTGGAGCGGCATCAACCCCGCCGAGGAGCTCTCGGGCCGCCTCGGGGTCCCCGTGCACGTCGACAACGACGCCAACCTCGGCGCGCTCGGCGAGTTGGTCTGGGGCGGTGGCCGGGGCGTCAAGGACCTGGCGTACATCAAGGTGGCCAGCGGCGTCGGCGCCGGGCTCGTCATAGACGGACGGGTCTACCGGGGCCCCGGCGGCACCGCGGGGGAGATCGGGCACATCACCCTGGACGAGTCCGGTCCGGTCTGCCGCTGCGGCAACCGGGGCTGCCTGGAGACCTTCACGGCCGCCCGCTACGTCCTGCCGCTGCTCCAGCCGAGCCACGGGCCCGACCTGACCATGGAGCGGGTCGTCCAGCTGGCCCGGGAGGGCGACCCCGGCTGCCGCCGGGTGATCGCGGACGTCGGACGGCACATCGGCAGCGGCATCGCCAACCTCTGCAACCTCCTCAACCCCAGCCGGGTGGTGCTCGGCGGCGACCTCGCGGAGGCCGGGGAGCTGGTCCTGGCGCCCATCAGGGACTCCGTCTCGCGGTACGCGATCCCCAGTGCCGCCCGGCAGCTCTCGCTGGCCCAGGGGGCCCTCGGCGGGCGCGCCGAGGTGCTTGGCGCGCTCGCCCTCGTCCTGAGCGAAATGGGCGATTCGACCCTGTTGGAGAGCGCGCTGCCGGCCGCCGCCCCGGCCTCTCGGCTTGCCTTCACTTAGATAACGAACACCACCGTTGTCATCTCGTTAAGAATTTACTTCTTGACGTCAACGTTGCGGCCGAGTTGACTTCGTGCCACCTCGGCCGCAACGTCGCGGCCTCGTCAGGGAGGCAACCCCAAATGAACGCAGTGACGCGTCGCGCCGTCATAGCCACGGCCGCGGTGTCGATGGCCCTCTCGCTCGCCGCCTGTGGCCAGGCCGGTGGCGACAAGAAGGACGACGCCGCCGGCTCGGGCAGCTCGACCAAGATCGGCCTGCTCCTTCCCGAGAACAAGACCTCGCGCTACGAGGCCCTGGACAAGCCCCAGTTCGAGAAGGCCGTCAAGGCCGCCTGCGGCGGCTGCGAGGTCGTGTACAACAACGCCGTCTCCGATGTCGTCAAGCAGAAGCAGCAGTTCGACCAGTTCATCGCCGACGGCATCAAGGTCATCGCCCTCGACCCGGTCGACGCCACCAAGGCCGAGAGCTGGGTCAAGGACGCCAAGGCCAAGGGCGTCAAGGTCGTCGCGTACGACCGCGCCGTCAAGGGCGCCGACGCCTACGTCAGCCACGACAACAACAAGGTCGGCGAGCTCCAGGGCCAGGCCCTCCTCGCCGCGCTCGGCGACAAGGCCGCCACCGCCAACGTCGTGATGATCAACGGCGACGAGAAGGACCCGAACGCCGCGCTGTTCAAGAAGGGCGCCCACACCGCCCTCGACGGCAAGGTCGGCAAGATCGCCTACGAGGCCTCCGGCGAGTGGGACCCGAAGGTCGCCGGCGAGAAGATGTCCGCCGCGATCTCCTCCGTCGGCAAGGACAAGATCGGCGCCGTCTACTCCGCCAACGACGGCATGGCGGGCGGCATCGTCACCTCCCTGGAGAACGCCGGCATCAAGGGCATCCCGGTGGGCGGCCAGGACGCCGAGGTCGCGGGCGTCCAGCGCATCATCGCCGGCACCCAGACCTTCACGATCTACAAGTCGCCGCTCCAGCTGGCCCCCGAGGCCGCCAAGTTCGCGGTGAACCTGCTCCAGGGCAAGGCCCTCGGCGCCGAGGGCGAGACCGACGGCGTGCCGTCCACGCTCTTCCCGCCGGTCGTGGTCGACAGCAAGAACATCCAGGACACGGTCGTCAAGGACGGCATCTACAAGGCCGCCGACCTCTGCACCGCGGACCTCGCCGCCAAGTGCACCGAGCTGGGCATCAAGTAGCCCGTGCCCGACCCCGCCGGGCCCGCGAGGGCCCGGCACCGCGGACCCCGGCCCGGCCCGCGCCCGGCCCCCGGCCGTCTCCCGACCGAGACGGCGCCGGACGCGCGGCCGCCCGCGTACGGAAGGTGAAGGCCCCGTACGGCGACCGGCGACGGGCCCGGTCCGCTCCCCCAAGCCCGTCCGGTCCCCGGCCGACCCAGACCCCGCTGTCGGCCCGGGGACCGGACGAAGCCCACCCCCAGAACTTTGCTGGCGCTGCACCTGCGGCGCGACGTGCCGCCGTCCGCGGGCGGCGAAGGAGTTGGTTCACGTGTCCCAGACGCCCGTGCTGGCGTTGCGCGGGATCTTCAAGCGATTCGGAGCGGTCCAGGTCCTCTCCGGTGTCGATCTCGAAGTCCACGCAGGTGAGGTCGTCGCGCTCGTCGGCGACAACGGAGCGGGAAAGTCCACGCTGGTCAAGACGATCGCCGGCGTGCACCCCATCGACGAGGGCGTCATCGAGTGGGAGGGCAGGCAGGTCGAGATCTCCCGCCCCCAGGACTCCCAGAACCTCGGCGTCGCGACCGTCTACCAGGACCTCGCGCTCTGCGACAACCTCGACGTCGTCGCCAACCTGTTCCTCGGCCGCGAGATCAAGAAGGGTGGCGTCCTCGACGAGGTCGCCATGGAGAAGCGCGCGAAGGACCTGCTCTCCACCCTCTCCATCCGCATCCCCAGCGTCCGCATCCCCGTCGCCGCCCTCTCCGGCGGCCAGCGGCAGGTCGTGGCCATCGCCCGCGCCCTGGTCGGCGACCCGAAGATCGTGATCCTCGACGAGCCGACCGCCGCCCTCGGCGTCGAGCAGACCGCCCAGGTCCTCGACCTGGTCGAGCGGCTGCGCGAGCAGGGCCTCGGCGTCATCCTCATCAGCCACAACATGGCCGACGTGAAGGCCGTCGCGGACACCGTGGCCGTCCTCCGCCTGGGCCGCAACAACGGCACCTTCCCGGTCGCCACCACCACGCACGAAGAGATCATCGCCGCGATCACCGGTGCCACGGACAACGCCGTGACCCGCCGCCAGGCCCGCAACGCGGAGGTAGCGAAGTGAGCACGACCCCTCCCACCGCGAACGACCCGGCCGCGGTGCCCGACCCCCGCACCCCCGACGCGCCGGTCACCGAGGCCCCGGCCGCCGCCGCGATCCCCGCCGTCGACCCCCGCCTCCTCGTCCGCGAGCAGGGCTTCAAGGGCTACGTCGAGGAGTTCAAGCGCAAGATCCGCTCCGGCGAGATCGGCTCGCTGCCCGTCGTCGTCGGCCTCATCGTCATCGGCGTCGTCTTCCAGGCCCTCACCGGCAACTTCATCACCTCGTACAACCTCGACCAGATCACGCTGTACGCGGTCGGCCCCGGCATCATGGCCGTCGGCATCGTCTTCGTCCTGCTGCTCGGCGAGATCGACCTCGCCGTCGGCTCCGTGGCCGGTCTCGCCGGCTCCGTCTGGGGCGTCCTCGGCACCGACATGCCCGACGGCCTCGCCATCCTCCTCGGCATCCTGTCCGGCACCCTGATCGGCGCCTTCCACGGCATCGTGTTCGCCAAGATCGGCGTGCCCGCCTTCGTCGTCACCCTCGCCGGCTTCCTCGGCTGGGCCGGCCTCCAGACCTGGGTGATGGGCGAGCGCTCCACCATCTCCACCCCGATCGGCAGCTTCGTCAACGACCTCACGAAGTACTACTTCTCCGACGTCGCCGCCGCCTACGGCCTCGCCGCCGTCGTGATCGCCGCCTTCTACCTGGCCCAGTTCCGCGACGCGCGCCGCCGCAGGGCCGCCGGCCTGCCGCACCGCCCGCAGAGCGAGATCGTCCTGCGCACCGCCGTCCTCGCGGTCCTGGTCCTCGTCGCCGCGTACGGCTTCAACCAGGAGCAGGGCCTGCCGCTCTCCCTGGTGATCTTCCTGGTGATCCTGCTCGTCACCGACTTCGTGCTGCGCCGCACCACCTACGGCCGCCAGGTCTTCGCGGTCGGCGGCGGCATCGAGGCCGCCCGCCGCGCCGGCATCAACGTCTCCTGGATCCGGATCTCGGTCTTCATGATCTCCGGCACCATGGGCGCCGTCGGCGGCCTGTTCCTCGCCTCCGCGACCGGCGGCGCCGACCGCTCCCTCGGCGGCGGCAACCAGCTGATGATGTGCATCGCCGCGGCGGTCATCGGCGGCACGTCCCTGTTCGGCGGACGCGGCAAGGTCTGGTCGGCGCTCCTGGGCATCCTGGTCATCCAGTCGATCGTCCAGGGCCTCAACCAGATGAACCTGTCCTCGAACGCCATCCAGTACATGATCACCGGAGCGGTCCTGCTCATCGCCGTGATCATCGACTCCGTCTCCCGCAAGACCCAGAAGACGGCCGGACGCGCCTAAAGGGTGTTGCAGAAGGTCCGGCTTCGGCAGGCAGAAGCGGCACCTGAACTGCTGTTTCACCGCGCCATGGCGAGGTTGTGCATGGCGGCGACGGCCTGGACCGCGTGGTGAAGGCCGTCGCCTTTCTGGCGGCAGTCGCGAAGGATCTTCCAGTTCTTCATCCGGGTAAACGTGTGCTCGACACGGGCCCTGACCCGTCGGTGCTCGGCATTGTCCTCCTCCTGCCCGCGCAGGAGGGGGCGGCCGGCTCTCTTGCGGTGCGGGACGATCAGGCCGGTGCCGAGGTAGGCGCCGTCCGCGATCACGGTCGTTCCCGCCGTCAGGACGGGCAGGCCCGACTCGCACCAGACATGGGCATCGGCCTTGTTGCCCGGCGCCGGGCGGGCCGCGGCGACGACCAGGCGGGTGTCGGCATCGATGATGACCTGCACGTTCGCCGAGAACCGGTAGTTGCGGGACGAAGCTGCGACCTTCCGGTCGCGGACCGGGATCAAAGTGCCGTCCACGATCCACAACCGGTCGGTGTCCACCACCGGCCGCGGAGCCCGTTCGAGCGCCAGCAGCGGCTGGAGCCGCTGGATGACCCGGCACACCGTCGCCGGCGAGATGCCGAACAGCGGAGCGAGCTGCCGCATGGTGAGGTTCGTGCGGTAGTACACGGCCACCAGCAGCACCCGGTCCGGCAGCGGCAGACACCACGGACGGCCACCACCCGGCCCGTTCCCACCCCGCTCCTTCACGACCTTCACCAGCTTCGCGAACCGGTCCATCCGTAAGCCCGTGAACGTCTCCACCCACAACGGCTCAGCCCGCAACACCCCACCCATACAGGCAAAATGCCCAAAACCGAGCCTTCTGTAACACCCTTTAGCGCCCGGAAAACCGGCGGGACGCGCCCGGAAGGGCCGCCGCCACGCACGCGTAACGCCCGCCACACCCGCCCGGCGCCGTGAAACCGGCGCCGGGCGCCCGTGCGTCCGGACCAGTGCACACACCCGTACGGAGCCGTACGGATCGCCGGTCCGCGGGCCGTGGGAGTGACGCCACATCCCCCGGCCCGCTGCCCACGATCCGGGACGGAACATTAGACTCGACGAATCGGCAAGCTCGACCAGCTCAAACGCAAGGAGGAACGGGTGGCTCTGCTGACCCGTATCAGGGGACCGCGAGACCTGGACCGGCTCTCCCCGGAACAGCTGGACCAGCTGGCCGACGAGATCCGGACGTTCCTCGTGGACGCCGTCTCCAAGACCGGCGGGCACCTCGGACCCAACCTGGGCGTGGTCGAGCTGACCATCGCCCTGCACCGCGTCTTCGACTCCCCGAAGGACAAGGTCCTCTGGGACACCGGCCACCAGAGCTACGTCCACAAGCTCCTCACCGGCCGCCAGGACTTCTCCCGGCTCAAGATGAAGGGCGGCCTCTCCGGCTACCCCTCGCAGGCCGAGTCCGAGCACGACGTCATCGAGAACTCGCACGCCTCCACGGTCCTCGGCTGGGCCGACGGCCTGGCCAAGGCGAACGAGGTCCTGAAGAAGGACGACCACGTCGTGGCCGTCATCGGCGACGGCGCCCTCACCGGCGGCATGGCCTGGGAGGCGCTGAACAACATCGCCGCCGCCAAGGACCGCCCCCTCGTCATCGTCGTCAACGACAACGAGCGCTCCTACGCGCCCACCATCGGCGGCCTCGCCAACCACCTGGCGACCCTGCGCACCACCGACGGCTACGAGCGCTTCCTCGCCCGCGGCAAGGACATCCTGGAGCGCACCCCGGTCGTCGGGAAGCCGCTCTACGAGACCCTGCACGGCGCCAAGAAGGGCCTCAAGGACTTCATCGCCCCCCAGGGCATGTTCGAGGACCTCGGCCTCAAGTACGTCGGCCCCATCGACGGCCACGACATCGAGGCCCTGGAGTCCGCCCTGACGCGCGCCAAGCGCTTCGGCGGCCCCGTCATCGTCCACTGCCTCACCGAGAAGGGCCGCGGCTACCAGCCCGCCCTCCAGGACGAGGCCGACCGCTTCCACGCCGTCGGCAAGATCCACCCCGACACCGGCCTCCCGATCGCCACCTCCGGCGCCGACTGGACCGGCGTCTTCGCCGACGAGATGGTCGCCCTCGGCAAGGAGCGCGCGGACGTCGTCGCCATCACCGCGGCCATGCTCCAGCCCGTCGGCCTCGACAAGTTCGCCAAGGCCTTCCCCGAGCGCGTCTTCGACGTCGGCATCGCCGAGCAGCACGGCGCGGTCTCCGCGGCCGGCCTGGCCACCGGCGGCCTCCACCCGGTCTTCGCGGTGTACGCCACCTTCCTCAACCGCGCCTTCGACCAGGTCCTGATGGACGTGGCCCTGCACAAGTGCGGCGTCACCTTCGTCCTCGACCGGGCCGGCGTCACCGGCACCGACGGCGCCTCCCACAACGGCATGTGGGACATGTCGATCCTCCAGGTCGTACCCGGCCTGCGGCTCGCCGCCCCGCGCGACGCCGACCAGGTCCGCGCCCAGCTCCGCGAGGCCGTCGAGGTCACCGACGCGCCCACCGTGGTCCGCTTCTCCAAGGGCGCGGTCGGCCCCGCCGTCCCCGCCCTGCGCCGCGTCGGTGGCATGGACGTGCTCCGCGAGCCCGGCACCGACAGGCCCGACGTCCTCCTGGTCTCGGTCGGCGCCCTGGCGCCGATGTGCCTGGAGATCGCCGACCTCCTCGACCGGCAGGGCATCTCCACCACCGTGGTCGACCCCCGCTGGGTCAAGCCCGTCGACGAGGCCCTCGCCCCGCTCGCCGCGCGCCACCGGGTCGTCGTCACCGTCGAGGACAACAGCCGCGTCGGCGGCGTCGGCTCGGCCGTCGCCCAGGCGCTCCGCGACGCCGGCGTGGACGTGCCGCTGCGCGACTTCGGCATCCCGCCGCGCTTCCTCGACCACGCCTCCCGCGCCGAGGTCCTGGCCGAGATCGGTCTGACCGCCCCGGACGTCGCCCGGCAGGTCACCGGCCTCGTCTCCCGCCTCGACGGCCGGTACGAGGACAGCGCGGAGGAGAGCGCCGAGAAGAGCGGCGCCAAGACCGCGGAGCCCGCCCGGGACTGACCCCGCACCACCTCCGTACCACCCCCGCGCCACCCATTGGGCCGGTCGGCCCACCCTCCCGGGTGCCGACCGGCCCGTTCGCGTGCATCCTGGCTCTGTTCGGGCAGACGTCGTCACAGCCTCCGACCCGCGGAGGCACCGGGACCGACGTCGGACGGAGCGCGGAGGTGCCACGGTGAGCACGGACCAACACCCAAGGGCCAATTCCGGTGTGTTCCGGACCAAGACGGTCGAGCAGTCGATCCGGGACACGGAGGAGCCGGAGCACGCCCTCAAGAAGTCCCTGTCCGCCTGGGACCTGACGGTCTTCGGCGTCGGCGTCATCATCGGCACCGGCATCTTCGTCCTCACCGGCAAGGTCGCCAAGGAGAACGCGGGCCCGGCGACGGCCCTCGCCTTCGTCGCCGCCGGCATCGTCTGCGCCCTCGCCGCCCTCTGCTACGCCGAGTTCGCCTCGACGGTGCCGGTGGCCGGATCGGCGTACACCTTCGCGTACGCCTCCATCGGCGAGCTGCCCGCCTGGATCATCGGCTGGGACCTCGTCCTGGAGTTCGCCCTCGGTACGGCGGTGGTGGCCGTCGGCTGGTCGGGCTACGTCCGGTCGCTCATGGACAACGCCGGCTGGCACCTGCCGGCGGCCCTTGAGGGGCCGGACGCGCCCGGCGGGACCTTCGACATCCTGGCGTTCCTGCTCGTCCTGGTCCTCACCGTCGTCCTCGTCCTGGGCATGAAGCTCTCCGCCCGGATCACCGCGCTCGTCGTGGCGATCAAGGTGACCGTGGTGATGATCGTGATCGTCGCCGGTCTGTTCTTCGTCGTCGGCGACAACTACAAGCCCTTCATCCCGCCGGCCGTCACCCCGGAGGGCGGCGGCTCCAACTGGGACTCCCCGCTGGTCCAGCTCCTCTTCGGGTACGAGCCGACGAACTTCGGCGTCATGGGCATCTTCACCGCCGCCTCCGTCGTCTTCTTCGCCTTCATCGGCTTCGACGTGGTGGCCACCGCCGCCGAGGAGACCAAGCTGCCGCAGCGGGACATGCCCCGGGGCATCCTCGGCTCGCTCCTCATCTGCACCGTGCTCTACGTGGCCGTCTCCCTCGTCGTCACCGGCATGCAGAACTACAAGGAGCTGTCCGTCAGCGCCCCGCTCGCCGACGCCTTCAAAGCCGCCGGCCATCCCTTCTACGCGGGCGTGATCAGCTTCGGCGCCGCCGTCGGCCTCACCACGGTCTGTCTGATCCTGCTCCTCGGCCAGACCCGCGTCTTCTTCGCGATGAGCCGCGACGGCCTGCTGCCGCGCTTCTTCTCCGTCACGCACCCGCGGTTCAGGACCCCGTACCGGCCGACGATCCTGCTCGGCGTCGTCATCGCGATCGTCGCCGGCTTCACCAGCATCAACGAACTGGCGACCCTGGTGAACATCGGCACCCTCTTCGCCTTCGTGATGGTCGCGGCCGGCGTCATCGTCCTGCGCCGCACCCGCCCCGACCTGCCGCGCGCCTTCCGCACCCCCTGGGTGCCCGCGCTGCCGATCCTCTCCATCGCGGCCTCGCTCTGGCTGATGCTCAACCTGCCGGGCGAGACCTGGTTCCGGTTCGCGGTCTGGATGGCGATCGGCGTCGTCGTGTACTTCCTGTACGGGCGGAGTCACAGCCGGTTGGGCCGGGAGGGCCAGGACGCCCGGTACTGAGGGGCCGCCGGAAGCGGGGCGGCGGGCGAGGGGAAGAGCGTTCGAAGGGGCCGCTACAGTCGGCTCGTATCCGACCCGCACCCCGATGACCGGAGCGCTGCACCTCTCATGGCGAATCGATCCGAGGCCCCCGCCGCCCGCCCCCACGGCCCCTCCGCCGACCCCCGCCTGCGGGGCTCCTGGCTGGCCCGCGGGAAGGAGGGCAGATTCAGCCTCTACCTGCCCCGGGACGGCGGAGTGGTGCGCTGGACGGAGAACGCCGGCGGCGGCTGGAGCGGGCCCGTGCCGATCGGCGGCGGCAGCGGCGGGCTGCTGCCCAGCCTCTCGGTGGGCCAGGGCGCCGACGGGTACGTGCACCTCGTCGGCCTCCGGTCCGTGGCGGGCGGCGAGCCGGACCGCGTCGAACTGGTGCACAGCACCCAGTACCAGACGGGCCGTCCGGCCCTGGAGTGGCGCTCGATCACCCATCCCAACGGCGCCGCCCACCAGTGGACCGGGACCCCCTCCGTGACCGTGGACGGCATCGGGCGCGCGTACGTCTTCTGCCGGAACGGCGGCGGCGGCATCAGCGTGCGGGCCCAGAAGGACGCGGGCGGCTGGCACCCCTGGTGGGACCTGCTCGGCTCCAAGACCGACCCCCTGCCGGTGGCCGTCACCAACGGGTCGGGCTTCGTGGAGCTGTACTCCTCGCACGCCGCGGGGCTCGTCCGCTACGTGCAGCGCGAGTCCGGTGCGAAGCCGCTCCGCGAGGAGCTCCTCCCGGCCCCGGTCACCATGGGCACCATGGCGGCCGTGCAGGGTCCCTCCGGGCACGTCACCGCCTTCTACCTGGACAAGGAGGGGCGGGTGTGCGCCTGGTCGCCCGAGCGGGCCCTGGAGCCCGTGCCCCTCGGCGGGGCGGTCGGCGAGGGCCCGCTGAGCGTCGTCCGCCGTTCCGTCGACGGCCTCGACCACACGCTGCTCGCCCAGCGCGACTCCTCGGGCCGGATGCTGTTCGCCTCCTACCCGGCGGAGCGGGAGGGGACCGAGCTGCGCTGGACCCCCTCGGGCCCCGCCGTCCAGGGCCCCCCGGTCCTGGCGGGCGACGCCTCCGGCACCGTCGTCGCCGCGGCGGTCGCTCCGGGCGGCGAGCCGATAGTGGCGGGCCGGGAGGCGGGGACGGGTCTCCTGCCGGGGACGTGGACGCGGATCTGACCCCGGACGTGCCGGTGCCCCGGGCCCCCTCAGAGGGAGGGGGCCCGGGGCACCGGCACGTCGGGGCGCGGTCAGCCGCCCGTGGCGGGGGACTTCTTCGCGGACGCGGGGATCTCGGCGTCCTCGCGGATCGCCTTCCACAGCTGGGTGGCGTTCGGCTCGGCGGGGACGACGCGGTTCGGGTCCTTCTTGTCGTAGGCGACCGGCAGCATGATCGTCTCCATGTTCTGCGGGTCGACGCCGTTCAGGCTGCGGCCGAACTCGCTGAGCGCGGTCAGGGAGGCCAGCGCGGAGTCGGTGGTGAGCGCCTTGGTCGCCGAGTCGGCGATCTTGTAGCTCTTGGCGGGGCTGCCGAGCAGGTCCTGCTTCTTGACCTCGGAGAGGAGGGCGGTCAGGAACTGCTGCTGGAGGCTGATGCGGCCGAGGTCGCTGCCGTCGCCGACGCCGTGGCGGGTGCGGACGAAGGCGAGCGACTGGGTGCCGTCGAGCCGCTGCGGGCCGGCTTCGAGGTGGAGGCCGCTCTGCTTGTCGTCGATCGGCTCCTTCACGTCGACCGTGACCCCGCCGATGGCGTCGACCAGGTCCTTGAAGCCGGCGAAGTCGATCTCCAGGAAGTGGTCGAGCCGGACCCCGGACATCGACTCCACGGTCTTGACCACGCAGGCCGGACCGAACTGGGCGTAGACGGAGTTGAACATGACCCGCTGGGCCGGGGGCGCGGCCGAGCCGTCGCCGCGGACGCACTCGGGCCGGGTGACCAGGGTGTCGCGCGGGATGCTCACGGCGACGGCCTCGGTCCGCCCCTCGGGCACGTGCACCACGAGCGCGGTGTCCGAGCGGCCCCCGCCGACGTTGCCGCCGGCCAGGTCGCCGTTGGCGCCCGCCCGCGAGTCGGAGCCCAGGACGAGCAGGTTCTGGCCGCTGGTGGGCAGCTTCTCCGGGCGGTCGTCGCCGAGCGCCTTCTCGATGTCGACGCCCTTGATGTTGCCGTCGAGGCTGCTGTACATCCAGTACGCGCCGCCGCCCGCGGCCAGGAGCAGGACGAGCAGCGTCAGCAGGACGATCCGGCCGGTTCTGCGGCGCTTGCGGGGCGGCCGCGAGGCGCGGGCGGAACGGCGGCCGCCGGTGTCGGGCGTGCGTGTGTCCTGGCTCATGGTGCGGTGATTCCTCGCATCTGCTGACGGCGTCGGGCGACGGGGAATCCGGTTTCCCCCCCGGTCGTACAGGGGCCGCGGGCGCCTGTGACCGTGCAGTATAGGCCGCTGTCGGACATGTGTACGACGGGTACGGATTTTCCGGTCCCCGTGCGGCCGTCTATCGTTCCGGGGAGGCGTCGGTCGAAAGGATGATCGACGGGGTGGCGAACGGCAGTCGACTACAGGGGGCGGAGATGGCGCGAGGAACCGACCGGAGAACACGGTCCGGGCGCCTCGCGGGCGGCGCCCGCCCCGCCCCCGGCCTGCTGCTCCTGGTGGTGGCCGCGCCCGCCGAGGCGATCGCGCCGCTCGGCGCGGAGCCGCCCGGCGTGCCCCTCGCCGTGGTCTGCCTCGGCCGGGGGGAGCCCGGCGAGGCCGAGGCCCTCGGCTCCGCCCTGGCCGCCGCGCGGGAGCGCGGGCACCGGATCGCCGGCGAGCCGTACGTGCTGGACGTCCGGGGCGACGCCGGGGAACGGCTGCTCGACCTCTTCCTCGACCTCGGCCCGACCCGGGTCGGCACGCTCGACCCCGACCCGGAGAGCGTCGCCGTCGAGGGCGGGGAACGGAAGTACGCGGTCGTCGAGCCCCCCGCCCGGGGGGCCGCCGCCCGGGCCGCCCTGGCTGCGGCCCGCGCGTACCAGGAGCGCACCGGCCGGCCGGTGTACGTGGACTGCCGGCGCGCCGGCACCGATCCGTACGCCCCGGGGGAGGCCGCCTCCCGGTACCCCCGGCAGAGCCGCTGGCTCACCCGGGGCGCGGACGGGCGCCTCTCCGTCCACCTGCTGTCCGCCGCCGGCGTCCTGCGCTGGACGGAGACCGCGCCGGGGGGACCGGACTGGGACGGCCCCGAACTGCTCGAAACGCCTCCGGAACTGATGCCGGGTCTCACCGTGCTCCAGGGCTCCGACGGGTACGTCCGCCTCCTCGGCCTGCGCAGGGCCACGGACAAGGGGGAGCGGGCCCTGGAGGTCGTCACCGCCGTCCAGTACCAGAGCGGCCGGCCGCTCGCCCCCTGGCAGTCGATCGGCAACCCGAACGCGCGCGAGTGGGAGCGGGCCCGGCAGGTCGGCTTCCCCGTCGCCGCGCTCGACGCCGAGGGCGCCCTGCACGTCTTCGTGCGCAACGTCGGGCGCGGCATCAGCACCCGGCGCCAGGACCGGGCCGGGCACTGGACCGGCTGGGAGCACCTGCGCGGCCTGCGGGTCGCCGACGAGCTGGCCGCCGTCCCCGGCCCGGGCGGCGGCGTCGACCTCGTGGCCCGGCGCCGCGACCGCGCGGAGGCCGTGCGCTGGCACTACGACCCGGCGGCCCGGAGCTGGACGGAGGACCGGGAGGTCCCGGTCCGGATGGTCCCCGGCAGCCTCGCGGCCGCCCCCGAGGCCGGCGGCGTCCGCTTCCGGTACGCCGACACCAACGAACTCTGCCTCTGGCGGCCGGGCGCGCCCGCGCCGGAAGCCCTGGGCGGTGCCGACGGCAGCGGGGCCGCGACCGGTGCCGTCGGCGCGGCGGTCCAGGGCTGGTCCTGCACGGTACTGGTCCGGCCGGGCGGCGACGGGACGGTCGCGATCGGGGTGCACGCCGACGGCCGCCCCGACACGGGCACCTGGTGGGCGCCCGGCGGCGAGCGGTCCCTGGTGGCTCCGGCGGTGGCCCTGGACGCCGGGGGGCGGGTGGTGGCGGCCGTGCTGGGCACCGACGGGGAGCCCCGGGTCATGCGCCAGCGCGAGGGGGCGGAGGGGCTGGACTTCGAGCCCTGGCGGGCCCTTTGACGCAGGTGGGACCCGCCACATTCGACCCGTTCCAAGTTTCGAACGTCGATCGCATTTGCTAGTCTCATGCAGTCTTTATGTGAACCACAAGTGGACCACATGTGTGGATCGCGTGGACGGCCCCCCGGCCCGAACGCTTCGGGCGGCAGGCCAATGGCTGCCCTGCCGCACCAGATGTCCGTGCGCCGACGACTGAGGGGCTCATGCAGAAGCTGTCACTCCGGGCTGTCCAGAAACTCACGTGCAAGAAGCGTGACGCCTGGTGGACCGTGCTCCTCGTCGACCCCGTCGCCACCCGGCTCGTCTGCCTCTTCGCCCGGTTCGACTGGATCACCCCGAACCGCGTCACCTGGGCCGCCCTCTTCGTCGGCCTCGGCTCGGCCGGCTTCTTCCTCAAGGGCGACTACGAGTCCCTCGCCATCGGCGCCGGGCTCTACCACGTCAGCTTCATCCTCGACTGCATCGACGGCAAGCTCGCCCGGCTCAAGGGCAACGGCTCCGTCTTCGGCGGCTGGCTCGACTACGTCTTCGACCGCATCCGGGTGCTGTTCTGCGCCCTCGCGCTGATGGGCGGCCAGTTCCTCCGGACCGACGAGCCGGTCTTCCTGCTCGCCGCCCTCGTCGTCGTCTTCCTCGACATGCTCCGCTACGTCGACGCGCTCCAGATCTACAAGATGCGCATGTCCATGCGCGCCAAGATCGAGGCCGTCACCCTCGCCCGGCAGGCCGAGGCCGGTGTGAAGGAGGAGGACCAGAAGGTCGTCTTCATGGAGGACCTGCTCCGCGCGAACCCCCTCGCGGAGGGCGAGACCCTCAAGGCCGCCGCGACCACCCGGCCCGGCCAGCCCGAGGTCATCGACCTCCACCAGCAGTTCCGCAAGAGCTTCCCCTGGTACGCCCGCTTCCGCCACGCCCTCCTGCGCACCCGCATCCGGCCGCACCTGATCAGCGGCATCGAGTTCCAGATGTTCATCTTCATCGTCGGCCCCCTCATCGGCCACGTCCTCGTGACGACCGCGGTCTCCGCGATCCTCCTGGGCGCCTTCGAACTCGTGATCATGTTCAAGTTCTGGCTCTCCACCCGCGACTTCACGCGCACCATGGAGCGCCTCGCGCCCGACAGCGTCCCCACCCGCGCGGGCTCCATCTCGCCCCACCTCCAGGCCGGCCGGCACCGCCGCCGCGAAGGCGACCAGGGACGCCCGGACACCGGCGCCGACGCGTGGACGGACCAGGGCGACCCGTACTCCCGCGACGACCTGCGCCTCCAGGAGCACCCGTACTCCCGCGACGACCGGGACCGCCAGCACCTCCGGGGCTCCCAGGACCATCCGTACCCCCACGACGCCCGGACGGAGCCGGACGGCTGGAACGAGCAGGTCACGTGGATGGACCAGCGCTTCCCCGCCCCCGAACCCGACGACGACCCCGGCTTCCAGCCGTACCCGCACCCCTACCCCGCCGAGCCCGAGGCGCAGGACACCGCGTGGCTCCCGCGCGTCCCCGCACAGCCCCACCCCGGCCACCACCACGCGGACTCGGGGCAGAGCTGGTCATGAGCGTTCCGCAGGACATCACGCACTACCGCGTCAGCATCGTCGTCCCCGCCCACAACGCGAGCGCCACGCTCTCCCGCGCCCTCCAGTCGGCCCTCTCCCAGACCCACCGCAACGTCGAGGTCCTGGTCGTCGACGACCGCTCCACCGACGGCACGCTGCTCACCGCCCGCCGGTTCGCCCAGGACGACCGGGTGCGGATCATCGAGCGGCCGGAGAACAGCGGCGGCTGCGGAGCGCCCCGGAACAACGGCATCGAGGCCGCCACCGGCGAGTACGTGATGTTCCTCGACGCCGACGACGAACTGCCCCTCAAGGCCGTCGAGGAACTGCTCTCCTCCGCGCTCGCCACCGGCTCCGACGTCACCGCCGGCCGCGCCCTGCGCGTCAACCTGGGCACCGACGAGGTCACCGTCTGGCAGCCGCAGCTCTACGCCGGGGACCAGACCGTCGGAGGCCTCGGCGCCTTCCCCGAGCTCTTCGCCGACCCCATCGCGGCCGGCAAGCTCTACCGCCACGACTTCCTCGACGACTTCGGCATCCGCTTCCCCGAGGGCGTCTTCTTCGAGGACACCTACTTCTCCACCGTCGCGAACTTCCACGCCCGCTCCCTCACCCTCCTCGCCACCCCCGTCTACCGGTGGATGTGGGAGAGCGAGAGCGACCAGCCCTCCATCACCAACCGGCGCCACGAGCTCCGCAGCATCCGCGACCGGGTCCTCGTCCACCAGTACACCGACCACTTCCTCACCGACGTCGGCCGCCCGGACCTGCTCGCCCACAAGGGCGCCAAGTTCCTCGCGCACGACCTGCGCCTCTACACCCCCGAACTGCGCGGCGGCGACGAGAACTACCGCCGCGGCTTCGTGCGGGCCGTCGCCCCGTACCTGCGGAGCCTGCACCCGCAGACGTACGACCTGTGCGGGCCCATGGAGCGGGTGCGCGCCTTCGGCCTCATGCACGGGCGGACCGACATCGCCGTGTCCGCGGCCGACTTCACCCGCCGCCGCAGCGTCGTCAGCTCCGACGTCGTCGAGCGCGACGGCCGCGTCTACTGGTCGGCCTCGATGCTCGGCATCGACGGCGCCGAGCGGTTCCTCGACGTCACCGACCTCGAACTGACCGGCACCAAGCTCGCCGACGCGCGCCTCTACAACGAGGCGTCCCGGGTCGAGATCGTCGGCGACCGGATGCACATCGCCGGTGCCATCAGGAACCAGTTCGGCCGCGTCGACCCCGAGGGCAAGACCTCGCTCACGGCCGTGCTGCGCCGCCGCAGCACCAAGACGGACCACCCCTTCCCCGCCACCGGCGTGGAGGTGGACGAGCACTGGATCCGCTACCACGCCACGATCGACCTGGCCGCCACCCTCGGCAAGGCCGACCACGGCGGCCACTGGAACTTCTTCGTCCAGCTCCGGCACGGCGGGGAGCGCGCCTCCACCGCGCTCAACATCGGCGCCGTCGACGTCCAGGACCTGCGGTACGCCACCGGCGCGGCGACCTACGAGGTCTACGAGACGGTCAGCGGCAACCTCGGCCTGCGCCCGCAGACCACCGAGACCCGGTCCAGGGTCCAGCCGCGCGGCACCCCGTGGCTGTGGTGGCGGGACGCCCCGCCGACCGCCCCGGCCACCGCCCCCGGCGGCCGGTACGGGGCCGCGGTCGTCGTCCACTGCCGCAACGACGAGTACGACCTGCCCGACTTCCTCGGCTCCCTCGCCGCCCAGGCGGACTTCCCCGGCACCGAGGTCGTCCTCGTCGACGACGGCTCCACCGACGCGACGCCCTACCTGCTCGCCGAGTTCACCGCACGGCACCCCAACGCCCGCGTGGTCACGCAGTACAGCCTCGGCCTGCGCTCCGCCTTCGACCACGGCCTCCGGTACGTCACCGCGCCCTACGTCATGTTCGCGCGGGCCCGCGACATCCTCGGCGAGGCCGCGGTCGCCCGGCTCCTGGCCGCCGCCCGCCGCGTCGACACCGGCGTCGACGTCGTCGTCGGCCGCGCCGACAACTTCCCCGGCCCGGCGCTGAACGAGGAAGAGCCCTGGCAGCGGTACTTCAAGGAGAACACCGCCGTCGACCGCCTCGACGACGCGCCGTACCTGGTCTTCTCCACCGCCCTCGGCGCGAAGCTGTTCAAGACCTCCTACGTGCGCGCCCACCGCTTCCGCTGCGGCCCCGGCCCCGGCTTCGAGGACGACTGGTTCACCGTCCCCGCGCTGCTCCGCTCCCGCCGGATCGCGATCGCCCGCGGCGCCCGCTTCTACGCGCGCGACGAGGAACTGCGGGGCTCCCTCTTCGACCGGCCGTGGAACGACCCGGTGAAGACCCAGGAGATCGTCCGGCTCGCCGCCCACGTCCTGAGGGCGGTCCAGGAGCAGCCGGAGCGCACGGTGCGCCTCGCCCAGCGGTTCGTCGTCCGCACGCTCCAGCCCTACGTGCGGAACATGCACCGGATCATGAGCAAGCCGGAGATCGCCGCCGCCCTGCCCTGGCTGCACGAGATCTACTCGGGGATACCCACCGACCTCGTCCTCCAGTACACCGTCCAGCCCCTGGCCCGGCTCCAGCACCACGCGATCGTCACCGGCGACCTGGACCTCTTCGCCGAACCGCGGACCGCGCCGGACTACCTGCCGACCCTCCACCTCGACGACGAGGGCGTCTACCGCAGGATCGCCGGCGACCCCGTCGACACCCGGCTGCTGCGCGTCCCGAAGATCGGCGCCGTCCTGGAGACCCTCGACTGGACCGGCGGCGAGATCGAGTTCCAGGGCCTGCTGGTCCTCGCCGCCACGGACATCGACCGGCCCTTCACCAACCGCATCGAACTGGTCCTCTCCGACGGGCGGCGCGAGTACGCCGTCCCGGTCGAGCAGGTCTACCGGCGCGACCGCTGGCGCACCCGCAAGGACCGGGACCTGTACGCCGGCTGGCGGGCGCGCGTCCGCACCACCCGGCTGCCGTCCGCCGTCGCCAACGCCGACCTCACCCTGACGATCCGCATCCACGAGGGCGACCGGCACCACGACACCCCGCTGGCCGCCCGCCAGATGCTGCACCGCTTCAAGGGCGTGCACACCCGCGGCAAGGAGCGCCTCGTGCTCTCCGTGGAGCAGGACGAGACGCCGAGGGTCCGCTGGGTGCGCGGCTTCCTCGCCCGCCGCGCGGACAAGCGCCGCCGCTTCTTCCGGGAGGTGCGCGCCTCGCTGCCCGGCCGCCCCGGCTGGCGCACCCGCCTGATGTACTGGCTGACCCACCCGCTCCTGCACCGCAAGGGCATCTGGATCATCGGCGAGCGCGAGGACACCGCCCAGGACAACAGCTACCACCTGTTCAAGTGGATCCGGCAGAACCACCCCCGCCGCAAGATCTACTACTCCATCAACCGCACCTCGGCCGACTGGGCCAAGCTCGCCCCGTACGGCCAGGTCATCGACCGCCTCTCCTGGAAGCACCGCGCCTACCTGCTGCACGCCGAGCGCCTGATCAACGCCTACGACCTGGAGGCGTACCTCGGCTTCCCCGGGCTCCCCAAGCGCGCCTTCCTGCGCGGCTACGGCGACCTGCTGCGCTACAAGCGGGTCTTCCTCCAGCACGGCGTGGTCTACAACGACGTGGTGGCCTCCATCCACGCCCAGGCCACCAACGTCGACATGGTGCTCACCACCGGCCGCAGCGAGCGCGCCTACTTCGCCGAGCACTGCGGCTACGGCTACGACCGCGTCGCCGCCACCGGGCTGCCGCGCTACGACGCGCTCGCCCCGGTGCCCGGCCTGCGCCGGATCCTGGTCATGCCGACCTGGCGGCGCGACATCGTCGCCCCCTCGTACAACAGGGCGGCGAAGCCCGAGATCCCCTTCGCGGCCTCGCAGTACTACCGCTTCTTCTCCTCGCTGCTGCGCGACGAGCGGCTGCTCGCCGCCCTGGAGCGGTACGGGGTGGAGCTGGAGTTCATGCCGCACTACGAGATCCGGCCGTACCTCAAGCACTTCACCATCGACCACCCGTCGATCACGGTGTCCACCACCGGCCGGGACGTCCAGCTGGCGATGCGCGAGTGCTCGATGCTGGTCACCGACTACTCGTCCGTCTTCTTCGACGTGGCCTACATGGGCAAGCCGATCGTCTACACGAACTTCGACGACGAGGAGTTCTACCGCAAGCACTACAAGCGCGGGTACTTCGACCTGGCGCGGGACGGCTTCGGCCCGGCCTGCGGCACGGTCGAGCACGCCGTGGACGAGATCATCGGCTCCATCGAGCGCGGGTTCCGCGTCGAACCGGAGTACCAGCGGCGCGCGGCCGAGTTCTTCGTGCTGCGCGACACGGCGAACTGCGAGCGGGCGTACCGGGTCATCGAGACCCTGGACGCCTCGGTCGTGGCCGACCCCGACTTCGAGGCCCATCGCGGGGTGCGCATTCCATGAACCGACGGGTCAGCCACTCAGGAACGATCAGATGAGAAGAATATTCATCGCGGGCGGCTCGGGAGCCTGCACGCGCCAGACCAGCATGGCACCGATGGTCGGCTGGGGCCAGGTGCTGCACCTGTTCACCCAGGGCGTCGAGGTCGTCAACGCGGCCCGCGCGGGGGCGAGTTCACGCAGCTTCTACGAGCGCGGCCGGCTGGCCTGGATCCTGGAGAACATCGCCCCGGGCGATCTGCTGCTGATCTCCTTCGGCCACAACGACATGCGCGCCGAGGACGGCCGGTTCACGGCCCCCTTCACCGACTTCCAGTTCTACATGCGCAAGTACACCGACGGCGCCCGGGCACGGGGCGCGCACCCCGTGCTCGTGCCGGGCGTGGAGCGGCGGGTCTTCGACGCGCACGAGAACATGCGCCGCAGCCTCGGCGTCTACCCGCAGGCCATCCGGGAGCTCTCCCGGACCATCTCGGTGCCCCTCATCGACCTGCACGACTTCACCAGCACCTGGTGGGAGCAGCTGGGCTCCGAGGAGAGCAAGAAGGTCTTCCTCTACCTCCGGCCCGGCGAGAACCCCAACTACCCCGACGGCGTCGAGGACAACAGCCACCTGCGGCCGCACGGCGCCCTGGAGTGCGCCCGCTTCGTGGCCCGGGGGATGTACGCGCAGGGCCTGCTGCTGCCGGAGTACTTCCGGAACCTGGACGCGCTCGTCCCGGAGCACGAGGTCGCCTGGCTCCCGGACGACGTCTTCGAGCACCTGACCAAGTCCCGCGTGAGCGAGGTGGCGCAGTGAGCGAGAACTGGTACCCGCTGGCGAGGGCCTCGGTGTTCCACCCGGAGACCCCGCGCCACGGCGGCCGCCTGGAGCTGTACGGCGACGCCGACCCGGCACTGCCCCTGGCTCCCGGACAGCGCTTCCGGCTGATGCTGTCGATCACCCCGCAGGACGAGCCGTTCCGCGTGTACGGCTACGTCCTGCCCGACCTCTTCGAAGGGGTCCTCGGCGTCGTCCGCCACCAGGGCCTCGCCAAGATGGAGAGCGGCCGGTACGCCACCTACGCCTCCGGGAGCGAGCCGCGCGCCGTCACCATGACGGTCCGGGTCGCGGACGACGCGCCCGAGGGCTCGTACTTCCTGCCCCGGATCGTGGTCGGCGTCAAGCGCACCGAGAAGGAGCGCCTGGTCGCCTCGATGGCCAACTCCCACCTGGGCTTCCGCGTCCGCCGGCACTGGCTGGCCGGGCACGTGATGCTGCTCGAACCCGGCGGCGGCTTCACCGTCCCGTCCGACTACAGCCCCCTCGAAGGCCTGCGGTTCACCGGCAGCTCGTTCCCCGCCCGCGGCACCCTCTTCCACCAGCCCGGCGGAGGACTCACCTACCAGGCCGCCCCCGACTTCCTGGGCTACGACTCCTTCTCGGTCGAGTTCGAGGACGGGACGGGACACCGGGTCCGGCAGGAGATCACCGTCCACGTCGGCGGCCTGGGCGACTCTCCCGGCGCACTGCCGGCGGATGCCTAGGATCCCGGCCCGGCACCGGGCCCTCGCGCTCGCGCTCGCCCTGCTGGCCGTGACCGGGGCGTGCACCCGGTCGGAGGAGAAGGGCCCCGGCATCTCCGCGAAGCCGTCCGGCCCCGTCACCGAACGGCCGCTCGCCGCCGGCGTCGACTACCGGGAGTCCGTCCACCGGGGCCCGGCCGGACCGGTGCGGGTCTCGGTCCTGCGGATCGCCCCGGACGCCGCGGCCCGGCTCGTCGGCGCGCACGGCGCGAGCATGGCCCTGCCCCAGACGGTGCGTCAGGCGGCGCGCCGGGCCGGGGCCCTCGCCGCCGTCAACGGCTCGTACTTCGACATCAAGGGAGGCAAGGCGTACAGCGGCTACCCGGGCGACCCCGTCGGCCTGTACGTCGAGGGCGGCCGGGTCCTCAGCGAGGCCCGCGACGACGGCGCCGCCCTGCTCCTCGGCCACCGCGACGGACGCCTGTGGGCCCGGATCACCGAGGTCGCCACGCCCGGTCTGATCACCGCCGCCGACGGGGAGACCCGGCGGCTGGACGGCGTCGACCGGGCCGCGGGCCGGCTCCGCCCCTGCCGAGGCACCGACCACGACCGGCTCGCGGCCGAGGGCCGCGTCTGGCGCCAGGACCCGGGCACCGGGCTGTGCGAGGACCCCGACGAGATCGTCGAGTTCACGCCCGACTGGGGCGTCGCGACCCCGGACGGCCCCCGCGGCAGCGTCGAGGCGGTGCTGGACGGCGACGGCGCCGTGAGCCGGCTGCGCTCCCCGGCCGGCGGCCCCGTACCGAAGGACGGCCGGGCCCTGTACGGGATCGGCGAGGGCGCCGACTGGCTGCGGGAGCACGTCCGGCGCGGCACCGCGCCGGACGTCTCGATCCCGCTGACCGACTCCTCCGGCGAGGACCTCACCGGCTTCGTCGACACCGCGGTGGGCGGCGGCAGGCGGCTCCTCTCCGGCGGCCGTGTCGTGCTGAGCGAGCGGGACCGCGCGGCGACCGACCGGCCGCCGCGGACCCTGGCCGGGGTCACCGCCGACGGCTCGGTCCTGCTGGTCACCGTCGACGGGCGCGACCCGGGCGCGAGCGAGGGCGCCACCCTCGCCGAGTCCGCCGGGCTGCTGAGCTCCCTCGGCGCCGTCGACGGGCTCAACCTCGACGGCGGCGGCTCCACGACGATGGTGGTCGGCGGGGAGCTGCGCAACCGCCCCCGGGAGGCCGTGGGCGACCCGGTGGGCGAGCGGAAGGTGGCCACGGTCCTGGCGGTACTGCCCCGCTGACGCGGCGCGGGGAGGGACGAACGCAAGGGGAGGGACCGAACGGAAGGAGGGGCCGGTGGCAGTGCCACCGGCCCCTCCTCATGGCCTCCCGCAGGCGTTACGCCGGGACGCTCGCCACGCCCTGCGCCAGGAAACGCTTCCCGTTGACGCGCTCGGAGACGCCCTCACGGTCCAGGTACGGCGTGATGCCGCCCAGGTGGAAGGGCCAGCCCGCGCCCGTGATCAGGCAGAGGTCGATGTCCTGCGCCTCGGCGACGACACCCTCCTCCAGCATCAGGCCGATCTCCTGCGCCACCGCGTCCAGGACGCGGTCGCGGACCTGCTCCTCGGTCAGGACGGTGTCGCCCTGCTTCAGGAGGGCGGCGACCTCGGGGTCGAGCTCCGGCTTCCCGGAGTCGTACACGTAGAAGCCCCGCTTGCCGGCCTCGACGACCGCCTTCAGGTTGGGGGAGACCTTGAAGCGCTCCGGGAAGGAGCGGTTCAGGGTCTCGGAGACGTGCAGACCGATCGCCGGGCCGACCAGCTCCAGGAGGACCAGCGGCGACATCGGCAGGCCGAGCGGCTCGATGGCCTTCTCCGCCGTCTCGACGGGGGTGCCCTCGTCGATGACGTTCTGGATCTCGCCCATGAAGCGGGTCAGGATGCGGTTCACGACGAACGCCGGGGCGTCCTTGGTGAGGACCGCGGTCTTCTTCAGCTTCTTCGCCACGCCGAAGGCGGTGGCGAGGGATGCGTCGTCCGTCCGCTCGCCGCGCACGATCTCCAGGAGCGGGAGGATCGCGACCGGGTTGAAGAAGTGGAAGCCGACCACGCGCTCGGGGTGCTTGAGCTTGGAGGCCATCTCCGAGACGGAGAGCGAGGAGGTGTTGGTGGCGAGGATCGCGTGCGCCGGGGCGACCGCCTCGACCTCCGCGAACACCTTCTGCTTGACCGACATCTCCTCGAACACGGCCTCGATGACGAAGTCCGCGTCCGCGAAGCCCTCGGCCTTGTCCAGCACGCCGGAGACCAGGCCCTTGAGGCGGTTGGCCTTGTCCTGGTTGATGCGGCCCTTGCCGAGCAGCTTCTCGATCTCGGCGTGGACGTAGCCGACGCCCTTGTCGACGCGCTCCTGGTCGATGTCGGTCAGGACGACCGGCACCTCCAGACGGCGCAGGAAGAGCAGGGCGAGCTGGGAGGCCATCAGACCGGCGCCGACGACGCCGACCTTGGTGACCGGGCGGGCCAGCGACTTGTCCGGGGCGCCGGCGGGGCGCTTGCCGCGCTTCTGCACCAGGTTGAAGGCGTAGATGCCGGAGCGCAGCTCGCCGCCCATGATCAGGTCCGCGAGGGCCTGGTCCTCGGCGTCGAAGCCCTTCTGCAGGTCCCCGTCCTTGGCGGCCTCGATGATGTCGAGGGCGCGGTAGGCGGCCGGGGCGGCGCCGTGCACCTTGGAGTCGGCGACGAAGCGGCCCTTGGCGACGGCCTGGTCCCAGGCCTCGCCGCGGTCGACCTCGGGGCGCTCGACGGTGGTGGTGCCGTTGAGGACGGAGGCCGTCCAGATCAGCGACTGCTCCAGGAAGTCCGCGCCCTCGAACAGCGCGTCGGCGATGCCGAGTTCGAAGACCTGCTTGCCCTTGAGCTGACGGTTCTGGTTCAGCGAGTTCTCGATGATGACCGAGACGGCCTTCTCGGCGCCGATCAGGTTCGGCAGGATGGCGCAGCCGCCCCAGCCGGGCACCAGGCCGAGGAAGACCTCGGGCAGCGAGAAGGCCGGCAGGGCCTTCGAGACGGTGCGGTAGGTGCAGTGCAGACCGACCTCGACGCCGCCGCCCATGGCCGCGCCGTTGTAGTACGCGAAGGTCGGCACGGCGAGGGAGGACAGACGCTTGAAGACGTCGTGGCCGCCCTTGCCGATGGCGAGGGCCTCCTCGTGCTTCTTCAGCAGCTCGACGCCCTTGAGGTCGGCGCCGACGGCGAAGATGAACGGCTTGCCGGTGATGCCGACGCCGACGATCTCGCCGTTGGCGGCCTCCGCCTCGACCTGGTCGATCGCCGTGTTCAGGTTGGCGAGGGACTGCGGCCCGAAGGTGGTCGGCTTGGTGTGGTCGAAGCCGTTGTCCAGCGTGATCAGCGCGAACCGGCCCGCACCCGCGGGCAGTTCGAAGTGCCGTACGTGGGCGCTGGTGACGACCTCGTCCGGGAAGAGCTCGGCGGCGCCCTTCAGAAGCTCGGCGGTGGTGCTCACTTGCCCTCCCAGTGGGGGTTCTCCCAGATGACCGTCGCGCCCATGCCGAAGCCGACGCACATGGTGTTGAGGCCGTAGCGGACCTGCGGGTTCTCCTCGAACTGGCGGGCCAGCTGCGTCATCAGGCGGACGCCGGAGGAGGCCAGCGGGTGACCGTAGGCGATGGCGCCGCCGTACTGGTTCACGCGGGCGTCGTCGTCGGCGATGCCGTAGTGCTCCAGGAAGGCGAGGACCTGGACGGCGAAGGCCTCGTTGATCTCGAAGAGGCCGATGTCCTCGATGGACAGGCCGGCCTGCGCGAGGGCCTTCTCGGTGGCGGGGATCGGGCCGTAGCCCATGACCTCGGGCTCGACGCCGGCGAAGGCGTACGAGACCAGGCGCATCTTGACCGGGAGGCCGTTCTCCCGGGCGAAGTCCTCGGAGGCGATGATCGAGGCGGTGGCGCCGTCGTTCAGGCCGGCCGCGTTGCCCGCGGTCACGTTGCCGTGGACGCGGAACGGGGTCTTCAGGTTCGCCAGCGACTCCAGGGTGGTGCCCGGGCGCATCGGCTCGTCGGCGGTGACCAGGCCCCAGCCCGTCTCGCCGCCCTCGGCGTTGGTGCGGCGGACCGAGATCGGCACCAGGTCCTGCTGGATCTTGCCGTCGGCGTACGCCTTGGCGGCCTTCTCCTGCGAGCGCACGGCGTACTCGTCGGCGCGCCGCTTGGTGATGCTCGGGTAGCGGTCGTGCAGGTTCTCGGCGGTCATGCCCATGAAGAGGGCGGACTCGTCGACGAGCTTCTCCGACACGAAGCGCGGGTTCGGGTCGACGCCCTCGCCCATGGGGTGGCGGCCCATGTGCTCGACGCCACCGGCGATGACGGCGTCGTAGGCGCCGAAGGCGATCGAGCCGGCGGTCGTGGTGACGGCGGTCAGCGCGCCGGCGCACATGCGGTCGATGGAGTAGCCCGGCACCGACTGCGGCAGCCCGGCGAGGATGCCCGCCGTGCGGCCGAGGGTCAGACCCTGGTCGCCGATCTGCGTGGTCGCGGCGATGGCGACCTCGTCGATCTTCGCGGGGTCGAGGCCGGGGTTGCGGCGCAGCAGCTCCCGGATGGCCTTGACGACGAGGTCGTCGGCGCGGGTCTCGTGGTAGATGCCCTTCGGGCCCGCCTTGCCGAACGGGGTGCGGACGCCGTCGACGAAGACGACGTCCCTGACGGTACGAGGCACGATGGCTCTCCTCCAGGGTGCGGGACGGCCTGCTGCGGCGCACGCCTAAGCGTGCGCTTGCTCCCCCCATGCTACTTACGAGTAACCATGCTGCCCACCCCCTGGGGGCCAAGCGGCGAAGGTCACACCGGGAACTCTGCCGCAGACGGCCGGAAACGGCGGAGCCCCCGTCACCCTTCCGGGTGCGGGAGCTCCGCGGGGGAGTCGCACTCGCGCGGTTACGCGGTCGCCGCCAGCGCCTTCACCAGGAGCGGGGCCACCAGCTCCACCTGCCAGGGGCGTGCGCCGTACCCCGCCAGGGCGGCGGCGACGCGGTCGGGGTCGGCCGGGGACGGGGGCTCCCAGCAGACCCGGCGCACGGTGTCCGGGGTGATCAGGTTCTCCTGCGGCAGGTTCAGCTCCTCCGCGAGCGCCGAGACCGCCGCGCGCGCCGCCGACAGGCGGGCCGCCGCCACCGGGTCCTTGTCGGCCCAGGCGCGCGGCGGGGGTGGCCCCGCCGGCTGCTGGCCCGGCTGGGGCAGCTCGCTCTCCGGCAGCGCCCTGGCCCGGTCCACCGCCGCCTGCCACTGCTCCAGCTGGCGCCGGCCCATCCGGTGGCCGAAACCGGTCAGCGCGGTCAGCGCGGCCAGGTTCACCGGCACCGCGAGCGCCGCCTCCACGATCGCCGCGTCGCTCAGCACCTTGCCGGGGGAGACGTCGCGCCGCTGGGCCACCCGGTCGCGGGCCGTCCACAGCTCCCGTACGACCGCCATCTGGCGCCGCCGGCGCACCTTGTGCATGCCGGAGGTGCGCCGCCACGGGTCCTTGCGCGGCGGGGCGGGCGGGGCGGCGGCGATCGCGTCGAACTCCTGGCGCGCCCACTCCAGCTTCCCCTGCCGGTCGAGCTCCGCCTCCAGGGCGTCCCGCAGGTCCACGAGCAGTTCGACGTCGAGCGCCGCGTAGCGCAGCCAGGGCTCGGGGAGCGGCCGGGTCGACCAGTCCACGGCGGAGTGGCCCTTCTCCAGGGCGTAGCCGAGGACGGACTCGACCATCGCGCCGAGGCCGACGCGCGGGAAGCCCGCGAGCCGCCCGGCCAGCTCGGTGTCGAAGAGCGAGGTCGGCCGCATGCCTATGTCACGGAGACAGGGCAGGTCCTGGGTGGCGGCGTGCAGGATCCACTCGGTTCCGGCCAGGGCCTCGCCGAGCCCGGAGAGGTCGGGGCAGCCGACGGGGTCGATCAGGGCGGTGCCCGCGCCCGCGCGGCGGAGCTGGACGAGGTAGGCGCGCTGGCCGTAGCGGTAGCCGGAGGCGCGCTCGGCGTCCACGGCCACGGGGCCGGTCCCGGCGGCGAAGGCGGCGGTCACCTCCGCGAGCGCGTCCTCGGTCTCGACGACGGGCGGCACCCCCTCGCGGGGCGCCAGCAACGGGGTCGGAAGCCCATTCGCAGGGACGTCGTCGTCCGGGGGGCCGCCCCCGGTGGTGCGCAGTGCCGCGTCTGCTGCGGTCTCTTGGGCGTCGGTCACCCGTCAAGGGTATCGGTGAACGGCGGGGGACCGTTTACCGAAACGTCCCCCGACCAGGGGCCCCCCCCTTGCCCCCCCCCGGCCGGAGAGCTCGCGGTAGCCGCCCGGGTGGCTCGGGGCACCCGGGGGGCGGCGGTGGCCCAGACGGGCCGCCGCGGCGCCGATGGGGGCGGCGCCGGGGCGGGTGGGGTGACCGATGTTGGTCCGGGTGCCGGTGACGACGTAGCCCTTCACGCCGCCCGCGAGGGCGTTGCGCACGGCGCCGATGTCGTCGGCGGCCGAGAGGGCGAGGCCGTTGGGCCAGCCCGCGGCGCGGGTCTCGGACAGCAGGGTCAGGCCGCTGCCGTCGGGCAGGTGGACGTCGGCAACGCAGATGTCGCGCGGGTTGCCGACGCGGGGACGGGCCTCCGCGATGGACGACGCCTCGATCACGTCACGTACTCCGAGGGCCCACAGGTGGCGGGTCACGGTGGAACGGACGCGCGGGTCGGCCACGACGACCATGGCCGTCGGCTTGTTCGGGCGGTAGGCGACCAGGCTTGCGGGCTGCTCGAGGAGAACGGACACCAGGCCTCCTGGGGGGAAGGTGGGGGACGGAGCCGGCTCGGGGAAGAAGCCGGGGGCGAACCCGTGCTGTGAAGGGGTCACTGACTCCTTCGGCAGCAGGGCCGCCCGCCTTTAGGGAAAGATCACGATTTGGTGAGTAACAATTAGGGCAATTCGGACGCTTGATCGATCATCCTACGAGCGGGCCCCGCTCCTTCACCCTCCCGGGGGAGCCCCGGAGCGCCTTTGCGAACGTCCCGCGTGGCGTTCCGGAGCGCCCCGGACCCCTCAGGCCTGCTGCGGCCCCCGCCGCTGCGGCAGCGAGACGACGCCCGCGCCCGTGGCCGTCCCCGCCGCCCCCGGCTCGACCGGCGCGGGCGGCAGCCCCGCGATCTGGCAGAGCAGGTCGCACCAGGCCGCCAGGTGCGCCCCCGTGTCCGGCACCCCGCCCAGGCCCTCGCGCGGCGTCCAGGACGCCCGGATCTCGATCTGGGTCGCCGGCCGCCGGTCCGCGAGCCCGCCGAAGTAGTGCGAGCCCGCCATCGTCACGGTCCCGCTCGCCTCCCCGTACGCGAGCCCCCGCGCCTCCAGGGCCCCCGTCAGCCAGGACCAGCACACCTCGGGCAGCAGCGGGTCCGCCGCCATCTCCGGCTCCAGCTCCGCCCGCACCAGCGTCACCAGGCGGAACGTTCCCTTCCAGGCCTCGTGCCCGTCCGGATCGTGCAGCAGGACCAGCCGCCCGTCCGCCAGGTCCTCCTCGCCGTCCACGACGGCCGCCTCCACCGCGTACGCGTACGGCGCCAGCCGCTGCGGCGGCCTGGTCGGGTCCACCTCGACCTCGGACCGCAGCCGCGCCGAGCGCAAGGCCCCCACCGCCCGCCGGAAAGCCGGTGGCACCGGGTTCGTCTCCGTACTGCCCGCCGTTTCGTCCGTCCCTCGATCGCCGTCGGAATGATCGGAAAAGTGTCCCTGAGCCGCAGCCATGCGGGGAAGAGTAGGCGGAACGGGGCTTTCGTGCAGGGAGGGACACCCTGCCCGGACGAGCGGCTTCCCGCCACATGCGAAGATTCCGGGCGCGAGTGCCGACCGTGCGAAGATTCTGGGCGTGAGTGCCAACGACAGCCCGCAGGGCCAGCAGACGAAGCAGCAGTCGCGGACGCACGACTCCGCGTTCCTCAAGGCGTGCCGGCGCGAACCGGTGCCGCACACCCCCGTCTGGTTCATGCGGCAGGCCGGGCGCTCCCTCCCCGAGTACCTGAAGGTCCGCGAGGGCGTCCCCATGCTGGAGTCGTGCATGCGGCCCGAGCTGGTCACCGAGATCACGCTCCAGCCGGTACGCCGCCACAAGGTCGACGCCGCCATCTACTTCAGCGACATCGTCGTCCCCCTCAAGGCCATCGGCATCGACCTCGACATCAAGCCCGGCGTCGGCCCGGTCGTCGCCGACCCGATCCGCACCCGCGCCGACCTGGCCCGGCTGCGCGACCTGACCCCCGAGGACGTCCACTACGTCACCGAGGCCATCGGCATGCTCACCGGCGAGCTGGGCGACACCCCGCTCATCGGTTTCGCCGGCGCGCCCTTCACCCTCGCGAGCTACCTCGTCGAGGGCGGTCCGTCGCGCAACCACGAGCACACCAAGGCGCTCATGTACGGCGACCCGCAGCTCTGGGCCGACCTCCTCGACCGCCTCGCCGGGATCACCTCGGCCTTCCTCAAGGTCCAGATCGAGGCCGGCGCCTCCGCCGTGCAGCTCTTCGACTCCTGGGTCGGCGCCCTCGCGCCGGCCGACTACCGCCGCTCCGTGATGCCCGCCTCCGTGAAGGTGTTCGACGCGGTCGCCGGGTACGGCGTCCCGCGCATCCACTTCGGCGTCGGCACGGGCGAGCTGCTCGGCCTCATGGGCGAGGCGGGCGCGGACGTCGTCGGCGTCGACTGGCGCGTCCCGCTGGACGAGGCCGCCCGCCGCGTCGGCCCCGGCAAGGCGCTCCAGGGCAACCTCGACCCCGCCGTCCTCTTCTCCTCCCGCGAGGCCGTCGAGGCCAAGACGGACGAGGTCCTGGCCGCCGCGAAGGGCCTGGAGGGGCACGTCTTCAACCTGGGCCACGGCGTCCTGCCCACCACCGACCCGGACGCGCTGACCCGCCTCGTCGAGTACGTGCACACGCACACGGCCGTCTGACCGCCGGGAAGCACGGCCGAGTACGCGCACGACCGAGTACACGCACGACCGGCCGACCGGCCGACCGCCGGGAAGCACTCGCGCGACGGCCGCCGGGACACCCCCCGGCGGCCGTCGCCGTTCCCGTGCTCAGCCCGCCGCGCGGACCGCCGCCGTCGCCTTGCGGGCCGCGACGAGCACCGGGTCCCACACCGGCGAGAACGGCGGCGCGTACCCCAGGTCCAGGGCCGTCATCTCCTCCACCGTCATCCTGGCCGTGAGCGCCACCGCCGCCACGTCCACCCGCTTCGCCGCGCCCTCCCGGCCCACGATCTGCGTCCCGAGCAGCCGCCCGGTCCGCCGCTCGGCCAGCATCTTCACCGTCATCGGCGCGGCCCCCGGGTAGTAGCCCGCCCGGCTGGTCGACTCGACCGTCACCGTCACGAACCGCAGCCCCGCCTCCCGGGCCTCCTTCTCCCGCAGGCCGGTCCGCGCGATCTCCAGGTCGCAGACCTTCGACACCGCCGTGCCCACCACGCCCGGGAAGGTCGCGTAGTCGCCGCCGACGTTCGACCCGATGACCTGGCCCTGTTTGTTCGCGTGCGTCCCGAGGGCCACGTGCCGCATCCGGCCCGAGACCAGGTCCAGGACCTCGACGCAGTCGCCGCCCGCCCAGACGTTCCCGTGCCCCCGCACCCGCATCGCCAGATCGGTGAGCAGCCCGCCGTGCGCCCCGAGCGGCAGCCCCGCCTCCTCGGCGAGCGCGGTCTCCGGCCGTACGCCCGTGCCCAGGACCACCACGTCCGCCGGGTACTCCTCCTCGTCCGTCGCCACCGCCCGGACCCGGCCGCCGGGGCCGGTCAGGACCTCCGTGACCGCCGCCGAGTTGACCGTCCTGATCCCGAGCCCGTCCATCGCCGCGTGCACGAGCCGGCCCATGTCCGGGTCGAGGGTCGCCATCGGCTGCTCGCTGCGGTTGAGGACGGTCACCCCGTACCCCCGGTTGAGGAGCGCCTCGGCCATCTCCACGCCGATGTACCCGGCGCCGATCACCACCGCCCGCCGCCCCTCCGCACCGGAGCCCTCCCCACGGGAGAGCGCGTCGATCAGGGCCTGGCCGTCGTCCAGGTTCTGCACGCCGTGCACCCCGGGCGCGTCGATCCCCGGCACCGGCGGGCGCAGCGGCCGCGCCCCCGTCGCGATCACCAGCTTGTCGAAGCCGGTCCACTCCTCCGTACCGGACTCCAGGTCCCGGGAGCGGACCCGCTGCCGCTCGACGTCGATCTCCGTCACCTCGGTGCGCGTCCGCAGGTCGATGGCGCGGGCCCGGTGCTCCTCGGGGGAGCGGGCGATCAGCTCGTCGCGCGAGCCGACGTCCCCGCCGACCCAGTAGGGGATGCCGCAGGCCGAGTACGAGGAGAAGTGCCCGCGCTCGAAGGCGACGATCTCCAGCTCCCCGGGGGACTTGAGCCTGCGCGCCTGCGACGCGGCGGACATGCCCGCCGCGTCGCCACCGATGACCACCAGTCGTTCGCTCATGGGGACGACGCTACTTCTCCCCGGCCCCTCCGGTCTCCGGGGCCTTTCCGGTCTCCGGGGCTTCAGGGCCCACGGGCGCCCCGGCGGCGTTCCGCCCGGCCCCGGCGTCACCGGGACGCGGCCCCGGCACCGGCGCGGGGCGGCGGGCGGCGAGCCGGGGGCGGATCAGCCGGCGCCAGAGGACGAGGGCGACCAGGCCGACCGCGAGCCACGGGGCCAGGGCCGCGAGCACCACCAGGAACCAGGCCGCCACCCCGACCAGGGCGTTCCAGCCGCCGCTCAGGGCGTCCAGGAAACCGGGGCGGCCCTCCTCCTCCGGCTCCTCGTCCTCCGGCTTCTCCTTCCGCTTCTCGGTGAGCTGGAGGGTGATCGTCGCCAGCGACGTCCGGTCCTTCAGCGAGGACTGCTGCGCGAGCAGCGCCTCCAGGTCCGCCTGACGCCGGCTCAGCTCGGCCTCCAGGGTCACCACGTCGGACAGCTCGTCCGCCCGGTCCATCAGCTCCCGCACCCGCGCCACACTGGCCCGCTGGGTGGCGATCCGGCTCTGCACGTCCACCACCTGGTCGGTGACGTCCTGGGCGTCGGCCTTGCGGCCCAGCAGCTTCCCGGTGCCCGCCAGTTCGGCGAGGACGGAGTCGTACTCCTCCTGCGGCACCCGCAGCACGATCCGCGAGGCGAGGTACGCGTCGTCCACCCGCTCCGTCGACTCGTTCTCGACCCGTCCGCCCGCCTCCACCGCCGCCGCCCGGGCCGTGGCCAGGGCCTTCGCCGCGTCCGCGACCTCCACGGACAGCGAGGCGGTGCGGATGACGTGCTGCGGGGCCGGCGCCTTCGCCGCGGCCTTCCCGGAACCGGAACCGGACCCGGAACCGGAGCCCGAGCCGGACGCGGACCCGGCCCCCGGTCCCGACCCCGACGAGGCCCCCGAGGAGCCGTCCGCCGCGCCCCCGCCCGGCGCCCGGTCGGCGGGCTTCTCCGCCCGCGCCCCCGCCGCCTTGCCGTCCGCGTCCGACCCGCCCGCGCCGCAGCCCGTCAGGACCAGTGACGCCGTCAGCAGGACGGCGGCCGTCGTACTCGCTCTCCGCACGGGAACCCCCCAAGGTGGTGACGATCGATGCCCCTTTGACGTACGACCCGGCGGCGCGGGTTGCCGTTCGCCGGTAGCGATGCGGTCACGGTCCGGCCTCGGAACGGGAGAGGACGGGCGGTTTGAGAGAGTGGCCCCATGAACGCGGACACCACGGGACCCCACGTCGTCGTCGCCGGGGGCGGGATCACCGGCCTCGCCGCCGCCCACCGGCTGGCCCTCGCCGGCCACCGGGTGACCCTCCTCGAAGCGGACGGCCGGCTCGGCGGCAAGCTCCTCGCCGGGGAGATCGCGGGCGCGCCCGTGGACCTCGGTGCCGAGTCGCTGCTCGCCCGCCGCCCCGAGGCGGTCGCCCTCGCCCGCGCCGTCGGCCTCGGCGACCGGCTCCAGGCCCCCGCCACCACCACCGCGTCCGTCTGGTCCAGGGGCGAGCTCGTCCCCATGCCGAAGGGGCACGTCATGGGCGTCCCCGGCGACGCCCGCGCGGTCGAGGGCCTGCTCTCCGAGGAGGGCGTGCGCCGGGTCGCCGCCGACCCCGACCTGCCGCCCACCGGGATCGGGGACGACGTCGCCATCGGCGCGTACGTCGCCGCCCGCATGGGCCACGAGGTGGTCGACCGCCTCGTGGAACCCCTCCTCGGCGGGGTGTACGCCGGGGACGCCCACCGCATCTCCATGAAGGCCGCCGTCCCCGCCCTCTTCGAGGCCGCCCGCGAGCACCCCGCGCTCACCGACGCCGTCCGCGCCGTCCAGCGGGCCGGCGCCGCCGTTCCGGCCGACGCGGCGGGCGCCGCCACCGGCCTCGGCGGCTCCGTCTTCGCCGGTGTCGAGGGCGGCGTCGGCACCCTGCCCGGCGCGGTCGCCGACGCGGTCCGCGCCGCCGGCGGCGAGATCGTCCCGAACGCCCCCGTGACGGCCCTGCGCCGCACCGGGGCCACCGGCTGGCAGGTCGTGGCCGGCGACCGGGTCCTCACCGCCGACGCCGTCGTCCTCGCCACCCCGGCCGGGCCCGCCGCCGCCCTCCTCGCGGAGCACGCCCCCGCCGCCGCGCGCGAGCTCGGCGCGATCGAGTACGCCTCCATGGCCCTGGTCACCCTCGCGTTCCGCCGCTCGGACGTCTCCCTCCCGGCCGGCTCCGGCTTCCTCGTGCCCCCCGTCGACGGCCGCACGATCAAGGCCTCCACCTTCTCCTCGCAGAAGTGGCGGTGGGTGGCCGACGCCGCCCCCGACCTGTTCGTGCTCCGCACCTCCGTCGGCCGCCACGGCGAGGAGGAGCAGCTGCGCCGCGAGGACGCCGACCTCGTCGGCGCCTCCCTCGAGGACCTCGCCGCCGCCGTCGGCCTCGGCGCCCGCCCGGTCGCCACCACGGTCACCCGCTGGACCGGCGGCCTGCCCCAGTACCCGGTCGGCCACCTCGCCCGCGTCGCCCGCGCCCGCGAGGCCGTCGCCGCCCTGCCCGGACTGCGGATCGCGGGCGCCGCGTACGACGGCGTCGGCGTCCCCGCCTGCATCGCCTCGGCGCACCGCGCGGCCGACGCGATCGCGGCCGGGCTCACCGGCGGAGCCGCCGGTTCCGGCGACGAGATCATCGCCACGCCGGAAACGGCGGCCCCCGGTGCGGGGCACTCCTCGTGACGGGCGAGAATAGGCGCATGAGTGCGCCCGAAAAGATCCCGAACGCCGGTAAGAAGGCGAAGGACCTCAACGAGGTCATCCGCTACACCCTGTGGTCCGTCTTCAAGCTGCGCGACGCCCTGCCCGAGGACCGGAGCGGCTACGCCGACGAGGTCCAGGAGCTGTTCGACCGGCTCGCGGCCGAGGACGTCACGATCCGCGGCACGTACGACCTGTCCGGTCTGCGCGCCGACGCCGACGTCATGATCTGGTGGCACGCCGAGACGAGCGACGAGCTCCAGGAGGCGTACAACCTCTTCCGCCGTACCCGCCTGGGCCGCGCCCTGGAGCCGGTCTGGTCGAACATGGCGCTGCACCGCCCGGCCGAGTTCAACAAGTCGCACATCCCGGCCTTCCTGGCCGACGAGAACCCGCGCGACTACGTCTCGGTCTACCCCTTCGTCCGCTCGTACGACTGGTACCTGCTGCCGGACGAGGACCGTCGCCGGATGCTCGCCGACCACGGCAAGATGGCCCGCGGCTACCCGGACGTCCGTGCCAACACGGTCGCCTCCTTCTCGCTCGGCGACTACGAGTGGATCCTCGCCTTCGAGGCCGACGAGCTGCACCGCATCGTGGACCTCATGCGCCACCTGCGCGCCTCCGAGGCGCGGATGCACGTCCGCGAGGAGGTCCCGTTCTACACCGGTCGCCGCAAGAGCGTCGCCGACCTGGTGGCGGGCCTGGCCTGACGGCCGTACGAAAACCTGGTGGCGGTCCGGCTCCCGGCCGGGCGCGCCATCCCCCGACCCGGAAGATCAGACGGCCGGCGGAAACCATCCGCCCGCCGCTCCAGCGACACCGGGTCCGGCTCCTGGTGCGGCGCGCGTCACGCGCGCCGCACCGGCGTCATTTCCGGGCCTCTTCCGGGCGGCACGGGCGGTACGGGCGGTCAGCTGCTGGAGCTCGAACACGAACTGGAGCTGGAGCTCGAACACGAGCTGGAGCTCCCGCCGCAGCTCGACCCCCCTCCCGAGCAGGACCCGGAGGACCCGGGGCCGGAGGAGCAGGAACCGGAGGAGCACGAGCCCGACGAGCAGGAGCCCCGGCCGCCCCCGTCCCCTCCGCCGCACGAGCCGGAGTCCGCGCACCACACGGTGACCACGCCGAGCGCGTCCGCGCCCGAGGGGGACGAGGAGGAGCGGTGGTGCGGGAACGGCCCCGAACGCCCGCCGCGGCCGGGCCTCCGCGGCCCGTTGACGCGGGCCGCGGCGAGAAGCTGCTCCCGGAGTACGGGGTCGGGCAGCGCCCGCAGTCCGTGCAGGGCCACGAGGCGGCCCGCGTCCGCGAGGTGCCCCCGCTCGCGGACGTACCCGGCGAGCGCCTGCCGGCCGGCCGGGGTGATCCGCCCGGTGGAGGCCGAACCGCAGACGGCGGCCGCGACGCCCATCGCGAACAGCGCCGGGACCACCTTGAAGGTGAACGGCACCGAGAACCCGTCGCTCATGGCGAAGCCGGCGATCGTGAAGAAGAACGAGACCGGGAACAGGACGAACGCCGCGAGGCCGACCACGACGCACCACCGGTTCGTGACGCGCCGCACCGCCGGGTCCACGAGCAGCCCGCGCTCCGCGAGCCCGTCGCCGATCTCCTGCACCGCAGGGTGCCGCATCACGGCGAACCGCAGGTGGTGCAGGGCCCCGTGCGGGGCGGCGGCGTGCTCCTGGAGCACCGCGCGCTCCACCAGGTCGCGCGCGGTGGGACGGACGACGGCCACGATGCCGGGCCCGCCGACCGCGATCCGGCCGTCCGCGTGGAGGGCCGCGAGGGCGCTGTCGGCGACCCGGGCGGGCCCGCCGTTGAGGAAGGCGGCCTCGTACCGGTCGTGGACCGGCCCGCCCGAACCGCGGCGGGACCGGACCACCCGGGTGACCAGGACGGCGACGGCGACGGCGGCCACGAGGTAGTACAGGGCGATCAGGGGGCCCATGGTCATCTCCGTACGAGTGCGTGGCGGACGGCCCGGACGAGCCGCGCGGCGGGGCCCGGCGGGCGACTGCCGGAACGGTCCTGCCACCACCGGGTGAGCAGGCGGTGCGCGGCCGGGTCCTCCGGGCGCCCGGCGAGCAGCAGGTGCTCGGCGAAGTCGAGCGCGTCCCGGCGGTAGCCGCCGCTCATGGGACGGGACCTGGCGTACGCGAGGAAGGCGGGCCGGAACTCCCGGCCCAGGATCCCCGGCAGCTCCGGCGCGACCTTGGCGACCACACCGGCCCGCTTGGCGGCGAGTGCCCGGCCCTGCACCCCGATCCGCCGGCTGTCGAACCCCTCGGGCACGGGCGTCCCGGCGACGAGCGCCGAGAGCAGCGAGGCCTGCGCGAGCCCGAGCCGCTGCCGCGCGCCTTCGACGGAACCGGAGCCGGAACCGGAGCCGGAGGCGGAGCCCGAACCAGAGCCGGAACCGGAGGCTGCCCCGGACCGCTGCCGCGCGCCCTCGTCCCCGCTCCCGCTCCCGCCACGCACGGGTGCGACCGCCTCCGGCACCGGGAGGGCCGCGTCCGGGACGGCGGGCATCGGCCCGCCGGAGACGCGGGCACCGGCGCCGATGAGCAGCGGCCGACCGGCAGGCTTCCCCGCCGCCGCGCCACGCCGGACGGGCGCCCCGGCCGATGCTCCGGTCACCGATGCCCTGGTCACCGATGCCCCGGCCACCGACGTCCCGGTCACCGACGCGCCCGCCAGCGTCGCCCGGATCACGGCCAGTTCCTCCGCCAGCTCCTCCGCCGGAGGGAAGTCGTCGTCCCGCTCCAGGAGGACCCCGGGCGGCGAGACCCGGGACGCCAGGTCGGCGAGGACGTCGAGGACCGGACGGGGCACCGGATGGGCGTGCGTGTCGTGCCAGACGCCGTCCCGCTCGACGCCGCCCGCCACGTGCACGTACGCGATGGCCTCGACGGGCAGCTCGGACAGGGCGCGGGCCGGGTCCTCGCCGCGGTTGACGCGGTTGGTGTGCAGGTTGGCGACGTCGATGAGGAGCCGTACCCCGGTGCGCTCCACCAGCTCCGCGAGGAACTGCCCCTCCGTCATCTCCTCGCCCGGCCAGGAGATCAGGGCGGCGATGTTCTCCAGGGCGAGCGGCACGGGCAGCGCGTCCTGCGCGATGCGCACGTTCTCGCAGAGCACGTCGAGGGCGTCGCGGGTGCGGGGCACGGGGAGCAGGTGGCCCGCCTCCAGCGCCGGGGACGCCGTGAGCGTCCCCCCGGCCCGTACGAACGCGATGTGCTCCGTGACCAGCGGCGCTCCCAGCGCCACCGCCTTCTCGCCGAGCGCCGCGAGCCGCGCGGGGTCGGGCCGGTCCGCGCCGCCGAGCCCCAGCGACACGCCGTGCGGCACGACCGTGACGCCGCGCCGCCGCAGCCGGGCCAGGGAGTCGGGCAGGTGGTCCGCGCAGATGTTCTCCGCGACGACCTCCACCCAGTCCACCCCGGCCAGCCCCTCCACCGCCTCCGCGATCTCGGGACGCCAGCCGATGCCGATGCCGAGTTCCGTCATGTCCCCCTCCTTCGGTCCTCAGTTCCCCAGTGATGGCCCACGCGGGGACGTCCGAACCCCGGGAGGGGGACGTTCAGAGCTTCATTTGAGGTTTCGGGGCCCGGAGCCTCCGGCGGCCGTCTCAGTGGGTCCGGGGGAACGCCGACACCACCGTGGCCGAGCCCGGGGCGATCTCGGTGAAGCCCGCGTCGCGGACGACCGGGAGGCCGCTCGTGGCGAGGGCGGGCCAGTCGGCGGCCGGGGCGGTGCGGACGGCGAGGGGGAAGCCCGCCTCGCGCCAGGCCGTGCGGCCGGCCTCCGGCATGGCCCACCAGAGCAGCTGGGCGCCGTGGCCCGCCTGGGCCATCGACTTGCCGGCCGACATGGCGAGGTCGGGGTTGAACCAGAGGACCGCCGCCCCCTCCGGCACGGGGCCGGGGGCGGCCGGGTCGTCCAGGTCGGTGCCCGAGACCTGGAGGCGGGCCAGGTCCTTGGGCCAGCCGTCGAGCGGGACCGGCGGGAAGACCCGTACCTCCGCCTCCGCGCCGGTGACCGTGATGCCCGGGAGCGCGCACGCCCGCCGCCACTCGGCGCCGCGCGCCCGGCGCACCACCTTGCGGATCCGGGCGTCCTGCCAGTCGCTCACGGCCCGTGCCCACTCGCCCTCGCCGGTGGAGCGCCCGTCGGTCAGGATCTCCAGGACGGCCCGCGCCGCGGTCTCCAGGGCGTCGGTACGGGCCGGGGGCGCGTCGCGCTCGATCCGCACCACCAGGGGGAGGACGAACTGCGGCTTCTCGTCGCGGGAACCGGTCTCATCGCTGCTCACCGGGCAAGTCTGCCACCGGCGCCGTGACGAGCGGTTTTGTGGAGACCGCCGCCTCCACGCCAGGATGCCCCCATGAGGAGCGACCTTTCCGCCAGGGGGCGGTCCGCCCGGGGGAACGGCCGGTTGAGGCTGGAGAAGGTCGGACGCCGGTACGGTGTGCGGGGGCCGTGGGCGCTGCGCGGGATCGACCTCGACCTGCCCGCCGCCGCCCTCGTCCGGGTCACCGGCGCCAACGGCACCGGCAAGTCCACCCTGCTCCGGCTGCTCGCCGGCATCGACGCGCCCACCGAGGGGCGCGTCACCGGACGGCCCGCCCGCACCGCGTACGTCCCCGAACGCTTCCCCGCCGCCCTGCCGTTCACCGCCCTCGGCTACCTGGTCCATCTCGGCCGCGTCCAGGGCCTCGGCCGGGCGGCCGCCCGGGCCCGCGCGGGGGAGTGGCTGGAGCGCCTCGGGGCCGGTGGGCACGCCCGCACCGGGCTCGCGGAGCTCTCCAAGGGCACCAGCCAGAAGGTCGCCGTCGCGCAGGCGTTCCTCGCCGATCCGGCCCTCCTCGTCCTCGACGAGGCCTGGACCGGCCTCGACGCCGGAGCCCGCGCCGTGCTCGACGCCGCCGTCCGCGCACGCGTCGCGGCGGGCGCGACGGTCGTCTTCGTCGACCACGACCCGCGCCGGCTGCGGGGCGAGGCGAGCGCGGTGTACGCGGTGGAGGCGGGACGGGTACGGCCGGGGCGGGAGACCGCGGCGGAGCCGTCCGGGGCCCGCGTGCTGATCACCGTCTCCGGCGGGTCCGCGCTCCCCGGCCGGCTGCCGGGAGACCCGGCCGTCGCGCCCGGACCCGACGGCACCACCGTCCTCACCGTGGACGCGGCCCACTCCGACGCCCTCCTCGGAGCGCTCCTCGCGGCCTCCTGGCACGTCCACCGGCTCCGTACGGCGAAGACCGGTGTCCCCGGAGTCCCCGGCATCCCCGAAGGAGGCGTACGGATATGACCGCGCTGCTCCGTTACCAGTCGGGCCTCCTCTTCCGCTCCCAGCGGTGGCTCGCGCCGCTCCTCCTGTACGCGGTCTTCATCGGCGTCGGCGTCCGGGCGGCCGAACCGGTGCTCGACGCGCTCGGGTTCACCGCCGCCGCCCTGCTCCCGGTGACGGCCTGGACGGTACGGATCTGCCTCACCCAGGAGCCGCCCGCCGCGCGGAACGCGGTCGCGGCCGCCGCCGGCCGGAACCGCGCCCACCTCGCGGCGTTCCTCGCCGGGACCGCCTGGCCGCTGTTGCCCGGCACGGCCGCCGTCCTCCTCGTGACGCTCGTGAGCGACCGGCGCGGGATCGCCGCCCCCGCCGCGGCCGTCACCGGGCTCCTCGCCGCACTGGCCTGCGCCCTCACGGGCGCCGCCGTGGGCGCGCTGGCCTCCCGGCCCTTCCTCAAGGCCTCCGGCTGGTCCCTCTCGGCCCTGGTCCTCGGCTCCCTCCTCGCCTTCGTGGTCACCGGTTCCCCGGCGAAGCACGCCATGACGGCCCTGACCGCCGGGGCCCGCACGGCGACCGCCGTCCCGCCCTGGCCCGCCTTCGCGGGCGCCCTGCTCCTCGCGGCGACGGCGGCGCTCCTCTCCTGCCGTGCCACGGCGCGCCTGGAGTGAGCACGCCCGGAGTGAGCACGCCTTCAGGGAGCGCGCCGGGAGTACGCTCGGACGTATGACCGAGTCCACGCACGTCTCCGCGTCGTACTGCACCCCCGAGCCCGCCCCGGGGCCCGAGCCGGCCGCCGAGGGGCCCTTCGCCGCCTGCGTGCTGTGCCGGGAGCCGACCGAGTACCCGGAGTCGGCCAAGGGCATCACGCTCTGCCCGGTGTGCGAGTGGCAGGAGGCCCAGCGCACGGCCTGCTCGGGCTGAGATCCCTCAGCCCCTCATCAGCTCCGAGACCTTCACGAAGCGGTAGCCGCGGGCCCGCAGTTCCGGGACGATCCGGCGGACCGCCCGCTCGGTGGCGGGCGCGGCGCTCCGCGTGCAGTGCAGGACCACGAGCGAGCCGGGCTCGACGCCGTCGAGCACCTGCTCGGCGACCGCGTCCGCGTCCTTCGCGAAGGCGTCCCCGCCGACCACGTCCCACTGGACCGCCGTCACCCCGGCTGGACCGAGGGCGCGCAGGGCCGCGTCGTCGTAGCAGCCGCCGGGGAAGCGGAAGTACGGGACGACGTTGAGGGCTCCCGCGTCCCGGAAGGCGTCGAAGGCGCGCCGCACGTCCGCCGCCATGTCGGGCCCGGCGACGGCGGGCAGGCCGTAGCAGGGGGAGGCGAAGGCGTGGTGGCTGTACGAGTGGTTGGCGATCTCGAAGAGCGGGTCGCTCCCGATGGACCGGGCCTGGTCCGGGTACTCCTCGGCCCAGCGGCCCGTCATGAAGACGGTCGCGTCCACCTTCAGGCGGCGCAGGGTCGCGATGAGCTCCGGGTTGTCGAACCGCTCGCCGCGCGCGGCCCTGGGGCCCTGGTCCGCCGTCATGTCGGCGTCGAAGGTGAGCGCCACGACCTTCTCGGCGCTCCGCGGGGAGGCCGCGGCCCGGCGCGTGTAGACGGGCGTGAGTCCGTCGGGTCCGGGCGCCATGGTCGGCGCGGCGGCGGGCCCGGCGCCGGGCTTGGGGCGGGCGGCGGCGGTCGTGCTCGCCCGGGGGGCGGGGGTGTCGACGGCTGCCGGCGCGTGCGCGGCCTCCGGGACGGCCCCCCCGCCGCAGCCGGTGAGGGTGGCGCCCAGAAGACCGAGCACCGCCACTTTTCGTACATAAATGTTCACAACCGGAAGTTATCTGATCAGATGGTTTTCGGACGGTTTATCGCTCGCGACTCGACAGGAGCAGCACCCGGGTCCACGCGCTGAGCCGGCGCACCATCGCCTGGGCGTGCGCGGCCCGCTCGCGGCGGAAGGGGAGGACGGCCGGGGCGGGCAGGAAGGCGAGCGTCACGAGGAGCAGGGGGACGGTCGCGACGAGGACGATCAGGGCGCGCTGGGCCCGGCGGAGGGTGAGCATCGGATTCCTTCGGCAGGAGGTGGACGAGTCCTCACCGTCGGCCGGGTCGGGTACGTGGCGAAAGCCGCAACCGTTGCCGGTGCGGTGTCAACGGGGCCGGGGGAGGAGCACCATGACCGGAGTGGCGCGTACGCGGGGCGGACCGGCGGAGGTCGAGCGGGGCGGGATCGCCGAAGTCGCGGCCCTCGGCAACGAGTTGACCGGCCTCTTCGACAGACTGGGCATTCACGCGGACCCAGTACGCGTACCGCGTCCACCTCGACAAGTCCGCCGTCTCCCGTTATCTGAGCGGCCGGAGGCCGGCGCCCCAGGAGTTCGTCGACCGGCTGGTCAGGGAGGTCGAGGAGCACGTCGGCGCGCCCCTCCGGCCGGAGGCCAGGGAGGCGATCCGGAGCCGGCGCCTGGAGGCGCTGCGGGCCTGCAACCCGGCGGAGTACGAGCTGGAGGCGCTACGGGGCGAGCTGGCCCGCTCGCGGCGGGACGCGGAGCGGGTGAACCGCAACATCGAGGCCCTGCACGTGCTCCTGGAGCACAAGGAGTCCGAGGTCCGCGCCGTGGCCGACGACCTCACCCGCCTCCGCCTGGACTGGGGCGCCGAGCGCACCGCCCTCGCCCGCACCCAGGAGGAGCTGCGCTCCGAGGTCGCCCGGCTCCGCGAGGACCTGGCCGGCGCGGAACGGCTGCGCCTGGACGCCGAGCGGCGGGGGGAGGAACTGCGGGGGACGGTGCCGCGCCTTGAGGAGGAGCTGGCGCGGCGGCGCCCGGCGGGCGGGCCGGGGAAACTGCCCCTGGACGGGTTCCAGCGGCAGATCGTCGCGATGACGGAGGCCGAGGACTTCGCGGAGGTGGCGCGGGAGCTGACCGAGGCGGCGTGGTCGCGTCCGCTGGACGAGGTGGCGGAGCTGCTGCGGTGGCTGGAGGGGAGCGACGGCGTCGGGACGATGGCGGCGATGTTCGCCACGAACGTCGCGCGGCTGCGCCCCCTGGAGGACGTACTCGCCTTCGCTCCCGAGGTGAGGAGGCGGGGAGGGGCCGGGCTCCGGCTGGAGTGGCGGGCCGTGGTCGCCGCGCGGATCACCGAGCACAACGCGGCCGCCGTCTACCTGGGGCTCCGGGACGAGGAGACCCCCTCCGACTCCGAGGGCGACCGCGTACTGGCCATGGCGCTGAGCCGGACGCGGAGCGACACGGAAGCCGCCTCCCTCGTGTCGGCCGCGCTGGCCGGCACCGCCCACCCCGCGCGGTTGACGCGCGTGACGGACTTGCTCGTCCGGGGGCGGACGGGCGACCCGCTGGGCCTGAAGGTCCTGCTCCGGCTCGCCGAGCGGGGCAGGTTCGACGTGGCGGCCGCCGTCCTCGCCGTCGCCGTCGGCGAGACGTCGGAACCGTTCGACGGCGGGGACGGGGGCGCGCGGCTCGGCCGGCGGGTCCGGGAGCTCGACGGCGCGCGGATCGGCGTCCTGTTCGATCTGGTGACGTGGCTGGACGACACGGAGGTCATGACGCTCTTCGCCGCGCGACTGCTCCACGCCGACGACGACGCCCTGCTCCACCGCCTGTTCCGGACGATGGAGGAGCAGAAGCGCCTGGACCTCCTCGGCCTCCGGATGTCCGCCGGGCTGCGGCGTGCCCTCACCGACCGGCGCCGCTCACGACGCCAGTAGCCTCTTCCGGCTCTCCTCCACGTCGAAGTCGCCCGGCGGGTACTTCGGGTCCAGCGCCTCCAGGTGTTCCAGGAGCAGCTTGCTGATCGCCCAGTTCCGGTACCACTTGCGGTCCGCCGGGACCACGTACCACGGTGCCGCGTCCGTCCCGCAGCGCTCCAGGGCCAGTTCGTAGGCCTTGCGGTAGTCCGGCCACAGGGCCCGTTCCTCGATGTCGCCCGTGGAGAACTTCCAGTGCTTGTCGGGGTCGTCGAGGCGGGCGAGGAGACGGGCGCGCTGCTCCTCGTACGAGAGGTGGAGGAAGACCTTGACCACCGTCACGCCGTCGTCCGCGAGGGCCTTCTCGAAGTGGTTGATCTGCCGGTAGCGGCGCTTGATCTCGGAGCCGGAGACCAGGGCGTGGACGCGCGGGACGAGGACGTCCTCGTAGTGCGAGCGGTCGAAGATGCCGATCTCGCCCGGCAGGGGCAGCGCCTTCTCGATCCGCCAGAGGAAGGGGTGCTCCTTCTCCTCCGTCGTGGGGGCCTTGAAGGCGCGCACCCGGCAGCCCGACGGGCTGAGGAAGCCGATCACGTGCTTGACCGTGCCGCCCTTGCCGCTGGTGTCCATGCCCTGGAGGACCAGGAGCAGCCTGCGCCGGTCCCCGGCGGTGCTCGACGCGTACAGGCGCTCCTGGAGGTCGGCGAGGCGCGGCCCCAGGGCGGCGGTGGCGGTCGTCCCGGCCGCCTTGTCGGCGGGGCCGGCCGGGATGCCCCGGGCGTCGTACGAGGTGAGGTCGACCGGCTCGCCCACGGGGACGCGCAGGACGTCCCGCAGGACCGGCTCCCGAGGCTCCTCCCGCCGCTTCTTCCCCTCGTTCTTCTTCGGCATCTCGCGCTCCTTCCGCAGTCCCGCCCTCCTTCCCCCGATCCTCCGCCGCAAGCGGGCCGTCCGCGACCTCCGGGGACGGGTCAGCGGTGCCAGGGGCCCGTCACCGCGAAGGTCGTCCCCGGCGTGTAACAGTTGACGTACATCGTGCTGCGGTCCGGGGAGAAGGTGACCCCGGCGAACTCGCCCCACTCGGGCTCCTCGGACGTGCCGCCCGCCGCGGCAGCGGCCGACGTCAACGCCTGCGCGTTCCGCGCGACCGGATAGACCTCGCCCCGCTCGCTCACCCCGAAGACGTGCTGCGCGCCCCCGCCGTCCTCGCTGACCATCAGGCCGCCGGTCGGCGCCAGACAGATGTTGTCGGGCGACTCGCCCGGCAGCCGGACGTCGGTGCTCGGGCCGAAGACCACGACGAGGGTGAGCCGGCGCCGGTGCGGCTCGTACTTCCACACCTGGCCGAAGTGGGTCGCCCCCGAGCCGTCCCCGGTCCGCGCGAACGACGACACGAAGTAGACGGCCCGCCCGCCCCAGTAGCAGCCCTCCAGCTTCTGCGCGTGCGTGATCCCCCTGGGGCCGAAGTCCTGGAACCTGATGGGCGTTCCGGCCGCGAGCGGGTCCGGTACGGGAACCCACTCGACGCCCTCGAAGCGGGCGCCGGTCTCCTGGACCACGGAGAGGTCGGGGACGTCCGGCACCCGCATCGCCTCCAGGGCGCCGCCCGCGCGCAGCGAGCCCGTGCCGCCGAGCGGCTTGCGGGGGAGGAAGCGGTAGAAGAGCCCGAAGGGGCGGTCGAAGGCGTCCTCCGTCTCGTACACGATGCCGCTGCGCGGGTCGACGGCGACGGCCTCGTGCTGGAAGCGGCCCATGGCGGTGAGCGGGACGGCCCCGGTGCGGCGCGGGTCGGCGCCGTCGACCTCGAAGACGAAGCCGTGGTCCTTGGTGTAGCCGTTCGTGCCCGCCTTGTCCTCGGTCTCCTCGCAGGTCAGCCAGGTGTTCCAGGGCGTGGGCCCGCCCGCGCAGTTGACGGCCGTGCCCGCGACGGCGACCCGTTCGCCGAGGACGCCGTTCCGGCCGTCGAGCTCCAGGGCCGTACAGCCGCCCTTGGCCGCCGGGTCGTACGTGAGGCCGGGAACGGTCGGGACGCCGATCTTCCCGGTGGCCTTGTTCTCGTGGTTGCGGACCAGGTGCACCCGGCCCCGGTGGCCGGGGAAGGCGCCCATGCCGTCGTGGTTGCTCGGGACGGGTCCTTCACCGGAGCGGAGCGGGTCGCCCTGTCGGGAGAGGACCTTGTAGCGGAAGCCGGCCGGCAGGTCGAGGAGGCCGTCGGGGTCGGGGACCAGGGGGCCGTAGCCGCTCCGGGGCGGACGGTCGCCGGGGGCCGCCCAGGCACTCCCGGCGAAGAGTTCGGAGAGGGCGCCGGTGAAGGCGATCCCGGCGACGGACGCACCGGTGCGGGACAGGATCTGACGTCGTGTTGCGGACATGGGCAACGGCCTCCCCTGGAGGTACCCCCATGCCGAAGGCCATGGGGGAGGACGGGATGTGACGCTCCGTCGTGTCACGTGTCGCCTGTGTGACGTGCGACCCGCACGTGTGTATCACGCGCTCCGGTGGCGCGTGAACCGTGCGGGCCGCAACCGTCCGGTGTGGCGCGGTTTCTGACCTGGAGTCAGGCGCGGAGTCAGCCCAGCTCGGCGGTGAGGGTGATGGTCGTGCCCGACAGCGCCTGGCTGACCGGGCAGTTCTTCTTCGCGTCCTCCGCCGCCGCCCGGAAGCCGTCCTCGTCCAGGCCGGGGACGTCGCCGCGCACGGTCAGGTGGATGCCGGTGATGCCCTCGCCCGGCTGGAAGGTGACGTCGGCCTTGGTCTCCAGGCGGGCGGGCGGGGTGCCCGCGCCGGCCAGGCCGTGGGAGAGGGCCATCGAGAAGCAGGACGAGTGCGCGGCCGCGATCAGCTCCTCGGGGCTGGTCCTGCCGTTCGGCTCCTCCGACCGGGAGGGCCAGGAGACGTCGAACTGTCCGACGCCGGAGGAGTCGAGGGAGACGACGCCGGAGCCCCGGAGGAGGTCGCCCTCCCAGACGGTGTGGGCGTGACGCACGGTGGCCATGGTGGATCCCTTTCGATCGATCGGGTACGGCCCCCAAGCTACTGCGCGACGAGTCCCTTCGCGTCGCGGGCGAGCGCGGTGAGCCGCGAGATCGCCCGGAAGTACTTCTTGCGGTATCCGCCGTTCAGCATCTCCTCGCTGAACAGGCGGTCGAAGGGGAGGCCGGAGGCGAGGACCGGTATCTCGCGGTCGTAGAGCCGGTCGGCCAGGACGACCAGCCGCAGCGCGGTCGACTGGTCGGGCACGGGCCGCACGTCGGTCAGGCAGACGGCGGTGAGGTCGTCGGTCAGGGCGCCGTACCGGCTGGGGTGCACCCTGGCCAGGTGTTCGAGCAGGTGCGGGAAGTCGTCCAGGGAGGCGCCCGGCGTGGCGTACGCGGTCTCGGTGACGACCTGGTCGGAGTACGGCGCGGGGGCCTCGGGCAGGCCGCGGTGGCGGTAGTCCTCGCCGTCGATCCGCAGCGGCCGGAAGTGGGCGGAGAGGCCCTGGATCTCGCGCAGGAAGTCGGCGGCGGCGAAGCGGCCCTCGCCGAGCTTGCCCGGCAGCGTGTTGGAGGTGGCGGCGAGCGCCACGCCCGACTCGACCAGCTTGCCGAGGAGGCTGGAGACGAGGACGGTGTCGCCCGGGTCGTCCAGCTCGAACTCGTCGATGCACAGGAGCCGGTGCCCGCTCAGGGTCTTCACGGTCTGCTGGAAGCCGAGCGCGCCGACCAGGTTCGTCAGCTCCACGAAGGTGCCGAAGGCCTTCAGGGCGGGGTCGGCGGGGGTCGCGTGCCAGAGCGAGGCGAGCAGGTGGGTCTTGCCGACGCCGTAGCCGCCGTCCAGGTAGACCCCGCGCGGCCCGGTGGGGGCGGCGGGCTTCCGCGCGAACCAGCGGCGCTTCCCGGCGCCGGAGGCGTGCGCCCCGCCCAGGCCCTCGGCGAAGCCGCTCAGGACCTCGACGGCCTGCGTCTGGCTGGGCTGGTTCGGGTCCGGGATGTACGTGTCGAAGCGCACGGAGTCGAAGCGCGGCGGCGGCGCCATCTCCGCCACCAGGCGCTCGGCGGGGACGTGGGGCTCTCGGGAGCAGAGCGAGAGCGGGGCCGCGGAGGAGGGGGCGGCTTCGGTGAGGGCACGGGTCGACACAGTTCCCCACTGTAAGCGCCGTGTCAGACTGCCTGGATGCGACGCCTGTTTCCTGTGACGGACATGACAGCCGGACCGGCCGCGCCGACCGCACCCGCCGGACCGGCCCCCGATGCCGGGGACGGCGACTGGTCCCTCGACGCGCTCGCCGACGCCTACGCCTATCCGGAGGGCGACGGCCCCTGGCTGCGGGCCAACATGGTCTCCTCGCTCGACGGCGCAGGCCAGCACGGGGGGCGCTCCCAGCCGCTCTCCTCCGAGACCGACATGAGGATCTTCGGGACCCTGCGCGGGCTCGCGGACGTGATCGTGGTGGGCGCGGAGACCGTACGCCTGGAGGGGTACCGCCCCGCCCGGGCGCGGGAGGCCTTCGCGGAGCGCCGGGCCGCCGCCGGACAGGGCCCGGCCCCCGTGATCGCCGTCGTCACCGGCTCCCTCGACCTGGACTTCTCGCTGCCGCTCTTCACCGCGCCGCTGGTGCCGACCCTGGTCCTGACCGGGAGCGCGGCGCCCGCCGAGCGGGTCCGGGCGGCCCGGGAGGCGGGGGCGGAGGTGCTGTTCGCGGGCGACGGGACCCGGGTGGACCCCGTCCTCGCGCTCGCGGCCCTGACCGGGCGCGGCCTGCGGCGCCAGTTGACCGAGGGCGGCCCCCGGCTGCTCGGCCAGTTCGTGGCGGCGGGGGTCCTGGACGAGCTGTGCCTGACGATCTCGCCGACCATGACGGCGGGCGACGCCCAGCGGATCGCCGGAGGCCCCCCGGTGGCCGTCCCGACACGCTTCAGGGTGGCTTCCGTCCTGGAGCGGGACGGCTTCCTCTTCACCCGCTACCTTCGGTCCTGAGAAAAGCGGAATTAGCAGTTCCGCTTACCGTCCGCTGGGCACACTTACTGTCGCAGACCCCGTGCGAACACGGGGAAGGATGGTTTCCGCAGAAGGGCTCCTGAGGTGTTCACAAGCGTTCTGATGATCGAGAAGCCCCTGACGTCCGTCGACGTGGAATTCGTCACCACGCTGCACGGCGACGAGGGCGTGTCCTTCATCGTCCTGATGCAGCCGCGCGGTGACCAGGCCGATGTACTGCTGCGTGCCATCGACGACGTCGCCATGGGCGAACTGAAGGAAGCGGCCCGCGAGGGCGAGGAGCCGGAGGGCAGGGAGGCCCGGCCGCCTGCCGAACAGGCACTGGAGCACTCGCTCCGGGCCCTGAGGGACGCCGGCTGCGAGGCGGTCGGCCAGGTGGTCGAGGACCACCCGCTCGACAAGATGAAGGCGGTCGTGGAGGAGGCGGGCGCGGACGAGGTCATCGTCCTGACCGCACCGCACTACGTGGAGGAGTTCTTCCACCGGGACTGGGCCTCCCGGGCCCGCCACAAGGTCGGCGTCCCCGTCCTGAAGCTCTTCGCGCACAGCGTGTGACCGGGCGGTGACGGCGGCCGGGCCCGCGCTCCGTGCAGGGGGCGCGGGCCGGGCCGTGCCCCGCCGGGCGCGTACGACGGGAACCACTAGGGTGGATTCCACGCGTTGTGCAGCGCGTACGCAATACCCAGACACGAGACACACCCGGGGAGAGATCCGCATGGCACCCGCCATTCCCGCCGCCATGGAACGGCCGCACTTCATCGGCATCGGCGGTGCCGGAATGTCGGGCATCGCGAAGATCCTCGCCCAGCGCGGCGCCAAGGTCGCCGGCAGCGACGCCAAGGAGTCCGCGACCGCCGAGGCCCTGCGCGCCCTCGGCGTCACCGTGCACATCGGCCACGCCGCCGAGCACCTGGCCGACGACGCCTCCGCCGTCGTCGTCTCCAGCGCCATCCGCGCCGACAACCCCGAGCTGGCCCGCGCCGCCGAGCTCGGCATCCCGGTCGTGCACCGCTCCGACGCGCTCGCCTCCCTCATGGACGGCCTGCGCGCGATCGCGGTCGCCGGTACGCACGGCAAGACGACGACCACCTCGATGCTGGCCGTCGCCCTCGGTCACCTCGGCCTGGACCCCTCGTACGCCATCGGCGGCGACCTGGCGGGCCCCGGCACCAACGCGCGGCACGGCGACGGCGAGGTCTTCGTCGCCGAGGCCGACGAGAGCGACCGCAGCTTCCAGAAGTACGACCCCGAGGTCGCGATCGTCCTCAACGTCGAGCTGGACCACCACGCGAACTACGCCTCCATGGACGAGATCTACGAGTCCTTCGAGGCCTTCACCGCCAAGATCCGCCCCGGTGGCACCCTCGTCGTGGGCGAGCACGCCGGCGCGCGCGAGCTGGCCCGCCGGGTCGCGGACCGCGAGGGCCTGGAGGTCGTCACGGTCGGCGAGTCCGAGGACTCCGACGCCCGCATCCTGAAGATCGTCCCGAACGGCATGAGGAGCGAGGTGACCGTCGCCCTCGACGGCGCCGAGCACACCTTCACCGTCTCGGTCCCCGGCCGCCACTACGCCCACAACGCGGCCGCCGCCCTCGCCGCCGGCGCCCGCGTCGGCATCGACCCGGCCGAGCTGGCCCGGGCCCTCACCGCCTACACCGGCGTCGGCCGCCGCCTCCAGCTCAAGGGCGAGGCGAAGGGCGTGCAGGTCATCGACTCGTACGCGCACCACCCCACCGAGATGACCGCCGACCTGGAGGCCATGCGGGGCGCCGCCGGGGACGCCCGGCTGCTCGTCGTCTTCCAGCCGCACCTGTTCTCCCGCACCCAGGAGCTGGGCGAGGAGATGGGCGAGGCGCTGGCCCTCGCGGACGCCTCCGTCGTCCTCGACATCTACCCGGCCCGCGAGGACCCGATCCCGGGCGTCACCAGCGAGCTGATCGTCGAGGCCGCCCGGAAGGCCGGCGCCGACGTGACGCCCGTCCACAACAAGGGCGCCGTGCCCGAGATCGTCGAGGGAATGGCGGGCCCCGGCGATCTCGTTCTCACCATGGGGGCGGGCGACGTCACGGACCTCGGCCCGCGCATCCTGGACCACCTGTCGAAGTAGCGCGAAGCGGAAGCGGCGCGGAGCAGAGGGAGCGAGCCCATGGCGTACGACGTCGAGAAGCCGGACGAGCAGTGGCGTGCGGAGCTGACCCCGGCGGAGTACCAGGTGCTGCGCCGGGCGGGCACCGAGCCCGCCTTCCGCGGCGAGTACACCGACACCACCACCCGGGGCGTCTACTCCTGCCGGGCATGCGGCGCGGAGCTGTTCACCTCGAACCAGAAGTTCTCCTCGCACTGCGGCTGGCCGTCCTTCTACGACCCGAAGGACTCCGACGCGGTCGAGCTGGTCGAGGACCGCTCCCACGGCATGGTCCGCACCGAGGTCCGCTGCTCGCGCTGCGGATCGCACCTGGGCCACGTCTTCGAGGGCGAGGGCTACCCGACCCCGACGGACCAGCGGTACTGCATCAACTCGATCTCGCTGCGCCTGGAGCCGACGGAGGGCTGACGGCGACGTCCCGGGACCGAGGGGCGGGGCAGGACGGTTTCGACCGTCCCGCCCCGCCCCTCCGCCGTTTCGGAACGCCCCCGGCACACGTGCGCGCGGATCACACGTGCGCGCGGATCACATGTGCAAGCGTCGGGAACGATCGCCTGGTCGATGAGTCGCAACAGGCGAGCGCTATGTGAATCCTCTAAATGTGAAGTACCCAATGGTTGTTTAGTCCGTTTTTGTCTATCGATAGGTCACTAACTAGGGGTTCCTGCTGAGGATCCGTGTGGATCGAGCGGGCGACTTCTCGTAAATTTTTCAGGCAATTATTTCGCAACTGCGAACGGTCCGCTCTGGGGTGCGACGCACGCCGTGACGAGGGTCCTCTCACCGTCCACCGAGCCGTCGAGGCAGAGCCGGCCGCCCTTGTCGCGCAGGTCGAGGGCGAACGTCGTGGCCGTGCCCGACCGCCGGAGCCCGTGGATGCGCTCGTCGACGTAGCCGAGGTCGTTCAGCACCTTCCTGACCTTCTCCGGAGTGGGGTCCGCCAGCTCCCAGACCGCCCGGCTGATGCGCTCCTCGTGCAGGGCGCTCGCACACCAGTCGCGGGCGTTCAGCTCCACCTCGGGGCCCGAGGTGGGAGCGGGTGCGGCCGCGTCGCCCGGGGGCTTCTCCACGGGGCCCGGCGCGGGGCACGACCGCGCCACCCGATCGAGCATCGCGGTGAACGCCGTGGCGGTCGGAGCGGCGGAAGGTCCGGCCTGCACGCTTGCCGCACCGCCCTGGGGGGACCCGCAGGCCACGAGCGCCAGCGAGGCGAGCGCAGCTGCCGCGAGAGCGCTCCCCGGGCGGGTGAACAGGGGCTTCGGAGAAGGGGTTTCCGTCATGCCGACAGTCTGTGACGGGTGCTCAGTGCGCACATGAGTACGCGTACTCAATCGGCTCCGCACGCGCGGCGGCGACCGCCGGGGGCACTTCACTGGTGCAAGCGGACGAGCCCGGCCGGCCGCGGCGGAAGCACCTTGTGCAGGTGATCGACGGCTGCCTAATGTCCGCAGCGATCACCAACGATCACCCATCAGGAACGACACGAGGGGGGAACTCGTGCGCAGAATTGCGCTTCCTGCCATCGCCGCGCTGTCCATGGCGCTGCTCCTGCCGCAGCAGTCCGTGGCGCTCGCACCCGCCGCCCAGCCGCAGGCCGCCGCCCAGCCGCAGGCCGCGGCGGAGGTCCCGGACCAGCCGCTGGCCGAGGGCACGCTGTCCACGATCGGCCCCGGTCAGTACTCGACCGCGGACAAGACCTTCGAGGTCGCCGAGCACGACGTGGACACCGCCCTCATCGGGCGCCGGCACACCGTCGCCGCGCAGCCCGACGGCGGCCTCGCCAGGCCCGAGTCCGCGCCCGCCACCCGCCCCGAGATGGGCGTCTTCGGCCCCAGCTGGGAGGCCGAGTTCGTCGGCGGCCAGCTCAACCGGAAGCTGGAGCAGCAGGGCGACAAGATCGTCGTCACCGACCTCGGCGTCGACGAGAAGATCACGTACGCCCTCAAGTCGAGCATCGACTACCCGGACGGCGGCAGCCTCAAGAAGTACGCGACCGCCGACGGCTCCCAGGTCACGGCGACCTCCCGGTGGAACGACGCCACCGGCACCCTGGTGACGTCCGTCGTCGAGGTGCTCGGCGTGGACCTCACCGCCGTCGCCGCGGGCGACGACGCCTTCACCGACGCCGCCGGCAACCCGATCCCGGCCGCGGACCTCAAGCCCACCTACAAGTGGCAGCAGGCCGCCACCGGCACCGACAAGTGGCGCGTCACCAGCGTCGGCAACAACGTCTACGCCACCACGGTCCAGTACGACTCCAAGGGCCGCATCTCCAAGATCACGACCCCCGCCGCCGGCGAGCGGCCCGCCACGTCCACCTCGGTCGCCTACGCGACCGCGACCACGGCCGCCGGCGGCTCCTTCGGCGACTACACGGGCCGCGTCAAGCAGATCACCGTCACCGAGGGGGCCACCACGCAGACCCTCGCCCGGTACGCCTACGACTCCTCCGGCCTGCTGCGCACGGTCACCGACCCGAGCGAGGCCGCCGAGCCGCGGGCCACCTACGGCTACGACGCCTCCCAGCGCCTCGCCGACATCGCCTCGCCGACCAACGGCAGCTGGGACCTGACCTTCCCGGCCGCTTCCGCGGCCCCGACCGCCGTCCTCGACGGCGAGGCCGTCCCGACCCCCGGCACGCCGGTCGAGGGCGACGCCCCGGGCGACGGCACGGGCACCACCACCCCGCCGCCCGCCTCGGACTTCCCCGGCGGTGAGATCACCGACCCGACGTCCTACCCGGCGAAGTGCAGCTGGGTGCGGCACTGGCTGTACTACTGGAAGTCCGGCTGCACCTCCAAGGTGGCGCACTACGGCTGGCGCTCGCCCCAGTGGAAGAAGACCCCCACGGGTTACTGGGTGCGCGGCATCAACCACGACCACTGCACCACGGCGCCCGACAAGCCGCTCGGCTACAACTTCATCCCCGCCTGCGACATGCACGACTACGGGTACGGCCTGATCGGCAACTCGTACAAGGGCTACAGGTACTACCTGTCGCGCAACAAGGGCCTGTCCGTGGACGCCGTCTTCTACAGCACGCTCTACAGCAAGACCTGCTCCGCCTACTTCTTCAAGAGCACCTGCCGCTCCCTCGCCAACACGTACTTCGGGGCGGTGACGGTCTTCGGCCGGGCGAAGAACGGCGCGAAGGCGACCTGACGCCGGGCACGGACCCCTGACGTCCCCCGGGCACGGACCCCTGAAGTCCTCCGGCACGGACCTCTGACGTCCCCCGACACGGACCCCTGACGGACCGCGTCCCCCGGTCGAGAAGGGCCGGGCGGCACAGCACCGCCGCCCGGCCCCTCCGCACCCCGCCCCTTCGTCCCCCGTCCCCACGGACCCGGCCGCGCCCGCCCCTCCGGGCGGCCCACCGGGCCCCCTGCTTCCCGAGGCACCATGAAGAGAACGATCCGGGCCGCGGTCGTCGCCCTCGCGATCACCACGACCCTCGGCGCGGCGCCGGCCCTGGCCGCCGCCCCGACGAACACCCCCGACACGCCGGCGGTCACGGCCGAGACCGTCGACCCGCCGCTGTACGAGCGGACCGCCGACGGCGACACCGTCCGCGTCAACGTCCTCACCGAGAGCCGCACGGACCTCCCCGAGGCCGCCACCGCGGGCGAGACGAAGCAGAAGTTCGAGACCCTGCCGGTGGTCACCCTCAGGGTGGACCGGGCGGGCCTGGACCGGCTCGCCGCCCAGCCGGGCGTGGTGAGCGTCACCGAGGACAGGCCGGAGCCGCCGACCCTGGACCAGAGCGTCCCGCTCATCGGCGGCGACGCGGCCGCCAAGGCCGGCAAGACCGGCACGGGCACCGCCGTCGCCGTCCTGGACACCGGCGTCGCCACCCAGCACCCGTTCCTGAAGGGCCGGGTCAAGGCCGAGGCCTGCTTCTCCCCGATCGACCCCGACCTGGGCGCCACCAGCCTCTGCCCCGACGGCACCGAGCGGCAGGAGGGCCCCGGCTCCGCCGACGCCGACTCCGGCCCCTGCGCGACCCTGAACGCCTGCGACCACGGGACCCACGTGGCCGGCATCGCCGCGGGCAAGGGCACGGGCGCCACCGGCGCCCCGAAGACCGGGGTCGCCCCCGGCGCCGACATCGTCGCCCTCCAGGTCTTCTCCCGGTTCGACACCGTCGACGCCTGCGCCGGCGAGGCGCCGTGCGTCGCCAGCTTCCCCAGCGCCCAGCTCGCCGCCCTGGAGAAGGTGCTGCAGCTCAAGCAGGCCGGGACGCCGCTCGTCGCGGCGAACCTCAGCCTCGGCGGCGGCCACTACACCGCCGCCTGCGACGGCGACCCGCGCAAGGCGGCGATCGACAAGCTGCTCGGCGCCGGCGTCGCCACCGTGGTCGCGGCCGGCAACAACGGCTACACCGACGCGGTCAGCGTCCCCGGCTGCATCTCCTCCGCCGTCACGGTCGGCTCCACCACCGACGACGACGAGCTGTCCGCCTTCACCAACCGGGGCCGGCTGCTCGACCTGTTCGCCCCCGGCACGAGCATCGTCTCCTCGGTGCCCGGCGGCAACTACGCCTCGAAGAACGGCACCTCCATGGCCGCCCCGCACGTGGCGGGCGCCTTCGCCGTGCTCAAGCAGGCCTACCCGACCAAGAGCGTCGCGGACCTCACGGCCCTGCTGAAGAACAGCGGCCGGAGCATCGTCTACACGGGCGCCACCACCTCCCGCATCGACCTCGGCGCGGCGCTGGGCGGCGGCGGCAACCCGCCCCGGCCCAGCGGCATGACCGACTTCAACGGCGACGGCGTCGAGGACATCGCGATCTCCGACACCCAGGCCACCGTCGGCACGGCCGCCCGGGCCGGCCTGATCCGCGTCGTGTACGGCGGCGGCAAGGGCACCGTCGAGATCAGCCAGGACCTGGACTGGGTGCCGGGCGGCTCCGAGGCGGACGACTACTTCGGCGAGACCCTCGCCACCGTCGACTACAACAAGGACGGCTTCACCGACCTGGTCGTCGGCACCCCGAGCGAGGACCTCGGCACCGCCACCAACGCCGGCATGGTCGACATCCTGTACGGCGCCGCCGGCGGACTGGGCACGGGCGCCACCAAGGTCACGCACTTCGAGCAGGGGTCGGGCACCGGGGCGATCGCCGCCTCGGCCTCCGAGACGGGCGACCGCATGGGCCAGTCGCTCGCGGCCGCGGTCAACGACGCCGGCCGCCCGTACCTGCTGATCGGCCTGCCCGGCGAGGCCCTCGGCACGCTCACCCAGGCGGGTTCCGTCTTCTACGTGCACGGCGGCACGACCCTGACGATCAACCAGGACAAGCCCGGCGTCCCCGGCGACCCCGAGAAGGACGACAACTTCGGCTTCTCGCTGGCCGCTGACTCCAACTACATCGCCATCGGCTCCCCCAACGAGTCCATCGGCACCAAGGCGAAGTCGGGCGGCGTCGTCATCTTCGACGCCAACGCGTACGAGACCGACGGCCGGCCGGCCACCCTGTCCTGGCTCGACCAGGACAACGCGGCCATCTCCGGCGGCACCGAGGCGGGCGACCAGTTCGGCTACGCGGTGGCCATCGCCCCGTTCCGCGCCACGGGCGCCCCCGCCCCCACCGAGTCGATCCTCGCGATCGGTTCGCCCGGCGAGAGCGTGGTCGTGGGCACCGAGGACCGGCTCAACGCGGGCCGCGTGGTGCAGGTCCGGATCAAGCCCGACGGCACCTGGAGCTATCTGCGCGAGCTCAAGCAGGGCACCGCGGACGACGAGGTGTCCGGCACCTCCGAGACCGGTGACCGCATGGGCGAGACGCTGACCGCCGTCAACACCGCCCCGAACGCGGTGAGCACCGTCGCCTCCATGCGCCTCGCGGTCGGCGCGCCCGGCGAGGCCCTCGGCACCGCGACCAGGGCCGGCGCGGTCCACACGTTCTCCATGGCCGGCTCGGCCGGGGCGAACGACCGCTGGATCGAGGCGGGCGACGGCGACGGCATCCCCGGGACGCCCGGCGCCAACCAGGAACTCGGCAAGAACATCCACTTCACCGCGACCAGGCTGTACGTGGGGATGCCGTTCGGGCCGAACGCCGCCGGCGCGCTCTACGCGCTGCCGATGTCCAACGTGACCCAGGGCGGTACGGTCGCTCCCGTGACCACGTACAAGCCGGGCTCGGGCGGCCTGCCCGCCAACGGCGTGGCCTTCGGGTACGCCGCGCGTTAGGCACTCCGGGGTGCGCACCCGGTCCGGGTGCGCACCACCCGGGAAGCGGCTCAGCTCGGAGAGGGCTCCGGGGTGAGCCGCTCCCGGCCGATCCGGGAGCCCGACTTGTAGATGCTGACGGTGCCGTCGCGGATGACGTAGCGGTACGGGCGGTTGTTCGCCTCGTACCCGGTGCTCGTCTTCTTCGCCGGCATGGCGATGCCCTCCTCGCGCCCGTCCCTGAACTCGCCGTAGTAGTACAGCTTCCCGCCCGTCGTGCGGCACAGGGTGATCCGGTGCTCGTCCGTGCGGAACGCGGCGACCAGCGCGGCCCCCTCGCCGCTCGGCAGCGCGGACGCGATCCGGGACGGGCACGCGGTGCCGGTCGCGGTCGGCCGCGCCGTCGGCTTCCCTTCGTCCGGACCGCCGGAGTCGAGGGCTCCGACGACGAGGCTCTGCACGACGCCCAGCAGGACGAGCCCGCCCACCACGCCGAGGCAGCTGTACAGACAGCCGTGCGACTTCTTCGCCGGAGCCCGGTACGGCGCCCCGGACGGCCCCCGGTGCGGAGCCCGGGGCGGCGGGGTGCGGACGGGAGGCGCGTACGGGGGCGGGGCCTCCGCGCGCGGCGGCGCCGGGGTGTAGCCGGTGCCGCCCGTCGGCGGGTAGAAGACGCCCGTCGGCCGCGGCGGGGTCGTCCTCCGGGGGGCCGCCTTCTTCGCCGGGCGCGGCCTCGACGCCGTCCCGGACGACGCCGGCTTCGGTGGCGTGGCCTTCGAGGCGGTCGTCTTCTTCGGGGCGGCGGCCCCGGGCGCCGCCTTCTTCCCGTCCGCCGCCTTCTTCGCGGTCGTCGTCTTCTTCGGGGCGGGGCCGCTGCTCGTCCTCCAGCTCTTGCCGCAGCCGACGCAGCTGAGGTTCCGCGCGCTGTTGGTGGCCCGGCACGTGCCGCACCGCCAGTCGCCGGCCGGCCGCGCGGGTGACGGGCGCTCGGCCGCGGGGCGCGACGGGGCGGCGGGCCGCGGCATCGGAGCCCGCCGGTCCGACCCGCAGATGACGCAGACCGCATCCTCCGGTCCGTTGTTGCTGTCGCAGTCCGCGCACTTCCAGTTGGCCGAGTCCGCCACCCCTGTCGTCCCTCCTAGCGGTCGCTGTGCGCCGGGCGTGCCATCACGTCCCGGAAGAGCTCTTCCGACCTCGGCCCGGCGGGGCTGACGATCCAGCCGGGTGCGTCGGGGACCCGCTCCAGTTCGGCCTCGCCCGCCGCGCCCGCCCCGGCCTCCTCCTCTTCCTCCGGCTCCGGTTCCTGCTCCTGCTCCTGTTCCGACGCCGGAGGCTCCGTGTCCGGGTCCTCCCCGCTCGCACGTCCGGGCTCCGCCTCCTCCCGGTTCGGCACCGAGTACTCCCTCCAGAGCAGGTCCACGAACCGCTGGACCGCGCCCACCACGTCCGGAGGCACGTCGGTGCGGACCACGACGGACTCCGCCCCCGCGGCGGCGCCGGGGAACCGGAACCGGAAGACGAGCCGGTGGCGCCCGTCCGTCCCCTCCGGCGGGAGGACCACGGCCGAGAGGCACCTCGTCACCCCGGCCTGCAGGTACCCGCCCGACCAGGCGAGGACCAGCCCCTCACGGTCCAGGGAGAGGCGGAAGCCGTCCCACTCCAGACTCACAGGCTGTTCGCGATCGTCTCGATGATCTCGTCCATCTCGAACTCCTCCAGCCCCTCGCCCGCCTTGGAGGCGAAGTGGAGGGTGAGGTCCCACTCCTCGGCGATCGGGTCGGACCAGGGGGCCTCCTCCGGCGCGAAGAGCACGAGCCGCTTGGCGGACTGCTCCATGACCGAGGTCTGGCTGCGGGCGTAGCCCCACTGCTCGAAGAGGTCGTCCATGCTGCGGGGGATGTGCTTCGGGTACGTGGACGCGTCCGCGCCGACCGTCCCGAGGGCGTGCGCGGGGGCGTCCGTGAACATCACGATGACGTGGCGCCTGCGGTCGAGCCCGGTCTCCCAGGGGGAGTTGATCGCGAGCGCCAGCGCCTCCAGGCCGGACTCCGGGATGTCGCCGCCGCCGCCCGCGTCGATCCCGCTGACGAACCGCTCGAACTCCTTGGCCTGGGCGGGGAGGTGGAGGAAGTCGGTCTCCTCGATGGCGTCCGAGGGGTCGTCGCCGAAGTCGCGGAAGGCGATGACCTTCAGCCGCAGCTGGCTGATGGACTTGCCCTTCTTGGCCATCACGTCGTCGAGCCGCTGGTGGAACTGGAGGGCGCTCGACTTCACCGTGTCGAGGACGGGGTGCATGCTGCCGGTGGCGTCGATGCACAGGGCGATGTCGACGGCGTACTGCAGGTTGCCCTGGTACTGCCCGCGGGCGTCGGTCATGGGTGTCTCTCCTTGTCGGGGGGATGCGGCGGCAGGGGGTGCGGCGTCAGGGGGTGCGGCGGTCGCCGCGGCGACCGCCGAGGTTGATGCGGACGCGGGAGGCGCCCGGTGCCGGAGCGGGCGCCGGTTCCCCGGCGGCCGGAGCCGCCGGGGTCTCCGTCGGCGGAGGCGCGGGCGCGGGGACGGCCGGGCGCGCGTCGGTCTCCTCGCGGCGCCCGAACGTGGACCGGACGCGGCTCGTACGACGCTCCTCGGGCTTCGCCGAAGGGGCGGCGGGGGCGGGGGCGGCCGTCTTCGCACCCGGAGCCGTCGTGCCGGGCCTGCGGTGCTGGAGGACGCACACCCCGGGGTCGGAGAGCGCCGCGAGGAAGGCGGCGGCGTCCGGCCGCGCCCGGGGGTCGGCGGAGGTCATCCGGCGTACCAGGTCGAGCAGTTCGTCGGAGAGGCGCGGATCGAGCCGCAGTTCCTCCCCGGCGTTCACGGCGTCCGCCGGAGACCCGAACCTCGCGTCGTACGAGGGGAGTCCCCCCGTCACGTACAGATGGGTCATGAGCCCGAGCGCGAAGACGTCGACGGCGCAGGTGAGGTCCTCGGGGCCGGCCGTCCCGTCGCCCCGGAGGTAGCGCCGCCACTCCGGGGCGCCGTACACGGAGTCACCCGAGATGTCCTCGGGGTTCGGCGGGTTCCCGGAGTCGTAGGAGTCGTCGAAGTCGATCAGCTTCGCCGAGTGGAAGGCGGCGCCCTCGCGCTTCTGGACCAGCACGTTCAGCGGCTTGAGGTCCCCGTGCACGGTGCCGCTGTCGTGGAGCTGCTTGAGGCTCGATCCGAGGGTCTTGAGCAGCACCGTCTTCTGGCGCGGTTCGAGGCTCTGCGGCCGCTCCAGGCTGGAGGTGTCGATCCGCTCGGTGACCTTGTAGTAGGTGCTGCCCTCGTGGAAGAAGTCGGTGGCGAGGACCAGGTTGCCGCCGCCGAGCGTGTCCGGGCGCAGCCGCTTCATGATCCTGCGGTGCCGCTGCTCGAACTCCTGGGCGACCTCGCGGCGGATCCGCACACTCTTCGAGTCGGCGGCGTCGTCGCGCGGGCGCTTGGGTTCGAGGAACTGCTTGATGAAGTACTGCCCCCCGTCCTTCTCCGCGAAGGCCCAGATGCACTTGCCGCCGTTGGCGTTGGTGGGATCGGTGACGATGCGGTAGCCCGCGATCGTGTCGCCCTTCTTCATCGGTGCTCCTCGGCCGCGGACGGCAGGTAGGTCTCGTATCCGGCGCGGTAGGTCCGCCAGCTCTGGTCCTGCCAGGCGCGGACGCGGGCGTGGTCCTCGCGCTCGCCCTCCTGGCTCCGCGGCCCCTCGCTCCCGGCGCGGGGGGCGCGGTCGAGGACGCCCGGACGCCCCCGCACGTACCGCTCGGTGAGGTCGGCGAAGCGCCGCTCGTAGGAGCTCCGCAGGTGCGCGAAGTCCTTGTGGCCCAGGGCCAGCAGGGCGAGCGAGGCGTCGTCCCCGGTGTACGCCTGCACCTCGCGGCGCAGCAGGTCCGCCCACTCGTACTCGTTGTGGGCCTCGCGCAGGGTGCTCAGGAGCAGGTGCTCGAAGTCCGCGGGGGTGTGCACGTAGCCGAAGTAGCCGTCCGTGGCCGCCACCAGGACGCAGGGCAGGGCGAACGAGGCGAGGTGCTGCGTGTCGATCGTGAACTCGCGGTCCGCGCACACCACGTTGGTCATCGGCGGGTCGGTGCGCAGCAGTTCGAGGGCGTCGCTCTCCCGGGTGTGGTCCCGGGTGAGGACGTGCAGCCCGCTCGTGGGGGAGAGCACGTACGCCCGGGAGTCGCCGGCCCACAGCGGACGCAGCTCCACCCTGGAGTAGTCCGCGTGGAAGCGGTAGTGCACGGCCGCGAGGGTGGTGGGCAGCCGGCGGCGCATGGTGCCGCCGATCTTGCTGTGCCGCTGGGGGGCCTTGGACAGGAACCAGCGCAGGTACAGATGCAGGCTCTCCGGAACGGCCTCCTCGTTCCCCAGCGCCACCTCGCGGAACCAGCAGTCGACGGCCAGGCGCGCGACCCGGGACCCGACCCAGGCCCCGGTGTGCCAGGCGCCGTCGGGACCCTGCCAGGTGGGGGTGGCGCCCGCGCCGCCCGAGCCGTCGAACACGGCGATCATGCCCTGTTGGGTCTCCAGGTGGTGGACGACGAACGGTTCGGCGTCCTCACCGAGGCCGGACACCTGCTCGGTCCACACCGAGAGCGTTTGGAGGCTCTTGTACTTCTGGTCCGGCGTCCAGACCGCCTGGCGCGGCGGCACCCGGCCCGCCGGCTCCTCGGCTTTTCCAGGCCGCTTCGGCTCCTGCGGTTCCTGCGACTCCTGCGGCTCCTTCGGTTCGTTCGACCGCTTCGCAGCCATGGGCCCCGGCCCGATGTCCGGCCCTGCCCCGGGCCCGGCCCCCGGGGGCGGGAGGAGAGGCGGGGGCGGCCCCGGGGGGTGCGGGGGATGCGGGGGCGGGGCGGAGTGCCGTGCCCTGTGTTCCTGGTCCGTCATCGGCGCTCCCTGTCGGATCCGGGTCGGGGGGCGTCCCGCTTGACGGTGCCCCGCACCCTGCTCACCCGGGGCGCCGGCCGGTCGGCGGGCGGCGCCCCGGACGGTCCCCCGGAGGTCGCGGGGGCCGCCGCTCCCGGTCCCGCCGCTGCCCCCGGTCCCGCCGTTCCCGGTTCCGCCGCCTTTCCCGGTCCCGCCGCCGCGCCCGGGCGTGGGCCCGCACCGGCGTCCGGCAGCGGCTCGTCCTCGGGCGGCCCGGAGCGCCCGGCGGCGCGCGGCGCCGGCCCGGGGCCCCGCACGCCGGAGCGGTCCCGGTCCGTGCGCGGACTCCCGGAGACCCTGCCGCGCAGCGGTTCGCGGGGCTCCTCGGCGTCCGGCGCCGACCCGAGGGCCGGGAAGGAGTCCTCGGTACGGGCCAGCGAGCCGCGCAGGCGTCCGCGCCGGGCCGCGCCGTCGAAGAGCCCGCCGTCGCCCCCGCGCAGGACCTCCTCCAGGACGGTGCGCTCCAGCTCGGCCTGTTCGAAGGGCTCCCGGTCCGCGTCGCCGCGCTCCAGGACCAGGCGCATGATCTCGCGCCGGACCGCGTTCTTCTCGGCCTCGTTCTTCTCGATCCAGGTGAGCGCGGCCCGGGGACCCTCCCTCTCCATGATCTCGGCGATCAGGCCGTCGACGCCCTCCTCGCGGATCATGTCGAGGTGGCGTCCGCGCCGCATGCCCGAGAGCCGGGTCTCCCGTACGACGTCGCGGAACTCGCGCCCGCCGGCCAGGATCTCGTCCTCGTCGACGAGGAGTTCGACCTGGATGTTCCGCAGCCGGATCGCGTCGTCGCCGGTGAACCCGGCCACCGTCGCGTTCAGCGCCCGCTCCGCCTCGTGGAACTCGGCGATGTCGTGGTCCCGGGCCGTCTCGCGGAGCGTCTTGCGCAGGTAGCCGAAGAGCGCCCCGCTCATGTCCCGGATCCCGCGCGCCACGACCTGGGCCGGGTCGGCGACCCGGCACACCAGGTCGACCCGGCTGCGGAAGGAGAAGACGGGGTCGCGGCTGAGCAGCGGGATGTCGAGGACGAGCCGGTGCTCGGTCATGTCGACGGTGAACACCCCGGTGTACGTGCCGAAGCGCGGGGACGGGATCTCCTCCCCGCTCCGGACGGTGAGGGACGGACCGCCGTCCCGGACCAGGACGAGCGCGCGGCCCGGCCCGGGCGGCCGCACCGGTTTGGTGAGCCGCCACTTGGGCAGTGTCTCGCTGGACAGCACGGGGTCGTAGGTCTGCTGTTCCACGGGCTCCTCCTCCCTTCTCGAATGCTTCTGTCGTCCCGGACGCCCCGGTCGCGGGCCGGTGGGTGGACCGGGGCGGTCGGACCGGTCCGACCCGCCCGGGGGCGGGCGGTTCAGGTCGTACGGCCGGTCAGGCGCCGGTGCAGCCGGGCCGCGTTGCGGGACGGCCGCTCGCGGTCGTGCGCCCACTTGTCCAGCCACCACACCAGCCGTTCGTGGTGCGAGCCCGGTCTGCGGGCGACGTCCCGGAGCAGGTCGCCGAGGGCGTCGAGGGTGCCGGGGCCGCCCCGGTCGGCGTACACGTCGATCCAGTCGCGCAGCGCGAGGAGCGCGGTGTCCTGCATCGGGCGGCGGGCGAGGGCCCGCGCCCACAGCTCCCCGACGGCCCTGTGGTGCGCGGGCAGGGCGCTGAGCAGCAGCGGCACCCCCGGGACGCCGTCCGCCGGGCCCCCGGCCGTCGCCTCGTACGGCCGGGAGGCCGCGAAGAGGAAGGCGGAGAGGGACTTCACGACCATGGGGGAGAGGTCCTGCGGCTCGGACCACTCCAGATACGCGTCGAGGAGCGGACCGGCCTGCCCCTGGTGGAGGAGGTGGACGCCGCCCCAGGCCACGGAGGGCAGGGTGCCCCAGTCGTCGTCCCGGTCCAGGGCGTCGCGCAGCACGGCCACGGCCCGCCCGGGGGCGGCGCGGCCGAGGAGCCCGCCCGCCGTGTTGGCGGCGGTCCCCGCCAGGCGCCGCTGCCGCGCGGAGCTTCCGCCGCGCGCCCAGCCGTGCAGCAGCTCCCATACGGCTTCGGCCGAGTCGGCGCGGCTGCCCGCCACGCCGAGCGCGGTCGCGGCGGCCTGGCGCAGCGGCCAGGACTCCCCGGCGGCCCAGGCGGTGACGAAGCGGTGCACCGCGTAGTGGTGGTCCACCCAGACGAGCACCCCGGCGGCGACGGCGGCCCGGGCGCGCACCTCCAGGTCGCCGTGGTCGAGGAGCCGGCGCAGCCAGGCGATCAGCGGTTCGCGCCAGCCGTCGAGGCCCGTCCAGGCGTAGACGAGGACGACCTGCCCGAGCATCGGGTTGCGGAAGCGCACCCGGGGCTGTCCGAGGGCGTCGGGGTCGAGGCGGATCCACTGCTGTTCGTCGCCGAGCCGGTCCCTGAACCGCACGTCCGGCGGGGCGGGTTCGGGCGCGGTGAGGGCGGACCGGAGCTTCACGGCGGCCTCGGCGACGGTGAGGTAACCGCTGTCCTCCAGGACGGCGGCGGCGAGCGCGAACGCCACCGCCTCCGGGTTCCGGTGCCGGTCGAACCAGGTCCGCACCTGCTCGCTGGGGTCGCGCAGCGCGGCCGCGGCGGCCGCCACGTCCCGGCCGGCGGCGATGTCGGCGGCCAGCCGGACCGCGTGCCGGGCGGCGGGCATCTCCCGCAGGGCGGCGACGACCCCGCCCGCGGTGAGCCGGGCGCGGAGCGCGGCGCGCTCCTCCGGACTGCCGCCGTGGCCGAGGACCCGCCGTTCGAGGACGGCCAGGGGGTCGACGGGCGTCAGGGCGTGCGTGGCGACCGTCTCGCCGCCGTCGCCCCGCACGGCGACGGCGAGGTCCTGGCCGCCGGTGAGGACGAGGCGGCAGCCCCGGGCGCGCAGGGCGGCGACGACGGCGTGCAGGTGCCGGGGAAGCGCCTCGAAGCCCCGCGCTCCGGTGGGGCCGTCCTCGACGAGGGCCAGGTAGCCGCTGTTCTCGACGGGCGGTTCCCAGCCGGGCGCGAGGACCGCGGCGGGGTCGAGGAGCCGGTGGCAGATCCCGCCGCCCTCGGCGCCGCCCAGCACCAGCGCCTCGGCGAGCAGGTTGACCCCGGCGGCCTCGCGCCCGCTGCCGGAGGGGCCGGTCAGGACGAGGAGGTGCCGCTCGCGGAGGAGGGCGAGCGCGGAGCCGTACCCCTCGGGCTCCACGAACAGCTCGGTGTGGTCGGCCAGTTCGGTTCCGGTGAGCGGCAGTACGGAGCCGCCGTCACGGCGGGACGGACGGCCCGACCCGCCGCTGTGGAAGCCGCCGCCGAAGCTGACGGTGTCGTTGAAGAGCGCGAGCGTCCCGATCCGGGTGCCGGACGCGTCGGCGTTGAGGCGCTGCGCGATGAGGTCCGCGATGGCGCCGGCCTTCAGCGCCTCGGACCGCTCGGCGTCCTCGGCCGCGGCGCCCTCCTGGAGGGAGCGCAGCGCGTCGGACTCGCTGACGGGGCCGTCCTGCTCCGCCCCGCCCGGCCGCTCGCCCTCCGGCGCGCCGGTCGGCGCGCCCGTGGGGGCGTCGGAGGGGGACGGCGGCTCCGCGGTGGCTTCCTCGCTCATGGCACACGGTCTTCCGGGGTGGGACGACGAAGGGCGGCGCGACGGCGGCCCTTCTCCTTACGGCACTACGGGGCGGGAAGGGGCCGCGAAGGGACCCCCTTCCGGACGGGGAACGGGGTCCTCGACACGAAGGAACGGAACGAAAGAACGGAACGAAGGAACGGAACGAAGGAACGGAACGAAGGAACGGCACGAAGGAACGGCACGAGGGAACGACGTGAAAGGACGCCGCGAGGGCGCCGCTACGAGACGTTCCAGTCGCCCTTGATCTCGACCTTCTCGTTGAAGACCTGGGCGTTCTTGATCAGGGCCGCACTGACCTGCGGGCCCCCGCGACCGCCGGCCGCGACCGCCTCGTCGACCATCCGCCGGACGTCGTCCTCGAACTGCCGGTCCCGCAGCATGTGCGCCGCGAGCATCCGTTCCAGGTCCTGCTGCCGGGCCTCGTCGTCCGGCGCGTCGGCCACGCGCTCCAGCGCGGCCTCGGCGTCCGCGTCCCCGCGGAACCGCTCCCTGATCCGGGCGACGAGCCGGGCCCCGCCGGTCCAGCCGCTGCGCCCGGCCTCCTGGCCGGTGGCCTCCAGGGCACCCTTGACGACGAGCGCGACGCCCGCCGCCGCGATGGCGGTGAGTGGATCCATGTGCTCCCCCGATTGTTCTCCGCACACACGTGAGGACATTCAAGTGGTCACAGCGCGTGATGCCAGGGGTTCGGCGAACAATGACCGAAAACCGTCAACCCGGCAGGAAAGCAAGCTCCTTGTGGCCGGTTCCGTACGGCGACGGCGACGGCGACGGCGACGACGGTGAGGGGGAAGGGGTGGGGGAGAGGGAGGGGACACGCGGCCTCAGCCGACGGAGACCTTCTCGGCGCCGATCCGCCGCATCCGCTCGGTGCCCCACTCTCCCAGCGAGGTCAGGGCGGCGTTGAGCGAGACACCGTGCTCCGTCAGGGAGTACTCCACCTTCGGCGGCACCTCGGGGTACACCTCGCGGCGCACGAGCCCGTCCTCCTCCATCTCCCGCAGGTGCTGGACCAGCATCTTCTCGCTGACGCCCGGCAGACCGCGCCGCAGCTCGGCGAACCGGCGGATCCCGTGGTCGTGCAGCTCCCAGAGGATCAGCGGCTTCCACTTCCCGGAGACCACGTCCATCGCCGCGTCGATCCCGCAGAAGTAGGGACCGCGCCGTGCCGATGCCGCCATCAGCCCTCCCTCGAACCGTACTTACCCGAGGGTGAGTACCCCACTAATTAGTCCGTACTGGTCAACCCTACCGGCGACGAAGAGGATCGAGGACGAACGCGGAAGCACGAGAGGAAACCCCGAAAATGACGCCCGAAGGCAACGACAACAGCAACAGCACCGACACCGACGGCATCCGGGTGAGCGTGCTCGGACTGGGAGCGATGGGCGGCGCGCTCGCGACCGCCCTGGTGAAGGCCGGACACGAGACGACGGTCTGGAACCGGTCGCCGGAGAAGGCGGAGGGGCTCGTCGCCCTCGGCGCGCGGGCCGCCGCCACGGCCGGCGACGCGGTCCGGTCCGGAGACCTGGTGGTCGTCTGCCTCTTCGACCACGCGTCGGTCCACGAGGTGCTCGACCCGCTCGCCGGCGACCTGGCCGGGCGGACCCTGGTCAACGTGACCACGACCTCCCCCGAGCAGTCGCGCGAGCTGGCGGCCTGGGCCGGACGGGCCGGGATCACGTACCTGGACGGCGGCATCATGGCCGTACCGCAGATGATCGGCGGGCCCGGCTCCTCGGTCCTCTACAGCGGATCGGCCGACGCCTTCCGCCGGTACGAGCCGCTGCTCGACCTGTGGGGGACCAGCGCCTACTTCGGCGAGGACGCCGGCCTCGCGTCCCTGTACGACCTCGCCCTGCTCGCGGGCATGTACGTCATGTTCGCCGGGTTCGTGCAGGGCGCCGCCATGGTCGCGCCGGCCGGGGTCACGGCGAGCGATTTCGCCTCCAGGGCCGCGCCCTGGCTGACCGCGATGACCGGGGCCTTCCAGGAGTACGCGGCGGTCATCGACGGCGGCGACTACACCGTGGAGGGGCAGCAGAGCCTGGAGTTCTCCGACCTCGGCGACATCCTGGCCGCCGCCTCCGCGCAGGGCGTCGGCACCGGGCCGATCGCCATGGTGCAGGACCTGATCCGGCGACAGATCGAGGCGGGCCACGGGACGGAGGGCTTCGCCCGCATCTACGAGAGCATCAGGCGACCGGCCCAGGGGGCGCCTTCGAACTGAGTTCCTGTCGGACCGACGGCCGGGGCCAGGTGCGGGCTCCGAACGACCTCGGGGCCGGGTCAGTGCGAACCGACCGCCGCGTCCGCCCCGCGCCCCGCACAGTGCGGGCAGCGCTCGCGGCCGTCCCACGCGGACCAGCCGAAGTCGGCCGGGGTGAGGGCGGGGCCTTCCAACTCGTCGCGGACGGCCTCGCGGTAGGCCCAGACGGCTTCCAGATAGGGGTGATAGACGTCGTGGAAGGCCGGGTCCGAGATTCCGGCGCCCCCGGCGACCGCCCTCCGCAGGGCGCGGAGGTGTTCGAACATGGTCTGGCCCGCCCCCGCGATCCCGGCACTGCCGTCGAGGAAGAGGCGCTCGCGCACCTCGTAGACCCGCGCGTCCGTCAGCGCCGAACGGCTCGCCTCCTCCAGGCCGTCCCCACCGCCGTTCTGGGCGAGCCGCCGCAGCTCGGTGTGGGCCGCGCCCGCCGCCGCGATGAACTCCGTGTAGACCTCCCGGCGACGTTCCCGAAGCCCCCGTCGCTGCTCCTGTCCGGTGCGCAGGCGGTCGGCGAGCACCGTGCCCGCTATCGCGATCAGACCGCCGCCCAGCGTGGCGACCAGCGTTCCCCACTCCATGACCGTGTCCCCCGTAGGTGTTCCGGAAGCGCGCTCCCGTGCCGTCCCGTTCCGCAGATCATGCCCGACGGCCGAGGACGAAGCCCGCTCAGTGGACGGAGAGACCGCCGTCCACGAAGAGCGAGTGCCCGGTGACGTACGCGGAGGCCGCGCTCGCCAGGAAGACGGCCGCGCCCGCGAAGTCCTCCGCGAGCCCGTTGCGGCCGACCATCGTGCGGGCGGCCAGCGCGGCGACCTTCTCCGGGTCGGAGGCCAGCCGCTCGTTGAGCGGGGTCAGGACGACCCCGGGCACGAGCGTGTTGGCCGTGACCCCGTACGCGGACCACGCCTCCGCCTGCGAACGGGCCAGCGACTCAAGGCCGCCCTTGGACACCCCGTACGCCCCGCTCTGCACGAACGCGCGGTGCGCCTGCTGCGAGGTCACGTGGATGATCCGCCCGAAGCCGCGCTCGGCCATCCCCGGGCCGAACCGCTGGCCGAGCAGGAAGGGCGCCTCCAGGTTCACGGTCATCGTCGTGTCCCAGACGTCCTCGCCCAGCTCGCCCAGCGGCGGCCGCAGGTTGACGCCGGCCGAGTTCACCAGGATGTCCGGCTCCCCGAACACGGCCGCCGCCTCCTCGGCCCCGGACCTGATCCCCTCCCGGGTGCTCAGGTCCGCGCTCACCCAGGCCGCCCGGCAGCCGTCGGCCGTCAGCTCGTCCGCGGTCGCGACGAGGTCGGCCTCCTTGCGCGCGAGCACGACCACCTTCGCCCCGGCCCGCGCCAGGGCCCCGGCGATGGCCCGGCCGATACCGGAACTGCCTCCCGTGACGAGGGCGGTGCGCCCGTCGAGGGAGAAGAGGCCGGAGAGGTAGTCGGCCGGGGTCGTGCTCATGGTGGCGCCCTTCAGCTCAGCCGGGTCAGGAACGCGGTCCAGGCGGCGGGGGAGAGCGCGAGCTGCGGACCGGTGACGTTCTTGGAGTCACGGACGTGGACGGTGGAGGGGCAGGAGGCGACCTCCACGCAGTCGCCGTCACCGCTGCTGCTGTAGCTCGACTTGTGCCAGGCGAGGGCGACTTCCACGCAGTCGCCGCTGCCGCTGCTGCTGTAGCTGCTCTTGAACCAGGCAAGGTCTGTGGTGCTCATAGTGCTCCTCGGATCTCCCGCAGCAGGCTCACGGACTCCTCGAAGGACAGAGCCTGTGACCGCATCCTGGCATACCGCTTGTGCAGGATGCTGACCTCTTTGCGGTCGGCGATGAGCTGGGCGATGCGCTGTCCTTCGCAGTACGCGTACCACCTGTTCTCAGGAGTTTCCAGGAGTTGCATGGGTCCACCGAGTCCCGCGTGATGTTCCTGTGCCTGCGGCATGATCTGGAACTCGACATTGCGCCGCTCGCAGAGGTCGAGGATGTGGTCGATCTGCTCGCGCATGACCTCCGCCCCGCCCGTCCTACGGCGCAGGACGTGCTCCTCCACGATGAAGCTGTACGTCGTGTCCGGGCGGTCCGTCAGTAACTTCTTCCGCTCGATCCGGGCCGCCATCTGCGCCTTGATCTGGTCCTCGCCAAGCGCCGGGATCTGTTCGTTGAACAGGATGTTCGCGTACGCCGGTGTCTGGAGCAGCCCAGGCACCAGCCGGTTCTCGTACGTGTACAGGGACACCGCGTCCGCCTCCAGCTTGGCCCACGGTCGGAACCAGCTCGCGAGGCCCGGCTTGCGGCTCAGGTGCTTCGCCGCGCCCTTGATCGCCCCGAACGCATCGAGCACCACCTCCGCCTGGTCCACGAAGCCGGGAGGCGGGAATCGGCGTCCCTGTTCGATGGAGGCGATCGTCGGCAGCGAGTACCCCACCGTCGGTGCGAAGGCCTCCTGGGTGAGACCAGCCCGTTTGCGGAAGGCCTTGACCACTTCCCCGAACGTCCTCAAGCTGTCCGACGTCTCGGGTTCGCCCCGTCCTTGGACTCCACCCGCCGCGTCTCCCGGAACCCCGTCCGTCACCCCGGCCACCTCCCGCACCCGTGCACTCGTCTGGAACAGGTCCATCGTCACGGATGGTGACCGATACGGTCCAGAGTGTGAACCCGTACGCTGTCGCAGCGTACGGGTTTCTGAGCTGGCAACCCGCCCCGCACGACGCCACATTGGCCCCATGACCTCCCCCGTGACCCGCGAAGTGCCCGTCACCGTACGTGTGTTCGCGCAGCGTTTCAGCTCGACCCCGCGCGGCGCCCGTCTCGCCCGCCGCCTCGCCGTGCTCCAGCTGGACCGCTGGGGCGTCCCGTACGACTCCGAGACCTCCGAGACCGCCGCCCTGCTCGTCGCGGAACTCGCCGCGAACGCCGTCACCCACGGCCGGGTGCCCGGGCGCGACTGCGAGCTGACGCTCTCGTACGCACCCGGGCGGGTGCTCCGGATCGACGTCTCCGACACCCGGGGCGAGCGGCGGCCCGTCCCCGCCGAGCAGGGGTCGCTGGACGAGGGCGGGCGCGGTCTACTGCTCGTCGAGGCGCTGGCCTCGCGGTGGGCCGTGCTCGACCGCGTACCGGTCGGTAAGACCGTACGGGCCGAGCTCGACCTCAGCCCCGGGCCGGCTCGTACCCGGCCGGGCGGGTGGTGAAGGTGCCCCGGCCCTGGGTGCGGCCGCGCAGGCGGGACGCGTAGCCGAACAGCTCGGCCAGCGGCACCGTCGCCGTCACCACCGCCGTACCGCCCCGGGTCGTCTGGTCCGTGACCCGGCCCCGGCGGGCCGCGAGGTCGCCGAGGACCGCGCCGACGGACTCGGCGGGGACGGTGACGGTCACGTCGGCCACCGGCTCCAGGAGGGTCATGGCACTGGCCCGCAGCGCCTCGCGGAGGGCGAAGCGACCCGCCGTGCGGAACGCCATCTCCGAGGAGTCCTTCGGGTGCGTGGCGCCGTCCGTGAGGGTGACCCGGACGCCGGTCACCGGGTGGCCGCCGATCGGGCCCTCCAGGAGGGCGTCCCGGCAGCCGGCCTCGACCGCGCGGACGTACTCCTGCGGGACGCGACCGCCCGTGACGGTGGAGCGGAACACGAACTCCTCGTCTCCCTCCATCGGTTCGAGGTCGATGACGACGTGGGCGAACTGGCCCGCGCCGCCGTCCTGTTTGACGTGGCGGTGGAGCAGGCCGGTGACGCCCTTCGCCACCGTCTCGCGGTACGCGACCTGGGGGCGTCCGACCGCGACCTCCAGGCCCCGGTCGCGGCGCAGCTTCTCCACCGCGACCTCCAGGTGCAGTTCGCCCAGGCCGGACAGGACGGTCTGGCTGGTCTCCGGGTCGGACCGGACGACGAGCGAGGGGTCCTCCTCGGAGAGGCGGGCGAGGGCCGTGGCCAGGCGGCCGGTGTCCGTGCTGCGGCGGGCCTCGACGGCGACCGAGACGACCGGGTCGGCGGTCGTCGGGGGTTCGAGGACGACCGGCGCGGCCGGGTCGCACAGGGTGGCTCCGGCGCGGACGGACTTCGGGCCGACGACGGCGACGATGTCACCGGCGCGCGCCGAATCGACCTCCGTGGCCCGGTCCGCCTGCACGCGCAGGATGCGGGCGATCCGCTCGGTGCGTCCGCCGACGGCGTCCAGCACGGTGTCCCCCTTCCCGATCGTGCCCGCGTAGACGCGGACGTAGGTCATGCGGCCGGTGGCCGTGGCGTTCACCTTGAAGGCGAGCGCGGTGAACGGAGCCCCGGGGTCCGCCGGGACCTCGCCGCGTACGGGCGGCATGTCGGACGGGGCCGGGAGGTACGCGACGACGGCGTCGAGCAGGGGCTCGATGCCCCGGTTGCGGTAGGCCGAGCCGCAGAGCACGACCACGGCCTCCCCGGAGAGGGTGAGGTCGCGGAGCGCGCCCCGCAGGGTGGCCCCGGCCAGCTCCTCGTGGGTGAGGAACTCCTCGAAGGCGCCGGGGTGCAGCTCCGCCACGGCCTCCTCCAGGCGGCGCCGACGCTGCCGGGCCTCGTCCATGAGGTCGTCCGGGACGGGAAGCTCGGCGTACGCGCCGTCGCCGTCGGCCCACACGTGCGCCCGCATCCGGAGCAGGTCCACGACGCCGGTGAAGCCGTCCTCGCGCCCGATGGGGAGCTGGACGGGGAGCGGTACGGCCCCGAGCCGGTCGCGGATGGACTCCACGGCGGAGTCGAGGTCCGCGCCCGCCCGGTCCAGCTTGTTGACGAACGCGAGGCGCGGGACGCCGTGCCGGTCGGCCTGCCGCCACACCGTCTCGCTCTGCGGCTCGACGCCCGCGACGGCGTCGAAGACGGCCACCGCGCCGTCGAGGACGCGCAGCGAGCGCTCGACCTCGTCGGAGAAGTCGACGTGGCCGGGCGTGTCGATCAGGTTGATCCGGTGACCGGCCCAGTCGCAGCTGACCGCCGCCGCGAAGATCGTGATGCCCCGGTCGCGCTCCTGCGGGTCGAAGTCGGTCACGGTGGTGCCGTCGTGGACCTCGCCCCGCTTGTGGACGGCCCCGGTCAGGTACAGGACCCGCTCGGTGACGGTGGTCTTGCCGGCGTCGACGTGGGCCAGGATGCCGAGGTTGCGGACGGCGGTGGTCTCAGGGGTGCGCACGGTCTCGTGCCTTTCGCTGCTGCGGTGGTGGAACGGGCAGCGCGATTCCCGGACGGCGGACGCCTACGGGTTGCGGGAGGCGTACGGGGTCGTCACGGGCGGCGATGGCGGGCGCGCAGCCGCCACCGCTCGGCCGAGGAGGCGAGGATCACGTCGTACCGGGCACGGGAGGAGGACACGGCGACGGCGGCGTGGCTGCGCACGGTCTTCTCCCCTCGGACGGATGCACGAACGTCTGTCGGCGTCACCGAGCGGTGCCGCCGGGAGGTGAGTGTAGGGAGCCGGACGGGCCGTGCGACAACGGTTTTACGCGGGCCGGGACCGCGGTGCCGGGAGGCCGTTCCCGTCGCCCGGCCCCCTGCCCCGCCGCCCCGTCTCGCTCACCAGCGTTCGTACACGACGAACGGCCGGCCCGGTCCCTTGGTGTCGTAGCGGGAGACGATCAGCAGGCCGTCGCGGTCGAAGAAGCCGCCCAGCCAGCCGTCCTCCCGGTCGACGTCGACGGAGAAGGTGCGGTCGTCCAGCTCCTCGCCGGTGGCGCCGTCCAGGACGTACAGCTGTTCGGTGAAGCTGCCCCGGTCCTGCTGCAGGACGGTGACCTTGCCGTCGTGGACGGTGAGCGCCACGGCCTTGCCCCGACCGGGGTTCGCCTGCCAGACGAGGCGGCCGGTCGCGAGGTCGACGGCGACGGCCCGGGAGCTGGTGGAGGAACTGCCGAACTCGGCGACCGCGTAGAGGCGTTCGCCGTCGACGGCCACCTTGGAGGGCTTGTCGGCGACGATCTTCCCGTGCTCGCCGGAGCTCTCGATCCGGGACGTGCGCCGACCGTCCGCGCCGAAGACGAAGAAGGTGCCGGTGCCGGACCCGACGTCGTACGGGGGACGCACGGACACCACCAGCGGGTCGACGGACACGAGCGCCGTCCGACCCTGGGAGGGGGCGACCGGGCGGCGCGCGTCCAGCGGCTCGTTGTGGAGCAGCGCGCCGGTCGCCGGGTCGAGGACGGCGGCCGTCAGCTCCGTCCGGTCCTCCTTCCCGCAGTGGAGGACCGCGACGACCCTGCGCTCCGAGGCCCCGACGTCGGACGGCCGGCAGTCCTCCGGAACGGTGGCCGTCCAGCGGCGTCCGCCGGTTCGCAGATCGACGGCGCGGATCGCCCTCCGGCCGTCGGCGACCACCTCGCCCTCCCCGTCCGTCCACGTGTCGAGGACGACGGCGAGTCCGCCGCCCGCGGCCACCGCGCCGTTCACGGGGCTGCCGGCGGTGGCCTTGGCGGAGGCCTTGCGGGATCCGCTCCACAGCTCCTTCCCGGTCCTCAGGTCGAGCGCGGTGACGTCGGCGCAGCCTTCGCCCTGGGTGCCGGTGACGTTCTCCCCGTGCACCAGGAGCAGCACCGAGTCGGCGGGGTCGGACGTGGAGCAGATCTCGGACCGGCCCGGCGGCACGTACTCCCAGTGCTGCTTCCCGGTCCGCGCGCCGTAACCGGTGACCGCGTCGAAGCGGCTGCGCACCAGGACGTCGCCGACCACCCAGCTGCCGTTGCCGTGCTCGGCAGCCGCCGAGTCGGCCGGCGCCTCCCAGACGGTGTCCATCGAGTCGCCGGGCATGTTCCCGGTGATCATCAGGACGCCGGAGACGAGGCCGCCGACCAGCGCGAGCACGGCCATGATCACGACCGCCAGGCAGCCGGTCCGCCGGCCCCGGCCGGGCCGGACGCCCGGCCCCGCCGCGTTCTCCGCCCGTACGTCCGTCGTTTCCATCCCCGGCCCCCTCGTCTTCCCCGGTCGCCCGGGCCCCTGTGAAGCCCCCCGGCTCCGACGGCGGTCAGGGTAGACGATCGACGCGTTCCGGTGGTCGGGGTGACGAGCGGAGCCGTCGGGACGACGCCGACCGTGCTCCGGCCGATCCGGCCTTCGGCGTCGGCCCGGTCACCCCGGACGCCCCCCTAGGGCCTGTCCGGCGGATCATGGCCGGGGCCGCGACGCCTGGCACGGCACCTCGCCGCGTTGCCGAAACATCCCGATAGCTCCGCTATCGAGATGCTCCGGCGCCTTGCGAGGCACCGCACCAGACGCCGCGGCCCACCCGACCCTGATCCGCCGGACAGGCCCTAGGCGGGGCTCGGTACGGAGCCGGACGCGTCCGCCGGCTGGAGGAGGTCCCAGCGGTTGCCGTACAGGTCCTCGAAGACGGCGACCGAGCCGTACGGCTCGTGGCGCGGCTCCTCCAGGAACGTCACGCCCGCCGCCGTCATGCGGGCGTGGTCGCGGGCGAAGTCCTCGGTGTGGAGGAAGAAGCCGACCCGGCCGCCGGTCTGGTTGCCGATCGCGGCCTCCTCGGCCCCGTTCTTGGCGCGGGCGAGGAGCAGGCCCGCGTTCCCCAGACCGCCGACCCCGGCGGCACCGCGCGGCCGCACGACGACCCAGCGGGTGCCGTCGCCCCGGTCGGTGTCCTCGACGAGGTCGAACCCGAGGGCGTCGGTGTAGAAGGCGATGGCCTCGTCGTAGTCGCGGACGACGAGGGTCACGAGTGCGATGGACGGCATGGAGCCAAAAGTAATACGTATGGGTCTACCCGCGTCAATCGCCACGCCCGCTGCGACCATGTCCGACATGGACACGCAACAATTCGAGCGCCTCGCGGCCCGCGCGCGGGCCCTGGCGGAGCCCGGGCCCCGAGGGGCGCGACGCCGGATCCTGGGGATCGCCGGGCCGCCCGGCGCCGGGAAGTCCACGCTCGCCGCCCGGCTCGTCGACCGCCTCGGCGGGCTCGCCGTCCTCGTCCCGATGGACGGCTTCCACCTCGCGCGGGCCGAGCTGGCACGCCTCGGCCGGGCGGACAGGAAGGGCGCCCCCGACACCTTCGACGCCGCCGGGTACGCCGCGCTCCTCGCCCGGCTGCGCGCCCCCGAGCCCGGCACCACCGTCTACGCCCCCTCCTTCGAGCGCTCCCTGGAGGAGCCGGTCGCCGGGGCGGTCCCCGTCGGCCCCGACGTCCCGCTCGTCGTCACCGAGGGCAACTACCTCCTGCACGACGAGGGCGCCTGGGCCGGGGTCCTGCCCCTCCTCGACGAGGCCTGGTACCTCGACCTGGACACCCGGCTCCGCGTCCCCCGCCTGATCGACCGCCACATCCGCTTCGGCAAGGACCGCGCCCGCGCCGAACACTGGGTCCACACCTCCGACGAGGCCAACGCCCGCCTGGTCGCCCGGGGCCGGGAACGCGCCCACCTCGTCGTACCGGCGGGTTAGTCCGTCCGTCCCCGGGGCCTCCGAGGTCTTCGAGGCCTTCGACGCCGCGGCGTCAGCTCGCGGCGGGGAGATGGCCCGCCGCCACGAGCCCGGCCATCGTCCGGAGGCGCGTGAAGTAGGAAGCGCAGTACGCCGAGTCGATCAGGGGCACCGCCTTGTCGAGGTCGGCGATGCACGTCCACAGGGTGGCGACACCGTCGCCGTCGAGACCGCCGTCCAGCTCCCGCAGGACGAGGCCGCCGACGTCCGCGTCCAAGAGGGTCAGCTCCACGCCCTCGATGTCGACCCCGCGGAAACCGTCGGGGTACGGCGCGCGCCGGTGTTCCTCCCACAACCGGGCGAGCCGGCCTTCCTGCCGCACCCCGTCCGTGTCGGCGGCCGCCGCTTCCGCCAGGGCCGTCGCGGACGCTCCGGACGGTGGACGGAGCAGCAGGTGAACGGCGTCGAAGACGGCACGCACCATGGCCGCGGCCCCGGTCGGCCCGAGGGCGGCACTCGTCACGGCGCCCCGCGCGAGTCCGTCGCGCAACCGCCGGGCCCGGTCCAGCTCGGCGGCGATTCCGGCCGGGACGAGCCCCGTGTCGGCGGCCCGCTCGATCAGGTCCCGGAGCGGTTCGTCGGCGGCCAGACGTTCGGCGAGGACGCGCTCCAGGGCGAACAGGGAGTGCGCGACGGCGACGGTGGCGAACTCGTACCGGTAGGAGGAGTGCCGGATCAGCTCGCGGGACGTCTCCAGCGCGCTCATGACGTACATCGACGCGCGACCGGGCAGGACCAGGCCCGCCACGAGGGCGTCCATGCCCGCGTGGTCGGGAACGAGGCCGCGGACGCGCGGATCCAGGGCCGGAGGATGGAGCGGGCCGGGCGGCGGTGGAGGGTTCACCGGTGCAGTCTCGCCGTCCCCGGGCCCCGGAGCCATCGTATTTCCCGGGAGAGGAGGCGGAACGCCGCCGGGCCCCGGCCCGGTTGCTCCCGCACGCCCGGCCTCCGCCGCGGCCCCTAGGGTGCCGTCATGACCGACGACCAGGACCGGGAGCGCCGGATCGCCGCGCTCTGGGAGCGCATCGACGCGTACGAGCCCGCCGGCTTCCGGGCCCGCGTGGCCGGGCTGGCCGCCGAGCGGCCGGACGGGGACGCCGCCGCCCTCTTCGAGCAGGGCGCCGTCCACGCCGGTTCCTACGGCACCACCGTCGACACCCCGCACACCATCGGTCTGGAGGGCGCCTCCTGCTACCCCGACCTCATCGCGGAGCTGCTGCACCGCGACTGGTCGGAGGCCGATATCGCGGCGCTGAACTGGGGCAACGCGGCGAGAGTGGTACGGGAGACCAAGGCCCCGTAGCCCACCCGCGTACGGCGAGGGCCGCACCCCCGGATCCCGCCGGGCGGTGCGGCCCTCGACCTCTGCCGCCTAACCCTCCGCGGCCTCCCGGATGGAGCGGGCGATGGCCCGGTCACTGTCCAGGGCGCTCATCCGGACGGGGTCGCGCTCGTCGTCCAGGACGACGGCGCGGATCACCGTGCCCACGGCCGCCTCCTGGTCACCGTCCGGCCAGTTCGGGTCCTTGGCGTTGTCGATCAGCCCGGCAGTGCCGTCCGGGAGCACTACGTCCAGCCCCCAGGGGCGTGCCGCGACCACGCGGACGTCGTCCTCCTGGTGGAGGATCGAGGGCGGGACGGTACGGGAGCCGCCCAGGGCGTCACCGGCTTTCGGCATCGGCACCTCGCCGTCCGTCCTCAGCCGGCCTGGGCCTGGCGCTGCGAGAGGCTCACGGTCCGGCGCAGCCGGTCGACCGCGGTGACCACCACGGTGAGGACGGTACCGGGTGGGAAGGCGTCCTCGGAGGGGTCCACGTCAGGCGGGAGGAGTTCGCTGCGGTGGACCACGCCATGGATCCCGTCCGCCACCTCCACGATGATCCCGAAGGGCAGCACCTTGGTGACCCGTCCCCGCAGTTTCTGCCCTACGGCGGTGCGGTCGGCGAAAGCCCGGAAGGGGTCCGGCCCGGTGCGCAGCGACAGCCGGGCCTCGCCGTTCGTCGTGTCCGCCTGGAGGAACAGGCAGGAGACACGCTGCCCGACGTGCACGATCTCGGAGGCGTCTTCGAAGGAACGCCAGGAGAGTTCGGGCAGGGTGATGAACCCGACGCCGGGGAACTCCGGGTGCTCGGGGCCCTCGTCCAGCGTCACGAACACGCCGGACGACTCGATCGCGGCGATCGTGCCGGACAGGACGTCGTCCGTGCGCAGCGAGTGCAGGAACTCCCATAGCTCGGGGGTCTCGGTCGGTCCGATCACGCGATCCAGCCTCTCATCAGGGTTCTGTGGTCCCGCCGGAGGTTCCTGCGGGCCAGGGCGGGCCGAAGGGGAGCGGCGAACCATGCCGCCGCTCCCCCTTCCCGGTCCGGACGGGGTCAGCGACCGGGCGGGTAGTACTCCCCTGCCGCGGAGTCCCACCACTCCGTCCTGCTGTGGTCGATGTACGAGTTGAACTCGGCCGCCCGGCTGGTGGGGATGCGCCATTCGGTCAGGCCGGGGAAGTTGTTCTTGTTCTCCAGCGGGTACTCCAGGTCACCGAAGGCGGCGCGGAATCCGGGCTTCATCACATAGCGGTGGAACCCGTAGTCGTGGCCGTTCCCCGCGTACTGAGCGGCTCCCTCCGGCAGGTTGGCATAGTAGGCCGTGGGGTAGCTGCCGCCGTGGTTGGCCGGGTTGAGGCCGCGCTCCTCACTGGCGCGCTTCCCGGTGGCCGGAGAGCGGTAGACGACCGTCTCGGCGGTGAGGCACTCGTCGTCATCGTCCGCCTTCGCCGCGGCGGAGCGGGGTGCGAACCCCTTGGGACCGGGCTTCTTCTTTTTCTTGCCGAGGCAGTCGGGGACCTTCTTCCTGACCTTCTCGATGATCTCCTCGGCCTGCTTGAGGCGCTTCTTGGCTGCCGCGGACTTGTCGAGGAACGTGCCGATGCCGGCGATCGCCTTGGTGATCCGCGGCAGCTTGCTCGCCACCTTGACCAGCTTGCCCACCGGAATGCTGCTGATGATCGCCCACAGGCAGGTGGGGATGTCCGGGTCGTCGATGCAGTCCTTGATGTCCTGCAGGAAGAGTTCGACGAGGATCTCGCCGCCGTTCTCCAGCAGATAGTCGATCAGGTTCTGCCCGGCCAGCTCGCGGATCTCCGCCAGCTGCTCCGGCGTGATGCCGGCCTGCCGGAGCGCCTCCTGCTCCGCCTGGGACAGCGGGTCGCCGCTCGGCTGGGCCTCGGACCTGGCGGCGTTCTCACGGGCCTTGCGTTCCAGCTCACGCGCGGCCTCCTCGGCGCGTTCGGCGGCCTTCTCGGCCTCCTCCGCGTGGGCGTCGGCGTTCTTCGCCGCCTCCTCGGCCGACTTGGCGTGGGCCTCGGCGGATTCGGCGAGCCTGCCGGCGTCGGCGGCGTCCTGCTCCGCCTGGGTGGCCGCGCTCTGGGCCGTGGCGGCCTCGCGCCCGGCCAGGGCGGCGGCGCTGCTCGCGGCGTCGGCCTCCTTCTCCGCCCGGGTGGCGGCACCGCGGGCGCGCTCGGCTTCGACCTCCGCCTGGGTGGCGGTGGTACGGGCCGCGGTGGCGTCGGCGAAGGCCTGTTCGGCGGCCTGCCGGGCGAGGGCGGCGTCCGCTCTGGCCTGGGCGTCGGCCTGGTCCGCGCGGGCGGCGGCGGAGCGTGCCCTGGCGCCGTCCTCGGCGGCCTGGGCTGCGGACTTCAGCGCGGCGGCCGAGGAGCGGGCCGCGTCCGCGGAGGATCGGGCGGCGTCCGCCGCGGCCTTGAAGGCGGGCGCCACCTGGGCGTTGGCCCGGTCGGCGGTGGCCTTGGCGGCGTCGGCGGCCTTGACCGCCTCCGCGGCTCGGGCCTCGGCCTTGGCGACCTCCGCCTGGCCGGTCGCGATCGCGGCCTTGGCCACCTCGGCCGCCAGGTCGGCGCCGACGTCGGTGCCGGAGAACGGGGCGGTCAGCGCGATGGCGGTGTTGGCCGGGTCGGCGATGCCGGCGGCGGTGGAGCGGGCGGACGCGGATGCCTGGACGGCGACGGCGGCCTGGAGCTGGGCCATCGCGGCCTCGCGGGTGGCGCCGTCCGCCTCGTCCCGGGTGCGGTGGGCCGCCTGGAGGGACTGGTTGGCGCGGATGGCGGCGAGCCCGGCGAGGCGCACGGCCTCATGGGCGGCCATTCCGGCCCGGCCCTCCTGTGCGGTGGCCTCGGCGGCCTTGGAGTGGGCGCGCAGTGCGGCCGAGTGGGTGGCGGCGGCCTCCGAACGGGCCTTGTTCGCCGCGGCGTTCGCCATGGAGGCGGCCGCTTCGGCCTTGCCGGCTGCGGCGTTGGCGCGGGAGGCGTGCGCGGTGGCCTCGGTGGCGGCGGCCCGGGCCCGGGCCGCGGCGCCGGCCGCCTCGATGGCCGCGGAGCGCGAGCGGAAGGCCGCGTCGGTGGCCGCGTTCGCCGCCGAGCGGGCCGAGCCGGCCGCCTGCTTGGCGGTCGCGGCGTCGGCGCGCGCGGCGTCCGCGGCGGCCCGGGCGGCCTCGGAGCCCTCGGTGCCCCGGGTGGCCGCCTCCACCGCCTCGGTGGCCCGCAGCCGGGCCTGCTGGGCGTTGTTCTCCCGCTCGGCGGCCGCGGCGGCTTCCCGGGCCTTGCGGGCCTTGGTCTCCTCGCCCCGGGCCTTCTCGTCGGCCGTGGCGGCGATGCCCTCTTGGGTGGCGGCCCGGCCCCGGGCCTCGGAGGCCTTGGTCGCGGCCTGCTGGGCCTCAGCCCGCTTGGTGGAGGCTGTACGGGCCTCGGCGTCGGCCCGGGTACGGGCCTCGGCCGCGGCGGCCTGCTGCTGTTCCGCCCGGACGCGGGCCGCGGCGGCCAGCTCCCGCTCGCGCTCGGCGACGCCCCGCTGCTCGGCGGCGATCTTCGCCTGGTTCTGGGCCACCACCCGGGCGTCGCGGGTCTTCTGGGCGTGTGCCCAGGCGTCCTTCTCGGCCTGCTCCGCCGCGATCCGGGCCTGGCGGCCCTTGGCGGCGGCGTCGGCGGCGATCTTCGCCTGGGCCTCGGCCTGCCGGGCCATGGCGGCGGCGGCCTTGGCGTGCTCCTGGGCGTTGGTGCGCCAGGCCTCGGCCTGCTTGGCGTGCAGCTCGGCCTTGTTGGCGGCGTTGAGCCCGGCCGCGTCGGCGGCGGTGGCGTCGATGGCGTGCCGGGCGGTCTGCGCGGCACGGTGGGCGGCGTCGGCCGCGGCGGCGATGCCGATGGCGACCTGGGACCACTGGATCCCGTAGGTCAGTCCGGTCTCCACCAGGATGTCGGCCTGCACCTTGGCCTGCCCGGCGGCCACCTGCGCCTGCTTGGCGGCGGTGTCGGCGAAGCCGACCTGCCGGGCGGCGTCCTTTTTCACCTCGGTGTAGTCCGACAGCCGCTTGCCCGCCTTGTCCGCGGAAAGCATCCGGTCCGCGTCACGGGAGGCGGCGGCCGCCAGGCTCATCGCGTTGGAGGCGTTCTTCAGCGCCCGTACGGCGTCCCCGTGCACTGCGATCAGCTTGGTACGGGCCTGGGCGGCGCGGGCGGTGTCGTCGGCCAGCTTGCGCAGCCGCTCCGCCGCCTCCAGGGCCTCCTTCTGCTCCTTCTCCCGGGCGGCCCGCTCGTCGGCGTCCTTTTGCGCGGCGACCTGGTAGCCCTTGTCCAGGAACTCCGCGATGGCCTTGTCGTCACCGGTGGCGAGGGCGATCCTGGCCGCCCGCTGCACCTCGGGGCCGCCGCTGACGGCCAGCATCTCGACCCGCTTGCGGAGCTCCTGGGCCCGCTTGCGCTCGTTCTCCTCGGTGGTCTTGTCCCGCTGCCGGGCGATCTCCGCGCCGAAGGCGAGGAAGTCCGCGCGGTCCCGGGCGGTGCCCTTCAGGACCCGCTCGACCTCGGCGTTGAAGTACGGCCCGCCGGTGCCGCGCAGCGCCTCGATCTTCTTGCGGTTCTCGACATCGGCGGCGTTGCGCTTGTCCTGCGCCCGCTTGCGGGCCTCGGCCTCGCCGCGCTCCAGGAAGTCGCGGATCGCGTTGGGGTCGGTGCTCTCCAGCGCCTTCCTGGCGACCTCGCGTACCTCCTCTTCCTCGTCGAACTCCGCGTAGTCCTCGACCAGTTGCCGGTCGGCGTCGGCACTGAGCCGGGCCAGTGAGGTCATGGGCGCGCCGGGCGCCGGGGCGTCCGCCTCCGCCCGTAGCGCCGACGCGAGCAGCGCGGCGGTCGACGGTGCGACCACCGGTGCCTCGGGTGCCGCGGCCTGGGCCGGGGTGGTCAACCCGCCCAGCACCGCCGCGGCCACCACCGCCGAGACGGCCTTGGCGGCTGCCCGCAGCCATCCGGCCTGTCGTCCCCCGGTCTCGGCCCGTCTTCCGGCACCTGGCCGGAGTTTCCCCCTCATGGGAGCGTCCCTTTCCTTCTGAATGGATGAAGAAGAACGGGTGCTCCGGCCCGGTGTACGGTCCGGAGCACCCGGTGTGCGGCGGCCAGCCGACCCTCGGCGGAACGGCCGCTCCCGGCGCGGCGGCGGTCAGCCCGCCACCCGGGTCCCGCCCTCGCGGGCCTGGCGGAGGATGTCCTGCCAGAAAGCGGCGGAGCCGACGGCGTCCTGCTCCTCCCGGGACCAGGACCGCTCGTTCTCGCCCGCGGGGTCCGCCATGCGCTTCCACAACTCGTCCGCCGAGCCCCGCGCCAGGGCCTGCACGCCCCGCCAGGTCTCCGCCTGCCGCCCGGCCCGGGCCTGCTCCGCCAGCCACGCCGTCTCGGCGCCCTGCGCGTGCGCGGCCACGGCCTGCCAGGCGCGTTCGGCCTCCGCGCGGGCCGCGGCGGCGTCCAAGGCGCCGCGCAGCGCCTCCTCGGCGTCCACCGCGGCCCTGAGCAGCAGCGTCAGCGTCCGGTGGCGCAGCGCCTCGGACTCCGCGGTCCGCAGCCGGTGCCCCTCCAGGTCCAGCGCCCCGCCACTCACCCAGCCGAACCCGTAGAACTCGCGGACGTCCTCGTCCCCGGCGCCCGGCCGCAGCGCCCACTGGGCCGCCACCCGCACCTGCTCGCCCGGGTCGTGTGCGGCGAGCCCGGCGACGAACTCGCGGTCCTTCGCCCGTACGGCCTGCTGCTCGGTGGCCGCCGCCTCCCGGGCGCTCCGGTCCTTGGCCTGCGCCTGGGCGTAGCCGCTCTTCACGAAGGCGGCCCGGTCGGCGTCCGTACCCTTCAGCGCCTTCTCCGCGCCCGCGCGGGTGGCCGGGGCGAAGGAGGCGGGGTGGGTCGCCACCACGCGCTCGCAGAACTGCCGGTTGCGGGTACGGGTGTCCCGCAGCCGCTGTTTGGCGAGGTCGTACCCCCCGCCCGGTGCCAGCCACTCGGCGATCGCGGCGTCCCCGCGGGTGCTGCGCAGCGCGTTCCACGCCGAGGTCCGCAGCTCGGCCGGCAGTCCCGACAGGGCGATCCGCCGCACCTGCTCGCGCGCCCCGGCCGCCGCCGCGGCCAGCGCCGCCCGCGCCGCGTCGGCGGGTACGTCCGACTCGCTCGCCGCCGCCACCGGCGTACGCGGGAGGCCCCGGCCGTGGGCCGGGCCCACCACCGCCACCGGCAGCACCACCGCGGCGAGGACCGCGCAGGCGGCCGCCCTCGTCCGGGTGCTCACGGCGCCAGGGGAGGGGTGACCTCCCAGGCCGGGTAGGCGGCCAGTAGGTCGCGCCACTCGCCGTACCAGCCGGCGGTGAACAGCTCGTTCCGTGCGTTCACCTTCACCTGGTGGTGCTTCTTGGTGCCTTCCCAGAGGAACCAGGCCGCCGAGGTCTTTCCGGGCACCCAGCCCTGGAGGCCAGGGCACCAGGTGGCGCTGTTCTCGAACGCCGCGGTGTTGTTGTTCGCTCCCAGGACGACCAGGCCCTCGTCCGTGGTGCCCTTGAGGTAGTGGCCGGACTTGTTCGCGGCCTCGAACGAGAAGCAGCCGGCCTTCCCCGACAGCGCCGGCAGCACCAGCCAGGTGGCGGCCCCGCGCAGCGGGATGTTCTGCGGGGACACCGGACCGACGGTGGCCGCCGCGCCGTTGACCCCCGAGTGGTACACCGGCAGCCACTTCTCCGCCGGGCTGCTCTGCACCCGCAGTGACAGCGACTGGCGCCGGGCCCGCCGCTGGCCGGCCTCCGAGAGGAACTCCGCGACCTGCACGTCACCGGCCGCCAGCGCCTTCTCCGCCGACGAGACCAGATGCGGGTTGAACGGGCTCTTCTTCGCGGTGTCCAGGATCTGCCGGGCCAGCACCCGGTTGGCCTCCGCCAGCTTCTCCCGCCGGGCCGCGTCGTCGCGCTTGTAGGCCGCGTCGGCGCCGGTGTAGAGGAAGTCCAGCCAGTCCACGGCCTTGGTGCTGAGCACCGCCTTCTGGGCGGCCCGGTACAGCTCGGAGTCCTTCAGGTCCGCCGGCGCCAGGCGCAGCATCTCGCGGATGAAGTCGTCGTCGCTCATGTCGAGCAGGCTCTGGGAGATCGGGATACGGAACAGCGCGGCCACGTTCTTGCGCGCGGCCTGGTTCCTGCGGAGCTCCGCCTCCTTGCGGTTCTTCTCCTCCAGCTCCTCCAGCTCCTTGGCCACGTCCTTCTTGTGGGCCTCGCGCGCGCCGTTGACGATGAACTCCCGCCAGGCCGCCGCGTCCGCCAGCAGCGCCCGCGTCGCCGCCGCGCGCACCTCGGGACCGGAGGCCTCGTGCCGCAGGATCGCGCGGATGAAGTTGTCGTCGCTGAGCCCCAGCAGCTCCGGGGTGCTCGGGATGCCGATGGCCAGCAGCGCCTGCTGCCGGGCCAGCCGCGCCGCCCGCTCGGCCTCGGCCTTGTCCCGCTCACGCTGCTTGTCCTGCTGGTGCGCCTCGTGGATGCCGGTGACGATGAACGCCACATGGTCCGCGTCCGCGGTGCTCGCCACGGCCTTCTCGGCCGCCGTGCGCACCGAGTCCAGCCGCTCCCCGGCCTCGTTCGCCTTCCGCCACAGCGCGTGGATGAAGTCGCTGTCGGACAGCAGCAGTACGTCCGCGGTGGGGTCCAGACCCACCACCGCCGCCGCGTTCACCCGCTGGGTCTCGTCGGTGCCGATGGTGCCGGCGTCCACCGCCGCCCGCACCGACCGGTCCGCGGCCGCCGGCGCGGCCGGCACCGGCGCGGCGGACACGGTGCTCTGGCCGCTCACCGCGAGGACGGCGGCAACGGCAGTGGTGGCCACGGCGCCGCGCCGCACGGTGGTGCGGACCTGGCGTGGAGCGTTTCTTCGCATGCGAATCTCTCTTTTCTTTGTTCCGTACTGAATTCCTTCAGAAGGCGCACGAGGGCATGGCAAGGCGGCGGCTCGGCACAATTCCGGAAACCGGCAGCCCGGCGAGACGCTCGGGCATGGCGAGCGTCGGGCGTGCGGGTGTGAGGACGGTGTCGGGCTCGTGCGCGACGGCGCGGGAGAGCCCTGATCAGACGTGTATGACCAGGGCCTACGGCGCGGTGAGCGCGCTCCTCGGCAGCCTGGCCCGTGGACGAAGATCCCCCGATGAATTCCGCAACTCGATTCCCCCGAAAATGCGCCCCCCTACAGGAGGGTGGTTCAGACGGCAGGGCGAATGGGCCCCGCGTTCATGCCGCGTAGATGGTCATTCGACGCAGTCGCCGTGACCCTATCAAGATCGGTGATCTCCGGTGGGCGAATATCGGCCACTCTTGTCCGCGAACCCGATGGCGGGCACCCGCGGTCGATACGGGCGGACGTCCGTACCCCCGCCCCGGGCGCCGCCGCCAGTTCAGGCCGCTGCCGACGCGTTCCGCTCGCTCGCCCACTTCCGCCAGTCGCGCGGGGACTGCCCGTACTCCTTGCGGAAGGCCCGGCTGAAGTGGCTCGGGCTCACAAAGCCCCGGCGCCGGGCGACCGCCGCCACACCGTCCCGGGCGGCGGCGGGCTCCAGCAGTTCCTGGCGGCAGCGCCTGAGCCGCTCCGCGCGGATCCGTCGGCCCACTGACGACTCCTCGGCGCGGAACAGCACATGCAGATAGCGGACCGAGATGAAGTGCGCGGCGGCGATGGCGGCCGGCGACAGTTCGGGGTCGCCGAGGTGGCGGACGATGCGGTCCTTCACCCGGACGAGCAGGGCCACGGCCCGGTCGGGCGCCTGCGGGGCGAACCGCCCGCACCACTCGTCGATCAGCATCGCAAGCAGATCCGGCGCCGTCCTGTCCAACTGGTGGCCCACCGCCTCCTCCGACTCGGCCGCGGACCGCCCCAGTCGGGAGAGACAGGACGCCACCAGCCGGTGGCAGCCGTCCGTGCGGGCGAACGCGGTCGCGGTCACCGCCCGCAGGTCCCCGTCCCGTACCCGGAGGTCGGCCCGGGGAACTGGAGGAACAGGAAGCGGAAGGGGCACCGCAGTTCCTCGCGGAACGGCCGCGAGGGGTCGGAGAGCGACAACTCCCCGGGCCCGATCCGCGACTGCCGGCCGTCCCGGTCCTTGAGCGCCGCACCCCGCTGCTGGAGGCTGAGGACGAGGAAGTCGTCACCGTTCCGGGCGATGAGCCGACGGTTGCGCGTCACCGCCTGCGGCCCCGCCTCGACCCGGGACACCTGTACGGGGCCGAGTTGCCGGGTGACGATGCGCCCGGGGGACGGGGCCGCCTCCAGGAACCGCACATCGAGCGGGACGAACGCCCGGGACACCACCTCGTGCCAGAGCTCGGCGAAAGCAGGATCAGGCGACTCGGGGGACACTGTTCCTCCGGTCGTTCCGGAGCGATAGACGACCACATCGGCTCCGGGACCCACCAGGAACGACCACAGGCACAAGCACGGGAAGAAGTACGGGAAGACGTGCGGGGACAAGCACAGGGTTGATCAGGACCCGAACCGTTTCTGATCAGTACAACCGCTCCCTCGCCCACTACGCCCGCGCGCTCCTCACCGCCCCCGACGGCGCCTGAGCGGCCGGTACGGCGAATCCGCCGGAGCGGCGGCCGAGTTGACCCGCCCGTAAGAGGGCCGACACCCGCACTCGCTACCCTGGACCGACGGCGACGGAAGGCGGGCGGACGTGGGCTGGCTGCGGCGGGGACCCAGGCGGGACGGCGAGGACGCGCCGAGGGATCCCGAGTTCGCGTACTTCTCCCGGAACGAGGCCGCGCTCTTCCGCGGCCGGGTCCGGGAGACCTTCGCCGAACTCGGCCTGGAGGTCACCGTCTACGCGGACCACGTCATCGACGACCGGGGGCGCCGCTTCGGCCTCACCAACCTCGCCGCCGTCTGCCACCAGGACCGGCGCGGCCCCCGCGTCTGGCCCGGCCTGATCCGCCGCCACGTCGAACTGGTCGTCCGGGCCATGGACGGCCCCTCCGCGCTCGACACCCTGCCGCCCGAGCGCATCCGCTCCCAGCTCTACCCCCGGGTCGTCAACGGCGACGGCCTCGACGCCGGCTCCTTCGGCTACGCCAGGACCGTCGCCCCCGGCCTGTACGAGATCCTGGCCCTCGACCTGCCCGAGAGCGTCATGATGCTCACCGACGACGCCCTCGCCCGGCTCGGCAGCCACGCCCAGCTCCGCGACCGGGCCCTGCGCAACCTGCGCGGCCTCCCCGTCGAGGGACACGAGACCGTCCGCGACGCCGACGGCATGTGCTTCGAGGTCGTCCTCGGCGACTCCTTCTACACCGCGAGCCGCGTCCTCGACCTCGACGGGGTCGCCCGTCGCGTCACCGGCCTGCCGCTCGGCGAGCACGGCGCCCTGGTCGCCCTGCCCTTCCGGCACCAGCTCGCCTTCCACCCCATCCGGGACACCTCCATCATCCCGGCCCTCGGCGCGATGGCCTCCTTCGCCGCCACCGGCTACGAGGACACCCCGGGCGCCATCAGCCCGTACGTCTTCTGGTGGCGCGACGGCACCCTCACCCAGCTCAGCGAGCACGACGAGGAGCGCGGCGACCTGCGGATCGTCGTCGGCGACGACTTCCAGGAGCTCCTGGAACGGCTCATCGCCCAGGGCCCCGACCGCCGCTGACCGGTCGCGGCCCGGGCCCCCGCCGGGCGGGACGCCGTACGTCCGGGGCGCGCCGCTTCGACGACGCCCCGCACGGGACGGCGGTCGTGGAGCGACCGGGACGGCGGGAATCAGCCGTCCGACAGGACCACCGCCGACTCCGCCGGCACCCGCAGGACCCCGTCCTCCGCCGGCGGGTCGACCGGCTCCCACGACGCCAGGACCCGGTCCCGGCCGTTGGAGCCGAGCGGGATCACCGCCGGCTCCTTGCCCAGGTTCACCGCCACCCGCAGGTCCCCGCGCCGGAAGACCAGCCAGCGGTCCTCCTCGTCGTACGCGACCTTCACGCCCCCCAGGTCCGGGTCCGTCAGGTCCGGCAGGGTGCGGCGCAGCGCGATCAGCTCCCGGTGCCAGGCGAGCAGCCGCCTGTGCGGATCCTCCTCGCGCTCGGACCGGTCCAGGACCGAGCGGTCCCGGGTGGCCCGGTCCTGCGGGTCGGGCACCTCGTTCTCGTCCCAGCCGTGCTCCGCGAACTCCCGCCGCCGCCCCCGCCGCACGGCCTCCGCGAGCTCCGGGTCGGTGTGGTCGGTGAAGTACTGCCAGGGGGTCGTCGCCCCCCACTCCTCGCCCATGAACAGCATCGGCACCGAAGGCCCGGTCAGGACCAGGGCCGCCGCGCAGGCGAGCAGACCGGGGGAGACCGAGGCCGAGAGACGGTCCCCGAGGGCCCGGTTGCCGATCTGGTCGTGCGTCTGCGCGTACCCCAGGAAGCGGTGGGCGGGGGTCCGCTCCCGGTCCACCGGCCGCCCGTGGTGGCGGCCCCGGAAGCTGGAGTACGTGCCGTCGTGGAAGAAGACGTGCGTCAGCGTCTTGGCCAGCGCCGCGATCGGGGCCCGCGCGAAGTCGGCGTAGTAGCCCTGGGACTCGCCGGTCAGGGCGGTGTGCAGGGCGTGGTGGAAGTCGTCGTTCCACTGGGCGTGGAGCCCGACCCCGCCGAGCGTGCGCGGGGTCGTCGTGCGCGGGTCGCCCATGTCGGACTCGGCGATCAGGAAGTGCTGGCGGCCCTGCTCCCGCGCCAGCTCGTCCACGGCCGCCGACAGCTCCTCCAGGAACGTCAGCGCCCGCGTGTCCGCGAGCGCGTGCACCGCGTCCAGCCGCAGTCCGTCGATCCGGTAGTCCCGCAGCCAGGCCAGCGCGCTCCCCAGGAAGTACGCCCGCACCTCGTCCGAACCGGCCGCGTCCAGGTTCACCGCCGCGCCCCACGGGGTGTGGTGGGTGTCCGTGAAGTACGGCCCGAAGGCGGGCAGGTAGTTGCCGGACGGGCCCAGGTGGTTGTGGACCACGTCGAGGACCACGCCCATCCCGAGCCCGTGGGCCGTGTCCACGAACCGCTTCAGGGCCTCGGGACCGCCGTACGGCTCGTGCACCGCCCACGGCGCCACCCCGTCGTACCCCCAGCCCCACGTCCCGGGGAACGGGCACAGCGGCATCAGCTCCACATGGGTGATGCCGAGGCCCGCCAGCTCACCGAGGCGTCCGGCCGCCGCGTCGAGCGTGCCCTCGGGGGTGAAGGTGCCGACGTGCAGCTCGTACAGGACGGCCCCGCGCAGCCGCAGCGCCGGGGCCTCGTTCCGCCAGGCGTACGCGGAGTGGTCGACGACCGCGCTCCGGCCGTCGGGCCCGTCGGGCAGCCGGCGGGAGCGCGGGTCGGGCAGCACGGGGCCGTCGTCCACGGCGAAGCCGTACCGGTCGCCGTCCCCGGCGGGCACCACGCCCGTCCACCAGCCGTCCCGCTCGGCGTCCCGCTCCAGGGGGTGGCCGGTGCCGTTCAGCTCCAGCGTCACCCGGTCACGTGCGTTCGGCGCCCACACCTCGAAGAGCACGGGAATCCCCTCGTCGTCTGAAGTCTTCCGACTTTCTTGAAGTCGTCGGAGCCGGTCGGCCGTGCCGGTGGCCGCGACCGGTCACCGCGACCATCCTGGCAGCCGGGACCCCCGCGTGCCCGGTGCATCTCCTGCGCGGCGGGGCCCTTCTGGACACTTCGGGCCCGCCGGACCGACAATCTCGGGTGTGACGACCCCTTTCGAGCTTCCGGCGAACTCCCCTCGGCTGACCGACGCCGAGCGGGACCGCGCGCTGGTGCTGCTCCGTGAGGGCGCCGCCCAGGGCCGCCTCTCGCACGACACCTTCCTCTACCGGATGGAGCGCGCGCTCCAGGCCCGCCGGCCCGACGAGCTCGACCTGCTCGTCGCCGATCTGAGGACCGAGGGGACCTGGACCCGGCGCGTGGTGGGCGTGGTGGAGCGGATGTCCGCGTTCACGGCGAAGCTCGGGCGCGCCTGGCACGCGGAGCGGCTGCCGAAGCTGCTCCTTCCGCGCCCCGGCCCGCACCCGCTGCGGATAGGGCGCGACCCGGTCAACGGACTGCGGCTCAGCCACGAGACCGCCTCCCGGCTGCACGCCGAACTCTCGCTCCAGGGCGGGATGTGGGTGCTGCGCGACCTCGGTTCGACGAACGGCACCACCGTCAACGGGCGCCGGGTCACCGGCGCGGTGGTGGTGCGCCCCGGGGACGTGGTCGGTTTCGGGCAGATGGCGTTCCGCCTCTCCCACGACTGAGCCCTCCCCGACCCCTCCGGGCCCTCCGGAGGTTCACCCGTTCGGCGGTGCATGGGTGGGCGGCGGGAAGCCCCGGATGGTGGGCTGGACCGGACGCGCGCCACGTTCTCCGGCCCGCGGCACCCACCGCCGACCGACAGGGGGCGTGATGACCGCCGAACCGACCCGAGGCATACGCGACGACCGGCCGGAGGGCCGGAGCACCCCCGACGAGCGGCCGGAAGGCCGGAGCGCCCCCGACCACGGACCGGAAGGCCCGGGGATCCGCGACGACCGGCCGGAAGACCGGAGCACCCCCGACCGCCGGCCGGAGGGCCCGGGCATCCGCGACGACCGGCCGGAAGACCGGAGCACCCCCGACCACGGACCGGAAGGCCCGGGCATCCGCGACGGCCGGCCGGAAGACCGGAGCGCCCCCGGCCGGCGGCCCGAAAGGTCCGGCGGGGCCTGGACCCGGCTGCCGGCCATGAGCCCGGCCGCCCCCTCGGCGGCCGCCTCCTCGGCACCGGGGCCGGACCGCGCCACCTCCCCCGTACGGACCGCCCGGGGCGCCGCGCCCCTCCCCGGCCGCGTGCGCACCGCGCCCGTACCGGCCACCGGCGACTCCGCCCGCACCGGCGGCGCCGGCGGGCGGACCGTCGCGCCGAGCCCCCTCGACCCCGGCGCTTCGCAGGACCCGCACGGCATCCACCGCAGGCTCCGCGAGGAGTTCCCGCTGACCTACGACCCGCTGCTGCGGGCCTGGGTCCTCAGCCGGTACGCCGACGTGGCCACGGCCCTCACCGACGGCCGCTTCACCCACGGCCACCGCCCCGGCGACCCGCCGTGCGCCCGCGCCCACGTCGACGTCGACACGGCCGCGCTGCGGTCCGCCACCGAGCGCACCGCACACGTCCTCGCCCGCCGGATCGCCGAGCGGCCGCAGGCCGACCTGGTCGCCGACTTCTGCCACTGGCTGCCCGCCGGCACCGTCGCCGCCGCCGTCGGCGTCCCCTACCGGGACATGATGCGGCTGGTCCGGGGCCGGGCGGCCGGGGCCCTCGCCGGGGAGTGCGGCACCCAGATCGCCGTACGGGAGAAGGCGCTCGCCTCCTTCCTCGGCAACGTCCTCTCCGACCCCGACCAGGTCGCCGCCCTCCGCGACGCGCCCGCCGCGCTCGTGGCCCGCGCCTGGACCGAGTCGCTGCGCCGCGATCCGCCCGTGCAGATCGCGGTCCGCCGCACCGCCGCCGAGGTCCCGGTGAGCGGCGGCACCATCCCGGCGGGCTCGTCCGTCGCGCTGCTCGTCGGCTCGGCCGGCCGGGACCCGGAGCGCTTCCGGGACCCCGACCGCTTCGACCCGCTCCGCGACGACCCGGGCCAGCTCACCTACGGCCCCGGTTTCTGCCCGGCCGTCCTCCTGGCCGGCATCGAGGCCGAGTACGCCCTGCGGGCCCTCTTCGCGGAGATGCCCCGGCTGCGCCTCGCCGACGGCTTCCGGCCCACCGCCGCCGGGCTCATCACTCGCGCCCCGCGCACCCTGATCGTCCGCCCCGGGGGCTGAACCCGAGGCCGGGCCCGAGGCTGCGGCGCGACCCCGTCGCCACTGCTAGGGTGTCGTGCGCTCGTCAACCGAGCCATATTTGATACCACTTTCAACGGGGTTTGAAACATGAATAAGCGTCATATCCGCGCGCTCGCCGTCTTCGGCATCGCCGTCGTCGCCCTGACCGGTGCCCGCGGCTCGGGCGGTGGCGGCTGCGACAACCACAGCAGCTCCGGCTCCAGCAGCTCCAGCAGCTCCAGTGGCGGCAGCGGCACCCACCACGACAACGACGACAACGGCAGCACCTCCGGCGGTTCCGTGCCCGGCGGTTCCAGCAGCGCGAACCAGGCCCTGCGCGACATCACCATCGACAAGTGCGCGTACGACGCGGCGACCAAGAACCTCACCGCGAAGATCACCATCAAGAACGACGGCGTGCTCGACTACGACTACGACGTCACGCTGAAGTTCAAGGGCACCTCCGCGGTCTCCGCCACCGCGACCACCACCGACGTCGCGGTCGCGGCGGGCGCCTCCAAGAGCGTCGACGTGGCCACCGCGTACCCCGGCACCGGCGACGGTTCCGAGTACACCAAGTGCGAGGTCACGCGGGCCAGCCGCTCCTGACCCACGGAAGGGGGGCGGGGACGCGATCCGCCCCCGCCCCCCTTCCGTCATCCCGCCTCGTCCGCGATCCGGGCGAGCAGCGCCACCGGCCGCTCCTCGAAGAGCTCCGCCAGCTTCAGCTCCGTCGCCGGGCCGCCGGTGAACTCCCGCACCCCGCCCAGGGCGTCGGCCCAGCGGCCCTCCGGCAGGACCAGCTCCGTGTCCTGCCAGCCGCCCGCCTCCGCGAGCCGCAGCGGGAGCCGGGTCACGGCCGTCACCACTTCGCCCCCGCGCGCGAAGGCCAGGCAGTGGGCGGCGGCCGGCCCCTCGGCCGCCAGCGGCACGTACGCCCCGCCCGGCCCGAAGGCCCCCGGGCGCTCGCGCCGCAGCCGCAGCGCCGCCCGGACCAGGGCCGTCCGGTCGTCGTCCGGACCGGCCGCGAACGGCGCCCGGTTGTCCGGGTCCACGAGCGCCCGGTACTCCCGCTCCGTGTTCTGGTACAGCTCCGGCACCCCCGGCATCGTCAGCTGCGCGAGCAGCGCGCCCAGCGCGTGCGCCCGGATGTGCGGCTCCAGGGCGAAGGCCGCCTCCGAGGCCGCCCGGAGCGGGATCCGGCCGGGCCCGGCCGCCGCGAACTCGGCCACCGCCCGCTCGTACTCCTCGTCCGGCTCGGTCCAGCTGGTCCTGAGCCCCGCCTCCCGCACGGACTTGAGGAGCGCGGGCACCAGCCGGTCCGCGTCCGGGGTGCCGAGGCCGAAGGCCGTCTGCCACGCCGTCCACGCCAGGTGCTGGTCGGGCGCGGGCACCCCCGCGACCTCCTCCAGGAGCTCCGCCCACACCTCCGGGCACTGGGCCAGGACCGCGATCGCGGCCCGCACGTCCGCGCTCCGCTTGGTGTCGTGCGTCGACAGGACCGTGCCCGTGGCCGGCCAGTCCCGGGCGATCCGCAGGCAGTACGCGTGGAACTCCTCCACCGGCACCGCCGGGCGCCCCGCGTCCCCGCCCACCTCGTTGGCCGAGAGCAGCGGCGTGTACCGGTAGAAGGCCGTGTCCTCCACGGACTTGGCCCGCAGCGCCGAGGAGGTCTGCGCGAACCGGGCCCGGAACGCCCGGTGCTCGGGCCCGTCGCCCCGCAGGCCGAGCGCCAGGTCCCGTACGAGGTCGACCGCCGACGCCTCCTCCTCCACCGCGAACGCGGCCTTCGCGCCGCGCGCCGCCTCCGGGGTGATCACCTCCTCGCCGCCGGTCCGGTACGTCCGGTAGACCGGGACCCGGACGAGCAGTTCCCGGATCGCGGTGCGCAGCGCCCAGGGCGCGTGGTCCCGCAGGTCCGGGTCGGCGGCGCAGATCCGCTCCGCGATCCGGGTCAGCGCGGCCGTCTCGGCGGCCAGGTCGTGCCCGACCACCTCGTACGCGGCGCGCCGCTCGGTCGCCTCCCAGCGGCCGCCCCGGTCGGCGGCCTTGCCGACGTACCCCCGGTACAGCTCGGCGAGCGTGTCGGCGCCCACGGGATCGGTGAAGACCCCGTCGAGCCGCCGCAGCGCGTCGTACCCCGTGGTGCCCGCCACCGGCCAGGCCCCGGGCAGCTCCTCCGTACCGGTGAGGATCTTCTCCACCACCGTCCAGCAGCGCCCGCCGGTCGCCTCCGCCAGGTCCTCCAGATAGCCCTGCGGGTCCGCGAGGCCGTCCGGGTGGTCGATGCGCAGCCCCTCGACCACCCCGTCCGCGACCAGCTCCAGGATCTTGGCGTGGGTGGCCTCGAAGACCCCGGGCTCCTCCACCCGCACCCCGATGAGGTCGGAGACGGTGAAGAAGCGCCGGTAGTTGAGCTCGGTGCGGGCGAGCCGCCACCAGGCGAGCCGGTACCACTGGGCGTCCAGCAGCTCGTCCGGCGGCAGCCCCTCCGTGCCGGGGCGCAGCGGGAACTCCTGCCCGTCCAGGCGCAGCACCCCGCCGGAGACCCGGAACCGGTCCCGCACCTCCGGGAGCCGCGCGGGCAGCACCGGGAGCAGCAGCCGGCCGTCCCCGGCCCGCCAGTCCACGTCGAACCAGCGGGCGTACGGCGAGTCCGGGCCGTCGCGGAGCACGGCGCGCAGCGCGTGGTTGTGGACGGGGGAGGCCGCCATGTGGTTGGGCACCAGGTCCACGACCAGGCCGAGCCCGTGCGCCCGGGCGGTCGCGGCCAGGGCCCGCAGCCCCTCCTCGCCGCCCAGCTCGGCCCGTACGGACCGGTGGTCGGTGACGTCGTAGCCGTGGGTCGAACCGGGCACCGCCTCCAGGACGGGGGAGAGGTGCAGATGGGAGACCCCGAGACCGGCCAGGTGCGGCACGGCGCGCTCGGCGGCCGCGAACGGGAAGTCCGGCTGGAGCTGGAGCCGGTAGGTGGCGGTCGGCAGGGCGGTGAGGCACGAGAGCGGGGGACGGGCCGGAAAGGAGGTCATGCGAACGTACGTACCCGGCTGGAGGGCTTCTCTGTCATCGCCTCCGCGTCCATCCGTGCCCACCGCCCGGGATTCCCCCGAAAGGATGACGCCGAACGGCCCCGCCGGGTGACCGGCGGGGCCGTGGTCCTCACGCGGTGCTCAAACGGTGCTCAGGCCGGCCGGCGCAGCACCGTCAGGCTGAGCGGCGCGAGCGTCACCCGCTCGCCGCCCGCCAGCTCCGGCCCCTCGTGCGGCGGCATGCCCTGCGGGTCGGAGGTGTCCACGACCATGCGCCAGTAGTGGCCGTGGCTGTCGGGCACCGAGAACTCCAGCTCCTTCGAGGAGGCGTTGAACATCAGCAGGAAGGAGTCGTCGGCGATCCGCTCGCCCTGCGTGCCCGGCTCCGAGATCGCGTTCCCGTTGAGGAAGACGGTCAGCGCCTGGGCGTGCGCCGCCTGCCAGTCCCGGGAGGTCATCTCCTCGCCCTCGGGCGTGAACCAGGCGATGTCGGTCAGCTCGTCGTGGGTGCCCTCGACCGGCCGCCCGTGGAAGAAGCGCCGCCGCCGGAAGACGGGGTGCTCGCGGCGCAGCCGCACCATCGCCCGGGTGAAGCGGAGCAGCGTGGCCTCGGCCTCGCTGTTCTCCTTGGGCCACCGGACCCAGGACACCTCGTTGTCCTGGCAGTACGCGTTGTTGTTGCCGCCCTGCGTCCGCCCGAACTCGTCGCCGTGGCTGAGCATCGGCACGCCCTGCGACAGCATCAGGGTGGCGAGGAAGTTGCGCATCTGGCGGGCGCGCAGCTCGTTGATCCCGACGTCCTCGGTCTCGCCCTCCGCTCCGCAGTTCCACGAGCGGTTGTGGCTCTCGCCGTCCCGGTTCCCCTCGCCGTTCGCCTCGTTGTGCTTCTCGTTGTAGGAGACGAGGTCGCGCAGGGTGAAGCCGTCGTGGCAGGTCACGAAGTTGACCGAGGCGAGCGGCCGCCGCCCGTCGTCCTGGTACAGGTCGGAGGAGCCGGTCAGCCGGGAGGCGAACTCCGCGAGGGTGCGCGGCTCGCCCCGCCACAGGTCCCGCACGCAGTCCCGGTACTTGCCGTTCCACTCGGTCCACAGCGGCGGGAAGTTCCCCACCTGGTAGCCGCCCTCGCCCACGTCCCACGGCTCGGCGATCAGCTTCACCTGGCTCACCACCGGGTCCTGCTGCACCAGGTCGAAGAAGGACGAGAGCCGGTCCACCTCGTGGAACTGGCGGGCCAGGGTGGCCGCCAGGTCGAAGCGGAAGCCGTCCACGTGCATCTCGGTCACCCAGTACCGCAGGCTGTCCATGATCATCTGGAGCACGTGCGGGGACCGCATGAGCAGCGAGTTCCCGGTGCCGGTGGTGTCGAAGTAGTGCGCGGGCGCGTCGTCCACGAGCCGGTAGTACGAGGGGTTGTCCAGGCCCCGGAAGGAGAGGGTCGGGCCCAGGTGGTTGCCCTCGGCGGTGTGGTTGTAGACCACGTCGAGGATGACCTCGATGCCCGCCTGGTGCAGGGCCCGGACCGCCGACTTGAACTCCAGGACCTGCTGGCCCCGGTCGCCCCAGGACGCGTACGCGTTGTGCGGGGCGAAGAAGCCGATCGTGTTGTAGCCCCAGTAGTTCGAGAGGCCCGCGTCCGCGAGCCGGTGGTCGTTCACGAACTGGTGGACGGGCATCAGTTCGAGCGCCGTCACCCCCAGCTCCTTCAGGTGCCCGATCACCGACGGGTGCGCCAGGCCCGCGTACGTGCCCCGCAGCTCCTCGGGGAGGTCCGGGTGCAGCATCGTCAGGCCCTTCACGTGGGCCTCGTAGATGACCGTGTGGTGGTACTCGGTGCGCGGGCGCCGGTCGTCGCCCCAGTCGAAGTACGGGTTGACCACGACCGAGGCCATCGTGTGCGGGCCGGAGTCGAGGTCGTTGCGCGCGTCCGGCTTCCCGAACGGGTAGCCGTACACCGCCTCGCTCCACTCGATCCGCCCCGACATCGCGCGCGCGTAGGGGTCGAGCAGCAGCTTCGCCGGGTTGCAGCGCAGCCCCTGCTCCGGGGCGTACGGGCCGTGCACCCGGAACCCGTACCGCTGTCCGGGCATCACGCCCGGCAGATAGGCGTGCCGCACGAACGCGTCGGTCTCGCGCAGCTCCACCGCCGTCTCCGAGCCGTCGTCGTGGAGCAGACACAGCTCGATCCTGTGGGCGGCCTCCGAGAAGACCGCGAAGTTGGTTCCCGCACCGTCGTAGGTGGCGCCCAAGGGGTACGCCTGTCCCGGCCAGACCTGCATGGATACGACTATTCCTCTTCTGTCCGGGTTCTTCTGGATGGTCTTCGGCCAGATCCTGCCCGAAAGAGCGGCCGGCTCCTAGGACTTCGCCGTGTCCTACCGGGTGACCGCCGACCGGAGGGGGACGGGGGAGGAAATGTGTGCGAAACGACGTACCGCCGCTCGGGGGAACGGGCAACTCGGGAGACTCCGGACGGACCGCCTCCGGAGTCAACATCGGGTTCCGCCGCGTCGCCCCGCGCGGGGTCCGCCGGCCGGCCCCGGTCCACCGGCGGACCCCGCCGGCGCCCGGGGGCGCAACCGCTATGAATCAGCTCACTCCACCCGATCTCGCCCCACGGAACGAGCGCTTCCGGCTTGGCAGTTGAGGAAGGAGGCCGACGATCCTGCTGCATCGCCTCCCGCTCCCGGAGTACCCTTCCTTGATCGTTGTCGGAGTGGTCGAAACGAGCGTCCAGGAGCAGAAGGCGGTGCGCGGGTGAGCTCGGGAGGTCTGGAGCTGCCCCCAGGGGACGCGGGTCGGGACGGAGGTCCGGCCGGCCCCGCCGAGGCGCCGCCCGGGGCGGCCGCGCCCCCGGGGGCCGGCGCGCCGCCGGGCGCGGGCACGCCCCCGGGCGCCGGTGCGCCGCCCGGCACGGTGGCCGTGACCAGGCCGGTCGAGATAGGGGTCGAGCTCGACTGGGACGCCGAGGCCTGGAGCGAGGTCCGCACCCGGGCCCAGCGCGCCGGCCGCGCCTACATCTGGCTGAATCTCGTCGAACAGCGCCTGCGGGCCGTCGTCGCCGCCGTCCTGCGGCCCGTCTACGAACCGGTCCACGGCGAGGAGTGGGTGGTCGCCGCCGCCGGACCGGCCGGCCAGGAGTGGGTGCAGCGCGCGGTCGCCGTGCGCGAGGTCTCGCGGCGCAAGGGCTACCTCCTCGACCCGGCCGACGACAACGTGCTGAGCTTCCTCACCCTCCCGCAGCTCCGCGAGCTGATGGTGCAGCACTGGCCCTGCTTCGAGCCCTACTTCGACGACCGGCGCGAGGTCGAGCTCGCCCTGGACGAGCTGGAGGTCACGCGCAACGTGGTCTCCCGCAACCGGGCCCTCTCGCTGACCGTCCTCGCCCAGTCCGAGCGCGCCTCCGCCCGCATCCTGGAGATCCTCGGCAGCGGGGCCGGGGTCCCGTCCGCCGACCGGCTGCCCGTGGACGCCGTCGAGGACCTCGTCGGCGACCGGTACGCGGACGTGGTGCAGGTCCACCCCGACCGGGTCCGGCTCCAGCGGCAGCTGCCCGCCGAGGACCTCTTCGGCGGGGCCCGCCGCCTCGACGCCACCGGCATAGGCCTGAACCTGCTCGTGCAGAACTTCTCCGGGCGCCGCATGGTGCGCCTCGCCGAGTCCGGCTGCCGGACCCGGCTCCTCTTCCTCAACCCCGCGAGCAGCGCGGTCAAGCGCCGCGAGCGGGAGCTCGGCCTGAAGAAGGGCGAACTGAGCCGCTCGGTCGAGATGAACATCCTGCACATGCGCCGGGTCCGCTCCAAGCTCCGCGACCCCGGCGCCTTCCAGATCCACGTCTTCGACGAGACCCCCCGCTTCACCGCCTACCTGGTGGACGGCGACGGCCCCGACGGGGTCGGCGTCGTCCAGTCCTACCTGCGCCGCGCCCGGGGCATGGAGGCCCCCGTCCTCGTGCTGCGCGGCGGCGGCCGGAACGTGGTCCGCCACGACCGGCACGCCCGCGACGGGGACCACGGGCTGTTCGAGACGTACCGGGAGGAGTTCGAGTCGGTCTGGCTCGACTCCCGGCCCGTCTCCTGACCTCCCCGGGCGGAGAAGGGGGACCCGGGGCGGTTGTCAGTGCGGCGTGCGAGGGTGGTCAGTACCACGGGGGAGATCACGTAAGGAGGACCCGATGGCTTGGCACGGCGAGACGCTGGTCGGCTTCGACCTGGAGACGACCGGCACCGACCCGATGGAGGCCCGCATCGTGACGGCCTCGGTCGTGGAGGTGGACGGCGGGGGGACCGTCGCCCGGCGGCGGGACTGGCTCGCCGACCCGGGGGTCGGCATCCCCGACCAGGCCGCCGCGATCCACGGCATCACCACCGAGCGCGCGGCGGCCGAGGGCCGGCCGGTGCGCGAGGTGGCCGACGAGATCGCGAAGGCCCTCACGGAGTACTGGGAGGACGGCGTCCCGGTCGTCGCGTACAACGCCTCGTTCGACCTCACCCTCCTCGCCGCCGAGCTGCGCCGCCACGGGCTGCCCTCGATGGAGGAGCGGCTGGGCGGGACCGGGATCGGCCCGGTGGTCGACCCCTACACCATCGACCGCGCCGTCGACCGCTACCGGCGCGGCAAGCGGACCCTGGAGGCGGTCTGCGGCGAGTACGGCGTCGTCCTCGAATCCGCCCACGAGGCCGCGGCCGACGCGCTCGCCGCCGTCCGGGTCGCCGTCGCGATAGCCGAGCGGCACCGGCGGGTGGCCGACCTCGACCCGGCCGAGCTGCACGCGCGCCAGATCGACTGGTACCGCGCCTGGGCCGAGGACTTCCAGGCCTTCCTGCGCCGCAAGGGCGACGCGGAGGCGGTGGTCGACGCGGCGTGGCCCCTGCGCGACGCGGTGGTGCCGGCGCGCTAGTTCTCCTTGAGGAAGGAGAGCAGCAGCTCGTTCACCTTCTCCGGGCGGTCGAGCTGGAGCCAGTGGCCCGCGTCCTCGACCCGCTCGTAGCGCCAGTCCCCGGCGACGTGCTCGCCCGTGCGGGACATCGAGCGCTCGGTGAGGAAGCGGTCGCCCGTCGACCAGACGCCCAGCACCGGAACGGCCTCCGGAAGCGGCGGCGCCGACCTGTCCGCGCCGAACAGGACCTCCGGCGGCAGCCCCGCCCGGTAGATGTTCAGCGCGGCCGTCAGGGCGCCCGGCGCCCGCAGCGGCTCGATCACGGACTCCGCGTCCGGGTGCTCGGCCAGCATCTCGCGCAACCGGGCGAAGTCGTTCCGCGCGAGCCAGTCCTCGGCCACCCCGGCGAGCTGGAACAGCAGCATGTACCAGGAGCGCTGCCGCTGCTCCCAGCCCGCCTCCAGGTTCGCCGTCAGGTGCCCCACCGACAGCAGGCTCAGGCTCCGCACCCGGTCCGTCACCGCGTGGGCGAGGCCCTGGGCGACGCCCGAGCCCCAGTCGTGGCCGACCAGGTGGAAGCGGTCCACGTCGAGCCGGGCGAGGAGTTCGAGCAGGTCGCCGACGTGCTTCGCCGGGTGGTACGCCTCCGGGCCGCCCTCCGGCCGGTCCGACGCGCCGAAGCCCCGCAGGGTGGGGGCCACGCACCGGAAACCCGCCGAGGTCAGGGCCGGGACCTGATGGCGCCACAGGTGGTGGCTGTCGGGAAATCCGTGCACGAGGAGGACGGCCGGCCCCTCACCGCTCACCTCGACGTCCAGCGTGACCTCCGGCAGCTCCACCCGCATCGCGACTCTCCGTTCCCGGCACCCGGTTCGACGGGGCCATGATGGCAGAACGGACGGGGCGTCAGGACGGGCGGGCCGTCAGGGCGGGCGGGGCCGTCGGGGCCGGGCGCTGGAACGGTCCCGGCGTCAGAACGGGTACCAGCGCACCTCGGGGTCGCCGTCCCGCAGCGAGGCCACCCGCCGCCCGAACTCGGCCAGGGCCTTCGGGTTCGACGGCGCGTGCTGCGCCACCCACGCGCAGCTCGCGGTCTCCCGCGCCCCGCGCAGCACCGCGCACCCCTCCCACTCCCGCACGTCCCAGCCGTACGCCTCCGTGAAGGCGTCGTACGCGGCCGGGTCGAGGCCGTACCGGTCCCGGGAGAGGGCCAGGACGACGAGGTCGTGCTCGCGCAGGTCCGAGGAGAAGGTCTCCAGGTCGACCAGGACCGGACCGTCCGGACCGACGTGGACGTTCCGGGGCAGCGCGTCCCCGTGGATCGGACCCGGCGCCAGGCGCGGGGTCAGGGCGGCGGCAGCCGGGGCGAAGGAGTCGCGCCGCTCGCGCAGGAAGGCCGCGTCCGCCGGGTCGATCGCGTCCCCCGCGAGCCGCAGCCACCGCTCGACCCCGCCCAGCAGCTCGCGGCGGGGGAGCGCGAAGCCCTCCGGCTCCGGCAGGGCGTGGACCCGCCGGAGGAGCGGGGCGAGGTCCCGGGGCTCGGACGGCCGGACCGCCGCGGGCAGCCGGTGCCAGAGGGTGACCGGGTGGCCCGCCACCAGCCGGGGCTCCTCCTCCGCCGCCCGCACGGCCGGGACGCCGGCCTCCGCGAGCCAGGCGGCGAGCGCCAGCTCGCGCTCCGCCCGGCCGAGCAGCTCGGCGTCCCGGCCGACCTTGACCACCAGATCGCCCACGGCGAAGACCGCGTTCTCCCCGAGTGCGAGGAGCTCGGCCTCCCCGGTCGGCAGCCCCGCCCCGTCCAGGACCTCCCGGGCCCGCGCCTCGTCCATCGACCTCTCCCTCACCTGTGCGTTCGCGTCGAAGTCTCGCACCCGCCCCGCGCGTCCGCCCGGGCGCCCGCCCGCTATCGACGCGAATGGGCGGTTCGCGGGCGGCCCGCCCTTACGAAACCTTGTTGAAAAAGTCACAGTAGGGTGAAGGCCCTTCTCCCGCTCCCCTCCATCGGCCAGTGTTCGAACCGGCCACCGTGCCGCCCCCCACGAGGCGCGGTGGCCTCTTTGTGCCCGGCGGTGTCCGGACCGCGCCCGGGCCCGTAGGTTGGGGGGCATGATCCAGACGTACGCGGCGCTGCTCCGGGGCATCAACGTGAGCGGGCACCGGAAGGTCCCCATGGCGGAGCTCCGCGCCCTCCTCGAAGGCCTCGGCCACCGGGACGTCCGCACCCACCTCCAGAGCGGGAACGCCGTCTTCGCCACGGACACGGGCGCCTCGGAGGACGAACTCACGGCCGCGCTCGAAGCCGCGGTCGAGGACCGGTTCGGGTTCCGCGTGGACTGCCTCGTCCGGGACGGCGCCTACCTCGCCGCCGTCGCCGACGCCTGCCCGTTCCCCACCGCCGGGATCGAGGGCAAGCAGCTCCACGCCTTCTACTTCTCGGGTCCTCCCGACGCGGAACGCTTCGCCGCGATCGACCAGGAGGCCTACCACCCGGAGGCCTTCGCCCTCGGTGACCGGGTCCTCTACCTGTACGTCCCCGACGGCCTCGGCAGGTCCCGGCTTGGGGACGTCGTCTCCCGGCCCTCCCTCTCCAAGGGGCTGGTGGTCACCGCCCGCAACTGGAACACGGTCCTCAAACTGGTGGAGATGACCCGGGGGTGACGGGGAAGCGGCCCACTCCGGAGGCCCGCCAACGGACCACGGAGGAGGGTCGACCGCCGCCCGGATGCGGCGCCGTGACCGCCACCGGTCAGGAGCACGCCGGTACCGACGGCACCGCCGCCCCGTGCCGCACCGCCGTCGACTTCCCCTCCGGCCCCGCCTGCCCCTCCGCCCGGATCACCTCCCGCCGGATCCTTGAGGACGAGCGCCACCGGGGCCTCGGCTTCTCCTGGTGTCGCCAGTGCTCCTCCGGCCCCGGCCCTGCAGTTGCCCGAGGAGTTCGAGGTCGTCGTGCGCGGAGGACCGTTCCTCCGCGGTGAGGTGGACCGCGGCGGCCTCGGCGAGCGCGGACGCCGCCATCTCCTCGTCGCCGAGACGGGTGGCGACGTCGGCGCGCAGCACGAGCAGGCGGAGCAGCTGCACGGGCGTGGGCCGCTCGTCCCGCAGGCGCAGCGCCCGGTCGACGATCTTCGCGGCGCCCGTCAGGTCCTCCTTGGAGTCGGCGAGGAGGGAGGCGTGGTGCAGGGCCCGGGCGAAGGTCTCCTCGGGGGCGGGGCGGTGGTGCTGGTCGTCGCTCGTCCGCTGTCCGACGCGGATGCAGTTGCCGCCCGGATCGGTCATGAGGAACTGCCGCACGCCGTGCGACGTGTCCTTCGGCGGCCCGATCCGCGGCAGCCCGCGGTTCGGCACGCGTCCGTACGCCGCCTTCAGCCGGGCCCGGAAGGCCTCGTACAGCCCGTCGACGTCATCGGTCCGGACGACGCACGTGCTGAACGACTCGGCCGGCTCGTAGTGCTTCATCCCGAAGAAGTGGAGCTCCATGCCGCCGCGCCGGACGACCGCGTACGGGTTGGGACTCCTCTGCTGGAAGGTCACCTCGAAACCGAGGACCGCATAGAAGTCGAGGACGGGTTGCAGGGTCCGGCACGGCAGGATCGGAATCGTCGTCTCGTTCACGCCGGCCACTCTAGTCAAATTTGAACAGAAGGGTGAGGGGTGCGCCGGAGACGCGCTCGCGGCGACCGGGCGCCCCTCAGGGCGCGACCCCGGTGAACGTGTGCGTGATGCCCGTCTGCCAGCCCGGCTGCGGAAGCGCCCGCACGTGCGTGAAGCCCGCGCGGCGCAGCCGGGCGGCGAAGGCGGGTGCCGTGTCGAAGTCGAGGACGCTGTGCCACAGGTGCCGGTAGAGCGCCCCGTCCCCGTGGCGGCGGCCCCACGGCAGGACGACCGCGCCCATCACCGCCGACCACGCCGCCCGGTCGACGGCCCTGCCGCCGAGGGCGTACTCGTGGACGACCAGGCGCCCGCCCGGCCGCAGGACCTCCCGGACCCGGGCGAGGACCCCGTCGGGATCCGCGACGTTGCGGAACAGGTACGCGGCGAAGACCGCGTCGTACGGGCCGCGCACCCCCGCCTCCGCCATGCCCTCCACGGACGCGTGCACGAAGGAGACCCCCGGCGGCCACGGCTTGTCCCGCGCCCGGCCGAGCATCCCGGCGGACGCGTCGACCCCGGTGACGGACGCCCGGGGCGCGGCCCGGAGCAGCGCCCGCGTCGACGCCCCCGTACCGCAGCCGAGATCGAGCACCGACCACCCCCGGCCGCCGTCGGGCAGGGCCAGGCGGCGGGCGGAGCGCAGCAGGTGCCGGTGGTAGCCGGGGCTCGCCGAGGTCATCCGGTCGTAGGTCCGCGAGGCGCGGTCGAAGGCGTGGGCGAGGTCGGCGTCGCGCAGCAAGGTCATGAACCGCTCCTCCGTCATGGGCTCCCGCACCGGGTCCCGCCCGAAGTGTCACCCGGCGCGGGGCGGGCGGGGGCGATGATTGGGCCGGGCGGCCCAAGAAACGATGCATCCGATGTCCCCGGCGGTACTGAATGACCCGTGAGGACGAAGAGATGCCGCCCGGCGAGCGAGGGGTGAACCGATGCGCGTGCCCGATCCACCGCAGGTAGACGAGGGGGTGCCGGCCGCCGTCGAGGAGCACCTCGCCGCCGTTCTCCGGCAGCGGGTGGCCGACGCGGCGGACGCCGACCCGGACTTCGCCTCCGACATCGCCGACCGGGTCGCCGCCTTCGCCCTGGGCGGCGGGCGGCGGCTGCGCGCCGAGTTCCTGTGGTGGGCGATGCGCGGCAGCGGCGGCGGGGCGCGCGAGACACCGGCGGCCCTGGGGGTCGCGGTGGCCCTCGAACTCGTCCAGACGTGCGCCCTGATCCACGACGACGTGATGGACGGCTCGCCCCTGCGCAGGGGCCGCCCCGCCGTGCACGTGCAGCTCGACGCGCGGTTCGGCACGGGGGAGCGCGCACTGCCCTGCGGCACGTTCGGCGGCGCCGCCGCCGTCCTCGCCGGAGACCTGGCCCTCGCCTGGGCCGACGACGCCTTCGCCGAGTCCGTCGCCGGGCTGCCGTCGGCGCCCCGGGCCGCCGGGGTCTGGCGGGTGATGCGCACGGAGATGGTCGCGGGCCAGTACCTCGACCTGCGCGCCCAGGCCACGGGCGACGGCTCGACCGACCGGGCGGCGCGCACGGCCGTCCTCAAGACGGCCCTCTACTCGATGGGGCACCCCCTGGCCCTGGGCGCCACGCTGGCCGGGGCGCCCGAGGGCACGGTCCGCGCGCTCCGCGAGGCCGGGCGGTCCGCCGGGCTCGCCTTCCAGCTCCACGACGACGTACGGGGCGCCTTCGGCGACCCGGCGGCCACCGGGAAGCCGGTCGGCGAGGACATCCGGGAGGGCAAGGCCACGTACCTCCTGGCCGTCGCGCGGGAGCGGTGCGCCGAGCTGGGGGACCGGGCGGGGCTCCGGCTCCTGGGGCGGATCACCGGCGGAGCCCGTACGTCGGAGGAGGACGTGGACCGCGTCCTCGACCTGCTCGTCTCCTGCGGGGCCCGCGACCGGGTCGCCCGGCGGGTCGAGGAGCTGTGCGCCCGGGGCGCGGGGACGGTGGCGCGCGCCGGGCTCGCCCGGGAGGCGGCGGACCGGATCGGGGCGCTCTTCGGGGCGGCCTGCGGACTGGAACCGGGACGCGGCACCGCGCCGCCCGAACCACCCGCACCACTCGTACCGCCCACCCTGCCCGTCCTGATCGGGGAGGCCCGATGAGGACGATCAAGGGACCGACGGACCACGTCGTCGTGGTGGGCGCGGGACTCTCCGGGCTCGCCGCCGCCCTCCACCTCCTCGGCGCCGGACGCCGGGTGACCGTCGTCGAGCGCGACCCGCTCCCGGGCGGCCGCGCCGGCCGCCTCGACCTCGGCGGCTACCGGACGGACACCGGACCGACCGTCCTCACCATGCCCGACCTCCTCGACGAGGCGTTCCGGGCGGTCGGGGACTCCCTGCGCGAACGGGTCGACCTCGTCCCCCTCCACCCCGCCTACCGGGGCCTGTTCGCCGACGGCACCCGCATCGACGTGCACACCGACGCCGACGCCATGGAGGCGGAGGTGGCCGCCTTCGCCGGCCCCCGCGAGGCCGCGGGATACCGCCGGCTGCGCCGCTGGCTGGAGGAGCTGTACGCGCTCCAGAAGCGCCGCTTCATCGACGCCAACTTCGACTCGCCCCTCCAGCTCCTCCACCCCGACCTCGCCCGGCTCGCCGCCGTCGGCGGCTTCGGCCGGCTCGACCGGGCCGTGGGCCGCTTCCTGTCGGACGAGCGGCTGCGGCGCGTCTTCTCCTTCCAGGCCCTGTACGCGGGCGTGGCGCCCTCCCGGGCCCTGGCCGCCTACGCCGTGATCGCCTACATGGACACGGTCGCCGGGGTGTACTTCCCGCGCGGCGGCATGCACGCCGTACCGGCCGCCATGGCGGACGCGGTGGTGCGGGCCGGCGGCACCGTCCGGTACGACGAGCCGGTCACCGCGCTCGAACGCCGGGGCGAGCGCGTCACCGCCGTCCTCACCGAACACGGACGGATCCCCTGCGACGCGGTCGTCCTCACGCCGGACCTGCCCGTCACCCACGGCCTCCTCGGCCGCGCGCCCCGCCGCCCCGTCGGGCTGCGGTACTCCCCGAGCGCGGTCGTGATCCACGCGGGAACGGACCGCACCTGGCCCGAACTCGCCCACCACACGATCTCCTTCGGGAAGGAGTGGGAGGGCACCTTCCGCGAACTGATCGACCGGGGGCGCCTGATGAGCGACCCCTCGCTGCTCGTCACCCGCCCCACGGCCACCGATCCGACCCTGGCCCCGCCCGGCCGCCACCTGCACTACGTCCTCGCCCCCTGCCCGAACACCCGCGTCGGACCGGACGCCGCCCACTGGGGCGAACTCGGCCCGCGCTACCGCGACGCGCTCGTCCGCGAGCTCGAACGCCGGGGCCTGGAGGGGTTCGGCGACGCGATCGAGGAGGAGAGCCTGGTGACCCCCGCGGACTGGACGGCACAGGGGCACGCCGCCGGCACCCCCTTCTCCGCCGCCCACACCTTCGCCCAGACCGGCCCCTTCCGGCCCCGGAACCTGGTGCGGGGCACGGCCAACGCCGTTCTCGCCGGCTGCGGCACCACCCCCGGCGTCGGCGTCCCCACCGTGCTCCTCTCCGGGAAGCTCGCGGCGGCCCGGATCACCGGCGGCCCCGCCCGCCCCGGCCGTCGCCCCGCCCCACCGGCGGCGGACCGGAGCCGGGTGCCCGGAGCGAGCGGGGCCGCGCGATGACGGCCCGCGAACTGGACGCGGCCGGCATCACCGACCCGCGCCTGCGGGCCGCGTACACCGTCTGCCGGCGCCTCAACGCCCGCCACGGCAGGACGTACTTCCTCGCCACCCGCCTCCTGCCCGTCGACCGGCGCGCGGCCGTCCACGCCCTCTACGGCTTCGCCCGGCACGCCGACGACATCGTCGACGACCTGGGCACCGACGCCACCACGGAGGAGCGCGCCGCCGCCCTGGACGTCCTGGAGAGCCAGTGGCGGCACGCCGTCCAGGGCGGGGAGGTCCGCGAACCGGTGGTCATGGCGGCGGCCGACGCCCGCGCCCGCCACCACATCCCCGAGCGGCACTTCACCGACTTCCTGACGTCGATGCGCAGCGACCTGACGGTCGAGCGGTACCCGACGTACGCCGACCTCCACGCCTACATGCACGGCTCGGCGGCCGTCATCGGGCTCCAGATGGTCCCCGTCCTCGGCACCGTCGTCCCCCGCGCGGAGGCCGAGCCGTACGCGGCGGCCCTCGGCCGGGCCTTCCAGCTCACCAACTTCCTCCGGGACGTGGGCGAGGACCTCGACCGGGGGCGGGTCTACCTGCCCCTGGACCTCCTCGCCGCGTACGGGGTCGACCCCGACCTGCTGATGTGGAGCAGGATGACCGGCTGCCGGGACGCCCGGATCACCGACGCGCTGCGGGCCGCCGCCGCCCTGACCCGGGGCGTCTACCGCGAGGCGGAACCCGGCATCGCCCGGCTCTCCCCCGTCTCGGCGCCCTGCGTCCGCACCGCCTTCGTGCTGTACCGCGACATCCTGACGGCCATCGAGCGCGACGGGTACGCGGCGGTGCACCGCCGGGCGGTCGTCGGCCGCCGCCGCCGGGCGGCCGTGGCGGGGCGCGGGCTGGTGGCCGCCCTCGCCGCCCGCACCCTGCCGGGCGGGTCCCGCACCGTCCCCGCCGTGCCGACCCCGTCGCGCACGGACTCCGCCACGACGTGGGCGAGGAGCGGGGCCGAACTCGACCGGACCGCACGCACGACGGAGACGACGCGTACCGCGGAACCGACGCGCACCACGGGCACGACGGAGACTCCAGGGGGCGGCGAGCGGTGAGTGCGATGCGGAGGCCCGAGATCCCGCTGCGGCTGCGCCGGAACGCCGTCGCCTGGGAGCGGCAGCGGCCGACCTGGCGGGACGCCAAACCGGCCCTGATCGCCGAGGCCCTGGACCGCGCCCGGGCCCGCCCCTCGGGCAACTGGTTCGTCGTCGGCGCCAGCCGCGACCTCCGCGACGACCGGCCGCTCGGGCGGACCGTGGCGGGCACCGAGCTGGTCCTGTGGCGCGACGCGGACGGGACGCCCCACGCGGGCCCGGGCGCCTGCCCGCACCTGGGCGCGCCGCTCAAGGACAGCGTCGTGCGGTGCGGGACGCTGATCTGCCACTGGCACGGACTCCCCCTGGACGGCGGCCCCTTCGCGGGCTGGGCGCCGTGGCCCGTGCACGACGACGGACTGCTGCTCTGGGTCAGGCTGGACCGGGTGGGCGGCGAGACCCCGACGGAGCGGCCCTTCGTGCCCGGGCGTCCCGCGGCGGACGGAGCGGTCGGCGCCGTCTACACGGGCGTGGGGACGTGCGAGCCGGAGGACGTCGTCGCCAACCGGCTCGACCCCTGGCACGGCGCCTGGCTCCACCCGTACTCCTTCGTCGACCTGGAGGTGCTGCGGACCCCGACGGAGGAGGACGACGCGCTGGAGGTGGAGGTGTCGTTCAAGGTGGCCGGACGGGTCGTGGTGCCCGTCCGGGCCGTGTTCACCGCGCCGGACCCGAGGACGGTCGTCATGCGGATCACGGCGGGCGAGGGGACGGGCTCGGTGGTCGAGACGCACGCCACCCCCCTCACCCCGGCGGGCGCCCGGCGCCCCCGCACCGCCGTCGTGGAGGCCGTCGTCGCCGGCTCGGACCGGCGGGGGTTCGCCCTGGCCCGGCTTGCGGCCCCGCTCCTCCGCCCGGCGATGCGGGCGGCGGCGGGCCGCCTGTGGCGCGACGACCTGGCGTACGCGGAACGGCGCTGGTCGCTGCGGGCGCGGGGGCTGTTCCCGGGCTGACGGCGGGGGCGCTCCCGGGTCTACGGGGGCGCCGTTCCCGATGAGGGCCGCTCCCGGGCCGACGGGGGTGTCCTTCCGGACGGGGGCCGCTCCCGGGCCGACGGGCGCGCCGTTCCAGGGCCGGCGTACGGCCGTGGTCCGGCGCCCCCGTCACCATGCCCCGTTCAGTACTCCCCGTACGCCCGCGCCATCGCCCTCAGCACCGCCGACCGCCCCCGCCGCGGCACCGTCCACAGCGTCTGCCCCCGCAGGCCCCAGCGCCGCAGATGCGCGTCGGCGGCCAGGAAGCCCGTCGTGGCGGCCCGCTCCATCAGGGCCACCGGGAGATCGGTGCGGACCAGGTCACCGGCGACGGTGACGGTGGGGTCCGGGGTGTCGACGGCGGGCCGGTCCGCGTGGCTCCCGACGGCGAAGAGCGGGCAGTCCTGCCGCCATTCGTCGCGCCGGTCGACGATCCGCGCGGCCGCCGTCTCCGGGTACACGCGGTGCAGCCGCTCGACCAGCTCCCGCGCGACCGGTTCCGGACCCGCCGCCGCGTCCGCCGCGTAGGCGTGGAGCTCGACCACGGAGCCGCCGGTCTTCCCGGCCCAGCGGGCGGCCTCGCCCTCCCACCGGTCGAGGACGCTGATGTTGTCCAGCGGGCCGTGGCCTCCGGTCCCGAGGAAGCCGGGCCGGCCCGGGGCGACGGGACGGTCCAGCCAGAGCCGGGTCACCAGGAACGGCGGGGCCGTGCGCAGGGCGGCGACCCGGGTGCGCCAGGCCTCGTCGCACAGCGTGGGCGAGGCCGCCGCGACGGATCGGAGCCCGGCGGTGTCGAGCGCCAGGACGAGCGCGTCGAACCGCTCCGTACCGCTCGGGCCGTGCACCAGGTGGCCCCCGCCCGACGCGCTCTCGACCCCGGCGACGGGGGCGCCGGCGCGGATGTCGACGCCGTGGCCCTCCAGATAGCGGGCCAGGGGCTCCCAGAGGGCCTGCGGATAGGGCTCGTCGGGCACGTCGAAGAGCAGCCCCTCGGAGGAGCCCAGGAAGTAGATGTGGAACATCAGGGCGAGTTCGGCCGCCGACAGCTCCCCGGGGTCGGCGAAGAAGCTGCGGGAGAAGACCTCGAAGGCGAGGTGCCGGGCCTTCTCCGGGAAGCGGATCCGGTCGAGCAGTTCCCGGGCGCTCATGCCGTCGTACCGGTCGTGGACGCCGGGCAGGCGCACGTCCAGGAGCGGCAGCGCCGCCCGGGGGTTCATCCGGGCCAGGTCCCGCACGCCGAAGCTGGGGCTGAGCGCGGCGAAGCCCAGGGCGCTCCACGGCGGTGTACGGGGGACGCGCGCGAAACTGTCGTACAGGCCCGAGCCGTGCAGCAGGGGGTAGTCGGGCAGCGGCCGCAGCCGCTCCAGGCCCGGATCGACCCGCCTCAGCAGCCCGCGCAGGTTGTAGTACTGCCGGAAGAAGGCGTGGAAGCCGCGGCTCATCGTCGCGGCCGAGCCGTCCGCCAGCTCCACGGGCCAGCCGGCGAGCCGCCCGCCGAGCGACGCCTCGCGCTCGTACAGGGTGACGCGTACCCCGCGCTCCGCGAGGAGGGTCGCGGCGGCGATGCCCGCGATCCCGCCCCCGACGACGGCGCAGCGCGGCCCGTCCCGGTCCGCCCGGTCCCGCCCGGGGTGCGCGGGCAGGACGACCGCCCGGCGGTCGCGGCCGCGGCGCGGGGCCGGGGCCCGCTCGGAGGCCCGTCCCGGGAAGCTCCTTGGTACGGGGGGAAGTTCAGAGCCGTTCATCGGGGGCCTCCAGGTGCGGTCCCGGGCGGGCGCGCCGGGGGAGTAGGGGGACTTCGGCCGCCGTGCGGAGCATGGCGGGGACGGGCGTGCGCAGCCCGATGGAGAACTCCTCGGCCGGGCCGGTGGCACCGTCCAGGAAGCGGAGCAGCCGCTCGCAGGGGACGCGGGCGAAGAGGCCGGCGAAGAAGGCCGGGCCGTCGATCCGGCCCGTGTCGAGGCCCCGCAGCAGGACGGAGTCCATGGCCAGCGCCCGGGAGGAGTACGCGGGCGGGGGCACCGGGCGCCGGCCCCGGTGCACGGCGTCCGCGACGGCCCGGGCCTGCCGCTGGATCGCCGCGAAGGCGTATCCGGTGGAGGGCCGGACGGCCCCGCCCGCCGCCCCGATCCGGAAGACGTGCCGCCCGGCCCTGCGGGGGTGGCGCCCGTCGCTCATCGGGATGACGCCCTGCTCGGTGCCGAGCACCCGGAAGGGCCCGAGCCGCAGCACGTCCCGGGTGTACCGGTCCAGGGCCCGGTCGTAGGCGGCGGTCGTCAGCGGGGCCCGGTCGAACTCGGTGTACTCGACGAGGGCCTCGTACGGGCTGACCGGGAGGACGTACCCGAAGGAGAGGCCGTGCGCGGGCTGGGGCGTGCGGAAGTCCATCAGCTCGACGGCGTCCGGCGCGAACACCGGCCGCCCGGTCCGTACGAACCAGCCCCGGAAGTGCTGGAGCAGCACGGTCCGGGCGGGCGGCGCGACGGCGGGCGGCCGGGAGTCGAAGACCCAGCGGGCCGGGAGCCGCGAGACGGTCCCCCCGGCCGTGCGGCAGACCACGACGGCGCCGTCCGGCCCGTCGGCGACCTCCTCCACGACGGCCTCGACCCGGCGCAGCGCGGAGAGCCGCGGCCGCAGGCCCCGCTCGAAGTCCCCGGAGCGCAGCATCTTGTACCGCAGGCCGCCCAGGGACCGCACGGGGCCGGACCCGTCGGGCCCCCGCACCCGCAGCCCGCCCCAGCTCGCGGTCAGGAGGGAGTCGTACGCGCCCGGCCCGGCCTCCCAGAAGCACCAGGTCCGCTCCGGGGGCCGCAACGGCCCCGGCGGAGCCTCCACGAGGGTGACGCGGGGGACGGGGACGCCGTCCGGGGGCGAGAGCAGCCGCCACGCGAGGGACAGCCCGGCCGCGCCGCCCCCGACGACGACCACCTCGGCGCCGGTGTCCATGGACGCCCGTCACCTCCCTCACCTCGCCTCGGAAGCGTTCCCGGTGGATGTACCCGGGAACGCGGGGCGACGCGCGGCCCCGTGCTGCATTCGGCCCATCCGGGGGCCGCGGATGCAGCGGATACGGGGGAGTGCGGGGAGTACGGGGGAGGGGTGCCGGGAGGGTCAGACGGCCGCCGCCGCCACCCGCTCGGCCGCCCGGGCCGCCCCGTCGTAGCGGGCGAGCAGCAGCCGGGCCAGCTCGGGAGAGGGGCCCAGGACGTCCGCCAGGACGTCCGCCTCCGCCGCGCCCGCGGCGATCCGGTCCGGGAGGCGGCCCGGCGCGATCACGTACGGGGCGACCGCCACCCGCCGGACGCCCGGCTCGGCGCGCAGGGCCCGTACGGCGTCCTCCGTGGGCGGAAGGGATGCGGAGGCGAACGCGGGCCGCACGGAGCACCAACCGGTGCGCCGCAGCTCCCGCGCCGTTTCTGCGATCACCGCGATCGCCTCCGGGTCGGTGGAGCCCGCCGAGGCCAGGACGACCCCGGTCGCGCTCTTGTCGCCGGGCGCGAGCCCGGCCTCGTACAGCCGCCGTTCCACCGCCGCGATCAGCAGCGACGACGGGCCCAGGACCTCCGCCTGCCGGATCCGCAGCGGGGCGGGGGCCTGCCGCAGGACGGCCGGCACGTCCGCCTTCGCGTGGAAGGCCCGGGTCAGGAGCAGCGGCAGCGCCACCACGTCCCGTACCCCCTCGGCGGCGAGCCGGTCCAGGACCCCCGTCACCGACGGCAGGTTGAAGTCCAGGAACGCCGTCTCCACGCGCAGCCCCGGCCGCAGCGCACCGGCCCGGCGCACCAGCGCCTGGACGGTGGCCGCGTGCCGCGGGTCGCGGCTGCCGTGGGCGATCACGAGGAGGACAGGGAGGTGGTTCACGGGAGTCCAGAGCTCACTTCACCAGCAGGCCGCGGCTGCGGAGCACCCACCGCTCCAGCGGGCTGAAGATCAGCAGGTCGATCGCGATGCCGACGATCAGGATCAGCAGGATCGCCAGGAACACGCCGGGCAGGTCGATGTTGTTGCGGCCGTTCTCCAGGAGCTGGCCCAGGCCGAGGCCCAGGTCCGGCGAGGAGGCGATGATCTCCGCGGCCATCAGCGAGCGCCAGGAGAACGCCCAGCCCTGCTTCAGGCCCGCCAGGTAGCCGGGCAGCGCGGCCGGCAGGACCACGTGCCAGGTGCCCTTGAGGCCGGTGGCGCCCATGGTGCGGCCGGCCCGCAGGAACAGCGGCGGGACCTGGTCCACGCCGGACACCAGGCCGTTGGCGATGGACGGGACGGCACCGAGCAGGATGACGGTGTACATCATCGCGTCGTTCAGGCCGAACCAGAGCACGGCCGGCGGCACCCACGCCACCGAGGGCAGCGACTGCAGACCGGACAGGATCGGGCCGATCGCGGCGCGCACGAACTTCACCCGGGCCACCAGCAGGCCCAGCGGGGTGCCGATGGCCAGGGCCAGCAGGAAGCCCGCCAGGCCCCGGGACACGCTGGTCCAGATGACCTCCAGGAGGGTGCCCTGGAGCCACATGTCGGCCAGACCGTCCCACACCGCGGACGGCGCGGGCAGCTTGGTCTCCTCGGTGACCTTCGCCGAGACGAGGACCTGCCAGACGACGAGGACCAGGGTGACGGCGAGGGTCGGCGGGAGGACCTTCTTGACGAGGACCTCGCGGACCGGGGCGCGGCGGATCTCGACCGCGTCCAGGGCGTCGAGCCCGGCCTCCAGGCCGGCGAGGTCGTCCGCCTTGGCCTTCGGGGCGGTGTCAGTGCTGGCCATGGCGGCGGATCTCCCCACGCAGGTGTTCAGTGATCTCGACGGACAGCTCGGCCACGTCCGCGTCCTCGATGCGGCGCGGCTGCGGGATGTCCACGGTCCACTCCTTGGCCACCCGGCCGGGCCGGGAGGAGAGCAGGACCACGCGCTGGGCGAGGCGCACGGCCTCGCGCACGTTGTGGGTGACGAAGAGGACGGACAGGTTCGTCTCCTCCCAGATGCGGGTGAGCTCGCCGTGCAGCACGTCCCGCGTGATGGCGTCCAGGGCCGCGAACGGCTCGTCCATCAGGAGCAGCTGGCTGTCCTGGGCGAGCGCCCGGGCGAGGGCCACCCGCTGCCGCATGCCGCCGGACAGCTCGTGCACCCGCTTGCCGTACGCGCCGCCGAGCCGGACCAGTTCGAGCAGCCGCTCGGCCTCCGGCCTGCGCTCCGCCCGGGGCACCCCGCGCAGCCGCAGGGCGAGTTCGATGTTCTTGCCCGCGGTCAGCCACGGGAAGAGGGCGTGCTCCTGGAACATCAGGGCCGGCCGGCCGCCCGGGGTCGCGATGGACCCCTGGGTCGGCCGGTCGAGCCCCGCGACCAGGTTGAGCAGGGTGGACTTGCCGCACCCCGAGGCCCCCAGGATGGTGACGAACTCGCCGGGCGCGACGTCGAGACTGACGTCGTCCAGGACGAGCTGGGTACCGGCCGGGCCGGGGAAGGACTTCGAGACGTGCTCGATCCGGGCGGCGTGCGTCTGCTCCGCCGCGATGCCCTCGGCCGCCTTGGCGAGCGTGGTGGCCATGGTCGTCACCTCCTGGGGTTCGTGGATTCGCCGGCGCGGGTTACTTGGCGCCGAGGCCGGCGTCGGAGACCTCGGGCTTGCCGGCGGCCTTCAGCACCTTGTTGAGGAGCGTCAGGTCGTAGATGCCGGCCAGGTCGGGCTGCTTGATGAGCCCGGCCTTGACGGCCCACTCGGACTGGGTCTTCAGCGTCGAGGCCAGCGGGTCGTCGGTGATCGCGATGCTGGGCCACGCCGGGTCGATGACCTTGGCGTCCAGGGCCTTGCCGCTGAGGCTCTTCAGGGCCGCGTTGGCGGACTCCTTCGCCTTCTCCGGGTTGGCGTTGATCCACTCGTTGGTCTTCACCGTCCCCTTGAGAACGGCCTCGACCACGTCCGGGTGCTCCGAGAGGAACTTCTGCGACACGATGACGTTCGTGATCACGAACTTCTTGTCGGGCCACAGGGCGGTCTCGTCCAGGAGGACGGAACCGCCCTGGGAGACCAGCTTGGACGCGGTCGGCTCGGGGACCCACGCGCCGTCGATCGAGCCGGACTTGAAGGCGTCCGGGGTGACCTTGTTGTCCGTGCGGACAACCGAGACGTCGCCCTTGCCGGACTCCGGGTCGACCTTCCAGCCCTTCTCGGAGATCCAGTTGAGGAGCGCGACGTCCTGCGTGTTGCCCTTCTGCGGGGTGGCGATCCTCTTGCCCTTGAGGTCGTCCAGGGTCTTGATCCTGTCCGGGTTCACGACCAGCTTCACGCCGCCGGAGGCGGAGCCGGAGACGATCCGCAGGTTCTTGCCCTTGGACTTGACGTACGCGTTGATGGAGGGCGAGGGGCCGATGAAGCCGATGTCGAGGGAGCCGCCGTTGAGCGCCTCGATCTCCGACGGGCCCGCGTTGAAGGTCTGGGGCTTCAGCACCGTGCCGCCCAGCTCCTTCTGGATCAGACCGTCCTGGACGCCGATCAGCGCGGTGGCGTGCGTCAGGTTCGGGAAGTAGCCGATCCGCACCTCGGAGGCGGAGAGCTTCTTCGCGTCGGCCGCGACGGGCGCCTTCTTGTCGGCGGACTCGTCCTTCGTGGCCTGCGAGCCGTAGCCGCAGGAGGCGAGCGCGCCGATCAGCAGGGGCAGGGCTGCGGCGGCGACGACGCCGCTGCGCAGCGGCTTACGGGTGGTGCGGGAGTTTCCGGTGGCAGACACGCGGGGCTTTCCTCTCGGCACGTGGTCTCATGACGCACGTCTTCGGCGGTGGAGCGGAGGCGGGTACGGCTCGTGGGGGGTGTGGGCGCGCATGCGGTGCGCGTACGTCATCGCGCACATCGCGCCACCCCTCCCTGGCCGCTGCCGAGAGTGCCGCTGCCGACGCGGCCCCCCTCCTTCGCGAAGGTCGAGTAGACGTCGGGGAGCATGTCTAGAAGTCCCATCCGTCCTCGTCCTCGGCCGCCGCGACGGCCTTGGCGGTGGCGAAGGACTCGCCCGCCATGCCGGCCGCGAGCGTGGTGCCGTCCGCCGGGTCGATCAGCAGGAACGAACCGGTGCGGCGGGAGTCCGCGTACGCGTCGAGCGCCAGCGGCTCGGCGGTGCGGACCACGACCCGGCCGATGTCGTTGGCGACCAGCTGCCCGGGGGCCGGGTGCTGGGAAAGGTCGTCCAGGGTCAGCCGCGAGGGGATGTCCTTGACGATCGCCTTGACCGTGCGGGTGGTGTGCTTGAGCAGGACCCGCTGGCCGACCGCGAGCGGCCGGTCCGCCACGTGGCAGACGGTCGCCTCGACGTCCTGGCTGGTGGCCGGGGCGTCACCGGTCGGGGCGAGCAGGTCGCCGCGCGAGATGTCGATGTCGTCCGCGAGCCGGATCGTCACCGACTGCGGCGCCCACGCGATGTCGACGGCCTCGCCGAGCGCGTCGATCGCCGTGATCGTGGAGGTCTTCCCGGACGGCAGTACGGTGACCTCCTCGCCGACCCGGAAGGCGCCGGCGGCGATCTGCCCGGCGTAGCCCCGGTAGTCGGGGTGCTCGGCGGTCTGCGGCCGGATCACGTACTGCACGGGGAACCGGGCGTGGCAGGCCGTCAGGTCGTGGCTGACCGGGACCGTCTCCAGGTGCTCCAGGACGGTGGGGCCGCCGTACCAGTCCATGTTCGCGGACGGCTCCACGACGTTGTCGCCGGCGAGCGCCGAGATCGGGATCGCCGTGATCTCCGGGACGCCCAGCTCCTTGGCGTACGTGGTGAACTCCTCGGCGATGGCGGCGAAGACGGGCTCCGCGTAGTCGACGAGGTCCATCTTGTTCACGGCCAGGACCACGTGCGGGACGCGGAGCAGGGCGGCGACGGCGGCGTGCCGGCGGGTCTGCTCCACGACGCCGTTGCGCGCGTCGACCAGGACCACGGCCAGCTCGGCGGTGGAGGCGCCGGTGACCATGTTCCGGGTGTACTGCACGTGCCCGGGGGTGTCGGCGAGGATGAACCGGCGCCGGGGCGTGGCGAAGTAGCGGTAGGCCACGTCGATCGTGATGCCCTGCTCCCGCTCGGCCCGCAGGCCGTCGGTGAGCAGCGCCAGGTCGGGCGCCTCCTGGCCGCGGGAGCGCGAGGCGTGCTCCACGGCCTCCAGCTGGTCCGCGAGGACCGACTTGGAGTCGTGCAGGAGCCGGCCCACCAGGGTGGACTTGCCGTCGTCGACGGAACCGGCGGTCGCGAAGCGCAGCAGGGTGGTGGCCGCCGTCAGGTCGGCCGGCTGCTCGGTGGACGTGCTCATCAGAAGTATCCTTCGCGCTTGCGGTCTTCCATCGCGGCCTCGGACAGCTTGTCGTCGGCCCGGGTGGCGCCCCGCTCGGTGAGCCGGGAGGCGGCGATCTCCGCGATCACCGCGTCGAGCGTGGTGGCGTCGGAGTCGACGGCGCCGGTGCAGGACATGTCGCCGACGGTCCGGTAGCGGATCAGCCGGGTCTCGACCGGCTCGGTCTCCTTCGGGCCGCCCCACTCGCCCGCCGTCAGCCACATGCCGTTGCGGGCGAACACCTCGCGCTCGTGCGCGAAGTAGATCTCCGGCAGCTCGATCCCCTCGCGCTGGATGTACTGCCAGACGTCCAGCTCGGTCCAGTTGGACAGCGGGAAGACGCGGACGTGCTCGCCGGGGGCGTGCCGGCCGTTGTAGAGCTGCCACAGCTCGGGGCGCTGGCGGCGCGGGTCCCACTGCGAGAACTCGTCGCGCAGGGAGAAGACGCGCTCCTTGGCGCGGGCCTTCTCCTCGTCGCGCCGCCCGCCGCCGAAGACGGCGTCGAACCGGTGCTCCTGGATGGCCTCGGTCAGCGGCACGGTCTGCAGCGGGTTGCGGGTGCCGTCGGGGCGCTCGCGGAGCTTCCCGGCGTCGATGTACTCCTGCACGGAGGCCACGTGCAGCCGCAGGCCGTGCTCGGCGACCGTGCGGTCGCGGTACTCGATGACCTCGGGGAAGTTGTGCCCGGTGTCGACGTGGAGCAGCGCGAACGGCACCGGAGCCGGCGCGAACGCCTTCAGCGCCAGGTGCAGCATGACGATGGAGTCCTTGCCGCCGGAGAACAGGATCACCGGCCGCTCGAACTCGCCCGCCACCTCGCGGAAGATGTGCACCGCCTCGGACTCCAGGGAGTCCAGGTGCGACAGCGCGAACGAGCCGTCGGTCGTGTCGTGGACGTGGGCGACAGTGGTCACAGCAGACCCTTCTCGGTGAGCAGCGCGTGGAGCTGCGCCGCGGACTCCTGCACGGTCTGGTTCTGGGACTCGATCCGCAGGTCGGGCGCCTCGGGGGCCTCGTACGGGTCGTCGACCCCGGTGAGGCCGCTGATCTCGCCCGCCGCCTGCTTGGCGTACAGGCCCTTCACGTCGCGGACGGAGCAGACCTCGACGGGGGTGGCCACGTGCACCTCGACGAAGGCGGTGCCCTCGGCGTGGTGGCGCTTGCGGACGGCCTCGCGGCTGTCGGCGTACGGGGCGATGACCGGGACCAGGACCTTCACGCCGTGCGAGGCGAGCAGTTCGGCGACGAAGCCGATCCGCTGCACGTTGGTGTGCCGGTCCTCGCGGGTGAAGCCGAGGCCCGCCGAGAGGAACTCGCGGATCTCGTCGCCGTCGAGGACCTCGACGCGGTGGCCCTCGTCGCGCAGCCGTCCGGCCAGCTCGTACGCGATCGTCGTCTTGCCGGCGCTCGGCAGGCCGGTGAGCCAGATGGTGGCACCGGTCACGTGGTTCTCCCGGGAGGTCTGTGAAGGGGGGCGGGGGGTCGTGGTCATCAGCCGTGCAGCCCGCACTCGGTCTTGGCGCGGCCCGCCCAGCGTCCGGCGCGGGCGTCCTCGCCCTCCAGGACCCGGCGGGTGCAGGGGGCGCAGCCGACGGAGGCGTACCCGTCCATCAGGAGCGGGTTGGTGAGGACGCCGTGCTCCGCCACGTACGCGTCGACGTCGTCCTGGGTCCAGCGGGCGATGGGCGAGACCTTGACCTTGCCGCGCTTCTCGTCCCAGCCGACGACCGGGGTGTTCGCCCGGGTCGGGGACTCGTCGCGGCGCAGGCCGGTGGCCCACGCGCGGTACGGGGTCAGGCCCTCTTCGAGCGGGGCGACCTTGCGCAGCGCGCAGCACCGGTCGGGGTCGCGGTCGTACAGCTTCGGACCGTACTCGGCGTCCTGCTCGGCCACGGTCCGGCGCGGCGTCAGGGTGATCACGTTGACGTCCATGACGGCGTCCACGGCGTCGCGGGTGCCGATGGTCTCCTCGAAGTGGTAGCCCGTGTCGAGGAAGACGACGTCCACGCCGGGGCGGACCCGGGAGGCGAGGTGGGCGACGACCGCGTCCTCCATGGAGGAGGTGACGCAGAAGCGCTCGCCGAAGGCGTCGACGGCCCAGCGGAGGATCTCCGTCGCGGGGGCGTCCTCCAGCTCGCGGCCGGCCCGTTCGGCGAGTGCCTTGAGGTCGGCCGCGGTGGCGTCCTGAGCGATCGTCATATCTCTTCCCTTCCAGAAGGGTCGCCCGAAGTCGCCGGGGCCAGCAGCCCCAGGAACTTCAACTGGAAGGCCCGGCTGCACGCGGCGCATTCCCAGGCGCCGTGACCCCGCTCGTTGGGACGCAGGTCCTCGTCGCCGCAGTAGGGGCAGAAGAACGGTGCGGCACGCTCGCTCACGACAGCGCCTCCTCGGAGGCCCGCGCCGCCCAGGTCGCGAAGCGCTCGCCAGTTTCGCGCTCCGCCTGGAAGCGCTTGAGGACCCGCTCCACGTAGTCGGGGAGCTCGGCCGCGGTGACCTTGAGACCGCGTACCTTGCGGCCGAAACCGGCCTCCAGACCGAGCGCGCCGCCCAGGTGCACCTGGTAGCCCTCGACGCGGTTGCCCTCGTCGTCCAGGACCAGCTGGCCCTTGAGGCCGATGTCCGCGACCTGGATGCGGGCGCAGGCGTTCGGGCAGCCGTTGATGTTGATGGTCAGCGGCTCGTCGAACTCCGGGATCCGGCGCTCCAGTTCGTCGATGAGCGAGGAGCCGCGGCCCTTCGTCTCGACGATCGCCAGCTTGCAGAACTCGATGCCGGTGCAGGCCATCGTGCCGCGCCGGAAGGGCGAGGGGGTGACCCGCAGGTCGAGCGCCTCCAGGGCGGCGACCAGCGAGTCGACCTGCGCCTCCTCGATGTCGAGGACGAGCATCTTCTGCTCGGCGGTGGTGCGGACCCGGCCGGAGCCGTGCGCCTCGGCGACCTCGGCGATCTTCGTCAGGGTGGCGCCGTCGACGCGGCCGACGCGGGGCGCGAAGCCGACGTAGAAGCGGCCGTCCTTCTGCCGGTGCACGCCGACGTGGTCGCGCCAGCGGCCCGCGGGCTGCTCGGGGGCCGGGCCGTCCGTCAGCTTCCGCTTGAGGTACTCGTCCTCCAGGACCCGGCGGAACTTCTCCGGGCCCCAGTCGGCGACGAGGAACTTCAGGCGGGCGCGGTTGCGCAGCCGGCGGTAGCCGTAGTCGCGGAAGATCGAGATGACGCCCTCGTACACGTCGGGCACCTCGTCGAGGGAGACCCAGGTGCCGAGGCGGACGCCGAGCTTGGGGTTGGTGGAGAGGCCGCCGCCGACCCACACGTCGAAGCCGGGGCCGTGCTCCGGGTGGCGCACGCCGACGAAGGCGATGTCGTTGATCTCGTGCGCCACGTCGAGCAGCGGCGAGCCGGAGACCGCCGACTTGAACTTGCGGGGCAGGTTGGAGAAGTCCTTGTTGCCGACGATCCGCCGCTGGATCTCGTCGATGGCGGGGGTGCCGTCGATGATCTCGTCGGCGGCGATGCCGGCGACGGGGGAGCCGAGGATGACGCGCGGGGTGTCGCCGCAGGCCTCGGTGGTGGACAGGCCGACCGCCTCCAGGCGGTTCCAGATCTCGGGGACGTCCTCGATGCGGATCCAGTGGTACTGGACGTTCTGCCGGTCCGTGATGTCGGCGGTGCCCCGGGCGAACTCCTCGGAGATCTCGCCGACGACCCGCAGCTGCTCGGTGGTCAGCCGGCCGCCGTCGATGCGGACCCGGAGCATGAAGTACTCGTCGTCCAGCTCCTCCGGCTCCAGGACGCCGGTCTTGGTGCCGTCCAGGCCCTGCTTGCGCTGGGTGTAGAGGCCCCACCAGCGCATGCGCCCGCGCAGGTCGTTGGGGTCGATGGAGTCGAACCCGCGCTTCGAGTAGACCGTCTCAATGCGTGTCCGCACATTGAGACCGTCGTCGTCCTTCTTGAACTGCTCATTGCCGTTGAGGGGGGTGAAGTGCCCCACGGCCCACTGACCCTCGCCACGGTGACGCCCGACCTTGCGGCGGGCGGCGGCGGGGGTGGGGTTTTCCGGGGTGGCGGCCATGGCGTTTCGTCCTTCGGGACTGCGAGAGGGCGGCTCTGACCTGCACACTCGCGCTCGGGTCAGAGGGTGGCGCGGCAGTGCGCAGCAGGGTGGGGCAGAGTCGGGTGGAAAGGGTGATCGCGGCGGTGCTGGTTCTCTCAGCGCGCCGGACAGATGGCGCTGGACATGCGGCCGAGGTCGACGTGCCGCCGACTCACCAAGGCAATTCCAGTTCCAGGCATGGCGGAAGCGTGTCACGGGACTTTGGAACCAGTCCAGCATCGTCCAGGATATGGACATTGTCGTCTCGGACAGCGAGACAATGTGTTCTGGGTCACGAACGGGGGGCCGGGAGGGGCCTCGCGTGTCCCCTCCTCCCGGACCCCCTCCGCCGACCGGCCTCGGGCGGCCGGCCTCAGGCGTGCGCGCCGGGCCACGGGCCGGGCGTCTCGGTCTCCTCGACCTGTTCCACCTTGGTGTCGAACAGCCGGAAGCCGCGCCGCTCGTAGTTGGCCATGGCGTGCGGGCCGTCGAGCGAGCAGGTGTGCAGCCAGACGCGGCTCGTGGCCTCCCGCCCGGGCCAGCGGTCGGCCAGGTCCCAGGCGCGGGCCGTCGCGTACGACAGGAGGTGTCCGCCGATCCGGCGCCCCCGGAAGGCCGGGATCAGGCCGAAGTAGACGATCTCCACGACGCCGTCGGCCTGGGCCTCCAGCTCCACGTATCCGGCCGGCGTCCCCTTCTCGTACGCCACCCAGATCTCGGAGCCCGGCTTCTCCACGATCTCCTGCCACTGCTTGTACGTCAGGGACAGGCGGTCGGACCAGCGGATGTCGCCGCCGACGGCGGTGTAGAGGAAGCGGCTGAACTCCGCCGACGGCACCTCGGCGCGCCGGATCGCCACGTCGCCGCCCTCCGGCGGGGCGGCGGGGCGCAGGTCGGACGGGGAGGTCTGTTCGAGGGACCAGGTGGTGAGAGTGATGCTCATGGGGCCATCGCATCATGCGGAGCGCGGGATTCCCAGGGCGGCCCCGGGGGAGGGGGAGGCCCGGGGGAGACGATTGTCCGCATGGTGGACAGGGAGGGGTGCCGCACGGGACGGGGCCCGTGACACCGGAGGCCGGGGACCCGGCCCGTACCGCCGGCCGCGCGGGCTGTCCCACCGCCCCGGCCCGTACCGCCGGCTGTCCCGTCACCCCGGCCCGTACCGCGGGCTGTCCCGTCACCCCGGCCCGTACCGCGGGCTGTCCCGTCACCCCGGCCCGTACCGCCGGCTACCCCGTCACCCCGGCCCGTACCGCCGGTGCCGTCGAGTGCGGCAGCAGGTCCGCGGGCGACTCCGGGCGCAGGACCTCCACCACCACCTCCTCGCGGAAGCGGTACGGGCGGTGCGCCAGGACCCCCGCCAGGGTCCGGCGCACCCGGGACATCTCGGCCCGCACGGTCACCGTCCTCGTGCGGTCCCCGAACACGTCCTCCGCCAGCTCCGCCGCCGTCCGCCCGTCCCGGTGCAGCGCCAGGACGTAGAGGAGCTCGGCGTGCCGGGGGCTGAGCTCCTGCTGCCAGCCGCCCGCGGGGCCCGAGACGGACACCGTCCAGCGGCGCGGCCGGCTCAGGTCGAGGACCACCCGCTGCGGGGCCTCCGCGCCCGCCTCCCCGGTCCCGGCCTCCTCCTCGACCCGCAGCAGCCAGCCGCCCGGCAGCGGCTCCACCGCGCAGGTCCCCAGCGACGGCAGCCAGACCCGGCCGGCGCGGAAGGACCTGGGCAGCGGGACCCGGTCCACCGGCGCGAGCCCGGTCACCGCCGCCGTCCAGCCGTACGCGTCCACCGCGACGGCCCGGCCGCCCACCCGGCACAGGATCGGCGCGGCGACCGCCCGCAGCCGCTCGACCGACCGGCGGTGCCGCTCCCGCATCTCGGCCTCGGCGAGCTGTGCCACCGAGTCGACCAGGGCCAGCATCGCCGGGTGGAGGGTGGACGCGGGGCCGCTCACGTCGAGGATGCCCAGGAGCCGCCGGTCGCGCGGGTCGCGTACGGGCGCGGCGGCACAGGTCCAGTTGTGCAGGGTGTGCAGGTAGTGCTCGGCGGAGTGGACCTGCACCGCCCGGCCCAGGGCGAGCGCCGTGCCGACCGCGTTGGTGCCGGTCGTGCGCTCCGTCCAGGCCGCGCCCTCCTCCAGGCAGATGCCGTTCGCCCGCCGCAGCACCCCGGAGTTCCCCTGGCGCCACAGCACCCGGCCGTGCTCGTCGGTGACGACCATGATCTGGAGGGAGGCGTCGGCGATGTCGGCGAGACCGCCGGTCAGCGTCTGCATGACCTCGGCCAGGAGCGTGGTCCTGCGCCGCTCCTCCAGCTCGTCGCGGTGGAGCAGCACGGTGCTCGTGCCCTGGTCGGGGTCGAGACCGAGCCGGACCATCCGCCGCCAGGACGCGTCGATGACCGGACGGGGCGCGATCGGCGGCGTCCGGCCCGCCAGCGTCTCCTCGCGCACCCGGTGCAGCAGCCTGGTGGCCCGGGCGGTGTCCATGGCGGCCAGCCGCCCCATGTCGAGCTGCGTGTTCTTCATCGGTCTCTCCCAGCCACCCGGGGTGCTGTATCGGTTCTGCACGGGGCAGACGACCGGAGTTCCGCGCGAGGGCGGACGTCCGGAGCGCCGATGCCCATCGTGCCGCCCGGGAGCGTCCGGCGAGGCCCGGTTCGGGTAATCCTGCAACCCTTTGCAACTCTCGCCCTCGCCCGCCCTCCTGGGCGAGCCTTGGACGAGCGGCGGGTGGTGCCGTGTCGGCGCAGCACCACCCCCGCTTTTCCGCGTGTACGGGTGCAGGGGCACGCCCGCACCCGCCCGACACCTGCCCACGTACACGTACACGTACGGGTACAGGCACAGCCGGGCGCGACGCCTACACCTCCACCCGCGCCCGCTCCACCACCGCCCCCAGGTCCAGGGTGTGCGGCAGCGTGCCGAAGGCCGCGCCGCCGTCGCCGCCGAGCCGCGCCGCGCAGAACGCGTCCGCGACCTCCGGCGGGGCCCACCGCACGAGCAGCGCCCCCTGGAGCACCAGGGCCATCCGCTCCACGAGCCGCCGCGCCCGCGCCTCGATCCCGTTCAGGTCGGCCAGTTCGGCGAGCAGGTCCCGCACCGCCCGGTCGAAGCGGTGGTCCGCGCCCCGCGCCGCCCCGACCTCCCGCAGGAACGCGTCGAGCGAGAGCGGCTCGGTCCGCAGCACCCGCACCACGTCCAGGGCCTGGACGTTCCCGGAGCCCTCCCAGACCGAGTTGAGCGGGGACTCCCGCAGCAGCCGGGGCATCCCGGACTCCTCCACGTACCCGTTGCCGCCCAGGCACTCCAGGGCCTCGGTCACCACCGGCGTACACCGCTTGGTCACCCAGTACTTCGCCACCGGCACCGCGATCCGCAGCAGCGCCCGCTCCCGGTCGGCGTCCGCCCCGCCGTCCTCGGCCGCGTCGTACGCCGCCGCGAGCCGCATCCCCAGGACCGTCGCCGCCTCCGACTCCAGGGCGAGGTCCGCGAGCACGTTCCGCATCAGCGGCTTCTCGGCCAGCGGCCCGCCGAACGCGCTCCGGTACGAGCAGTGGTGGACGGCCTGCGCCACCGCCTGCCGCATCAGCGCCGCCGAGCCGAGCACGCAGTCGAGCCGGGTCGCCGCCACCATGCCCATGATGGAGCGGATGCCACGCCCCTCCTCGCCGATCCGGCGCGCCCACGTCGTCCCGTCGAACTCGACCTCGGCCGAGGCGTTCGAACGGTTGCCCAGCTTGTCCTTCAGGCGCTGGATCGCGAAGGCGTTGCGCGAGCCGTCCGGGAGCACCCGTGGCAGCAGGAAGCACGTCAGGCCCGCCGGGGCCTGCGCCAGGACCAGGAAGGCGTCCGACATGGGCGCCGAGCAGAACCACTTGTGCCCGGTCAGGACGTACTCGCCCGCCGCCGCCAGCGGACGCGCCCCGGTCGTGTTCGCCCGGACGTCGCTGCCGCCCTGCTTCTCCGTCATCGCCATCCCGAGCAGGGCGCCCGGCTTCTCCGCGACGGGCAGCAGCGCCCGCTCGTACACGTGCGAGCGGGCCGCCGGCTCCCAGACCCCGGCGAGCTCCGGCTCGATCCGCAGCGCGGGCACGGCGGCGTGCGTCATCGACAGGGGGCAGCCGTGCCCCGCCTCCGCCTGCGTCGCCACCAGGAACCCGGCGGCCCGCCGCACGTGCCCGCCCGGCCGGTCCCACGCGTCCGTCAGACCGGCCGATACGGAACGCCCCAGGAGCCGGTGCCAGGCGGGGTGGAAGTGGACCTCGTCCACCCGGTGGCCGTAGCGGTCGTGGGTCCGCAGCCGGGGCGGGTTCTCGTTCGCCTGCTCGCCCCACTCCCGCACCTGCTCCGAGCCCGTCGCCCGGCCGAGCAGCGCCAGCGACTCCCGGGCCTCCTCCAGGAGCCCCGGATCGAGGTGCCGCTCGACCGCCTCGACCAGGGCACGATCGCCCGTGAAGACGTCGTACCCCACCAGGGGAGGGGGCTGATTGGTCACTGTGTGGGTGGTCCGCGCCATACGGATACGGTAAGCAGGTGCAGGCAGCAAGAGAAACACCCGAACGGCCAGAGCGGCGGCCCTGGAGCAGGCTCCACCGCGCCCGCGTCCTCTACCGCAACGTCTCGAAGCGGAAGATGGTCTGGCTGCTCCTCAAGGACACCGTCAACTCGTGCATCGAGTACCGGATCCTCGGTCTCGCCGCCGAAGCGGCGTTCTTCACCCTGCTGTCCCTGCCGCCCCTGCTCCTCGGCCTGATCGCCCTCCTGGGCTACGCCGACGACTGGACGAACACCGACACCGTCACCAGCATCCAGGAGAACATCCTCCGCGCCGCCGGGACGGTCCTCTCCGACCGGGGCGTCGAGGAGATCGCGAAACCGGTCCTGGACGACGTCACCCGGGGCAAACGGCCCGACCTGATCTCCCTGGGCTTCGCCATCGCCCTCTGGTCCGGTTCGCGCGCGGTGAACGTCTTCATCGACACCATCACCGTCATGTACGGCCTCGACGGCCACCGCGGCATCGTGAAGACCAGACTCCTGGCCTTCCTCCTCTACCTGGTGGCCCTGGTCATCGGCGCCGTCGTCCTGCCGCTCGCCGTCGTGGGCCCCGACCGGGTCGTCGAACTGATCCCCTGGGGAACGGAGGTCGTCTCCGTCCTGTACTGGCCGGCCGTCATCCTCCTCTCCATCGCCTTCCTCACCACGCTCTACCACGTGTCCGTGCCCGTCAGGTCGCCGTGGATCGAGGACATCCCCGGCGCCCTCGTCGCGCTCGCCATGTGGGCCCTCGGCAGCTTCCTGCTGCGGATCTACCTCACCAGCCAGGTCGAGGGCCCCACCATCTACGGCTCCCTCGCCGCCCCCATCGCCGTCCTCCTCTGGATCGGCGTCTCCGCCTTCGCCGTCCTCGTCGGCGCCGCCGTCAACGCCGCCATCGACCGCGTCTGGCCCTCCGTCGCCACCGCCGCGGCCCGCGAGGCCAACGAACGCGCCCGCGCCGTCCAGGCGGCGGAACTCGTCGCCCGCGTCCGCGCCGAGGCCGACGAGGTCGACGAGGACGACCCGGACATGCCCTCCGAGTTCCCCGAACGCTGGTCGAGGTTCCTCCCCCCGGACGACGTGAAGTCCCGCCTCCACTCGGGCTGGGAGAAGGACTGACTGAGGGGAGGCCACGAGGAATGTACGAGGAGCGCCCGGCCCTCCTCACGGGAGCCGCCCTGTGGACCGCCGGGACCGAACTGAGTGCGGCTCTGTGCCGAGCACGTCGAGCCGCGGGCCGGGTCCGTCCCGTTCTTCCCGTCGGTGCTACGACGTTGATCACCCTCCACCGTGAAGACGAGGTCGGATTCGATCTCGAAGTCGGCCGTCCGAAGCGGTTGGGGCACAAGCCCTTCCACTCGTCCGCACCGCCTTCGTGCCGTCCGGTCGGTTGCGGTCGATCACGGCACCCGTCGCTCCCACGTTTCACGCCCCGGCCCTGAGAGTGGTCCCGCGGTCGGCAGGTGGGGCGTCGGTGAGACCGCTCGTTTAATTCAGTGGTGCCGTATGGGAAGGCGGGTTGTGGTTCTGGCCGTTCGTTCCCAGAGGACGGCAACAGGTCTGTCGAGAAGTCGAGAAGAAGCCGGAGGTGAGGACATTGATGACTGTCACGGTGACGGGCTCTGCCCGCATTCAGGAGTTCATCGTTCCCACCCCTGTGGCCTCCGGCTGACACCCACTCGATCCGCGCGCTCGGAGCGCGCCGCCGGGGCCGCCCTTCGAAGGGTTCCCCTTGTCTTTCCCGCTTTCCTCCCGCACCTCCGACTCCTCCCTCCTCGTCGCCCACGGCTGGGACGAGGGCTGGGCCACCGCCTTCGAGCCGTACGCCGCGCAGGGGCTCGTCCCCGGGCGGGTCGTCCGGGTCGACCGGGGGCAGTGCGACGTCGCCACCGCCGCCGGGACCGTCCGGGCCGACACGGCGTTCGTGACCCCGCACGACCCGCTCCGGGTCGTGTGCACCGGGGACTGGGCCGCCGTCGACCCCGAGGGCGCCGGCGATCCCCTGTACGTGCGGGCGTGCCTGCCGCGCCGTACCGCCTTCGCGCGTTCCACGTCCTCCAAGCGGTCCGAGGGGCAGATCCTCGCCGCCAACGTCGACCACGCCGTCATCGCCGTCTCGCTCGCCGTCGAACTCGACCTCGGCCGGATCGAACGCTTCCTCGCCCTCGCCTGGGAGAGCGCGAGTAATACGCAACAGTGTTCACCTGCACAGATGTAGTTCGGAGCGGCCAGATCCGTTCTCTCAACGGCACAGGAGCCTCGTATGTTGCGGGACTTCAGCCCGTCACCCGATCAGTGATTCCTAATGTCGCCTGTCAAGCCGAGAGGGTCGTCAGTGGCGCGAGCTCGTAGCACCGTCCGTCGCGGAGGAGGGCCCAGAGGACGTTGACCCGGCGGCGGGCGAGGGCGAGGACGGCTTGGGTGTGGTGCTTGCCCTCAGCTTGTTTGCGATCGTAGAACCGGCGTGACTTGTTGCTCCGTCGGATGCTGAACAGCGCGGAGGTGTAGAGGACGCGCTGAAGCCTTCGATTGTAGCGTTGCGGCCGTCGCAGGTTGCCGCTGATCATTCCGGAGCCACGCGGGACCGGCGCGATGCCGCCGAAACCGACAAGACGGTCGGCGGTCCCGAAGATGGACATGTCGCCACCGGTGGCGGCCAGAAACTCGGCACCGAGGATGATGCCGAGGCCAGGCATGCTGGTAATCACCTCGAAGTGCCGGTGGCCGCGAAACCGGGCCTCAATGAGCTTGTCGACCTTGGCGATCTGTTCGTTGAGGGCCGACACCTCCTTGGCCAGGGTGTGCACCATCTGCGCGGCCAGCTTCTCGCCGGGCAGACTGGTGTGCTGGCGTTCGGCCGCTTCGACCGTGGTCTCGGCGAGCTGGTTCGCGCGGAGAACCTTGCGGTTGCGCAGCCAAGTCTCCAGGCGTCTGGCGCCGAGCCGGCGGATCGCTGCGGGGGTCTGGTAGCCGGTCAGCAGGGTCAGCGGACCCTTGTTGGTGAGGTCCAGGGCCCGTTCCAGGCCGGGGAAGATCCCGGTCAGCTGGGCCCGGAGCCGGTTGACGGTGTGGGTGCGGTCGGCGACCAGGTTCATGCGCCGACTGGTGAGGGTCTTGAGGTCGGTGACGGTTTCATCGTTGGGGTGCAAGGGGTGCAGATCGCGGCGGATGCGGGTCTGGTCGGCGATAATGGCGGCGTCCTTGGCGTCGGTCTTGCCTTCGCCGCGGTAGCTCTCGGAGGCGCGGTGGATGGCGCGGCCGGAGATGTAGTGCACCAGCTGGACGTGGTTGAGGAGGATGCCTATGACCAGGGCGGCTCCGCCGTCGGCCAGGTCGATTCCCCAAGTTACCTTGTCACCCAGGGCCATGACATCGGTGGTGAGCTCGAGAAGTTCGGGCTCGTCATTGGCGATGCGCCGCGACAGCAGCCGGCGGCCACTCTCATCGACCGCGACGCAGTGGTGGTGGGTCTTGCCTGCGTCGATGCCGGCCCAGATCGCGGCCGTCATGCCTCCGTGCGGTGGGGTGTGCTGGGTGCCTCCTGACGGACGACCTCGCTGTCGATTTCCTACGGAGCGATCATTCGCAATTCCTAATTGGCAGCCGAGTCGTCGTGGGGCGCCGGGCAGCCAATCACTGGAAGCCACAAGCGGCAGAGCTTTTTGAACCACACCCGGCACTCCTGGATGGGAGAACCATACGAAGGATTCGCCCTGCCCCGGTGTATAACATAGGGAGCCTTTTCCAAGCTGGCTGTGCTGAACGCTAGTTGGACAGCCCTGCGTAACGATGGAGCTCCTGTTAGACGGGTTCTCGACCAAGATTACCCGTGTCCGCCAGGAGCTTCGCGTGCTTGTCTACCCGTCCTCGATTGATCTGTCCAGCCGCACCTTGCGGTTCCTGACCGGACAACTGAAGGCCAGGCGGCATGACATTGGGAAGCGGTGGCTACACCTTCCGCCTGCGACAGGCCCTGTTCGCCCTGGCCCACCTGCGGTGCGGTGACACCTACGTCCAACTGGCCGCCGGGTTCGGCATCGGGATCGCGACCGTCTACCGCTACATATGTGAAGCCGTCGAGGCCCTGGCCATCCTCGCCCCGCCCCTGGCCGAGGCGATGCGGACGATCCGGGAGAAGGCGTTCGTCATCCTCGGCGGCGCCCTGCCGCCGATCGACCGGATCGCCGCCGACACCCCCTACTACTCCGGGAAACACAAACGCCACGGCATGAACGTGCAGGTCCTCACCGATCCGTTCGGACGGCTGCTCTAGGCTTTGTCGGCTCTACCCGGCTCGACTCACGACCTGACCGCCGCGCGATACCACGGGATCATCGAAGCCCTCACCGAAGTAGGACTCAGATGCTGGGCGGACAAGGCGTATCAAGGCGCCGGCGGACCCGCCCGCGTACCGTTCCGAGGTCGCCGGCTCAAGTGGTGGAAGCGCCGCCACAACACTACCCACGCCAAGATCCGTTGTCTCGGCGAGCAGGTCATGGCCACCCTCAAGGGCTGGCGCCTCCTGCGGAAGCTCCGCTGCAGCACTAACCGAATCACCGACGTGGTGAAGGCCGTCCTCGTCCTACACCACGCATCAACGTGAGGTTGGAAAACGCTCACGGAACCAACAGAGCCCACGGCTGTCGGCAGTGTCGAGTGGAATCAACACCGCCAGCGACCGAGGGCTCTGCCACGTCACCACCCTAGCTGGCCAGGCCTTATATCCTTTCAGAGGCGAGACGGAAAAGGTTCCTTTTCGGTCCCCTGAGGGAGAATCACCAGGCAGCCGTCAAGGATGACTGCGTTGGAGACTAATTCCTACTTCTGTCGAACTAGCCATTCGATACCAGTCGGCGAGTTGAGGGAAGCGATCGATTCTCTCGAACTGGCACCCACGGTAATCGAAAATGAATCCGGAGTCCACTTGCTAGGCCCCGCATCCGCGACCATTCCGTCTGCGATATAGAAGGCCCATCCGGGAGAAGGCCACATCGAATCCGTAAATGAAACCTTTCGAAAATTCGAGAGGACTTCATTCGCGGCTTCGGCGGAAGCGTTTGATGACCACTGCGTGAATGGAGCATACTCGACCGCTTCGCTGAATGAGTGCCAAAGAAGCATCTCACTCCAATCCGCATTAAGTCGCCGCCACGGCTCGTCATCCTTCGCTTCAAAGATGAAGGATGGCTCGGTCAAGTCGAAAGACCATGCCCATCCGCCCTGATCCATTAGGAAGATGAACTTTCCTTCTTCTTCCAAAATCTCGGAAGGAGGGATTAGCCGCTTCACTCCCTCGACCGGAATTTCCCACCGAGAGGTGATTTCATACCACTTTTTCAGCCCGGCCGGGATCCAGTCAAACTCAGGGCCGATTTCCTTCGCGCTCGACTTGGCCGGACCGAACCACGACGATAGGAACGAATCCATCTCGATTTCCGCCGGACTCAAAGCATCCGCTTCCATGGGTAATCAATCCCACCAATCTCGACTGAGGTACGTCTCTCCGTACACTTCTCCCTCTTTCCTGTAGTAGACAGTAAGTGACGACTTGGATGGAAGCATATCTGGAACCGTAGAACTGCACATGCTACACGTCCAGTTACCCGTGTGGTAGAGAGTACCTTCCTTCAGGCCTTTCTCCCGCATGATGACAGCAACCTGGGCCTCGAGATGGTCGCCGTTCTTAGTTGCGCCCGGTGGCGGCGCATACCCCTTCGGAAGGTTGCGCTCACCTGAGATCAATTTGACTGGGGAGTGATTATCCCAAGATTCGGAATGGGGATAGAAGGCCCCCCCGATAGATTGCCTCTTATGAGTCAGCGACTGGATAGCCGCCTCAGCAGCCTTAAATCCTTCGGCATGGCACGTGTTGTGCACCAGGACTGGCGTCCTGCCGGCCAGCACGTAGTACGTGTGCAGATCGTCAACGGTGAAGTTGTACGTCTTCACGTACTTGGTGAATGGAACGTTTCTGTTGACGGCAACAGTCTCGCCCTTGTCGGTGAGCAGGGTCATGCCCGGCTTCAGGTCCTTCGCAGCAATCCAGGCGTGCTGCGAGGCTGACCAGAAGGGGTGCTCAGCTGTTGCCGTGAGGTTCTCCGTGCCGTCGGGGGTGGCGATGGAGAGTGTGTTGAGGTGCTTGGTTTCCTCTGTGCGGATCAGTTGAGTGACGGGGCGAGCGCCCGTTTCTCCGGTTTCGGGATCAGTCGCGAGAACCTCGTCGCCGATCTCGACGTCCTGGATCTCCTTCGTGCTGCCGTCGCCCATGAGGACGAGCGTGCCGGCGAGGAAGTACTGGCCACCGGTCAGCGGGGTTGACTTGCGCGGGGTTGTTCCTGCGCCTCCGCCAGCGCGGCCGTGCGCAATCATTTCCCCGATGAAGCCCGGTACTTGGTACCAGTCGGACGTCGAGTCCACGCCTTGCTCAAGGACCCACTGGTCGAAACTTGCACCGTAGTCGCAGCCTGGGGCACCGGCTCCGCCATTCCAGCAATCGGAGTCGCCTAGCACCCCGAAGAGGGATGCTGTGTGCGCGCCGATGCTGACTGTGCCCCAGAATGCTTCGCTGAAAGGATTCGACCAGGAGAGGTCGTAGTTTTTCGTAGGGGCAGTTCCACCGCCACCGCCACCGCCACTGCCGCTTCCGCCGCCACCTCCACTGCCGGAGCTAGCTGTTCCAGATGCCTCTCCTGCCCCGGCGGTGACGGTTCCAACGTCGGTGCTGTCGCCTTCAGAGGGCTTCTGCACGTCTCCTGGGACTGCGCCCGTGAGTTCTGGTGCGGTTGGGATGCAGGAGTTTCCGTAGGCTCCGCAAACCTCTCTGAGACCGGTGGGGTCCGAGGACGTGGTGGGATGTTGATTGGCGTAACTGTAGCCGTTGAGAGATTGGTGCTGGTCGGTTGAGAGGATGGGGTCAACGCTGATGAACTGACCGATTTTTGGGTCATATTGGCGCGCGCCGATGTGTGTCAGGCCCGTGGATGCGTCGGCGGTCTTGTTGAGGAAGCCCTTGTCTGTGGGCCAGGTGCCGACCGCTCCGCCACGCTTTGCCCCGAACGGGGTCATGTAGCGCTTGGTGGGCCTCTGCGTGGTGTCCGAGGTGACAGCCAGGCTTTGGGTGCCGTGGCGATCGCCCGCGAGGAACTGGAGCTGAGTCGTTCCGGTCTCGTTCGTGCGGACGGCGATCGGGGTGCCGTCGGCGGTGTAGCTGCGTTGTGCCCAGGTGGTGCCGTTGTCGCGGCGGTGGAGTTCTGTCGCACCGACGTACAGGACGCGTTCGCCGGCCTTGGCATTACGGATCAGCAGAGCGCCGTCAGCGTCGTACACGTAATCGGTCGACTTGGTGCTTTCCGTGAGCGTCGCGAGCTGGCCTTCGGGCGACCAGGTCAGAGTCTGCTGCGTGGTGTCACCGGGGCGCTTGGTGGTGTTGCCCGTGGTGTCGTAGTCGTAGACCTTGTCCTTGGTGGGGTCGGCGGCGGTGCCGCATGTGGTGCGTGGGGTGGTGTATCGCAGTGCGTGCGGCTGCTTGGCCGGGTCGTAGCAGTATGTTGTGGTCGTGTTGCCTGTGGAGAGGTGCTGTGTCTCCGTCTTGCGCTGACCGGCGGTGTTGTAGGTGTACGACGTCCAGTACGGGGCGGGGCCGTCTAGGGCGCTGGCGTTGCGCGGATCGCCGCAGTTCTGGGAGGCCGGGGTCCAGGCTTCGGTCAGGCGGCTGTGCCCGTCGTAGGCGAAGCACTGGGTTTCGGCCTTGGTGGTGCCGCCGAGGGTCGTGGGGTCTGCGATGGAGGTGACGTTGCCGGCCTGGTCGTAGGTGTAGGTGAGGTGCTGCAGCATGTACGGGTGTGTCTGGTCCGTGACATGGCTGAGGGTCAGGCGATCTGTTCCTTCCTCATACCCGTTGGTGATGTAGACGTTGCGGTCACCCGTGCCGCCCTTGCCGAGGGTGAGCTGCAGGACCTGGCCGGTCTCGGAGTAGTCGGCCTGCTGCAGGTAGCCGTTGAGGCCCTTCACAGACGTGAGCTGGCCCAGGGCTCCGTAGCCGTACCCGATGACCTCGCTCGCCAGACCGCCCAGAGCGGGCTCGCTGGTGCTGCCCACAGTCCCGTCGATGCGGTAGGTGGACTGATAGGTGAGTTTCCCGCCCGGCACGGACGGGGTGATCGGGTCCATGGCGGGGAGGGTCAGCTCGGTCGTCGCGGGCCGGTTGAGGACGTCGTATGCCGTGACCGATTTGGTGTACGCCTTGCCGGTCTTGCCTCCGACGTAGCGGGTTGAGGTGGCGGGAAGACCCTTGAGGGGGGTGTCGTAGGTGCGGCTCGTCAAAAGCGTGGCGTCCGATGCCATGTCCGACCAGGTGTTGGTCGGACGGCCGAGAACGTCGTATCCGGTGACGACCGTGGAACTTCCGGTCATCACCTTCACCGGCCGGTCAAGGCCGTCGTACTCAGTACGGGTCGTACCCTTATCAGGGTCCTCCGTGGTCTTCTGCCGACCGTACTGGTCGTAGATGTACTTCCACACGGCGCCGTCCGGCCCCGTGATCTTCGACTGCTTTCCGTCACGGGTGTACTCGAACTTCGTTGAGGTGTATGAACTTCCGAGCGTTGCCCCGTACTCGGCGTCCGCCGGGTTCGGTCCCGCGTACGCGCGGGTCTCGGTCGTCCGGCCGAGGGCGTCGGTGATCGTACGAGTGGCGGAGCCGCCGTCGAGCGCGGTGGTGGCGGTGGAGTCGCCGGTGTAGGTGGTGCTGGTAGTCCACTTCAGCGTGCCCTTGACGTATAGGGCATTGGATGTGGGCCGCCCTGCACCGTCGAAGACCGTCTCGGTCTGCTTCGGTGCTCCTCCATACATCGCCCGCGCGTACTTCGAGACCGGTGCGTTCGTGTCGAAGACGTCGGAGTAGGTGGCGTAGATGCTTCCCAAGGTGTTGTAGCGGGTGTCCGTCAGCAGGCGCCCGCCCTGGGGGGTTGGGGTCTGTGTCTGAAGCGGTCGCAGTAGCGAGTCGTAGATCGCGTAGCTCGTGTTGTACGTTTCGCCGTCGGCCTTGAGGCTTGCCGTCGAGACCCAGGACTCTGTGGTGTTGCTCAGCGAGTACCTGTACTGGGTGTTGGGCGACTGTGTGCTGCGGTTGCGGTTTGGCAACCACACGTCGGTCAGGCGGCCCATTGCGTCGTAGGCGAGCTCGGTCTTCTTCAGGTTTGCGTCGTAGGTGCGCTGGGCGAGGCCGCGCCGCGGGTCGAGGTAGCTGGTGACCTTGTGGGCCAGGGGATTGGTGACGGTCGTTCTCGTCAGCGGACCTGAATCCACGGGCGAGTACGCCGTAGTCATGGTGCTTCCTTGGGCGTCGGTGACCGTGGTGGGCCGACCGAGAATGTCGTAGGCGGTGACGCTGGTCTTCTGCCACGTTACAGCTCCGCCGGTGCCGTATGCGGAGGCGCGTCCGGTCCATGTGGGGCGACCCTTGACCGGCTTCATCGTCGTGGACCAGGCGATGTTGTCGTAGGAGATTGCCGTGTCGGCCATGACGTTGGAGCGCGTGCCGTCGGCCGCGGAGAGCTGGAGGTCGGCTTCGGTGTAGTTGCAGTCGAGGCCCACGGTGCGCACACGCGAGACGAGGTTGGTCAGTCCTGCGTCCACATTGCGGGCATACCAGGTCTCTGTGCAGACCTCGTCGCCCTGTTTGTCTTCGTCGCCCAGGTCGACAGCCTTGGTGGGCATGCCGTAGTCGTCGAACGAGATGGTCGACGTGGCACGTGAGCGCCAAGAGTTGGATGCGGTGAGGTACGTGTAGGACGTCGTGCGCTGGGTGCGGACGAAGCGGGAGACGTGGTCGCCGGCGTCGGGAACAGCGGTTTGGCGTGCGGTTTCGCGCGACCAGGGCCGGTTAGCTATCGCAGAGATCGGAGTTGTGCCGTCGTAGGTCACCTGCTCGCGCAGTGTTCCCGCGTAGTAATCAGAGTCCGGCACCGAGATGATTCCGACTGCTGGCTGTGTGAGCGGGGCGATCGACACGGACTTGGTCGTGCCGTTCTTGTTTCTGTCACCGTTCATGCCCTGCATGTACAGCGACACTGTCTTGGTCCGGTTAACGCCGGTTTTGACCGCGCCCTTATAGACGGTGACCTCACGGTAGCCGCGCCAGTCCGACCAGGTCCGCTCGTTCTTCGGCGTGAACGGGTCATCGTTGTAGTGCCAGGCAGCGCCGCTGTAGACGTACTGGTTCTCGACGGGCTCGTTCCAGCCTGCCAGGTCGGACGTCAAAACACCGATCACACGGTACTTGTGGAACCAGTCGACCGATGCCGTGGAACTGCCATTGATGTTCCAGTACTGCGGATAGCAGTTCCGGGTGTTGGTGTCCTCGGCGGCGGTGAGAACCTGGCTGCGTACGCACTCCGCAGGGGACATCTCCACGGTGGTGATGCCGCCGGTCTCGGAGACGATCGTGCGGATCCGAGGGCGGGTCAGAGGCAGGATGTGGTCGGTGTCGTCATCCACTCGGTTCGGACGCATGTCGTAGGTGAAGACCACCGGGTCCGACTTGATGGCGGTCGTCCCGGCCTTTGCGGTCCGTGTGATCGACTTCAGTGTGAGGACGTGGTCGGAGGTGTCACCGATGTCGCCTCCGTCCTGGTACTCCTGAACGAGGTCCCAACTGTCGACCGCGTCGTAGGTGCCTGTGGCCGTGTTCCACGAGTGAGTGTCAATGCCGGTCAGCCGCTTGCGAGTGAAGAACGACGGCGACTGGGACAGACACTCGGTGGAGCCACTGGCGCAGATGGCGTCGAAGGGCACGTCCGGCCAGGTCTCAGCCGTCTCCTTCGTCAGCGACGAGCATGCTCCCTCCGTGCAGCGCTCGGCGTAGCCGAAGGTCACTTTGGCGTCTGCGTCGTCCGTGAACAGGGCACCCTTGCGAAGGCCGTACTTGATCTCCTTCAGGTATCCGCCGCGTACGTATTCGGCATCGGCCTTTGTGGCCTTGTTCTTCTTGTAGTAGTTCTTCTCTGCCGTGTACCAGTAAGTAGTGGCGTTCCCGTGGGTGTCCTCGACGTAGTCGAGGTTCCAGCGCCAGGCCTGCTTCGCCGACCGTTCGGCGAACGTGGCACCCGCGTCATGGCCGGGCTCACCGACGTCGTCGCCGAATACGGGCGTGGTCCAGGTGGAATTGGTGCGCTCGGTGGTAGCACCGTCGAGTTTGTCACGGCCGAACACGTACTTCGTTCCGTCGCCGGTGATGACGGTCCAGTACTCGCCGTTGTCATCGTTGTTGTCGGCGCCGGTGGAACGGGTCACCTTCGACGCGTCGTCGTTCTCCAGCTTCCACTCACTTGTGGCGGCGCTCGGGTTGGTTGCGTCGGCCTTCACCAGGCGGGACGACTTGCCGTTCAGCACGATCCGTGCGTTGTCGTACTTCCAGCAGCGGTCGAACACATCCGTGTGTCCGTCTTTGTCGCAAATGCCATATGAGCGTTCGATGTAGGACTCGGTGAGGGAGAACCCTTCGCCGATGGTGGTTCCCTGGTTATTGGTGGTCGCGGTGCGCCCATCGATGCTGCCAGAGTCGTAGCCCAGGCTGAGGGACGGAATCGGGCCTGCGGCTGCAGGCGGGAGAGTGAGACCGTACGACCAGGTGAACGAGCCGGAGCTGCCTCCGGCGGACCACGAGGACGAGGCTGAAAGCGGTGTCGCGCTGTAGTCGCCGGTGCCGTTCGCCGCTGCGCCATTGGCGCCGGCTGCGGTCAGGGCCATGACTGTCACGCCAGAGGTCGAGGACCCGAGCTGGGGTTCGACACCCTCTCCGTCGGCGCTCTGGGCGAGAGGGACGCGGGAAATGACGGTCTGGTTCTTCGGGTCGTTGCGCGAAGGAAGGGGGGTTTGGGTCCGGCACTCGGCCTTCTGTGGCGTAGTCAGGGAGCACGTCGGGAGTTGCACTAGCCGGAGTCGGCCAGCCCAGCCGCCTCCGATAGCGGACGCGAAACCGCCGTAGCCGATGCTCACCTCGGCCCCGCCGGCTCGTTCTGCCTCGGCAGTCAGCACAACTCCGGATATTCCGAGTTGGTCTGCGGCCTTCTGGTCCAGCACCGTGACCGTCGCATGACCGCCCGCCTGGAGAGCGTTCCTGGCGCCGAAGCGAGCGAGGGTGACAGGTAGGCCACCGGGTGCGATCTTGGTGCGCCCGGCCGTTAGTGCGACATCGGCACTGCCGGCCGCGGGCCAGGCCGGTCGCAGTTGCTCGGCCCGGGCGCGCATCACCTGGGTCGTGCTCTCCTGCAGTTCCTTCGCAACCTGTTCCCGGGCCTTTTTGGCGCCCGGACCCGAGCCCTCATGGATCTTGCCGACTCGAGGCTTGGGCACGTCCGGTCGGTCCAGGCCGCCTGTGCCTTCGGCAGCTACAGGGGTAAGGCCGATCGGGATCGACAGCGCCAGGGCCAGAGGCACGATGACGAGCGCTCTGCGGCGTCTACGCCGCGGCCTTCCCTCTTGCGTACTTGTTCTGCCTATTACGGGTTTCACAGATATTCTCCCCACCCCTTCGAACCGCGGATTGATAGAAGCCATGGGCTCCTTGCCCTGGCTTGAAGAGCAGGAGTGGGCGGCACCAGGCACACGGTGCCGCCCACTCCTTGCCTAGCTGTGCCGTCAGGAACCGATCAGCGCGTCGATCTGGGTCTCGTTGTGTACAGCTCCCGACCACACCCGTATGTCGGATACGCGGGCTGCGAGGAAGTGCTTCCAGGTTCCGGTGGACAGTCCCTTGGCGATCGTGAGCTCTCCGGTGCCGAGTTTGGCCGTGAACGTCTTCGGAACAGCGTCGAGTTCCGTGCCGACGCGGAGTGAGATCGTGGCGGCCTGGGCGTCATAGACCCCGGTTAGGCGGACAGGGGTATCCAGTTCGGACTCTTTTTCGGACCGGACCGAAGAGAAGGTGCCATCCGCGTTGAGCCGTCCGAAGTGCCAGTAACCTACCGGCACTTCTTTCTCGACCATGTCCTTCGTTCCATCCGGGAGCGTGATCTCGACAAGGTCCAGCTTGGTTTCAGCGGCTTGGTACCACAAACCCCAGGCTGAGCCGTCCGCGGTGCGCTGTCCGAGAACCTGGCCGACATAGCCCATGCTCTTCGCGTTGATCTCGGTTTTGTCCAGAGCCACCTGCGTCGTCACCGTGAACGACCCCGTGTCATCGACCAACGGGCCCTTGTACGTGGCAGCGCCGTCGACGCCGTCGAAGACGATGTCTTCACCAGCCACCGTGGCGCCGCCCGTCAATGTCAGAGCCTTGCCGTAGCCGGATGTTGTGTCGGAGACAGTCGTTCCGGAGGCTCCGGAAGCGGACCAGTCGGCCACCAATTCGGCCGCGTTGAAGCCGCCTGGCAGGAGGGCCCGGGCTTCGTCAAGGATCTCTGACTCGTCCAAGGCGTTCTGCCATACGGTGACTTCGTCAATCGATCCCTTCCAGTGGTCGTAGTACGCACCGTGCCACCAGACGCGGCCGATCTGGAACTTTCCCGTGGACGCCCACGACGGGGCAACCTTGTCCGTTCCTTGCAACTCGCCGTTGACGTAGAGTCTGATCTCCGTTGCAGGAGCGTCGTAGACGGCTGTGAGGTGAGTCCATACGCCAAGGGTGGCGGGTTGCTTGGACTGCACCAACTGGCTTGTGATGTTGCCATCGGCGGCGTCCTTCGGCGACGTGCGCATCTCCCACTTTTTCGACTCCGAGCGGTACCCGAGATAGAAGGCGCTGTACCAGCCACCGGCCATCATGCCGTCCTGTCCCAGTGCCGTACGGTTCCCGCTACCGTCCTCCAACCTGACCCAAGCAGAAATCGTGTAGGAGGAGCTAGTCGTCACAATGGGCCCAGCAGTGGAGGCATAGCCGGTGGTGCCGCCGAGTGAAAGACCCCTGTCCACCACCTGCGGATCCAGAACTGCCCCCTCCTTGTCATGGGTGATCACTCCACGGCGGCCGCGGTTGTCGCGAGTCACGGCCCCGTACAGGGTCGCGTGGGACATGCCCCCGTCCGGTGCATCGTCGAGAGCTGCGCCGGATGTCTCCGTGAACTGCCATCGGCCGACAGGATCCGCACCTTTGGCCACCTTGAAATCGAACGCTGCCTGGGTGCCCCATCGTCCCAGCGGGTCCTCGGCTCGGACGAACAGTGTGTACGTACCGGCCGCAGGTGGCTTGATCGTCGCCGTCACACTTGAACCCGACAGCTCAGCCCAGTAACCGTTGGAGAGACGGTAGTGGTACGACACGATGGTGTCGCCGCTGGCAGGCTTGAAGGAAACCGTCCCAGGTACACCGGGGGCACCGTAGAAGGGGCAATCGTCGGGGTCAGAGCATGGTTTGTAAGGGTTTCCGAAAGTAATAATGGGCGCCTTCGGTGCTGTCGGGTCGACCTTGAAGTAGCACCAGATCGGGTATCCCGAGGCAGATGCCTGAACGTTGGCGTCGGTGAATACCTGGGTGGCTGCCGAGTACCGGTAGAGGCGCCCCTCGACCAGCTTCGTGGGCCACATTGCTGTGGTCTTCCAGTTGTCCGGAACGGTGCTCGTACTCGGACTGGCTATCCCCATCCCAGACCATGTCCCGTCAGCAGCTTTCGACTCAAGGCGCATCCACGTCCTCAGCTTGGCCTGAGATTCGCCGCCAGGAGCGGTCTGCGGGGTCGCAGTGAAGGTGGGCTGCGGATTATCCATCACTGTCGGGTCAGCGGCGTTGGTGTCGCATATGCGGCTGCTGCCGCTCACAATTCCGACGTTGGTCGGTGGGGCTGGCTTGGCGACATACAGCACACGCAGGACAGCATCATTTCTGAAACGCTTCCACGCAGAGGCGTCGGTCTCATTCCCCGCCCGGATCTCCAAGGTCAGCCGCGAGAACTTACCTGCTGCAAAAGCCTGCACAGTCGGCGTGAGGTTCTCGTTCGGCTCCTGAGGGTTGTCGTTGAACTCGATAGGAGCGTCCGGAGAGTCCGGATCACACAGTGATCCACGTCCGGCCGAGACCCACAGGTCGACCATCCAGTCGAGCTCAGCAGGCCGACTCGCCCAAGTTGTGGCCGAGGAGATGTTGTTCGTCCGGACCAGGTCGACCTGTCGCGGATCGCACTGGAACGACCACGGTTCTGTGACCGCGAACGTGGCGTCCAGTACCTGCTTGCCCTTGAGTTGGTCGGGAGCAAACTCGAAGTACAGACGCTGAACGTAACCAGGTCCACAGTAGTAGCCGTTCCAGCTACCACATTTACCCACACCTTGACCCCGGTTGTCGTCACCGTTGCCCCACCCGTAGGACTCATAACCGTCGCTGCGAAGCTGCGTCCGCTCCGATTCGCCCCATGTGACTGTTGGGTCGATGAACACCGGGTAGTCCTCGGATGCGGTACTGCTTAGCATCCCGGCGTCCGGAACAACAGTGAGCGCAGTTGCCTTGACGTCGACGTCCATGCGGGCGACGTTGTCCCCCTGCCCCGGCTGCAAACCGGTACCGGAAGGCGCCTGCTCAGACGGGTCAGCAGAATCCGACGGCGCGCCATTCGCCGCTACGGCAGCCTGCCGCACCAGTTGTGGTGCCAAGTCAGGCGCATCATCAACTTTCCCGGCCGAGTCCCACATCCGAGCCGGCGGAGCACGGAAGACAGTGGCCCCGCTGCCGTCGACTGCAGCAAGACTCCCGGCAGCACCTTCCCGAACAGTCAGGGCATGTGCCTTCAGACCAAAAGTGAGCTCCTTGAGTGCCGGGTTCGCCGCTGCTGCCGGCGTCTTGACCACCAGTACTTGCTGGAAGCTCTCAACTGTTGCGGTCAGCCTCAGGTCGACGTCAGGCAGCACATCACGGTAGACCGCGTTCGCTCCGTCGACTTCAGGAACTGGCAGATCGCCCGGCCAATCGAGCTCAAGCGAACGACCACGATCGGCGATCTCGACCAGCGGGGCAGCGTCGCCGCCCCCAGAGAACGACATCACCGCAGACGCGGCTTTGGGGCCAATCGATCCGTCCTCACGCCTCTCCAGCGTCGGGTCCGGTACCTGCCAGCCACCACCGGGTTTCGCCACGCGCACCGGCACCGTGTGCTGTTCCAACGTGAAAGTGAACCCGTCGGAGTTCGCGAACACGCTTGCTCGCTCGGAGCGCTTGCTCTCGACCTCGACACGTTGGCCGGACTCCTTGGCCGTCTTCAGAGCGAGGTCCGCCTCGCCAAGAACGGGCGAATCAACGGTTGGCGCGGCTGCCCGTGCTGCAGGAGACGGAACCACCATCCCCATAGCCAAAGCGGACAAGACGACTCCCGCGCTCCAGGCACGTTGATACGCCCGGTGTCTCTTCACAATCCCCACCCCTGCTTAACATAACGCTCACAGTAGGTGGGTCACCCAACGCTCTGATCAATGGCAGGTCAAGGCGCGTTCAGTGAATATGGCAAGTTGAGCGAGGAACGTAGCAGTCCGGCACCCCGTATCAGGTCGAACTCGTACATTGAGCATTTTTCAACCTGCTCCTGGTGTCAGCCAGTTGTGCCGGAAACGTGGTGAAGCCCCGCCTCGCCGTCCCCGTCGCCCCCTGCGCCTCAGCGCAGGGGGCTTCGTCGTTTCCAGGCCCGCCGCGGCTCGCCCGTCCGGGTGCTCGCATGTGTGGGGCCGGTACGGCGCTGAGGGGCGTGACGCCCTGCGGTAGGTTGACGCCGGTGTGACGGCAGTCGGGCCGTGGCCGGTTGGCAGGGGATGAAGACGATGGTCTCTGCACAGATCTTGATCGGCGGCGATGGTGCCGAGACCGTGCTCGATGACGGCGGTCTCCGGATCGTCGACAGCCGCACCCGCACGGAGATCCCCCTCGCGGTGGTCCAGGAGGCCCGTACCGACGGCGGACACCACGTCGAAATCGTGCTCAGCGACAGCGCCGTGCACTGCGTGGACGCCGGGAACCCGACGGCCGCCACCACCTTCGTCGCCGCTCTGACCGCCGCACTCCCCGCACAGCGGGATCCCGCCGGTAGCGCCCGCATCACGGTCACGCAGCTGGCGTCGCCAGAGGACGCGGAGAAGCCGGCGAAGGATCCGAAGTACCTGCGCCGGATCATCATCATGATCGCTCTCGCCGCCGCCTACCTCGGCTACGTGATCTGGGTCGGCGCCGGCCAAGGGGCAGAGGTCATCGCCCCCATCGTCGCGACCGTCCCGCTCCTCTTCGGACTCGGCCTGATGCTTGTCGGCGGGCAGAGGACGCTGCTTCATGTCGTACTCAAGCGGCGCGGGGTCACCGTGCCCGCCACCCTGGACTTCAAGACGACGGACGGGGCGGCCTGGTACAAGTTCACCGACGCCGACGGCGCCGAGCGGACCGCGCGGAGCAAGCACGTCGGACCGGTGGCCCGCGCCACGTACGACCCGGAGAACCCTGCCGACCAGCTCGCCGTCGAGATCTCGGGAAAGAAGCACCTGTTCTCGGCCGGGATGTGGGTCCTCGGTTCGCTGCCGCCACTGGCCGGCGGCATCGCCCTCGCCCTGACCCCGTTCACGATCGGCTGAGCGGCGCGGCCACGGAGCCGTTTCCAACCCGGCGGCCTTGGCAGCGTGTTGGACGGATCTGCAGAACGTCGAAGCTCCTGGTAGACGGGTTCTCGACCAAGATCGCCCGCAGCCACCAGGAGCCTCGCGTGCTTGTCTACCCGTCATCGATCGACCTGTCCAGTCGCACTCTGCGGTATTTGACCGGACACCTCGCTGTGCGTCGAAGGGAGATCGGGACCCGATGGCGGCTTCTGACCGCCGGTCGTCAATCTCTGCTCGCCCTGGCCCATCTGCGATGCGGCGACACCTACGCCCGGCTCGCCGCCGGGTTCGGTATCGGCATCGCGACCGCATACCGCTACATACGCGAGGCCGTCGACGTGCTGGCCGCGCTCGTGCCGACCCTGGCCGATGCGATGCGCATCGCGCGGACCAAGGCGTTCGTGATCCTGGATGGCACTCTGCTGTCGATCGACCGGATCGCCGCCGACACCCCGTACTACTCAGGCAAACACAAGCGGCACGGCATGAACATCCAAGTCCTCACCGACCCGTTCGGCCGCCTGTTGTGGGCCTCGCCCGCGTTGCCCGGCTCCACCCACGACCTGACCGCCGCCCGCACTCACGGGATCGTCGAAGCACTCACCGACGCCGACCTCAAGTGCTGGGCCGACAAGGCATACCAGGTTGCCGCCAGCTCCACCCGGGTGCCCTTCCGCGGCCGTCGCCTCAAGCGGTGGCAGCGCCGCCACAACAGCACACACGCCAAGATCCGCTGCCTCGGCGAGCAGGCCATGGCCACTCTGAAGGACTGGCGTCTCCTACGGAAGCTCCGCTGCAGCACCAACCGCATCACAGCGATCGTTCAGGCCGTCCTCGTCCTTCACCACGCGTCAGCGTAGGTTGGAAAAGGCTCATTGCCTCTCTGGATGCAACCTGGCGTGCGTGGAGGACGCATCGGGTTCCGGCTGTCGGACTTCCCGAGCTGGGAGCGATCTTCCTCTTGTCGGCGTATCGGAACTCGCTGCCGAGCTGCCGGTGTTGGCTGCCGCCCTGGACACGGCTGCTGTTTCGGTCGGGGGTGTACTCCGGTACGGACTGGTGGGATTCACCATGCGCTCCGGGAACACGGTGAGCTACAGGCGGCCGATAGTTGAGGCTGGCAAGCCCCAGGGGCTCGCCCAGGACCCTGTACGACTTGCCGCGTGACGCTGATCCGCTGGTTGTCGGTGTCGTGCAGGTGAGGGCCCGAATTTAATCGGTGGTGTCGCGTCCTGGGGTGGGGCTATGGTTCTGCTCGTTCCAAGGCGCGGCTGTGTCGTTGCCCAGGGCACGGTGTTGGTTCGTTGAGAAGAAGCAGGAGGTGAGGACATTGATGACTGTCACGGTGACGGGCTCTGCCCGCATTCAGGAGTTCATCGTTCCCACCCCTGTGGTCTCCGGCTGACACCCACTCGATCCGCGCGCTCGGAGCGCGCCGCCGGGGCCACCCTTTGAAGGGTTCCCCTTGTTCAACGCTCCGCTCCACCCGTCTTCCCTCTCCGCTGTCCAGCACCCGCTCGCCGTCTACGGCTGGGACGAGGGCTGGGAGGCCGAGTTCGCCCCGTACGCCGCCCAGGGGCTCGTTCCTGGGCGGGTCGTCCGGGTCGATCGCGGTCAGTGTGATGTGGCCACCCCTGACGGTGTCGTTCGTGCCGATACCGCGTTCGTCGTTCTTCATGACCCGATGAAGGTCGTGTGCACGGGGGACTGGGTCGCCGTCGACCCCGAGGGCGGTGATCCGCGGTACGCGCGGACGATCCTGCCTCGGCGGACCGCCTTCGTCCGGTCGACGTCGTCCAAGCGGTCCGAGGGCCAGGTGCTGGCCACTAACATCGATCACATCGTCATCTGTGTGTCGCTCGCGGTCGAACTCGACCTCGGGCGGATCGAACGGTTCCTCGCGCTCGCGATGTCCAGTTCGAGCGGTGAGGCACTGCTGCGTACGCCAGCGGACTCCTGGGAGTCCGGCGCCCAGCCGATCGTCGTCCTCACCAAGGCGGACCTCGTCCCCGACCCCGTCGGTCTCTCCTACCTCGTCGAGGACGTCGAGACCGTCGCCCCCGGCGTGCAGGTGCTGCCCCTCAGCTCGGTCACGGGCGAGGGGACCGACGTGCTCTCCGCCGTGCTGGCGGGCGGTACGACCGTACTGCTCGGAGTCTCCGGCGCCGGCAAGTCCACCCTCGCCAACGCCCTCGTCGGCGAGGACGTCATGGCCGTCCAGGCCGCCCGCGACGTCGACGGCAAGGGCCGGCACACCACCACGACCCGCAACCTCTTCGTCCTGCCGGGCGGGGGCGTCCTCATCGACACCCCCGGCCTGCGCGGCGTCGGACTCTGGGACGCCGAGGCCGGCGTCGGCCAGGTCTTCTCCGAGATCGAGGAACTGGCCCGGGACTGCCGCTTCCACGACTGCGCCCACGAGGCGGAGCCGGGCTGCGCCGTGGCGGCCGCCATCGAGGACGGCACCCTGCCCGTCCGCCGCCTGGAGAGCTTCCGCAAGCTCATGCGCGAGAACCAGCGCCTCGTCGCCAAGACCGACGCCCGTCTCCGCGGCGAGATCCGCAGGGACTGGAAGCGCGCGATGGCCGCCGGCCGTGCCGCCGTCGAGTTCAAGCGCAACGGGCGTCTGCGGTAGCCCGTACGCGGCAGCGGTCCGTATGGGCGGGGGCGTACGGCTCCGGGGAACGTGGTGTCCGAAAACCGCGAGCCCCGGGCCGTCCGCCCCCGCACACTGGAGACCGTGAGGGACGACGACACCCGCTACGAGGCGGTCAGCAGCAGGGACGCGCGGTTCGACGGAGAGTTCTTCTTCGCCGTCCGGACCACCGGCATCTACTGCCGCCCCAGCTGCCCCGCCGTCACCCCCAAGCGGCGGAACGTCGCCTTCTTCCCGACCGCCGCCGCCGCCCAGGGCCACGGCTTCCGGGCCTGCCGCCGCTGCCGCCCGGACGCCGTGCCCGGCTCCGCCGAGTGGAACGTACGGGCCGACGTCGTCGGACGCGCCGTGCGCCTGATCGGCGACGGCGTCGTCGACCGCGAGGGCGTCCCCGGCCTCGCCGGACGCCTCGGCTACAGCACCCGGCAGGTCCAGCGCCAGCTCACCGCCGAACTCGGCGCAGGACCCGTCGCCCTCGCCCGCGCCCAGCGGGCCCACACCGCCCGGCTGCTGCTCCAGACCACCGGACTCCCCGTCACCGAGATCGCCTTCGCGGCCGGCTTCGCCAGCGTCCGCCAGTTCAACGACACGATCCGCGCCGTCTACGCCCGCACCCCCACCGCCCTGCGCGCCGAGGCCGGGACCGGCGCGGGAGCCCGTACCGCCCTCGCCGCCGGGGTGCCGCTGCGGCTCGCCCACCGGGGGCCGTACGCCGCCGGCGAGGTCTTCGACCTGCTCGCCGCCGAGGCCGTGTCCCGCGTCGAGGAGGTCACGGGCGCCCCCGGCGCCCGCACCTACCGGCGCACCCTCCGCCTCCCGTACGGCACCGGGATCGTCTCCGTGGACGAGCGCTCCGCCGGGCGCTGGCTGGACGCCCGCATCCACCTCACCGAGCTGCGCGACCTGACCACCGCCGTGCACCGCCTCCGTCGCCTCTTCGACCTGGACGCCGACCCGTACGCCGTCGCGGAACGCCTCGGGGCCGCGCCCGGCCTCGCCGCCGAGGTGGCCGCCCGGCCCGGTGTGCGCTCCCCGGGCACGGCCGAGCCCGAGGAGTTCGCGCTGCGGACCCTCCTCGGCGCCGAGGAGTCCGCCCGGGCCGTCGAGGAGCACGGCACCCCCCTGGCCACCGCCTGCGGCGCCCTCACCCACCTCTTCCCCGCGCCCCGGCACCTGACCGGCCACCCCGTCGCGGGGCCGCTGGCCCGCGCGCTCGCCGACGGAGCCGTACGCCTCGATCCCGGCGCCGACCGCGACGAGGCCGAGCGCGCGCTGCTCGCCGTCCCCGGAGTGACCCCCGGGGCCGCCGCCCTGATCCGGATGCGGGCCCTCGGGGACCCCGACGTGTTCCCGGGGGCCGGCCCCGATGCCGCCCTGGCGGAAGGGCCGGGCGGCCCGGAGGCCGAGGCGTGGCGGCCCTGGCGCTCGTACGCCGCCCGCTACCTCGGGGTTCCCGTCACCCCGGGCCCCCGCCCCGCGTGATCCTCAGGAGCCCGCTCCCCGGGGGTCCTCAAGGCCCCAGCTGTGGATCCGGTGCGGGCGGATCCGGACGACCTCCTCGCTGAAGTGCGGCCCCAGGCCGTGCGGACCCACCAGCAGCTCCGCCTCGCCGCGGATCTCGACGCCCCGCACCCGCCAGGGGCGGACGCTCACCACGTCGTCCACGACCAGGGCCACCTTCGGGTTCTCCCGCAGGTTGCGCCACTTCTTCGTACGGCCCATCGCGAACCCGCCGATCAGGACGGTGCCGTCCTCCTGCGGGAAGAACCCCACCGGGTTGGCCTGCGGCTGCCCGGACGGGTCGACGGTCGCCATCCGGCCGAGCCGCCCCCGGTCCTCCGTGAGGTAGGTCCACTCCGTCTCGCTAAAACCCTCGAAATTCCTCATGGGTCCAGGGTCGCGCCGATCCCGGCCCGGCGGATCGGCGGCGGGACCGACACCGCCTCCGCCTCCGGGACCAGGACCGCCGGCCTCGGGCCTCCGACCCCGGTCCCGCGGGCCTCAGCCCCAGAGCACCGCCCCCGCCCACGCCCCCACGATCAGCAGACAGGCGAACAGCTCCACGAGCACGCTCGTGCCGGCCGCCCGCATCACCGTCCGGGTCGCCGCCCTGGCCTGCCCGTGGCCGCCCAGGCGGAGCCGTTCCGCGAGGTAGATCCCGCCGATGAAACCCGGCACCGCGCCGACCACCGGCACCAGGACGAAGCCCAGGAGCGCGCCCACCCCGGCGTACGCCACCATCCGGCGCGTGATGCCGACCCCCCGGAACCGGCGCGCCGGCAGCTGCCAGACGATCACCTGGGTGAGGAGCAGCAGCCCGGTCGAGGAGGCGAGCAGGAGCCAGGCGAGGTCCGTCCGCTCGTGCAGCGACCACCAGAGCATCGCCGCCCACACCAGCCACGTTCCCGGCACGCCGGGCGCCAGGACCCCGAACAGGCCGAGCAGCATCACCGTCGCGACCATCAGGAGCTGCCACACACCCACGCTGCCCAGCCTGCACGACACCGCGGATTCCCGCAGGTCGCGACGGGCGGACGGGGGACGTGGGCGGCGGGCGGCGGGGGGCGGCGGCGCACGGGTTGTGCGGGGCATACAAGGTGTACGGGGCGTACAGGGTGCACGAGGTGTACAGGGTGCACGAGGAGTACAGGGTGCATGAGGTGTACGGGGACCATGGGGCGTACGAGTTGTGCGTGGCATACGGGGCGGGCCCGCCCCGGCCACGGGCCCGCCTCACCTCCGCGCGACCCACCCCTTCTCGTACGCGTGCCACCCCAGCTGCAGCCGGGTCGAGACCCCCGACAGCTCCATCAGCCCCTTCACCCGCCGCTGCACCGTCCGCAGCCCCAGGTCCAGCTGCTTCGCCACGCTCGCGTCCGTCATCCCGGCCAGCAGCAGGGAGAGGATCTCCAGGTCCACCGCGTCCGGGCCCGGCGCCTCGTCCTCGGTGATCTGCGCGCCCGCCCCCAGCCGCAGCGGCAGCGCGTCCCGCCACACCGACTCGAAGAGCCCCATCAGCGACTCCAGGAGCCCGCTCGCGTGCACCACGATCGCCGCCGGCTCCACGCCCCGCCCGGTCAGCGGCACCATCGCCAGGGACCGGTCGGCGACCACCAGCTTCGTGGGCACCCGGTCCGCGACCCGGATGAGCTCCTCGCGGCCGAGCGCCGCCGACAGCTCCATCAGCCCCGTCGGCAGGGACAGCACCTCGCGCTCGATCACCACCCGGTAGCGCACCCCGCGCCCGGCCGCCTGCTCCTCCGCGTCGTTCTCCAGGCCGGAGACCGCGATCGGCTTGCCCGTCACCAGGGCGCAGACCTCCTCCGTCGCGCCCAGCTGGAGCTGGAGGAAGCGGTGGGTCACCGCGCTCGCCCCGGTCACCACCTCCACCAGGTCGTGCACGGCCGCCTCCGCCGCCTCCGCCCGGTACTCCTCGGCGAGCAGCGCCGCCGCCAGCTCCGCCTGCTCCAGCTCGTGGCGCTGCTGGGTGAGCAGCGCGCCCAGCGCCACCCCGGGCGGGGCCGCGACCCACCGCCCGGTGCGGGCCGAGGACTGGGCGGCGAGCCCCTGCGACTCCAGGCGGCGCAGCGCCCGCTCGGTCTCCCGCTCGGGCAGGGCGAGCCGATGGGCGAGGTCCGTGACCTCGGCCGCGCCCAGTGCGACCAGAGCGCGGTACGCCGATTCCTGGCGCTCGTCGAGTCCTATCGCTCCCAGCATGGATGCCCCACCCCTCGCCGCACCTCCGCCGGGCGTCCCGCGTCTTCCGGGGACGTTCACCGGAGGCTTTCGTTCCGTTGGTGACCTGGCGGGAAACGGCCACGGCGTATTCCCGCCGGGCTCATCATCCCTGCACCGCCCTCACCTCTGCCAATGTGGCGCCACCGCAGCACCAACAGCCTCCGGGAACGGGCGACTTGCACCGCCGTGCCCGGAATCAGATGGGGAGAGCGATGCGTCCGATTTCGCGTACGGTCCTGGGGGCGGCGACCGCCGCCGTCCTGGCCGCCACCGCGGTCGCGCCGTCCGTGGCGAACGAGCCACGGGACGGCACGGCCGGCAAGCGACCCCTGGTCGGCGGTGAGGCCTCGGCCCGCACCGGGGCACGGACCGCCACGGTGACCCTGGTCACCGGCGACCGCGTCCTGGTCACCCGCGACGCCGCGGGCAACCCGGCAGCCGCGGCCCTGCCCCGCGAGGACGGGACGGTCCCCTTCGTCCAGACCCGCCGCACCGGCCAGGACCTGTACGTCTACCCGGAGACCGCCACCGCCGCGCTCGCCGCCGGACGCGTCGACGAGGAGCTCTTCAACGTCACCGGCCTGATCCGCCAGGGCTACGACGACGCCGCCACCACAGCCCTCCCCCTCATCGCGGTCTACGGCTCCGACGTCGCCCGCTCCGTCCCCCTCGCCCCGCGCGGGGCCCGGCGCGGCCAGGTCCTCAAGGTCGTCGACGGGGTCGCCCTCCAGGCCGAGAAGAAGACCGCGGCCACCTTCTGGGCCGAGGTCGGCCTGTCCGGCGCCGACGCCCCGAAGGCCCGCACCGCCTCCGGCACGAAGACCGCCTCCGGCACGAAGACCGCCTCCGGCACGAAGACCGCCTCCGGCACGAAGACCACCTCCGGCACGAAGACCACCTCCGGCACGAAGACCGCCTCCGGCATCGAGAAGCTCTGGCTCGACCGCAAGGTCGGGGCCACCCTGGAGCGCTCCACGAAGCAGGTCCACGCCCCCGAGGCCTGGGCCGCCGGCTACGACGGCAAGGGCACCAGGGTCGCCGTCCTCGACACCGGCGCCGACGCCGACCACCCCGACCTCAAGGGCCGCGTCGTCGCCTCGGAGAACTTCACCGACTCCGACACCGCCGGCGACCGCCAGGGCCACGGCACCCACACCCTCTCCACCGTCGGCGGCTCCGGCGCCGCGAGCGGCGGCAGGAAGAAGGGCGTCGCGCCCGGCGCGGAACTCCTCAACGGCAAGGTCCTCGACGACTCCGGCTCCGGCGCGATCTCCTGGATCATCGCCGGCATGGAGTGGGCCGTCGCCCAGGGCGCCGACGTCGTCTCCATGAGCCTCGGCAGCCCCGTCCCCACCGACTGCACCGACCCGATGAGCACCGCCGCCGAGGAACTCGCCCGGAACGAGGGCACCCTCTTCGTCGTCGCCGCCGGAAACACGGGCCCCTCCCTCAACACGGTCTCCTCGCCCGGCTGCGCGCCCGGCGTCCTCACCGTCGGCGCCACCGACCGCGACGACTCCACCGCGTACTTCTCCAGCCGCGGCCCGACGCTCGTGAACCACACCCTCAAGCCGGAGATCGCCGCGCCCGGCGTCGCCATCTCCGCCGCCGCCGCGGGCGGCCGGGGCGTGTACGCCTACCAGTCCATGTCCGGTACGTCGATGGCCACCCCGCACGTCGCGGGCGCCGCCGCCATCGTCAAGCAGCGCCACCCCGACTGGACCGCCCAGCAGATCAAGGCCGCGCTCGTCGCCTCGGCCGAGAGCGACGTCCCCGGCGATGTCCGCGAGGTCGGCGGCGGCCGTCTCGACGTCAAGGCCGCGATCGACCAGAAGGTCCTCGGCGCCCCCGCCGTCCAGGGCGGCACCTTCCACTGGCCGCAGGACAGGACCGACCGCACCATCGTCTCCGTCCCGTACACCAACACCTCCGGCGCCCCCGTCACCCTGAACCTCTCCGTGGAGAAGGTCACCGGCAACGACGGCTCCCGCGTACGGAGTTCGGTCGCCCGCCTCGGCAAGCGGACCGTCACCGTCCCCGCCGGCGCCACCGTGAAGGTCCCGCTGGAGCTCGACCCCGCCGCCCGCCTGGACCGCGCCCAGTACGGCGACGTCACCGGCCGCGTGATCGCCACCGGCAAGGGAGGCGTCCACGTCTCCACCCCGTTCTCCCTCCACGTCGAGCCGGAGACCGTCACCCTCCGCGTCAAGCTGATCGACCGCCTCGGCGAGCCCGCCTCCGGCGCCTCCTCCCTCGACGTCATCGGCACCGACGACGCCACCGGCGAGCGCCGCTTCAACGAGGGCGCCACCGACCAGGTCTTCCGCCTGCGCCCCGGCAGCTACTTCCTCTCCTCCTACGTCACCACGCCCGACCCGGGCGAGGGCGCGACGCTGAACGACTCGCTCAGCTACCTCGGCCGCCCGCAGCTGGAGCTGAACAAGGACACCACCGTCGTCCTCGACGCACGCAAGGCCCACAAGCTCTCCGTGCGGACCGACAAGGACACCGAACTCCGCGGCGCCACCCTCGCGTTCGCCCGCTCCTGGGACGACACCTGGACACACGCCAGCACCGCCGCCGGACCGCGCACCCTCCGCGCGTACTACGCCTCGGTCGAAGGCCGCGCCGACGACGGAGACTTCGAGTTCGGCAGCTACTGGCGGGCCGCCGCCCCGCAGATCACCTCGCTGCGCACCACCGACGGCCTGACCCTGCACCCGCTCACCGGCTCGATCGCCTCCGACAACCTCGACGGCACCGGCTCCGCCCGCCTCGTCGACGCCGGGACCGGCACCCCCGACGAGCTGAAGGCCGCCGACGTCAAGGGCCGCGTCGCCCTCGTCCGGCTCCCCGACGACAGCAACCAGGCGAGCACCCTCGCCCGCGACGCCAAGGCCGCCGGAGCCGTCGCCGTCGTCGCGCACCACACGGCCCCCGGCCGCTGGTACCCCGGCGGGGGCTTCATGGGCAACGGCCTCCCCGTCCTCTCCGTCCCCTCCACCGAGGCCGCCGCGCTCCTGAGAAAGCTGGCCGCCGGCCCGGTCACCCTCGCCTGGAAGGCCACCGCGAAGAGCCCGTACGTCTACAACCTGGCGTTTCCCGAGACCGGCACGATCCGCTCCGGCAAGGAGTACCGGGTCCGCGACCGCGACCTGGGCCGCACGGAGTCCGCGTACGGCTCCGCCGGTACCGCCGCCGACTTCCTCGACAGCCCCGCCGCGTACCGCCCCGACGGCACCCGCGTCTTCTTCGGCTCCCTCGAATCGGTCCCCGTGCCCGGCACCCGCACCGAGTACTACTCGACCGGCGACACCGCCTGGGAGCAGCTGATCGGCAGCAACTTCCCCTTCGGCGAACTCATGGTCGGCACCCGTCACGCCTACGAGCCGGGGGAGAGGCGCACCGAGCGCTGGTACGACGGCGTCCTCGCCCCCACCGCCCCGCGCGACGCCACCGGGAAGCCGGTCCTCGTCTCCGAGCGCCAGGGCAACCTCATCGGCTTCGCCGCCGCCATGTGGGGCGACGCCACCCACCACGCCGAGCCCGGCTCCTTCGGCGACATCGGCAACCTCCGCCTCCACCGGAACGGCGAACTCCTCGGCGAGACCGGCTGGCCGTTCGGCGTCTTCGAGGTACCGGCCGAAGCCGGGACGTACAGGCTCGAACAGAACACCATGAAGATCGGCAGCAAGGTGTGGGCCCGCTCCACCTCCGTCAACTCGGTGTGGGAATTCACCTCCAAGCTTGACGAGAACGTCTATTCTCAGGGCATCCCGATTCTCTTCCCCCGGTACGACCTTCCGGAGGACGGCCTCAAGACCCTCGCCGCGACAGACGGCCAGCACATCGGCCTCACCGCGACGGGACACGCGGGCTACACCCCCGCGGCGCTCACCTCGGCCAGGCTCTCGTACTCCTACGACGGCGGTACGACCTGGACCGAAGCGCGGGTCTCCCAGCAGGGCGGCCGCTGGACCGCGACCGTGAACCACGCGGGCGCGACCGGCGAGCAGGTCACCCTGAGGACCGAACTGACGGACGCCAGGGGCAACTCCGTCACCCAGACCGTGGTCCGCGCTTACGACGTGCGCTGACCACGCCGGTCCGCCGGGCGTCCTTCCCGTGGGGGGTGGGGTCGCCCGGTGGACCACCCATTCGTCGCAACGCTTTTTCCGATGTGCCGTTTTCGGGCCCCTCGCGCGGTGGACAATAAGGGCATGACTCAGCAGGGGGACAGCTGGTGGGACAAGCTCTACGACGAGTCGGCGCCGGACACGGGCCCGACGGCCTCGGGTGACACGCTCGACGACCGCTTCGACACGGCGGCCCGCGCCACGACGGGCCCACCGGGCGGGGCGCCGGCCGACACGACGGTCCCGCCCGACGCGAAGAGCCCGACCCGCCCGGCGGGCCCGGGCCCCCGGGCCGCGGCACCGGCTCCAGCGCCGAAGAGCACCGCCCCGGAGCCCGTGCCACCACCCGTACCGACCGCGCCGCCCGCACCACCCGTACCGACCACACCACCCGCACCACCAGCACCGGTCGCCCCACCCACGCCGGTCGCGGCCCCCGAGCCGCCCGCTCCCGCACCGCACGCTCCCGGCCCGCCCGTTCCCGGGCGGGCCCCCTGGGAGGCCGCCGAGACCGGGCCGCGGACCTTCCCCGCCCCGCCGGTCGAAGCGCCCACCGTCCAGGTGCCGGTGCCTCCCGACCCGCCGGGGCAGGACCCGGACCCGGAACCGGAACCGGGGGAGGAGAAGGAACGGGACCCGGAGAAGGAGCAGGCGTCGGCCCGCACCGACCACGCCCCGACCGTCCAGGTCCCCGTCCCCCGCCCCCGTACCGGCTTCGTCGGCAGCAGACCGCCCACCTACGACCCCGAGCCCACCGCCCTGCCCGTCGCCCGCCCCGGCGAACTCGCCGACGTGGTCGCGGACACCGTCCTCGACGGCGCCCGGTACGGCACCTGCACGCTGCGCGCCGCCTCCGTGCGCGGCGACTCGGCCCGCTTCCGGGGCGAGCCCCGCCGCGACGCCCTCCTCACCGCCCGCTTCGGCCACGACGAGGCCGCGCTCGTCCTCGTCGCCGTCGCCGCCGGCTCCCGCGCCGCCGAGGACGCCCACCTCGCCGCCGCCGACGCCTGCCGGTGGATCGCGGAGGCCGTCTGCCGCAGCCACAACCGGCTCTCCGAGGACATCAGGTCCGGCCGTCGCGGCGACCTCAAGTCCGGACTGCACCGGCTCACCGACCGCACGTACGGCAAGCTGCGCGCCCGCGCCGCCGAGCGGGACCTCGCCCCCGACGAGTACACCGCCTCCCTCCGCTGCCTCCTCCTGCCCGCCGACCCCGGCTGCCGCACCCGGGTCTTCTTCGGCATCGGCGGCGGCGGGCTCTTCCGGCTCCGCGACGGCGCCTGGCAGGACATCGAGCCGCTGCTGCCCGAGCGGGCCGCCGTCACGGGCGCCCCCGTCGTCGGCTTCGGCTCCCCGCCGGCCACCCCGGCCACCCCCGAGGCGACCGAGGAGGGCGACCGGCTCACCATGGACCTCGGCATCACGACCGCGCCGGGGCCGCTCGTGGAGGAGCCCGTGCCGCCGCCCGCCGAGCCGTTCCGCTTCCGCGCCTCCGTCGCCCGTCCCGGTGACACCCTGCTGCTCGCCTCGCCCGGCCTCGCCGAGCCGATGCGCGGCGAACCGGACCTCGCCCGCGAGCTCGCCGACCGCTGGGCCGGCGCGGAGCCGCCCGGTCTCGCCGCCTTCCTCGCCGACACCCAGCTGAGGGTGACCGGTTACGCCGATGACCGTACGGGGGTGGCCGTCTGGGAGGCGTGATCCACCGGGCCGTGTGTTGATGGGACCATGGCCAAGCAGAACGTAGCGGAGCAGTTCGTCGACATCCTCGTGCGCGCGGGCGTGAAACGCCTCTACGGCGTGGTCGGCGACAGTCTGAACCCGGTGGTCGACGCGATCCGCCGCACCAAGGGCATCGACTGGATCCACGTCCGGCACGAGGAGGTCGCCGCCTTCGCCGCGGGCGCCGAGGCCCAGATCACCGGGGGCCTCGCCGCCTGCGCGGGCTCCTGCGGGCCGGGCAACCTGCACCTCATCAACGGCCTGTACGACGCCCACCGCTCCATGGCCCCGGTCCTGGCCCTCGCCTCGCACATCCCGTCCAGCGAGATCGGCCTCTCCTACTTCCAGGAGACCCACCCCGACCAGCTGTTCCGCGAGTGCAGCCACTACAGCGAGCTGATCTCCAGCCCGAAGCAGATGCCCCGGCTGCTCCACACGGCGATCCAGCACGCCGTCGGCCGCGGCGGCGTCAGCGTCGTCTCGCTGCCCGGCGACGTCGCCGACCAGCCGGCCCCGGAGAAGGCCGTGGAGTCCGCGCTCGTCACCACCCGGCCCACCGTCCGCCCCGGGGACGCCGAGGTCGACGCCCTGGTCCGGATGATCGACGCCGCCGACCGGGTGACGCTCTTCTGCGGCAGCGGCACCGCCGGGGCGCACGCCGAGGTGATGCAGTTCGCCGAGCGGGTCAAGGCGCCGGTCGGCCACGCCCTGCGGGGCAAGGAGTGGATCCAGTACTCGAATCCGTACGACGTCGGCATGAGCGGGCTGCTCGGGTACGGCGCCGCCTACGAGGCCACCCACGAGTGCGACCTGCTGATCCTGCTCGGCACCGACTTCCCGTACAACGCCTTCCTGCCCGACGACGTCAAGATTGTCCAGGTGGACGTCAGGGCCGAGCACCTCGGGCGCCGCTCCCGGCTCGACCTCGCCGTCTGGGGCGACGTCCGGGAGACCCTGCGCTGCGTGATCCCCCGGGTCCGGGCCAAGAAGGACCGCCGCTTCCTCGACAAGATGCTCAAGAAGCACGCCGACGCCCTCGAAGGGGTCGTCAAGGCCTACACCCGCAAGGTCGAGAAGCACGTCCCCGTCCACCCCGAGTACGTCGCCTCCGTGATCGACGAACTCGCCGACGAGGACGCCGTCTTCACCGTCGACACCGGCATGTGCAACGTCTGGGCGGCCCGCTACCTCACGCCCAACGGGCGGCGCAGGATCATCGGCTCGTTCAGCCACGGCTCGATGGCGAACGCGCTCCCGCAGGCGATCGGCGCCCAGTTCACCGACCTGAACCGGCAGGTCGTCTCGCTCTCGGGCGACGGCGGGTTCTCCATGCTCATGGGCGACTTCCTCACCCTCGTGCAGTACGACCTGCCCGTGAAGGTCGTCGTCTTCAACAACTCCTCGCTCGGCATGGTCGAGCTGGAAATGATGGTCGCCGGCCTGCCCTCGTACGGGACGACGAACAAGAACCCGGACTTCGCCGCCATCGCCCGCGCCGCCGGCGCCCACGGCATCCGGGTCGAGAAGCCCAAGCAGCTCGCGGGCGCCCTCAAGGAGGCCTTCAGGCACAAGGGCCCGGCCCTGGTGGACGTCGTCACCGACCCCAACGCGCTCTCCATCCCGCCCAAGATCAAGGCGGACATGGTGACCGGCTTCGCGCTCTCCGCCAGCAAGATCGTCCTGGACGGGGGCGTCGGGAAGATGCTCCAGATGGCGCGTTCCAACCTGCGGAACGTGCCCAGGCCCTGACCCTCCGCCACGACCCATGTGTGCCGACGGTCCTGTGGGGCATTCATCCCCGTGAGCCTGTTCGACGCGACCACGGGTGGGGGACATGACCGGGGAGTCACGACAGCCGACTCAACTGCTCAGAAAGGTGGGCTGCGCGGATCTCACGGCCGTACCGGAAGTACGGCACGCCTTACGCGAACTGCTGCGGAAGTGGGGCGGTCCTGGCGCCTCCGACGTGGCCGAACTCCTCACCAGCGAGCTGGTGACCAACGCCCTGGTGCACACCGACCACGGGGCCGTCGTGACCGCGACGGTCGTCCCCGAGCAGCTGAGGGTCGAGGTCCGCGACTTCGTCCCCGGCCTGGACGCGCCGCACGCGCTGCCCGACGACGACCGTACGAACGGCCGGGGGCTCGTCCTCGTCCAGGCCCTGGCCGACTCCTGGGGAGTCGAGGACCAGGGGGTGGGCAAGGTGGTGTGGTTCGAACTGAACGGCGGGGCCGCCTGAGGGGGCGACCCCGCCGTTCTCCGTACTTCCTCGCTCAGCCGAACTGCTGCTCCAGGTCCTTGAGCTTGCGCTCCAGGGAGTCGAGACGGGGCAGCGCCTGGGTGTCGTCCTCGGCGGTGAGGTCCACCGTCCGGGAGTCTCCCGTCCGGGGCTCATCGCCCCTCACGGCTTGCAGGGACGGCCGGGGGCGAAGGGGCAGCTGTCCGGGGTCCGCTATGGCGGGCTCCACGACGGGTGCCTGGACGGCGCCCGTCGTGGAGCCCGACCCGGAGACCTGGGCGGGCGCCGAGCCCGGGGCGGCCGTGGCGTTCAGCGCCGCCATCTCGACCTGGCGGCCGCCGCCGCGGCCGATCCCGAAGGAACGGTGCTGGCGGTTGATCGCCTTGAGCCGGGCCCGGTCCAGCTTCACCTGGTCCCGCCTGCGGATCCGGTTCTGCTCCTTCTCCCTGCGGTCCTCCCGGACCTCGTCGACCGCCTCGTCCAGGGTCCGCACGCCCTCCAGGAGCATCAGGGACCAGGCCGCGAAGGTCTCCCGGGGAGCCCTCAGCCAGCGGACGATCCGGATCTGCGGCAGCGGACGGGGCACGAGGCCCTGTTCGCGCAGCGCGGCCCGGCGGGTCTGCTTCAGCGCCCGGTCGAAGAGGACCGCCGCCGAGAGGGACATGCCCGCGAAGAAGTGCGGGGCCCCGTCGTGGCCGAAGCCCCTGGGCGCGTGCACCCAGTTGAACCAGGCCGCCGCGCCCGCGAACAGCCAGACGAGCAGGCGCGAGCCGAGGGCCGCGTCGCCGTGGCTGGCCTCGCGGACGGCGAGCACCGAGCAGAACATGGCGGCGCCGTCGAGGCCGAAGGGCACCAGGTACTCCCAGCCGCCGGAGAGGCTGAGGTTCTGGCGGCCGAAGCCCACGAGCCCGTGGAAGGAGAGCGCGGCCGCGACGGCCGCACAGCAGAACAGCAGGCCGTACGAGGCGAATCCGTAGACCGCCTCCTTGCGCCTGCGGCGCTCCTCGCTGCGTTCCCAGGAGTCCTCGGCCGGGGCCTGGTCACCGGCGCGCTTCCCGCGCGCGAGCACCGCCACCGCCGTCAGGACTCCGGCGACCATCACGCCGCCCGGGAGCAGCCAGTCCAGCGATATGTCGGTCAGTCTCATGCGGTGTCCCTTGCATCGCGGTAGGGCGTTCGGTCGCCCATACTGACCGACCCCGCGCGATGCTCACGCCGTTTCGGGGCAAGAGCACGCCATCGGGGTGCGGGGCCATACGAATAGGGGCGATCTGGTCGAACGCCCTTGCAAGGGAAGGGAGTTGTGTTCGATTGACGTCACCCTTCCGGGTGGTGTGATCGTCAGGCGGCCGCGGTCAGCCGCTGGACCCGGTCGGCGTCGCAGGTGCGCGGGCAGGTGACGCAGGTGTCCTCGGGGCGCAGCGTGTAGAAGAAGCAGCAGGTGGCCCGGTCCCGGGTGGTCAGCGGGGCGCCGTCCGGCCCCTCGGCGCCGGGCAGCTCCCGGAAGCCCGCGGCCCCCGCGTACGGCTTGTACGGCTTGGCGGTGCCCGGCATGAGGAGTTCCAGCTCCTCCGTCGCGCGCCGCTCCTCGCCGAGCAGGGTGCCGACGTACCAGAGGCCCTCGACGATCTCGTCCGTCGCCATCCCCCACAGGGCCCGGCGGCCGCGCCGCATCCGGGAGCCGAAGCCGTCGAGGACCGCCTCGAAGTGTTCGGCGAGCGAGGAGCGCACCTCGGCCCGCAGTGCCTCCTCGTCGGCGACGACCCGGGCGCCGGGCAGGGCCGCGGCGGGGTCGTCCGGCAGGCAGGCGAACTCCTCGATCCGGACCGCCATGCGGCCGAGGGCGCGCTGGAAGGCCACGTTCCGGACGGGCAGGCGGGGGACCCGGCGGTGCAGGAACCAGGGGACGGTGACCAGGAGGCAGGCGGGCCAGGCGTAGCGGTGCAGCCCGAAGCCGGCGACGACGTCGGGACGGGCCCGGGTGCCGTAGTCGCGCAGCACCTGCTCGTCGTCCCAGGCCAGGAAGGCGTCCAGCTCGGCTCCGCCGGCCGCGAGCGCCTCGGCGCCGACCCAGCCCTCGCCGCGCGGCAGGAGTGCGCCCGGGGCGTGTTCCTCTATGCGCAGGTACGAGAAGACCTCGGCGAGGCGGGCGTAGGAGGCCGCGACGGGCGAGGCGGGCGGGGCGGACAACAGGGCGGGGACGGTCATGCGGACCACCGAATCGCGATCGTTGGCAGGTAAGGCTTACCTTACCCGATTCGATCGGCTGTCTCACCACCAGCACACCGTTCCGACCTGCGAGGCGTCTCTCACACCCCTGACGGCGGCTCGTTCGCCTATGGTGCACAGAGGTCCCGCGCGACGCGAGCCGGGACCGGCACGAGGCCCCAGGAGGACCCGGGTGGAGCAGGGAGCGGCGCGCGAGCGGACGACGGAGACCCCGTCCCCGGCCTCGCCCCCCGCCGACGCCGCGCACGACCGGCCGACGGCCCCGGCCGGGCCCGCGCGACCCTCCCGCGTACCGGACCAGGCCCGGAGCCCGGAACCGGGCCGGGACCAGGACGCGGATCGCGAGCGCGAAGCGGCCGCCCCGGTCCCGCGCCCGGACCGGGGACGCGACACGGAGCCGCGCCCGGACCGGCGCCCCGGCCGGGACCGGGCCACGGCCCCGGACCCGGCACGGACCGCGGAGCCACGTCCGGGCCGGCACCCGAAGCAGGGCGCGACCCCGCACCCCGGGCGGCGCCCGGGGCGGGGTCGGGGCACGGCCCCGGGTCGGAGCGCGGACCCGCGCCCCGGGCAGGGGCGAGACGCGGTCCCGGAGGTTCCGGACGCGCGGGGCGAGCACACCCACGGTGAGGCGGTCGGGCTCGTGCCCCGGCCCGTGCGGCGGCACTCGGTCCGGGGGCAGATCCTCGAAGCGCTCCGCACCGCCCTCGTCGGGGGCGAACTGGTCCCCGGCGAGGTGTACTCCGCGCCCGCCCTCGCCGAGCGCTTCGGCGTCTCCGCGACCCCCGTCCGCGAGGCCATGCAGCGCCTGGCCGTCGAGGGCGCCGTCGAGGTCGTGCCGAACCGCGGCTTCCGCGTCGCCGAGCGCACCCCCCGCGAACTGGCCGAGCTGGCCGAGATCCGCGCGCTCATCGAGGTCCCCGTCATGCTGCGGCTCGCCCGCACCGTCCCCGCCGCCCGCTGGGCCGAGCTGCGCCCGCTGGCCGAGGCCACCGCGACCGCCGCCGCCCGGGGCGACCGCGCCCACTACGCCGAGGCCGACCGCGCCTTCCACCGGGCCGTCCTCTCCCTCGCCGGGAACCAGCAGCTCCTCGCCGTCGCCGACGACCTCCACCGCCGCTCCCAGTGGCCCCTGATCAGCGCCCCCACCCTCCGCCACGGCGTCCTCGTCGCCGACGCCGCCGAGCACACCGCCCTGCTCGACGCCCTGATCGCCCAGGACCTGACGGTCGTCCGGGCCCTGGTGCGGGAGCACTTCACCGGATCGGAGTGCTGAGCGCCCGGGACGACTAAGGTCATGGGCGTCAGCCGCTCGCACCGTGCCGTCCGTGAGGTGTCCCCATGCCGTCCGCGACCCCGTCCCCGGCCTGGGACGGACGCCGGCCCGCCACCGGTACGGAGCCCGGGGCCGCGGCCCTGCTCGGCTGGCTCACCGACCCCGACGCGCCCCGGCTCTGCCTCGTCACCGGCGCCCCCGGCAGCGGCAAGACCGCCCTGCTCGGCTGGCTCGCCGCGCACGGCCCGCGCTCCGGCCGCACCCGCCGCCGCCCCGCCCGGGTCCTCGTCCCGCTGGCCGGACAGAGCGCCCTCGGCGCGGCCTGGACCGTCGCCGACCGCCTCGGCGTGGTCGCCGGAACCCCGGGCGACCTCGTCGACGCCCTCGCCACCAGCGAGGCGCGCCCCACCGGCCGGGCCGTCCTCCTCCTCACGGACCTGCACGCCGCCGCCGAACCCGACGCGCTCGCCCGGCTGGTCACGGAACTCGCCGGGGTGGGCCGGATCCGCCTCGTGGTCGAGGCCCGCGACGACACCCCCGCCCTCGCCGCCCTGCGCGCCGGCCGCCGGGCCGCCGTCGTGGACCTCGACCGCGACGGCGGCCCCCTCGACCCGCCCGAGGAGCCCGCCCGGCCGCTGCCGGACCTCTCCGACCCGGCGGCCGTCTGCGCCGCCGACCCGCTGCTCGTCACCACGGCGTACGTCACCGGCTCCGCCCCGGCCGGCGTGCCCGGCACCCTCGACGGGCCCGAGCCGTCCGGCCGCCCCGGCGAGACCACCACCGACGACCACGGCGGGCTGCGCACCGCCTGGATGCGGGCCGGGCAGTCCCTCTGCCGGGCCCAACCCCCGGCGGACCGGGCCCTGGTGCTGCTCGCCGCGCTCGGCGACGGGGCCGACCCGCGGCTGCGCCCCGCCCTCGCGGAGCTCGCCGCCGCCGCGCCCTGGCGGCTCCGCTGGGCCCGCCACCGGGGCGACCTGACCCCGCCCTGGCCGGGACCCGTCACCGTCCTCGGCTCGGCGGGCGGCCCGCTGGAGGGCACCCTGCTCGTGGGCGACCGCACCGGCACCGTACGCCTGCTGCACGAGGCCGACGCGACCTCCGCCGGGCGCCTGGCGCACACCGTCCCCGGCCGGCCCACCGCCCTCGCGCCCGCGCCGGACGGCACGGTGCTGATCCTGGACGACCGGGGCCGACTGCACACCGTACGGGGGACGGCGCCCCGGCCCCCGTACCTGGAGCGCCTCACCGAGGCGGTCTCCGCGACCCTCGCCCGCCACCCCGGCACGGCCCTCGCGGCGATCGGCGGGTCGGTGGTGGTGGGGGACCGGCTCGGCTCCGTGCACGCCTTCGGCCTCACCGGACTCCACCAGGCGGCCTCCCACAGCGGCCGGGTCACGGCGGTCGCGGCGGTGGAGTCCGAGACCCCCTTCGTCTGCTCGGGCGGCGCCGACGGGACCGTACGGCTCTGGACCCCGGGCCGCGATCCGCGCCCCGAACCCCTCGCCGAGCGCCGCTCGCCGGTGGTCTCCCTGCACGCCGCGGAGACCCCGAACGGCCCCCTGGTCGCCGCGGCCTGGGGCGACGGCCTCGTGGAGCTGCACCGGCCGGAGGGCGGTCCGAAGCTCTCCTTCCGGCCGGGGCCCCCGGTCCGCGCCGTCGCCGTCACCGGCTCCGGGTCCCTCCTCGTCGGCACCGACGAGAGCCTGCTCTGCCTCGCGGCGAAGGAGTGACGTGACGTCAGAACTCCTCGGTGCGAAGGCCTTTCAGGTGGCCGGGTGGGGAGTGAGCTGGGCCGCCAGCCAGGTGGGCACCCCGCCGAGCAGCCGGAACAGGCGCCTCGCCTCCGCCCGCAGCCGCCCGGCCTCCGGCTCCGTCTCCGTGGTGGCCAGGGCCGTGAGGGCCGGAGCCGTACCGACCAGGTAGCCCAACTCCTCGCGGATCCGCAGCGATTCGGCGAAGCCGTGTCTCGCCTCCGCCAACTCGCCCTCCCGCAGGGCCAGTCCGGCGAGGTGACGCCAGGTGGAGGAGAGCAGCAGCGCATCGCCCTGGGCGGCCGCCCCCGCGTGCGCCCTGCGGTACGCGGCGCGGGCCGCCTGCGGGGAGTCGCCGAGGTTCTGGGCGACCAGGCCGCGCCGGAAGTCGAGCAGCGGCCGGCCCTCGGCGGCGGGGGCGATCAGCGCCGCCGCCCGGCCCAGCGCCATCCGGGCCTCGTCGGCCCGGTCGCGGACCCCGAGCAGGGTGGACGCGTAGGCGAGGTAACCGCGTTCGCAGGCGGCGGCCCCGCGCTCCTCGTCGGTGCGGGCGACCGCCTCGGCCGCCCGCAGCGCCTCCTCGGCGTCGGCCCAGCCCTTCTCGGTGTAGAGGCAGCGCTCGATGAGCAGCGCGGCCCGTTCGAGCGCGGCGGCCGGTTCGGCGGCGCGCGGCGCGAGCAGCGCGGCCGCGTCCGTCCAGCAGCCCCGGGAGCGGAGACGCCAGACGGCCGTCTCCACGGGGGTCTCCTTGCCGTGGGCGAGGGACGGATCTTCGCCATCCCTTGATTCGGAACCAGACATGGCGGTATCCGCCACATTGCCCTCCCCGAGCGCGCCATCGAGCTGTTGAGTAGACCCGCATCTCAGCACGAAGGGGCATTCCCGGCCAAGGGGTCGGGTGAAAGATTTCACAAAGGGGCGATCGGTGGGGTGACCACCCTTCGGAGGGCCCCCGACGGTCCGTCAGATCGCCGCCGGGCCCGGGATCGGGCCCCGGCGCGACCCGTCGGCCGATCCGGCCGACGGGCCCCCACCAGGCCGTACGCCACTCCTTCGGACTCCTCCGGAGGAGTGAATTTCCGGATGCTTTTCCGGGTCTTCGCCGAAGGCGTGGACGCGGCGCCTCAGCTCATCCGCAGCGCCAGGAAGAAGTCGAGCTTGTCCTCCAGGCGGGACAGGTCGCGGCCGGTGAGCTGCTCGATCCGGCCCACCCGGTACCGCAGCGTGTTCACGTGCAGGTGGAGCCGGGAGGCGCAGCGCGTCCAGGAGCCGTCGCAGTCCAGGAACGCCTCCAGGGTCGGGATCAGCTCCGCCCGGTGGCGCCGGTCGTAGTCCCGCAGCGGGTCGAGCAGCCGGGCGGTGAACGCCCGGCGGACGTCGTCCGGCACGAACGGCAGCAGCAGCACGTGCGAGGCCAGCTCGTGGTGCCCGGCCGCGCAGACCCGGCCCGGCCGGGCCGCGGCGACCCGGCGGGCGTGCCTGGCCTCCTCCAGGGCCCCGCGCAGGCCCTCCGCCGAGTGCACGGCCGCGCTGACGCCCAGGGTCAGGCGCCCGTCGTCGGCGAGACCGGCGGAGAGCGGGGCCCGTACGGCGGCGAGCAGCGCGTCCGCGTGCAGGCCGGAGGCGGGGGCGCCGTCCTCGTCCTCGCTCTCCGGCAGCGGCCCGGCGGCCAGCGGCACCAGGGCGATCGCCTCGTCCCCGCTGTGCGCGACGGCGATGCGGTCGGCGGACTCGGCGCCGACGGCCGCCGGGTCCACGAGGATCTCCTCCAGGAGCGCCTGCGCGACCGGGCCGCCGTCCACCGGGGTCCCCTGACCGGCCTCCTGCTCCCAGTCCACCCGGGCCACGACCACCTGCCAGTGCGGGGCCGTGCCGAGCCCGGGCAGCAGCACCGGGGCGGCCACCCGCAGCCGGGCCGCAATCTCGGCGGGCGCGGCGCCCGTCTGCACCAGCTCCAGGACCTCCTGGGCCAGCCGGCGCCGTACCGTACGGGCCGCGTCGCGCCGGTCCCGCTCGACCGCGATCAGCTGGGTCACGCCCTGGAGCAGGTCGAGCCGGGCGGCCGGCCAGTCCCCGGCGTCCGCCTCGACGGCGAGCAGCCAGTCCGAGAGGACCGTCTCGCGCACGTCCCGGACGGCGGGGGCGGCACCCCGGCCGGTGTTGCGGATGGGGAAGAGCGAGTACGTCGTGCCGCCGCCGGAGACCCGGTGCGGGCCGCGCCGGCCGGTCCGGACGGCGGCCAGGTGCTCTCCGGCCAGGGAGGCGGCGAGCCTGCCGTCCAGGGGCTCTCCGGCGCCCGCGATCCGGCGGCCGGTGGGGGAGAGGACCCAGGCCCGCAGGTCCAGGTCGGAGCCGAGCAGGTCGAGCACGACCTCGGGGCCGCCGCCCGCTGGGCCGGAGGTCATCAGGCGCCGGTGCCGGTCCACGACGGCGGCCAGGTCCCCGGCCCGCTCGCCGGACACCTGTCGAACAACGTGCTCGGTGATCGTCGCGAACGCAACGGATTCGTTGACCGCGAAGAGCGGCAGCCGGTGGCGCGAACACGCCTGTACGAGATCGTCGGGGATGTCCCCGAGCTCCGCCTCGCCCGCCGCGAGCGCCGCCACCCCGGCCGAGGCCAGGATCCGGACGAAGGGCTCGGCGTCCTCGGGCTCCCGCAGCCAGGCGAGACCGGTCAGCACCAGCTCCCCGCCGGACAGGTAACGGCTGGGGTCCTTGAGGTCCGTCGTCATCACGCCCCGGACGGTGCGGTCCAGCTCGTCGTCGCCGCCGAGCAGGCGCAGCCCCAGAGCGTCGTTCTCCAGCAGTGCGCGCAGCCGCATGATGTCGCCGCCGTCCTTCTCGTCAGTGGTCGTGGTTGTCGCGTTGTCGACGCTCGGTGGTGCCACGGTTTCCATGGGGAAACGGTGAGGTTTCCGTTCTCCGTCTTTCGTTCGAATCTACAAGACGACAGTGGGCACCAGCCAACTCCTTCATGTTTTCGGTGACTGCACCCGGGCGATCGTGGCCTTGTGTACTAGGCCACACACCGCGTGAACAGCACATGAACAAGTCGAGGGCCGGCCGTCTTCCCGGGCCCATCCGCACCGCACTGATCATCCGATCACCAGAATCACTAGAAGAGAGCCACCATGGACTTCCTTCGCCCCGCCAGCTGGGAGGAGGCGCTCGCCGCCAAGGCCGAGCACCCCACGGCCGTGCCCATCGCGGGCGGTACCGACGTCATGGTCGAGATCAACTTCGACCACCGGCGTCCCGAGTACCTCCTGGACCTGAACCGTATCGAGCTGCTGAGCGAGTGGGAGGTCGGCGAGGAGAACGTCCGGCTCGGCGCCTCCGTCCCGTACACCCGGATCATGGAGAACCTGCGGGCCGAGCTGCCCGGCCTGGCGCTCGCCTCGCACACGGTGGCCTCCCCGCAGATCCGCAACCGCGGCGGCGTCGGCGGCAACCTCGGCACCGCCTCGCCGGCCGGCGACGCCCACCCGGCCCTGCTCGCCGCGGGCGCCGAGGTCGAGGTCGAGTCGGTGCGCGGCAGCCGCTTCATCCCGATCGACGCCTTCTACACGGGCGTGAAGCGCAACGCGCTGGAGCCCGACGAGCTCATCAAGACCGTCCACATCAAGAAGGCGGACGGCCCCCAGCAGTACTCCAAGGTCGGCACCCGCAACGCGATGGTCATCGCCGTCTGCGCCTTCGGTCTCGCGCTCCACCCGGAGACCCGGACCGTGCGCACCGGCATCGGCTCCGCCGCGCCGACCCCGATCCGCGCCAAGGAGGCCGAGGCCTTCCTGAACGCGGCCCTGGAGGAGGGCGGCTTCTGGGACAACGGCAAGATCATCACCCCGTCGATCGCGAAGCAGTTCGCCGACCTCTGCTCGGGCGCCGCGAACCCGATCGACGACGTCCGGGGCACCGCGAAGTACCGCCGCCACGCCGTCGGCATCATGGCCCGCCGCCAGCTCGGCTGGGTCTGGGAGCAGTACCGCGGCACCGGCCGCACGCTTGAGGGAGCTGCATAACATGCGCGTCAATTTCACGGTCAACGGACGTCCGCAGGAGGCCGACGACGTCTGGGAGGGCGAGTCCCTCCTCTACGTCCTGCGCGAGCGGATGGGCCTGCCCGGCTCCAAGAACGCCTGCGAGCAGGGCGAGTGCGGTTCCTGCACGGTCCGCCTCGACGGCGTCCCCGTCTGTTCCTGCCTCGTCGCCGCCGGCCAGGTCGAGGGCCGCGACGTCGTCACCGTCGAGGGCCTCGCCGAGTACGCCAAGGAGCGCACGGAGCACGGCTCCTGCGGCACCGGCGCCTGCGGCACCCCGCTCGACGCCGCCAAGAAGTGGCAGGCCAAGCCCACGCAGGACTCCCAGACCGGCGAGGGCGTCGAACTGAGCCCGATCCAGCAGGCGTTCATCGACGCCGGCGCCGTCCAGTGCGGCTTCTGCACCCCCGGTCTGCTGATCGCCGCCGACGAGCTCCTGGAGCGGCAGAGCGACCCGTCCGACCAGGACATCCGCGAAGCCCTCTCCGGCAACCTGTGCCGCTGCACGGGCTACGAGAAGATCCTCGACGCGGTCCGCCTCGCGGCCGCCCGCCAGGGAGAGGCGGTCTGACCATGGCGCAGAACACCCGTACCGTCCCCGCCGGTACGCCCACCAACGTCACCCAGAACCACACCAAGGGCGGCATCGGCGAGTCCACGCTCCGCCCCGACGGCACCCTCAAGGTCACCGGCGAGTTCGCGTACTCCTCGGACATGTGGCACGAGGACATGCTCTGGGGCCAGACCCTCCGCTCCACCGTCGCCCACGCCGAGATCGTCTCCATCGACGTCTCCGAGGCCCTGGCGATGTCCGGCGTGTACGCCGTCCTCACCTACGACGACCTGCCGGCCGAGACGAAGAACTACGGCCTGGAGATCCAGGACACCCCCGTCCTCGCCCACGGCCGCGTACGCCACCACGGCGAGCCGGTCGCCCTGATCGCCGCCGACCACCCGGAGACGGCCCGCCGCGCCGCCGCCAAGGTGAGGATCGAGTACAAGGAGCTGCCCCTCGTCACCGACGAGGCCTCCGCGCTCGCCCCCGACGCGCCCCTCATCCACGAGGGCCGCGACGACCACCACGCCGGACACGTCCCGCACCCCAACATCGTGCACCGCCAGCCGATCGTCCGCGGAAACGTGGAGGAGGCCCGCAAGCGGGCCGACGTGATCGTCGAGGGCGAGTACGTCTTCGGCATGCAGGACCAGGCCTTCCTCGGACCCGAGTCCGGCCTCGCCGTGCCCGCCGAGGACGGCGGCGTCGACCTGTACGTCGCCACCCAGTGGCTCCACTCCGACCTGCGCCAGATCGCGCCCGTCCTCGGCCTGCCCGAGGAGAAGGTCCGCATGACGCTCTCCGGCGTCGGCGGCGCCTTCGGCGGCCGCGAGGACCTGTCGATGCAGATCCACGCCTGCCTCCTGGCGCTCCGCACCGGCAAGCCGGTCAAGATCGTCTACAACCGCTTCGAGTCCTTCTTCGGCCACGTGCACCGCCACCCGGCGAAGCTCCACTACGAGCACGGCGCCACCAAGGACGGCAAGCTCACCCACCTCAAGGCCCGGATCGTCCTCGACGGCGGCGCCTACGCCTCGGCCTCCCCGGCCGTCGTCGGCAACGCCTCCTCGCTCGGCGCCGGCCCGTACGTGGTCGACGACGTCGAGATCGAGGCCGTCGCCCTCTACACCAACAACCCGCCCTGCGGCGCGATGCGCGGCTTCGGCGCGGTCCAGGCGTGCTTCGCGTACGAGGCGCAGATGGACAAGCTCGCGGCGAAGCTGGGCATGGACCCGGTCGAGTTCCGGCAGATCAACGCCATGGAACAGGGCACGCTCATGCCCACGGGACAGGTCGTCGACTCGCCCGCCCCGGTCGCCGAGCTGCTCCGCCGGGTCAAGGCCCGCCCGATGCCGCCCGAGCGCCAGTGGGAGTCGGCCGGCGAGGGCGCGGACGTCCGCGCGCTGCCCGGCGGCCTCTCCAACACCACGCACGGCGAGGGCGTCGTCCGCGGCGTCGGCTACGCCGTCGGCATCAAGAACGTCGGCTTCTCCGAGGGCTTCGACGACTACTCGACCGCCCGCGTGGTCCTCCAGGTCATCAACGGCGAGCCCGTCGCCATGGTCCACACGGCCATGGCGGAGGTCGGCCAGGGCGGCGTCACCGTGCACGCCCAGATCGCCCGCACCGAGCTCGGCGTCACCCAGGTGACCATCCACCCGGCCGACACCCAGGTCGGCTCCGCCGGCTCCACGTCCGCCTCCCGGCAGACGTACATGACCGGCGGCGCGGTGAAGAACACCTGCGAGGCCGTCCGCGAGAAGGTCCTGGAGATCGGCCGCCGCAAGAACGGCTCCTACCACCCCGCCTGGGCGACCGCCGAACTCCTCCTGGAGGGCGGCAAGGTCGTCACCGACGGCGGCGAGGTCCTCGCGACCCTCGCCGACGTCCTGGAGGGCGAGGACCCGATCGACCTGGAGCTGGAGTTCCGGCACCGCCCGACCGTCCCCTTCGACCTGGTCACCGGCCAGGGCGACGGCCACGTCCAGTACACCTTCGCCGCCCACCGCGCGGTCGTCGAGGTGGACACCGAGCTCGGCCTCGTCAAGGTCGTCGAGCTCGCCACCGCCCAGGACGTCGGCAAGGCGCTCAACATGCTCTCCGTCGTCGGCCAGATCCAGGGTGGCACCACCCAGGGCCTGGGCGTCGCGGTGATGGAAGAGATCATCGTGGACCCGAAGACCGCGAAGGTGCGCAACCCCTCCTTCACGGACTACCTGATCCCGACGATCCTCGACACGCCGACCATCCCGGTCGACGTGCTCGAACTCGCCGACCCCAACGCGCCGTACGGCCTGCGGGGACTCGGCGAGGCCCCGACCCTGTCGTCCACCCCGGCCGTCCTCGCGGCGATCCGGAACGCGACGGGCCTGGAGCTCAACAAGACGCCGGTCCGCCCCGAGGCGCTCACCGGCACCCTGTAGGACCCTCCGGGCGGTACGGCCCGTCCCGGGAACGTCACCCTCCCCGCCCGTACCGCCCGGAGCCCCCACGCACCACCCCGTTCGTCTCGGGCCGTCCCCCGGGTCGTGCAGCCACGCAGCATCCCAAATCCCGCGGCTTCAGCCGGACCAGAACCCTTCGAAGTCCGACGCGGGTGCCCCTTTGAACCTTGGGAGTAGGCCCCATGACCCAGTCGTCAGTGGAGCCCAAGACCAGCGCCGATGACGCGGGCTCCGGCTCGCGCAACCCCGCCGGCAGGTCTTGGCTCGACCGGTACTTTCACATCTCGGAGAGAGGATCCACCGTCGCGACGGAGGTCCGCGGCGGCGTCACCACCTTCATGGCGATGGCGTACATCCTCCTGCTCAACCCCCTGATCCTCAGCGGCAAGGACGTCGACGGCAATCTGCTCGGCCAGCCGGCGCTCATCACCGCCACCGCCCTCGCCGCGGCCGCGACGACCCTCCTCATGGGCTTCTGGGGCAAGGTCCCGCTCGCCCTCGCCGCCGGTCTGAGCGTCTCCGGCGTCATGGCCTCGCAGGTCGTCCCCGTCATGACCTGGCCGCAGGCCATGGGCATGTCCGTGGCGTACGGCGCGGTGATCTGCCTCCTGGTGGTCACCGGCCTCCGCGAGATGATCATGAACGCGATCCCGCTCGCCCTGAAGCACGCCATCACCATCGGCATAGGGCTCTTCATCGCGATCATCGGCTTCGTGAAGGCCGGCTTCGTCCACGAGAACCCCGCCCCGGGCGGCGGCCCCGTCTCCCTCGGCCCGGCCGGTGAACTCCAGGGCTGGCCCGTCCTGATCTTCGCCGTCACCCTGCTCCTGATCTTCGCCCTCCAGGCCCGCAACGTCCCCGGCGCCATCCTCATCGGCATCGTCGTCGGCACGGTCGTCGCGGTGGTCCTCAACGCGATCGCCGACATACCCGCCAAGGCCTGGTTCTCCGGCCCGCCGGAGCTCGACGGCAGCGCGGTCTCCGCCCCCGACTTCTCCCTCATCGGGGACGTGTCCTTCAGCGGCTGGGGCGACGTCGGCTACATCACGATCACCATGATCGTCTTCACCCTGGTGCTCGCCGGCTTCTTCGACGCCATGGCCACCATCCTGGGCGTCGGCACCGAGGCCAAGCTCGCCGACGACAAGGGCCGCATGCCCGGCCTCTCCAAGGCCCTCTTCATCGACGGCGCGGGCGGCATCATCGGCGGCGGCGCCGGAGCCTCGGGCCAGACGGTCTTCGTCGAGTCCGCCACCGGCGTCGGCGAGGGCGCCCGCACCGGCCTGGCCTCCGTGGTCACCGGCGGCTTCTTCGCCCTCTGCCTCTTCTTCACCCCGCTCACCGCGATCGTGCCGCAGGAGGTCGCCGCCGCGGCCCTGGTCGTCATCGGCTCGATGATGATGCAGAACGCCAAGCACGTGGACTGGAGCGACCGCTCCGTGGCGATCCCGGTCTTCCTCACCGTGGTCCTGATGCCGTTCACGTACACCATCACCACCGGTGTCGCCGCCGGTGTCATCTCCTACGCGGTGATCAAGACCGCCCAGGGGAAGGCGCGGGAGGTCGGGGCCTTCATGTGGGGCCTGACCGCGATCTTCGTCGTGTACTTCGCCATCCATCCGATCGAGAGCTGGCTCGGCGTCGGCTGACGCCCCCGCCGCCCTCCCCGCACCCCCAAGGAGAACCGAGATGCTGGACATCGCCGAAGAGCTGCACCGGTGGGTCGAGCAGGGACGCGACTTCGCCGTCGCCACCGTGGTGGCGGTCGGCGGCAGCGCGCCCCGGCAGCCGGGCGCCGCACTCGCCGTCGACGGCGAGGGCACGGCGATCGGATCGGTCTCCGGGGGGTGCGTGGAGGGCGCGGTCTACGACCTCTGCGTCCAGGCCCTCGAGGACGGCCGGACCGTCGTCGAGCGCTTCGGCTACAGCGACGAGGACGCCTTCGCCGTCGGCCTGACCTGCGGCGGGATCATCGACATCCTCGTCACCCCGGTCCGCGGCGGGGTCTTCCCCGCCGCGCTCGCCGCCGCCGTCGCGGGCGAGGCGGCGGCCCTCGCCCGGATCGTCTCCGGCCCCGACGACCTGCTCGGCGAGGCCCTCCTGGTCCGCCCCGACGGCTCGTACGAGGGGAGGCTCGGCGGCCACCCCGAGCTGGACCGCACCGCCGCCGGCGAGGCCCGCGCGATGCTCGACGCGGGCCGCACCGGCACCGTGGAGATCGGCGAGGACGGCAGCCGCTGCGGACAGCCCCTGACCCTCCTGGTCGAGTCCTCCGTCCCCGCCCCCCGCATGATCGTCTTCGGGGCCATCGACTTCGCCGCCGCGCTCGTCCGGGTCGGCAAGTTCCTCGGCTACCACGTCACCGTCTGCGACGCCCGGCCCGTCTTCGCGACCCCGGCCCGCTTCCCCGAGGCCGACGAGGTCGTCGTGGAATGGCCCCACCGCTACCTGGAGTCCACCGAGGTCGACGGCCGGACCGTGCTCTGCGTCCTCACCCACGACGCCAAGTTCGACGTCCCCCTCCTCCGGGTCGCCCTGCGGCTCCCCGTCGCCTACGTCGGCGCGATGGGCTCCCGCCGCACCCACCTGGACCGCAACGAGCGGCTGCGCGAGGTCGGCGTCACCGAGATCGAGCTCGCCCGGCTGCGCTCCCCGATCGGCCTGGACCTCGGCGCCCGCACGCCGGAGGAGACCGCCCTCTCGATCGGCGCCGAGATCGTCGCCCACCGGCGCGGTGGTACCGGCGCCTCCCTCACCGGCGCCCACACCCCGATCCACCACGACGGACCCCGGGGGCCGCTGGGCCGGATAGGGTCCGTGGCCTGACCCGAGGGCTCGCCCGCGGGCCGCCGGCGGAGGTCCGCTCCCGGAGCCTGCCGGCGCCCCCGGGCGGCGAAACGCCCCTCGGGCCGTCCGGTCCGGGCGACAAGGCGCCGCCCCCCGGGCCGTCCGGTCCGGGCGGCGAGACCGCTCCCCGGGCGGGCCGGCCCGGACCGTCGTCGCCGGCGCAGATGCGGCGCACCGTCCCGGTCGTCTCCCAGGAGGGGAAGGTGATCGACTACGGCCTCGGCCTGTACCCGATGGAGGCTCCCCCGGGCAGGACGTCTTCTGGGGGCACGGAGGCACGGTCTGGGGGCGGGGGAGCGCCGGCCGTGATCCGTGCCGACGGCAAGCGGCGGACGGCGGTCGCGGTGAACACGCAGCGGTGGAACGGGTTCGGCTCCTCCAGCAGGCCGCGGCCCCGTCCCGTCGACGACGCGCTCGCGGCCCTCCACCGCGTGGCGACGTACGGCTCCGGCCCCGCGACGGACGCCCCTCCGCGATCAGGCCGGATCGACCGGGAGCGCCTCCCACGGAGGAGGCGCGAGCCTGTCCGTCCAGGCGGCCAGGGCCTCGCCGTCCACGCAGACTATCCCGCACGTGGCGGCGTACTCGGCGGCCGGCGCGGTGAAGGAACTGGTGGTCACGACCACGGCCACGTCGGCCCCGTGGACGGTGAAGCAGGTGCCGCCGAACCGCTGGAGGTCCTGGGAGCCCACGCGGTGGTCCTCCGCGTACTGCTTGCACTGGAGCACCACGCGCCGCCCGTCCACGCTCGTCGCGATCACGTCGGCGCCCAGGTCGCCCGCGCCGCCGACCACCTCCACCGGGGTGCAGCCGTCCCGCGCGCAGAGCGCGGCGACCGTGTGCTCGAAGCCGTCCGGGTCCACCGCCGTGTGGTCCAGCGCCTCCGTCCCGACGTCGGGGACGTCCGGGACCGGAGCGGCGGCGACGGTGCGCGGCGCCTCACGCCTCCGGACGGGCGCCGCGCCCCTCCTGAGCAGCGCGAGGCCGACGGCCAGCGCCCCGAGGGCGGCGAGCGCCACCAGGAGGGCGGCCGGCGCACCGGAACCACTGTCCCCGGCCGCCTCGGCGGTCTTGAAGAAGAGGGCGAGACCGCCGACGCACGCCCCCGCGAGCCCGATCGCGAGCACCAGATCGCGCCCGATCGCCGCGGGGCCGCGCCGGACCGGCCCCCTGTCCTCCCCGATGGATCCCATACGGGCCCCTCCCTCCCTCACGCACGACCTCGTCCTGTACGGCCCCGCCTGTACGACCTCACCCGTACGCTCGGCTCGTACCGCGCCCGTACGACCTCATCCGTACGACCTCATCCGTACGACCACCTCGTACTGTGCCCGCACGACCTCGCCGTACGGCCGGCTCGTGGCTACGCGCCCGTACGACTCCCCGCGTACGACCCCACCTTCACGAACCGCCCGTGCGGCCCCTCGCGCACGGCCCACCCGGCTCCGCACGCGCCGCGCCCCCGACCCGCGAGGGGCCGGGGGCCGCGGCACGTGCCGACCCGGGGGTCAGCGCTTGAAGGCGTCCTTCGTCCTCTCCTTGGCCTCCCGGGCGTCGCCCTTGGCGCGCTCGGCGCGGCCCTCGCCGGCCATCCGCTCGTTGCCGAGCGCACGGCCCGTGTTCTCCTTGACGGCGCCCTTGATCTGCTCGCCCTTGGCCTTCATCTTCTCGTTGCCCGACATGTCGGCTCCTCTCCGAGAACCTGGAAAACCGTTGCCTTGGTGGAATGCCGCATAACCGCGAACCGGCCCCCGAAACGGGGTCGGGGGTTCCGGCCCGCGATAATCGGCCCGGGCCACGCGTGCGCGTGCGTGCGGCCCGACCACCCCGAGGACGAAGGGCCGACGATGCTGAAAGAGGGCCGGCGAGTGAGGCTGGCGGTGGACCTCAGGCTGGCCGGAGAGGTCGTCCCGGCGGGCGGACCTCCGGCGGAGCCGGGCGCCGGGGCCGGGTTCCTGGCCCTGGCGGCGGGCGTCGAGGGAACCGTCGAGCGGGTGGACGAGGACCGTACGCAGAGCCCGGAGGCACGCGAGTACGAACGGCTCAAGTCCCTCCTGGACGACTTCGGCCCCCAGATGCCCCCGGCCAGCAGGCGGCAGCTCGAAGAGCAGGTCGCCGCCCTGGAACCCGCCTGGACCGCCTACCTGGAGCGGAGGCTCCGCACGACCGTCCGCGTCCGTTTCGACAACGGCTTCGTGGTCGACGACGCGCCCGGGGACCTCTTCCTCCCCGCCTGATCGGGGCGCCCGGTCAGCGGAGGGTTCCCGCGACGCCCGGTCAGCGGACGGTTTCCGCGACGCCCGTCGAGAGGACCGCGTGACGCCACCGGTCGAGTTCGCGTCGCACCAGGTCCGGTTTCGTCTCGACCAGCGCCCGAACGGCCTCGTCGGAGGTCTCCTCGATCGCGCCCACCAGGCCGAGCCCGCGCGCGAGGCCGTCACCCGGCTGCGGTTGCGGCGGGAGCCGGGCGGGCCTCAGGCGGCCGGCTCGGCCGGGGCCGCCTTCCGGACGTCCGCGAGGTACGCGGTCATGGCGTCCCGGTTGCGGGTCAGCTGCTCGATCCGCTGCGACATGCGCGCGCACTCCAGCTCCAGGAGAGCGATCGTCTCCGGCGTCGGGTTCGGGATGTCGATGCGCCCGGGAGGCCCGAGGCAGGGCAGGATCCTGCGGATCGTCTGCGTCGAGAGACCCGCGTCGAGCAGCCCGCGCACCTGCTGGACGCGGTCCACGCAGGGCTCGGGATAGTCGCGGTAGCCGTTGGCGCACCGCCGGGAGGCGATCAGCTCCTGCTCCTCGTAGTACCGCAGCATCCGGCGGGAGACCCCGGTGCGTTCCGACAGCTCCCCGATGCGCACGGCCCTGGTCCTCCCCACGTCCCCGCGACGCTTCCGCGCTTTTCCGGATCCCGCTTGACCTTCACATCAATGGAAGGGTTCGAGCATGCTGCCATGTCGAGCACAGACCTGACCAGAGGGCCCTCGCACGGCCCCGCGTCCTCCCCGCGACGAGACGAAAATCCTTCCCCGCCGGGGAAGTTGAACCTGCCGGCGCTGCTCGCCCTGGCGACCGCCGTGTTCCTCACGAGCCTCACCGAGACGCTGCCCGCCGGGCTGCTGCCCGCGATGGGCGGCGACCTGGGCGTCAGCGAGTCCGCCACCGGCCAGACGGTGACGGTCTACGCCCTCGGCACCGTCCTCACCGCCGTCCCGCTCTCCGCCGCGACCGCCGGATGGCGTCGTCGCCGGCTCCTGCTGACCGCGATGGCCGGCTTCGCCGCCGCCAACACCGTGACGGCGCTCTCCACCTCGTACCCGCTGACGATGACGGCCCGGTTCGCCGCGGGGGTCGCGGCGGGTCTCGCGTGGGCGCTGCTCGCCGGCTACGCCCGGCGGACGGCCCCCGCACACCTCCAGGGCAAGGCCGTCGCGGTGGCCATGGCGGGCATCCCCGTGGCGCTCTCCCTCGGCGTGCCCGCCGGGACGTTCATCGGCAGGGCCGCCGGCTGGCAGACGGCCTTCCTCGTGATGACCGGCCTGACCCTCGTCCTCCTGGCCTGGATCCCGGCCGCCCTCCCGGACCATCCGGGACACCGCCCGGAGAAGGGCTCCGCACCCTCGGCGCTCGGGGCGCTCAAGGTGCCCGGCGTCACCCCCGTCCTCACCGTCACCCTCGTCTTCGTCCTCGCCCACACCCTCCTCTACACCTACATCGCCGCCTTCCTGGACCGGTTCGGGATGGGCGGCCGGGCCGACGCCGTCCTCCTGGTCTTCGGCGCCGCCTCGCTGCTGAGCATCTGGGCCGTCGGCGTCCTGATCAACCGCAGGCTGCGGGCCCTGATGATCACCGGCACGCTGCTCGTCGCGGTGGCCGGCGCCGTCCTGGCGCTGTTCGCGCGGTCGCCCGTGCTCGTGTACGGCGCGGTGGTGCTCTGGGGCCTCGGCTGGGGCGGCGCGCCGACCCTGCTCCAGACGGCGGCGGGCGACGCGGGCGGCGAGCGGGCCGACGCGGCGCAGGCGATGCTGGTCACCCTCTGGAACGTCGCCATGGCGGGCGGCGGGGTGGTCGGCGGCCTCCTCCTGGACGCGTTCGGCGCCGGGGCCCTCCCCTGGAGCGTCCTGGCCCTCCTGGTCCCCGTGGCCGCCGTGGTCGTCACGGCCCGCACCCACGGCTTCCCCGCCCGCCGGGACACGCCCTGACGGGCCGACTCCGGGACCGGCCACCCCGTGCGGCCGCCTCGGGGACCGCCGTCCTGGGGCCTGTCCGGCGGATCAGGGTCGGACAGGCCCTAGTGCGCCGTCCGCTCCCGTACGGTCGTGGCCCACGCCGGCTGCTCCTCGGCGGCCTCGCCCCCGGGTTCGGTGCGTCGGCCGCCCCGGGCGAAGAAGTCCGCGAGGGGCAGGATCGCCGCGCCGACCGTGACCGCGTCCGGGCCCAGCGTGCCCAGGCCGATGCCGACGCGGGCGGCCGGGTACGTCAGGGCGTACTCCCGCGCGTACCCCTCGACCGTCTCCAGGAAGCGGGTGCCGAGCTGGAGGCCGGCCCAGCCGCCGACGAGGATGCGTTCGGGCTGGAAGAGGTTGATCAGGTCGGCGAAGCCGGCGCCGAGGGCGCCGCAGCGGCAGCGGCGCCCCCGCACCCGTACCTTCAGATGGCCCCACTCGACCGCCCGGCCCGGCCCCGCCGGATCGGTGACGACGCAGGCGCCGACGCCGGAGCCGAAGAGGACGACGACGGCGCTGCGGGCGCCGCGCCCGGCGCCGAACCACATCTCGGCCTGGCCGAGGGTCTTGGCGGGGTGCGGGCCACGATGCCCGGCACCCCGATCCCGACGCCGAGCAGGCGCTCGACGGGCACCTCGGCGGCCCGCAGCACCTCCGCGATGCCGTCCCGGACGTGGCCGACGACGACCCCGACCTCGTACCGCGCGTGCGGATGCGGACCGTCCACGGCCAGCGGGCGCTCGGCGCGGGCGAGTTCGGTGAGGGCGAGGTCGAACAGCTCGATCCTGATCCGGGTCTCGCCGACGTCGACGCCGATCATGAAGCCGCTGCCGGAGGAGACCCGGAGCAGGGTGCGGGGGCGCCCGCCGGCCGAGTCGACGCTGCCGGCCTCCTCGACCAGGCCCTCCGCGACCAGTTCCGCGACCACGTTGCTGACCGAGCCGGAGCTCAGTCCGGTCGCGGGGCCCAGCGAGAAGCGGCTCATCGGCCCGTCGAAGTACAGGCGCTGGAGGACGGCGGTGCGGTTCTCGCGCCGCAGATCACGGACGGTGCGTCCGTTCCGCATGGTCACTGGGCCCCCTGGTGGAATAGTCCTGAACGCAACATACCGCTGCGGGGGCGGGGAGGCGACATTATCTTTAGATTTAAGTCATGATGTGAAATAAGGAGGTCGGGGCCAGGCGCCTTCACTTCCCGAACGGGGGCGTGCCGACGCGACACCCCCAGGGGCCTGTCCGGCGGATCGGGACCGGGCCCTCCCGGTACTTCTTGAGGAAGGCGGCGGGGGAGGGCTTCCCGGCCCGGTGGTAGCCGTCGAGCAGCGGCCCGACCGGCTTCTGCCGTTCGTTCGGCAGGTGCTGCGGACCGAGCCGGGCGTCGCCCCGGAACTCTCCGGTGCGGGGCACGGGTCGGTGCTCTCGGCGGGTGCGGCCTGCGTCGCCGGGGCGGAGGTGAGGGCGGCGGTGACGCCCATGGCGGCGAGTGCGGCGCGGACCCCGAGGACGGTACGGCTGCGCTCCACGCGGAGGCCTCCCCGGGAGGGGGGTCGGTGATGCGCCACGGAGTAGTCGAGCGGGTGCGGGGGAGGAAACCGGCCGTTCGCGGCGGGGGTCTCGCTGATCGAAGCCTCGGGCCTCAGGCCTTCCGGAGGCCGCTGAGGAGGAGTTCGGCGAGTTGGTCGTACGCCTCCGCGTCGGCCAGACCGGTCGCGGCGGCGACCTGGCGCCGCTGGATGCGGACCATGACCGAGGAGATGACGTCGGCGGCGAAGGTCACGTGCACCTCGCGGAAGACCCCGGCCCGCACGCCCTCCTCGATGAGCTGCTGGACCCGCCCGGCGGCGGCGCGGGTGTTGCGCTCGTACACCTCGGCCGCCGGCTCGAAGGCCGCCACGTCGTCGAAGAACTGCGGGGAGACCGGCGCCAGCTCGGCCGAGACCGCCCGCAGGTAGGCGGCGAGCCGCTCGGCGGGGCCGGTGGCGGCGGCGAGGACGGCCTCGACCCGGGTCGTGGCGCGCCGGAAGAAGTGCACGACCGCCGCCCGGACCAGCTGCTCCTTGCTGCCGGCCAGGCCGTACAGGGTCCGCTTCGAGCAGTGCAGCCGGGCGGCGAGGTCGTCGAGCGTCAGGCGGGCGAAGCCCTCGCCGACGAGGAGGGTGACGAGCTCCTCGAAGAGGGCGGAGCGGCGCGCCGCTCCCCGGCCCGTCAGCTGCGGGGTGTCGGCGGCGGAGGTCTCGATCACCCGGCCAGTATTCCAGGCCGCGACCCGGGGGTGCGGTTCCAGGGGGTGCGGCTCCAGGGGTTGCGGCCGCCACCTCCTGCGCTACTCTGAACGGTACTGGAGTACCCTCACCAGTACCACTTTGCGCGCCGCTGGAGTCGCCATGGATGTCGACCGCCTGCTTCCCACCCCCGAGGCGGCGGACCTCATCGCCCTCACCCGGGAGATCGCCGACAAGGAGCTCTCTCCGCGGGTGGACGAGCACGAGGCCGCCGAGACCTATCCCGAAGGGCTCTTCGCGACCCTCGGCGAGGCGGGGCTGCTCGGCCTCGCGTACCCCGAGGAGTACGGCGGCGGGGGCCAGCCGTACGAGGTCTACCTCCAGGTCCTGGAGGAACTGGCCGCGCGCTGGGCGGCCGTGGCCGTCGCCACCAGCGTCCACACCCTGGCCTGCCACCCGCTGCACGCCTTCGGCACGCCGGAGCAGAAGGAACGCTGGCTGCCCGCGATGCTGGAGGGCCGGACCGTCGGCGGCTACAGCCTCTCGGAGCCGCAGGCCGGTTCCGACGCGGCCGCCCTCAGCTGCAAGGCGGAGCGACAGGAGGACGGCGGCGGGTACCGGATCACCGGCACCAAGGCCTGGATCACCCACGGCGGCCGGGCCGGCTTCTACGCCCTCTTCGCCCGTACGGCCCCCGGCAGCCACGGCGTCTCCTGCTTCCTGGCGCCCGGCACCGCCGAGGGCCTCACCTTCGGCGCGCCGGAGCGCAAAATGGGCCTCCAGGCCGTCCCCACCACCGCCGCGTACTGGGACGGGGCCCTCCTGGAGGAGGACCGCCTGATCGGCAGGGAGGGCCAAGGGCTCCAGATCGCCTTCAGCGCCCTCGACAACGGGCGCCTCGGTATCGCCGCCTGCGCCACGGGCCTCGCCCAGGCCGCCCTGGACACCGCCGTCGCGTACGCCAACGAGCGCACCACCTTCGGCCGCCGGATCGTCGACCACCAGGGCCTCGGCTTCCTGCTCGCCGACATGGCCGCCGCCGTCGACGCGGCCCGCGCCACCTACCTGGACGCGGCCCGCCGCCGCGACCTCGGCCGCCCCTTCGGCCGCCAGGCCAGCGCGGCCAAGCTCATCGCCACCGACACGGCCATGAAGGTCACCACGGACGCGGTCCAGGTCCTCGGCGGCTACGGCTACACCCGGGACTTCCCGGTGGAGCGCTACATGCGCGAGGCCAAGATCATGCAGATCTTCGAGGGCACCAACCAGATCCAGCGGCTGGTGATCAGCCGGGGGCTCGCCGTATCGGAGAAGTAGCAGGTCAACGGCTGTGTGGGCCGATCTGGCTCAGGTCTCCGAGGCGCCCGTTGTGCGCTTCGGGGGCCTTCTTCTTCGCCGTTCGGGAGAATTTCGGGAGATCAAGTTTCCAACAACTTCTCCCGAGGGGATCGGCCCGTGCTCCCGGACGTCGAGGACCGGGCGAAGGGACTCCCACCACAGCCGTTCCAGGGTGTCGGCGATGGCCAGCTCCATGCCGAGGGTCGTGTGGGAGTAGGTGCCCTCCACGCCCGGCACCTCGTGGCCCATCCGCTCCTCGACGGCGACGCGTGGATGACGCCCCTCCTCGTCCAGCCAGACCTTGCCGCCGTGGCGTAGGCCGTGCGGGGTCATGGTCGTGACGCCGAGGACGGGACGGATCCCGGGCCGGGCGGCGTGTCCGCGGCTGCTCGGCTTCGGAGGCCGGCCGCCGACGATCGGATGGAAGGTGTCAGCATAGAACTCGCCGCCGATGAGCAGCCGGCCACCCTTGGGGGCCAGGAAGACCAGCTCGTTCTTGTGGGAGTTGATGAGCTGGTACAGCAGGTCCGCGAGGAACGGGGGGATGCCCCGCCCGGCGCCCCGGGAACGTTCGCGGTCACCACCGGTGGAGGCTGCCGCTCGACGACGCGGCCGTCGCTGCGGTGTCGGAGCTGACGTGCCACCTCCTCAAGAGCTGCTCCCCGGGGGCGTGCGGCTGCCGGACGAACCGGAACCTGACCCGGATCTCGCGGCAGGGCGTCGACATGGAGATGCCGGACCCGACGCTGATCTATTCGGAGGGCCGGACCGGCCTGCCGCTGTGCGACCTGTGGCTCGCAGCGGTCAATCCCTACCGGCTGACCGGCCCGTTCCGGGTCTACTCCCCGGACTTCAAGCGCCTGAGGACGACGACATGGCCCTGAGCGCCACCGCGATCGCAGGATTGACCGAGAGCGTCCTCGGCTGCGTGTGCGCCGCCTTGGCGAAGACCGCAGTCGAGGTGCCGGGACAGCCCGGGTGCCCGGAGCGGGCCTGCATCGTCCCGGGCGCGGTCGCCTGGGACTCGTGCGATGACCCGTGCGGCGAGGAGACCGGCGGACAGCTGGCGGTGTCCGTCGCCCGGATCTTCGGCTCCACGCACGACGGCTTCCCCGTCGAGGCCCGCACCGTCCAGGGCGTACGCGGCTGCGCCCCGCCGCCGGTCACGGCCGTCGAACTGCTCGTCACACTGCTGCGCTGCGCGCCGACCTTCACCGAGAAAGGCTGCCCGCCGGCGTGCGACGAACTCACCGCGGCGGCCCGGATCCTGCACACCGACATGGTGACCGTCTCCAACGCGCTGCTGTGCTGCCTGCCCGCGACCGCCCCCAGCTCAGGCGCGGCCGGCGATTCGTGATGGGCGTGCAGAGGACGATCGGGCCCGAGGGCGGCTGCGTCGGCCTGGAGCAGCGCATCACCGTGGCCCTGCCTGGCTGTGCCTGCTCGAGCGAGGAGACGTCACCGTGAGCGTCGAGGTACGGATCGCCCCGGGTGTCATCGCTCGCACTCTGCGGCTACGGAACGGGACCGTCGCCCGCCGGCTCGCCCAGCGCACGAAGCGGACGGCGAACATCGTCCAACACGAGGCCCCGGCCGCATGGGCCGGTACATCACCTGGAAGGTCGAGGAGGGCCCCCGTGGCCTCCAGGGCGTCATCGTCTACGACCACTCCGTGACCCGCTACGTGCTGTACGGGACACGGCCGCGCATCATCCGCCCGCGCAGGAAGAAGGCCCTCAGGTTCGAGGTGCACGGCCGCGAGGTCTTCGCTGCGTACGTCCGGCGCCCTGGGACCAAATCGAATAACTTCCTCGGCCGCGCTCTTCGCCAAGGCCGCTGATGGGGCCCACATCCGTTGCACGAACCACGCCAGGGAGGTTCGGCTACAGGACGATCATCCATTCAGCCCCGAGCCCACTTACCGACCTGACAGGCCATCCCACCAGTCACGTAGACCAGGAGGTGAGGAGGCTTGCGATCCTCGACTTCATCGTGGTCACCCGTTATCTATATGTGGGCCGGGCCCGGGTCTGTCAATCAAACGGTGTAACGAGGGTGGTTGGGGTTACTGACGGGCTGCGGTGAGCCGGCCGTCGAAGGTGATGTCGAAGGCGTTCAGCGCGGTCTTCCAGCGCAGGGTCCAGCGGGTTTGTCCCCTGCCGGTCGGGTCGAGGGACATGATCGCCATGTAGACGCATTTCAGGGCGGCGGTCTCGTTGGGGAAGTGTCCGCGGGCCTTGACCGCCCGCCGGATCCTGGCGTTCACGGACTCGATCGCGTTGGTCGTGCAGACGATGCGGCGGATCTCGGTGTCGAACCGCAGGAAGGGGGTGAACTCCTCCCAGGCGTTCTCCCAGAGCCTGACGATCGCCGGATACTTCCGGCCCCAGGCGTCGGCGAACTCCGCAAACCGCTCGAGGGCGGCCTCCTCCGTCGCGGCGGTGTAGACCGGCTTGAGGAGCTTGGCGATCTTGTCCCAGTCCTGGCGGGCGGCATAGCGGAAGGAGTTCCGCAGCAGGTGGACTACGCAGGTCTGCACGATCGTCTGCGGCCAGACGGTCTCGACCGCGTCGGGCAGGCCCTTGAGGCCGTCGCAGACGAGCATGAGGACGTCGTTCACGCCGCGGTTTTTGATCTCGGTGAGGATGTGCATCCAGTGTTTGGCGCCCTCGCCGCCGTCTCCGGCCCACAAGCCCAGGATCTCGCGTCGGCCTTCGATGGTGACCGCCAGGGCCACGTAGATCGGCCGGTTGGCGACGGCGCCGTCGCGGATCTTCACGTGGATTGCGTCGATGAAGACGACCGGATAGACGGGGTCGAGGGGCCGGTTCTGCCACTCGGCCATGCCCTCGAGGACCTTGTCGGTGATCGTGGAGATCGTCTGGCGCGAGACGTCGGCGCCATAGACCTCGGCCAGGTGGGCCTGCACCTCACCGGTGGTCAGGCCCTTCGCGGACAGCGAGATGACCATCTCATCCACGCCGGTCAGCCGCTTCTGCCGCTTCTTGACGATCTTCGGCTCGAACGATCCGTCGCGGTCACGCGGCACGGATATCTCCATTGGACCGACGTCCGTCAGCACGGTCTTCGGCCGGGTGTCGTTGCGGGAGTTGCCGCCGCTCTTCCCGGCCGGGTCGTGCTTGTCATAGCCGAGATGGTCGGTGATCTCGCCCTTCAGCGCGGACTCCAGCAGCCGCTTCGTCAGCTGCTGGAGCAACCCGCCCTCGCCGGTCAGCTGCAGTCCCTCGGCCTGGGCCCGGGACACCAGCTCGTCGATCAGCCGGTCGTCCACCACCCTCACCGGCTGCGACTCAGCCGCCTCGACAGGCTCGGCCTCGGTCACGTTCTCACTGGTCATCGGTGCATCCTCCATGATCGGGAGTTACACCGAACGATTTACAGTCCCCCTCTAGAAGTCGCAGCCAGTCCTGGCGTCGGTCCTGCCGTAAGCGACGTCGGTGTCTCCGTTGATCTTCAGCTCCACCTTCGGAACGATCGGGTAGTAACACTTGCCGACCGGAACAGTGGGCCCGTAGCAGCCGCGGGTCATGCCAGCGGAGAGATTAGACGGCGCGCACCACACGTCGCCGCCGCGCTGAGATTCGAAGACGACCCGCCCCATCTCCATGTAGAACCCGTCAGTCGGATTCGAGTTCTGCACGACGAGGACCGCCTGCGCGCCACCACTGTTGTTCACGACGGTGCAGGCTTTGAACTTCATCCATTGACTGTTCCAGACCGTGGTCTCCGAGTGACCGACGTAGGCACCGCAGTACCAGTTGGAATTCGTTGACACGGTCTTCCAGCCGACCGTGTCGCTTGCCACGGCCGACTGGGCGCTCCACATCACCAACCCAGCTGCCAGGGCTGCGATCTTGGTCCAGCGACTACGCACGTGGTTCCCTCCTCAGGTGATCGACCCCGTATGGGCCGCATCGACCGATGATCATACTGATGCTCTGGTCGCGTTGCGGCCCTCGAACCCCTCTTCGCCGGTGCCGGGACCGAGGTTGTCGGCGTAGGCTTGCTCTTCGGTGCCGTCGCTTCGCTGGACGACGTTGCGCCGCAGGCCGCAGGCCGGGGGAGTCGGCGAGGCGGCCGGCATTGAGCCTTTTCCAACCTGGTTCGGAAGTAGGGCTATTGGGCCGACAAGGGATACCGAGGTGCCGGCGGCACGATCCGCATCCCGTGCCGGGGACGATGGGAGACCCTCTCCACCGGCCAGCAAGCGGTCAACCGGTCCCACGCGAAGATCCGGGCCTTCGTCGAGAAGGCCGTCGCCACCCTCAAATCCTGGCGACTCCTCCGCAAGCTGCGATGCTCGACCACCCGGATCACCAAGCTCGTCCAGGCCGTCCTCACTCTGCATCTGACCAGCTCAGAGTGAGGATGGAAAAGGTTCACTGTGCCGCACGTGCGCGAGGGTCGGCGCGGTCCCCTCGAACGCGGCGAGGGCCCGCGCCGAACGGGCCGCCCGGCGGACCTGCTCCTCACCGAGGCGGTACGCGGCGGTGGCCCGGTCCAGGCCGGAGTCGTCGTCCAGCGGCCCGAGTTCGCGCCGCCACAGGTCTCCGTCGCCCACCGGCCCGTCCGGCGCGTCCAGGGCGAGCAGTCCGGCGTCCGGCGCCCACCGGGGGTCGGGCGCGCCGGTGCCGGCGAGGACCACCGTCACGCCGGGCGAGGCCAGTGCGCGCACCAGCGGCCCCGGGTCCGGCGGCAGCGGCCCGACCACCACGGCGGCACCGCGCAGCCGGGCCTCGCGCAGCAGCGCCCGCGCCGCCGGCACGTCCACGGCCTCCGGCCGGTACCGCAGCACGGGCCGCCCGTCGCCCCTCAGCGCGGCGGCCACCGCCCCCGCGCCGGCCCCGGGGACGCGCTCCCGCAGGTGTACGGCGAGGGGCCCCGCCGCGGCGATCCGCGCCCCGAGCGCGGAGCGGCCCGGGCCCGTTCCCTCGTCCACCGGCGGCAGCAACTCCACCCCCTTGCCGAGGAGTTCCGCGTCGAGGTGACCGTCGTCGCCGAGGAGGTGGGCCACCACCCGCTCCGGCACGCCCAGCGCCCGCCCCGGCAGCGGCCGGTCCTCGTCCGCGACCTCCAGGAGGCCCCCGGCGCGCAGCGGGGCGGCCGGGTGGAAGCGGTCGCGGCCGGCCGGGTCGGAAGGGCCGGTGCCGGCCAGGTCGAGGGCGAGCGCCACGGTGGCGCGGCGCCGGCCGACGTCGTCGTTGAGGTAGCCGTAGAGCGCCTCGAAGTCCCGGTCCACCTCCGGCGCGAGCGCCACGAGGAGGACGTGCGCGTCGAGCGCGGAGAGCCCGAAGGCCCGCGCGAGCCGGGCCGTCCGGTCCGCCCCGCCGACGTCCGGCAGGACGGGGTCCGCGCCCCGTACGGCGGCACTCGCGCCCCGTGCCGCGATCCGGCGGGCCGTCTCCCCGCTGACGTACAGCCCCCGCAGCGGATCTCCGGCCGTGGGGTCCCCGGCGCCGCGGGCCTCCACGAGGGCGGCGACCCGGGCGCGCAGGGCGGCGACCAGGTCGAGCACGCCGCCGCCGTCGCCCGTACCCGTGCCGTCAGCGCCCATGACCGGCACCGTCCTCGCCCCTCGTGGCGCGGGCCGCCGGTCCCGGCCGCCGCAGCATCCGGGGCCTGGAGTCCCCCGGCACGCCGTCGATCCCGCGGACGACGAGCTCCGCGCCCACCGTGACCGGCGGCGCCGCCTCGTACACCGGGACGACCGGGAACGGGGTGACGACCACGACGTCCAGGGACGGTTTGAGCTCGCCGCCCAGCGCCGACCAGATGTCCGCGAGCGAGCGCGACTCGGCCGGCGGCACCGCGACGGAGAGCGGGAGCACCGCGGAGACCGGGCGGACCGACTCCGGCACCGCGTCCTCCGGCAGCACCTCGTGGGGCAGCAGGAGGGCCAACGCGCCGGAGAGGAGCCGGTGTTCGTCCTCCGGACGGGCGGTCCAGGCCGTCACCAGGTACGAGAGCCGGAACCAGCGCACCGGCCGGCGGTGCCGCGTCACGACCCCCCGGGCGTCCCGCTCGGCGAAGGCGCCGCGTTCGCGTCGTTCCACGTCCTCCCGGATGTCGTACAGATAGGCGTTCAGGGTCGGCGCGGTGCGGCGGGCCGCCCAGTCCCGGGTCGGCGCGTCGAAGGCGACGTCGCCCGTCACGGCGGGCGCGAGCAGGCGGCGCAGCGCCCCGTCGATCTCGTGGATCATCAGATGTAGCCTTCGCGGAGCGCGTACGCGACGGCATGCGCCCGGTTGGTGAGCTGGAGGCGGGTCATCAGCGCGTGCAGGATGTTCTTGACGGTGCGTTCGGAGTAGGCGAGCCTCTCGCTGATCTGCCGGGTGTCCAGGCCCTCGGCGAGCAGCCGCAGGACGTCCACCTCGCGCGGCGCCATCCCGAAGAGCGGCACCGTCCCGCCGGCCGTCGCACCCGCCGCCGTCGCCCGCCGGAGCCGGCCCACCTGGTTCAGGAGCCGGCTGACCAGGTCCGGCGGCAGCTCCCCCTCGCCGCGCGCCGCGCTGTGCACGGCGCTCAACAGGCGCTGCTCGGTGGCCTGGTGGCGCCAGATGATGGCGCGCACCCCGTACTCGACCACCGACAGCAGGTCCGGTTCGCGCAGCTCGCCCGCGACGAGGACGACCCGCCGGTCCCGGCCGCGCAGCAGCCGTCGCAGCTCGGCCGTGGTGGACTCGTCGATCCGGTCCGCGAGCACCACGGCGACGGCCGGGGAGCCCCCGTCCCTCCCGGGCGCGTCCCTCCCGGCCCGTTCCCTCCCGGCTCCTTCCCCGCCGGACCGTTCCTCCCGGCCCCGTCCCCCCTCGGTCCGCTCCGGCAGGACGTCCAGGGACGGCTGGTGCCGCAAGTGGCTGATCAGCCCGGCCCGGCTGAGCGGATCGGACGCGTGGACGGTCACCGTCACCCGCTTGGTGAGCACTTCCGCTACCTGCTCCTTCTCGTACGCCCCGACCGTCCGGACGTGGTCGGGCGTCCGGTACGGAGGACGGGGCGGCCGCGCCGGCGCCCCCGGGCCGGTCTCCGGCACGCACGGCGGTCCCCGCGGTCTTCTGGCCGCGGCCGGCGCGCACCGGCCGCGATGGTCGCCACCAGCCTGCCGCCGGCTGCTCACGTCCCGCTGCCGTCGCGCTAACGCCCCCGCCGGCGCCGTTACCGTCGCCGGCCCGAGCACCCGTCGCCGAGCCGACGGAGGACGTACGGGAGGGGGCCCGCCCCGGCGCCGGGGGCGCGGCCTCCGCTTCCGGGGGCGCGGCAGGCGGTTCTATGGTGGGCGGCGCAGATCGCGCGGACCGCGCGGTCCTCCGCGGGCACGCGCCCGATCCGGCGGCCACCCCGGCGGCAGGGTCGCCCCCGCACGACACGAACGAGGAGTTCCATGGACATCGCAGGCTCCGCCGCTCTCGTCACCGGCGCCGCCTCCGGCCTCGGTGCCGCCACCGCCGCCGCGCTCGCCGCCCGGGGCGCCACCGTCTACGGCCTGGACCTGGACAAGGCCGTGGCCGCCGCCGGCGACCTCCCCGAGGGCGTCCGGCTGCTCGCCGCCGACGTCACCGACGAGGAGCAGGTCCGCGCGGCCCTCGCCGGGATCGACGCCGACGGGGCCGAGCTGCGGCTCGCCGTGAACTGCGCCGGCATCGCCCCCTCCGCCCGGATCCTGGGCCGCAAGGGGCCGCACGACCTCGACCTGTTCCGCGCCGTCGTGAACGTCAACCTGATCGGCACCTTCAACGTGATGCGGCTCGCCGCCGAGTCCATCGCCCGGCACGAGCCCGACGCGCACGGGCAGCGCGGCCTCGTCGTCAACACCGCCTCGATCGCCGCCTTCGAGGGCCAGGTCGGCCAGATCGCGTACGCCGCCTCCAAGGCGGGCGTCGCCGGCATGACCGTCACCGCCGCCCGCGACCTCGCGCAGTTCGGCATCCGGGTCGTCACCGTCGCCCCCGGCATCGTGGACACCCCGATGATGGCCGGGTTCGGCGAGGACGTCCGCGCCGGTCTCGCCGCGAGTGTCACCTTCCCGCAGCGCCTCGCCCGCCCGGAGGAGTACGCCCGGCTCGTCGCGATGATCGCCGAGCACGACTACCTCAACGGCGAGACGATCCGCATGGACGGCGCGCTCCGGATGGCCGCGCGCTGAGCCTCCGTACCCTCGGAAGAGCACTGGGTGCCGGATTCGTCCGGCACCCAGTGCCGCACGCCTGTCGTTCCAGTGCTAGTTTCGACGCATGGGAACAGCGTCGACGAACTCCACGAAGCCCGCGATGCGGGACTCCCTCATCGCCGCGGCCTTCCAGCTCTTCCTGGAGCGGGGCTACGAGCAGACCACCGTCGACGACATCGTGACCCTCGCGGGCGTCGGCCGGCGGTCCTTCTTCCGGTACTTCCCGTCGAAGGAGGTCGTGGTCTTCCCCGACCACGACCAGTGCCTCGACGACATGACCCGCTTCCTCGCGGCGAGCGCGGACTCCGACGACCCGGTCGCCCGGGTCTGCGGCGCCGCCCGGATCGTCATGCGGATGTACGCCGAGAACCCCACCTTCTCCGTGCAGCGCTACCGGCTCACCCGCGAGGTCGCCGGGCTCCGCACGTACGAGCTGTCGGTGGTCTGGCGGTACGAGAAGACCCTCGGCGACTACCTGCGCACCCGCTGGGCCGACCGCAGGGACGGCACCCTGCGCGCCAACGTGGTCGCGGCGGCCGTGGTCGCCGCCCACAACCACGCCCTGCGCCACTGGCTCCGCTCGGGCGGCGAGGGCGACCCGCTGGCGGCGGTGGACGAGGCCCTGGAGTTCGTGCGCTCCACCTGGAGCCCCGCCCCGGCCTCGGACGCCCCGGCCGAGGAGACGGAGGACGTCGTGGTGGTCATCACCAAGCGGTCCACCCCGATGTGGCGCGTGGTGCGCGAGGTGGAGTCGAGCCTCGGCGAGGGCTGAGGGGCGTCCGGGCGGCGCCACCCGGACTCCCAGGGATCTCAGTATCTCCAATTGAGGGAACTCAGGTCTTTATTTGATGGCACTCAGTGCCATATCTTTGCTCCATGCACGGTCGAGCCGCCGAGTGCGAGGAGAAGGCATCGTGTTCCACACGGGACTGAGGAGCGGGACCGCCGTCCAGGCCGAGGAGACGGCCCCCGACTCCGAGCTCTACTTCCAGCGCTGCCGCTGGTGCCACACCACCACCTTCCAGCGACTGCTCTGTCCGACCTGCGGGTCGACCGACCTCGCGCCCGAACTCAGCGGGGGCGAGGGCGTGATCTCCGTACGGCGCGGGGTCGCCGCGGCCGACGCCGACCTCTGGCCGGTGCACATGGCGGAGGGCTTCGTGGTCCGCTGCCGGGTCGACGGGCCGCCGCACGCGGTGCGCCCCGGGGCCCGGGTCAAGCTCTTCTCGGGCGTCGGCGTCTCCGGCCGCCGCCCCGTCGTCCGGCTCTGCGAAGAGGTCCCGCTCGACGGCTGGATGTGAGCGGGACCCGTCCCACCTCATGGGAAAGGGGCGGTGGGGTGGCACTCTGTGCCACCCCACCGCCCCTTTCCGCTGCCGGAAGACCGACGGCGCCGGAAGGTCAGCGGGTGCCGATCTCGTCCGTCAGCTGCGGCAGCACCTCGAAGAGGTCGCCGACCACGCCGTAGTCCACGAGGTCGAAGATCGGGGCCTCCGGGTCCTTGTTGACCGCGACGATCGTCTTCGACGTCTGCATGCCGGCCCGGTGCTGGATCGCGCCGGAGATGCCCGCCGCGACGTACAGCTGCGGCGAGACCTGCTTGCCGGTCTGGCCGACCTGGTTGGCGTGCGGGTACCAGCCGGCGTCCACGGCGGCGCGGGAGGCGCCGACGGCCGCGCCGAGCGAGTCGGCCAGCTTCTCCACGACCCCGAAGCCCTCGGCCGCGCCGACGCCGCGGCCGCCGGAGACCACGATCGCGGACTCGGTCAGCTCGGGACGGCCGGTGGAGACGCGCGGGGTGCGCGAGACGACCTTCGCCGCGTTGCCCGTGAAGGCGACGGAGACGTTCTCGACCGCGCCGGCGGCCGGGGCGGCCTCCGGGGCGGCGGAGTTCGGCTTGACGGTGACGACCGGCACGCCCTTCGAGACCGTCGACCGCACCTGGTACGAGGCGGCGAAGACGGACTGGGTGGCGACCGGGCCGTTCTCGCCGGCCTCCAGCTCCACGGCGTCGGTGATCAGACCGGAGCCGAGGCGGAGCGCGACGCGGGCCGCGATCTCCTTGCCCTCGCCGGAGGAGGTCACCAGGACGGCGGCCGCCCCCTTCTCCTCGGCGATCTGGGTGAGCGCGTCGACCTTCGGGACGACGAGCTGCTCGGCGAACTCGGTGCCGTCCGCGACGTACACGGTGGCCGCGCCGTACTCGCCGGCGGTCGCGGCGATCGACGCGGCGGCCTCGCCGGCGCCGAGGACGACGGCCGAGGGCTCGCCGATGCGGCGCGCGATCGTGAGCAGTTCGAGGGCCGGCTTGCGGACCGCACCGTCGGCGTGGTCCACGAGAACCAGGATCTCAGCCATGATTCGTTGCTCCTGTGTGGGTGTCGTGCCGGGGCGGGTCAGATGAACTTCTGGGCGGCGAGGAAGGCGGCGAGCTGCTTGCCGCCGTCGCCCTCGTCCGTGACGATCGTGCCCTGGGTCCGGGGCGGACGCGGGGTCGCGGAGTCGACCAGGGTCCAGGACCCGCCGAGGCCGACCTCGTCGGCGTCGACGTCCAGGTCGTCCAGGTCCAGCTCCTCGACCGGCTTCTTCTTGGCGGCCATGATCCCCTTGAAGGAGGGGTAGCGGGCCTCGCCGGACTGGTCGGTGACCGACACGACGGCCGGCAGCGGGGCCTGGAGGAGCTCGGTGGCGGCGTCGCCGTCCCGGCGCCCCTTCACGGTGCCGTCCTCGACGGAGACCTCGGAGAGCAGGGTGACCTGCGGCAGGTTCAGGCGCTCGGCGAGCAGCGCGGGCAGCACGCCCATGGCGCCGTCGGTCGAGGCCATGCCGCAGACGACCAGGTCGAAGCCGGTCTTCTCCAGGGCCTTGGCGAGGATCGCGGAGGTGGCGAACACGTCCGAGCCGTGGATGGACTCGTCGTTGACGTGGACGGCCTTGTCGGCGCCCATCGACAGGGCCTTGCGCAGCGCGTCCCTGGCGTCGTCCGGGCCCACGGTGACGACGGTGACCTCGGCGTCGTCCGCCTCCTCGGAGATCTGTAGGGCCTGCTCGACGGCGTACTCGTCCAGCTCCGAGAGCAGGCCGTCGACGGCCTCGCGGTCGGTCGTCAGGTCGTCGGCGAAACCGCGGTCGCCGGTCGCGTCGGGGACGTACTTCACACAGACAGCGATCTTCAGGGTCACGGCCTGTCTCCTTTCAACAGCTCAACGGTCGTGTGGTTACGGGAGGTTGCGGGCCATGACGATGCGCTGGACCTGGTTGGTGCCTTCGTAGATCTGGGTGATCTTGGCGTCGCGCATCATGCGTTCGACGGGG
>JNWL01000003.1 GCA_000716465.1 Streptomyces bikiniensis
AGGTGGAGCGGCGGCATCTGGTGTACTACCGGGAGCTGGCCCGGCGGACCGATCCGGAGCTGCGGGGGCCGGGGCAGGTCGCCGCCATCGCCCGCTTCGAGCGGGAGCACGACAACCTGCGCGGTGCCCTGCGGACCGCCGTGGCGCGCGGCGACGAGCAGGAGGTCCTCTGCCTCGTCCACTGCCTCGGCTGGTTCTGGCAGCTGCGCAACCACCACGTGGACGCCCGCACCTGGGCCGCGGAGGCCGGACGCCTCGGACCCGACCCGTTCCGGGAGCCCGTCCGGCGCGCGGAACCGCTCGACGGGCGGTGCGTGGACGTGCCGCCGCCGTGGACCGGCGAACGCCTCCGGGAGGCCCGGCGCGGCGGCCGCCTGTACGCGCTCGCCACCCAGGGCGGCGCGGGCGCCACCGCCCTCGAACGCCCCGAGACCCGCGCCCGGCTCTCCGCCCTCGTCTCCGCGTACCGCCCCGGCCTGCCGCAGACCTGCCGGCAGCCGGGCACCATGTGGTACTTCGCCCGCCTGATGACCGGGGAACTCACCACCCTCGACGAGGCCCTCACGGAGATCGTCGACGCCTGCCGCGACCGGGCTCCCGGCTGGGACCTGGGCTTCGCCCTCCTCATGCGCGCCAAGCTCGCCGGTCGCGGCGCCGACGCCGAGGAAGCCCTCGTCCTCTTCGAGGCCGCCGGGGACTCCTGGGGCACCGCGGAGTCCCTCGCCGCCCGGGGCGAGGCCTACGAGCAGGACGGCAGGCTCCCCGAGGCCGCCGCCGACTTCGAACGGGCCACGGCCGCCGCCGCCCGGGTGGGCGCGCGCTCCCAGGTGCCCGTCTTCACCGCCCGCCTGGCCGCCGTACGGCTCCGGCTCGGGGGCGGGGGATGCGAAGGCGGCCGGCCCGAAGGCGACCCGGCGGCCGAACGGCTCCTGGCCGAGGCCGCCGACGAGGCCGGGAAGTGGGGCGCCGAGGCCGCCGGCGCCGCCCGGACGCTGCTCGTCCAGCACTACGCCCACACCGGACGCACCGACCTCGCCCGCGCCCAGCTCACCCTGCTGGAGGGCGAGTTCGGAGAGGCCGTCCCGGCGCTCTTCCGGGGCCTGGTCGGCGGGACGTGGGCGTGGCTCGACTGCGTGGACGGCCTGTACGACCGGGCCGTCGGGCGGCTCGCCCGCGCCGTCGTGGACGTGGAGACCCTGGCCCATCTGGTCGCCCCGTACCTCGTCGTCGCCCAGTTCGGCACCGCCGCGTGGGCCCGCGGCGGGCGGGGCGGGCCGGGCGACGCCGAGGCCGGGGCCCGGTTCCTCGGCGCGTACGACGCCCACGCCGGGGTCGGCAGCGGCAGCTTCCGCCCCTTCACCCCGGAGACGGATGCCCTGATCCGCACCCGCGCGGAGGAGGTCCTGCGCGGGGCCCTCGCCCCCGAGGCGTACGCCCGCCACCACGAGGAAGGGGCGGCCCTGTCCCTCAGGGCCGCCGCCGACCTCGTACGACAGCCCTGGGAGACCCCGGGCGGAGGCTTCGAGTGACCGACCACCACCCGTACCGGATCGGGACCCGGCGGGGAGACCTGTACGTGCTCTGGCGCCGGGGCGAGGGCGACGACCGCGATGCCGTGGCCGCCGACGACCGGGGGCGGCTCCTCGCCTTCCACGCCGTCGGCCCGGCCGAGGAGCACTGCGCCCGGCACCGCTGGGACTTCGTGACGGACGCGGAGTCGTACCTGGACCTGGAACCCGTGGGGGAGTGGGTCCGCGTTCCCGGGCCCGTCCCTGCGGCACCGCTCCTGGAGGCGTGGAACTTCTTCGAGGACCTGGCGCGGGGTGTGGACACCGCCCTCGCCCTCCCGGCCCAGGACGCGGTCCACGACGCCGCCTACGACCGGTTCTTCGAGGCCGGCGACGGCGGGCTCTGGACGGCCGCCGAGGCCACTGCCGCGCACGACCTGCTCCGCACGGGCCTCGCCCTCTGGGAGGAGGCGGTGCGCGGAGCCGTCGTACCGGACGCGCACCTGCTCGTCCGGCGGGCCGGCGCCGGGTCCCCTCCGGCCCCGGATGCGTTCTCGCCGACCGGACACGAGAATGGCCAGTGCCGGACGAACACGTAGGAGGCGGCATGAACGCTGAGCCCGACAAGACGTCCCAGGGGGACTTCCCGACGCCCGACCGGCTGCTGCACGCCGGATCGGAGGGGGAGTTCACGGCGGAGGACCTGGTCCTCGCCTCCGGCCGTGACGTGACCCCGAAGAACCTCGCCTGGGCGGAACGCCGCATGGCGGAGAAGGGGCGCGCTTCCATGGACGAGCTCCTGCCCTAGCGCGTGTTTCGTCGGTCCCGGCCCGGGCGCGCGCCGCCCCGGTCCGGGGCCGACGCGCGCGCGGGCCCGTAGTGCAGGACGGCGTACGCCACACCGCCGACGCGCGCGCCCGGAGCCGGGCGCCGGGCCCGCCGGCCGACCCCTGCGAAGGACGCGTCCGCGGCGGCCGGACGGAAGAAGGGACGTCGGAGTCGCCGGAACGCAGGCGGACCGCTCCCACGGGAGGTGCGGCATGACCCGCCTCGAGCCACGGGACGGCGACGGCGCCCCGCGGGGGTCGGAACCCTCCGGACGCGCCGCCCTGGTCCTCCTCCTGACGCTCGCCCTGCTCTGCGGCGCCGTCGTCGCCGGAGCGCTCTGGAAGGCCGGGGCCGACGCCGACCGCGAGCGCGCCGCCCACCGGCACCGGGTGACGGCGACCACGACCGGCCCGGCCAGGGAACCGGCCGCCTCCACCCGGTACGGCACGGAGCCGTACGCCCTCGCACCGGCGACCTGGGAGCACCCCGAGCGCGTACGCCGGTCCGGGACCGTCCACGTCCCGCCCCGGACGCCCCCGGGTCGGACCGTGACCGTCTGGGTGGACGACGCGGGGACCCCCGTCCGGGCCCCCGGCGACGCCGCGAGCCGTTCGCTGACCGCGGTCTCCGGCGGCATCGCGGTGGCGGGTGCCGTCGGAGCGGCGGGGGCCGGCGCCCTCCTCCTCGTACGGCGGACGGCCGAGGGGCGCCGGTACGCCGCGTGGGAGCGGGAGTGGGAGCGGGTGGAGCCCGTCTGGTCCGGAAGGCTCCGCCGCGACAGCGACGCGGGAACGGACGACGACTGAGGTCGGTGGTCGTCACCCGGAACATGCTTCGAGCATGCGCGGCCGGGCGGCGGGGTGGCGGGGCGCACGGGGAGGCGCGCGGCGGCCGGACCCCCGCCCCGGCCCGCGGGTCAGCGGCCGCGCAGTGCGGCGAGGGACGCTTCGAGGTCGGCGGCCCGGGGGCGGTTGTGGGGCAGCCTGCCGAGCACGACGGCCATGCCGCAGGTGTCGGTCACCGCCGAGAGGACGAGACCGGCGGCGATGCCCGCGGAGAGCAGCTGGAAGGCCGGGTGCACGAGCAGCCCGAGGAGCAGTCCGAGGAGGACGACGGCGCCGGCGGCGAGGCGGACCTGCCGCTCCATGGCCCAGGAGGCGCGCGGGCCGCCTCCGGAGCGGCGCAGGTCGTGACCGCCGGCGGCCCAGGCGCCGGTGCCGCCGGCGAGGGTGGCGGCGGTGACGCCGTGCCCGGCGAGGGTCCGGCAGGCGTTCTCCGAGCGGGCGCCGGAGGCGCAGACCACCAGGACCTCTCCGCGGTCGGCGGCCCCGCGGAGCTCGGGCAGGGCGTCCTCGATCCGGTCCAGGGGGATGTTGAGCGCGCCGGGCAGGTGGCCGCTCGCGAACTCGCCCGGGGTGCGCACGTCGATCACGGTCAGCTCGTGCAGGCGGGCGCGTGCCTCGTCGGTACCGAGGGCGGTGGGCGTGGTCATGGCGGAATGCGGTCCTTGTCTGTCGGCGGGGCCCGCGCGGGGCAGGACCACTTTACCCCCGGGGGTATTGCGGGAGTGTTTCCGGAACGTGGTGCGGTGGCTGGACGCGAGGGCTGGACGCGGTGTACGGACGCGGTGGTCGCACGTGATGACGGGGTCCGGACGCGGACCCGGGCGGGTCGGGTCCGCGAACCCTCCCGGCGGCGGCGGGTTCGCAGCGGACGTCCACCACACCCTCGACGGCCCGTGCCGGCCGGGTCGCCCGGGAAAGGGAGGCCTCGGGACCGATCACGACCGGGGGCGAGGTCATCAGCTCCCCGGCTCGCGAGGAACCGGCCCCGGCCGTGGCGTCGAACCGTCGTGACTGCTCCCGGAGGCCGAGGCGGTGGTCGTGGAACTCCTCCCTCAGCGACAGGTCGGCCTCGGACGCGCCGGGCAGGGCATCGCCGAGCGCGGCTCCCGGCAGACCGTGATCCCGTCCCCGTCGGGCAGCCGCACGTCGAGGACGGCCACGCCGGGCCACGGGGCGGGGCCCCTGGCCGGCGCCTGGGCCGCCGTCGCCGCCTCCCCGGCCGCCTCCAGGCCGGGCTCGTCGTCGATCAGGTCGCGCAGGCCCCGCCGTACCACCTCGTGGTCGTCCACGAGGAAGACCCGCGTCGGCGCGACGGCTGCCCGCTGCCCGGACATGGCGACCCCCGTGGCCGGTGGAGACGTCCCCGCCCCCCGGGATCGCCCGTTACGGGGCGTCCGCGTGCCGGGCGCCGGACCCGGTCCAGGTCCAGTCGGCGACCTCGGGCATGTCGGTGCCGTGCTCCCTGATCCAGGAGTGGTGGCGGGTACGGGCGTCCGCCATGGCCTGCCGCACCCCCACGGCCCGTACGCCCAGGCCGGGCACGCGGTCGATCACGTCCATCACCAGGCGGTAGCGGTCGAGGTCGTTGCGCACGACCATGTCGAAGGGGGTCGTGGTGGTGCCCATCTCCTTGTAGCCCCGCACGTGCAGGTTCGCGTGCCCGGCCCTGCGGTAGGCCAGCCGGTGCACCAGCCAGGGATAGCCGTGGTAGCCGAAGATCACCGGCCGGTCCGTGGTGAACAGCGCGTCGTACTCCCCGTCGGTCATGCCGTGGGGATGCTCCTCGTGGGGCATGAGCCGCGTCATGTCGACCACGTTCACCACCCGGACCGCCAGGTCGGGCAGGTGGCGCCGCAGCAGGCCCGCCGCCGCGAGCACCTCCTGGGTCGGCACGTCGCCGGCGCAGGCGAGGACCACGTCCGGCTCGCGCGTGCCGTCCTCGGTGCCCGCCCACTCCCACACCCCGGCGCCCCGGGCGCAGTGGGCGCGGGCCTCGTCCAGGGAGAGCCAGTCGAAGCAGGGCTGCTTGCCGGCGACGATCACGTTGACGTAGTCCCGGCTGCGCAGCGCGTGGTCGGCGACGGACAGCAGGGTGTTGGCGTCCGGCGGCAGGTAGACCCGGACGACCTCGGGGCTCTTGTTGAGCACGTGGTCCACGAAGCCCGGGTCCTGGTGCGAGAAGCCGTTGTGGTCCTGCCGCCACACGTGCGAGGTCAGCAGGTAGTTGAGGGAGGCGATCGGCGCCCGCCAGGGCAGGGCGCGCGAGGTCCGCAGCCACTTGATGTGCTGGTTGACCATGGAGTCGACGATGTGGACGAACGCCTCGTAGCAGGAGAACAGCCCGTGCCGGCCGGTGAGCAGGTACCCCTCCAGCCAGCCCTGGCAGGTGTGCTCGGAGAGGATCTCCATCACGCGCCCGTGCCGGTCGAGGTGCTCGTCCGTCCTCAGGAGCGGTTCCTGCCAGGCCTTGCCGCTGGCCCCGTACACCGCCTGGAGGCGGTTCGACGCGGTCTCGTCGGGGCCGACGAGCCGGAAGTCGCGCCGGTCGGCGGTGGCGGCCATGACGGCCTCCAGGAGGTCCCCGAGGACACCGGTCGGCTCGTGCCGGGTGGCGCCCGGCTCCTCCACCGGCACGGCGAACCGCTCCAGGGGCGGCACGGGCAGGTCCCGCCGCAGCAGACCGCCGTTGGCGTGCGGGGTGGCGCCGAGCCGGCGCTCGCCGTCCGGCACGCAGGCGAGCACCCGCTCGGACGGCGCGCCGTCGTCGCCGAACAGCTCCTCGGGACGGTACGAGCGCAGCCACGCCTCCAGCTGCGCGCGGTGCTCCGCGTTCTCCCGTACGCCCGGAAGGGGGACCTGGTGGGAGCGCCAGGTGCCCTCGACGGGCAGCCCGTCCACCTCCGCCGGGCCGGTCCAGCCCTTCGGGGTGCGCAGGACGATCACCGGCCACCTCGGCCGCTCGGACGACCTGCCGTCGCGGGCCTCCCGCTGGACGTCCCGGATGCGGTCGAGCGCGGTGTCCATCGTGGCCGCCATCGCCCGGTGGACCCGGCGCGGGTCGTCGCCGGTCACGTGCAGGGGCTCGTGGCCGTAGCCCCGCAGCAGCTCGTCGAGCTCCGCCTCGGGGAGCCGGGCGAGCACGGTGGGGTTCGCGATCTTGTAGCCGTTGAGGTGCAGGATCGGCAGGACGGCCCCGTCGTGGACGGGGTCGAGGAACTTGTTCGCGTGCCAGGACGCGGCGAGCGGCCCCGTCTCCGCCTCGCCGTCGCCGATGACGCAGGCCACCAGGAGGTCCGGGTTGTCGAGGGCGGCGCCGTACGCGTGCGCCAGGGAGTAGCCCAGCTCGCCGCCCTCGTGGATCGAGCCGGGGGTCTCGGGCGCCACGTGGCTCGGCACCCCGCCGGGGAAGGAGAACTGCCGGAACAGCCGGGCCATGCCCTCCTCGTCCCGGCTCACGTCCGGATAGACCTCGCTGTAGCTGCCCTCCAGCCAGGAGTTCGCGACCACGGCCGGGCCGCCGTGGCCGGGCCCCCACACGCACAGGGCGTCGAGGCCCCGGTTCCGGATCACCCGGTTGAGGTGGGTGTGCACGAGGTTGAGCCCCGGGGAGGTGCCCCAGTGCCCGAGCAGCCGGGGCTTGATGTGCTCCGGTTCCAGGGGCTTGCGCAGCAGCGGGTTGTCCATCAGGTAGATCTGTCCGACGGCGAGGTAGTTGGCGGCCCGCCAGTGGGCGTCGAGCGCGTCGAGCTCCTCGTCGGTCGGGGACGCGCCGTCCGGGCGCCTGTTCTTGCGCATGTCTCCTCCGTCGTGTGCCTCGTGCGTCCATGAGCCCGTACGTGCATACGCGGCCGCCCGTGCGTACGGCCGGTCCCGGTGGTGCTCCCGGGGCGTCTGCCCCGTGCGTACCACCGGACACGCCCCGTCCGGCACGGGCGCGCACGCTCCATGGTGCCGTTCGAGGCCGGAGGGCGCAGACTCGGATAAAGGACCTGTCCGGGCGGACCCCTGCGAGGTCTACGTGCTTGACGTGCCGTTCTGGCTCTGGGGGGCTTTCGCCGTCACGGTCGTCGTGTCGCTCACGGTCGACCTGCTGGCCCACCGCCGCGAGCACGTCATCGGGTTCAAGGAGGCGGCCGCCTGGAGCGGACTGTGGGTGGGGCTCGCCCTCGTCTTCGGCGCGGTCGTCTTCCTCGTCCTCGGCGGGACGGCCGGCACCGAGTACACCACCGCCTGGCTCCTGGAGAAGAGCCTGTCGGTCGACAACCTCTTCGTGTTCGCCCTGATCTTCGCCTACTTCAAGGTCCCCCGCGCCTACCAGCACCGCGTGCTGTTCTTCGGCGTCATCGGAGCCCTGGTGTTCCGCGGGATCTTCCTCGCCGCCGGCGTGGCGGTGGTCAGCCGGTTCACCGCCGTCCTGTTCGTCTTCGCGGCCGTGCTCTTCTACAGCGCCTACAAGATCCTCAAGGGCGAGGAGGAGAGCTTCGACCCGGGCCGGAGCCCGGCGGTCCGGCTGCTGCGCAAGGTCGTCCCCGTACGGGACGAGTACGCCGGGACGAAGTTCTTCGTCAAGGAGGCCGGCAGGCGCGTGGCGACCCCGCTGCTCGCGGTGGTCGTGGCGATCGAGGCCGCCGACCTGATCTTCGCCGTGGACAGCGTCCCCGCCGTGCTCGCGGTCAGCGACGACGCCTTCATCGTCTACACCAGCAACGCCTTCGCCATCCTGGGCCTGCGCGCCCTGTACTTCATGCTCTCGGGGCTCCTCGACCGCTTCCACCACCTGGGCAAGGGTCTGGCGGTCATCCTCGCCTTCATCGGCGTCAAACTCGCCCTCCAGGCGTCCCACGAGCTCATCAGCACCTCCATACCGGAGATCCCCTCCCCGGTGAGCCTGGCCGTGATCGTCGTGGTCCTGGCGGTTTCCGTGACCCTGAGCCTGCTGCGTCCCCCCGAGGCGTCCGGCACCGGCCCGCGGGACGATCCGCCCGACCGGGAACGGTGAGCGCAGGCACATGGAAAAGGTGTGAAAGCCTCGTGAGTCAACAAAGATGCTAAAAGGCTCTTAAAGGTCTTCTCAAATGTTTTCCACGGTTCTACCGTGAGATGCATGACCAGCCACATGCGTGAGACCGAGCCGCGGGCCGAACACGTCTGTCCGGTCTGCCGTCGCACCGTCCACCGCGAGATCAAACGCCACAAGACCCTGGGGGTCTTCGTTCCGCTCTGGGGCCCGGGCTCGTGCCACAACCCCGACTGCACCGCGTACGAGCCTCCGCGATCCCGGCCGCGGCCCCGTCCGTGACGTGACGCGCGGGCGGACTCCTCAGCCGGCGCGGAAGGCCCGCAGGGCGGACGGGGTGACGTTCCTGAGGAACGGCACCGGGGTCACCACGACGGCCAGCGCGAAGACGCCGAAGGCGAACCGCGCGCCGCCGCACTCGGCCAGGAGCCCGACCAGGGCCGCGCCCAGCGGCATGGCCCCGAAGCTGAAGAGCCGGGCCGCCGCGTTGTAGCGGCCGAGCATCCCGTCGGGGACGGCGCGCTGGGTGAGGGTGCGGGCGTTGACCGTCCAGAGCGTGCCGCCCATGCCGCCGAGGAACGCCCCGGCCGCCACCGCACGGATGTCGGTGGTCAGGGCCGGCAGGGCCACCATCAGGGCCGTGCCGACCAGGTCGGCGAACATCGCCCAGCGCGCGCCGAGCAGCCGGTTCACCCGGGTGACGGCCATCGCGCCCACGAGCCCGCCGACGCCGAGGGCGCTGAGCACGATGCCGTACTCCCGGGGCCCGAGCCCCATGTCCTGCCGGGCGTAGAGCGGCATCAGCGCCAGCCAGGCGCCCCAGACGGCGGCGAGCACGGCGACGATCAGCGACAGCGTGCGCAGCACCCGGTCCCGCCACAGGAAGCGCATCCCCTCGGCGATCCGGGCGTTGACCGGGGCGGCCGGCGCGTCCGGGGTGGGCGCGGGGGCCCGGAAACGGCCCACCAGGAGGATCAGGGAGAGGGCGGAGAGGGCGTACGCGACGCTCGTCGCCCCCAGGGCGAGCCCCGTCCCGGCGGCCAGCAGCAGCCCGCCGACGAAGGGTCCGGCGAACTCCTGGCCGACGGTCTCGGCCCCCACCATCCAGGCGTTGGCCCCCTCGCGCCGCTCCGCCGGCACCGCGGCCGGGACCAGGGCGGAGGCGGACGTCGAGGCCAGGACGTCGGCGACGCCGAGGACCGCCCCGGCGGCGAGGAGCGCCCCGAGCGTGAGGCCGCCGCCCGCGGCGGAGGCGGTGAGCAGACCCGTCGCCGCCAGTCGCGCCCCGTTCGCGGTCCAGAGCAGCCGCCGCCGGTCGAAGCGGTCGACGAGCACGCCGACGTGCAGGGCGACGAGCAGCCAGGGCAGCGTGAGGGTCAGCGAGACGGCGGTGACCTCGGCGGGGGACCCGGTGAGCCCGGCGGCGAGCACCGGGAGGGCCATCTTCACCACGCCGTCGGCGAGGTTGGTGACGGCGGTGAAGCCGACCAGGACCGGGGTGTTGCGGCGGCTGGGGTCGGCCCGGCCGGGACTCCCGCCGTTCTTCGTCGCTCCGGGCGGCGCTGTGAGCATGATCCTCCCCTAACCATCAAACGCTTTAGCCGGTGAGACCACTCTGGCGCACGGCCGGCCGACCCGCAACCGTCTAAACGGTTGGCCGGTAGAATGGCGGGAGGTCCGCGGAAGGAGCCGTCATGCTGGAGCCGCCCGCCCCGGCCGTCCTCGTGGAGGCCTTCGCCAACACGGTCGACGTGGAGGAGGGGAGCGACGAGATCGCCACCCCGGCCGGACTCGCCGACTGGCTGGAGGGACGCGGCCTGCTCGACGCGCCCGGCACGGTCCCCGACGCGATCCATCGCGACTACCTGGCCCTGCGCGCCGGCATCCGCGAGCAGCTGGGAGCCCACGTCGGCGACGCCCCCGACCCCGCCCTGCTCGCCGAGGTGGACCGGGTCCTCGCCGCGCATCCGGTACGGATCACGGCCCGGGGCGCCCTGACCCCCTCGGCCGGACTGCCCCCGCAGCGAGAACCGCTGGCACGGCTCGCCATCGCCTGGAGCGAACTGGTCGCGACCGGGGACGCCGCCCGGCTCAAGCGCTGCGCGGAGCACACCTGCGGATGGGCCTTCTGGGACGTGTCGAAGAACCGGAGCCGCCGCTGGTGCTCCATGCGGGTGTGCGGCAACCGCAACAAGTCCCGCGCCTACGCCTCCCGGCAGCGGCGGGCGACCTGAGACGCCACCCCTCCGGGGGAACGGCCCCGGCATCGCGTCGAACGGGAGCGGTACCGGCGTCCCGTCGAACGGGAGTGGTACCGGCGTCCCGTCGAACGGGAGCGGTACCGACCGGCTCCCGCGCGCCCCTTCCGGCGTAGCCTGAACGCCATGAGGCAGGACGCCGACCCCGGGCTCTTCGGGCCCCGCTCCGTGACCTGGCAGCTGCACAGCGACCCGGTGATGTGGATCGCCGGAATCCGGGCCCTGTGGCTCCAGGCGCTGCACCCCGTCGCCGTCCGCGGCGTCATGATCAACAGCGGTTTCCGGCAGGACCCCTGGGGCCGTCTCCTGCGGACCGCGGACTTCGTCGGGACCCTCAGCTACGGGACCACCGAGGCCGCGGAGGCGGCCGGCACCCGTGTCCGCCGGATCCACCGGCGGCTCGGCGTGGACGACCCCGAGCTGCTGCTCTGGGTCCACTGCGCCGAGACCGACTCGTACCTCTCCGTCGCCCGCCGCTCCGGGATCCCGCTCACCGACGCGGGGGCCGACCGCTACGTCGCCGAACACCGCGCCTCGGCCCGGCTCGTCGGCCTCGACCCGGACACCGTCCCGGCGTCCACCGCCGAACTCGCCGCCTACTTCGAGGCGGTGCGCCCCCGCCTCGCCGCCGGGCCCGACGCCCGGACCGTCGAGGACTTCCTGCGCCGCCCGCCCGTCAAACCCGTCCTGGTCCCGGCGCGCGAGGTGATCTGGCGGCGCGTCACGGCACTCGCGTACGACACCCTGCCCCCGTACGCCCACGCCCTCTACGGACGCCCCGCCCCGCCGCCCGACACCGTCACCCGCCGGCTCGTCGCCACCGCCAACCTCCTGCGCTGCGTCCCCTCCGGCCTGCGCTGGAGGCTGCCGCCCCGGCACGTCCTGCGGGCCGTGGAACGGCTCGGCCCGGGGACGCGGCCCGACCCCTGCGCGTACCCCGCCCCGTATCCACTGTCCGACCCGGCGGCCATACTGGACACACCGGAAAGGGCGCACGGAATCGACGGGGGCGGCGGCACGCGATGGGGGACTCCAGACTGATCCAGGGCCGGTACCGCCTGCACGAGGTCATCGGCCGCGGGGGCATGGGCGAGGTGTGGCGCGCCACCGACGAGGCGCTCGGCCGCCGCGTCGCCGTGAAGTGCCTCAAGCCCCTCGGCCCGCAACAGGACCCGCACGTCCGGGACATCGTGCGCGAGCGCTTCCGCCGCGAGGCCCGGGTGGCCGCCGCGCTCCAGCACCGGGGCATCACCGTCGTGCACGACTTCGGCGAGTACGAGGGCGTGCTCTTCCTCGTCATGGAGCTCCTGGAGGGCCGCAACCTCAGCCAGCTCCTCGCGGCCAACGCCCAGAACCCGCTGCCCGTCCAGGACCTCGTGGAGATCGCCGACCAGGTCGCCGACGCCCTCGCCTACACGCACGGCCAGGGCATCGTGCACCGCGACCTGAAGCCCGCGAACATCATGCGGCTGCGGGACGGCACGGTGAAGATCTGCGACTTCGGAATAGCGCGACTCGGCGCCGACATGGGCTTCACCTCCAAGCTCACCGGGACCGGCATCGCCATGGGGACGCCCCACTACATGTCCCCGGAGCAGATCGGCGGCGGCGAGATCGACCACCGCAGCGACCTCTACTCGCTGGGGTGCGTCCTGTACGAACTCGCCACCGGTGTCCCGCCCTTCGACCTCGGCGACTCCTGGGCGATCCTCATCGGCCACCGGGACACGGTGCCGAGCCCGCCCCGCTCCCACCGCGCCGAGCTCCCCGACTACTTCGACCGCCTCGTGGTCGACCTGCTCGCCAAGGTCCCCGAGGAGCGCCCGGCCGACGCGGGCGACCTGCGCCGCCGGATCGTCTCCGGCCGCGCGGGCCCCTCGCCGTTCGCGCCGCTGCCCGGCGTGCCCGCGCGGCCGCCCCTCCCGCCGACCCGGCCCGTACCGGTGGACCTCCCGCCCGGCCCCGCCGCGCCCGCGCCCGCCTGGGCCCGCGGCCTGGCCGGCGGTCCCCGGCCGGTCTCCGCCGCCGGTCCGCGCCCGCCCGCCCACGACCCCGCCGCGGCCGTCCTCACCACCGAGTGGACCACCGCCGCGCCCGGCACGGTCCTTCCCGGCACCGCCGCGCCCGCCACCGGCCTTTCCGGCACCGCCGCGCCCGGCACCACCGCCCTCCCCGGCACCACCGCACCCGCCTCCTTCCCCACCGCGCCCCCGCCCGCCCCGGCCGCGCCCCCCGCCGAACTGGTCGCGGTGCTCGCCGGCCGGTACCGGGCGGGCATGGGCCTCGGCAGGCTCGGCCGCTGGGACGAGGCCGAGGCGGTGCACCGCTCCGTCGCCGAGGACCGCTCCCGGGTGCTCGGCGCCGACCACCCCGACACCCTCGCCAGCCACTACGAGGTCGGCTTCGCCCTCGCCCGGCTCGACCGCCCCGCCGACGCCCTGCACGTCTTCGACCGGGTCGCCCGCGCCCGCGCCCGCGTCCTCGGCGAGGACCACCCCGACACGCTCGCGGCCCGGCAGGAACGGGCGTACGCGCTCGGGCGCCTCGGCCGCCACCCCGAGGCGTACGAGCTCTACGCCGAGGTGCTCGCCGCCCGCGAGCGCGCCGTCGGCCCCGACCACCCCGACACCCTGCGCTGCCGCCACAACCTGGCGTTCACCCTCGCCCGCCTCGGCCGCCTGGAGGAGTCGTACCGCACGGCGCACGAGGTCGCGCAGGCGCGGGCCCGGCTGCTCGGCCCCGCCCACCCCGACACCCTGGCGACCCGCCAGGAGGTCGCCCACGTCCTCGGGCGCCTGGGGCGCGGGGAGGAGGCCCTCGCCCAGTACCGCGCGGTCGCCGAGGCGCGCGCCTCGGCCCTCGGCGCCGACCACCCCGAGACCCTCGCCGCCCGCTACGAGACCGGCGTCTTCCTCGGCCGGCTCGGCCAGGCCGCCGACGCCCTGGACGTCTGCCGCGACCTCGTCGCCGCCCGCACCCGCGCCCAGGGCGCCGACGGGCCCGAGACCCTGCGCGCCCGCCACGCCCTCGCCGTCAACCTCGGCCGCCTCGGGCGCTGGGAGGACGCGCTCGCGGAGTCCCGGGAGGTCCACGCCGTCCGGGAGCGCGTCCTGGGTGCCGACCACCCGGACACCCTCCTCAGCCGCCGCGAGACCGCCGTCGCCCTCGGCCGGCTCGACCGCTGGGAGGAGGCCCGGGAGATCCACCGCGCCGTCGCCGCCGCCCGCACCCGGCTCCTGGGCCCCGCCCACCCCGACACCGTCGCCGCCCTGGAGGACGAGGCCCACTGCCTGGAGCGCCTCGGCCGCCCCGCCGAGGCCGCCGCCCTCCTCCTCGGAGCGGCCACGCCCCCACGGGGAGCCGCCTCCGCCTGACCGTTCCCCGGGGAAGGGGACGGGCCCCGGCGTTCCCCGGGGAAGGGGACGGGCCCCGGCGTTCCCCGGGGAAGGGGACAGGCCCGGCCCCTTCCCCGGCCCCCGCCCGCGTGTGAGCATGAGCCATGACCGCCTCCGCCCCGCTCCCCGGCGCCCCCGCGCCCGCCGCCCCGTACGACGCCGTCGTCGTCGGGGGCGGACACAACGGGCTCGTCGCCGCCGCCTACCTGGCCCGCGCCGGACGGACCGTCCTCGTCCTGGAACGGCTCGGCTCCACGGGCGGGGCCGCCGTCTCCACCCGCCCGTTCGCCGGGGTGGACGCCCGCCTCTCCCGGTACTCGTACCTCGTCTCGCTCCTCCCGGAGAAGATCGTCCGGGACCTCGGGCTGACGTTCGCGGTGCGGAAGCGGTCCGTCTCCTCGTACACCCCGAAGGGCGACGGCGGGCTCCTCGTCGGCGGCGGTCCCGAGCGCACCCGCGCCTCCTTCGCCGCGCTGACCGGCTCCGACCGCGAGCACGAGGCCTGGCAGGCGTTCTACGCCCGCACCGGCCGGGCCGCCCGCCGGATCTTCCCCACCCTCACCGAACCGCTCCCCACCCGCGCCGAGCTGCGCGCCCGCGTCGACGACGCCGACACCTGGCGGATGCTCTTCGAGGAACCCCTCGGCGCCACCCTCGAACGGACCTTCGCCGACGACCTGGTCCGCGGCGTCGTCCTCACCGACGCCCTCATCGGCACCTTCGCCGACGCCCACGACCCGACCCTGCTCCAGAACCGCTGCTTCCTGTACCACGTCATCGGCGGCGGCACCGGCGACTGGGACGTGCCCGTCGGCGGCATGGGCGCCCTCACCGACGCCCTCGCGGACGCGGCCCATGCCGCCGGGGCCCACCTCCGCACCGGCCACGAGGTCACCCGCATCGAGACCGACGGACGCCGCGCCGAGGTCACGTACCGCACCGCCGACGGCGAGGGGACCGTCCAGGCGGGCCACGTCCTCGTCAACGCCTCCCCGAGCGACCTCGCCGCCCTGCTCGGCGACCCGCCCCCGCCCGCCCCCGAGGGCGCCCAGCTCAAGGTCAACATGCTGCTCACCCGGCTGCCGAAGCTCCGGGACCGCTCCGTCGACCCCCGCGAGGCCTTCGCCGGCACCTTCCACATCGCCGAGGGGTACGGGCAGCTCGCCGCCGCCCACGCCGAGGCCGCCGCCGGGCGCCTGCCCACCGCCCCGCCCTCCGAGATCTACTGCCACTCCCTGACCGACCCGACGATCCTCGGCCCGGACCTCGCCGCCCGGGGACACCAGACCCTCACCCTCTTCGGACTGCACACCCCCGCCCGGCTGTTCGCGGCCGACAACGACGGCGCCCGCACCGCACTGCTCGCCGCCACCCTCGCCCAGCTCGACGCCCACCTGGACGAGCCGATCGCCGACTGCCTCGCCCTCGACGCCGACGGCCGGCCGTGCGTCGAGGCGAAGACCCCGCTCGACCTCGAACGCGACCTGCGGCTGCCCGGCGGCCACATCTTCCACCGCGACCTCTCCTTCCCGTACGCGGACGAGTCCCCCGACGGGGCGGGCGGCGGCCGCTGGGGCGTGGAGACCCGCCACCCCAACGTGCTCCTCTGCGGCGCGGGCGCGGTCCGGGGCGGGGGAGTGAGCGGCATCCCCGGCCACAACGCGGCGATGAGCGTCCTGGGCCGGTGACGCCCCCGGGGGTGGGCGTCGTGCCCGCGTGTTGACGCCGGGCCGCCCCGCCCGGGGTGTGAAGCTGATCTGCGAGCGCGCTTAAGAAATCCTCGATGGACCCGGAGCCGCGCGTACGGAAGATTCTCTTCCAGGGATCTTGGGCGTACAGCCCTGCCCTCACCCCCACATCACAGGACACGCACGTCGGGAGCCGTTGCATTGAAGGCACTGGTCAAGCTGAAGGCGGAGCCGGGACTCTGGCTCACGGACGTGCCCGAGCCGGAGACCGGCCCCGGGGACGTCCTCATCAAGGTCAAGCGGACCGGCATCTGCGGCACCGACCTGCACATCCGCTCCTGGGACGGCTGGGCGCAGAAGACGATCGACACCCCGCTGACGATCGGCCACGAGTTCGTCGGCGAGGTCGTCCACACCGGCCGCGACGTCACCGACATCGCCGTCGGAGACCTGGTCAGCGGCGAGGGCCACCTCGTCTGCGGCAAGTGCCGCAACTGCCTGGCCGGCCGCCGCCACCTCTGTCGCGCCACCGTCGGCCTCGGCGTCGGCCGCGACGGCGCCTTCGCGGAGTACGTCGTGCTGCCCGCCTCCAACGTGTGGGTGCACCGCGTCCCCGTCGACCTCGACGTCGCCGCGATCTTCGACCCCTTCGGCAACGCCGTCCACACCGCGCTCTCCTTCCCGCTCGTCGGCGAGGACGTCCTGGTCACCGGCGCGGGCCCGATCGGCATCATGGCCGCCGCCGTCGCCAAGCACGCCGGCGCCCGCAACGTCGTCATCACCGACGTCAGCGAGGAGCGCCTCGAACTCGCCCGCAAGACGGGCGTCACCCTCGCCCTGAACGTCGCAGAGCACACCATCGCGGACGGCCAGCGCACCCTCGGGCTCAAGGAGGGCTTCGACGTCGGCCTGGAGATGTCCGGCAACCCGCACGCGATGCGCGACATGGTCGCCAACATGACCCACGGCGGCAAGATCGCCATGCTGGGCCTGCCCAGCGAGGACTTCGCCGTCGACTGGGCGAAGATCGTCACCTCCATGATCACGGTCAAGGGCATCTACGGCCGCGAGATGTTCGAGACCTGGTACGCCATGTCGGTGCTCCTGGAGGGCGGTCTCGACCTCGCCCCCGTGATCACCGGGCGCTACGCGTACACCGACTTCGAGGCCGCCTTCGACGACGCGGCCTCCGGCAAGAGCGGCAAGATCATCCTCGACTGGACTGCGGGAGCCTGACCCATGTTCGATTCCGTACGCGACGACATCCGAGCCACCCTCGAAGAGATCGAGCAGGCCGGACTCCACAAGCCCGAGCGCGTCATCGGCACCCCCCAGTCGGCCACCGTCGAGGTGACCGCCGGCGGCCGCCCCGGCGAGGTGCTCAACTTCTGCGCCAACAACTACCTGGGCCTGGCCGACCACCCCGGGGTGGTCGCCGCCGCCCACGAAGCCCTGGACCGCTGGGGCTACGGCATGGCGTCCGTCCGCTTCATCTGCGGCACGCAGGAGGTGCACAAGGAGCTGGAGGCGCGCCTGTCCTCCTTCCTCGGCCAGGAGGACACGATCCTCTACTCCTCCTGCTTCGACGCCAACGGCGGCGTCTTCGAGACCCTCCTCGGCGCCGAGGACGCCGTCATCTCCGACGCCCTCAACCACGCCTCGATCATCGACGGCATCCGCCTCTCCAAGGCCCGCCGCTTCCGCTACGCCAACCGCGACATGGCCGACCTGGAGCGGCAGCTCAAGGAGGCCGTCGAGGGCGGCGCCCGGCGCAAGCTGATCGTCACCGACGGCGTCTTCTCGATGGACGGCTACGTCGCCCCGCTGGACGAGATCTGCGACCTGGCCGAGCGCTACGACGCCATGGTCATGGTGGACGACTCGCACGCCGTCGGCTTCGTCGGCCCCGGCGGGCGCGGCACCCCCGAGCTGCACGGCGTCATGGACCGCGTCGACATCATCACCGGCACCCTGGGCAAGGCCCTCGGCGGCGCCTCCGGCGGCTACGTCGCCGCCCGCGCCGAGATCGTCGCCCTGCTGCGCCAGCGCTCCCGCCCGTACCTCTTCTCCAACACCCTCGCCCCGGTCATCGCCGCCGCCTCCCTCAAGGTCCTCGACCTCCTGGAGTCCGCCGGCGACCTGCGCGACCGGCTCAGGGCCAACACGGCGCTCTTCCGCTCCCGCATGACCGAGGAGGGCTTCGACGTCCTCCCCGGCGACCACGCCATCGCCCCCGTCATGATCGGGGACGCCGCCGTCGCCGGGCGGATGGCCGAGCTCCTTCTGGAGCGCGGCGTGTACGTGATCGGCTTCTCGTACCCGGTCGTGCCGCAGGGCCAGGCCCGCATCCGGGTCCAGCTCTCGGCCGCCCACTCCACGGAGGACGTGAACCGGGCCGTGGACGCGTTCGTCGCGGCCCGCGCCGCCCTGGCGGGCTGACGCGGGACCCGTACCCCGGACCCCGGCCCGCAGGCCGGGCGGACCCCGGCCCCCGGGTCGGGCGGACCCTCGGTCCGCGGGCCGGAGCAGCCCCTCCGGCCTGCGAGACTGGGGGCATGATCGAAGCGCGGCGGTTGCACATCCTCCGTGCGGTGGCCGACCACCGCACGGTCACGGCGGCGGCCGCCGCGCTCTACCTCACCCCCTCCGCCGTCTCCCAGCAGCTCGCCGCCCTGGAGCAGGAGACCGGCCACCGCCTGGTCGAGCGGAGCGCCCGGGGCGCGCGCCTCACCCCGGCCGGCGAGATCCTGCTGAGCCACGCCAACGCCGTCCTGGCCCAGCTGGAGCGCGCCGAGGCCGAACTCGCCGCCTACGGCTCCGGCCAGGCCGGCACCGTCACGGTCGCCGCCTTCGCCACCGGCATCGGCCTCGTCGTGGCCCCCGCCCTCACGGCGCTCGCCCGCACCGCGCCCGGCATCCGGGTCCGGGTGCGGGACGCCGAGGGCGACGAGAGCCTGCTCATGGTCCTGGACCGGCAGGTGGACGTGGCCGTCGCCGTCGAGTACCGGGGCGCCCCCGGCGAGGACGACGACCGCCTCACCCGCGTGCCGCTCTACGCCGAGCCCTTCGACGCGGTCCTGCCGCCCGCCCACCCCCTGACGGCCGGCGGGCGGGTCGCGCTCGCCGCCCTCGCCAAGGACGACTGGATCGGGCAGTCCACCGGCAACCCCTGCCACGACGTCACCGTCCTGGCCTGCGAGTACGCCGGATTCGCCCCCCGCTTCGCGCACGTCTCCGACGACTTCCGCGCCGTCGTCGCCCTCGCCTCCGCCGCCGCCGGGGTGGCCCTCGTGCCCCGCTCGGCGCTGCGCGGGATGGACCTCACGGACGTCGAGATCCGGCCCGTGGACGGGGTCGCTCCCACCCGCCGGGTCTTCGCGGCGGTACGGCGCGGAGCCGAGGAGCACCCCCTGATCAGCCCGTTCCTGACGGAACTGCGCACGGCGGCGGCCGACTGAGGACCGCCTCCCGTGCGGGGCGGCCGATCGGGGACCGCCCCCGCGTACGGCGGCGGCCGACCGGTCACCCCCGCATCCGGGCCGGACCGCCGGCTCAGTCCCCGGACGCCGTCCACCCCACCGCCTCGACCCGCGCGCCGTCCGCCGGCCGGGCCTCGTCGAACAGCGGCCGGCCGGCGGCGTCGAGGACCCGCAGCCCGTCCACGTACACCCCGCGCCCGACGTACCGCGCGTCCGTCGCGTACCGCCACCGCAGCCGTACGGGGACGGCGCCCCGGGCCGCCGCCGGGACCTCGGCCGCGAGCCGGTGCCAGACGCGTCCGGACCAGCCGCCCACCGCCCCCGCCGGGTGCGGCAGCGGTTCCCCTCCCGGGCGCGCGGTGGTGAACGGCAGCGGCTCCCAGAGCTCCCCGCCGTCGCGGGAGACCTCCAGGAAGACGGCGTCCGCGTCCGGTTCGGTGTCCCACCACAGCGCGCACTCCAGGCGCGCGGCCCCGGGCACCGGGGGCAGGGCGAGGGTGGCGGTGGTGCCGCTCGCCATCCCGGAGAACCAGGCCGTCCGCCCCCGGGCGGGCCGTACGGGAACGGCCCTGGCCAGCCGGTTCGCGGTGGCGACGCGGGGCGCGGAGCCGGAGCGCCAGGAGCGCACCGGGTGCACGGAGTTGCCGAGGACGATCAGGAACGAGTCGGTCGTCGGGTCCAGGACGAGGCTGGTGCCGGTGAAGCCGGTGTGCCCGGCCGTGCGGGGCGTGGCCATCGCGCCCATGTACCAGTGCTGGTGCAGCTCGAAGCCGAGCCCGTGCGCGTCGCCGGGGAAGGCGGTGTTGAAGTCGGTGAACATCAGCTCCACCGACGCGGGGGAGAGGATGCGGGCCCGGCCGTACGCCCCGCCGTTGAGCAGGGCGCGGGCGAGGATCGCCAGGTCCCAGGCGCGCGAGAAGATCCCGGCGTGCCCGGCGACCCCGCCGAGCGCGTACGCGTTCTCGTCGTGGACCTCGCCCCACACCATCCCCCGGTCCAGACCCGACCAGGGCGGCCGGGCGTCCTCGGTGGCGGCGATGTCGGGCCGCCAGGACGGCGGGGGGTTGAAGCGCGTGCGGTGCATCCCGAGCGGAGCGGTGATCTCGTCGTGGAGCAGGACGTCCAGAGTGCGACCGGTGATCTCCTCCAGGACCAACTGGAGCGTGATCAGGTTGAGATCGGAGTAGAGGTACGCGGACCCCGGCGGGTTCGCGGGCTTCTCCTCCCAGAGCAGCCGCAGCTTCCCCTCCCGCGTCGGCTCCCGGTAGAGCGGGATCCAGGACCGGAAGCCGGAGGTGTGGGTGAGCAGGTGGCGCACCGTCACGTCCCGTTTCCCGCCGCCGCCGAACTCCGGCAGGTACGCCGTGACCCTCGCCTCCAGGTCGAGCGCCCCGCGCTCGATCTGCTGCACGGCCAGGATCGAGGTGAACAGCTTGGAGACCGAGGCCAGGTCGAAGACGGTGTCCACGGTCGTCGGCCGCTGCCGCTCCGGCGGCAGTTCGACGCCGGTGCCGGTCTTCTCGTCGTACGCGGAGTAGCGCACGGCCGAGCCGATCGCCCGGTGCAGGGCCACGGTCCCGCCGCGCCCGGCGAGGAGCACGGCGCCCGCGTACCAGGGGTGTGCGGGGGAGGGCGCGAGGAACGCCTCGGCCTCCGCCACCAGTCCGTCCAGGTGCGGGGCGAGCAGCCCGGCCCGCGCGGCCGGCCCGCGCCGCAGGGTGGTGGTCCGCCGCGCGGGGATCCCGGTCCCCGGGCCGCCTCCTGACCCGCTTTCGGCTCCCGCCGCGAGACCGGCGCCCGGCGCCGCACCGATCACCACCGCTCCTCCGAGGGCCAGCAGCCCGCCGCCGAACGCGCGCCGGGTCGAACGTCCTTGTCTCGTCGCATCCTCCGTCATGCCCACTGTCATCCCACCGGCGCCCGCCGCCAAACGGATCTTCCCGGATCGAACGGCCCTTCCGGTAACATCGGCCGTAAAGATCTCTTTGCTTTCAAAGCAAAATGAAGAGTTTGAAACAGAAACGAAAGGGGAAGCGCGCGATGCAGAACACCCATGAGGAGGACGAGGACCCCGGACCGGAACTGGACGAGGCCGTGCGCACGCTGCTGCTGCTGATGCCTCGGACGGTCACACGGGTCAAGCGCGTCAGGATCCCCGAGGACCTGCAGTCGCTCACCCTCGCCCCCCGCCACCTCTCCCTCCTCGCGCACCTCCTCTTCGACGGGCCGCTGAGCGTCAACGAGCTCGCCGCCCATCTGGAGGTCGCCCCCACCACCGCCAGCCTGATGGTGGGGGACCTGGCGAAGAAGGGCGTCCTGGAGCGGGCCGAGGACCCCGTCGACCGCAGGCGCAAGATCGTGTCGATCTCCGAGCGGTACCGGCCCGCCATCGACGGCTGGCTCGGGCGCAGTGCCGACGCCTGGCGTGCGGCCCTGGCCCCGCTCGACGCGCGGGAGCGACGGATGTTCGTCGAGACCCTCGCCGCGTACGAGCGCGGCCTCACCGAACCCCTGGAATAACCGAAATCGGGCGAAAGCCCCCTTTGTGGCAGGATGCGGATCATGAGTTCGAGCACGGTGGCAATGACACGTCAGTGGACCACCTGGGGACCGGTGGTGGCGGCGCTCGCCCTGGGTGCGGCCTGGGGGCGCGACCTCCCCGGCTTCGTCGTGGGGCTCATCGCGCTCTGCCTCCTCGCGGCGGTCCTCGCGGCGGTCCACCACGCCGAGGTGATCGCCCACCGCGTCGGCGAACCCTTCGGCTCGCTCGTCCTCGCCGTGGCCGTCACCGTCATCGAAGTCGGACTCATCGTCACCCTGATGGCGGGAGGCGGCGAGAAGACCTCGACCTACGCCCGCGACACCGTCTTCGCCGCCGTCATGATCACCTGCAACGGCATCGTCGGCCTCTCCCTGCTCGTCGGCGCGCTCCGCAACCGCGTCGCCGTCTTCAACGCCGAGGGCTCCGGCGGCGCGCTCGCCATCGTCTGCACCCTCGCCACGATGACGCTGGTCCTGCCGACCTTCACCACGAGCCACTCCGGCCCCGAGTTCTCCGGCGTCCAGCTCGTCTTCGCCGCCGTCGCCTCCCTCTTCCTGTACGCCGTGTTCGTCGGCGTCCAGACGGTCCGGCACCGCGACTACTTCCTCCCCGTGCCGCGCCCCGGCCACGAGTCCGAGGACGAGCACGCCCCCCCGCCGGGCGACCGCGAGGCCTGGACCAGCCTCGGCCTGCTCCTCCTCGCCCTCGTCGCCGTCGTCGGCAACGCCAAGCTGATCTCGCCCACCATCGAGGACGGCGTCGAGTCGGCCGGCCTGCCCAAAGCGGTCGTCGGCGTCGTCATCGCCCTGATGGTCCTGCTCCCCGAGACCCTCGCCGCCGTCCGCGCGGCCCGCCGGGACAGGATGCAGACCAGCCTCAACCTCGCCTACGGCTCCGCGATCGCCAGCATCGGCCTGACCATCCCGGCGATCGCGCTCGCCTCGATCTGGCTGTCCGGGCCCCTGGTGCTCGGCCTGGGCCCCCTCCACCTGGTCCTGCTCGCCCTCACCGGCGTGGTGAGCGCCCTGACCGTGGTGCCCGGACGGGCCACGCTCCTCCAGGGCGGCGTCCACCTCTCGATCTTCGCCGCCTTCGTGTTCCTGTCGTTCAGCCCCTGACGGCCCCTCTCCTCTCGCCCGACAGCAGCGAGCCGAGGCCGGAAAGGCGTACCGGACCGGCCGCGGGCTCGGCGCAAGCCCCGCGGCCGTCTCCGCGTCAGCCTCGGAGGGGAAGTGCCGGACCGATCCGGATGACGGTGGGCGAACGGCCGTATCCCCCGGCACCGGTGATCCGTTCACCGCTTGTCGGCCTCATCCCGTCCTTCCGGAGTCGCGTCCATGTGCACCAGCCCCGTCCCGGCCCTCACGGGCCCGGACACCCCGCTCGAAGCAAGGGACCTCCGGAGCGGGAGGCGGAGGTGAGCCGGGGCGTTCTGGTGGGGCGTCCGCTGGCGGCGGGCCCGGTGGCGAGCGCGTACGACGCGGTGGTGATCGGGTCCGGGGCGGGCGGGCTGACGACGGCGGTCTGTCTGGCCCGGCAGGGGCGACGGGTGGCGGTGTTCGAGCAGCACTACACCGCGGGCGGTTACACCCACGCCTATCGGCGGCGCGGCTGGGAGTGGGACGTCGGCATCCACTACGTCGGCCAGCTCGGACGGCGCGAACCGGTCAGGGTGGTGTCGGACTACCTGACCGGCGGTGCCCTGCGCTGGACCCCGGTGGGGGACCCCTACGACGAGTACCGGCTGGCGGAGGAGGTGCACTGGGCGCCCGTCGGCTTCTCCGCCTACCGGACCTCCCTGATCGAGCGCTTTCCGGCCGAGCGGGCGGGGATCGAGGCGCTGTTCCGGTTGATCGGACGGTGCCGCGCGGTGCTGCCCGCGCTGGCCCTGGGACGCCTTTCGGGTCCGGTGGTGCGGCGGTCGGCCCGTCTGCTGCGGGCGGCGGCCGTCCCGCCCCGAGCCCTGCGGCCGGCCCGGGAGGTGGTGGCGGAGCTGGTCCGTGACGAGCGGTTGCGGCAGGCGTTGCTCACGCGGAGCGCACTGCTCCTGGCCGACTCCACCGCCCGGCTGCCGTTCTTCCTGCTCGCGGTGCTGTTCGAACACTTCCGGACCGGCGCCTGGTACCCGGTGGGCGGCAGCGCCGCCATCGCCCGCGCGATGCTCGACCCGATCCGTGCCGCGGGCGGCGAGGTCTTCGTGCGCGCGCCGGTCGCCCGGATCACACTGGACGGGACACGGGCGACGGGCGTCGTCCTGGCGGACGGCACCCGTGTCCACGCCCCCGTGGTGGTCAGCGCGGCAGGGGCCCACCACACCTACCGCACCCTGCTGCCCGACCCGTCCGCCGCCGGTGCGGACCGGCTGGAGGGCATGCGGCGCGGGTCCCCCTTCGTGGTGCTCTTCGTCGGCCTCGACGGCGACCCGGAGGAACTGGGCCTGCCCCGGCACAACCTGATGGCCACCGACGGCGACTGCGACACCTTCTTCGACGGCGTCGGCGGACGCACCAGCGGCCACTTCTTCTCCTTCTCCTGCGCCAAGGATCCGACCTGGGCCACGCGGCACCCCGGCCGGTCGACCGGTGAGATCCTCACCTACGTGCACCCGGAGCTGTTCGCCCCCTTCCGCGGTTCCGGCCCGCGCGACCGGGATCCGGCCTACCTCGCGCTGAAGGCCGACCTCACGGCGGAACTCCTCGAACAGCTCCACCGCCGACTGCCGCGCACCAGGGGCCGGGTGGCCTACCACGAGCTCGGCACCCCCCTCACCGCCGAGCACTTCACCCGCTGGCCCGGCGGCAGCCTCTACGGCCTCGCCAAGGACGTCGCCGCCTTCGGCGACGGCCACCGGCCCGGCCTCGCGGACTGGCTGCGGCCGCGCACCGAGATCCACGGCCTGTACCTCTCGGGCCAGGACTGCCTCGCCGGCGGCTTCCTCGGCGCGGTCACCGGCGGCCTGCTCGCCGCCCACGAAGCCCTCGACCGCACCGGCCGGGCACGCCTGTGGACGGGACTCCTCAAACACGCCGTCCGGCCACCCTCGCCCCGGTGACGGTGGAGCACCGCGGACCGGACCACGCACCGGCCGGGCGACGCCCTGCCGACCTCCCGGACGGTGTCCGGACCCGGGCATGGCCGCCGCGCCGCACAGTACTTGACCTCACGTGAGGCGCGCGCGGAGGATCGCGCCATGAGCCGACTCCTCAGCCGCACCGTCGACGGCGTCCTGCGCGCGAGCGCCCGGCGCGTCCCCGACCGGACCGCCCTGCGGTACGCCGACCGGAGCTGGACGTACGCGGAGCTGGACGCCGCCGTCTCCACCGCCGCCGCCGTCCTGCGGGAGGCCCACCACGGCATCGGCCTTCCGGAGTACGCCCGGGTCGCCGCCTACGGCCACAACTCGGACGCGTACCTCATCGCGTTCCTGGCGTGCGCCCGGGCCGGCCTGATCCACGTGCCGGTCAACCACCACCTGACCGGCGACGACCTCGCGTACGTCCTGGAGCAGTCGGACAGCTCGCTCGTCCTCGCCGACCCCGCCCTCGCGGACCGGATCCCGGCCGGTTTCCCCGTCAAGCCGCTGCGCGACGCGCCCGGTTCCCTGCTCGACGCGCTCGCCGAACCGGAGACGTACGAGACCGACCGCGACGCCCGCGACCTCGCCCAGCTGCTCTACACCTCGGGCACCACCGCCCTGCCCAAGGGCGCGATGATGACCCACCTCGCCCTGGCCCACGCGTACGCGAGCGCCGTCGAGGCCCTCGACCTGCACGAGGACGACCGGCCCGTGCACGCCCTGCCGCTCTACCACTCGGCCCAGATGCACGTCTTCCTGCTGCCCTACCTCGCCGTCGGCGCCGAGAACACCCTCGTCGACGGACCCGACCCGGCCGTCCTGTTCGACCTGGTCGAGGCGGGCCGCGCCGACAGCCTGTTCGCCCCGCCGACGGTCTGGATCGCACTGGCCGGCCATCCGGAGTTCGCCACCCGCGACCTCTCCGCGCTCCGCAAGGCCTACTACGGGGCCTCGATCATGCCCGTGCCCGTCCTGGAGCGCCTGCGCGCCCGGCTGCCGGAGCTGCGCTTCTACAACTGCTTCGGCCAGTCCGAGATCGGCCCGCTCGCCACCGTCCTCGGCCCCGACGAGCACGAGGGCCGGATGGACTCGTGCGGCCGCCCGGTCCGCCACGTCGAGGCCCGGGTCGTGGACGAGAACGGCGACGACGTCCCCGACGGCACCCCCGGCGAGATCGTCTACCGCTCGCCCCAGCTGTGCAAGGGGTACTGGAACAAGCCCGAGGAGACCAGGGCGGCCTTCCGGAAGGGCTGGTTCCACTCGGGCGACCTCGCGGTCCGCGACGCCGAGGGCTACTACACGATCGTCGACCGGGTGAAGGACGTCATCAACTCCGGTGGCGTCCTGGTCGCCTCCCGCCAGGTCGAGGACGCCCTCTACACCCACCCGGGGGTCGCCGAGGCGGCCGTGATCGGCCTCCCCGACGAGCGCTGGGTCGAGGCGGTCACCGCCGTGGTCGTCCCGCGCGGCGAGGTCACCGAGACCGAACTCCTCGCCCACGCCCGCGAGAAGCTCCCCCGCTTCAAGGCCCCCAAGCGCGTCCACTTCCTCCCCGAACTGCCCCGCAACGCGAGCGGCAAGATCCTCAAGCGCGAACTGAGGGACCGGTTCGCGAAGGCCTGGGACGGCCCTCCGGGAGGCGTCGGAGCACGGTGAGCGGCACGGGCCCGAACGGATCGGCGAACGTTGCCCCGTTCGGGTCTCCGGCGCGTCCACCGCGACCGACGCGGCCCGTCAGGGGCCCAGGTCGGGGAAGGAGTGGTGCTCGTGCGCGACCACCCAGCGGCCCGCCTCCTTGCGCAGGCCGAGGGTGAGCCGCAGCCGGAAACCGGGGCGGGCCGCGAGCTCCTCCTCGGTGCCGCACCGCACGAGCGCGTGGGCGAAGGCGACGTCCCCGCCCGCGGTGACCTCCAGCTCCTCGACGTCGAAGACGGCTCCGCCGGCCTGCCACTCGAAGAACGCCGGCCAGACCTCCCGGTAGGCGTCGATGCCCCGCACGCCCTCGCAGGGAGGCGGAACGTCGAACATCACGATGTCCTCGGCGTGGTCCTCCACCACCGCGTGGAGATGCCCCAGGTGCACCGCCCGGGCCCACCGTTCGACGAGCGCGCGGACCTGCTCGGCGTCGTTTCCCATGGTCCTCCGGTCCTTCCGCTCGGGGCGCCGCCCTCCGGCGGTGCGGTTCGGCACGCGGTCCCATGGTGCCGCGGTCCCGGAACCACGCGGGTGTTCCGCGCCGGGAGCCCGGTGGTTCCTCACTCCGGGCGCGTCCTCCCGGTCGACTCCAGGACCGAGGCCAGGAAGCGGCGTACGGTCTCCAGCTCGTCCGGCCCGAACCCCTCCGCGACCGCCACCACCCCGCCGATGACCGGCCCGAAGAAGGCCCGTCCCAGCTCCACGGCCTTCTCCTCCACCCGGAGGAGGACGCGCCGCCGGTCCTCGGCGTCCCGCTCCCGCCGGACGAGCCCGAGCCGTTCGAGCCGGTCCACCAGGGCGGTGGTCCCCGCGGAGTTCAGCCGCAGCCGCTCGCCGAGCCATCCGGGCGTGGCCCGGGTGCCGTCCCGTGCCGCGTCCAGCAGATGGATCAGCGCCCGTACGTCGGTGGGGTGCAGCCCCTCGCGCGCGGCGAACCCGGCGCCGAGCAGGTCGAATTCGATGGTGACCGCCCGCAGCAGGTGCACCAGCCGCATCGCCGGACTTCGGTCCTCCACCCGTACCCCCACGTCCTCGTGTGCGTGAACCCCTGCGTACTCTCTCGCTGAACGAGATTATCGCTCAGCGAGAGGAATGTGCATGTCCCCGTCCGCCCGTGAACGCGCCTTCGACCTCGCCTACGACGAACTCCGCGCCCGCTGGCCCGAGTCCACCGAGGAACGGGACGTCGACACCCCGTACGGACCGACCCGCGTCCACGTCCACGGCCCGGCGGACGGCCCCCCGCTGGTGCTGCTGCCCGGCGGCTCCGCCACCGGACTGGTCTGGTTCGCCAACGCGCCGGCCCTCGGCGCGCGGTACCGGGTCCACGCGGTCGACCTCCTCGGCGACGCCGGCCGCACCGAACGCCGGGGCAGGCCCCTGAGGAACGCCGGCGACCTGACGGCCTGGCTGGACGCGCTCCTGGACGGCCTCGGCCTCACCCGTACGCACCTGTGCGGACATTCGTACGGCGCCTGGCTGGCCACCCGGTACGCCCTGCACGCGCCGGAGCGGGTCGACCGCCTTGCCCTCGTCGACCCCACCCGGGTCTTCGCCGGGTTCCGCCCCGGCTACCTGCTGCGCGCGCTGCCCCTCCTGATCCGCCCGAGCGAGGCCCGCGCCCGCGCCTTCCTCGCCCGGGAGACGGCGGGCGCGCACCCGGACGAGGCCTGGCAGCGCCTCTACGCCCTCGCCGCCACCGCCCCCGGACGCAAACTCGTCGCCGGCGGCCGGCCCCGGGTCGCCGACCTGCGCGCACCGCTCCTGGTCCTGCTCGCGGAGCGCAGCCGCACCCACCGCGCCGCCGAGGTCGCGGAGCGGGTCCGGCGCACACTTCCGGAGGCCGAGGTGGTCCTGCTCCCGGGCGCCACCCACCACTCCCTGCCGCTCACCGAACCGGAACGGCTCGACGAGCGGCTGCTCGCCTTCCTGGGCTGACGGCACCGGCCGTCGCAGGCCCGTCCGACCGGGCGGGCCCTACGCGGACTCCCGCAGGTCCACGATCCGCCGGATCTTCCCCACCGAGCGCTCCAGGGTCTCGGGGTCGACCACCTCGACCCCGACCGAGACCCCGATGCCGTCCTTGACCGCCGCCGCGATCGCCCGGGCCGCCTCCGTCCGCTGCCCGGCCGTCGCGTCCGCCCGGGCCTCGGCCCGTACGGTCAGGGCGTCCAGCCTGCCCTCCCGGGTCAGACGCAGCTGGAAGTGCGGGGCCACGGCCGGGGTGCGCAGCACGATCTCCTCGATCTGGGTGGGGAAGAGGTTCACCCCGCGCAGGATGATCATGTCGTCACTGCGCCCGGTGACCTTCTCCATCCGCCGGAAGACCCGCGCCGTCCCCGGCAGCAGCCGGGTCAGGTCCCGGGTCCGGTAGCGGACCACCGGCATGGCCTCCTTGGTGAGCGAGGTGAAGACCAGCTCCCCCTCCTCCCCGTCCGGCAGCACCTCGCCCGTGAACGGGTCCACGACCTCCGGATAGAAGTGGTCCTCCCAGACGTGCAGGCCGTCCTTGGTCTCCACGCACTCCTGCGCCACCCCCGGACCCATGACCTCCGACAGACCGTATATGTCGACCGCGTCGATCGCGAACCGCTCCTCGATCTCCTTGCGCATCCCCTCCGTCCACGGCTCGGCCCCGAAGACGCCCACCTCCAGGGAGGTCGACCGCGGATCCACGCCCTGCCGCTCGAACTCGTCGAGCAGGGTCAGCATGTACGAGGGGGTGACCATGATCACCTCGGGCCGGAAGTCCTGGATCAGCCGCACCTGCCGGGCCGTCATGCCGCCCGAGGCGGGGATCACCGTGCAGCCGAGCCGCTCCGCCCCGTAGTGGGCGCCGAGCCCGCCGGTGAACAGGCCGTACCCGTACGCCACGTGGACCTTGTGCCCGGGGCGCACACCGGCGGCGCGCAGGGAGCGGGCCACCACGTCCGCCCAGACGTCCAGGTCGCCCTCGGTGTAGCCGACGACGGTGGGCCGGCCGGTGGTGCCGCTGGAGGCGTGGATCCGCCGGATCCGCGACGGGTCGACGGCGAACATCCCGAAGGGGTAGTGGTCGCGCAGGTCCGACTTGGCGGTGAAGGGGAAGCGGGCCAGATCCGCGAGCGTACGGCAGTCGTCCGGGGCGACCCCGGCCGCGTCGAAGGAGCGCCGGTAGAAGTCCACGTTCTCGTACGCGTGCCGCAGGGTCGCGCGCAGCCGCTCCAACTGGAGCGCCGCCAGCTCCTCCCGCCCGAGCCGCTCGCCGCCGTCCAGCAGTTCTTCCGTCATGCGTCGCTCCTCCACGCTCCGCGCCACACCCTCGGATCAACCTACCGATCATTCGGTAGATCCGCTCGGGCCAGTAAAACCGGAGGTGCGGGGGGCTTGGCAAGGGGTCGGACGCGAGGAGGCACCAGGAAGGGGGGAGCGGGACGCCCGGCCGTCCGCGGGAGCACCGCGCTCCGGAAGACCGACGGGGCCGCCCCGTTCCCGCCCGCCCAAACCCGTTGCCGGTCCCCGGCCCGGGTGCTGGAGTGACCGCCATGGAACCCCCGCACCCGCGCGCACCGCGCGACCCCCGTGACCTGCTCGCCCTGTACGACCGCCAGGTGCGCCGCGAGGCCCGCCCCGACGGCCCCGGCTGCCGCGTCGAGCACGTCGGGGGCGTCGTCCGCGCCACCGGCCCCGCGCACGCGTGGAACGGCGTCCTCTGGTCGGGACTCGACGGCCCCGAGGCCGGCGTCGACGCCGCCGTCGCCGCACAGATCGACCACTACCGGGCCGCGGGCCTGTCCTTCGAATGGAAGCTGTACGGGCACGACACCCCCGCCGACCTCGGCGACCGGCTCCGCGCGGCGGGCTTCGTCCCCGGGGAGCCCGAGACCCTGATGGCCGCCGAGGCCGCCGCCCTGCCCCGGGACGTCCCGCTCCCCGAGGGCGTCGAACTCCGCGCCGTCACCGACGGGGCGGGCGTACGCCAGGTGGTCGAGGTCCACGCACGCGCCTTCGGCACCGACAGCGCCGCCATCGGCCGCCAACTCCTCGACCGGCTCTCGGCCGACCCCGACGGCGTCGCCGCCGTGATCGCCCTCGCCCACGGCGAACCCGTCAGCGCGGCCCGCCTCGAACTCCACCCCGGCACCGACTTCGCCGGCCTCTGGGGCGGCGGCACCGTCGAGAGCTGGCGCGGCCGCGGCCTCTACCGCGCCCTCGTCTCCCACCGCGCCCGCATCGCCGCCGACCGGGGCCACCGCTACGTCCAGGTCGACGCGGCGCCCACGAGCCGCCCGATCCTCCGCCGCCTCGGCTTCCTCGAACTGACGACCACGACCCCGTACACGTACGAGGTCTGATCGGAGCACCGCGCCTCAGGCCGCCCAGTGCGCGGGCCGCTCGAAGCCCTCCGGGAGACGGGTCGCGGCGTTCCCCCGGGCCGCGTTCACCTGGGGCTGCGTGAGGAAGAGCGCGCCCGTCAGGTCCGCGCCCGACAGGTCGGCGTCCCGCAGATCGGCGCCGATCAGATCGGCGAGCGCCAGGTCCGCCCCCGTCAGGTCGGCGGCGATGAGCAGCGCCCCGCGCAGGTCCGCGCCCCGCAGCTTCGCCCCGCGCAGCCGCTTGCCGATCAGGTCCGCCCCGCGCCGGCTCTTCGGCCGGCCGCCGGCCGTGGCACGGACCAGCTCGCTCGTCCGCAGCAGCAGCGGGTTCACCTCGGCCCGCACGGCGTTCACGTCCAGCCCCTCCAGCGCGTCCGGCGTGCCCGCCGCCAGCGCCTCGACCCGGGCGAGCGCCGCCCGCACCTCGGCGTGCACGGGACGGGCGGCGGGCAGCGCCAGGGCCTCGGTGAGGTACCGCAGCAGCTCGTGGAGCCCGCGCACCACCGGGAACACCCCGTACATCCGCCGGGCGGTCTCCGGGGCCTCCCGCCACGACACGCCGCCGAAGGTCACCTGCGACACCCGCTGGCCGGCGCCGAAGCAGTCGTACACCGTGCAGCCCTGGAAACCGCTCGGCCGCAGCCGGGTGTGGATGCCGCAGCGGAAGTCCTCCCGCAGGTTCCGGCAGGGCTCGCCGGAGGCCTTGTCCACGGCGAAGTCCGCCGACCGGGCGAAGGGCAGCGCCACACAGCACAGTCCGAAACAGTTGGCGCAGTCGCCGCGCAGGGCGGATTCCCGGGTGTCGGGCACGGTGAAACGGTTCCTTAGGGGTGAGGGAGGGGGCCGGGGACGGCCCGTCCACCGTATCGCGCCCGGTCCCGCAGCCTCGGCGAAATTCGTCGCCGAGACCATCGGGGCCGGTGAGGATCGGCCCATGCCGACCTTCACGACGTACGACGGAACCGAACTCGCCTACCGGGCACGGGGAGAGGGCGAACCGCTGGTGTGCCTGGCGGGCGGGCCGGTGCGCGACACGGGCTGCACCGCGCCGGCCTCCTCGAAGCGACCGCCGCGCTCTTCATCGGCCTGTGGGCCGGGGAGGGCACGGACGCCCTGGCGGTTCGCCCCGCCCCTGGCGTTCGCCACGGGACCGGCGGGGGCCGCCCCGCCGCGTCCGTGACCGCGTCCGCCTATCCTGACGCGCATGCGCGCGGAACGTGATCTGCCCCGGCTCCTCGCCGGCCTGCGACCGGAGCTCGACCCCGGCCGGTACGTCTTCACCACGGTGGACGGCCCCGCCCCGACCGGGCTCGCCCCGGTGGTCACCGTCACCGAGGCCGAGGGGCTCACCCTCGTCGTACGGCAGGAGGAGGCGGACGCGGCCTCCCTGCCGTACGACTACGTGGCGGGCCGGATCACCCTGCGGGTGCACTCCGCGCTCGACGCCGTCGGGCTCACGGCCGCCGTCGCGCGCGAACTCGCCGACGCCGGACTGAGCTGCAACGTGGTGGCCGGCTTCCACCACGACCACCTCTTCGTCGAACACGCCCGCGCCGAGGAGGCGTTGGACCTCCTGAACCGGCTCGCGGAGCGGTCGGGCGGCCGGACCGGTTGAGACGTGCGCACGGCTCCGGCCGGCGCGCTCCGGATCCCGCCGGCCCGGGTCCGGTCACCCGTACGGCGTACCCGGAGCGACTGCCCGGGCACCTCGCGTGACCGCCGGGGCGGCCGGAGGCTCTCCGCGCGGCCCCGGAGCGGGTCGGCGTCCTGGCCGTCGCCCCGTCCTCGGGCGCTCCCCGCGCGCGGCCCGGAAAGGGCCGCCGGTCCGGGGCCGCCCGGCGCGTCGCACCCCGCCCCGGGGCACGTACCATGGCCGTATGTCCTTCCTCCGCCGCCGCAGCGCCGCCACACCCGCGGGCCCGGACTTCGACGTCCTGGCCATGGACCCGGGGGACTGGCCCGGCAATCTCGGCGCCGGCCTGCTGCCCGCGCCCGACGGCTCCTGCCAGGGGGTGTTCCTCCGGTACGACCTGTTCGGCGGCCGAGGCCCCGCGATGATCATCGGCAACCTGCCGGAGGGCTCCCCGGCCCGCGAGCTCGCGGACGGCCAGATCCCCTTCGAGGTGGCGCAGCTCCTCGCCGCCCTGGACAACGACGAGCCGGTCGAGGTGCTCGACACCGAGGACGTCCCCGTGATGCAGGGCGACAACCTCCTCATCGTCCGCCGCCTCAAGCTCTCCGAGAGCCGCATCTCCTGCGTCCAGTTCGACCGCAGCGACAACGTCCTCGTGACGATCGCCAGTTGGGACCGGCCGATCACCGACGACCTGTACGCACTGCTCAAGCCGCTGCCCGCCGAGCTGTTCCAGCAGGGCTGACGGGAGGGCGGGGGGTCGCGATGAGCGCGCGCGTCGACAGCTGGATCTGGGCGGTCCGCCTGACCAAGACCCGCTCCCAGGCAGCGGCGGCCTGCCGGGCCGGACACGTCAAGGTCAACGGCGAGCGGGTCAAGCCCGCCCAGCCGGTGAAGCCCGGCGACGAGGTCCGGGTCTTCCACGGCGGCCGGGAGCGGATCGTCGAGGTCAAGGTGCTGCACACCAAGCGGATCGGCCCGCCGGTCGCCGCCGAGGCGTACGTGGACAACAGCCCGCCCCCGCCGCCCCGCGAGCACGTCGCGGTCGCCGCCGTCCGCGACCGGGGCGCCGGCCGCCCCACCAAGCGCGAGCGCCGGGAGATCGACGAACTGCGCGGCCGCCGTCCCTGAGGCCCGGAAGCCCCCCGGAGCCCTCCGGGGGGCTTCCGCGCGCGTCAGCGCGGCGCGGACCCGAGCAGTTCCACCACCCGCGCCGCCGAGGTGCCGAGCCCCTTCGGACCGTGCCGCAGCAGGGGGGTCCCGGCCCCCGAGCGCACGTCCTCGGCCCGGTAACGCCGCACGTTCCGGTGCCAGTTGAGGATGCCGGCGAGCCAGTCCTCCAGTTCCCGCAGATACGCCCCGAAGGCCGCCCTGCCCTCCTCGTCCAGCCCGAAGTCCTCGTACAGCAGCGGCACTTCGTGCTTCTTCACGTGCTCGTACTGGCGCAGCCGCCCCCGCATCAGGCCGTCGACCATCGCGACCGCCGTCGGATAGTCGCAGTCGAAGAACTTCTGCAGCACGAGCACGCCGTTATGCACCTCGCCCTCGACCTCGATCTCCTTCTGGTACGAGAAGAGGTCGTTGAGGAGCGTCGCGTAGTCCATGACCGACCGCTCCAGGGCGCGCACCGTGCCCGTGCGGTGGAGCGCGGCCGGCAGCGCGTCGGCGTGCCGCAGCCGGCACAGCAGGGTGGTCAGCTCCGAGCCGAAGGTGGAGCGGCGCATCTCGATGTAGTCGACCGGGTCGGGCACCCGGTGCTGCGCCTGGTTGTGCAGCTCCCACAGCCAGCTCTCCAGCATCGCGTCGAGCGCGTACCGCAGCTGCCCGCGCGCCTCCGGCGGCATCGGGCCCGCCGTCCGCGCCCAGAGGTCGGCGAGCGAGCGCTCCATCGGGTTCACGGCGCGTTCCGCCCCCAGCGCCGGGTCCTCCAGCGGCATGCAGGCCATGAACCGCTCGGTCTGCTCCTTCGCGCCGGCCAGGTCGCGCGACCGGCCGAAGACCAGCGGGTAGTGGTCGTCCCCGTACGTGCCCCAGATCAGCCACTCGGAGCTGAGCTCCAGCTCCTCCGGGGTGGCGTCCGGGTCGAGCCCCGCCGCGCACAGCGCCAGGTCGAAGCCCTCCAGCATCGGCCGGTCCCAGATGCCGTCCAGGAGCCCCATCCGCTCGGCCCAGTCCTCCGAGCGCCGCTTCGCCTCCGCGTGGTGCGGGCTGAGCGCCAGCGGGTACGGCAGGTCGAACTCCGGAAGCAGCGAGGGCCCCACGTGCCGGTGCGGCACGTGGGTGAGCGTCCGCAGCCGCGCGGCCGCCGGCCGCCCGAAGAGGTTCCGCACGTCCAGGGCCGAGGTGCCGATGATCCCGTCCAGGTGCGAGGAGCCGCCGACCATGCCCTCGTTCATGTACCGGCTGGAGCGCATGTGCCACTTGTGACCGCCGGACTGCCAGTCCTGGAGCCCCTTCGCGTACGCCGCGACGGCCGCGCACTCCTCCGGTGTGAGCCCCTTCTCGACGGCCAGCGGCGGCACTTCGGTGAGGGCCGTGTTCTCGAACTGCTGGAGCCGCGAGGTCAGCAGGTCGTTGACGGCGTTCGCCGCCTCCTGCGTCGTGCAGCCCAGGAACCGCTCCAGGACGAGCACGCCGTTGCTGTTCTCGCCCTCCTCCTCCACCTCCCGCTGGTACGAGAAGAGGTCGTTGCGCAGGTGCACCGCGTCCGAGAAGGCGTCCCGCAGCACGCACAGCGGCCGGGAGCGCGCCACCCGGTCCGGGACCTCCGCCCCCGCCGCGTACTCGACGAGCCCCGCGGACCAGGGCGCCCCGCCCACCTTGCGGCGCATCTCGATGTACTCGACGGGGTTGGCGACGCGCCCCTCGTTGATGTTGTCGAGCTCCCAGAGCGATTCGTACAGCAGGTGCTCCGTGGCCTCCGCGAACCGCTTGCGCCAGCCCCCGGACATCGCGGGGACGGTCCGCCGCCAGAGGTCCGCGAGGCCCGCCTCGACCGGGTTGGCCGGCTCGGGCAGGTCCGCCGGGTCCGCCGGCATGAACAGCGGCAGCCGGTCCAGATAGGCCTTGCCGCCCGCCCGGTCCTGGGTGCGCTTGAAGACCTCCAGGAAGTGGTCGTCGAAGAAGAAGACCCAGGTGTACCAGTCGGTGACGAGGTTCAGGGCGTCCTCGCCGCAGTCGGGGTGGGTGTAGGCGCAGAGCAGCGCGTAGTCGTGGGAGTCGAGGTCGTGCTCCTCCCAGATCCCCGAGCCCTCCAGCATCCCCCTTTCCCGCGCCCACGCACGCGTGTGCGTGCGGGCGGCCTCCACGTGGGGGTTGAGACGTGCCGGATGCGGGACGTAGAAATCCGGCATGACGAAGGGCTGCGGCATGTGCTGGGGGGCCTTCCGGTGCGCGAGGGGCGTCTGACCGGCCCAGCCTTACCCCTCGCCCGTACGGCGCACACGATCTCCCGAATAGTCGTATGAACGCCGACGGGGTGGTGCCGGACCCCGCGTCCGGCACCGCCCCGAGCCTTTCGGCCACCCCTCCGTCAGATCCGGGAAACCCGCACGTCGGATGCCTTCACGAAGGCCACCCGGTGGCCGAACTGGATCTCGTAGTACTCCTCCTGGCCCCGCACGACCGTATGCCCGGTCGTGTCGAACGTCGGTGCGAAGAAGTACTCGCCCGGGGTGCGGCCGCCCACCACGTACCGCTGACCGGCGAGCAGCCGGTACGGCAGCGGCGACACCGCCTGCACCGGCACGCCCGCCGGATAGGCCGAGGCCTCCGGATAGGCCCGCCCGTACACCGGCACCTCCGCGAGGCCCGGCCTCGGCGTCAGGACGAGCCCCCGCCCGTCCACCGCGGTCGGCCGCTTGCGCGGGTTGTGGAACCACGCCTTCTGCCCGAGGTACCAGACCGCCGTCCAGTCGCCCCGGCGCTCCGCCACCGCGAAGCTCTGCCCCGTCGAGGCGCGCGCGCCCGTGTCGTTGACGCCGGTGGTGGAGTCCTCCCCGCCCGGCCGCAGCCCGACGTCCTTCACCAGGGGCGCGCCGGCGTCCGGCGCGGTGTGCAGGCGCACCGCCCCGCTGCCGTGCGGCGCGCACGCCGTCCCGGCCGTCTCGCAGCCCGTGTGGACCGGCTTGTGGGTGTCGTAGTCCGGCCGGACCGTCACCACGCCCGCGTGCGGACCGGCGCTCGGGACGATCGGACGGCCGAGCAGCCGGAAGTAGTGCGCCCAGTCCCAGTACGGGCCCGGGTCCGTGTGCATGCCCCGGATCGAGGACGTCACCGTGCCCGGCACGTTGTCGTGCCCCAGGACGTGCTGCCGGTCCAGCGGGATGCCGTACCGGGCGGCGAGGTACCGCACCAGACGCGCCGACGCCCGGTACATCGCCTCCGTGTACCAGGAGTCCGGCGCGGTCAGGAAGCCCTCGTGCTCCAGGCCCACCGACCTGGCGTTCACGAACCAGTTGCCCGCGTGCCAGCCGACGTCCTTCAGCGCCAGGTGCTGCGCGACGTGCCCGTCGGAGGAGCGCAGCGAGTACTGCCACGACACGTACTCCGGGTCCTGCACCAGGCCCAGGGTGACGTCCCAGGTGGCCTCGGTGTCGTGGACCACGATGTAGTCGATCGACTGGGAGACGGGCCGGTCCGCCTTGTCGTGGTTGCCGTAGTCGCCGTCGCCGAACTCCTCGTACGGCGCCGGGACCCACTCGCAGGCCACCGTCCGGGGACACTCCACGGGACCGGCGGCCGGCGCGCGCAGGCCGAGCGCCGCCACCTGCCCGGTGGCGGGCGCCACCGACGGGTCGGCCCGGAGCGCCACCACCTGCCCGCTGTCCGTCGTCCGGGTCTCCCCTGTCCGGATCACGTCGAACACGTCGTTCGCGTACGCGGTCGCCGTCGCCGTGTCGTCCGCACCGGAGTACCGCGCCACCGCCCCGTACCAGTCGGCCGGGTCCGCGCTCGCGGGCAGCCCGGCCTCCCGCTGCGCGGCGGCGAGCAGGGCCGAGCCGCCCTCGATGTTGGCGCCCGTCCGGGTCCGCAGCTCCTCGGCCGGGATCCCGGACAGCGCGGACGCCCGCTCCAGGGTCCGCAGCCGCTCCGGCAGCCGGTCGGCGGACGGCACCGGCGCGGGCGTCTCCTCGCGCACCGTGCGCGCCGGGCGCGAGGAGTCGCCGCGCGGGTCCTCCTCGCCGTCCGAGTGGTGCGGGGCGGACCGCTTCAGGGCCGTCACCGCGTCCGTCAGGTGCATCGGTCCGTACCCGCCGGTCACGCTCGGCGCGCCGCCGTGGCCGTCCCACCGCGACTGCAGGTACGAGACGGCGAGCAGCACGCTCTCGGGCACGCCGTGGCGCGCGGCCGCCCGGGCGAACTGTTCCTGGAGGGAGCCCGCCCCGGGCGCGTCGGCACCGGCCGGCGGCGCGGCGGAAAGGAGGGGGAGCAGCAGGGCGGCGGACGCCAGGACGCCCATCGCCCTCGGTGTGCGTCGGGGGGACCCGGAACGGAGCAAGGCGGCCTCCAGGGGGCGTGGGGGTGGCACGGAGGGGGCGTGCGGGGCCGAACCCGTACAGGGGTATCGGCTCCCGAACGTTCCGTCAATCACCCGCGCGGCGAAGGAAGTTCCCACGTCAGAGCGGGAATGGAGGCCGGACGGCGGAGTTTCGCGGCGACGGGCCCCGGGCCTGGGGCGCGTCACTGGAGTGGACCACTGGAGGGGTGTCCGCGTGGGAGGGCGCGGGCGGAGGAACCGGTGCGCCGCGCCGGGAAAGCCGGCGCCGCGCCGGAAGAGCCGGTGCGCCGCGTCCCGGTGTGTCGGCACCGGGACGCGGCGCACCACCCCCGTGGTCGGCAGGACCCGCCCTTCAGCGCGTCCCGACCGCCGCGCGCACGGCCCGCCGTGCCATGGCGCAGTCGTCGTGCAGCCGCCTCAGGAGCAGCCGCTGTTCCTCCCCGGGAGCGAGCGCTCCCGAGGGGACCGGCACGGAACCGGCCGGCGGAGCCTCCTTCATGGTGCGCTGCACCGCCGTCTCGTAGGTGCGGATCTCCCGCGTCAGCACGATCATCAGGTTCACCAGGAAGGCGTCCCGGGAGGCCGGGCCCGCCTGCTGGGCGAGCTGGCTGATCTGGCGCCGGGCCAGCGGCGCGTCACCGAGCACCGCCCACAGCGTCGCCAGGTCGTAGCCGGGCAGGTACCAGCCCGCGTGCTCCCAGTCGACCAGGACCGGACCGGCGGGAGAGAGCAGGACGTTGGACAGCAGCGCGTCGCCGTGGCAGAACTGGCCCATGCCCTGGCGGCCGCCCGCGTGCGCCAGACCGTGCAGCAGCTTCTGCAGGTCGTCCCGGTCCCGGTCGGTGAAGAGCCCGAGCTCGTGGTACCGGGAGATCCGGGCCCCGTAGTCCAGCGGGGCGTCGAACGTCCCGGCCGGCGGCCGCCAGGCGTTGAGCCGGGCGATCGCGCCGAGCGCGGCCCGCACGTCGGCGCGCGGCGGGGCCTCGACGGGGTGGCGCGAGAGCGCCGCGGCCCGTCCCGGCATCCGCTCGATCACCAGCGTGCAGTTCTCCGGATCCGCCGCGATCAGCCGGGGCGCCCGCACCGGCGGGCGGTGCCGGACGAAGGCGCGGTAGGAAGCTATCTCGTGCCGGAACCGCTCGACCCAGGCCGGCGAGTGGTCCAGTAAACACTTCGCGACCGCCGTGGTCCGTCCGGTCGTCCCGACGATCAGTACGGAACGACCGCTGCGCCGCAGTACCTGCACCGGCTTGAACTCCGGACAGATGCGGTGGACCGAGGCGATCGCCATCTTCAGCTGCGCGCCCTGGGGGCCGGACAGATCGATTCTTCCGCTCACCGGCTGGGTACCGGTGCCGCCCGCCCAGCGCCGCGGCCGGACGGCCTGGGGCGCGGGGGCGAGGTACGGTCCGGCGCCGGCGGGGACGACGCGGTGCTGCGGCCGGGGCGGGGCGGACACGGAGGACGATGCTGTGTACATGGAGGTGACAGATCCCTTCGTGTGCCGACGAGTTGCGTGCGTCGCCCCGCCCGCCCCCGGTCCGCACCCTGGGGAATGAGGGCCGGTCGACGGGGCGGGGTGGCGCGTTCCTACCTGACACCCGGGCGCGGGTGGCGGAACATCGGGCGCACCCTGGCGAACCCTGGCGAATAGTCGCCAGCCCTATGACAGGGGGTTACTGTCAACTCAGCCGAGAACCTGGGGGCTTAGACGTGACCGGAGAAACCAACACCCGCCTGGCAGACCTGTTCGGCCTGGCCGGCTGGTCCAAGGGCGAACTCGCGAGGCTCGTCAACCGGCAGGCGGCGGCCATGGGCCACCCCCAGCTGGCGACCGACACCTCGCGGGTGCGGCGGTGGATCGACCGGGGCGAGACCCCGCGCGATCCCGTCCCCCGGGTGCTGGCAGCACTGTTCACCGAGCGACTCGGCCGTGTCGTGACCATCGAGGACCTCGGGTTCGTACGACACGGGCGTGCAGGGAAACGGCAGGACGTCGGCAAGACGGAGAACCCTGACCAACTGCCCTGGCCACCCGATCGTACGGCGGCGGTCCTCACCGAATTCACGGGAATGGACCTCATGCTCAACCGACGCGGCCTGGTGGGCGCGGGTGCCGCGCTCGCCGCCGGCTCCGTACTCAGCAACGCCATGCACGACTGGCTGCAGACCGACCCCGCCCGCCCGGGCGCCGTTCCGCGTGCCACCGATCCCCTCCACGCCGACCCCGCCGGGTTCGACCGCTACGAGGCCGCCCCCATCGGGTCGGAGGAGATCGAGGCCCTGGAGCACTCGGTGCAGGTCTTCCGCGCCTGGGACGCCTCCCGGGGCGGCGGTCTCCAGCGCAAGGCCGTGGTGGGCCAGCTCAACGAGGTGGGCGGCATGCTCGCCTACCGCCACGCCGACCACCTCCAGCGGCGCCTGTGGGGCGTCGCCGCCAACCTGGCCGTCCTCGCGGGCTGGATGTCCCACGACGTCGGCCTCGAACCCACGGCGCAGAAGTACTTCGTCATCGCCGCCCACGCGGCCCGCGAGAGCGGCGACCGGCCCCGGGCTGGCGAGGCGCTGTCCCGCGCCGCCCGCCAGATGGTGCACCTGGGCCGGCCCGACGACGCCCTCGACCTGATGAAGCTCGCCAACACGGGCTCGGGCGACCGGCTGCTGCCCAGGACCCGGGCCATGTTCCACACCATCGAGGCCTGGGCGCAGGCGTCGATGGGCCGGGGGCAGGCCATGCGCCGCACCCTCGGCGAGGCCGAGGACCTGTTCGTGTCGGACCGGCGCGACGAGGCGACGCCGGACTGGATGCAGAACTTCGACGAGGCCGACATGCACGGCATGGAGGCCCTCGCCTACCGCACCCTCGCCGAGCACGACCCGGCCGCCGCGATCCCCGCGCAGCGCCACGCCAAGCTGGCGCTCGAACTGCGGAGCAAGGGGCACGAGCGGTCGAAGCTCTTCGACCACATCTCCCTCGCCTCGGCCTGCTTCATCGCCGACGACCCGGAGCAGGCCGACCGGTACGCCCGGCTCGCCCTCACGTCCATGGGGGAGACCTCGTCCCACCGGACCTGGGACCGGCTGCGGGAGATGTACCGGCTCACCGGCCAGTACGCCGACTACGCCAGGACCGACCTCCTGCGCGAGGAGATCCAGCTGGCCCTGACCCAGTCGCCCGTCAACCACCCCAGGCCCGGACAGGCCTGATCCCCGGCCCCTCCGGGGGCCGGGGACCGGGACCGCCGTTCACGGGTCCGGCTCAGTGGCCGACCCGCACCACCATCACGCAGGCGTCGTCCTCGCGCGACTCCTCGCCGAACTCCTCGACCACCGTCCGCACGCCCTCCCGCGCGTCCCGCGCCCCGGCGAGCCGGGGGCCGAGGGCGAGCAGCCGCCGTGCGCCCGTGTCGTCGTCCGTACCGCTGCCCCGGGTCAGCCCGTCGGTGTGCAGGACGAGCAGGTCGCCCGGGAGCAGCCGGGTCTCGGCCTCCTCGTACGCGGCGCCGGCCGTCGCCCCGAGGAGGACGCCCTCGGGCCGCCGGAGGGCGCGCCCCGTCCCGTCGCGGAAGAGCAGCGGGGCGGGGTGGCCGGCCTGCGCCCAGGTCAGGGTCTGGGCGACGGGGTCGTACCGGCAGCACATGGCGCTGCCGAGCGCGGGCTGCACGGAGGTCTCCAGGAGCTGGTTCAGGTGGCCCATCAGGGCGGCGGGCCGGATCCCGGCGACGGCCATGCCGCGCAGCGCGCCGAGGAGCATCGCCATCGAGGAGGTCGCGGCGACCCCGTGGCCGGTCAGGTCGCCGACGGTCAGCAGGGCGTCCCCGCCCGGCAGCGCGAGCGCGTCGTACCAGTCGCCGCCGATCAGTCCTGTGCTGGCGGCCGGGAGGTAGTGCGCGGCCACGTCGAGCGGGGCCGGCCCGTCGTGGGCGAAGTGCAGCGAGCCGCGCCAGGGCGGCAGGACGGCCTCCTGGAGTTCGACGGCGACCCGGCGCTCGGTGCGCTCGACGTCCCGGCTGCGCTCCAGGCCCGCCCGGCTCTCCCTGACCGCCCGCTCGCTGCGCCGCAGTTCGCTGACGTCGCGCAGGACGGCCCACATGGAGGCGGTGCAGCCGTCGGAGTCGAGGACGGGTTCGCCCGTCATGTGGACGGTGCGCACCCGGCCGTCGGTCCGTACGATCCGGAACTCGCCGTCGATCGGCTTCCCGTCGATCAGGCAGTCCGTCACCATCCCCTGGAGGAGGGGCTGGTCCTCGGCGAAGACCATCGTGGGCATCTCGTCGAGCGACATCGGGCCGTTCTCCCGGGTGCGCCCGAACATCCGGTACAGCTCCTCGGACCAGCTGACCTCGTCGGTGAGCAGGTTCCACTCGGCGCTGCCGACCCGGGAGAGGAGCGCGCCGGTGCGCGCCGGTGCGGGCAGGCCGTACGCGGCGCCGGGATCGGTCGCGAAGTCCGCGTCCTGGACGGCCTCTCCGCCGGTCTCCGTCCCCGGCGGCACCTCCACCGGCACGCCCGCGCGCAACTGCCCCAGCTGGGCGCCGAGGTCGTCGAGCTGGTGCACGGCGAGGTCGCACAGGGCGCGCTGCCACCGCTGCCGCGGGTCGTCCTCGTCCGCCGCGGCGTCCCGGCGGACGGCGTCGACCTCGCCGCGCAGGCGGCGGGTCTGCGAGATCAGCGCGTCCACCGCGCCCGGCTCCGGCGGCTGGGCGGGACGGTCCGCGAACAGAGGGGACGGCATGTCGTACTCCGATACAGGCGCGGCGCGGCCACAGGTCAAGAAGGGGCCCGTGTACGACTGTTGCACAGCCCGGGACGGCCCGTAAGAGGTTTGGCAACACTCGATCCGGTGGTGCTCCTGACATATGCCAAGGGCCCGGTGTCCGTCCCTCGGGGAGGGGCGGACACCGGTGGAAGGCGGAGGACGGGCCGCGGAGACGGCCGGGCGGGGCCGTGGGCGGGGGAGGGGTGCGGACGAGAGTTCGGCGGGGGCGGAAACGTGTGCGAGGGGGGTGCGGGGGGAGTGACGGGCACGGTCCCCGCTCTTCGGCTCCCCCCGGGCGAACACCGCTGCCGGGCGATCCGGATGATGACCCCATGACCCGTACTTCCCACAGCGGCGGCACCTCCCGGCGCACCCTGCTCACCGCGCTGACCGCCACCGCGGCCGCCCCCCTCGTCCCGCTGGCCGCTTCCCCGGCCCGCGCCGCGCAGCCGGCCGCCCCCGCCGCCCCGGCGGGCGCCGCCCTCCCGACCGGCCTCGGCGGTCCCCGCTCCTCCGTGACCGTCGCCCCCCTCGGCGCCGACTGGTTCGCCTCCACGGCCCTCGGCGCGCTCGACACCGCCGTACTGCCCGGCACCCCGGCCCGCACCGAGGTCACCTCCGGCGGCAGACGCGTCGCGCTCCTGACGCACGGCGCCCGCACGGTGCTCCTCCCCGGCCCCGAGCGCACCTTCACCGAGGACAAGCGGCCCTTCGCCGACGACTTCCAACGCACCCTGCCGGACCCGGCGCTCCCCGAGGCCGACCGCGTGTACTGGGGCACCGCGCCCGGCGGTGGCGGCTGGACCACCCTGGGCGGCCCGGCCGGCGACTATTCGGTGACCCCCGGCGCCGGCGTCATCAAGCTGACCACGGACTACGCGAGCCGCCACGCCAGCGTCCGCGACGGCGAGATCACCGACGTCGACGTGCGCGCGACGGCCTCCTTCGACAAGGTCCCCACCGGCCAGGCGTGTTCGTACGCCCTGTCCTTCGGCTACCAGGACACGCACAACGGCTACCGGGCCCGGCTGTCGTTCACGACCTCGGGCGCGGTCGAGCTCCGCGTCGAGAAGGAGGTCGCCGACGCCGTCACGCAGCTGGCACCGGCCGTCCCCTGGCCACCGGGGTCGCCGCCGGCACCGCATGGACCGTACGGGTCCGCCGCGAGGGCACCGCCATCAGGGCCAAGGCCTGGCGCACGGCCGCCGCCGAGCCCGCCGCCTGGACCGTCGAGACGGACGACGCCACCTTCGGCAAGGGGCGGGTGGGGCTGCGCGCCCTCGCCAACGACGGCTGCACCAACCTGCCGGTCAAGCTGACCGTGAGCCGCTTCGAGGTGACCGCCGCGACCTGGGAGGCCCCGCCGACCGTCACCCACACCGACTGGGTACGCGTCCTGGACCACCCGTTCGACGGCACCTGGACGCCGGAGCTGGAGGCCCGCGTCCGGTCCTGGGCCGGTTCCACCGCGCCCGACGTGCTCGCCTGCGCGGCGATGTTCCTGCCGGGCGGCCCGGCCGTGACCGCGGGGACCGGCCCGGCGGCCGGCCGGCAGGTCCTCGGCCGGGCCGGCTACGGCCACCTCGACCCGCGGGGCAACCGCTACGAGGGCGCCGACTTCCACGAGTACATGAACCTCGGCTGGACCTTCCCGGACGGCACGTACACCGGGCCGTCGAACAAGCAGACCGGAAACCTGGACTGCTCCGGCTACACCCGGATGGTCCTCGGCCACCACCACGGCGTCCCCCTGGCGGCCGGGGCGGACACCTCCGGGACCCGGCTGCCCCGCAAGTCCCGCGACATGGCGGAGCACGCGCCGGGCGTCCGCGTCGACCGGACGGCGGGCGGCGCCCCGCCGGCCGCGGCCCAGCTCCAGCCGGGCGACCTGGTCCTCTTCAACGCCGACTCGGGCGACGACGGCCAGAGCGCCACGGTCGACCACGTCGGCATCTACCTGGGCAGGGACACGAACGGGAAGCGCCGCTTCCTCTCCAGCCGCAAGACCTGCAACGGGCCGACCATGGCGGACCTCGGGGGAGCCTCCACCCTGGACGGCACGGGCACGTATGCGGTGAAGCTCCACACCGTGCACCGCGTCTGACGTCCGGCACGAGGGCCCGGGTCCCCGCCCCGCGGCGGACTGAGAGGATGGGACGGTGCCCCCCTCACCGAGCTCGGCCCAGGACCCGGTACCGGCCCCGCGGCGACCGCTCCGCACCGAGCGGCTGCTGCTGCGGTCCGTCCGCGGCGGTGACCTCCCGGCCGTGACGCGGCTGTGGACCGATCCCGACGTACGACGCCACCTCGGCGGTCCGGTCACCGGGTCCGTCATCCGCATCCGGCAGCGGCGGATCGTCGGGGCGCCCGGCTTCCACGCGGTGGTCCGCGCCGAGGACGGCGTCCTCCTCGGACTCGTCACGGTGGAGGACGGCGGGCGGGACGGGGAGACGGAGGTCTCGTACCAGTTCCTGCCCGAGCACTGGGGACACGGTTACGCGCGCGAGGCGGTCGGCGCGGCCGTCGCGCGGGCCCTGGAGACCGCGCCGAGCGTGGTCGCGGTCACCCAGGAGGCCAACCACCGCTCCCGGCGGCTCCTGGAGTCCGTGGGCCTGGAGCACGCCGAGTCCTTCGTCGAGTGGGACGCCCACCAGGTGCTGTACCGGCGACGGGCCGGCCGCCGGAACCCCTGTACCGAGGAGCTCTGATCCATGTCCTTCCTGGTGATCGGCGAGTGCGTCGCCGACATCGTCCGCGCGCCCGGCGCCGCCGACCGCGTCCACCCCGGCGGCAGTCCCGCCAACGTCGCGTACGGACTGGCCCGCCTCGGCCGGGACGTCACCCTGCTCACCCAGCTCGCCGACGACTCCCACGGGCACCTGATCGGGGCTCACCTGAGGGACGCGGGCGTACGGGTGGAGGTCGGCGGCCTCCCGGAGCGCACCCCGTCGGCGGTCGTGGGCCTCGACGCGGAGGGCCGGGCGGCCTACGCCTTCGACATCGCCTGGACGCTGGAGGCGGGAGCGCTGCCCCCGGAGGCGCCCGGCCATGTGCACATCGGCTCGGTCGCGGCCGTCACCGACCCCGGCGCGGCGGCCGTCCTGGCCGGGGCCGAGCGGTTCCGCGACCGGGCCACGGTCAGCTACGACCCCAACGTACGGCCCGGACTGATGGGGGAGCACGGCCCGGCCGTCGCCCGGGTCGAACGCTGCGTCGCCCTCGCCGACCTGGTCAAGGCGAGCGACGAGGACCTGGCCTGGCTGTATCCGGGGGAGGAGCCGGAGGCCGTCGCCGTCCGCTGGCTGGATCTCGGCCCCGCGGTCGTCCTGGTCACCCGGGGCGCGGCCGGCTCCTCCGCCGTCACCCGGCACCACACGGTCGCCGCCGGGGCGCCCCGGGTCGACGTCGTCGACACCGTCGGCGCGGGCGATTCGTTCATGTCCGCCGTCCTGGACGCGCTGGCCGCGCGGGACCGGGCGGCCCTCGGCGCGCTCTCCGCCGGGGAGTTGGCCGGACTGCTCGCCCGGGCCGGGGCGGCGGCGGCCGTCACCGTCTCCCGGGCCGGGGCGCAGCCGCCCGACCGGGCCGAACTGGACGCGGCCCGCGCGGACCTGGCCGGGACGTGACACGGCCGTGGCCCCCGGAGGAAACCTCCGGGGGCCACGGCCGGGTGTGGTGCGTCGGCGCGGGGACCGTCAGTAGGCCGGGGCCAGCTTCGGGTTCGGGCCGTACGCGTTCTGCTGCTGCTCGCCCTCGAGGACGGTGAAGACCAGCAGGACGATGCCGCCGACGAACGGGACCAGGCCGATGAGGAGCCACCAGCCGGACCGGCCGGTGTCGTGGAGGCGGCGGACGGACAGGCCGAGGGACGGCAGGAAGACGCCCAGGGCGTAGACGGCGTACAGCAGCGGGTAGGTGCCGAGCAGCATGTCGACGGTGATGAGGATGATGCCCGCGATCACGTTGAACAGCTGGAACATCCAGAATTCCTTGCGGCGCGCCCGGCCGCTGAACACCGCGTACTTCTTGAGAACGTCGAGGTACCAGTTCACTTTGTCCCCCCAAGGACTGGGTATGCGAGCGGGAGCCTGTCCCTGTGGAGCAAGCTTTACGCAGAACTTATGTGGCCGAAACCATGTGGGTCAATTCGTTATCGTGCGGTTGCCGTTCACCCGCGGGGGACAGTGAACGGCGGCACCTCCTGGGAGTTGAGGTGCCGCCGTTCCGGATGAGGGTCAACGGGGGGACGAGGAGGGACTGGAGGTCATGTCCTCCTCTTGCTCATGAGCAGTCCGCCCGCGGTGAGGGCGAACAGGCAGACGCACGCGCCGGTGATGACGTTGCTGAGGATCATGCCCGCGTCGGGGCCCCGGGTGACCACCCACGGCGAGACGATCAGCCACGCGCCGAGCAGCAGGACGACGAAGTTCAGGTCCTGCGACCGTTCCGGGACCATCGACATGCACAGGCCGAGGACCGCGATGCCGATGCCGACGACCAGGTTGCTGATGGCGAGTTCCGGACGGGCCGCGGCGAAGTGGACCGTCCACGCCGAGATCGCGGCGTAGACGCCGGCGAGGATCACGAGTTCCTCGACCGCCGCCACACCTCGGGTCTGGAGCATACGGGCGTATCGGTCCCGCATTTCCGGTGCGTCGGGGTGACCCGAGATATCACCGTGACGATGAGAGACGTCGGCCATGTGACTCGCCTCCTTCTGGCGTCTTGCGTGTCAGGCCGCACTTGCGGCGAATTGCGCCGCTGTTTCATTGTGCTCTTATCCAGCCTTTATGTGTAGTTCTGTCCCCTGGGGGATGTGCACAGAATTCGGGGTCCCGATGTGCCGGATTCGACCAAAAGCGCCTCGGAGAAGGGCGTCGAAGAGGCTCCGGAGAAGCGGTCCGTCCGCCGGGGACCGGCGTAGCCTGGAAGGGAACTCGGGGAACCGACCTTTGAGCGCCGGGAGCGGAAGATGACCGGCATCGTACGGAGAAGCTTCGATTCGGCGGACGAGACCCGTCCCTTCGAGGACGGCAAGGGCAGGCTCGACCTGCTGACCGACGTGCGCGGCCCGGTCGGGCGCGCCGTGTTCGAGCCGGGCTGGCAGTGGACCAAGCACGTCAAACCGATCGCGGGCACCGACAGCTGCCGGGCCGCGCACGTCGGGTACGTCGTCAGCGGCCGGATGAAGGTCGTCATGGACGACGGGGAGACCGAGGAGTTCGGGCCGGGCGACTTCATGCAGGTCGAGCCCGGCCACGACGCGTGGGTCCTCGACGACGAGCCGTGTGTGGTCCTCGACTGGGCGGGCTTCGGCGACTACGCCAGACCCGCCTGACGGCGGGCCCGCCCGGCTGCCGGGAGCCGAGCCGGCCCCCGGCAGCCGGGCGGCCCGGCCTTCCCCCTCACTTCCCGGTCGCACCGGTGGCCGGGGACGCCGCCGTGTCCGCCGTCGAGGCGCCGGAGGCGATGCCGAACGCCGGGTCCGGCACGGACTCGGGCGCGAGCAGCACCGAGGAGCGTCCGTCCACGCCGACCGGCACGTCGCCGTCGATGGTCACCCGGCGCAGCTTGCGGTCGTGCTCGTCGGAGTCGTCCACGCCGTAGTGCTGGGTGGCGCGGTTGTCCCAGATGGCGACGTCGCCGACCTGCCACTGCCAGCGGACGGTGTTCTCCGGGCGCTCGACGTGCCGCTGGAAGAGGGAGAACAGGTCGCGCGAGTCGGCGCCCGTCAGGCCGCTGATCCGCTGGACGAAGTTGCCGAGCAGCAGCGTCCGCTCGCCGGTCTCCGGGTGGACCCGCACGACCGGGTGCTCGGTCAGGAACTTCGTGGAGGAGAAGATCTCGCGGAAGCGCGCGAGCTGCTCGGGCAGGACGCCGGGCCGCAGGGCCGCGTAGTCGTAGTCGTTGGAGTGCACCGCGCGCAGGCTGTCGGCCAGCGCCCGCAGCGGCTCGGGAAGGCTCTCGTACGCGGTCGCCGTGTTCGCCCACAGGGTGTTGCCGCCGTACGGCGGGACGACGATCGCGCGCAGGATCGAGAAGGCAGGGTAGGCCGGGACGAAGGTGACGTCGGTGTGCCACTGGTTGGCCCGGCCGCCGAAGTCCGAATCAATCGGCAGCGAGTAGCGGCCGTCGGCGGAGGGGACGGTCGGGTGGGCGACGGGGGTGCCGAGGAGCCGGCCGAAGGCCTCGTGGGCCTCCTCGTCCAGGTGGTCCTGGCCGCGGAAGAAGACGACCTTGTGTGCCAGGAGCGCGGCGCGGATCTCGGCGACGGCCTCGGCGGACAGGTCGCCGCCGAGTCGGACGCCGGAGATGACGGCGCCCAGGCGGCCGCCGACCTTCCGGACGGTGATCTGCCGGACGTCGGGGGAGGTGGTGGCGGTCGACATGACGGGTCCTTTCGGGAGTCCGGGAGCGGGCCCGGGGGAATTAATCTCGGAGCGGAAGTAATGAGCCGACGGAAGGGCCGGGTCGGAGGTGTGCGCCCGCCCGGGGGTGCGCCCGCCGGATCGGAGGCATACGCCCGCGGAATCGGAGGCGTACTCCTGCGGAATCGGAGGAGCGCCCCCGCCGGTCCCCGGAGCGGGGCGAAGGGGCCGGCGCGGTACGGGGCGGGTCCGGCGGCGGCCGGGTCACGGGAGCGGAACCGGCGCACCGGTCGCGCGGAGGGTCGCGAGGGTCAGGCGCCGCGGGCGGCGGGACAGGAGGAGGTCGCGAACATGTCCCGGAGCCTCGCAGCGCCCGCCGTCGCGCGTCAAGCGCCCGCCCGCTCCCCGAACCGTCGCCCCCGGTGGTTGAATCGGCGCCTGCCCGGTGCCGTCCGCCCGACCTCCCGCACCCCGTCGCACCCCCTTTGACCAGGGATGATCCCCTCCCGTTCGGAGGGCGCGGCCGACGCCGGGCGGCAGGTGGCGGCCGGGTCGGCGGCCGTCCGGGATTTCACACCGCCGCAACAGTGACCAGAGAGGCACCCATGACCGCGACCACCCCGCACGGCCCCCGGATGGCGGGGGACGGCAGGCGCGAGGCGAACGCCGCCACCGTCCTGCGGACCGTCCTCGACCACGGACCCGTCGCCCGCAGCGCCGTCGCCCGGCTCTCCGGCCTCAGCCCCGCCGCCGTCTCCCGCCAGGCCACCGACCTCACCCGGCTCGGCCTCCTGCGCGAGCTGCCGGAACTCGCCGGGGGCGGGGGAGTGGGGCGGCCCCAGATCCCCGTCGACCTGCACATCGGCGCCACCGGGGGACCCGTCGTCGGCGGTGTCCACCTCGGCGTCCCCGGTTCGACCTTCGCCCTCGTCGACCTGCGCGGCCGGGTCCTGGCCCGTCACACCCACGCGCACGAAGGCATCGCGCCCGACGCCCTGCCCGGGGAACTCGCCCGCGAACTGGGCGGCTTCCTCGACGCGCACGCCCGGGGCCGCCCCCTGCTCGGGGTCGGCGCCGCGATCGGAGGCTGGGTGGACCCCGCCGAGGGCGTGGTGGTCCGCCACGACGCCCTCGGCTGGCGCCGCCGGCCACTCGCCGCCGAACTCGCCGCCGGACTCGGCGGGCGCACCGTGCGCCTGGACAACCACGCCCGCTCCATCGCCCAGTCGGAGATCCTCTTCGGCCGGCCCGCCGCCCGCCGCAGCCTCGTGCACCTCTTCGTCGGCAACGTCGTGGACGCGGCCGTCGGACTCGCCGGGGTCGTGCACCAGGGGCCCGGGGCGGCGGCCGGCGACGTGGCGCACCTGCCCGTCCCCGACTCCACGGCCCCCTGCCCGTGCGGGCGTTCGGGCTGCCTGGAGGCGACCGCCTCGAACACCGCCCTCGGACGCACCGCCGTGCGCCGCGGCATCGTGCCCGAGCCCGACACCTCCCTCGTGGTGGACGCGGCGGCGGCCGGGGACCGGCGCGCCGACCGGCTGCTGCGCGAACGGGCCCGCGCGGTCGGGCGCGCGGTCGCCCTCCTGCTCGACGTCCTCAACCCCGATCTGGTCGTCGTGACCGAGCAGGCCAGCGTCATCGAACCGGACTACCTGGAGGAGATCCGGGGCGCCGCGATCGACCTCTCGCACGTCTGCGGAGACCCCGAACGCATCGTCAGTCCACATGCCGGACCGGCCACGCTGCCCGTCGCGGCGGGCACGGTTCTGCTGAATCCCCTGTTCAGGAGGCCTCTTGAGACCCTTCAAGAGCTCCTGCCCGCAGGAGCGGGAGGGTGAGGTCGTCTCGGAATGCGGTCAACTCCGGTTGACCACTCCGCGAAGCCACTGCCATATTGCTCCCGTGAATCCGGACATGCGCCTCATCTCCCGCAGGCACGTCGACCTCTGTCGACAGGCCAGCGCGGTCTGTGCCGTCCGCGCCTGACCCCGGCGCCGGTCGTCGCACCGGCCGCACCGTTCCCGTACCGGTCCCGCCCGGACCGGGCCGCCCGCCGCACCTCCGTCACCGACGGCCGGCGAGCGCCCCGACGTTCCGGCCGCCGACCGGTCGTGCCACCACGGCCCCGTGACACGAAGGGCCCCAGGCCCTGATCCGCCGGGCAGGACCCGGGCCCCCGCCGGTTCCGTGACCCCCGGCTCCCGCCGCTCACACCCTCCGTGACCCCGCGTCCGGTTCCGCGTACCCCCGTACCCGGTTCCGCGTCCTTCTCCTTCCTCCCGTTCTCCCTGTTCCTCCCGTTCCCACTGTTTCCCTGTTCCTCCCGTGGCTCCTTCCTTCCGCAGCGGAAAGAATTCCGCGCGCCCGGCGGACCCCCACCCCTTTCACAGGCAGGCATCGATGACCGAGCTGTACCCCACCACGCCCACCGCCCTCTCCCGGCGCACCACCCTGCGCGCCGCGGGCGGCGGCACCCTGCTGCTCGGGCTCGGCCTGGCGGGCTGCCGTTCGGCGGTCTCCGAGGCCGAGGCACCCGGCGCCGAGGCGACCGCGAAGCCCCGGCGCGGCGGCACCTTCACCGTCGCCGTCAACTCGGACTTCACGCCCAGCCTGCTCTTCGCCCAGAGCGGCCAGTCGCTCCAGCAGCGCCTGGTCTACAACACCCTCGTCCGCTACGACGACCGGCTGGAGCCGCAGCCGGAGCTCGCCACCTCCTGGGAGTACGCGAAGGACGGGCGCTCCATCACCCTCAAGCTGCGCACCGGCGTCACCTACCACGACGGGCGGCCCTTCACCGCCGACGACGTGATCTTCGCCGTGAAGAACCTCCAGAACCCGTTGCGCGCCGCCCAGTTGAGATCCACCGCCGCCGCGATCACCGGCTTCGAGAAGCGCGGCGACCACGAACTCGTCCTCAAGCTCGCCCACCCGGTCAACAACCTGTTCGACCTCTTCGAGTTCATGATCATCACCGACCGGAACAGCGTCGAGGACGCCGTCGCCGGCAGGAAGCTCAACGGCACCGGCCCCTTCAAGCTCACCAAGTGGAGCCCCGGCACCGGACTGAGCTTCACCCGCAACGAGAAGTACTGGCAGCCCGACCGCCCCTACCTGGACGCCGTCGAGTTCCGGGTCATCGCCCAGGCCGACGCCCTCCTCTCCTCCCTGCGCACCGGCCAGACCCAGCTCTCCTACGGCGTCCCCGGCCGGAACCTCGCCACCCTCGCCGCCGATCCCGAACTCGTCATCAGCGAGTACTCCACCGGCGGCGGCGCCCACTACCTCGGCGTCAACACCACCGTCGCCCCGCTGAACGACAAGACCGTCCGACAGGCCCTCGCCTGGGGCATCGACCGCGAACGCATCCTCAAGCAGGTCCTCGGCGGCTACGGACTCGCCTCCGCCACCCCCTGGCCCAAGTCCTCGCCCGCCTTCAGCGAGGCCGCCCGCACCCACTACACCCACGACCCCGGCAAGGCCCGCGAACTCCTCAAGTCCGCCGGCCACACCGGGCTCGACCTGCCGCTCCTCCACATCAACCTGCCCGGCGACACCGCGGTGGCCGAGGCCGTCCAGTACGACCTCAAGCAGATCGGCGTCCGGGTCACCCTCGAACCCACCGACCCGGCCACCGCCCAGAAGAACCTCATCTCCCAGTCCATGCCCGGTCTCTGGACCATGAGCCACGGCTTCGCCCAGGTCCAGCCGTCCACCCTCGCCGTCAGCGCCTACCCCTTCAACGAGGCCAAGAACACCTCCAGGTTCCGTTCCGCCGCCTACACCAAGGTCGTCCGCGAGGCCTGGACCACCCCCGGGACCGGCGCCCGCGCCAACGCCCTGCGGCAGCAGATCACCGACACCCTCCTCGACGAGGCGTTCATCATCGACCTCGTCATCCGGGGCTCCGTCCAGGTCGCCGCCAAGAAGCTGCGCGGCGTCACCCTCAACAAGTTCTCCTACCTCAACCTCGACGACGCCCACCTGGCGGGCTAACGTGCGCGGCTACCTCCTGCGGAGGCTCCCCTCCGCGCTCCTCGTCCTCCTCGTCGCCTCCTTCGCCGTCTTCGCCGTCCTCCGGCTCGTTCCCGGAGACCCGGCGGCCGTCCTCGCCGGACCCGACGCGAGCGCCGAGACCGAGGCCGCCATCCGGGCGCGCCTCGGCCTCGACGAACCCCTGCCCGCCCAGTACCTCCGCTGGCTCGGCGACCTCCTCACCGGCGACCTCGGACCGTCCTACGCCATCGGCGGGCAGACCGCCGACCTCATCGGCGACGGACTCGGCGCCACCGTCGAACTCACCCTCGGCGCCCTGCTGTTCGTCGTCGTCCTCGGCGGCGCCTTCGGCATCCTCGGTGCCACCTCCCGCAACCGCTGGGTGAGCACCGCCGTACGGGTCCTCACCACCGGCGCCCTCTCCGTACCGCCCTTCGTCACCGGCGTCCTCCTCGTCCTCCTCTTCTCCGTCCTCCTCGGCGTCCTGCCCCCGGGCGGCCGCGTCCCCCTCCTCACCGCCCCCGACCTCGGCGTCCAGTACCTGCTGCTGCCCGCCCTCTGCCTCGCCCTGCCCAGCGCCGCCGTCCTCGGCCGCTACCTCAAGGACGGCATCGAACGCGCCCTCGGCGAGGACTACGTCCGCACCGCCACCGCCGCCGGCATCGCCCCCCGCCGGCTGCTGTGGCGCCACGCCCTGCCGAACGCGCTCCCGCCCGTCGTCACCCTCCTCGGCATGCAGACCGGCAACCTCCTCGGCGGCGCCGTGCTCGTCGAGGCGATCTTCGCCTGGCCCGGCCTCGGCCAGCTCGCCGAACAGGCCCTGGTCCGCCGGGACTACCCCGTCGTCCAAGACCTCCTGCTCCTCCTCGTCACCGTCTTCGTCCTCGTCCAGCTGCTCACCGACCTCGTCCACGCCTGGCTCGACCCCCGGATCAGGTGGGAGTGACCGCCATGACCGCCCTCACGAAGGCCGCGCCGCCCCTGGCGCGCCGGCCCCGCCACCCCTACCGGGCCGCCCTCGCCACCGGCCGGGGCCGCACCGGACTCGCCCTCGTCGGCCTGGTCGTCCTCGCCGGACTCCTCGCCCCGCTGCTCTCCGGCCACGGCCCCACCGACCAGAGCGCCCTGACGCTCGCCGGACCCGGCACCCCCGGACACCCGCTCGGCACCGACGACCTCGGCCGCGACCTGCTGTCCCGGCTGCTCCACGGCATCCGTGCCGACCTCGGCATCATCGCGGTCGCCGTGCCGCTCGGCGCGCTCCTCGGCTGCCTCTCCGCCCTGGCCGCCGCCGCCCACCCGATCGCCGACACCGTCGTCCAGCGCGCCTTCGACCTGATCCTGGCCTTCCCCGGACTGATCCTGGCGCTCGCCATCACGGCGATCCTCGGCCCCGGCCGGCTGCCCGTGATCGCGGTGATCACCCTGGCCGAGATCCCCGTCTTCGGACGGCTGCTGCGCACCGGGATCCTCGTCCAGCGCGGCCGGGAGTACGTGACGGCCGCCCGCGTCGGCGGCATCTCCGGCGGCCGGATCCTGACCCGGCACATCCTGCCCAACGCCGCCGACCCGCTCGTCGTCCAGATCGCCGTCTCCCTCACCGTCGCCGTCTTCATCGAGGGCGCCATGAGCTTCCTCGGCGTCGGCGTCCGGCCGCCCGAACCCACCCTCGGCGCCGTCCTCAGCCAGGCCATGCCCTACCTGGCCCAGGCCCCGCACTTCGCCGTCGGACCGCTCGTGACCGTGACCGCGCTCGTCCTCGGCCTCTCCCTGGTGGCCGAGGCACTGAACCGGGAGATACGCCGATGACCGCCCCTCCGCTCCTCGAAGTCCAGGGCCTGGACGTGGGGTTCACCACCCCCGACGGCCGGCCCCTGCACGCCGTCCGGGACGTCTCCTTCACCCTCCGCAGGGGCGAGACGCTCGCCGTCGTCGGCGAGTCCGGCTCGGGGAAGTCCACCACCGCCCTGGCCCTGCTCCGGATGCTCCCGGGCACCGGCCGGATCACCGGCGGCTCCGTCCTCCTCGACGGGGAGGACCTCGCCACGGCCGCGGAGGACCGGCTGCGGGAGGTGCGCGGCGCGCGGATCGGCATGATCTTCCAGGACCCGATGACGGCCCTGAACCCCGTCCTCAGCATCGGCCGCCACCTGGACGAGGTGCTCAGGGCGCACGGCGACCGTGACCGCACGGCCGTGAACGGCGCCGGTACCGGTACCGGCACCAGCGCCAGTACCGACGCCCGCGCCGGCACCGGCACCGGCGCCGACGGAACGGCCCGCCGCCGCAAGAGCACCCGCCCCGGCAAAGCCACCCCCTCCGGCAAGGCCGCCCGTCCCGGCAAGGCCGCCCGCCGTGCCCGCGCCGTCGAACTCCTGCGCCTCGTCGGCATCCCCGACCCCGAGCGCCGCCTGGACGACCACCCGCACCAGTTCTCCGGCGGTCAGCGCCAGCGCATCCTCATCGCCATGGCCCTCGCGGGCGAGCCCGACATCCTCCTCGCCGACGAGCCCACCACCGCCCTCGACGCCACCGTCCAGGACCAGATCCTCACCCTCCTCGGCGAGCTCACCCGTACCACCGGCACCGCCCTCGTCCTCATCACCCACAACATGGGCGTGGTCGCCCGCGCCTGCGAACGGGTCCTCGTCATGTACGGCGGCACCGTCGTCGAGGACGGTCCCACCGCCGAGGTCCTCGCCCGCCCCCGGCACCCCTACACCGCGGGCCTCCTCGCCGCCGTGCCCCGGCTCTCCGCGCCCTCCGGCACCCGCCTCACCGGCATCCCCGGCACCCCGCCCGACCTCTCCCTGCCCCTCGCCGGCTGCGCGTTCGCCGCCCGCTGCGCCCTCACCGAGGACCGGTGCCGCACGACCGCGCCGCCGCTCGCCGCCCTCACCGACACCGTCCGCGCGGCCTGCCTGCCCGCCGCCGAACGCGCCGAGCCGCTGCCGCCGCCCCCGCCGCCCGCCCGGATCGACCGGCCCGCGCCCGGCGCCGTCGTCCTGGCCGCCGAAGGGCTCCGCAAGACGTACCGGGGCCGGGGCCGCCGCGCCTTCACCGCCCTCGACGGCGTCTCCCTCACCCTCGCGGCGGGGGAGACCCTGGGCATCGTCGGCGAGTCCGGCTCCGGCAAGTCCACCCTCGCCCGGGTCCTCGCCCACGCCCACCCCTCCGACGGCGGCCGGATCCTCCTCGACGGAAAGGACGTCACCCGCCCCGGCCGCGCCGAGCTGCACGCCGTGCGCCGCCGCGTCCAGATGGTCTTCCAGGACCCGTACGCCTCCCTCAACCCGCGCATGACCGTGGGAGAGATCGTCGCCGAGCCGCTGCGGGCCTTCGGAACCGTCGCCCCGGCCGAGCGGGCCGGCCGCGTCGCGGAACTGCTGCGCCTCGTCGGCCTCGACCCGGCCGCCGCCGACCGGCACCCGCGCTCCTTCTCCGGCGGCCAGCGCCAGCGCGTCGGCATCGCCCGCGCGCTCGCCCCGGAGCCGTCCGTCCTCATCTGCGACGAACCCGTCTCGGCCCTCGACGTCTCCGTGCAGGCGCAGATCGTCGGCCTCCTCACCGACCTCCAGCGCGACCTGGGCCTCGCCCTCGTCTTCATCGCCCACGACCTGGCCGTGGTCCGCCAGGTCAGCCACCGCATCGCCGTGATGCACGAGGGCCGGATCGTGGAGACCGGCGCCGCCGACGAGCTGTGCGAGCGGCCCCGCGACCCCTATACCCGCGCGCTGCTCGCCGCCGCGCCCGAACCCGTACCGGTCACGGCCGCGCCCGTGCCCGCCGCGGCGGAGGCGGTGTCCGCGTGAGCGCCTGCTGCACCCCGGGCCGCGGTCGTACGGGCGGGACCCCTCCGGGGTCCGTCGAGCTGCTCCCGCCGCCGACCGTGCGGACCGCCCCGCCGGCCCACCCCCTGGTGGAGCTGGCGGGCGGCACCTTCCGCATGGGCGACTCCTTCGGCGAGGGCTACCCCGCCGACCGCGAGGGGCCCGTGCGGGAGGTGGCCGTCGCCCCCTTCGCGATCGGCGCCACCGCCGTCACCAACGCGCAGTACGCCCGGTTCGCCGAGGCCACCGGACACCGCACCGACGCCGAACGCTTCGGCTCCTCCTTCGTCTTCCACCTCCTGCTCCACCCCGCCGCCGGGCGCCACGTCCTCGGCCGGGTCCCGCAGGCCCCCTGGTGGCTCGGCGTCGAAGGCGCCTCCTGGCACGCCCCGGAAGGACCCGGCTCCGACCTCGAAGGCCGCGCCGACCACCCGGTCACGCACGTCTCGTACGACGACGCCCTCGCCTACTGCGCCTGGGCGGGCGTCCGGCTGCCCACCGAGGCCGAGTGGGAGTACGCGGCGCGCGGCGGCCTGAACGGCGCCCGCTACCCGTGGGGCGACGACCTCACCCCCGGCGGCCGGGAGCGGTGCAACACCTGGCTCGGGGACTTCCCGCACCGCTCCGACCGGCCCGGCGGACACGTCGGGACCGTCCCCGTCACCGCGTACGAGCCCAACGGCCACGGCCTGTACAACACCTCCGGCAACGTCTGGGAGTGGTGCGCCGACGCCTTCGGGACCGCAGCCCCCGGCGAGCGCGTCATCCGCGGCGGCTCCTACCTCTGCCACTCCTCCCACTGCAACCGCTACCGGGTCGCCGCCCGCTCCCACAACACGCCCGACTCCTCGACCGGCCACGGCGGCTTCCGCGTCGCCCGCTCGCTCACCCCGGAAGGACCCGCCCCCGCATGACCACCGGCACCCCGCACGACCCCGCCGCCTCCCGCCGCGACCCCTACGAGGGCTTCGCCGGACGCGTCGGCCGCACCTTCGCCGAGTCCGAGCCCGCCTGGCCCGCCCGTACCGCACCGCCCGCCAAGGCCCCCAACATCGTCGTCGTCCTCGTCGACGACATGGGCTTCAGCGACATCGGCCCCTTCGGCTCCGAGATCCCCACCCCGGTCCTGGACGCCCTCGCCGAGGACGGCGTGCGGCTCACCAACTACCACACCATGCCGCTCTGCTCGCCGGCCCGCGCCGCCCTGCTCACCGGCCTCAACCCGCACCGCGTCGGCTACGCCATGGTCGCCAACTCCGACCCCGGCTTCCCCGGCTACGGCATGGAGATCGCCGACGACATCCCCACCCTCGCCGAACTCCTCCACGACGCCGGCTACGCCACCTACGCCGTCGGCAAGTGGCACCTGGTCCGCGACTCCGCCTCCAACGCCGCCGACCACCGGGGCAACTGGCCGCTCCAGAAGGGCTTCGACCAGTACTACGGCGTCCTGGAGGGCCTCACCAGCCTCTTCCACCCGCACCAGCTCGTCCGGGACAACAGCCCGCTCGACATCGACGAGTTCCCCGACGACTACTACTACACCGACGACATCACCGACCAGGCGATCTCCATGGTGAAGTCGCTGCGCGCCCACGACCCCGACAAGCCCTTCTTCCTCTACCTCGCACACAACGCCGTGCACGGCCCCCTCCAGGCCAAGGCCGAGGACATCGCCCGCCACCGGGGCCGCTACGACGAGGGCTGGGACGTCCTGCGCGAGCGGCGCTTCGCCGCCCAGCTCGCCGCCGGACTCTTCCCGCCCGGCACCGAACTCCCCGCCCGCAACGCCGAGGCCGGACTCGACGTGCCCGCCTGGGACACCCTCACCGAGGAGCAGCAGAAGCTCTACGCCCGCTACATGGAGGTGTACGCGGCCCTGGTCGACAACATCGACCAGAACCTCGGCCGGCTCACCGCCACCCTCGACGCGCTCGGCGAACTCGACAACACCATCGTCGTCTTCACCTCCGACAACGGCGGCACCGGCGAGGGCGGCGCGGAGGGCACCCGCTCCTACTTCAGCCGCTTCGTCCACCACCCCCGCCTCCCCGGCGACTGGGACCCCGACGTCGACCGCGACCCCGAGCTGATCGGCGGCCCCCGCAGCCTCGTCCACTACCCGCGCGGCTGGGGCATGGCCTCCAACACCCCCTTCCGCCTCTACAAGGGCCACACCTACGCGGGCGGCGTCCGCGTGCCCTTCGTCCTGTCCTGGCCCGAGGGCGTCCGCGACGGGCGGCTCGCCGCCGGACTCCGCCCCCAGTACCAGTACGTCACCGACATCGCCCCCACCCTCCTCGAACTCGCCGGTCTCGCCCGGCCGGAGGGCCGCCGGGGCGTCCCCCTCCAGGAGCCGGACGGCGTCAGCTTCACCCCCGTCCTCGCCGACCCCGCCCACGACTCCACCCACCCCGAGCAGTACTGCGAGATGACCGGCAACCGCAGCCACTACCGTGACGGCCACAAGCTCGTCACCCTGCACCGCCCGGGCACCCCGTACGACGACTCCGAGTGGGCCCTGTACGACATCAGGACCGACCCCACCGAGATCCACGACCTCGCCGCCGACCGTCCCGACCTCGTCAAGGAGCTGTCGGCCGCCTGGGAGGAGGCCGCCTGGCGCAACGGCGTCTTCCCGCTGCCCGACCACAGTGGCGCCCTCGCCCGCCGCAACCCCGCCGAACAGCGCCTGACCCGTCCCCTCACCCTGCTGCCCGGCACCCCCGAACTGGAGCGCTACCGCTCCTCCCGGCTCGTCTCCCTGCGCTCCTTCGAGATCGCCGTCGCCGTCGAGGAGACCGGCGACGGGGTCCTCGTCTCCCACGGCGACCAGGGCGGCGGCTACAGCCTGTACGTCGAGGACGGACGCCTGGTCCTCGCGTACAACGAGTACGGCACCCTGCACGAGACCGACGCCGGGCCCCTCGGCCCCGGCCCGCACGAGATCCTCGTCTCCGCCACCGCCGAGGAGGGCCTGCGCTGGCGGTTCGCCGTCACCGTCGACGGCGAGCACCGGGCCGCGCCCGACAGCGTCCACCAGCTGATCGGCATGGCCCCCTTCCAGGGCATCAGCGTCGGCGTCGACCGCAAGTCCCCGGTCTCCTGGCCGCTCTACGAACGCCACCGCTCCTTCCGCTTCACCGGCCGCCTCCGCTCCGTCACCTACCGCCCCGGCGCTCCGGGCCCCGACGCGCCCGAGGCCGTCGCCGCCGCCCTGAAGGAGGCCGCCGCGGCCTTCGAGTAGGAGCCCGGCCCCGTGGTGCCGGACCCGGCCCCCCGGCCCGGGTCCGGCACGGCGGCCCGGCACCATGCCCGCATGGAACGAGAACCACGGCCCCACGCCTCCGACACCCAGCCGACGCCCGTGCCCGGCGAGGACGGTCAGCCGTAGGCGTCCGTCACGCAGTCGGCGGCGCACCGCCCGTGCTCGAACCGGCGCCGCAGCGCCGCCGCCGCGTGCCGCCGCTCCACCCCGTCGTACCCGTAGCGCTCCTCGGCCGTCCGCACCACGGCCGCCACGGTGACGATCGCCGGTTCGCCCTCGCCGGCGGCCCGGCGGGCCGCCGCGATCACCAGGTCCGCCGACCGCTGGAGGTTCCGGGCGTACTCCCGCTCGGCGAAGGCACGCGCGCGCGAGGCGGCGAACGGCCGTACGGACCGTCCCTCGCGGAGCACGCCCGTCGCGATGAGCCCCACGGCGGTCAGGACGACGAGCACCCCCACCAGGGCGTCGACGCTCCACCTCATCACCGGCCCCCTTCCGCGTGGCCCCGATCTTAGGGGCCGCCGCCCCGGCGCACGAGCGCGCATTTGGCCGGGGTGCCCCGGTCCGGCTTTGATGGGCGGCCGGTGCGCTGCCGCGTCCCGGGACGGAGAGAGGGGCACGGGCACATGGCGGGCGGGGCACCCCTCGGGCGGGACTTCGGACGTCTGTGGGCGGCGTACGCGGCCAGTGCCGTGGGAACCCGGCTCGCGTTCGACGCCTTCCCGCTGATCGCGATCACGGTGCTGCACCGGGGCGCCGCCGAGGTGTCGGCCCTGGCCGCGCTCGGGGCCGCCGTGGGCGCGGCGGCCGCGATCCCGCTCGGCCCCTGGACGGAGTCCCGCCGCAAACGGCCCGTGATGGTCGCGGCGGACCTCGTCCGCTGCGCGGCCCTGCTGAGCGTCGTCGCCGCGTACGCGCTCGGCCGGCTCGGCTTCCCCCACCTCCTGGCCGTCGCCGTCGTCGTGGCGGCCTCCGACATCGCCTCCGGCGCGGCCTCCGGCGCCTTCCTGAAGTGGCTCGTGCGCCCCGACGACCTGGTCACCGCACAGGGGCGCCTGGAATCCACGAACTGGACCGCCACCGTCCTGGGACCACCGCTCGGCGGCGGCCTGATCGCCCTCCTCGGCCCGGTGGCGACGGTGGTGGCCGACGCGGCGAGCTACGTTCTCTCGGCGGCCGGTCTCCGGGCGATCCGGGTGGAGGAACCGTCCCCGCGGAAGCCTTCCACCGGGCGGCGGTCCCGGCCGGACGCCGGGGACCTGCTCGCCGGCTGGCGCCACATCCTCGCCCACCCCGTCCTGCGCCCCCTCTTCCTCCACACCGTCCTCGTCAACGGCCTGATCATGGCCGTCGCGCCGCTGCTCGCCGTCCTCATGCTGGGACCGCTCGGCTTCCCGCCCTGGCAGTACGGCCTGGCCTTCGCCGTCCCCTGCCTCGGCGGCCTCCTGGGCGCGCGCCTGGCCGGACGGCTCGTCACCCGGTTCGGCCGGCACCGGGTCCTGCGCACCGCGGGCACGCTGCGCGCCCTCTGGTCGGTCGGCCTCGCCTTCGTCCACCCCGGCGTCACCGGGCTCCTGCTCGTCATGGCGGTCGAGTGCGCGCTGATCGCCTGTACGGGGGTGTTCAACCCGGTGTTCGCCGCCCAGAGGCTCGCCCTGACGGCGCCCGACCGGGTCGTCCGGGTCCTGACCGCCTGGTCGGTCACCGGCAAGGTCTCCATCGCGGCCCTGACCGCCCTGTGGGGGCTCCTCGCCCTGGCCACCGGCCCCCGCGTCGCCATCGCCCTGGCGGGCGTCCTGCTGCTCGCGACCCCGCTGCTGCTCCCGCGCCGGGAGGCCCTGGAGGAACCGGAGCCCGCGCCCACGCCCTGACGGGCCCCGGCCCGGGTCACGGTCGCCCGCCGACCCCGCCGCCCCCTTCGGAAGCCGTCACTCCTCCGGCGGCACGCAGAGCACCGGCACCGTCGACATGTGGAGGAGCTTGTGCGGGGTCGAGCCGAGCAGGGCGCCCCGGATCGGGCTCTCGCTCCAGCTGCCGACCACGATGGCCCGGGCCGCGTGCCGGGTCGCCGCGTCGATGAGGGCCTGGGCCGGCTTCTCGTCGATCACCTCCACGACGGTCGGCACGCCCGCCCGGTCGGCCTCCGCCACCGCGTGTTCGAGACCGGTGCGGCCGGCCTGCCGGATCGCGTCGTGGTGGGAGCGGTACTCCTCCCCGGTGGGGCCGGGGGCCGCCGCGCCGTAGACCAGGACGAGGGTCTCCCCGAAGGCGGCCGCCACCTCGACCGCGATCCGCAGCGCGCGGGCGGCCCCGGGCGACTCGTCGTACCCGAGCACGATCGACATCTCAGCCCCTCCCGCCGCGGTCGTCCCCGCCGCCCCGGATGCCCCGGACCACGTCCGGATCGGCCACCCCCGGGCGCTCGTCCCAGAAGCCGGGCGCCCGCAGCCGCCACACGACCATGACGACCACCCCGGCGGCGGCGATGCCGAGCCCGATGACGAGCGGCGGGCCGAGGCCGAGCCACGAGCTGCCGCTGTACGAGTTCGCCGGGTCGGCCATGTCGGAGACCGACCGCACGAGGAGCCACGTCAGCAGCCCCGCGCCCACCAGCGGGCCGAGCCCGATCAGCAGGAAGTTGTGCAGGCTCTCGAAGAGGTGGCGGCGGTAGTAGACCGCGCAGGCCACCCCGGTGAGCGCGTAGTAGAAGGCGATGAGCAGCGAGAGCGCGGTGAGCGAGTCCAGGAGCGCGTTGGTGCTGATCTGGTTCACCGTCAGGTACCAGGCGATCGCGATCCCGGCGACCCACCACGTGCTCACGTCGGGGGTGCGGAAGCGCGGGCTGATGTGCCCGTAGTACGCGGGCAGCGCCCGGCGGCGGGCCATCGACAGGGCCGTCCGGGAGGCCGGGATGATCGTGGTCTGGGTGGAGGCGATCGCCGAGGTGCACACGGCGAGCAGCAGCACCCAGTCCCAGCCGCCCAGGACGTCCCCGGCGAGCTGGGCGAAGATGAACTCCTCCTCGCCGGCGCTCTCGGCGAGGAACGCGGGACCGGCGTAGGCCACCACCGCGAACCCCACGGACACGTAGGTCACCAGCAGGATCACGGTCGACCACAGGCCCGCCTTGCCGGGGGCGGTCGCCGAGTCCTCGACCTCCTCGGTGAGGTTGACCGCCGACTCCCAGCCCCAGTAGATGAAGACGCCGAGCAGCAGCCCGCCGGTGAGGGCCGCCCCGCCCGCGCCGAACGGGTTCAGCCAGTCGAACCCCGGCTCCACCGAGTCGTACGCGCTGGTCCCGGCGTACACCTCGGCGAGCGCCACGCACACGAAGACGAGCAGGAAGACGACCTGCGCCAGGATCAGCACGTTCTGCACCTTGGCCGACAGCTCGGTGCCGATGACGCACACGGCCGTCATCACGAGGATGAGCAGCACGGTGAGCGACTGGCGCACGAACGCGTTCTCCACCCAGCCGTCGAGGCCGACGGCGAGCAGCCCGAAGCTCACGGCCACGTCGGCGAGCGAGCCGACGACCAGGACGCCGGTCATCGCGATGGCCCAGCCGCCCAGCCAGCCCGCCCAGGGCCCCATCGCGCGCGTGACCCACGAGAAGGTCGTGCCGCAGTCCTGGTCGACCTTGTTCAGGTAGTAGAACGCCGACGCGATCAGCAGCATCGGGACGAAGGACGCGACCATCACCCCGGGCGCGTAGATCCCCGCGAGCGCGACGATCGGACCGATGACGGCGGCGATGGAGTACGCGGGGGAGGTGGAGTTGAGCCCGATGACGAGGGCGTCGACGAAGCCGATCGCGTTGTGCTTCAGATCCGCCGGCCGGTCCTCGGGTGCGGCGTCCTCGGTTGCCATGTTCCCTCGCTCCCGTTCCGTTCGGACAGATTCCGCTCGGACAGGTTCCGCTCGGACAGAGCAGAGAGACGTGTCCCTCCACCGATCGTAGGAAGGGGCGGTTCCGCCCGCATGCCGGGCGGCCGGGCCCTCGTCCGTCCGGGGCACGCCCTCTAGCATCACGAAGGCCTGCCCTCCCCCTTGTGGAACGGAACGGATCGCCCGATGCCGAAGGACCTCGCCTGTTTCGCCGAACTCTCCACGCCCCTGGTCGCCGACGCCTGCGTACGCCTCGGGGTGCCGCTGCGCGCCGCGCCCGCCGGGGTGCTGCCCGTCGTCGCCGGGCAGCGGGTCGCCGGACGGGCGCTTCCCGTCCGGCACTACGGAAGCGTCGACGTCTTCCTGGAGGCCTTCGGGCACGCGGAGCCCGGGGACGTCCTCGTCATCGACAACGCCGACCGCCGCGACGAGGCCTGCATCGGGGACCTCGCCGTCCTGGAGGCCCGGGCGGCGGGCGTCGCCGGGATCGTCGTCTGGGGACTGCACCGCGACACCCCGGACCTCGTCCGGATCGGGCTGCCCGTCTTCTCGTACGGACGCCACGCCCCGGCCCCGTACGCCTCGATCCGCGGGAGCCGGACGCGCTGCGCTCGGCGCGGTTCGGGGAGCACGAGGTGACCTCGGACGACGTGGTGCTCGGCGACGACGACGGGGTGCTGTTCGTGGCGGCCGACCGGGCCGGGGACGTCCTGGAGACCGCGCTGTCCCTCTTCCGCACCGAGCGGGAGCAGGCCCGGCGCATCGCGGCGGGGGAGACCCTGCGCGACCAGACCCGCTTCGACGCCTATCTGGCGGGCCGGGCCGAGGACCCCTCGTACACCTTCCGGCGGCATCTGCGCCGGATCGGCGGCGCGATCGAGGAGTGACGGCGGGTCCCGGCGTGTCGTGCCTCAGCCCTCGAAGCCGACCGTGCCGTCCGGCAGGACCGCCTCGACCCGGGCGCCGTGTTCCACGGTCCGGCTCACCGTGCAGAACTTCTCGTGCGTCAGGCGCACCCCGCGCGCGAACACCTCCGCCGCCTTCGGGTTGCTGTCCGGCAGGTCGAACTCGTAGCTGACCCGGATCCGGCCCACCCGGCCGTCGTCCTCGGGGCCGGACACCGACTCCACCACGATCCGCAGGTCTTCGTGGTCCACCGCCCGCGCGGTCCGGTCGATCACCAGGCCGCCACAGCCGCCCATCGCGGCGAGCAGCAGCTCGACCGGGGTGAAGGAGGGCTGCGCGCCGTCGTCGTCGGCGGCGGCCATCCGCACCTCCGCGCCCCGGTCGTTGCGGGCGGTCCAGTTCCGGTACCCGGTGCGGACGGTCTCGATCCGGTAGTCGGCCATGGCGGCGGGGCTCCTTCGTGCGCGTACGGTGGCCCGCCCACGGTACGCCGGGGCGGGCCGACGGGCGCGCACGGACGGACTCCGGCCCTGAGTAGCGCGGTACGGGCGTCTGAGTACGCCGACCGATGCCCGTCGGCCCGCCCGCCGCTTGACTGGGACCATGACCTCCGAAGCCCGGCGCGCCCGCCCCCTCCAGCACGTCACCGCCACCGGCACGGCCCTCGCCGTGGCCCTCGGCCCGGTGCTCGTCGGCGCACTGATCGCCCGGTCGGTCGGCGCGGACCCGATGGCCTCCGTCAACGCCCTGATCGCGGGCGGCGGCCAGCGCGCCCGGCTCTCCCGGGCCCAGCTCAGGAGCGGGGCGGGGCTCCGGAAGGGCGTCGGACTCCGGGGCGGTGCCAAGGGGTGGCCCGGCGCGCGTATCCGGTCCGGCGCGCGCGTCCCGCCGGGCGCGCGCCTCCGGCCCGGAACGCGCCGCCGGCCCGGCTCAGCCGCGCGGCTTGCGCGCCAGGAGGAAGCCCTGCGGCGTCTTCTCCTCGGGATCCGGCTCCCGCACCAGGCGGGCCGACTCGACGAGGCCGGCCGCGGCCAGGAGTTCCGCGACACGGTCGGGTGACCGGCGGTACACGTCGAGGACGACCTCGTGCCCGTACGCCTGCCGGAGCCGCACGCACCCGTCCCCGACCTCGAAGGCGATCAGGAGCCGCCCGCCCGGTGCGAGAACCCGGTGGAACTCCGCGCAGGAGAGGGCGAGTTCGTCCTCCGTCATGTGCACCGTCGAGTACCGGGACAGGACCCCGCCCAGCGAGGCGTCCGGCAGGTCGAGCGCCGTCGTCGACCCCACCTCGAAGCGCAGCCCCGGGTGGGCCCCGCGGGCGACCGCGACCATGCCCGGCGACAGGTCCACCCCGAAGGCCTCGGCGCCGATGCTCCGGAGGTGGGACGTCACCCGGCCCGTCCCGCAGCCTAGGTCCCCGATCGTACGGGGCCCGCCGGACCGCTCCACCTCCTCCGCGAATCCGGCGATCACCGCCCGGTCCAGCGGTACCGCGTCCAGCTGACCGGCGAGCAGCCGCTCGTAGTCGGCGGCGACGGCGTCGTACGAGCGGCGGGTGGCGGTGACGTGCGCGGCTTCGGTCACGGAGGCACCCTACGGCCGCGCCGGAAGGGCGGTGGCCCGCCCCCGCAAGGGGACGGGCCACCGCCGCGGCGCGACTTCGCCTTCGCGCCCGGGAGCGTGAACTCCCGTACGGGGGGTGCCGCCCCGACGTGCGGGGCGGCACCGGTCCGGTCGCCGGGCGACCGGTCGTCGGCCGGTCGGCGACTCCGGCCGCGGGCGTCGGCCGGTCAGTACCTCCGGCCGCGGGCGTCCGGGTCGTCCGGGTCCTCCAGACCCTCGACCTCGATCTCCTCCTTGCGGACCTCGCCCGAGACGGTCTGCTCCTCCACGACCTCGTCGGCCTTGAGGCTCACCCGCTCCACCGGGACGGTCCGGGTCTCCACGACGGGGCGCTCCTCGTGGAGGATGACCTCGTGCTCGGCCTCGCTGATCTCCGGGCCGGACAGGGCCTCGTCACGGTTGGCGTCCGTGATCGGCTCCCGCTCGATCCGCACCTCCTCGTGGCTCACGGGCACGGTCTGCTGGACCTCTTCCGTCACCACGTACTTGCGCAGCCTGACGCGTCCGGCCTCCGTGCGCTCGACGCCGACGTGCATCTGCTCCTCGGAGCGGGTCATCGCGTCGTCGTCCGTGTGCGCGGCACGCCCGGTGGTACCGGCCGCGAACCCCTCCTCGGTGCCCATGGGCCCGGTCGCGGTCCCGGCGGCGGCTCCGGCGCCCATCGCCGTCCCGGTCCCGGTGCCGGTTCCGGTGCCGCCGTGCGCCCAGCCGCCCTCGCCGGGCTGGTTGGCCTGCTGCCAGGCGTCGTCCCACGCGATGCCGTAGTGCTCGAAGAGGCGGTGCTCCTCGCTCTCGGAGAGGTGTCCGCCGGCGTCGACGTCCACGTTGGGGGCGTCCTTGATGGTGGACTTGGGGTACGGGACCTCCAGGTGGTCGTCGACCAGAGCCGCGTCCTTGATCGGGACGAAGGATTCACTGGTGCCGAACATGCCGGTCTTCACCGTCACCCACTCCGGCAGGCCGGTCGCGTCGTCGACGAAGATGTGCTTCGCGTCGCCGACCTTCTTGCCCTCCGCGTCGTAGACGGGGTGGTCCAGCACGGCGTGGATCTGCTCTCGGGCGATCATGTCGACCCTCCTGCTCTCTCTCGTCTCGTTATCCAGGCCTCTTACCAGACCTATTGGGGGAAAACGGGGCAAATCCATCTAATTATGTTTAACGGTCAACCGTCTGGGGCGTGGCGACGGCCCGGAACGGCCGAAGGCCCCCACCGCGCCGGAGCGGTGGGGGCCTTGACGGCTTGCGAGAGGGTCAGGCGGCCGGCGGGACCCGGGACGGGCGGCCCGCGCCGCGCGTCAGGACGTAGCCGCCGATGCCCGCGAGCGCCGCGAGGACACCGCCCGCCAGGGTCCAGAGCCAGCGGTCGGACCACCAGCCGGAGGACCAGCCGTCCTCCGGTGCCGCCGCCTCGACGGCGGACGGACGGCCCGCGTCGGCGTCCGCCTCCGCCCGGTCGGCGGTCACCGCCCCCGGCACGAGCGGCGCGGCGAGCGCCCCGTCCGTGGCGTGGGCGCCGCCCTCGTCCTTGAGGTCCACCCCGAGCCGGGCGTCGAACGACTGGCCGAGGTCCTCGTCCGGCAGACCGGTGACGGTCAGGCGTACGTAGTAGCTGCCAGGCAGCGGATCGTTCGCCCAGGCGTCGGCCGAGGCGCGGACCGGCCGCAGCACGCAGGCGAGTGCGACCTTCGCGGCGTCCTCGGCCGCCGTGCGGGACTGCGTCCCGTACATGCAGGGCTGACGGCGCCGCAGCCCGTCGTACACGTCGATCCGCCAGGTGGAGGGGCCGTGCCGCAGGGCCGTCTCCGGCAGGGTGACGGTGGCGTTCACCGTCGGCCGCTGTCCGGTGTCCGCCGGGAACACCCAGTACAGGTAGTCGCCCGTGGCGGCCCGCGCGGTCGCCTGCTGCCCCGGGAGGAACCGCGTGGCAGTGCGGAAGGAGGTGCCCGCCTCCGTCGGCCCGGTGGTGGTACGGGTGTCCGGGGTCGCCGTGGCGGAGGGCGAGTCGGCGACGGCTGCCGGAGCCGCGAGCCCGAGCAGGGCCGCGCCCGCGAGGGCGGCCGCGGCGAACGTGCGTACGGTACTCATCAGTGGGTCCTCCAGACGGCGACGCGCCAGCGGGACAGCCAGCCCCAGATCAGGCCGGCCAGGAAGCCGGTGAGCACCAGCGCGCCGAGCAGCCACCAGCCCCGGCCGAGGCCGAACGAGGCCGCGTCGGACGCGGTCGCGGGGCCGTCGACGACGTCCACGGTCAGCTCGATCGGCATGCCGGGCGTCGTCTTGACCGACGGGGGAGCGGAGAAGGAGTTGCTGACCTGGAGGCAGACCGTCTCGGCGGCCGGCTTGGCGTCGTCGGAGTCGGTGCCGGCCTGCTCCGGCTTCGGATAGCGCAGCCCGGTGGACATCACGTCCGTGCGCCCGTCGCCGGCCTCGGAGCCGCGCGTGATCTCCCGGCCGTGGCGGGTGACGGCGCGCAGCAGCACCCCGTAGTCGTTGTTGACCGCGCGGTCGGCCGACACGCTGACGGAGGCGCGCAGCTCCTGGCCGGGCAGCAGGTCCACCCGGTACCAGCGGTGCTCGCCGAAGGACTCGCGGTCCGTGTAGAGGCCGGGCTTCAGCTCCGGCGCGTCGGCGCACCGCGCCGTGCCCCGCGCGGCGACGGGCGTGACGACCGGGTCGGCCGCGCGGTCGACCAACTGCCGGACGCGGCGCGAGAGTTCCTCGGTGCGGTGGACCGAGGTGTACGTGCCTCCGGTCGCCTCCGCGATGCAGGTGAGCTGCTGCCGGGTCTTGGCGTCCGGTACCAGGCCGAGGGTGTCGATGACGAGGTGGATGCCCTTCGCCGCGATCTCCCGTGCCACCTGGCAGGGGTCGAGCGGGGCGCAGGTGTCCTCGCCGTCCGTGATGAGCACGATCCGGCGGGTGGCGTCACCGCCCTCCAGGTCCTTCGCCGCGCCGAGCAGCGCCGGACCGATCGGGGTCCAGCCCGTGGGGGCCAGGGTGGCCACCGCGGTCTTGGCCTCGGTCCGGTCGAGCGGACCCACCGGATAGAGCTGACGGGTGTCCTTGCAGCCCTGCTTGCGGTCCTGCCCCGGATAGTCGGCGCCCAGGGTCCGGATGCCGAGGCGCACCTCCTGGGGCACCGCGTCGAGGACCTCGTTGAAGGCCTGCTTCGCGGCGGCCATGCGGGACTTGCCGTCGATGTCCTGGGCGCGCATGGAACCGCTGACGTCGAGCACCAGCTCGACCTTGGGGGATTCCTTCGCCACCGGCGCGTCGGCGACCGCGTGCGCCGGCAGGAGCGCGGCGCCCAGGGCGGCGAGCAGCGCGCAGGCCCCGGTCGCCAGCCGTTTTCTCGTGATCATCGCCGGATCGTATTGATGATCGTCCGACAAACCAAAACGGGTGGGCGGGCCGGGGCCCGGGGCGCGCGGTGTCAGGCGGAGGGCGCGGCGGGGTCCTCGGCGCCGTCCTCGGGCAGGGCCCGGGCCCGTACGGCGTGCGCGGGGTCCTGGTGCCCGCCCGAGGGCATGACGCGGACCTCGCCCCGGTCGCTGATCTCGGCGCGGATGATCCCGGTCGGGTCGGTGTAGACGGGATGGCCCCCGGAGCCCTTGTAGAGGGTGCGCTCCACGACCACGACGTCCCGGGTGGCGCCCGTGACGTCGGTGAACACCAGCTCGTATCTGGATATGCTCATCTGCCCTATTTTACGCCGATATGGGAACCACACTGTCCGGCGGTGTGGAACACCGTTCAGGTCGTACGGGACACGGCGTCCACCAGCTCCGCCAGGGCCGTCCCGAGGGCCGCCGCCCCCGGTCCCGCCGCCCCGCCCGGTTCGCGCATGTACAGATCCCGGCGTATCTCCACCATCAGCGCGTGGACCCGCGGCTCCCGGCCGTAGTGCGCCAGTGGCACGTAGGTACCGGCGAAGGGGCTGTCCGTCCCCACCCCGCCGAACCCGCCGAACGCCTCCCGCGCCGCGTCGAGGAGCGCGGGCGGCGTGTGGAAGGCGTCGGTGCCGAGGCAGACCGGCGGCCGGGGGCCGTCGCCGTGCAGCTCGTACGGCAGCGGTGCGCTCGGGTACGAGTGGACGTCGATCACCACCGCCCGGCCCGCCGCCGCCAGCCGCTCGGCCACGGCCTCGGCCATGCCCCTCGCGTACGGCGTGAAGTAGCGGTCGAGCAGCGGCGCCGGATCGAACCCGGCCGGCCGCAGCTCGGCCCGGTGCGTGGTGCGCGTGTACACCGCGCCCATCCCGACGGCCGCCATCTCCTCCCGCTCGTCCGGGAAGCGCTCGGGATCGACCACGAGGCGGGAGAGCCGGTTGACGAACCGCCAGGGGACCGTGCCCGCCGCCGCGGCGGCCGCGGCCGCGATCTCCGCCGTGTGCGCGTCGGTGATGTGGTCCAGCTCCCGCTCCAGTGCGCCGTCGCCGAGCAGGATCCCGGCCCGCACGTCCGCCGGCACCGCGCGGGAGGAGTGCGGCACGTGCAGGAGGACGGGGGAGTCCGGGGCGCCGGGGAGGAGGTCGAAGGGAGGGGGAGGGGGCGCGTCGGGGCGGCGGGCCTCGGGCGCGTCGGTGCGCGGGGTCTCGTTCATGCCGGGATCCTCCCCCGACCCCGCCCGCGGCGTCACGAAACCGCTGGTTAGAGTGGTGGGAGGTTGCGCCGCCGTACCAGGACCGGGCGCGAGACCGGGCCGACTGTCGACCACAGGGACCCGTGAGACCCCCGTCCCCGCCTCACCCGGCCCACGGCCGCCTGCCCCGGAAACGCCGCATCGCATGAGCACCGACACCACGACCGCGCCGAGCCCCGACACCGCTCCCGCCGGCCCCCCTTCCACCGCCGCCTCTTCCGCCGCTCCCGGCCCGGAGGGCCCCCGGCGGCCGAGGATGGCCGGACGGGCCCCGGCCCGGCCCGCGCCCGCGGCCGCCGTCCACAGCGTCAGCGCCGCCACGGCCGCCCTCCTCGGGCTCGTGGCCCTCGGCGCCCTCCTCCACGAACCCGTCCTGATACCCCCGCTGGCCGCCAGCGCCGCCCTGGTGCACTGCGCCCCCGCGCTGCCCCTCGCCCAGCCCCGGAGCGTGGTCGTCGGCCATCTGCTCGGAGCCGCCGCCGGATACGCGGTGGCCGCCGCCGCGAGCGGCAGCGCCTGGGCCGCCGCGGTCGCCGCCGGCGTCACCCTCGCGCTCACCACCCTGGCCCGCACCCCGCACTCGCCGGCCTGCGCGACCGCCGTCGTCGTCGTGCTCCAGGCGCCCGCCCCGGGCCGCTTCGTCCCCCTCCTCCTCGTTTCCACGGTCCTGCTCGTCCTGACCGCGTTCGCCGCCTCCCGCGTCCGGCGCGCGGCACCGAAGTACCCCGCCTACTGGTGGTGACCCCCGGGCCCGGCGCCCGCGTGACCCCGGTCGCGTCGGTGCGGCCCCCGGCCAGGCCCCCTCGGGCCCCCGGCAAGGCCCCCTCGTAACCCTCGGGCCCCCAGACCCCCGGACCCCCGGACCCCAGGTCGGGCGACCGCACGCCCTCCCGTCGTGCGCTGCGTGTGCGGGCGCCTGCGGCCCGATGCGCCCCGGCGCCGTGCGCTCCCGCACGCCCTCCGCGGGGGTGATCGCGTCAACTTCCGTTCGGTTCCGGCCGGGAATCCCTGTCGGGGACCGGGTCGTTCACCGTCCGGTCCACCAGCGCGCATTACCCTTCGTTGGTCACCATTTGACCTCGTCTTGGTGAAACCTGTTGCCGGTGGGACCCCGGAGAGGGGGGTGCCGTGCCCGGCCACGGGCCGTCCCGGCCCGTCCCGCCCGTCCGCGCGACCACCGGCCCGTCCCCGCTCCTCGCGAGCCCATGAGGGGAGATCCGCATGTCACCCTCCTTGCCCCTTCTCCGGCAGTTCCCCCACCTCCGGCAGGACTTCGCGGCCTCGCTCGTCGTCTTCCTCGTCGCACTGCCGCTCTGCATCGGCGTGGCCGTCGCCTCCGGCGTACCGGCCGAACTCGGCCTGGTCACCGGCATCGTCGGCGGAATCGTCACCGGACTCATGCGGGGCAGCAGCCTCCAGGTCTCCGGGCCCGCCGCCGGTCTCACGGTCCTCGTCTTCGAGGCGGTCAAGGCCTTCGGCCTCGCCGCGCTCGGGATCATCGTGCTCCTCGCCGGACTGCTCCAGATCCTCATGGGCCTGCTGAGATGGGGCCGCTGGTTCCGGGCCATCTCCCTCTCGGTCGTCGAGGGCATGCTCGCCGGCATCGGCCTCGTCATCGTGGCCGGCCAGCTCTACGCGGCGGCCGGGCTCGACGCCCCCGACTCCGGCCTCGCCCGGCTCGCCGGTCTGCCCGCCGCCCTGGTCGGCGCGCTGACCGCCCCCGCCAACCTGGTCCCGCTCGCCGTCGCCACCGGCACGGTCCTGGTGGTCGTGGGCTGGCGGCACCTGCCCCCGAGGGCGCGGGCCGTGCCCGGCGCGCTCGTCGCGGTCCTCCTCGCCGCCCTCGCCACCGTCCTCCTGGACCTGCCGGTCGCCACCGTGAGGGTGAGCGGCGTCCTGGACGCCGTGCGCGTGCCCGGAGCGGACGCCTTCACCGCCCTGGCCGACGTCGCCCTGCTCGGCACCGTCCTCGCCTTCGCGCTGATCGCCTCGGCCGAGTCGCTGTTCAGCGCGGCGGCCGTGGACCGGCTGCACGACGGCCCCCGCACCGACTACGACCGCGAACTGCTCGCGCAGGGGGTCGGCAACGCGGTCTGCGGCGCCCTCGGCGCACTGCCCATGACCGCCGTGATCGTCCGCAGCTCGGCCAACGTCCAGGCCGGGGCCAGGACCAGGGCCTCCCGGGTGCTCCACGGCGTGTGGCTGCTGCTCTTCGCCGCCCTGCTGCCCGCCACCCTGGAGTACGTGCCACTCGCCGCGCTCGCCGGGATCCTCGTCCACGCCGGCTGGAAGCTGATCCCCTTCAAGGGACTCGTCGCGCTGTGGCGCGGCCACCGGGGCGAGGCGCTCGTCCTCGTCGTGACGGCCCTGGCGATCGTCACCGTCAACATGTTCGAGGGGGTCCTGGTCGGACTCGTCCTCTCCGTCGCCAAGGCGGCCTGGGACGCCTCCCACCTCCGCGTCGAGCGGACCGACGACGGCCACGGGCCGGTGCGCGTCAGCCTGTCGGGGAACGTCACCTTCCTGCGGCTGCCGAAGATACTCGACGCGCTCGAAGACCTGCCGGGGGACCGCCCGGTCGAACTGGACCTCTCCGGACTCCAGCACCTCGACCACGCCTGCCGCGCCGCCCTGGAGACCTGGGTCGCACGCCACTCCGCCGCCGGCCCCGACTCCGTACGCCTGCACGGCTCGCCGGAGCGCGCGTCCGGTCCGTCGAAGGAGGGCGCACCCGCGCGGACGGGCTCCTGACCCGGGGTCATCCCAAGGCCCGCGCACGGGCATCGGGGATGAGGACGGCAGTCCGGGGTACCCGATGACCGTCCAACCCACTAGGGAGGAATCATGGGTCTGGGAGCTTTCATCATTCTGATCGCGGTGGGGGCCATTCTCACGTTCGCGTCGGACTGGCAGATGGAGGGGGTCAACCTCGATCTGGTCGGCCTGATCCTCATGGCCGTCGGCATCATCGGGACGGCGGCCTACGTCAGCGTGCTGCGCCGCCGCCGCATGGTCGTCCCCCCGGTCGCCCCCACGGTCACCGAGGACGACCGGCGGGACCTGCTCTGAACGAACGTTCCGCCGTCGTCCCCGCAAGGGGTGTGCGAGAGGGGTGACCGCGCTTCGGGCGCGGTCACCCCTCTCGTCTCTCCGTCTTCCGCCGCGCGCCCGGGGCGCGGACGCCGTTCACCGGTCCACCGTCACCGCCGCGTGGATGGTCTTGCCGTCCGGCCGGGTGTCCACGGTGACCTCCCGGCACAGCCGCAGCACGATCGGCCAGCCGAAGCCGCCCGGGCGCAGCTCCTCGCGCAGGTCGTAGCGCGGCGCCTGCCCGCTGGCGTCCGCCACGGACACGGTCACGCGGTCGGGCCCGACGGCGATGCCGAAGTCCACGACCCCGCCCCCGTGCCGGTGCGCGTTCGTGACCAGCTCCGACGTGACGAGCAGCAGGTCGTCGACCTGGTGCGGCGGCAGCGGGCCGAGGGCCGCGAGCGTGTGGCAGACCAGCTGCCGCGCCTGCGCGGGAGTGCCGATCGGCGACGGCCCGTACGCCCCTGCGCCGGGGCGGGCCGTCGGGGCCGCCGGCGTACGGGACCGGGTGTCGCTCCGAGTGTTCATCGCGGGGTCCCTTTCTTCCTGATTCCTCAACAGGTGACGGAATTCGCCTGCCCGTTCGCCCAGAAGTGATGCGCGCCACTCCGGCCGGAGCGGACGCCCCGTTCGGGGGAGTGCGTTCCGGAAGCGGGGGTACGAGAACCGGAACTGCTGGACCGACCGCGAAGAAGAGGAGGTTGTCGCGTGCGGACCGAGACGGCCGAGGCGATGGCGACGTACGTGACGAGCGGCGCGTGTGAGGACCTGCCCGTCCTGGAGGCTCCCCACGAGGTCGCGCCCCAGGACGCCCGCGCCCTGACGAAGGTGTTCCTCCGCGAGCTGGCGGAACGGGAGGAGGGCACCGAGGCGTACCAGTACGTCCGGAACACCCTGATCGAGATCAACATGTCGCTCGTGCGGTACGCGGCGGGGCGGTTCCGCGCGCGGGCCGACGAGATGGAGGACATCGTCCAGGTCGGCATGATCGGCCTGATCAAGGCGATCGACCGCTTCGACCTCGCGCGCGAGGTGGAGTTCGCCACCTTCGCGGTGCCGTACATCGTGGGCGAGATCAAGCGCTTCTTCCGGGACACCACCTGGGCGGTGCACGTCCCCCGCCGGCTGCAGGAGGCGCGGGTGGAGCTGGCGAAGGCGACCGACGAGCTGAGTTCGCGGCTCGGCCGGGCGCCCCGGGTCGCGGAGCTGGCCCTGCTGATGGGGCTCCCCGAGGAGGAGGTGGTCGAGGCCCAGATCGCCTCGAACGGCTACAACTCGACCTCGCTGGACGCCGCGATCAACGGCGGCGACGAGGAGGACGAGGCGGCCCTGGCCGACTTCATCGGAGAGGAGGACCCGGCGCTCGAACTCTTCGAGAACTTCCACACCCTCGCCCCGCTGGTGGTGGCCCTCGACGAGCGCGACCGGCTGCTGCTCCACCTGCGCTTCGTCGAGGAGCTGACGCAGGCGCAGATCGGCGAGCGGCTCGGCGTCTCCCAGATGCACGTCTCGCGGCTCCTGGCCCGCAGCCTCAACCGGCTGCGGGAGGGCATGCTCGGGCAGCCGCGCGCCACCGGGTGAGCGGCCGGCGGCACGTACGGGAAGGGCTCGCGCCCCCGGGAGACCGGGGCACGAGCCCTTTTCCGTACGCGCGAACCGGGTTACGGACGCGCGGCGATGAAGGAGGGGCGCCGGACCGGGGCGGCGAAGGGCGCCTCCGGCAGGTTCTCCACGCTGTTGAAGACCAGGAACACGTTGCTCCGGGGGTACGGGGTGATGTTGTCGCCCGACCCGTGCAGGGCGTTGCAGTCGAACCAGGTGGCCGAGCCGGCGGGCCCCGTGAAGTGCCGGATGCCGCACGCCTCGGCGAAGGTGGTGAGCGCCTCGTTCGAGGGCGTCCCCGCGTCCTGCATCTGAAGCGACCTCTTGTAGTTGTCCCGGGGGGTCTCCCCGGCGCAGCCCAGGAAGGTGCGGTGCGAACCGGGCATGATCATCAGACTGCCGTTGGTGGTGAAGTTCGGCGTGAGCGCGATCGACACCGAGACCGTCCGCATCTGCGGCAGACCGTCCTCGGCGTGCCAGGTCTCGAAGTCGGAGTGCCAGTAGAAGCCGCTGGCGCCGAAGCCCGGCTTCACGTTGACCCGCGACTGGTGCACGTAGACGTCGGAGCCGAGGATCTGGCGGGCGCGGCCCACGACCCGCGGGTCCTCGGCGAGCCGGCCGAAGACCTCGCTGATCCGGTGCACCTCGAAGACGGACCGGATCTCCTGGGAGCGGGGCTCGACGATCGCCCGCTCGTCGGCCCGGACGGCGGGGTCGGTGACGAGCCGGTCCAGCTCCGCCCGGAGCTCGTCGACCTCGTCGGGGGTGACGAGTTCGTCCACCGTGACGAAGCCGTCGCGGTCGTACTCCTCCAGTTCGCGCGCCCAGAAGGGGCCGGGCGTACCGGGCTCGGACCACACGACGGGGTCCTTGCGGCCGATCAGCTCCTCCCGGGGGCCGCGGGTGGGATAGAGGTCGACGGGGCGGGTGGGTGCGGAGGCCATGGGGCGGTGCGCCTTCCTTTCGTGCGTCTGGTGCGTCTCGTACGTCTGGGGCGGGGGAGTGCGGCGGGTCAGGCGGCGTCGTCCGCGGCGCCGGCGTCGGTCGGCTCGGACTCGGGCTCGGTCAGCAGGGGGTAGACGCCGTTCTCGTCGTGGTCCTCGCGCCCGGTGACGGGCGGGTTGAAGACGCACAGGCAGCGGAAGTCCTTCCTGACCTTGAGGGTGTGGCGCTCGTGCCCATCGAGCAGGTACATCGTCCCGGGCACGATCGTGTGCGTGAGGCCCGTCTCGTGGTCGGTGAGCTCGGCCTCGCCCTCCGTGCAGACGACGGCCTCGACGTGGTGCGCGTACCACATGGAGGTCTCGGTCCCGGCGTACAGCACCGTCTCGTGGAGGGAGAAGCCGACCCGCTCGCGGGCCAGGACGATGCGCTTGCTCTCCCAGGTGCCCGAGGCGGCCCTCACGTGCCGCTCGGTGTTCTCCAGCTCGGCGAAGGAGCGGACGATCACAGAGGTGTCTCCTTTCGGGGAATCCGCAGGGTGGCGGATCAGGCGGTGTGGAGGATCAGGCGGTGTGGCGGACGGAGCGGGCCAGGATGCCGAGGCCCTCGTCGAGCTCGTCGTCCGTCGCGGTCAGCGGCGGGAGCAGCTTGACCACCTCGCCGTGCGGTCCGGACGTCTCCAGGAGCAGGCCGGTCTCGAAGGCCCGCCGGCACACGGCCTCGGCGCGCTCTCCGTCGGCGAACTCCAGGCCCCACACGAGACCGCGTCCGCGCACCGCGACGCCCGACCGCCCGTCGTCCCCGCACAGGTCGAGCAGGGCGCGCTCCACCCGGTCGGCCCGCCCCAGGGTGCGCTCGCGCAGGGCGTCGTCGCGCCAGTAGGCGTCGAGGGCGGCGGTGGCGGTGACGAAGGCGGGGTTGTTGCCGCGGAAGGTGCCGTTGTGCTCGCCGGGCTCCCACAGGTCGAGCTCCGGGCGGAACAGGCAGAGGGCCATGGGCAGGCCGTAGCCGCTGATGGACTTGGACAGGGTGACGATGTCGGGCGTGATGCCCGCCTCCTCGAAGGAGAAGAAGTCGCCGGTGCGCCCGCAGCCCATCTGGACGTCGTCCACGATCAGGAGCATGTCGTGGCGGCGGCAGAGGTCCGCGAGGGCGCGCAGCCACTCGGCGCGGGCGACGTTGATCCCGCCCTCGCCCTGGACGGTCTCGACGATGACGGCCGCCGGGTGGTCGAGGCCGGAGCCCGGGTCCTGGAGGAGCCGCTCGAACCACAGGAAGTCGGGGACCTGCCCGTCGAAGTAGTGGTCGAAGGGCATCCGGGTGGCGTGGGGCAGGGTCACGCCCGCCCCGGCGCGCTTGGCGGAGTTGCCGGTGACGGCGAGCGAGCCGAGCGACATCCCGTGGAAGGCGTTGGTGAAGGAGACGACGGTCTCGCGCCCGGTGACCTTGCGGGCGAGCTTCAGGGCCGCCTCCACCGCGTTGGTGCCGGTCGGGCCGGGGAACATCACCTTGTAGGGCAGGGCGCGGGGCTCCAGGACCGCCGAGCGGAAGGCCTCCAGGAAGCCGCGTTTGGCGGTCGTCGACATGTCGAGGCCGTGGGTGATGCCGTCGTCGGCGAGGTAGTCGAGGAGGGCGCGCTTGAGGACCGGGTTGTTGTGCCCGTAGTTCAGCGAGCCGGCTCCGGCGAAGAAGTCGAGGTAGGGCCGCCCCTGCTCGTCGTACAGCCTGCTGCCGGAGGCGCGCTCGAAGACGGCGGGCCAGGCGCGGCAGTAGCTGCGGACCTCCGACTCGACGGTCTCGAAGACGGAGGAGGGGGCGAGTTCGGTCAGGGTCACGGAGTCTCTTCTCCCAAGGTGGTGCGGGTGCGTGCGTGTGTACGGGGGCGGCCGGGGCCGCCGGGCGGCTCAGCGGACCGCGGAGTCCAGGGGGCCGATGCGGTACAGCACTTCGGCCTCGTGCCCCGCCGTGGGGAAGGAGGAAGCCGGGAAGAGGATCTCCCGCGCCACCTCGGCGCCGTGACGGCGCGCGTAGGACCGGAACATCCGGTCGGACGCCAGGTTCCCCGGCGTGACGGTCGCCTCCACGCGGTCGAGTCCGTGCTCGGCCGCCACCCGGGCGGACAGAGCGTCGAGCAGGGCCCCGGCTACCCCGCTTCCGCGGTGCGAATCCTCCACGGCGACCTGCCAGACGAAGAGCGTGCCCGGCGCGTCGGGCCGCAGGTAGCCGGTGACGAAGCCCACCGGGCGCCCGGAGGCGTCACGGGCGACGGCGGTCGTGTCGGCGAAGTCGCGGCACCACAGCAGATAGCTGTACGGCGAGTTGAGGTCCAGCTCTCCCGAGCCGCGGGCGATCCGCCAGAGGTCGGCGCCGTCCTCCCGTTCGGCCGGGCCGACGGAGACGCCGCCGGTCAGAGGTGTCGTGGGGGCAGTGGACTGGGCAGTGGTCATGGGCGCCGAAGGTACCCAGCGGATCTCGGAACTTCCTGGGCCTGAGGGGTTGTTGAGAGCGGGAGAAACGTGATAGGTGCACTTGCGGCACCGGTGAGGGGAATCCCTCTTTCTCGCTACGGAAAATCCCCCCAAGGCCTGACAAATTGCCCGTTTATAACGGATGGGTAACGGCTGAGGGGTGAGGGATTCGCGTCCTCAAGGAGCGTGAGAACATTCCGAGTTTCGCGTTTGAAGTCGCGGAGAGCGGTCAGGTGTAGAGGCCGCCCCGTGTCGCGCCCCTGGGGGAGCGGCACGGGGCGGCCCGTTCGGTCTACCAGATCGCCTCGACCCACTCCGGGTGGTCGACGAACGGGTTCCGGTTGCCCTGGTAGGTGCCGAAGACGATGTCGTTGCGCCGCTTCTCGAAGGCGCTCGGCGGGTCCTGCTCGTTCCACTGCTTCAGGACCGAGAGGCGGCCGTGGAACGGGACGCTGCCGTTGGAGGTCGACTCGTTGGGCTCCAGGTCCGCCCAGGAGTCGCCGCCCTCGTAGCGGACGGTCATGTAGAGGAGCATCCGCGCCACGTCGCCCTTGTCCGCGTCGCGCGGCTCGAAGGAGTTGCTGTCCGTGTAGCTGCCGGGCGCGCCGCTGACCGGGCTGCCGCCGAGGTCGAAGTCCTTGTTGCCGCGGGCGCTGTTCACCTGCACGTCCGCCGCGCGCAGGTGGTGCAGGTCGGTGCCGGGGCCGGCCGAGGTGCCGAAGTCGCCGTGCGACTGGGCCCAGGTGTGCTCGCGGTTCCAGTCGCCCACCGCGCCGCCGTTGAGGGACTTGGCGCGCGAGGTCCCGCTGTAGAGCAGGATCACGTTGTTCGGGTTGTTCGGGTCCTGGTCGAGGGTCTTCAGGGCGTTCCAGACCGCGTCGTACGAGATCTTGCTCTGGCTGCTGATGATGGTGTGCAGCGAGGACTTGAGGGCCGGACCGGTCTTGCCGACCGCGTTCTTGTAGTACGTGCTGTCGTACGGGGAGGTCGTGGCGCTCGCGGGGTTCGCGCCGACCGCGGGGAGGGTGAGGGTGACGAGGACGGCGGCTATGGAGGCCGCCCGGTTCTTCCAGCGGCGGGGCTGTGCGACGGACATGGGGGTGCCCTTTCCCGGTGGGGGCACGCGACGGGGCATGGCGTCGGCTCAGGGGCGCCGCGCTCTACGCGTGTTGACTTCTTGTCAGGCGGGAGCGTGGCACGGGGGAGCGGCCCGCCGTGTAACCGGGAGGAGGAGTTTCCGTGACGTTCTCGCGTACACGGGCGCCGGGCCCGCCGCGCCCGCCCGGTACCTCCTCAGGCGCCCCGGACGTCCACCGGCAGCCCTTTCGGCTCCTTGACCCGCTTCATGATGATCTGGGAGTTGACCTCGGTGACCCCGGCCAGCGTCGTCAACCGCTCGATCCACAGCCGCTCGTACGCGGCGAGGTCCGCCACCGCGATCCGCAGCAGGCAGCCGGGGCTCCCGAAGAGCCGGTACGCCTCGATCACGTCCGGCACGTCCTGGAGCGCCTCCTCGAAGGCCTCCACCGTCTCCCGGTCCCGCCGCACCTCCACCGAGACGAGCACCTCGAAGCCCCGCCCCACCGCCTCCGGGTCGATGACCGCCCGGTAGCCCCGGATCACCCCGTCCTGCTCCAGCTGGCGCACCCGCCGCAGACAGGGGGAGGGGCTGAGGCCCACCCGCTGGGCCAGCTCCTGATTGCTCAGCCGGCCGTCGTTCTGGAGCTCGCGCAAGATATGGAGATCGATTCGGTCCATGACGCAATCTTCTCCCACGAAGAAACATTTCAGCGGCTTATTCGGCAATCGCATTGCGCGCCGTTTGTCCTATCCTTGCGGACTCGAAGGTCCCGGAGGGGCCTTCCGCGAGCCCTTCACCACGGGGGCGGAGCCCCTTTCGGTACGGAGTCGAGGACGGCAGCCATGAAGCGGACGCACGACGGGGAAGCGCGCAGGATCGTCGTCATCAGCACCGGCGGCACGATCGCCAGCCGCTGGCAGGGCACCGGCTACGCGGCCGACGCCTCGGGCAGCGACGTCCTGGCCACCGCGCCCCTCCCCGAGGACGTCGCCGTCGAGGTCGTCGACCTCTTCAACGTCAACAGCTCCCGCATGACCGCGGCCCACCAGCTCGCCCTCCTGCGCACCGTGCACGAGACGTTCGCCGACCCCGGCGTCGACGGCATCGTGATCACCCACGGCACCGACACCCTGGAGGAGACGGCCTTCCTCCTGGACCTGCACCACACCGACGCCCGCCCGGTCGTCCTCACCGGCGCCCAGCGCCCCTTCGGCACCGGCGACGGAGACGGCCCCGGCAACCTCTACGACGCCCTCCAGGTCGCCTCCACCGTCCGCGACCTCGGCGTCCTCGTCGTCTTCGACGGACGCGTCCACGCGGCGCGCGGCACCGTGAAGTACCGCACCCTCGCCGCCGACGCCTTCTCCGACCCGTCGATCGAGCGCCTCGGCCGCGTCGGGTTCTCCCGCGTCGACATCGAGCGGCAGCCCGAGCGCCCGGCCCCGCTGCCCCTCCCCGCCGTCGCGCGCACGGCCGGGCCCGGCGCCACCGGAGCCGCCCCGCTGCCCCGCGTCGACATCGTGACCCACCACTCCGACGGCGACCCGTTCCTCCTGAACGCGGCCGTCGCCGCCGGCGCCCGGGGCATCGTCCTCGTCGCCACCGGCGCGGGCAACGCCACCCCGGAGATCGCCGCCGCCGTCGCGGACGCGGTCGCCCGGGGCGTCCTCGTGGCCGTCACCACCCGCGTCCCCTCGGGACCGCTCGCCGAGATCTACACCGGCGGCGGCGCCGTCGACCTCGTCGCCGCCGGTGCCCTCCTCACCGGCACCCTCCGGGCCGCCCAGGCCCGGATCGCGGTCCTCGCCACGCTCCTCTCCGAGGAGGGCGGCACGGGCGACCCCGCCCGCGCCACCGCGCTCCTGCGCCGCCTCCTCGACGGCCCGGTCCGCGCCGAACCGGCCCTCGCCACCGGCGGCTCCCGCTCGGCCTCGTCCGTCGCCGCCCGCACCTGACCGGCGCCCCCCCCGGAACCCCGGCTCGCGGACGGAGCCCTCCAGCCCGTCCGCGAGCCGGAACCAAACCGTCGCCGCGCCCGTCACCCCAGGCGCAGGGTCACGAACGGGACGGTGTCGCCCGGCAGGACGTACCGCTCCACTTCCGTGAAGCCCCGCGCCAGGGCGAACCGCAGCCCCTCCTCGCTGGAGGCCAGGACCACCGTCTCCACGCCCTCGCCGCCCAGCGACCGCGCGTGCGCGAGCCCCCGCTCGTACAGCGCCGTCCCGAAGCCCCGTCCCCGGAACCCGGGCAGCGTCCGGGCGATGACGGTCGCCGCCGCCGTCTCCCCGTCCGGTGGGCGCACCGTCGAGCAGCCCACCGGCACGTCCCCCAGGTAGGCCACGTCCAGCCGGTTGCGCCCCGCGCGCTCCCGCACCTCCTCGGGCGAGAGGACGGCCGTGGGGACGATCGCGTCGTGGACGGCGCGCCAGTCCGCGAGCGGCGCACCGGTCCGCGCCCGCTCGATGCGAAGATCGTTCATCCGGGCAGCCAACCGCCTCCCCGCCCGGCCGGTCAACCGCTTTCCGAGCCCGCCCGCGGACCCCGGGAGGCCGCGTCCGTACGGGTGAGGGCGCGGGGACGGCGGCAGCCCCGCCCGCCGAACGGGTACGGATCGCTGCACTGCCCCACCGGTCAGATCCACCCCACCGCCCCGGCCAGGAGGAATGCCGTCCCATGCCCGTCCGCAAGGGCGCCCCCGCGCTGCTGAGCGCCGGCACGCTGTGTGCCGCCCTGCTGCTCGCCGCCTGCGGGAGTCCCGCCGCCCCGCCCGCCCCCGCCCCCACGACCGAGCCCGCCGGCGACGCACGCCCCCACCCGGGCCCACCGGACAGGGCCGCCGCCGCCCTCGCCTCCGCCCCGGCCCCCGTGACCCGGCTCCCCGGCGTCGGCCCCGTCACCCACGCCGCCGTCCCCGACGGCACCTCCCAGGCCCTCGTGGTCACCGGCGCCTCCTCCGACTCCACCAGGTCCACCGCGACGCTCTACTCCCGCGACCCTGCCACCGGATGGAAGCCCCAGGCCGGCCCCTGGCCCACCCACAACGCGCTCCGGGGCTGGACCGCCGACCACACCGCGGGCGACCTGCGCACCCCCGTCGGGGTCTTCCGGCTCGGCGACGCGGGCGGCCGGCTGCCCGACCCCGGCGCCCTCCTGCCGTACGACCAGGACGAGCAGTTCGCGATCAGCGGCACCGGCTTCGCGGGCGAACCCCTCGAAGGCTCCTTCGACCACGTCATCGCCATCGACTACAACCGGGTGCCCGGCCGCAGCCCGCTCGACAAGGAGCGCCCCCTCGGCGCGGAGAAGGGCGGCGGCGTCTGGATCCACGTCGACCACGGCGGCCCCACCCAGGCCTGCGTCACCCTGGAGCGCGAGGACCTGCGCGAGCTGCTCCGCGCCCTCGACCCGGCCCGGGAACCCGTCGTCGTCATGGGCCCGGCCGCCGAACTGGCCCGCTGACACCGCCCGTCCACCGCGAACGCCGAGGGGCGCCCGGCTCTCCGCCGGGCGCCCCTCTCCGTCGTTCTCCGTCCCTCAGCTCCCGCCGGACGCGATCGCCCCGCGGAACGACGCCGTGTGGCTGCGGACCTGATCGGGCGACAGGTACGCGTCGGTGTACTCGAAGTCCTTCAGCGTCCCCGCCTTCGAGGCCAGGAACCCTGTCCTCACGTAGTCGTCACCGGCCAGGGCGTTGAGCACCCAGTTCGTCATCACCCGGGTCTTGGCCACGTTGGTCCGCAGCGCGCCCCAGTGGTAGGCGCGGGCCACGGCCTGCGCCGGCATTCCGTGCAGCTCCACGCCGAGCGGCTTCGACACGCCGTCCATCCCGCCGAGGTCCACCACGAGCCCCAGGTCCTTGTGCCGGTACGGGTGGAGCGGTTCGCCGCGCAGGGTCGAGACCAGGTTGTCGGCGACCGCCTTGCCCTGCCGCATGGCGTGCTGGGCCGTCGGCGGGCAGACCGCCCCCTCCTCGCCCTTGGCGAGGTCGGGCACCGCCGCCGCGTCCCCGAGCGCCCACACCCCGTCGAGCCCGGGCACGGCCATCTCGGGCGAGACCACGGCCCGGCCCTTGAGGGTCTCGGTGCCGAGCGTCCCGATGAGGGGGCTCGCCGCCACCCCGGCCGTCCAGATGAGGGTCCGGCTCGGCAGCACCCGCCCGTCCGTGAGCGTCACCGTCTTCTCGTCCACCGAGGCCACCGAGACCCCGAGCGACACCTCGATGCCGCGCCGGGTCAGGATGTCCATCGCGGCCTTGCCCAGCTTCTCGCCCAGCTCGGGCATGAGCCTCGGCGCGATGTCCACCAGGTGCCACTTGATGAGGTCCGGGTCGAGCCGCGGGTACCGCTTGACCGCGTTGTGGGTGAGCAGCTGGAGGCAGGCCGCCGTCTCCGTCCCGGCGTAGCCGCCGCCGACCACCACGAACTGCAGCCGCGCCGCCCGCTCCACGTCGTCGTTGCTCGCGTCCGCCAGGTCCAGCTGGGCGATGACGTGGTCGCGGATGTACACGGCCTCCGCGAGCGTCTTCATCCCGCGCGCGTGCTCGGTGAGGCCCGGGATGTCGAAGGTCCGGGTCACGCTGCCGGGCGCGAGCACGAGATGGTCGTACGGCTCGTTCACGTACTCCCCGGAGATCGTCCGCACCACGCAGACCTTCGCCGCGGTGTCGACGCCGACCACTCCACCGGGAACGATCCGGGTCCGGTGCCGCTCGCTGCGCCGCAGCGACAGGGCGACCGACTGCGGGGTCAGGACCCCCGCCGCCACCTGGGGGAGCAACGGCAGGTAGAGCTGGTACGAGAACGGCGAAAGGAGCGTGATGACCGCCTCCCGCTCCGCCAGCCGCCGTTCGAGCCGCCGTACGCAGGCCACTCCGGCGAAGCCGGCGCCCACCACGAGAATCCTCGGTCGCGTCACGCTGTCCGCCCTTCCGTATGAGCGTGCAAGGAGCCACTGGCTGTGGCCGGGTGCGACCACATGGCAACTTTTTGCCGACTACCCCTTGTTTACCCTTTTTATCGTCATTGCTGATGAATCGCTCTCCGGCGGGGCCGCCGTCTCCGAGTGGGGCCCACCCGGGCCCCGGGTGCGCCCCGGCACCGCCGGTCCCGCCCTCGGCTACCCCCTCCGGCCGTTCTCACCGCTCCCTCCCGCCACCGTCCCTTTCCGCCGCCGGACCCGCCGCCCCTCGGAGGACCGCGATCCCCAGGGGCCGCGACCCCGCCGCCAGCCGGCGGGTGCCGCCCGAGGCCAGGTCCACGACGGTCAGGCCGTCCCAGTACCCGTCCCGGGTGAACCCGCCGGTGACGTAGGCCGTGCGCCCGTCCCGCGACACGGCCACGTCCTCGTGCGGCCCCTCCAGCGGATACACCCGCTCCCTCCCGTCCGGCGTACGCACCGTCAGGGACGGCCCCCGGTCCGCGTCCGGATCGATCGGCCCCGTGCCCACGGCGAGGAGCGTCCCGTCGGCCGTCACGGCGACCCCGTGCTGATGGGTGTTCGCGGTCATCGGCTCGATCCCGGTCCGGCCCGTCCGGGGATCGACCACGGCCAGCCGCTCGCCCTCGAACGGAAGCAGCAGCCTCCCGTCCGAGGGCCGCACCGCCGCGTAGTGCGGCTTGAGCCAGGAGCCGAGACCGCCCTCCGTGCCGTACGGGGCGACCTCCACCCGCCGGGCCTCCAGCGTCCCCGCCGCGACGACCGTGACGTCGAAGGAGTCGTGGTTCGTCGCGTACACCTCGGTGCCGTCCTCCGACACGTCCACGTCGAACGGGCGCCGGCCGACCGGCACCGCGTCCGTCACCCGCAGCGCCGCCGTGTCGACCACCTCCAGGGCGCCGTTCCCGCCGGGCACGTTGACCCCCACGTACGCCCGGCGCCCGTCCGGTGCCAACGCGATGCCCATGCCGCCGCCCCGGTACTCGCCCGTGGTCACGGGCCCGGTGTCCGTCCGGTACGGGATCAGGGCGAGCCGTTTCCGGGCCGCGGTGTCCACCACCGCCACCCCCTCGGCGGTCGCCACCCAGGCGCGCCCGTCGGCGCCGAGCGCCAGACCGTACGGCGCGGTGCCCACCTCCACGGACCCGGTGGCCCCCCGTGCGGGGTCCACGAAGGTGACCGTGCCGGAGCCGAAGTCGGCGACGAGCAGGGTGCCGGGAGCGGGCCCGCCGCCGGAGCCGGGGGAGGACGGGACACCGGCCGCCGCCGGGCCTGGCGCGGCCCCGCTCCCGGAGCCCTGGGCGCACCCCGTGAGCAGGGCGGCGGCCACCGCGCCGGGCAGCAACGCCCGGGCGGTGCGGGACGGACGGCGGGACTTCGTCATGACGGACTCCTCGGGACGGCGACCGCGCGGACGACCCCCGGAGGCCCGCCCGGCGGATCGTGGCCGAGGGGGAGACGGGTCCGCGCCCTGCGTCGATCCTCCGCCCGCCCCGCCCCCCCACGGTCCGCCGGGCGGCCCCCGCCCCGCGTCGGAACGGACGACACCGGGGTCGGCCGAACGGACGACCCCGTTCCCGCCGCGGGAGGGCCGCTCCGGTGGTTACGGTGGCGCCATGACCGAGCTCTGGAACGAGTCCGCCCCGGGGGTCCTCCGGCTGCCCTCCGGGCGCCTGGTGCGCGGCAGGGGCCTGCGCCGCCCGCTGCCCGAGGGCCCCGTCCCGACGTACGCCGTCCACCTCCTGGGCCGGACGCCTCCCGGGACGCCCTGGGAGTCCGTCTGGCTGCGCTGGCCGGACTTCCGGCTCCCCGCCGACCGGGACACGGCCCGTTCCGTCCTCGCCGAGGCCTGGGAGCGCGCCGCCGGGGAGCGCGTCGAGGTCGCCTGCGGCGGCGGCCGGGGCCGCACCGGCACGGCCCTGGCGGTCCTCGCCGTCCTCGACGGGGTCCCGGCCGGGGAGGCGGTCGCGTACGTGCGCCGCCACTACGACCGGCACGCCGTGGAGACCCCCTGGCAGCGCCGCTACGTCCGCCGGTTCACGCCGTGACGCCCTCCAGGAAGGACAGCACCCGCTCGGCGCACAGCGCCGCCGCCTCCGGCGCGTAGGACGCCGTCCCGCGCTCCGCGAACAGGTGCGCGCTCCCCGGATACAGGAAGAGCTCCCGGTCCGCCGCGCCCGCCACCAGCCCGCGCGCCGCCGCCAGGTCCCCGTCGTCGGTGAAGTACGGGTCCGCGTCCATCCCGTGCACCTGCACGGGCACGCCCTCCGGCCACTCCTCCGCGAAGGCGTCCGCCGGCAGGCAGCCGCTGAGCAGAAGGGCGCCGCGGGCCCCGGGACGGGTCTGCGCCAGCTTCTGCGCGGGCATCACGCCGAGCGAGAAGCCCGCGTACACGAGATCCTCCGGCAGTTCCCCGGCGGTCCGGGCGGCCCGCTCCGCGAAGCCGGTCCGCGAGGAGTGGGCGACCCCCTCCGCCAGGTCCTCGAAGGTGCGCCCTCCGTACAGGTCGGGCACGTGCACCGTGTGTCCGGCACGCCGCAGCCCGTCCGCGAAGGCGCGGACGCCCTCCGTCAGCCCGAGCGCGTGGTGGAAGAGCAGAACCTCGGCCATGTCGTCATCTCCTGGTCGCCGTGCGCGGCCCGCCCCTTCCGCTGAGCGAGCCGTCCCGGGAGGCAGCATGGCGCACGGCACCGACAACGCCCCCGGGCCTGGGGAGCCGGACCCGGAGAGGAGCCGCTACCGCTGCGGCCGGTGCGCGACGACCGCGCCCGCCGCCTGGCCCACGACGCCCATGGGACCCGTGACGCCCATCGGGCCGCCGGAGCCGCCGGGACCGCCCGGGCCCATCGGACCCCCCGGGCCCACGGGGCCGCCCGGCCCCATGGGGGCACCGGCCCCGGCGTGCGGCGCGGGAGCGCCCTGCGGCGGAACCTGGATGACCCGGCTCAGGTCCCGCAGGACCTCCTCCGCGGTCTGGCGGACGTCACCGGGAACATCCCCCCGTTCCCGTATGAGCTCGGCGTAGATCGGTGCCGTGCCGTCCGAGTGGCTCATGGGGCTCGCTTCCTTCGTCTGCGCCGGCGTCCGTCACCGACAGGGCGACGGCGAGTCTACGGGGCACCACCGACACGACCGGGCCCGGGAGCCCGCTCGTCACCCCGGCGGACGCCCCCCGGTCCGATAATCACTGTTCTCCGCCCCCCTTCCGTCCGAGAATGGATCATCGAACACCACGGGAGGGGACCCCATGAGCCAGGACACCCTGACTCTGCACGACCTGATGACGCCCGACGAGCTCGCCGCCGCCCTCGCCGACGGCCACGTGACGCGGAAACCGCACCCCGAGCTGCCGCTGTCGATCTACACGTACACGCGCGCGTGCCAGTACGCCCAGCACTGGAACCGGGCCACCCTCCGCTGCCGCGGCCTCGTCGCCGACGACACCACCGGGCGGATCGTCGGACTGCCCCTCCCCAAGTTCTTCAACCTCGCCGAGCACGCCACCGGCAGCCCCTACGCGCCCCCGCTGCCCGACGAGCCCTTCGAGGTGTACGACAAGGTCGACGGCAGCCTCGCCGTGGTCTTCCACTACGCGGGCCGCTGGCACGCCGCCTCCAAGGGCTCCTTCACCAGCTCCCAGGCCGTCTGGGCGCAGCGCCGCCTCGACGCCGCCGACACCGGGGGCCTGGTGCCCGGCACCACCTACCTCGCCGAGATGCTCTACCCGGGCAACCGCATCGTCGTGAACTACGGCGAGCGCCGCGACCTCGTCCTGCTCGCCGCCTTCGGCCCGGACGGCACCGAGGTGCCGCTCGCCGAGGCCGCCGCCTCCTGGGCGCCCCTCGGCAGCGTCGTCCGCACCTGGTCCGTCGCCACCCTCGACGAACTCGTCGCCCTCACCGAGTCCAACACCCTGCCGGGTGGCCACCGGGCCACCGGCACCGACGCCGAGGGCTTCGTGCTGCGCTTCGCCTCCGGCCTGCGCGCCAAGGCCAAGCTCAGCGAGTACGTCCGCCTCCACAAGGTGCTCACCGGCGTCACCGAGCGCGACATCTGGCGCGGCCACGGCATCCAGCGCTTCGCCGGCCTGCCCGCCGGCCAGGTCGCCAAGGGCCTCGGCTGCCCCGTCGCCGACGTCGAGGCCTCCGGCGGCAAGCCCCTCGACGCCCTCCTCGAACAGGTCCCCGACGAGTTCGACCAGTGGGTGCGCGGGGTGATCGCCCGCCTGGAGGCGACCGCCGCCGACCGCGAGCGGGCCGTGGACGAGGCGTACGACCGCCTGGCCCACCTCGCGGGCGACCGGGCCGCCTTCGCCCGCGCCGCCGCCGCGCTGCCCGACAAGGGCCTGCGCGCCGCCCTCTTCCAGCGCCTCGACGGGCGCCCGACCGACCTCCTCCTCTGGCGGCAGATCCGCCCCGAGGCCACCGACCCCTTCGCCCACGACCAGGAGAACTGACCGTGCCCGTCGTCCACCTCATGACCGGACTTCCCGCCTCGGGAAAGACCACGGCCGCCCGCGCCCTCCAGGCCGACGCCGAGGGGCGCATGCGCCGCGTCAACCTCGACGACCTGCGCGCCATGCTCGACCTGCCCGACCCGGAGCGCGGCCGCTCGCACACCCACGAGCAGACCGTCCTCGCCGTCCAGGACGCCGCCGTCCGCGCGGCCGTCGACGGCGGCTTCGACGTCGTCGTCGACAACACCCACCTGACCCCGCACGTCCCCAAGCGGCTCAAGGCCGCCGTCGCGGGCCTGGACGTCACCTTCGCCGTCCACGACTTCACCGGCGTGCCCGTCGAGGAGTGCGTCCGCCGCGACGCCGCCCGCGAGCGGCCCGTCGGCGAGGAGATCATCCGCATCCTCGCCGACAAGCACGCCAAGGCCACCCGGAACGGCTGGCGCCTGACCGCCGACTGGCTGAACGACCGGCCCGCCACCGAGCCCTACGTCGCGGACCCGGCGCTCCCCACCGCCGTCATGTGCGACATCGACGGCACCCTCGCCCTGCGCGTCGACCGCGGCCCGTACGACTTCACCCGCTGCGACCGCGACGCCCTCAACATCTCCGTGCGCGACGCCCTGCGGGCCTTCCGGAACGCCGAGCGCGACCGGATCGTCCTCCTCTCCGGACGCAGCGAGGACCACCGCGCCCTCACCGAGGAGTGGCTCGCCCGCCACGAGGTGCCGTACGACGAACTGTGGATGCGGGCCTCCGGCGACGGCCGGGGCGACGACCTGGTCAAGGCGGAGCTCTTCGACTCCCACGTACGCCACCGCTACGCCGTCCGCGTCTCCCTCGACGACCGGGACCGCGTCGTGGCCCTCTGGCGCCGCATGGGCCTGCCCACCTGGCAGGTCAACTACGGCGCCTTCTGACGGGCGGCCCGGGGGCGGCGCCGGCCGCCCCCGGCGCCGTGTCAGGATCGTGGGATGGTGGAAAAGATCATCGCGGCGTGCGACGGCGCGTCGAAGGGAAACCCCGGCCCCGCGGCCTGGGCGTGGGTCATCGGCCGGGCCGACGGCTCGGTCGACCGCTGGGAGGCGGGCCCGCTCGGCCGGGCGACCAACAACGTGGCCGAACTCACGGCCCTGGAAAGGCTCCTGGAGGTCCTCGACCCCGACGTGCCCGTCGAGGTCCGCATGGACTCGCAGTACGCCATGAAGGCGGTCACGACCTGGCTGCCCGGCTGGCGCCGCAAGGGCTGGAAGACCGCCTCCGGCAGCCCGGTCGCCAACAAGGACCTGGTGGTCCGCATCGACGCGCTCCTCACCGGCCGCGACGTCGACTTCGTCCACACCCCCGCGCACTAGGTCGACGGTGACCCCCTCAACGACGCCGCCGACCGCGCGGCCAGCCACAGCGCCCGCACCCAGGAGGCAGCGGGCTCCGCCGCCGGCAGCCCGCTGCCCCCGCCGGAGGCGCCCGCACGGGCCTCCGCGCCCCGCTCGCGCTCCTCCGCGCCCTCCGGCTCCCGGACCGGGACCGGGGGCGCCTCCGCCACCCGCCGGACACGCCCGTCCGGCGGCACGCTCAAGGCGAGATTCGCGGGCCGCTGCCGCTGCGGCAAGGCCTACGACAAGGGCGAGACCATCAGCAGGAACCCCGACGGCTGGGGCCATCCCACCTGCGTCTGAACGGCCGGGCCGTCCGACTGGCGGGCGGCCCCGTCCGTTGCGTGAGACCGGCGCGTCCGGGGCGCGCGAGAGGCTTCACCCACCCGTGTACGCGGGTTCGTCCGGGGTTCTGTTCTCGGGACGGCCGGGGCTGCATACTGTCCTCCTCGCACCGGTGACGAACCGCTCTCACCTGCTCATTCGTCGTTCTCACGACATGGTCGGCACCGGCGAGAACCTCCCTCCAGCTACCGCCGCGGACCTCCGTGACGGGAGCCTCCCCTGCCCGTGAAAGACCCGAGGTTCCGTGCCAGTACCTGTTCTCCTGACCGGGCGCTCCGTGCGCCTGGAGCCGCTGGCGATGCGGCACGCCGAAGCCCTCGCCCGGGCCGGCGGGGCGGACCGATCGGCCTACGCCTTCACCCCCGTGCCCGACGGCCTCGAATCGGCCCTCGACTACATCGCCCGCGCCCTCGCGGACCAGGCCGCGGGCCGCTGCCTGCCCTTCGCCGTGGTCAGTACCGCCGACGAACGGGTCGTCGGCTCCACCCGCTTCCTCGAACTCGACTACTGGCGGGGTCCGCTGGTCTGGCCGCCGGTCCCCGGCATGCCCCACGGCGATCCGCTGACCGCCGTCCCGGACGCCGCCGAGATCGGCAACACCTGGATCGCGGGAGCCGCCCGGGGCACCGGCATCAACACCGAGGCCAAGTACCTCATGTTCCGGCACGCCTTCGAGGTCTGGGGGGTCCGGCGCATCACCCTGCGCGCCGACGCCCGCAACACCCGTTCCAGGATCGCGATCGAACGCCTCGGCGCGACCTGCGAGGGCGTCCGCCGCGCCCACTCCCGCGGCCTCGACGGCGCCGTCCGCGACACGGCCTTCTACTCGGTCCTCGACGACGAGTGGCCCACCGTCCGCGACATCGTCGAACTCCGCATGTCCGCCCCGCGCCAGGTCCGCGTGCCGCAGGACCTGCTCCCGGCCTGAGGCCCGCGACCGCCGCACCGGCTCCCCGGGGCGGCGGTCGCACGCGCCCCGGTACGGTGGCCGGGACAGCGAGCCGTACCGCCCGAAGGGACCGAGTGACCGTGCCGACCGGAACCGCCGACGTACTCCTCCGGACGGAGGGCCGCGCCGGGTTCGTCACCCTGAACCGGCCCCGCGCCCTCAACGCGCTCACCCACGCGATGGTCCTCGCCGTCGACGCGGCCCTCACCGCCTGGGAGCACGACCCGGCCGTGGAGACGGTCGTGATCGAGGGGGCGGGCGAGCGCGGCCTGTGCGCGGGCGGAGACATCCGCGCCATCCACGACGACGCCCGCGCCGGAGGCACCGCCTCCGCCGCCTTCTGGCGGGACGAGTACCGGCTCAACGCCCGGATCGCCCGCCACCCCAAGCCGTACGTGGCCCTCATGGACGGCATCGTCATGGGCGGCGGCGTCGGAATCTCCGCCCACGGCTCCCACCGCGTCGCCACCGAACGCTCCAGGGTCGCCATGCCCGAGACCGGCATCGGGTTCGTCCCCGACGTCGGCGGCACCCGCCTCCTCGGGCGCGCCCCCGGCGAACTCGGCACCCACCTCGCCCTCACTGGCACCCCCGTCGGCGCCGCCGACGCGATCCTCACCGGCCTCGCCGACCGGTACGTCCCCGCCGCCGAACTCCCCGCCCTGGCCGACGACCTGACGCGCCTGCCCGCCGACGAAGCCCTCGCCCGCCACGCCGCCGAGCCCCCGGCCGGCGTCCTGGCCGGGCAGCGGGAGTGGATCGACGCCTGCTACGCCGCCCCGACCGTCGAGGAGATCGTCGAGCGCCTCTTCGACACCGGCCTCCCCGCCGCCAAGGAGGCGGCCGCCACCCTCCTCGCGAAGTCCCCGACCGCGCTCAAGGCCACCCTGGCCGTCCTCCGCCGCTCCCGCGCCCTCGCCACCCTCGAAGAGGTCCTGGACCTGGAGTACCGCGCCTCCTGCGCCGCCCTGACCACCCCCGACCTGGTCGAGGGCATCCGCGCCCAGGTGATCGACAAGGACCGCGACCCGCACTGGACCCCCGCCGCCCTCGAAGCCGTCACGGACGCGGACGTCGCCCGCTACTTCGCGCCGCCGCCCGGTGGAGACCTGGGCCTCGCCGCCGCCGCCGAGGAGGAGACCGGACGGGACCCCGGGGCCCGCGCGTGACCACGACCACCTCCTTCCAGCCGGTGCTCGACCGCATCGCCGAGGAGATCGCGGGACTCGCCGAGCGGGGCACGCCCGCCGACTACATCCCCGCCCTCGCCGCCGGCGACCCGGCCGACTTCGGCATGGCCGTCGCCGAACTCGACGGCACCGTCCACGGAGTGGGGGACTGGCGGCGCTCCTTCTCCACCCAGTCCGTCACCAAGGTCTTCACCCTCGCGCTCGCCCTCGCCGGAGAGGGCGACACCCTCTGGACCCACGTCGGCCGGGAACCCTCCGGCGACCCGTTCAACTCCCTCGTCCAGCTGGAGTACGAGAACGGCATCCCGCGCAACCCGTTCATCAACGCCGGCGCCCTCGTCGTCACCGACCGCCTGCACCGCCTCACCGGCGACGCCTCCGGGAGCCTCCTCGCCTTCCTGCGCGCCGAGAGCGGCAACCCGGACCTCGCCTTCGACCCGGACGTGGCCGCCTCCGAGGCCGCCCACGGTGACCGCAACGCGGCCCTCGCCCACTTCATGGCCTCCTACGGCAACATCACGGGCCCCGTCCCCGACCTGCTGCGCGAGTACTTCCGGCAGTGCTCCCTCGAAGCCTCCTGCGCCGACCTGGCGCTCGCCACCGGCTTCCTCGCCAGGCACGGCCTCCGCTCCGACGGCACCCGCCTGCTCACCCGGAGCCAGGCCAAGCAGGTCAACGCCGTCATGCTCACCTGCGGCACCTACGACGCGGCCGGCGACTTCGCCTACCGCGTCGGCCTCCCCGGCAAGAGCGGCGTCGGCGGGGCCGTCGTCGCCGTCGTCCCGGGCCGCTGCACCCTGTGCGTCTGGAGCCCCGGCCTGGACAGCCGGGGCAACTCGGTGGCGGGCGTCGCCGCCCTCGACCGGTTCACCACCATCACCGGCCTGTCCGTCTTCTGACCCGGAAGGACCCCGGGGCCGACCGTACGACGGGGTCTCAGGCCCGGCGCCGGCGCGCCCGCGGCGCCTCGACGGACCGCCCGCAGCCACCCTCCAGGGCCCCGGCCGCCGTCCGCCAGGCCTCGGTGACCGCCCCGTGCGCGAGCGCCGTCGCCTCGGCCACGTCGGCGGGCAGCGTCAGCGGCGCCCCGATGTGCACGTGGAGACCCGGCCTGCGGACGGGCGCCGTGAGCACCCCGGCGAGTTGCTTCGCCCGCCCGCCGGAGGTGATCCGCCGGGCTCCCGCCTGACCGATCGGCACCACCTGCGCCCCGGTGGCCAGGGCGAGCCGGGCGAGTCCGGTCCGGAACGCCTCGGGCGGGCTCTCGGCGGAGTCGCGGCGCGGCGGGATGCGCCCCTCCGCGTACAGCATCACGTGCCGCCCCGACGCGAGCGCGACCGCCGCCCGGTCGAGGGCCGCCGCCGCGTGGGCCGTGCCCCGGTGCACGGGCACGTGCCCCTCGCGGGTCAGGGCCCGGCCGAGGACCGGGACCCGCCAGAGCCCCGAGGTGGCCATCAGGACGGGTTCGACCGCGAGCCGCCGGCGGAGCGCGGCGAGCACGAGCGCCGGGTCCGCGAGCGAGGTGTGGTTCACGACCAGGATGCTGCCGGGCGCGAGACGCGTCCCCGGGTCGGCGGTGACGGTCAGTCGCCCGAAGAACGGGACGACGCGGGCGGCGATGCGGCTGAGCACGGGCGGGCCCCCTGGAGCCGAGGACGACGGGCTGACCCCGTCATCGTCGCGGGGCCGGGGCGGCCCCGGCATGGGCGGACGTACTCAGCCGCCGTGCTCCGGCGTACTCAGGACGGGAGCCGGTGCCCCGGTACGCTCCCCGCCGGTCTACGCTGAGCCCGGACGGCCCGGTACGACGGGCCGGAACGGACGGGGGAGGTGCCGGGCGGTGGAAGGTTCCGCACGGCGCCTCGCGGCCCTCGTCCCCGCGCTGCTCTGCGCGATCTGGTCCCTGATCCTCACCCCGGCGGCCTCCGCCCCGGCGTCCGTTCCCGTCCCGGCGTCCGCCCCCCTCCCGGTGTCCGCCCCCGTTTCCGCCCAGCGCCTCGTGCCGCCCGAGCCGCATCTCGCGCCCGCCGCCGTCGCGGGGCTTCCGGCCGTCGTCGAGCACTCCGTGCGGTTCCCGGCGCTGCCCGCCGCCCCCGCGGCCGCGCCCGTCGACCTCTCCCTCCCCCTCCGTGGCCTCCTCGCCGGCGATCCCCGCCGCGAGCGGGCGCCGCCCGGCGGCCCCCACGTCCCGAGGGACCCCCGGGGCCCTCCCTCCACCCGGCACAGCTGACGTTCCCCCGCGTCGCCGTCCGGGCCCCCGGCATGCCCACGGGCCGGCCGCCGGCGCGCATCCGACCGTACGTCCGGCACGGGAACGGCCCGCGCGCCCTCCGGGGCGGCGCCCGCCGGCCCGTGCGCTGCCTGTGGAGTACCCATGTCCTCTCGTGCCGTGCTGTGGCGCGCGCTCCTCGCGCTCGCCGTCGTCGCGCTCTCCCTCTGGATCACCCTGACCACCCCGCCCCGCCTCGGACTCGACCTGCGCGGCGGCACCCGCATCGTCCTCCAGACCGAGGACGGCCCCACCACCCGCGCCGACGCCGCGGCCACCGACCGCGCCCTGGAGGTGCTCCGCAAGCGCGTCGACGGCCTCGGTGTCGCGGAGCCCTCCCTCGCCCGGTCCGGCGAGCGCCGCATCGTCGTCGAACTCCCCGGCCTGCGCGACCCGCGCCGGGCCGCCGAGACCATCGGCCGCACCGCCCAGCTCACCTTCCACGCCGTCACCGGGGAGGCGAAGGGACCGGAGGGACCGGCCGCCGCCGACGGCGCCCGCGTCCTCGCCGACCCCGACGCGCCCGGCCGCTTCCTCGCGCTGGCCGCCCCCGCCCTCACCGGCGACGGGGTCGAGGGCGCGGAAGCCGTCCTCGACACCACGAGCGGCCGGGGCTGGACCGTCGACCTCTCCTTCCGCGACCGGGCCGCGGGCGACTGGGCGCGGATCACCGGTGCCGCAGCCTGCGCGTCCCCCGGCGACCCGGCCCGCAGGGTCGCCATCGTCCTCGACGACCGGATCGTCTCCGCGCCCGGCATGCAGAACGGCGTCCCCTGCGGGGCGGGCATCGGCGGCGGCTCCGCGCAGATCACCGGCGGCTTCTCCGGCCAGGAGGCCCGCGACCTCGCCGCGCTCGTCCAGGGCGGCGCGCTGCCCGTCCCGGTGACGACGGTCGAGCAGAGCACCGTGGGTCCGACGCTCGGCGCGGAGGCGATCCGGGCCAGCGCCCTGGCGGCGGTGATCGGCCTCGCCTGCACCGGCCTCTTCGTCATCGCCGTCTACCGGCTCCTCGGCCTCCTCGCCACCGTCGCCCTCCTCCTGTACGGCCTGATCTCGTACGCCGCCGTGGTCGCCCTGGGCGCCACCCTCACCCTGCCGGGACTCGCCGGCTTCGTCCTGGCCGTCGGCATCGCCGTCGACGCCAACGTCCTGGTCTTCGAACGGGCCAGGGAGGAGTACGCCGCCCTGGGCGGGAACGCCGCGCGCGATCCGCGGCGGCCGGTGACGACGGCGTTCGGCAAGGTGTGGAGCGCGGTCGCGGACTCCCACGTCACCACCCTGCTCGCCGCCGGACTGCTGTTCGTCTTCGCCACCGGACCGGTCAAGGGCTTCGGCGTGACGCTCGCCGTCGGCGTCGTGACCTCGCTCCTCACCGCCATGGTGGTCACCCGCCTCCTCGCCGACCTGACGCTCCGGCTGCCCGCCGTGCGCAGGCGGCCCGCGGTGACCGGCATCGCGGGACTCGGCCGGCTGCGGACCCGGCTCACCCGCCGCGTACCGCGTCTGACGGCCCGTCGCCGCCGCTGGCTGACGGGCTGCGCCGGGCTCCTCCTCGTGGCCCTCGCCGGAATCGGCGTCCGGGGCATGGAGTTCGGCGTCGAGTTCACCGGCGGCCGGGTCGTCCAGTACGCGGCCGACCGCCCGGTGGACGCCGACGCGGCCCGCGCGGCCGTCACGGCCGCCGGCTTCCCCGACGCCGTCGTGCAGACCACCGGCGAGGGGGACGTGTCGGTACGGGTGAAGGAGACCGGCGACGGCGAGCAGCGGGAGATCAGGGAGGCGCTCACCGGGGTCGCCGGGCCGGTGACGGTGGAGCGCGACGACCTGATCGGACCGAGCCTGGGCAGCGAGCTGCGCACCCACGCCCTGCTCGCACTCGGTCTGGCGGTCGCGGCCCAGCTCCTCTATCTGACGGTCCGGTTCCGCTGGACGTACGCGACGGCCGCCGTCGCCGCCATGACCCAGGACGTCCTCCTGGTGATCGGCCTGTTCGCCTGGCTGGGCAAGCCGGTGGACAGCGTCTTCCTGGCCGCCCTGCTGACCGTCGTCGGCTACTCGGTCAACGACTCCGTCGTGGTCCTCGACCGGCTGCGGGAACTGCGGCGGCGCGGCGGCGGCGTACCGCTGACCGACCTGGCCGACCGGGCGGTCGCCCAGACCCTTCCGCGTACGGTCAACACGGGCATGGGCGCGCTCTTCGTCCTGGTGGCGCTCGCCGCCCTGGGCGGGGACTCGCTCACGGACTTCTCGGTCGCGCTGCTCGCCGGCGTCGTCCTGGGCATGGCGTCCACCGTCTTCACCGCGATCCCGCTGGCCGTGACCCTGGAGACCCGTCACCCGGCTCCCGCCCCGGCACCGGCGCCGGCGAAGCGCCGCCGCACGGGCGCCGTCGTCTGACCCCGCTCGTCGCCCCGCCCGCGCACGGCGGGGCGACGGGACCACGGGGCGCGTCGTGGCCCCGCGGGACCGGGCGGAGAATCCGGGCATGACGACGAACACCCCGGGCACCGCCGTCGCGGAAGCGGCGTGGCGGGAGCTGCTCGCCTCCGACCGGGTGAGCGCCGACCTGGTCGCGGCGGCGTACGCCGAGCCGCGGCTGCGCCGGCTCCTTCCCCGGACCGGCACGTGGGAACTGCACTTCAGCCGCTGCACCGAGCAGCGCTGGACGGGGGACGTGCCCTGCGTCGGCCCGACGGCGGCCGGCCCGGACCACACCGGGCCGTACTACGTCGAGGGGCCCTCGCGGTCGCGGAGGATCGGTGTGGCCGGCACGGCGCGGGAGGCGGTCGCCAGGGTGGTCGAGCGCCTCCCGCCCGGCCGCGGCCCGGCGTTCGTCGGCACGCCCGGGGAACTCGCCGCGTACGAGGGCGGGAAGGGGACCTGACCGCCCGTCAGCCGGGCAGCTCGGCCTCGATCAGGTCGGCGGCGCGCCGCGTGCCGCCCTCGCGGGCCATCGACTCCCGGATCTCACGCGCCCGGCGGGCCACCTCGGGGTCGCCGACGAGCGCGAGGACGGCCTCCCGCAGCCGTTCGGGGGTCACCTCCTCCAGCGGCAGGTGCCGTGCCACGCCCAGGGACTGGAGCATGTCGGCGTTGCCGAACTGGTCGGTGGCCAGGGGCACGGCCACCATGGGGGTGGCGGTGGCCAGGCCCTCCTGGCTGCCGCCCGCGCCCGCGTGGGTGACGAAGGCGTCGGCCTGCCGCAGGATCGCGAGCTGGGGCACCCAGGAGTGCACCTCCACGTTGTCCGGCAGGGCGCCGAGTTCGGCCGGGTCGACGAACTTGCCGATCTGGAGGACGACGTGCCAGCCCGGCAGGCCGCCGAACGCCTCGACACAGGCCCGGTAGAAGTCGGGCTGCTTGGTGAGGGCGGAGCCCAGGGAGACCAGGAGGACCTTCTCCGCGCCGGCCGGCCGGTGCCACTCGCCCTGGTCGGCGCGGTCGCCCTGGCAGGCGCCGACGAAGGTGTAGACGGACTCGTCGACCCGGTCGGCCTGCGGCTGGAGGGCGCGCGGGATGAGGACGAGAGCGCGGCGCGGACGGGCGACGAACCGGTCGGGCGGGGTGTCGATGCCGTGCTCGGCGAGCCACTTCTCGAACCGGGCGTAGTACGCCTTGCCGCGCGGCGAGGTCTTGAGCTCGGCGTACATCGGCTCGGCGACCTCCTCCTCGTACCCCTCCCACGGCACGAGGTTCGGCCAGAGGGAGACGGCGGGGACGCCCCACGTGCGGGCGAGGACGCCGGCCGGGTACGAGGTGATGTCGTGGAGCACCAGGTCCGGGCGGTCCCCGTCGAAGGCCTTCGCGAGTTGGGGGAGCGTCTGCACGGCGTCGTCCAGGAACGGTTCGATGAGGTCGATCAGCTCGGTGCCCCAGGCGTCCGGGTCCTCGTCGGTCGGCAGCGTCGAGGTGTAGACGACGGGGGTGGCGCCGGTCTCCGCGACCTTCTCGGCGAAGGAGGCGGGGACGGCGTAGCTGACGCGGTGGCCCCGGGCGACGAGTTCGCGGACGACCTCCAGGCTGGGGTTCACATGGCCGTGGGCGGCGATGGAGAACATGGCGATGTGTGCGGGGGAAGCGGTGGGCATGCCCTCACCCTAGGCGAGACGAGACGTATCGTCTAGTTGGTTTTCCGGAAGCCGCTCCGGGTGCGGGCCGTCCCGTCGGGGCGGCACCTCCCGTCGGGGCGGCGTTCACCGCCGGGTGCGGTCGACGCCTCCCCATATTGATGTGCCCATGCCACGATGGCGCATGCCGTACGACGCCCCGCGGCGCCGTACGTCCTCGCACGCCCGCGCACGCTCCCGTACCTCCTCGCCCTTCCTCGCCGACCGCCCGTCCGACCCAAGGGGACGCAGTTGAAGACATCCGCGTACGCCGCCCGGGGCGCCCTCGCCCTCGCCGGTGCCCTCGCGCTGGTCATCGCCCTCCCGAGCAGCGCGCTCGCCGCACCGCCCGCCGCCCTGCCCGGCAGCGCCGACGCCCTGGAGCGGACCTTCCAGCCGGCCTTCGACTACGACAAGGACGGCTGCTACCCCACCGCCGCGATCGGACCCGACGGCACCCTCAACGGCGGCCTCAAGCCGTCCGGCGCCCTCAACGGGCAGTGCCGCGACGCCTCCGACCTCGCCGCCGTCAACGGCTACTCCCGCGCGAAGTGCAACAACGGCTGGTGCGCGATCCTCTACGGCCTCTACTTCGAGAAGGACCAGGCGGTGGCCGGCAGCGGCCTCGGCGGACACCGCCACGACTGGGAGCACGTCGTGGTGTGGGTGCGCGACGGCCGGGCGGAGTACGTCTCCACCTCCGCCCACGGGAACTTCGACACCCACGCCCGCGACCGGATCCGCTGGGACGGCGACCACCCCAAGGTCGTCTACCACAAGGACGGCATCGGCACCCACTGCTTCCGCCCCGCCAACGGCAACGACGAACCGCCCGAGAACCACCGGGGCACCTGGCAGTTCCCGGCCCTGGTCGGCTGGAACGGCTACCCCGCCGGCATCCGCGAGAAGCTCGTCGCGGCCGACTTCGGCAGCGCGCACTTCGGCCTCAAGGACGGAAGCTTCGCCGCCCACCTCGCCAAGGCCAAACCCGCCGGGATCACCTTCGACCCGAACGGCTGACCCGGCCCCCTCCGGGTGATCACGAAGGGATGAATCCACGGCGATGGCGCCCCGCCGGGCCCGGCGGGGCGCCACGCTGCCGACGTGCGCAAAGAACGCCGCAAAGAACGCAACGAACTCGTTCCCGGACAGCGGAACGCCGCAGGGGGAGCAGGACCCGACCGGATCGCGGACACCACGACCACCCGGCCGCCGTACCCCGCCCCCTCCGCGGAGGCACGCCTCCGGTACTGGTTCGACACCACCCTCGCCCGCGGGATACCGGCGCTCTGCGGCTGGCTCGCCCTCGGCTGCCTGGCCCTCGTCGTCCCCGTCAGCGCCCTCCTCGTGTGGACCGACCAGCGCGCCCCCGCCTCCCTCGGGGCGAGGATCGCGGCGGTCTGGCGCAGCACCGGGCAGACCATGCGCCTGGGCGGCGAGGTCGGACCGCCCCTGCGCGTCGTCCTGTCCGTGCTCCTCGCCCTCATCGCCCTCCTCTACGTCTCCACCCTGGTCAGCCTCATCACCACCGGTCTCACCGACCGGCTGATGGCCCTCGACCGGGGCCGGGCCGCGATCCTGGAGCGCGGCCACACCGTCGTCCTCGGCTGGTCCGAGCAGATCCCGACCGTCGTCTCCGAACTGGTCGCCGCCCGCACCGACCGGCGCCGCCGCGTGATCGCGGTCCTCGCCGACAAGGACAAGTCCGCCATGGAGGAGGGACTGCCCGACACCGTCCGCGCCACGGGCCACACCCGCGTCCTCTGCCGCACCGGCCGCCCCGCCGACCCCGCCGTCCTCGCCCGGGTGAGCCCGGCCACCGCGGACTGCGTCCTCGTCCTGCCCCGCGACGACCCCCGCGACGACGCCGAGACCGTCAAGACCCTGCTCTCCCTCTCGGCCGCCCTGGGGGAGGACCGGCGGGTCCGCGTCGTCGCCGCCGTGCGCGACGACCGCCACCTCGCCGCCGCCCGGCTGGCCGGCGGCCCCCGGACCACCGTCCTGGACGTGGACGACATCTCGGCCCGGCTCGTCGTCGACTGCGCCCGGCAGCCCGGCCTCTCCCTCGTCCACCAGGAACTCCTCGACTTCGCCGGACACGAGTTCCACACCCTGCGCGACTCCCGCCTGCCCGGCCTGACCTTCGAGGAGGCCGCCGGGGCCTGCCCGGAGTCCGTCGCCGTCGGCATCGCCCACGACGACGGCACCGTGACGCTCAACCCGCCCCTGGCCGTCCGTTTCCGACAGGACGACAGCCTCCTCGTGATCGCTCGGGACGAGCACTCCACCCGGCTGTCCGACCTCCCCGTGCCCCACGACCCGAGGGCCCTCACCCACGCGCCGCCCCCCGCCCCCGCCCCGGCCGAACGCGTCCTCCTCCTCGGCTGGAACCGCAGGGCGCCCCGGATCGTGGACCAGCTCTCACGGCGTACGCCCCCCGGCTCGACCCTCGACGTCGCGGCCGGGCCGCGCGCCGCGACGGCCGCCGCCGTCCGCTCCGCCGCCGAAGCCCTCGCCCCCCGCATGCCCGTGCGCCACCACCCCGGCGACCCCGCGCTGCGGTCCACGACGGACGCCCTCGACCCCACCGGCTACGACGTCGTGATCGTGCTCGGCCCCGACCCCCGGCCCGGCCGCGGCGACCCGGACGACCGGACCCTCCTCACCCTCCTCCACCTGCGGGCCGCGGAGGAGGAGAGCGGCCGCCGGGTGCCCGTCGTCACCGAGATGGCCGACGACCGCAACCGGCTGATCGCGCCCCGGGCCCCCGGGTGCGACTTCGTCGTCAGCGGCAGGCTCGTCGGGCTCCTCATGACCCAGATCTCCCAGAACCCCCATCTGACCGCCGTGTTCGAGGAACTCCTCTCCCCGGCCGGCAACACCCTCCACCTCCGTCCGGCCGCCCACTACGTCACCACCGGCCGGACGACCTCCTTCGCCGCCGTCGCCGCGTCGGCCGCCCGCCGCGGCGAATGCGCCATCGGCTACCGCTCCGTGACCGCCCCCGACCACGGGATGCGCCTCAACCCGCCCAAGGCCCGCGTACGGTACTGGCACGCCCGGGACCAGGTCGTCCTCATCGCACCGGGCGGCTGACACCCGGACCGCCCCCTCGCCCGCGCCGGGGACCACCTATGGTGGACACGACGTCATGGCGGGTGGACGCGCGTGAACACGGGGGAAGAGGATGACGACGAAGGCCGACGCCGACGGCGACGACCGTGCCGTGCCCGAGGACGACCTCATGCAGGTCGACCACGCGTGGAACGAGGGCGACGGGCTCGTGGCCGAGGCCCGCGACCACGCCGCCGCCTTCCTGGAGAAGGCCCGCACCGTCTGGGGCGTGCCCGTCTCCGAGCGCGCGACGGAACTGACGAAGCTGGTCGTCAGCGAACTGGTCACGAACGCCCGCAGGCACGCCCCGGGCCCGGTGCTGCTGCAACTGCGCATCGGCGCCGGGACCGTGGACGTCGTGGTCTGGGACAGCGCGCCCGCGGTCCCGGCGCCCCACGCCGCCGACCCGGAGCGGGTGGGGCAGCACGGCCTGGAGATCGTCGAGGCCGTCGCCCGGGACCTCCGCGTCCGGCGGGAGCCGGTCGGCAAGCGCATCACCGCCCGCATCGACCTGGACTGAACCCGCACCCCACGGAGGTTCCCTCCCGGAGGCTCCCGGGCGTCAGGGACGCGGCCGGGCGGCGGTGTCCAGGTAGAAGGCGTCGATGCTCTGGACGGCCTGCTCGAACTCCTCCAGGTTCACCGGCTTGGTCACGTAGGCGTTGGCGTGGCTGCTGTACGCGCCGGTCACGTCGTCGGGCGCCGTCGACGTGGTCAGGACCACCACGGGGATGGTCTGGAGGTCCTCGTCGGACTTGAGGACCTTCAGCAGCTCCCGGCCGTTCATCCGGGGCATGTTCAGGTCGAGGACGATGAGGTCGGGCCGTGCGGTGTCCGGGGCGCGCAGGTGCTCCAGGGCGGCGACCCCGTCGGTGACCTGGACCAGGTTGCGGGCCCCGCGCTCGGACAGTGCCTCCTCGATGAGCATGGCGTCGGCGACGTCGTCCTCGACGAGCAGGACGTCGAAGGGGCGGGCGGGGGTGGTCATGATCGGTCGCTCCGTGGGTTTGTCGTGTGAGTGGTCGAAGAGCCCCGGCCAGCGGCGGCGGGCCCCCTGTCGGGTCATGCCGCAGGCCGCGCCGAGCTGCGGATAGCCGGCCCCCGCGCGGGCGCCGGCCACGACCGCTTCCTGCTGGAGCCGTTCGGCGGCCTTCTGGACGTGATCCAGGACGTGGAGCAGGGCCAGGGCCCGCGCGCGGTCGTCCGGTGCCGGTCGTGAGGGGTCGTCCAGGAGCCGCTGGACGAGGCGCCGCGCGAGTTCGCCGACCGCCGCCTCCGCGGCGGCGGCCGTTTCCTGCGGAGTGGTCCGCAACACGAAGTCCTTGCCTGGCACACCCGGCACTCTAGGTCCCCGGGCGGCCCGGCGACAACAACCGTTGTCGCCCATTACAGTGATCGCGCCGCATCTCCGCGGCTGTCGCAGCAGAGGAGTCCGCACCATGACCGGCGAGGGGAAGCGACCGCGCGAGCGGGGCCTGTCCGCCTGGACGACCCGGCGGTGGCTTCGCATGGGCACGGCCGTGTCCCTGGTCGTCCTGGCCCTGCTCGGAACGACGGGGGCCTGGATCCTCTCCCGCACCGAGTCGCTCAGCAAGGAGCTCGTGGACGTGCGGTCGCCCGCCCTGACCACGGCGACCCGCCTGGAATCGGCGGTCCTCAACCAGGAGACCGGCATCCGCGGCTACGGCCTGACCGGCACCCCGGACTTCCTCACCCCCTACCGGGAGGGGGTCGCCGAGCAGGAGTCGCGGACCGCCCAGCTCTCCGGACTCCTCGCCGGCGACCGGGCCGCCCTGGCCGACCTCGGGGCCGTACGGGACGCCGTCACCAGGTGGCAGGAGAGGATCGCGCGCCCGATCGCCGCCGCGCCGCCCGGTTCGTCCTCGCCGCTGGCCGTCGAGCGGGCGGCCGAGGGCAAGACGGCCTTCGACGCCGTGCGCGCCGCCCTGGGCGGGCAGCAGGAGCGGCTGCGCGCGGAACGTGTCCGCACCAGGGACGAGCTGATGACCATGATGGAGGTCCGGAACTGGGTGTTCGGCACCATCGCGGTGCTCATCGTCGCCCTGACCAGCCTGATCTTCGAAGGACTGCGCCGGGGCATCAACGAACCCCTCGACCGGCTCGGCGCGGACGCCCGGACCATCGCCGGCGGCGACTTCGACCACCCGATCACCCCGTCCGGCCCCGCCGACCTGCGGCGCCTCGGCGAGGAGATCGACTCCATGCGCCGGCGCCTCGTGCGGGAACTGGCCTTCACCGAGGAGGCGCGCCTGCGCCTCGACGCGCAGGCCGCCGACCTCCAGCGCTCCAACGCCGAGCTGGAGCAGTTCGCGTACGTCGCCTCCCACGACCTCCAGGAGCCGCTGCGCAAGGTCTCCAGCTTCACCCAGCTCCTCCAGCGGCGCTACGGGGGGCAGCTCGACAGCCGGGCCGACCAGTACATCGACTTCGCCGTCGACGGGGCGAACCGCATGCAGGTCCTCATCAACGACCTCCTCGACTTCTCCCGCGTCGGACGCCTGCACAACGCCCACCAGAGCGTCGACCTGGACGACGTCCTGGAGCGGACCCTGTCCGCGCTGAGCGTCGGCATCGAGGAGGCCGGGGCGGTGATCACCCACGACCCGCTGCCGACCCTGGTCGCCGACCCCACCCAGATGGGGATGCTCTGGCAGAACCTGATCGGCAACGCCGTGAAGTTCCGCCGCCCGGACGAGGCCCCGCGGATCCGCGTCACGGCGGCCCGGGAGGGCGGCCTGTGGCGGTTCACCGTCACCGACAACGGCATCGGCATCGCCCCGGAGTACGCCGACAAGGTCTTCGTGATCTTCCAGCGGCTGCACACCAAGGACGTCTACTCCGGCAGCGGCATCGGCCTCGCCATGTGCAAGAAGATCGTCGAGTTCCACGGCGGCACCATCGCCGTCGACACCGAGTACCGCGAGGGGGCGCGCATCACCTTCACCCTGGCGCCGGAACCCCCGGAGACCCCCCTCCCCGCCGCCCTGCCGCCGGCCGCCGACTCCGGTACGGAGCGGACGCGATGAACGCCACCACGACCGGCCGGTCCGCGGTGCCCCACGAACCGACGTACCGCATCCTCCTGATCGAGGACGACCTGGGCGACGCCCTGCTCGTCGAGGAACTCCTCCACGACACGGGGCTGCGGTTCGAGCTGACCACCCGCACCACCCTGGCCGAGGCCCGCGCCGAACTGGCCGCCGCGCCGATCGACTGCATCCTCCTCGACCTGCACCTCCCCGACGTGTCGGGCACCGACGCGGTCACCACGGTCAGGAACATGGCCCCGCACACCGCGGTCATCGTCCTGACCGGGCTCGCCGAGGCACAGGCCGGCCCCGACGCCATGGCCGCCGGGGCCCAGGACTACCTCGTCAAGGGCAAGGTCGAGGCGGACCTGCTGCACCGGACGGTCCGTTACGCCGTCTACCGCAGCGAGACCGAGCGCGCCAGCTCCGAGGCCCAGGCCGCCCGGCTGCGGGCGGAGGAGAACGCGCGCCTGGAGCGCGGCCTGCTGCCCCAGCCGATCCTCGACACCTCCACGGTGCGGGTGACCTCCCGCTATCTGCCGGGCGCCACCCTGGCCCTGCTCGGCGGGGACTTCCTCGACGTGGTGGAGGGGGACGGCGGGCTGCTGCACGCCGTCGTCGGGGACGTCAGCGGACACGGGCCCGACGCCGCCGCCCTCGGCGTCTGCCTGCGGATCGCCTGGCGCTCCCTCGTGCTCGGCGGGCACCGCGGCGACGACCTGCTGCACCTGATGGAGCGCATCCTGCTCGCCGAGCGCGGCGGCCAGCACATGTTCGCCACCTGCACCCTCCTCACCCTCGACCAGAAGGCCGGCACCGCCACCCTCCACCTCGCCGGCCACCACGAACCCCTGCTCACCACGTCCGAGGGGACCCGGGAGCTGGAGGCCGCCCACGGCATCGCCCTGGGCATCTTCTCCGGTCCGCACCGCTGGCCCGCCACGGTCGTCCCGCTCCCCGCCACCGGAGCCCTGACCCTCTACACCGACGGCCTCACCGAGGGCCACAGCGGAACGGCGAACGAACGGCTCGGCGTCGAGGGGCTGCTGGAGCTGATCGCGACCCTGCCGGCGGAGGACCCGGCCGTCCAGGTCGACCTCCTCATCAAGGAGACCCACGAACTGAACGCCGGCCGGCACTCCGACGACCTCGCCGTCCTGCGCCTCGACTGGGGGAGCCCGCCGGCCCGCTCCTGAGCGGGGCCCGCGCCGTCACCCGGCGGGTCTGCGCGCCTCGACCAGGGTCCGGGCGGAGTGGGCGACGAACGGCCCCTCCGCCCGGATCAGGGCGTCGAGCTCGCGCAGCCGGGGCAGATGGGCGTCGACCGTGAACCCGGGCACGATCCAGATCACCTTGCGCAGGAACCAGACGACCGCGCCGACGTCGTGAAACTCCATCCGCAGCCGTTCGGTGCGCAGGTCCACGACGTCCAGCCCGGCCGCCCGCGCCGCCGCGGCCTCGTCGTCGGGGTGGCGTTCCCGGGCCGCCTCCGGCTGCGGGCCGAGGAAGTACTCCACCACCTCCCAGACGCTGGCCGGCCCGACGTGCTGGGCGAGATAGGTGCCGTCCGGCCGCAGGACACGGGCGATCTCCGACCACCACACGGTGGCCGGGTGCCGGCTGGTGACGAGGTCGAAGGCGGCGTCGCCGAAGGGCAGCGGCGGCTCGTCGGGGTCGGCGACGAGCACCACTCCGCGCGGGTGGAGGAGTTCGGTGGCCCGGGCGACGTTCGGGGGCCACGACTCGGTGGCCGCCATCGTCGGCGGGAGCACCGGCACCCCGGCCAGGACCTCGCCGCCGCCCGTCTGGACGTCGAGCCCGGCCGAGGCGGTGGCGAGGCGCTCGGTGAGGAGCCGGTGGTAGCCCCAGGAGGGGCGCTGTTCGGTCGCCCGTCCGTCGAGCCAGGAGAAGTCCCAGCCGTCGACCGGGGCCGCGGAGGCCTCCGCCACGAGTTCTTCGAAGGTGCGCGTCATCCCTTCATCATCACGTCCGGCCTCCGGACCACGCACCCACGTAAATAATTACGTGATTGCGCAAGCCACTTGAAAGGCCCTGTTCCGGCGGCGGGCGGCGCCGGGAGCCCGGGCGGGCGGCGGATCCGAGTGCGGTTGTGGGCGTAGACGACATGGCAGATCTCTGCAACTCTCTGATCGCTCGACGCAAAAGATGAAGATCTTTGCGACTGTTCAGCTGTGCCATCACACCGACAGAGCCGCGCCCCGCCACCGTCAGGGGTCGCGCGGGGCCGAGATCGGGGACAGATGAGAATCCAACGCCGACGGGCCCGGGGCCTGAGCGCCCTGCTCGTCACCAGCCTGCTGGCCCTCGGAGGGCCCGCGTTCACGGCCTCGGCGGCCGGGGGCCCGAACGTCGCGGCCGGGAAGCCGACCGCCGCCGCGAGCGCCCACGCCGAGTACGGCGCCCGCAACATCACCGACGGAGACCAGGGCACCTACTGGCAGAGCGCGGGAAGCGCGCTCCCGCAGTGGGTCCAGACCGACCTGGGCGCCACCACCCGCGTCGACGAGGTCGTCCTGAAGCTGCCGGCCGGCTGGGAGGGCCGGACCCAGACGCTCTCCGTGCAGGGCAGCGCCGACGGCACCTCCTTCACCACCCTGAAGAGCTCCGCCCCGTACGCCTTCGCCCCCGGCGCGGGCAACACCGTCCGGGTCTCCTTCCCGGCGGCGCAGACCCGTTTCGTACGCGTCGACATCACCGCCAACACCGGCTGGCAGGCCGCCCAGCTCTCCGAACTGGAGGTGCACGCCGCCGACGCCTCCTCCGCGAACCTCGCGGCCGGACGCCCCCTCACCGCGAGCAGCCACGCCCAGACCTACACCGCTCCGAACGCCAACGACGGCAACCGGGCCACTTATTGGGAGAGCGCCGCGGGCGCCTTCCCCCAGTGGCTCCGGGCCGACCTGGGCTCCGCCGTCCGCGTCGACCGGGTCGTCCTGCGCCTGCCCGACGGCTGGGAGGCCCGCACCCAGACCCTGAAGCTCCAGGGCAGTACCGACGGCACCGACTTCACCGACCTCACCGCCGCGAAGGCGTACGCGTTCGACGCCGCCGGCGGGCGCGCGGCGACCCTCTCCTTCGACGCCGTCACCACCCGGCACGTACGGGTCCTGGTGACCGCGAACAGCGTCCAGAACGCGGCGCAGATCTCCGAACTGGAGGTGTACGGACCGGCCACCGGCGACACCCGGGCACCGACCGCGCCCACCGGCCTCGCCCTCACCGAGCCCGCCACCGGACAGATCCGGCTCACCTGGAACGCGGCCACCGACGACACCGGCGTGACCGGCTACGACGTCTACGCCGACGGCACCCTGCTCAGCGGCGTGGCCGGGAACGTCACCACCTACACCGACAACCGGCCCGCGCACCAGACCGTCTCCTACTCCGTCCGCGCCAGGGACGCGGCCGGCAACCAGTCCGCCGACAGCAACACCGTCACCCGCACCGGCGACACCGGCGACACCCAGGCCCCGACCGCCCCGGCGAACCTGGCGCTCACCGAGCCCACGAGCGGGCAGATACGCCTGACCTGGACCGCCTCGACCGACGACACCGGCGTCACCGGCTACGAGATCTACGCCGACAACGTCCTGCGCGGCACCGTCGCCGGGAACACCACCACCTACACCGACACCCAGCCCGCCTCCGTCACGGTCACCTACCACGTACGAGCCAGGGACGCGGCGGGCAACCGGTCCGTCGCCGGCAACGCCGTCACCCGCACCGGCAGCGGCGGCACGGGCTCGGACCTCGCCGTCGGCAAGCCGATCAGCGCCTCCTCCACGGTCCACACCTTCGCCGCGGAGAACGCCAACGACAACGACGTCACCACCTACTGGGAGGGTGCGGGCGGCAGCTACCCCCAGACCCTCACGGTGAGGCTCGGCGCCGACGCCGACCTCGACCGGCTCGTCCTCGGGCTGAACCCCTCCTCGGCCTGGACCGCCCGCAGCCAGACCGTCGAGGTCCTCGGCCGCGGGCAGGACGCCACCGCCTTCACCACCCTCGCCGCCGCGAAGAGCCTCACCTTCGACCCGGCGACCGGCAACAGCGTCACCGTCCCGGTCTCCGGCCGCGTCGCCGACGTCCGGCTGCGGTTCACCGCCAACTCCGGCGCCCCGGCGGGCCAGCTCGCCGAACTCCGGGTGATCGGCGTCCCGGCGCCCAACCCCGACCTGCAGGTCACCGGACTCGCCGTGGCGCCCGCCGCCCCCGTGGAGTCCGACACGATCACGGTGACGGCCACCGTCCGCAACAGCGGCACCGTCGCCGCCCCGGCGAGCGCCCTCGCGGTGCGCCTCGGCGGCACCGAGGTCGCCACCGCCCGGGTCGGCGCCCTCGCGCCCGGCGCGCAGACCACCGTCAGCACATCGATCGGAGCGCGCGAGGCCGGTACGTACACGCTCTCCGCCGTCGCCGACGAAGCGGGCGCGGTCGTCGAGCGCAACGAGTCCGACAACACGTACACCAGCCCCACCCCGCTCGTGGTCAAACCGGTCACCAGCTCCGATCCGGTCGCCGCCTCGGTGACCACCTTGCCGTCCAGCCCGGCGGCCGGTGACCCGGTCTCCTTCAAGGTCACGGTCCGCAACCAGGGCACGCAGGCGAGCGCGGCGGGCGCCCACGGCGTCACCCTCACCCTCCTGGACTCCCGGGGCGCCACGGTGAAGACCCTCACCGGCGCGTACGACGGGATCCTCGCGGCCGGCGCCTCGGCCGAGGTGGACCTCGGCCCGTGGACGGCGGCCGACGGCTCGTACACCGTGCGGACCGTCCTCGCCGACGACGCCCACGAACTCCCGGTCAAGCGCGCCAACAACACCTCCACCCAGCCGCTCTTCGTCGGACGCGGCGCCGACATGCCGTACACCACGTACGAGGCGGAGGACGGCACCGCGGGCGGCGGCGCCACCGTCGTCGGCCCCAACCGGACCGTCGGCGACATCGCGGGCGAGGCCTCCGGCCGCAGGGCCGTCCACCTGGACGCGACGGGGGAGTACGTCGAGTTCACCACCCGCGCCGCCACCAACACCCTGGTCACCCGCTTCTCCGTCCCGGACGCCCCGGGCGGCGGCGGCATCGACTCCACGATCAACGTGTACGTCGACGGCGTCTTCGAGAAGGCGCTCCCGCTGACCTCGAAGTACGCCTGGCTGTACGGCGCCGAGACCGCGCCCGGCAACTCCCCGGGCTCCGGGGCCCCGCGCCACATCTACGACGAGGCGCACCTGCTCCTCGACGAGACCGTCCCGGCGGGCAGCAGGATCCGGCTCCAGAAGGACGCGGCCAACACCGCCGCGCACTACGCGATCGACTTCGTCGACCTGGAGCAGGTCGCCCCGGTCGCGAACCCGGACCCGGCCGCGTACACCGTCCCGGCCGGCTTCACCCACCAGGACGTCCAGAACGCCCTCGACAAGGTCCGCATGGACACCACCGGCACCCTCGTCGGCGTCTACCTGCCGCCGGGCGACTACCGGACGTCCAGCAAGTTCCAGGTGTACGGCAAGGCCGTCAAGGTCGTCGGCGCCGGACCCTGGTACACGAAGTTCCACGCGCCGACGACCCAGGACAACACCGACGTCGGCTTCCGCGCCGACGGTACGGCGAAGGGCTCGCTCTTCAAGGGCTTCGCCTACTTCGGCAACTACACCTCGCGGATCGACGGCCCGGGCAAGGTCTTCGACTTCGCGAACGTCACCGACATCGTGATCGACGACATCTGGAACGAGCACATGGTGTGCCTCTACTGGGGCGCCAACACCGACCGGATCACGATCAGGAACTCCCGCATCCGGAACATGTTCGCCGACGGCGTCAACATGACCAACGGCTCCACGGACAACCACGTCGTCAACAACGACGCCCGCGCCACCGGCGACGACAGCTTCGCGCTGTTCTCCGCGATCGACGCCGGCGGCGCCGACATGAAGAACAACGTCTACGAGAACCTCACCTCCACCCTGACCTGGCGGGCGGCGGGCGTGGCCGTCTACGGCGGCTACGACAACACCTTCCGCAACATCCGCATCGCCGACACGCTCGTCTACTCCGGGATCACCATCTCGTCGCTCGACTTCGGCTATCCGATGAACGGCTTCGGTACCGGTCCCACGACCTTCGAGAACATCTCGATCGTCCGGGCGGGCGGCCACTTCTGGGGCTCGCAGACCTTCCCCGGCATCTGGGTCTTCTCCGCCTCGAAGGTCTTCCAGGGGATCCGGGTCGCCCACGTGGACATCGTCGATCCCACCTACAGCGGGATCATGTTCCAGACGAACTACGTGGGCGGACAGCCGCAGTTCCCCATCAAGGACACGGTGTTCAGCGACGTCTCGATCACCGGGGCCCGCAAGAGCGGCGACGCCTTCGACGCGAAGTCCGGCTTCGGCCTCTGGGCCAACGAGATGCCGGAGTCGGGGCAGGGCCCCGCCGTCGGCGAGGTGACCTTCAACGGCCTCGAACTGAGCGGCAACGCCGTCGACGTCCGCAACACCACCTCCACCTTCAAGATCAACATCAATCCGTAGGGAGCGGCTCGGGAAAGCAAAACTGGCGCAAGCCGCTTGCGCGGCTTGCGCTAGTCTTGCGCTCATGACGCGACGACTTGCACAGGTAGCGAAGAAGGTGGGTGTCAGCCAGGCGACGGTCAGCCGCGTGCTCAACGGCAAGCCCGGGGTCTCCGAGGCGACGCGGCAGTCGGTGCTCACCGCCCTGGACGTCCTCGGCTACGAGCGCCCGACCCAGCTGCGCGGCGAGCGGGCGCGTCTGGTCGGCCTGGTCCTGCCGGAGCTGCAGAACCCGATCTTCCCGGCCCTCGCCGAGGTCATCGGCGGCTCCCTCGCCCAGCAGGGCCTCACCCCCGTCCTCTGCACCCAGACCAAGGGCGGCGTCTCCGAGGCCGACTACGTCGAACTGCTCCTGGAGCAGCAGGTCTCGGGCGTGGTCTTCGCCGGCGGGCTCTTCGCCCAGGCCGACGCCCCGCACGACCACTACCGGCAGCTGGCCGAACGCAAGATCCCCGTCGTGCTCGTCAACGCCCCCATCGAGGGCCTCGACTTCCCCTGCGTCTCCTGCGACGACGCCGTCGCCGTCCGCCAGGCCTGGCGGCACCTGGAGTCCCTGGGGCACGAGCGCATCGGCGTCGTCGTGGGGCCCGCGGACCACATCCCCTCCCGCCGCAAGCTCGCGGCCGCCCGGGAGGCCGCCGAGGCCTCGGGCGCGGAGCTCCCGGCGGAGTTCGTCGAGCGCGCCATGTTCTCCCTGGAGAGCGGCCAGGCGGCCGCCTCGCGCCTGCTCGACCGCGGGGTCACCGGCATCGTCTGCGCCAGCGACCCGCTGGCCCTGGGCGCCGTCCGGGCGGCCCGCAGGCGGGGCCTCGCGGTCCCCGGGGAGGTCTCCGTCGTCGGCTACGACGACTCCGCCTTCATGAACTGCACCGAGCCCCCGCTCACCACCGTGCGCCAGCCCATCGAGGCGATGGGCCGCGCGGCCGTGGAACTGCTCTGCGCCCAGATCCAGGGCGGCGAGGTCCCGCCCGGCGAACTCCTCTTCGACCCCGAGCTGGTGGTCCGCGGCTCGACCGCGCAGCCGCCCCGCCAGGGCCTGTCCGGCGGATCGGCGTCGCGGCCCCGGCCCTGATCCGCCGGACGGGCCCCAGGGCGGGTCGCGGGGGACGCGGTGCGGAGCCGAGGACCGGCCGTACGGACCCCGGTCGCCGTGGCGGCGACGGCGGTCCACCCGCTTCGCCGCCGGGCGCGCGTCGCCGTCGCCGCTACTCGCCCGCCTCCGGCCTGGCGGCGGCCGCGGCCGCAACGGCCGTGGCCAGCGGAGCGCGGGCCGCGCGGCCGAGGAGGTCGGTGAGGTCGGGCGAGGTGCCGTCCAGGAAGCCGTGCCGGATGCCCGTGGCGATCGAGGCGAGCATCGGCGGCTGGAACGGGAGCAGCCCCGGCGTCTCGTGGAGGAGCCTGCGCCGGTACTCGCCCAGGCTGATGGAACGGTGCGCGACGCCGAGTTCGCCCGCCACCTGCCCCGCCGTGATCGGCGTGCCGACGAGGTCGTAGACGCGCCCGCCGTGAGGTGCGGGGTCCGACGCCACCACCGCCGCGGCCTCGGCCAGGTCCTCCCGCGGCACCGCGGCCAAGGCGCCGTCCCCGAACGCGGACTCCACATCGTCACCCGCCCACATCAGCAGACCGCCGAAGAGTTCGGCGTACAGGCCGTTGCGCAGGATCGTCCACGGCAACCCGCTCGCCCGCACGAGCCGCTCGGTCGCGCGGTGGGCCAGAGCGAAACCGAGGTGATCGCCGGCGGTGGTCAGGCTCGTGTAGACGACGTGGCCGACGCCGTCGCGGACGGCGGCGTCCAGGACCGCCGCGTGCCGGGCGACGACCTGGTCGTCCTCGGCGTAGCCGGCGGAGACGAGCACCAGGGTCGACACGCCGGCGAGGTCGAGGCTCGGACGGGCGTCGAAGTCGAGGCGCCGCATCCCCTCGCCCGGCGTGCGGCTGCCGCCCGTCGCAACGGCGCCACGGGCGTGCAGCGCCGCAAGAGCGGCCGCGCCGAGGTTCCCGTTCGCTCCGGTCACCAGAATCATGATCAATCCCGTTCTTCCGCGGTAGTTCCCATCAGTAACTAGGCTTGATCCTCGATCGCTTGCCCACCGACCACAAGAAGGCAGTCCGATGTCACTCACGCACACCGGGGTAACCACCACCCCCGCCGAAATCGACCCGTGCGGACGCGAGGACCACCCCGACTGCGGCATCCGCGACGTCCTGGACCGCATCGGCGACAAGTGGTCGGTGCTCGTGATCGTCGAACTCGCCGGCGGGCCGCGTCGCTTCCGCCAACTCCAGCGCGCCATCGACGGCATCTCCCAGCGCATGCTCACCCTCACCGTGCGCAGGCTCGAACGTGACGGCCTCGTGCTGCGCACCGTGTACCCGACCGTCCCGGCCCAGGTCGACTACCGCCTGACCGGGACCGGGGCCGGCCTGACCCACCTGGTCAAGGCGCTCGCCGACTGGTCCCTCGCGCACCGTGCCGTCATCGCCGAGGCGCGGCACGCCTACGACCGGGCCCACCCCGACCACGGCATCCGCTGACACGAGCGGCTGTCGCCGCGTGCCGGACGCCTGCTGCCATGGGGGTGTCGACAACGTCATGACGAGCGACGGCCGGCCGGTCCGTCCACGCCCTCCAGGGCCCCGTCCTCCGGATGGGGCCCTACTCGCTTTCCGGGACGTACGGAGAACGAGCCCCGTCTGTGCGAGTGACTGTCAATCATTTACCAAATTTGCGCGGGATATTGCACTGCGATGTCGGCGGTGGTTGAGTGTGCCGCGCCCCACGACACGACGGCCCTGGGGCGCACCTCCACGTACCCGCCGAAGGGGACCAGCCATGAGAAGTGCCCGGATCCGCCGTACCCGCGACGCCTGCGCGGTCGCCCTCGCCTCCGCGCTCGCGCTGACCGCGCTCACCGCCTGCGGCACGAGCAGCAGCGGCGACGACGACGGCGGATCCGAAGGCAGCGGCTCGTCCGACCCCACCGCACCGCTGGACCCCAAGACCAAGGTCACGCTCACCATCGACTGCATGCCGCCCACCGCGAAGGCCGCCGAGCTCAAGGAGTGGAAGGAGGACGTCGCCGCCTTCAACAGGACGTACCCGAACGTCACCATCCAGGGCCGCTCCACCCCCGGCCAGTGCCTGGAGCCCCCGCGCTTCACCGCGATGCTCAAGGCCAAGTCGCAACCGGACGTGTTCTACACGTACTTCACCGACCTGCCGCAGGTCCTCGACAACGACGGCGCCGCCGACATCACCGCCTACGTCAACGAGAAGACCGTCCCGCTCCTCAAGGACATCGACCCGAACGTCCTCGGCTCCCTCAAGCACGACGGCAAGCTGTACGGCCTGCCCACCAGCAACTACACCATGGGCCTGCTGATCAACCGCAAGCTCTTCGAGGACGCCGGACTCGACCCCGACGCCCCGCCGCGCACCTGGGAGGAGGTCCGCGCCGCCGCCAAGAGGATCGCCGCCCTCGGCAACGGCGTCGCCGGCTTCGGCGAGTACAGCGCGGGCAACACCGGCGGCTGGCACTTCACCGCCCAGATGTACAGCCTCGGCGGCGACGTCGTCGACGCCTCCGGCGAGAGGGCCGCGTTCAACACCGACCTCGGCAAGCGGATCGCCCGGAACCTCCACGCCATGCGCTGGGAGGACGACAGCATGGGCAGGACCCAGCTCCTCCAGTGGGGCGACCTCCAGAAGCAGATCGCCACCGACAAGCTCGGCATGTTCCTCGCCGCCCCCGACGACATCGCCTACATGGTCCAGCAACTCGGTGCGAAGTACGAGAACTTCGGCATGGGCCCGATCCCCGGCGGGAAGGCCACCCTCGCCGGCGGCAACAACTACATGATCAAGAAGGGCATCTCCGGCGACAGGATCAAGGCCGCGATCGCCTGGCTCAACTTCAAGAACCTCACCGTCGGCAAGGGCCAGTTCGACTGGGCCCGCGCCAAGGCGGACGGGCTGCCCGTCGGCGTCCCGCAGCCCAACTTCTGGCTGAACGACTCCAAGGCGAAGGACGACGCCGCCCGCGTGGAGCACGCCACCATGCCGGTCGCCAACTTCAGGGCCTTCATGGGCAACCCCGTCCCCGGCAAGGCCGAGCCGCCGAAGGCCCAGGAGGTCTACAAGATCCTCGACAACGTCATGTCCGGCATCCTCACCAACAAGGACGCCGACATCGACAAGCTGCTCGCCACCGCCGAGTCGCAGGTCAACCAGATCCTGGCCGCCCGGTGACCCCCTCGGCCACCCGTACGACGACCCGCCCGGCCCCCCGCCCGGAGGCCGGCACGGGGGCCGGGCCCGCCGCCCGGCCCCCGGCGCCCGGCGCGTTCGCCAGGGCGCTGCGCCGCAACCTGACGGCCCACGGCTTCCTGATCGGCGCCGTCCTCTGCTTCTCGTTCTTCTCCTGGTACCCCATGGTCAGGGAGTTCCTCCTGGCCTTCCAGAAGACCGAGGACGGCCGCACCACCTGGGCCGGCTGGTCCAACCTCGCCACCGTCTTCAACGACCCCGCCATCTGGCAGGCCTGGCGCAACACCCTCCTCTTCACCCTGCTCGCGCTGCTCCTCGGCTTCGTCGTCCCGTTCCTCGTGGCGATCGTCATCAACGAGTTCCGGCACGGCAGGGGCTATCTGCGCCTCCTCGTCTACCTCCCCGTGATGCTGCCGCCGGTCGCCTCCGTCCTCCTCTTCAAGTACCTCTACGACCCCGGCCACGGCCTGTTCAACGAGATCCTCCGCCTCCTCCACCTGCCCGAGCAGCAGTGGCTCCAGGACCCCGACCTCTCCCTGCTCTCCGTGGTCGTCGCCTCCACCTGGATGAACATGGGCGGTGCCGTCCTCATCTACCTCGCCGCCCTCCAGGGCATCCCCGGCGAGCTGTACGAGGCGGCGGAACTGGACGGCGCCGGGCTGTTCCGGAAGATCTGGCACGTCACCGTCCCGCAGACCCGGCTCGTCCTCCTGCTGATGCTGCTCCTGCAGATCATCGCGACCATGCAGGTCTTCCTGGAGCCGTTCCTGCTCACCGGCGGCGCCGGCCCCGAGGGCTCCACCCTCACCGTCGTCTACCTCATCTACCAGTACGCCTTCCACTTCAACGACTACGGCGCCGCCGCGGCGCTCGGCCTGGTCCTGCTCGTGCTCCTCGCCGGATTCTCGGCGGCGTACGCGAGGTTCAGCCGCGCCGACGACGCGTAGGACCGGGGAGACCACGTTGACCACACGCACGCTCATCCCGCCGGCCCAGCTCGCCCGCCCCCGCGGCAGGGCCCTCTACCGGACCGCCTTCGCCCTGGTCGCCGGCGGCTTCACCCTGGTCTTCCTCGGCCCCCTGTACTGGATGTTCTCCGGGGGCCTGAAATCCACCCAGGAAGCCGTGCGGACCCCGCCGACCCTGGTCCCGCAGACCTTCCAGCCCGAGAACTACGCCCAGGCGTGGAACGTCATGGACCTGTCCGGGCTCCTCCTCAACACCCTGTACTACGCGTTCGGCGCCCTCGCCTTCCAGCTCGTCCTCGACGTGGCGGCGGCCTACTCCCTCTCCCGGCTCCGGCCCGTGCTCGGCAAGGCCGTCCTCGGCATGATGCTGGCCACCCTGATGATCCCGGCCACCGTCCTGGTCGTCCCCCAGTACCTGACCGTCCTCGACGTGCCGGTCTTCGAGCGGAACCTGCTCAACACGCCCTGGGCGATCTGGCTGCCGTCCGTCGCCAACGCCTTCAACATCTTCCTGCTCAAACGCTTCTTCGACTCGATCCCGAGGGAACTGCTCGACGCGGCCGCCATCGACGGCGCCCCGCCCCTCCGCGTCCTGTGGTCGATCGTCCTGCCGATCTCGCGGCCGATCCTCGGAGTCGTCTCGATCTTCGCGGTGGTCGGGGTCTGGAAGGACTTCCTCTGGCCCATGCTCACCCTGCCCGACCCCGCGAAGCAGACCCTCAACGTCGGCATCTACTCGCTGTCCAGCGGCGTGCCCGCGAACGTCCTCACCGCCGCCCTGGCCATCGCCTCCCTGCCCACGCTGATCCTCTTCCTCCTCTTCCAGCGCAACATCATGAGCGGCCTCACCGCCGGCGGCCTCAAGGGCTGAACGCCCGCCGACCACCGACCGCCGACCACCACCCGCCACCCGCCACCCAGCCCCCTCCAACCGGCCGCCCCCGTCCTCCGCCGCCGGAACCCTTCCGCCGCCCCGCTTCCGGTGTCCCGGCGGCGGAGCCCCTCCCTGCCCGAAAGGACCCTCACGTGGCAGCCCCGCACCCGCACCGCACCGACGACTGGTGGCGCAGCGCCGTCATCTACCAGGTGTACCCACGCAGCTTCGCCGACGGCGACGGAGACGGCACCGGGGACCTCGCGGGCGTCCGGGCGAGACTGCCCCACCTCGCCGAACTCGGCGTCGACGCCCTCTGGTTCACCCCCTGGTACCTCTCGCCCCTGGTCGACGGCGGCTACGACGTCGCCGACTACCGCACCGTCGACCCCGCCTTCGGCACCCTCGCCGAGGCCGAGAAGCTCATCGCCGAGGCACGGGAACTGGGCATCGGCGTCATCGTCGACATCGTCCCCAACCACGTCTCCGACCGGCACGCCTGGTTCCGCGCCGCCCTCGCCGCAGGGCCCGGCAGCCCCGAGCGCGAGCTGTTCCACTTCCGGCCCGGCCGCGGCGAGCACGGCGAACTCCCGCCCAACAGCTGGCCCTCCCAGTTCTCCGGACCGACCTGGACCCGTGTCGAGGACGGCGAGTGGTACCTCCACCTCTTCACCCCCGAGCAGCCCGACCTCAACTGGTCCCACCCCGCCGTCCGCCAGGAGCACGAGGACGTCCTGCGCTTCTGGTTCGAACGCGGAGTCGCCGGCGTACGGATCGACTCGGCCGCCCTCCTCGCCAAGGACCCGGCGCTCGCCGACTTCACCGAGGGCGTCGACCCCCACCCGTACATCGACCAGGACGAACTCCACGACATCTACCGCTCCTGGCGCGCCGTCGCCGACGAGTACGGGGCCGTCTTCGTCGGCGAGGTCTGGCTGCCCGACGCCGAGCGCTTCGCCCGCTACCTGCGCCCCGACGAACTGCACACCGCCTTCAACTTCGCCTTCCTCGCCTGCCCCTGGGAGCCGGGCCGGCTGCGCCGCACCATCGACGCCACCCTCGCCGAGCACGCCCCCGTCGGCGCTCCCGCCACCTGGGTCCTCTGCAACCACGACGTCACCCGGACGGTCACCCGCTACGGGCGCGCCGACACCGCCTTCGACTTCGCCACCAAGGCCTTCGGCACCCCCACCGACCTCGCGCTCGGCACCCGGCGCGCCCGCGCCGCCGCCCTGCTGACCCTCGCCCTGCCCGGCTCCGTCTACCTCTACCAGGGCGAGGAGCTCGGACTGCCCGAGGCCGACATCCCGCTCGACCGCATCCAGGACCCCATGCACTTCCGCTCCGGCGGCACCGACCCGGGCCGCGACGGCTGCCGGGTGCCGCTGCCCTGGACCGCCGACGCCCCCCACGCCGGCTTCGGCCCCGGACCCGGCGCCCCCTGGCTGCCGCAGCCCGACGGCTGGGCGGCCTACGCCGCCGACCGGCAGGCCGCCGACCCCGGCTCGATGCTCACCCTCTACCGGCGGGCCCTCCGGCTGCGCCGCACCACCAGGGGCTTCGGCGACGGCCCCCTCACCTGGCTCCCCACCCCCGACGGCGTCCTCGCCTTCACCCGCCCCGGCGGCCTGACCTGCGTCGTCAACCTCGCCCCCGAACCGGTCCGCCTTCCCGCCCACGACACGGTCCTGCTCACCAGCGGCCCCCTGGACGAGGACGGACGGCTGCCCGGGGACACGACGGTCTGGCTGCGGAGCGGAAGCCGGGTGGAGGAGGACTGACCGGACCGGCCGGGGCGGGAGCGACGAGGGCGGGAGGGATCCGGACCGGCGGCGCCCGCCCCATGGTCACGGAGGCCCGCGAAGGGCACCCTGGACGGCACCACGGCGGGCGGCCCCGGCGCCCGCCCCCGGACGGGAAGGGACGGGCCCCATGCCCCCGCACTTCGGCGACTACCAGAACGAGATCTACTTCGAGGGCCTCTTCGGCACCGTCCCCGCGCTGCCGATGACCTTCGCCGAACTGGAGTCGAAGGCGCGGTCCGCACTGCCGCCCTCGCTGTGGTCGTACGTGGCCGGCGGCGCGGGCGACGAGTACACCCAGGAGGCCAACGCCGCGGCCTTCCGCACCTGGGGGCTCGTCCCGCGCATGATGGTGGGCGCCGCGCGACGGGACCTCTCGGTCGACCTCTTCGGCACGACCCTGCCCTCGCCGCTGTTCATGGCGCCCGTCGGCGTCATAGGACTCTGCGCCCAGGACGGGCACGGCGACCTGGCGACCGCCCGCGCCGCCGCCCGCACCGGCGTGCCCATGATCGCCTCCACGCTCACCGTCGACCCCCTGGAGGAGGTCGCCGCCGAACTCGGCGACACCCCCGGCTTCTTCCAGCTCTACACGCCCACCGACCGGGACCTCGCGGAGAGCCTGGTGCACCGCGCCGAGGCGGCCGGCTTCCGGGGCGTCGTCGTCACCCTCGACACCTGGATCACCGGCTGGCGCCCCCGCGACCTCGCCACCAGCAACTTCCCCCAGCTGCGCGGCCACTGCCTGGCCAACTACACCTCCGACCCCGTCTTCCGGGCCCGGCTCCCCAAACCCCCCGAGGAGGACCCGCGCGCCGCCGTCGTGGAGTGGGCGGGCATCTTCGGCAAGCCGCTGGTCTGGGACGACCTCGCCTGGCTGCGCTCCCTCACCGACCTGCCGATCCTCCTCAAGGGCGTCTGCCACCCCGAGGACGTCCGCCGCGCCCGGGACGGCGGCGTCGACGGCGTCTACTGCTCCAACCACGGCGGGCGCCAGGCCAACGGCGGCCTGCCCGCCCTCGACGCCCTGCCCGGGGTGGTCGAGGCCGCCGACGGCCTGCCCGTCCTCTTCGACTCCGGCGTCCGCACCGGGGCCGACGTCGTCAAGGCCCTGGCCCTCGGCGCCACGGCGGTCGGCGTCGGCCGCCCGTACGCGTACGGACTCGCCCTCGGCGGCACGGACGGCGTCGTCCACGTCCTGCGCTCGCTCCTCGCCGAGGCCGACCTGATCATGGCCGTCGACGGCTACCCCACCCTCGCCGACCTGCGGGCCGACGGAGCCCTGCGGCCCGTCCGGCCCGTCTGAACCTCTTCCGGAAGGGCCGTCGGTCCTCCGGAAGAGCTGCCGGTCCTCCGGAAGGGCCGTCAGGAGGAGCGGCGCGCGCGCCCCGCGAGGGAGGCGACCTTGCGCCGCCGCTCCTCGCGCAGGCGCGTGTGCCGGTCCAGTTCCTCCATGAGCCGGCGACCCCGGTGGCCCGGGTCCAGCTCGTTCAGGACCCGGTCGATCTCGGCGAGGAGGGCGCCGTACAGCTGCCAGCGGCCCGGGTCGTCCACCGCCTCCGACCTCAGCATCCCGGCGGCCCGGTCGCGGGCCTCGCGGGCCGCGTCCAACTGCTCGGCGAGACGGTTCTCCGCCGTCTCCGCGCCGGAACTGGAGTGCGAGGTGACGAGGACCGCGAAGCTCACCAGGGTGTCCCCGAGGTGCCGCACCACCTCCTGGAGGGTGCGGGACGTCTCCGGGCGGAAGAGCACCGCCCCGTCCCGCTCCCGCGCCAGGTCGGTCAGGGTACGGGTGAGGACCCGCAGCACCACGGCGGAGATCTCCAGGGTGTCGAGCCCCGTCCGCAGCACGATCCGGTGCAGCAGCCCCTCCTTCACGCGCGGGTTCAGGCGCAGGCTGTCCTCCGCCTGCCGCAGGGCCGCGTCCACGTCGGCGACGTCGTTGTCGAGGCGCCGCGCCTCGTAGAGCCGCGCCGCCGCCAGATCCACGGACGACGGCCCGTCGAAGTCGCCGAACGGATCGGGTTCGGCGGGCACGGCCGGGTCCGTGAGCTCCTCGCCGAGCCCCAGGAGCAGCTGCCGCATCCGCCGCGCCAGGTCCACGATCGAGTCCCCGGCGGTGTCCACCCAGACCGGCGGCACGAGCACCATGTTGAAGACCATGCCCACGATCGCGCCGATCAGGGTCTCCAGGACGCGGTCCCAGGCCGTGTCGGCGACCTGGGTGACCCCCAGGACCAGCATCGCGCTGATCGCCACCTCGGCGACGAACTCCTCCACCCGGACGAACCGCCCCACCACGAGCGCCGCCAGGATGACCAGCGCGAGGCTCCACCAGGTCAGACCGACGAGGACGCTGAACGCGATGGCGATCAGCACCCCGACCACGACGGAGTTCACCCGCCGCAGACTTGTCACCAGCGTCGAGTACAGCGTCACCTGCACCACGAGCAGCGCCGTCAGCGGCGCGGTCAGCGGCGCCGGCTCGGAGCTGAGCTGGAGGGCGACGACGTACGAGATCGTCGCCGCCGCGGTGGAACGCAGGGTCTGGACCACAAAGGGGTCCCGCCGCTGGCGCTCCCACCACTGCCACAGGCGCCCTTGGCGCAGCGAGGCGAGCGATACGGAGCGGTGGGGCATGAAGTCTCCTCCTCCGGTCGGCGAGGGACGCGTCCCGGGCCGGACGCGATCTTGTGCGCGCCTACCCGCCCGTCGCCTTCGCACCGCGATGCTCCGTGGTGCCGCCCGGGAAGGCGCGCCGACGCGCCGACGAGCCCGCAGGAATCCCGGGCGGCCGTCCGGCGGAACCCGAGGCCGGGCCGGTGACTGAAAGGGACCGTTCCGGGTAGCCGCCGGGTGCCCGCGGCGCCCGCCGGACACCGCGGCCCGACCCGTACCGCCCCGTGACCGCCCCGCGCCCCGTGAGGAGACCCCGACCATGGACCGCGACCGCGCAGCGCTCTTCGACGTCGACGGCACCCTGGCCGACACCAACCACCTGCACGCCGTCGCCTGGTGGGAGGCGCTCCGCCAGGGCGGCCACCGGGTGACCATGCACGCCGTGCACCGGGCCATCGGCCTGCCGGGCGGACGGCTCCTCGACCACCTGCTCGGACAGGACCGCGACCGGTCGGACGACGAACGTCTCAGCACCGCGCACGACACCCTCTACGGGACGTGCTTCGAGCGGCTCCAGGCCTTCGACGGCGCCGCCGACCTGCTGCGGAAGCTCGCGGGCGACGGCTGGAAGGTGGTCCTGGTGACCTCGGCCAAGAGCCGCGAGCTGGCGGCCCTGCGCCGGGCGATCGACGCGGACGACGCGCTCGCGGACACCGCCACCTCCGACGACGTCGACGAGGGCAAGCCCGCCCCCGACCCCGTCGAGCACGCCCTCTCCCTGGTGGGCGTGCCGGCCGACCGGGCGGTGTTCGTCGGCGACAGCGTCTGGGACATGAAGGCCGCCCGCCGCGCCGGGGTCACCGTCGTCGGGCTGCTGTGCGGCGGCATCCCCGGGGCCGACCTGACCGGGGCGGGCGCCGCCGACGTCTACGACGACCCGGCCGACCTCCTCGCCCGGCTCGACACCAGCCCCTTCGCCGCCGTCCCGCCGTCCTGACCCGGCGCCGGCGGACCGGGGCCGGCCACCCCCGGGAGCTCGACCCGGGAGCGGATGCCCAGCCGGGCGAAGACCCCCCGGAGGTGGTGGTCGACCGTCCGCGGGCTCAGCGCGAGCCGGTCGGCGATCTCCCGGTTGGTGGCACCCCGCGCGGCGAACCGGGCGATCCGCTGCTGCTGCGGCGTGAGCAGCCCCCACGCCGTCCGGTCGGCGGGCCCGCCGACCGCGCCGCCCGTGGCGCGCAGCTCGGACCGGGCGTGGTCGGCCCAGCCGTCCGCAGCCGCCCGCTCGAAGGTCACGAGCGCGTCCCGCAGCGGCTCCCGGGCCGCGCCCGGCCGCCGCCTGCGCCGCAGCCACGTCCCGTACGCGAGGAGGGTCCGGGCCCGCTCGAAGTCGTTGCCGCAGCTGTCGTGGCGGCGGACGGCCTCGTCGAACCAGTACGCCGCCTCGTCCCCCCGGGCCCCGTCCCCCTGGGCGAGAAGCGCCCGGCAGCGGGCCAGCAGCGCCGGTGCCGGACCGTCGAGGCCCTGCGCCGCCCAGACCGCGTACTCCCCGGCCGCCGACCGCGCCTCGGCCGCCCGCCCCGACGCGACGGCCGCCTCCACGAAGCAGGGCACCACCAGCATCCGCAGCGCGAAGTGGCCGCCCCGGGGCCCGGGACGGACGAGCGGAACGAGCCGCGCCGCAGCCTGCGCGGCCAGACCGCGCCCCAGCTCGTCCCGGGCCAGCGCCCACTCCGCGAGCGTCGCCGCCTGGACGAGGCCGTGCGGGCGCGCCGTGCCGAGGGCGAGGCCCGCGTGCTCCGCCACCGCGGGCCCGTCGCCCGTCACCGAGGCCACCAGGGCCAGGACGGCGTGCTGGTGGGCGGCCGCGTTCGGCTGCTCCGCCAGCTCGGCCGCCCGCAGCCCCTCCCGGGCGGTGCGCGCGGCCCGGCTGTACCGCCCGGCCCGCAGTTCGGCGTACGCGAGGTGTTCCAGGACGCGCGGCAGCAGGGTCGTACGGTGCTCCGCCCGGGCACGGGCGAGCGCGCGGGCGTGGACCCTGGCCGCCGCCGCGGTGTCCCCGAGCACCAGCGCGGCCGACCCCGCCCGCAGCAGCAGCCGGGGATCGTCCTCGGCGCCGTCCCGGGCGACCACCCGCGCCAGGGCCGGGCGGGCCTCGCCGAGCCGTACGGTCAGGGCGGCGCCGAGTCCGTCGAGGAAGTCGCGCTCCGTCCCCCCGGCGTCCCCGCCGCAGTCGAGGGCGGCCAGGCACGCGGCGACGTCGCCCCCGGCCCAGGCGGCCTCCACGGCGAGGAACCGGGCGTCGGACGCCTCGGCCGGCGCCCGGTCCCGCAGCAGCTCCGCCGCCCGCAGGAGCGCCTCGTGCGCGTCCATGACCGGCCCGCCCGCCAGTGCCGCCAGGCCGCGCACGAGGTGCGAGCGGCCCCGGGCCGCGGGGGCGAGGGCGCGGACGGCGGCGGGCGGCCCGAGCCGGTCGGCGCGGTGGCGCTCGCCCCGGGCGAGCGCCGACGCCGTACGGACCGGCCGGGGCGCGCCCGTCCGCCGGTCCCCGTGGTGCCGGGAGGCCGGGGCGGACGCGAGGACGGCCCGCCCGAGGAACGGGTCCTCGAAGCGGAGCAGTCCGTCGGCGCGCCGCAGCAGCCCGCCCGCGACCAGGCCGTCCAGCGGTTCGACGGGGGTGCCCGTCGCCCGCGCGCCGCCGAGGACGGCGCCGACGGAGACACCGGACAGGCGGCGCGCGCCCTCCCGCCCTCCCGCGTCGGTACGGCCCGCGCCTGTACGGCCCGTGTCGGTACGACCTGCGTCCGTACGACCTGCCTCCGTACGATCCGCGTCCGCAAGGCCGGCGAGCGCCACCACCGTGAGCAGCCGCCGGGCGTCCGCGGGCAGGTGCGCCAGGAAACCGCCGTACACCTCGGTGAGGACCGCCCCGTCGACCGGCTGCTCCGGCAGGGGGACGGCGCCCGCGAGCCGGGCGGCGCCGAGGCGCCGTACCGCCGAGACGAGGACGCCGGGGTGCCCGGCCGCCTCCTCGACGAGCCGCCGTACGACCGGCGGCGCCGGGGGAGGGGCGCACAGGTCGTGCAGGAGGGCCCGCGCCCCGTCCGGGCCGAGGCGCCCGAGCCGTACGGTCTCCGCTCCCGGCACGTCGGGCGGCCGGTGGTGGCGGGCGGCCGACACGAGCCAGCGGGGCCCGCGGCGGCCCGGCACCCGCTCCCGCCGCCACGCCGCGGCGAGCGCGGCGCGCGAATGGGCGTCCCAGAGGTGCAGGTCGTCCAGGCAGACCAGGACCGGAAGGTCCCCGAGGAGCCCGGACACGGCGGCGGCGAGGCCGTCCTCGCCCCGCGCGGTCCGCAGCGCCCGGCGCGCCTCCGGAGCGCCGGGCGCGAGGGCGGCGAACAGGGCCCGCGCGCCGCTCCACGGCACCCGGTGGCCGGGTGCGGCGACCCGGTGCGCCGGGCCGGGGAAGTCGTCGGCCGCCCGGGCGAGCAGGGCGGAACGGCCCTCGCCGGGGCCTCCGGTGACGAACAGGACCCCGCCGTTTCCGGCGGGGTCCGTCAGACGTGCCACCGCGGCGAGTTCGGCCGCGCGGTCGTACAGCCGGGGGCCGGGGGCGGTGACGTGGGTCGCTCCGCTCACGCCGATCAGGTTACCGACCCGTACGGCACGGGACGGCGGGAGGCCTCCGGGTCTGGGCGGAGGCCCAGACCCGGAGGCCCCGTTCTGTGACGGCGCACAGATTGGCCGGGGCGTCAGGAACCGAGCGGGCAGCTGCCCCGGTACTCCTCGATCGTCAGGTCGGGCCGTGGCAGCGGGCAGAGGAACTGCTCGTAGCGGGTGTCGTCGTCGACGAAGCGCTTGAGCCAGGCGATGCTGTACTTCGCGATCGTCGTGTTCGAGGTGTTCGGGGTGAAGTGGGTGGCGCCGTTCAGCTCCAGGTACGCCTTGTCGAGCGAGCCCGGCAGGCTCTCGTAGAAGGGCTCCGAGTGGGTGGCGACGGGCGCGACCGTGTCGCCGTCCGCGCCGATGACCAGGGTGGGCGTGGTGATCTCGGGCCAGGTCTTGTCCGTGTTCCAGCCGGTGAGGGGGACGGCCGCCTTGAGGGAGGGCCGGCTCTTGGCGGCTTCGAGGGTCCCCCCGCCGCCCATGGAGTGCCCCATCACCCCGAGGCGGCCCGCGTCGATCCGGCCCCGCACGGCGCTGCGCTGCGTCAGGTGGTCGAGCGCGGCGAGGAGTTGCCGGCCCCGGCTGTCGGGCTGGTCGAGCGTGGTGAGGGTGTCGATGGTGAACACCACGAACCCCTGCGAGGCGAGGCGGGGGCCGAGCCAGGCGATGGAGGACTGGTACGCGGTGAACCCCGGCGAGATCACCACCGCGCCGAAGGTGCCGTCGGCGGTGGACGTCGGGTAGTAGATGGTCCCGCCTCCGAAGCCGGTGGCGGCGAGGGAGGAGACGGTGGTCTGGGAGACGGCGTAGGGGCCCCGCAGGGCCTCCACGCTCGCCCGGGTCGGCGCGGGACCGCGCTCGTACGGATTGGCCGCGGCGGCGGCGTCGGCGGTATCGGCGGCCCGGACGCCGGGGGCGAGGAGCAGGGTGAGGGAGGCGGCGGTGGCGGTGGCGGCTGCGGCAAGGTGTCGTCTCACGACGGAGTCGTCCTCTCGTGTCGTGCGGCGGCCGCCCTCCGGCGGAAACAGGAACGGGAACGCGAACGGAGAGCGGCCGGGCCTTGGACTGGCCCGGCCACTCTCCGCGTCCGGCGTCCGGCCGGCATCGGTGGAACCACCGGTCTTCGGAACCACCGGTCTTCGCCGCCGGCTCCACCGGCTTCCGCCGGCCTCAGTCGAGGGTGTCGGGGTCCGGTCCGGTGCGCAGGCCGCGGTCGAGGCCGGCCATCGCCGCCATCTCCTCCGCGTCGAGGTCGAAGTCGAAGACGTCGATGTTCTCGCGGATGCGGGCGGGGGTGACGGACTTCGGGATGACGACGTTCCCGAGCTGGAGGTGCCAGCGCAGCACCACCTGGGCGGGGGACTTCCCGTGCCGGGCCGCCGTGCGGGCGACGACCGGGTCGGCGAGGACGGCGCCCTGGGCGAGCGGGCTCCACGCCTCGGTGGCGATCCCGTGGACGGCGTGCAGCTCGCGGAGCTCGCGCTGCTGGAGACCGGGATGCAGCTCGATCTGGTTGACGGCGGGCACGAGGTCGCTGCTGTCGAGCAGCCGCTCTAGGTGCGCGGGCGTGAAGTTGGAGACGCCGGCGGTGCGGACCCGCCCGTCCGCGACCAGCGTCCCGATGGCGCGCCAGGTGTCGACGTACAGGTCGCGGGCCGGGGCGGGCCAGTGGATCAGGTACAGGTCGACGTGGTCGAGGCCGAGCTTGGCGAGGCTGTCGTCGAAGGCCCGCAGGGTGGCGTCGTACCCCTGGTCGGCGTTCCACAGCTTGGTGGTGACGTACAGCTCGTCGCGGGCGATGCCGGAGGCGGCGAGTGCCCGGCCGACCCCGGCCTCGTTGCCGTAGACGGCGGCGGTGTCCACGGAGCGGTACCCGGCCTCCAGGGCGTGGGCAACGGCGGTCGTGGTCTCGTCGTCGGGGACCTGGAAGACGCCGAAGCCGAGCCGGGGGATCTCGGTGCCGTCGTTGAGTACGAGGGCGGGGACGTGGGGGAGGGACATGAGGTGCGTCTTTCTCTGTGGGTTCCTCCAGGAGGCTTCTTCGCGAAGGCTCTGGAGCGGAGCGGGAGGGATCAGTGGTGTACGGGGACGCGGGCGCCGCTGTCGACGGCCTCGGCGGCGGGGGCGTCGGCTCCGGTCGCGTGAGTCCGGCGCTCCAGCGCGGCGGACCAGAGGGCGAGGCCGAGGGCGGCGGCGGCCAGGACGGCGCCGACCCAGTTCGGGGCGGTGTAGCCGAAGCCGGCGGCGATGACCATGCCGCCGAGCCAGGCGGCGAGCGCGTTGCCGAGGTTGAAGGCGCCGATGTTGACGGCGGAGGCCAGGGTCGGCGCGCCGTGCGCCTGGTCGAGGACGCGCTTCTGGAGCGGGGGCACGGTGGCGAAGCCGAGCGCCCCGACGAGGAGGACGGTGATCGCGGCGAGGACCTTGTCGTGCGCGGTCACGGTGAACAGCGCGAGCACGAGCGCCAGCCCGCCGAGGGCCGTGTACAGCAGGGGCATCAGCGCGCGGTCGGCGAAGCGGCCGCCGAGGAGGTTGCCGAGGAACATGCCGATGCCGAAGAGCACGAGCAGCCAGGTGACGGAGCCGTCCGCGTAACCGGCGACGTGGGTCATCATCGGTGCGACGTAGGTGATCGCGGCGAAGACACCGCCGAAGCCGAGCACGGTCATGGCCATCGCGAGCAGGACCTGCGGGTTGCGGAAGGCCTTGAGCTCACCGCGTAGACGGGCGCCTTCCGGGCGGGGCATGGCGGGGACGAGCCTGGCGATGCCGAGCAGTCCGACCACACCGAGCGCGGCGACGGCGACGAAGGTGGTGCGCCAGCCCACGGCCTGTCCGACGAAGGTGCCGAGCGGCACGCCGACGATGTTGGCGACGGTCAGTCCGGTGAACATGGTGGCGATGGCGCCGGCCTTCCTGTCCGGCGCGACCAGTTCGGCGGCCACGACCGACCCGATGCCGAAGAACGACCCGTGGGCGAGCGAGGCGACGACGCGACCGGTCAGCATCAGCCCGAAGCTCGGGGCGAGCGCGGAGAGCAGGTTGCCGAGCACGAACAGGCCCATGAGCAGCATCAGCATCCGCTTGCGGCTGACCTTGGTCCCGAGGACGGTGAGCAGGGGAGCACCGATGACGACGCCGAGCGCGTAGCCGGTGACCAGGAGGCCGGCGGTAGGGATGGTGACGCCGTAGTCGGCCGCGATGTGGGGCAGCAGGCCCATGATCACGAACTCGGTCGTACCGATGCCGAAAGCCCCGACCGTAAGAGCGAGTAGCGCGAGCGGCATGACTCGCCCCCTTCCAGAATTGATTGAGCGATCCCTTTGCACGCCTTCACAATAGTTGCACGCGCGCTATATGTGCAAGCGCGGGTAGGTGGTGTGCTCTGGATGGTGCCGCTCGCAAGCGCGAGCGGCTTCGGTCGCCCCCGATCCCGTCGCCCCTTCTGTCCTTTCGACGCCGTGCGGGCCCGGGTGCCGACGCGTCCCCGCAGGACAAGGGGGCACAGGCTGGTTACAGTGCGTAAAAAGCCCGGTTCTTCACGACAGGTGAGAGGAGGCGGTCGGCAGTGAACGCGTGGCGCGATCCCGCCCCCGTCCGGTCCCTCGCTCCGGCGGCCGGACGTGTGCCTCTCCTTGCGGCGGGTGGTCTCTGATGTCGGCGTCCTCGACCCCGCCGGCGACCGGGGCGGTGCGTCCCCCCGGCTCGCCGGTCAGCACGCACAACGAATGGGATCCGCTGGAGGAGGTCGTCGTCGGACGCCTCGACGGCGCGACGATTCCCTCCGACCATCCGGTCGTCGCCTGCAACATCCCGCCCTGGGCGGCCCGGTTGCAGGGCATGGCCGGCGGCTTCCGCTATCCGCGCGTCCTGGTCGAGCGCGCCCAGCAGGAACTCGACCTGTTCGTCGGGCTCCTGCGGTCCCTCGGCGTCACGGTGACGCGTCCCGACGCCGTCGACCACAAGAAGCGCTTCAGCACACCCGACTGGTCCTCACGGGGTTTCTGCAACACCTGCCCGCGCGACAGCATGCTGGTGGTCGGCGACGAGATCATCGAGACGCCCATGGCGTGGCCCTGCCGGTACTTCGAGACCCACTCCTACCGCTCGCTCCTCAAGGCGTACTTCCGCGGGGGCGCCCGGTGGACGGCCGCGCCGAAGCCGCAGCTCACCGACGAGCTGTTCGATCCGGAATTCCGGATCCCCGGGGCCGGTGAGCCCCTGCGCTACGTCCTCACCGAATTCGAGCCGGTCTTCGACGCGGCCGACTTCGCGCGGGCCGGACGCGACCTGTTCGTCACACGGAGCAACGTCACCAACCTCATGGGCATCGCATGGCTGCGCCGGCACCTCGGCCCGGGGTACCGCATCCACGAGATCGAGAGCCGCTGCCGCACCCCGATGCACATCGACACCACCTTCGTTCCCCTGGCGCCCGGAAAGGTCATGGTCAACCCGGACTACGTCGACGTCGACCGGCTGCCGGAGATCCTGCGCTCGTGGGACGTCCTGATCGCTCCCGAACCGGACCCGATCAAGGACCCCCTGCTCAGGATCACCTCGATGTGCGGCAAATGGCTGAGCATGAACGTCCTCGTGATCGACGGGAAACGTGTGATCGCGGAGCGGCATCACACCGGCATGCTGCGCGCACTGGAGAAATGGGGATTCGAGCCGATCCCGTGCGACCTGCTGCACTACGCGCCGTTCGGCGGATCGTTCCACTGCGCCACCCTCGACGTCCGGCGCCGCGGCACGCTGGAGTCGTACTTCGACTGACCCGCCCCGGCGGCCCCGTCGCCCGCGGGAGGGAGGAGGACGCGCGTGGTCCTCCCGGGGCGGGCGCCCGGGTTCAGAGACGGTCGTCCAGGAACGCCCTGAGTGCGGGGGCGGTCATGGGCCCCTCGCCGTGCGCCACCGCCTCGCCCTCCTTCAGGAGGACGCAGGACGGGGCTCCGGTCACGCCGTACCGTCCGGTCGCGGCCGGGCAGCGCGTGATGTCGGCGCGGACGACCGTCAGGCGGCCCGCGTACTCGTCGGCGACGCCGCCCACGACGAGGTCCATCGCCCGGCAGGGCTCGATCGCCTTGGGCCACGTCCCGACGAAGTACGCGAGGACCGGGAGCCCGCTCATCCCGAGGATGAAATCGAACTCCGCGTCCTCGCGGGGCCGGTGCACCCGCTGCGCCATGGAGGCTCCCGTCCTCGCGTCCCGTCTTTCCACCACCATCATCCCCCCTTGGCCCCCTCATCCCCTCATCCCTCCTCGCCCCCCTCCTCCACACCTGGATCCCGCCGTGGCGCCGGCCTCCGGCCGCACCCCGCGCCGCCCGCCCCGGCCCGGCCGCCGCCCCGCGCGGCACCGTGCTCCTGCCCGCGCACCCGGCGACCTGCGACGCGCTCGCGGAACTCCTGGGCCGTACGGAGGAGTGGGCCCCGGCCGGCGGACCGTCCCCGGGCGAGACCGGCGCGGCGCTCCTGTCCGCCCACCCGGGCACCTGCGACGCGCCGGCGCGGCTCCTGGGCTGCGACGAGCCGTGGGCCCCGGCCGGTGCGGCCCCCCGCCCGCCGTCCCTGACGGACCGCCACCCGGACACCGCCCACGCGGTGGCGGACCTCCTCGCGGACCGGTGACAAGGGCCGACGACACGGACCTGGGACACGGGCCGACGACACGGACCGGCGACACGGACCGGCCCCGTCCACCCACGGGGCCGGTTCACTCGTCACGGTGATGCGGGCCGTGCCGCCTCCCCGTCCCGTACGGGCTCGGGCAGCGTGGCCCCATGCACGCCCGCCGCACCGCGTACCTGCTGACCGCCGCGCTCCTCACCGCCGGCTGCGTGGCCGTCCCGCACGGCCCCGCCCCGGAACCGACGGACCGCCCCGCCGCCCTCGCCCCGGCGGCCGAACGCGCCCCCGCGCCGCTGCCGACCTGGCCGGAGCCCGTACAGCCGGCCCCGCGCGAGGCGCTCGCCGCGACGGAACCCCGGACCGTGCCCGCCCCGGCGCCCGCCTCCTCCCGGCCGACGGCGGAGAGGAGGGGGACGGCGGCGGCCCCGCCCCCGGAGAAGACGAGGAAGGAGACGGGAAGGAAGAGGGAGCCGAAGAAGAAGGAGCCGACGGAGAAGGACCGGACGAGGGCCGTCCCCCGGCCCCCGAAGAAGGACCGGCCCCTCCGGCCCCGCGGCCGCCCGTCCGCAGCCCCCGCCGCCGGACAGCCCGAGCTGCGCCGGCTCTGCCGGCAGGCCGAACGGATCGACGCCCCCATGGGCGCGGCCGGTCTCTGCCGCAGCGTGTACGGCCCTTGAACCGGGCCCCGGTCCTTTCAGCCCCCGCCGAAGGGCCAGGAATCGACGTCCCGGTAGCGGATCGGCCCAGGGCCGCGCCCGAAGTCGCTGCCGACCAGGTGCAGCCGCTCGGCCCGCCACCGCCGCCCGGTGAACCCGGCGAGCCCGGCGGCCGCCTCCGGCACGGAGGACGGATCGTCGCGGCGGGCGCGGGCCAGCGTCAGGTGCGGGCGCAGCGGCCGGCCCTCGAAGGGGATCCCGCACTCCCCGACCACCGCGCGCACCTCGGTCGCGAGCCCGTGCAGCCCCTCCAGGTCCCCGTCGATCCCGCTCCACAGCACCCGGTCGTCGAAGTGCCCGCCGCCGCGCAGCGCCAGTTCGACCGGCCGGCGCGAGGCCGCGAGGTCCGCGAGCGGCTGCCGGAGGAGCGGAACGGTCGCGACCGGCAGCTCGCCGAGGAACGCCAAGGTGATGTGCCAGTCCTCGATGCGGTTCCACCGCATGCGCGGATACGTCTCGTAGGCCGGGCCCAGCGCCTCGGCCAGCTCGTCCTTCGCGTCGTCGGGCGGCGCGAGCGCGATGAACGCGCGCACGGTCGCGGACCGCGCCCGCGTGTCCCCACCGGGCTCACCGGGTCCGGTGAGCCCGCCGGACCGTGCGACCCGCCCGGACCCCTCGCCCATCTTCCGTTCCCCGCTCACCGTTCGCCGCCACTCCGAGGTGAGGGTACGCGGCCGCCACCCGGCGACCGGCACCGGCCCCGGGGCGCCCCGGGCGAGGGCAGGGCGATGCCCCGGAGGCGGGTCGCCGTCTCCGGGGCGCGCGGGGGTCCGGGGTCAGTGCCGGCCGAGGGTTCGGCGGCGTCGGGTGAGGACCAGGATGCCGGCGCCGGCGGCGGCGAGGACACCGGCGGCGACCGCGTACGGGGTGAACTGCGCTCCCGTGGTCGCGAGCGAGCCGTCACCGTCGTCGGTGGCGGACGGCGAGGGTGCCGTCGTGCCGGGCACGGCGGGGGCGGAGGCGTCCTCCGTGGGCGGTGCGGAGGGCTCGGAGGTCCCCGGCGCCGTCGTCTCCGGCGTGACGGGCGGCGTGGCTTCGCCGGCGGGCGGCGTGGCGGAGGGTGCCGGGGTGGAGGGCTCGGTCCCGGGCCGCGTGGGCGTCGGCTTCGGCGCGGGCGTGGTGCCCGGGCCGCCCGGCGTCGTCTTGCAGGAGAAGGTCGAGGAGCCGTTCCACGGGTAGTTGTGGGTCTCGTTGCCCGAGCCGTGGGTCCGCAGGTCGCCGCCGACGTAGACGCGGCCGTTCGTGCTGGCCGTCAGGTCGGCGGACGCCTTGGGCGCGAGGATCGAGCCCATGAAGTTCCCCCCGCCGCCGAGGGTGATCGACGGGGCCGCCTCGAAGTTGTAGAGGATCCGGGACGCGGCCTCGCCGAAGCGCGCGGAGTCGTACGCGTCCACGCGTTCGCCGTCGAACGCGGCGGACAGCGGGGAGAGGCCGACCGGCTTCCCGCCCGTCACGTTCACCACGACCGACGCCCCCTCGGGGATCGACCGGAAGTCGAAGGACGAGGCGCCGTCGAGCCTCTCGGCGGAGATCTCGAACACCTGCGGCCCGCCGGAGGCCTCGCCGCCCGTGAAGGTGACGGTGCCGCCCGCGCGCACGCTCGTGCCCGTGGGCTCCAGCGCGCCCAGGGACGCCGACTCGCCCCGTACGGTGTCGCCGAAGGTGTCGTACGGGGCGAGGGCGCCCCGCGCGCCCAGGCCCGAGGCGCGGCTGCCGCCGTTGGTCTCCAGGTCGCCCTTCTCGTCGATCTCGCCGCCGACGCGGACCGCGCCGCCGTAGCGGGGGCCGGCCGTGAGGCCGTGGCCGACGTCGACCCGCGTGCCCCGGGCGATCGTGAGGTTCCCGCCCACGGAGAGCATGACCGCTCCGGAGTCGGGCAGGATGCCGGAACCGGCGCCGACCCGGCCCACGTTGAAGGTGCCGCCGGACCCCTTGGCGAAGGTGGCGTTCCCGCCGATGACGAGCAGGCCCTCGGCCTCGGCGGTCGCGCCGTCGGCGGTGTAGTCGCCGCCGGCGTAGAGGGCCACGTTGGCGTCGAGGAACCGCGGCTCGTGACCGATCCCGGGCTCCTGGCCGGGGGCGGGGCAGGTCCGGGCGGTCCCCGGCGCGGGAGCGGGGGCGAAGGGCACGGCCAGGGCGTTGCCCGCGGTGGCGAGGCCGAGGGCGAGCGCGACGGCCACGGCGCTGCCCAGTCGTGCGCGTGCTCTTCCGGTGTTGCTCATGTGCGTGAACCTTTCTGGTTTTCCTGTGAGGGGGGTGGGGACGGAGGCGGGTTCAGTCGGTCTCGGCGTGCAGGACGGCGCGGGTGAGCGGGCCGTAGACCCCCTCCTCCTGCGGGATGTACCGGGACACCTGGTAGCGGCGCAGGGCCGTCTCCACGGACTCGCCGAAGATCCCGTCGGCCGGACCGACGTACAACTGGAGCTCCCGGAGCCGCCGTTGGAGGTCGACGACCTCGGGGCCGCTGCTTCCCCGTCCGAGTTCGCCCCGCCTTCCTCCGCCCCGCCCCTCCCCGTCCCGGCCGGGGTGCGACGGGCGGTGGCGGTGCGACGACGAGGACGTGGGCGCCGGGGCGGCCGCGGGGGAGGAGGCGGCCGCGGTGCTCGGGGAGGGGGCGGGCGAGGTGGCGGTGGTGCCGGGGGAGGGGGTCTCGGAGGAGGCGGAGTCGGAGGGGCTGGGCGTGGGCGTGGCGGACGGTGCCCTCCGCGTGGTGCTCGCCGCCGGGGACGGGGGTGCGTCGGAGGCGGTCTCCCGGGCGGGGGACGGGGCCCGCGTCGCGAGGACGGGGAGCGAGACGGACGGGTGCGACGCCGGTACGGAGTCGGGCTCGGCGGAGACCCACACCGCCACCGCGGCCCCCAGCCCCGCGGAGAGCGCGCCCGCGAGCATCAGGGGAAGCGGCATGGACCGCCACGCCGGAGCCGCCGCCCGGGCGCGCCGGGACCGCCGCGGCCCGTGGGCGGGCGCCTCCGCGGCCCCGGAGAGGACCTTCGGCAGCCGGACGGTCGCGTCGAAGAGCTCGATGTCCTGCCCCCGCGGCCCCGTGCCGTCCGGATGCGGCTCCGCGACCTTCCCGAAGACCCGCTCGCCCCGGTGCTCCGCGCCCGCGGGCTCACGGGTGGCGGAAGCGACCGCTGTGGTCGGGGCAGCCCTGTTGCGCATCAAGTGCTCCAGATGAGGTGAAGCCGAGGGGAGGTGTGACGAAGTCGTGGAGATATTGACCGCTGTTCAAAGCAAGCGTCAACTGTTCTCAAACCACGCCAAATTGGGCTTTCCGAGACCTTGTTTCTTAAAGGACTTTTAACGCGTGACGCAGGTCACAGGGGAAAGCGGCGCCGACGTTCGTACGGGACCGGCGTTCATACGGTGCCGGCGGTCGTACGGGGCCGGCGGCGCGGGCCGTTCCGGCGGTCGCCTCAGGACGGGTCCTCGTAGCGGGCGGCGAGCGCGGCGGCACGGTCGCGCAGGGTGGCGCGCAGCGACCGGGGCGTCAGGGCCTCGGCGTCCGTGCCGAGTTGCCACAGCGCCCACTCGGCGTGCCGGGAATCCTGGAAGGTCGCCTCCAGGCGCAGCCACCCGTCCGCGTCGGGCTCCTCCGCGTCGAACCCTTCCGCGCGTACGGCGAGCGCGGCGTCCAGCAGCTCCTCCCGCCGCGCCGGGGCGACCCGCACGAGCGCGGTGAGGTGGTCGCCGTCCGACAGGAACCGCGCGGAGCGCTCCCGCCAGATCCGGTCCAGGTCGACCCGGTCCGGCCGCCGTGCCGGTTCGGGAAGCTCCTCGGCCGCCAGTACCCGCGACAGCCGGTAGGTGCGGTCCTCGCCCGCCCTCGTGGCCAGCAGATAGGCCCGGTCGCGCACGGTGACCAGGCCGATCGGGTCCACCGTGCGCCACCGAGGCTCCTGGTCCACCGCCGCGTAGTGGATGCGCAGCCTGTGCCCGGCGAGCACGGCGCGCCGGACCGCGGTCATCGTGGCGCCGGGCACCTCCTCGGTGACCGTTCGGCGGGAGAGCAGATCGGTCTCCGGCTCGACGAGGAAGCGCCGGGCCGCGTCGTCCGCCGTGGCCCGGTGGCCCTCGGGCAGCGCGTCGACCACCTTCCGCAGGGCCGAGGCGAGGGCCCGGCCGAGGCCGAACGCCTGCTCCCCGCGCCCCGGTCCGGCGGCGAGCAGCGCGAGGGTCTCGTCGTGGTTCAGCCCGGTCAGCTCGGTACGGAAACCCGGCAGCAGCGCGAAACCGCCGTACCGGCCGCGTTCGGCGTAGACCGGGACGCCGGCCGCGGACAGCGCCTCGATGTCGCGCAGCACGGTACGGGTGGAGACCTCCAGCTCGCGGGCCAGCGCGTCCGCGGTCAGCCGGCCGTGCCGGCGCAGCAGGAGCACCAGGGAGACCAGCCGATCCGCGCGCATCCGGGAACCGTACCGAATACACGACGGGAGGTGTCACGTATTCCCGGAAGGCTCCTCGACACGACGCGAAGGCCGGCGCCCACCGGGCCGCCGGCGCGCGCCCTCCTACCGAGAAGAGCTGATGTGACGATGGAACGAACGGCGGTCAACCCGGTCACCTGGTCCCAGGAGATGGGCTTCAACCAGGGCGAGGTCGTCTCCGGGCACACGCGGACCCTGTACATCTCGGGGCAGACCGCGATGAGCCCCGAAGGGAAGCCCGAGCACGACGGCGACATGGCGGCGCAGCTGGCGCTCGGCGTCGACAACCTGGAGGCCGTGCTGGCCGGGGCCGGCATGACCCTCGCGAACCTCGTCCGCCTCAACGTCTACACCACCGACGTCGACCTGCTCTTCCCGCACTACGGCGTGCTGGCGGCCCGGCTGGGCGCCGCCGGGGTGGCTCCGACCACCACGATGCTCGGGGTGACGCGCCTGGCGATCCCCGGTCAGTTGGTCGAGTTGGAGGGCACCGCCGTGGCGTGAGGCGCCCCACCGCGCTCCGTCCCGTACGGAAGCACGTGCAGGAGCCCGTACGGAAGCACGTGCAGGAGCCCCTGCAGGAGTCCGTAAGGGAGGCCCCCGAGACGGTGCTCCGGGAAGCGCTGCGGCAGGGAACTCCGTGACGGAGCACGTGACATCGCCCCGGGGCACCGGCCCCGGGGCGTTGTCAGACCCGTGGGCAAGGATGTTCCCATGACGAACGTTTCCGCCGTCGAGGCGTCTTTCCGCATGTCCGGCCGCGCCGAGTACGAGGCCGCCGTCCAGCGTCTGCGCGACGCCTCCCGCACCTACTACGGCGCGGGCCACAGCCTCATGGACGACGCCGCGTACGACCGGCTGCGCCTGGCCGTGCTGGACTGGGAGGCGGAGCACCCCGACGAGACCGCCCCGGACTCGCCCACGGGCCGGGTCGCCGACGGCGCCGCCCCCGCCGGAGACGTCGCCCACACCGCGCGCCTCCTCAGTCTCGACAACGTCTTCGCCCCCGAACAGCTCACCGCCTGGGGAGCGTCGCTCCGGCGCCGCCTGGGGCACGAACCGGCGGGCGGATTCACCGTCGAGCCCAAGTTGGACGGCGCGGCCGTCGCCGCCCGCTACCGCGACGGCCGGCTCACGCAGATCATCACGCGCGGCGACGGCACCCACGGCGAGGACGTCAGCCACGTCATCGGCACCGTCGTGGGCCTCCCCGAGCGTCTTCCCGTGCCCGCCACCTTCGAGGCCCGGGGCGAAGTCCTCTTCACCCACGAGCAGTTCGAGGCCGCCAACGAGACACGGACCGCGCACGGCGCCGGAGTCTTCGCCAACCCGCGCAACGGGACGGCCGGCACCCTGCGGGCCAAGGACCGCCCGTACCGGCTCGCCATGACCTTCTGGGCGTACGGCGCCGTCGAACTGGACGGCGTGCCCTTCCTGCCCGCCGGCGCCGGCCACGCCGAGACCCTCGCCGCCGTCGCGCGGGCCGGGGTGCGGACCACGGCGGACACCCCGGCCGGGCTGCACGCGGTCGCCACGCTCGACGAGGCGCAGGCGAAGGTCGACGCGATCGCCGCGATGCGCGCGAGCCTGCCCTTCGGCATCGACGGCGTCGTCGTCAAGGCCGACAGCGCCACCGAACAGGCGACGGCCGGCTTCGGCACCCGCTTCCCCTACTGGGCCGTCGCCTACAAGCTGCCCGCCGTCGAACGGCAGACCGTCCTCCAGGACGTGTTCTGGGAGGTCGGCCGCACGGGTGTGCTCGCCCCCACCGCGGTCCTCGCCCCGGTGGAGCTCGACGGCTCCACGGTCACCCGCGCCACCCTCCACAACCCGGCCGACATCCTCCGCCGCGACCTCCACGTCGGCGACACCGTGACCGTGTACAAGGCGGGCGACATCATCCCCCGCGTCCAGGCCGCCGTCGTCGAACTGCGCCCGCAGGACGCCGTCCCCGTCCCGCTGCCCCGGGAGTGCCCCCACTGCGGCGGAGGGATCGACAAGAGCCAGGAGCGGTGGCGCTGTGCGAAGGGCACCGCCTGCGCGCTCGCCCCGCTCGTCGAGTACGCCGCGGGGCGCGACGTCCTCGACATCGACGGCCTCGGCAGGAAGTACGTCGACGCGCTGATCGCCTCCGGTGACGTCGGTGACGTCGCCGACCTGTTCACCCTCACCGAGGAGCAGCTCACCACCGCCTCCGGCAGCGCCAGGCGCGGCGCCGGACTGGCCGAGCAGATCCGCCTCGCCAAGGCCCGCCCGCTGAGCCGTGTCTTCTGCGCCCTCGGCATCCCCGGCACCGGCCGCAGCATGTCCCGGCGCATCGCCGCCCACTTCGGCACCATGGAGGCCATCCGCGCCGCCGATGCCGACACCCTCCAGGACGTCGAGGGCATAGGCCCGGAGAAGGCCCCGGTCGTCGTGGAGCAGGTCGCCGCGCTCGCCCCCGTGATCGACAAGCTGATCGCGGCAGGCGTCACCATGACCGAGCCGCGCCCGGAGCGGGCGGAGGACGCCGCCGAGGGGCCGCTGAGCGGGAAGACCGTCGTCGTGACGGGGAGGATGACCGGACCCCTCGACGGTTGGGGGCGCTCCGAGATGGGCGCCCTCATCGAGAGGGCCGGCGGCCGTATGGGCGGCTCCGTCAACTCCCGGACCGCCTTCCTGGTCGCCGCCCCGGCGGCCGGCGGCAAGCCGAGCTCCAAGGCGGTCAGGGCGCGGGAGGCGGGCGTCGAGGTCCTGACCCCGGAGGAGTTCGCCGCCCTGGTCGCCGACCACCTGGACTGAGCCCCGGACGGCCCTTTCCCCGTGCGGGCGGCCCGGAGCTCGCATAGGGTCGCGGTGCCGTCGCGACCGGACCGGAGGCACGACGCGGGGGAGGGGCGCGGCCCGGCCGACCGGAGGAGACCCGTGTCAGGACAGTTCGAAGCGACGACCGAGATCGACCGGCCGGTCGAGGACGTGTTCGCGTACCTCGCCGACGGGCGCAACGACCCGCAGTTCAGCCCCAGGCTCCTGCGGATCGACCGGGTCCCCGACGGCCCGACCGCCGTGGGCACGGTCTTCCGGAGCACCGTCAAGGACGCCGGGATGAAGTCCGCGCGGGAGTTCCGCGTCACCGCCCTCGAAGCCCCGACGCGGATCCGGTGGGCCGAGGTCTCCGAGAACAGCGTGACGGCCCGCGAGGGCGGCTACGACCTGCGACCGCTCCCGAACGGAGGGACGCGGGTCCGCCTCTTCAACGTCCTGGAGGGCCACGGGATCGGCAGGCTCCTCGTCGGCCTCGCGCTCGCCGCCGTCCGCAAGGACGCCGACGCCTTCGGCGCCCGGATCAAGGCCGCGGCCGAGGCGGCGATCCCTCCCCGCTGACGGCCGGGCCCCCGCCGTCGGGCAGGCCCCCCGCCCGGCCGGGGGCGCGGCACGGCGACCCCGGCCGGGGACCGGGGCGGTCCGCCGAACCGTACCGGTACGCCCGGCGAGTAGAGCACGCTGACGGGCTCCCCGAGGGACCGGCGCAGACCGGCGGCCTCGACCGGCGTCTCGTCGCAGTGCAGCAGCCGGGCCCGGTGCAGCGGCCGGCGGGGATGCGTGCGGGGCAGGTAGAGCGGACGCCCGAGGAACGAGCTGTGCACGCCCCAGCGGGCGGTCAGGAAGCGTGCGAGCGCCGTGGACTCCCCGGCCGGCTCCCCGACCTCCACGGCGATCGCGCTCCGCGCGGCCCGGGCCACCGCCGGCCGCCCCGCACACCCCCGTACCGCCCGGACTCGGGCCCGGCGCGCGGCGGACCTCAGCGCGGCTCCGGGTCCGGCCACGCGCGCGGGTACGGCACCCGCAGCGATCCGGCCGGTACGGGGGTGTGCGGGGCGGCCGCGCGCAGGCGCCCGTCCCGCAGGACGACGGCGCCGCTGCCGAGCATGGACGTGACCAGCTCGCCGGCCAGGGCCTCCGGCGCGAGGCCCAGGAGCCGGGCCGCGTCGGTCAGCCAGGCCCGTGCGAGCAGATAGGGCTCGACCTCGCCGGACGGGACGCCGTCGCGGATCATCAGGGCGAACGCGAAGATCCGGCGGGCGCCGTACCAGACGGCCCCGGCGGGGTCGTCGACGAGGCGCTGCGCCCGGCGCAGGGCGGCGGCGAAGGCGGCGCCGGAGTCGGCGGGGACCGGGCCGTGGGACGGCAGGACCACGCGCGGGGCGAGGTCGGCCATCCGCTTCAGGGAGGCCAGCGCGGTGGTGGCCGCCCCGGGGCCGTCGAGGGCGAGGTTCACCCAGCCGACGTCGTAGTCCGAAAGGGCGTCCCCGACCACGAGCAGCCCCTCGTCCGGCTGCCACAGGGCCAGGTGGCCCGGGGTGTGCCCGGGGGTGCGGACGACCTCCCAGTCGGCGTCGCCGAGCCGGAGCACCTGCCCGTCGTCGAGCGACACGTCGACAGTGTACGGGGCCACCGGCTGGTCCAGGTACTCCGCCGCGCAGCAGCCCGGGTCCCGGCGCGCGATCGCCTCGGCCTCCGGCGCCCCGGCGGCGACGCCCGCGCCCCGCGCCTGGAGGAGGGCGTTGCCTCCGACGTGGTCGGAGTGCCAGTGGGTGTTCACGACGAGCTCGACCCGTCCGGCCCGCTCGCCGGCCCAGGCGGCGGTCTCCTCGGCGTGCCCCGTGAAACCGGAGTCGACCAGGGCCGGCCGCCGCCCGTGGAGCAGCAGCGTGCTGGCGTCGGGGAAGGGCCGCTGCCACCAGGTCGCCCAGGAGGGCAGCGGGGGTGGGGCCTGCCGCGCGCTCACCGTCCGGCCTCTTCCGGCTGTATCCGGTTCTCCACGTGCTCTCCTCCGACGGACGTCACGGCCAACGGGCGCACGGGCGGCCCGGGTTCACCACCTCGGAACCGCCCACCCCCGGCGATCATCATGACACCGCCCCGGCGCCCGGGGACCGACGGCCGGCCACGGGGGCAGCGGGACACCGGCACCAGGAGACAGGGACCGGGGTCAAGGCCAGTGCCAGGGCCAGTGCCAGGGCCAGGGCCAGGACCGGGGCCGGACCGGGGCCCAGGAGAGCGGCGCGCCCCTCCACCCTTGTTGCACATATATTGCAGTTGCAGAGGCTATGCAGAAGGAGTGGAGCGGTGAACGGACCAGTAGTCCTCGGGATCGAGTCCTCGTGCGACGAGACCGGGGCGGGGATCGTGCGGGACGGGAAGCTGCTCGCGCACGTCGTCGCGACCAGCATGGACGAGCACGCGCGGTTCGGCGGGGTCGTGCCCGAGATCGCCGCCCGGGCGCACCTGCACTCCTTCAACCCGGTCGTCCGGGAAGCGCTCGATCGGGCCGGCCTGCGGCTGAACCAGATCGACGCGGTCGCCGTCACCACAGGACCCGGCCTCTCCGGCGCCCTCCAGGTCGGCCTCGCCGGGGCGAAGACGCTGGCCTACGCCGCCGGAGTCCCGCTCTACGGGGTGCACCACCTCGCCGGGCACGTCGCCGCCGACACCCTGGAGCACGGTCCGCTGCCCAGCCCCTGCGTCGTCCTCGTCGTCTCCGGCGGCCACACCTCCCTCCTCCTGGTCCGGGACCTCGTCCGCGAGCCGATCCTGCACCTGGGCGACACCCTGGACGACGCGGCGGGGGAGTGCTTCGACAAGGTCGCCCGCATCCTCGGCCTGCCCTACCCCGGCGGGCCCGCCGTCGACCGGGCCGCCCGGGACGGCGACCCGCGCGCGGTCGACTTCCCCCGGCCGCTGACCCGCGGCGGGGACGACCCGTACGCCTTCTCCTTCTCCGGCCTGAAGACCGCCGCCGCCCGCTGGGTCGAGAAGCACCGCGCCCGGGGGATCGGCGTCCCCGTCGCCGACGGCGCCGCCGCCCTCCAGGAGGCCGTCGCCGACGTCCTCAGCCGCAAGGCCCTCGCCGCCTGCCGGGCGTACGACGTCAAGACGCTGATCGTGGTCGGCGGCGTCGCCGCGAACTCCCGGGTCCGCACCCTCACCGAGCAGCGGTGCGCCGCCGCCGGGGTCGAGCTGCGCGTCCCGCCGATGACCCTGTGCACCGACAACGGCGCCATGATCGCCGCCGTCGGCGACCTCCTCGTACGCTCGGGAGCGGAGCCCGCCCCGCTGGACGTGTCCATCGACCCCTCCGCGCCCCTGGAGTACGCCTCCCTGACCCCGCTTCCCGCCCCCTCCGCCCGGGCCGCCTGACCGCCGCCCTCCACCGGAACCCGACCGTCTCCCTCCACCGGAAGCAGTGAGAACCTTGCGTACCGCCGACATCCGCCAGCGCTTCCTCGACTACTTCGCCGCCCGGGGACACACCGTCGTGCCCAGCGCGCCGCTGCCCACCCCCGACCCCACCCTGCTGTTCGTCAACGCCGGCATGGTCCCCTTCAAGCCGTACTTCACCGGCGAGGCGGCCCCCCTGTGGCAGCGGGCCACGAGCGTGCAGAAGTGCGTGCGGACCCTGGACATCGAGGAGGTCGGGAAGACCACCCGGCACGGCTCCTTCTTCCAGATGAACGGCAACTTCTCCTTCGGGGACTACTTCAAGGAGGAGGCCGTCGCCTTCGCCTGGGACCTGTCCACCAAGCCGTGGGCCGAGGGCGGGTACGGGCTCGACCCCGAGAAGATCTGGGTCACCGTCCACCACTCCGACACCGACGCCCGCGGCATCTGGCGCGAGGTCGCCGGCCTGCCCGACGAGCGGATCGTGGCGCGCGGCGACGAGGACAACTTCTGGTCCATGGGCGTCCCCGGCCCCTGCGGACCCTGCTCCGAGCTGTACTACGACCGCGGCCCGGCCCTCGGCCGCGAGGGCGGCCCCGCCGTCGACGAGGACCGGTACACCGAGTTCTGGAACCTCGTCTTCATGCAGTACGAGCGCGGCGAGGGCCCCGGCAAGAGCGGCTACCCGATCCTCGGCGGACTGCCCCGCCGCAACATCGACACCGGCATGGGCCTGGAGCGGATGGCCACCCTCCTCCAGGGCGTCGACAACCTCTACGAGATCGACGAGACCCGCCCCGTCCTCGACCGGGCCGCCACCCTCGCCGGCGTCCGCTACGGCGACGACGAGCGGGCCGACGTACGGCTCCGCGTGGTCGCCGATCACGTCCGCACCGCCCTCATGCTCCTCGCCGACGGCACCGCCCCCGGCAACGAGGGCCGCGGCTACGTCCTGCGCCGCATCCTGCGCCGCTCGGTCCGCTCCATGCGCCAGCTCGGCTTCCAGGACCCCGCCCTGCCCGAACTGCTGCCCGTCGCCCGCGACTGCATGGCCCCCGGCTACCCCGAGGTCGTCGCGTCCTACGCCCGGATCTCCGACCAGGCGTACGGCGAGGAGGACGCCTTCCGCGCCACCCTCAAGCAGGGCACCACTGTCCTGGACACCGCCGTCGCCGGGGTGAAGGCGGACGGCGGCCGCTCGCTGCCCGGCGCACAGGCCTTCCTCCTCCACGACACCTACGGCTTCCCCATCGACCTCACCCTGGAGATGGCCGCCGAGCAGGGCGTCGAGGTCGACCGCGAGGGCTTCACCGCCCTCATGAACGAGCAGCGCGAGCGGGCCCGCGCGGACGCCCGCGCCCGCAAGTCCGGCGGCACCGCGGACACCGCCGCCCTCCGCACCGTCCTGGACGCCCACGGCCCGACCGACTGGCGGGCGTGGGACACCCTCACCACCGAGTCCCGCGTCCTCGCGCTCCTCGGCGCCGAGGGCCCCGTCCCGGTGGCCCGCACCGGCGACCTCGTCACCGTCGTCCTCGACCGCACCCCCTTCTACGCCGAGTCCGGCGGCCAGGACAGCGACGCGGGCCTGCTCTCCGGGGCCTCGGTGGAGGCCGAGGTCGTGGACGTCCAGCGGCCCCTGCCCGGCCTCGTCGTCCACCGGGTCAGGATCACGGCCGGCGAACTGGCCGTGGACGACACCGTGCACGCCGCCGTCGACCCCGAATGGCGCCTCGGCGCCCGCCAGGCCCACTCCGGCACCCACGTCCTGCACGCCGCCCTGCGCGAGGTCCTCGGCCCCACCGCCCTCCAGTCCGGCTCCTACAACCGGCCCGGCCACCTCCGCCTCGACTTCCCCTGGCGCGGCGCCCTCTCCCCGGCCGTCCGGAGCGAGGTCGAGGAGGCCGCCAACCGGGCCCTGCGCCGCGACCTGCCCGTCACCGTCCGCTGGACGACCCTGCCCGAGGCCAAGGAGCTCGGCGCGCTCGCCCTCTTCGACGAGACGTACGGGGAGAAGGTCCGGGTCGTGGAGATCGGCGGCCCCTGGTCCCGCGAGCTGTGCGGCGGCACCCACGTCGACCACGCCTCCCAGATCGGCACGGTCGCCCTCACCGCCGAGTCCTCCGTCGGCGCCGGCATGCGCCGCCTGGAGGCCGCCGTCGGCATCGAGGGCTTCGGCTACCTCGCCCGCGAGCGCGACCTCGTGGGCCGGATCGCCGAGCAGCTGAACGCGCCCCGTACCGAACTGCCCGAGAAGATCGCCGGCCTCCTCGACCGGCTCAAGGCCGCCGACCGCGAGAACGCCCGCCTCAAGGCCAGGGCCACGGCGGGCCGCGCCGCCGACCTCGCCGGACGGGCCGTCGAGGCGGGGGACACCCTCGTCGTCACCGCGACCGTCGACGGCGCCGCCGACGAGGCCCGCGCCCTCGCCCTCGCGGTCCGCGACCGCCTCCCGCACGGGCGCCCCGGCCTGGTCGCCGTCGCCACCTCCTCGGGCGGACTCGTCCTCACCGTCAACGCCCCGGCCCGTGAGGCCGGCCGGAACGCCTCCGCGACCGTCAAGCGGCTCCTCGGCGGCCGGGGCGGCGGTTCCCCGGAGATCGCCCAGGGCGGAGGCGTCCCCGCCGGGGACCTGGCCGCGATCCTGGCGGACCTCCCCCGGGTCGTGGCCGGCGGCTGAACCGGCGGCCCCGGCTTCCGCGCCCGCATCCGCGCTCGGCCCCGGGCGCGGAAGCGGGGGCCGGGTGACCTTCTCCACGGGAGGCCTTCTCCACGGCCGACCACTTGCGCGCGTGACCATTTACGCGTGTGACACCGGGCGTAGCAGGCCCGTAACACCGGGCCGGGAGACTTCTCGGCATCGCGCAGCACCCGGAGGCCCCGATGGGGGCCGGGGGCTGCCAGTTCACGACGCGTCGGCAGCAAGGCCGTGCGCGAGCGTGCCCGGTCCGCCGAGCGGACCGGTGGAAGCGCCGGGGGCGGTGACCGCGCTTCGTTCCCCCGCGCGTCCGGCACGGTCCGGGACGCGCCCCGAACAGGGAGAACCACGTTGACCACCCAGCACCACGACCCGCGCACCCCGAACGCCGAGGCGGAGCTCGCCAGGGAGCGGCGCATGGGCCGCGCCACGGGCACCGCGACGGCGGCCCGGGAGATCAAGGTCGTCGATCTGACGGACTTCGAGGACCGGCGCGCCCCGATCACCGAGGAGCTGTGGCAGGCCGCCACGGAGACCGGCTTCTTCCAGCTCTCCGGACACGGACTCACCCGCGCCGAGACCGACGCCGCGTTCGCGGCGGCCGAGGCCTACTTCGCGCTGCCGGAGGAGACCAAGCGCGGGCACGCGCTGAAGAAGGGGCTCAACGCGGGCTGGGAGTACCGCAGCCAGGTGCGCCCCTCCACCGGTACGCCGGACGAGAAGGAGTCGTACCAGCTCACCCGCCCGCACATGGCGGGCCTGTGGCCCGGCGAGGAGGAGCTGCCCGGGTTCCGCGACACGCTCCTGTCCTTCGAGGCGCGCTGCCACGCCCTCGCCCAGCGGGTCCTGTCCTGCTTCGCCGAACGCCTCGGATTCGAGCGGGACTTCTTCGCCGAGCGCCACGACCCGGCCGGTCCGCTGCACCAGAGCACGCTGCGGCTGCTGCACTACTACGCGGTCCCCGAGGCGGCCCGCGGGCGGTCCGACGGCGCCTGGCGGGCCGGCGCGCACACCGACTTCGACTGCCTGACCCTGCTGTTCCAGCGGGACGGACAGGACGGACTGCAGGTCTGCCCCGGTGGCGAGGCCGACACCCGGGCCTGGACCCCGGTGCCCGCCCGATCCGACCTCGTGACCTGCAACATCGGCGACATGCTGATGCGGTGGAGCGGCGACCGGCTCCTGTCCAACTTCCACCGCGTCGCCCCGCCCGCGCCCGACGGCGACCAGGGGCCGCGCTACTCGATCGCCTACTTCGCGCAGGCCGACCGGGACGCCGTGATCACCTCGCCGGACGGGCGTTACGCGCCGATCACCGCCGAGGACTACCTGCGGCAGCGCATCGCCGCCAACTTCGGCGGCTGAACCCCGCCTTCCCCCCTCGTCTCTCCTCCCGGAGGCCGGCCGCCGCGCCCGCAGTCACGCGCGGGCCGCGGCGGCGGTCCCGGCATCCCCGGATCGAAAGCGGGGCACGCCCATGCCCGAACAGTCTCCCCACCCCCTGCCCGACTCCCTGGCCGGCTCTCGGCCCCCGTCGCGCCCCTGCGCGCTGCTGCTGTCCGGCGCCCAGGTCGTCACCGTCGACGACGAGCGGACCGTGTACACCTCCGGCTCGGTGGCCGTCGACGGCGACCGGATCGTCGACGTCGGCCCGGCCCGCGAGGTCGAGGCCCGCTGGAGCCCCCGCCGCACCGTCGACTGCCGGGGCCGCGCGATCCTGCCCGGCTTCACCGACGCCCACACCCACCTCTTCCAGTCCTTCGCCCGCGGCATCGGCGACGGCGAGCCGATCCGGCCCTGGCTCAACCACTTCATGTGGCCCTACGCCGTCCACCTCGACGCGGAGGACGCCCTCACCGCCGTGCGCCTGGGCGCCGTCGAGGCGGCCCGGGCCGGCATCACCACCGTCGTCGACCACCACTACGCGCCCACCGACCCCGAGACCGTCCTCGCCGTGGCCGACGCGATCGAGGAGGTCGGGCTGCGCGGCGCGGTCGCCCGGGGCATGACCGGCGACCGTACGAAGATCGCCGACGCGCGCGGCCTGCCCGACGCGCTGTACCGCCACGGCACCGCCGAGGACCTGGAGCTGACCCGGCAGTGCATGGCGGCCCGCGGCCCCGACGCGCGCGTCCGGGTCTGGCCGGCCCCGCTCAACCTCTCCTACGGCGACCGGGACCTGGTGCGCGGCGCGGTCGCCCTGGCCCGGGAGCACGGGGTCCGCTGGCACACCCACTGCAGCGAGGGCGCCGGGGATCCGCTGAGCTACCTGGAGGCCCACGGCGTCCGCCCGGTGACCTGGCTGGCGCGCGAGGGCCTGCTCGACGCGCGGGCGACGCTCGCCCACGCCGTCTGGCTGGACGAGGAGGAGACGGCCGCGGTCGGCGCGGCGGGCGCCGGCGTCGCCCACAACCCCTGCTCCAACGCCTATCTGGCCTCCGGCACGATGCCCTGGCTGCCGCTGCGGGAGGCGGGCGCGGTCGTGGCCCTGGGCACGGACGGCCCGAGCGCCGGCGGGCGGCAGGACATGTTCGAGGTGATGAAGCAGACGCTGTTCGCGCAGCGGCTGGCCTCGCTCGACCCGGCCGGGGTGCGCTGCGAGGACGTCCTGGAGGCGGCCACCCGCGACGGGGCCCGGTACGCGGGCGTCCGGGACGCCGGCGCCGTCCGCCCCGGGGTCCTCGCGGACCTGGTGGTCGTGGACCTCTCGGGCACGGCGGTGCAGCCCGTGCACCGGGCCGTGTCGGCGCTGGTGTACGCGGCCCGGGCGGGCGACGTGGTGATGACGCTGGTCGGCGGGAGGGTCGTCTACGAGGACGGCCACTGCCCCGGCATCGACGAGGAGGCACTGGGCGCGCGGGCCCGCGAACGGGCGGCCCGCCTGGTGGAACGGGCCGGCTTCGGCCCACTGACCGTGCCGTGGCGGCACCGGGAGCGACGACTGGGGAGGACCTCATGACGGATGTGACACGAGCGCCGGGCGAGAACGCCACGACGGATGTGACACGAGCACCGGGCGAGAACGCCACGACGGATGCGGCGCGGCCGCCGGGTGGGGCCGCTGAGGGGGACGTGACGCGGCCGCCGACCGGGAGTGCCACTACGGGCGGCGCGAAGTCGCCGGACGGGACCGCCTCCCCGCGTCCCCCGCGCGTCGCCGGTCCCGCAGGCCCGGCCCCCGCCGGCGCCGCGCCCGCCCGGTGGCGGCTGGTGGCGCTCGGTCTGCAGCACGTGCTGGCCTTCTACGCGGGCGCCGTGGTCATGCCGCTGCTGGTGGCGCAGGGCATGGGGCTGTCCGAAGCCGACACCGCCTCGCTCGTGAACACCGCGCTGGTCGCCTGCGGCGTGGCGACCCTGTTGCAGACCGTGGGCCTGCCCGGCGTCGGCATCCGGCTGCCGGTGGTGCAGGGCATGTCGACGGCGGCCGTGCCGTCCCTGGTGTCCGTCGGCGTGGCGGCGGGGGGTGCGCGCGCCGGGCTGCCCACGGTGTTCGGGGCGGTGATCGCGGCCGGGTTCGTGCTCTTCCTGGTGGCCCCGGTCTTCGGCCGGCTGGTGCGCTTCTTCCCGCCCCTGGTCACCGGCACGATCGTCACCGTCGTCGGGGTGACCCTGATGGCGGTGGCCGCCCGGCAGGTGGGCGGCGGCGATCCGGGCGCGGCCGGCTTCGGGGCTCCCGTCCAGCTCGGTCTGGCCGCCGTCACGCTGGTGGTCGTCGTCGTGCTGTACCGGTTCGCGAAGGGCTTCGTCGCCTCGGTCGCCGTCCTGCTCGGCCTGGCGGCGGGCACGGTGGTCGCGGCGCTCGCCGGACGGGCCGACTTCTCCCGCGTCGGCGACGCCGCCTGGTTCGGGATGCAGGCCCCGCTGCACTACGGAGCGCCCCGCTTCGACGTGATGGCGGTCCTCGCGATCGTCCTCGTCATGGTGATCATCGCGGTCGAGTCGATCGGCCAGTTCTTCGCCGTCGGGGAGATCGCCGGACGCGAGGTGGACGAGCGGTCCGTCGTCCGCGCGCTGCGCGCCGACGGTCTGGCCACGGTGGCGTCCGGACTGCTCAACTCCTTCCCCACCACGGTCTACAGCCAGAACGTGGGGCTGCTGCGGCTGACCGGGGTGACGTCCCGCCGGGTCGTCGCGACCGGCGGGGTGATCATGCTGGTCCTCGGTACGGTCCCCAAGGTGGGCGCGGTGGTCGCGGCGATGCCGCCGGCCGTCCTGGGCGGCGCCACCGTCGTCCTGTTCTCGACGATCGCCGTCGTGGGGATGCAGATCCTCGTCAAGGCCGACCTGTCGGGCGCGCGGAACACGGTCCTGGTGGCCGCGAGCCTCGGCATCGGCTTCCTGCCCACCGCGTATCCCCAGTTCGCCGAGCACATGCCGACCCGGCAGCTCCAAGTCCTCTTCGAGAGCGGCATCATGCTGGGGACGCTCACCGCGGTCGTCCTCAACCTGTTCTTCCACCACCTTCCGTCGTGGCGAGGGTCCCGTCCCGGCGCGACGCCCGCGACCGACGCGGTCTGAGCGGAAGGCCGGCCGGGCGGGGGAGACCCCCGCCCGGCCGGCCACGCGTCAGCCGTGGACGAACCCCGGAGGCCGCTTCTCCACGAACGCGGACATGCCCTCCTGGTCCTCCGTGGCGAACACCGCGTGGAGCAGGCGCCGTTCGAAGCGCACGCCCTCGGCGAGCGTGGTCCCGAAGGAGCGGTTCACGGACTCCTTCGCCATCATCGCGACCGGCTTGGACATCGCCGCCACCGTGCCGGCGACCTTCCACGCCTCGGTGAGGAGTTCGTCCGCCGGCACGATCCGCGACACCGGCCCGGCCCGCTCGGCCTCGACGGCGTCCATGGTCCGGCCGGTCAGGCACAGCTCCATGGCCTTCGCCCTGCCGACGGCCCGGGTCGACCGCTGGGAGCCGCCGATGCCGGGATCACCCCGAGCTTGATCTCCGGCTGCCCGAAGACCGCCGTGTCGGCGGCCGGCAGGACGCCGCAGAGCGTCGCCGGCTCGCAGCCGCCGCCCAGCGCGTACCCGGCGACCGCCGCGACCGTGGGCGTACGGACCCGCCCGAGCCGGCCCCAGGCCGTGAACCAGTCGGAGGGGTGCATGTCCATGTAGCTCCGCGGGCGCATCTCCTTGATGTCGGCGCCCGCGGCGCACGCCCGCTCCGACCCCGTCAGGACGACACGGCCCGCGCCGGGGTCCCGGTCCAGCCCCTCGACGGCCGCCACGACCTCCTCCGTCACCCGGAGGTCGAGGGCGTTGAGGGCTTCGGGCGGTTGAGGGTGACGAGCGCGACGCGGTCCTTGCGCTCGACCAGGACGGTCTCGTAGGTCATGGGTTCGTCCCGTCCTTCGTCGTGTGCTCCGTGGCGGCCCCGGACCCCCGGATCGTCCGTACGATCGCCGAGAAGTCCAGCCCGGCGCCGTCCCCCTCCGCGGAGGACGTGTACAACTCTGCTGCTTTCAGGCCAAGTTGGGTGTCCACGCCGCCGGCCCGCAGGGCGTCGGCGGCGAGGTTCAGGTCCTTGGCCGTCAGAGGCGCCGCGAAGCCCGGAAGGCAGTCGCGGTTCGCCGGGCTCCCCGGCACGGGCCCGGCGAGCCGCAGTTCGCGCACGCCGAGCGGGGCGAAGAAACGGTCCACGTCCGCCATGCTCACCCTGGCGAGCGGCGCGACTGCGCCCAGCGCGCCGGGTCCCCGGCCGGCGGCCGCCTCTCGGGCGACCCCGGCCGGCGCACCCACGTGCCGTACCCGGTGGTCACGGACGGCTGACGAACGCTTGACGTGCGGTTGAAGAGTGGTTGAAGTACGGCTGACGAACCGCTGAAGGGCGGTTGACGGGGCGGTCGGCGGGCGGGCCCGCGGACCCGGGAGCCCGGTCTCTCCCCGGCAACACCCGCCCCCGCCTTCGATCTTGCTCTACCTTGGGACCTCCGCATCCATCCAGGGGGACCACCGCATGGACCACGACGAACTCCTCTCGGCGCGCCCGTCCGCCCCGGCCACGTGGCGCGGCCCGGACGACCGGAACCCGAAGGGCTGACCTCCGCCGTGGAACAACTGACGGGGGCGGACCCCGCGCACATCGGCCCGTACCGCCTGATCGCCCGCCTCGGCGCGGGCGGAATGGGCCTGGTCTACCTGGGCCGCTCCGACCTGGGCCGCACGGTCGCGGTCAAGGTCGTCCAGGCCGAACATGCCCAGCACGCCGAGTTCCGCAGGCGGTTCGCCCGCGAGGTGGCCGCCGCCCGGCGGGTGGGCGGCACCTGGACCGCCGACGTCCTGGACGCCGACACCGAGGCCGAGGTGCCGTGGGTGGCGACCCGGTACATACCGGGCCCCGACCTGACCACCGTCGTGGCCGAGGACTTCGGGCCGCTGCCCGAGGCGTCGGTCCGCACCCTCGCCAACCGCCTCGCCCTCGCCCTGCAGGCCGTGCACGAGGCCGGCCTGATCCACCGCGACCTCAAGCCGTCCAACGTCCTGGTCACCGTGGACGGGCCGCGCGTCATCGACTTCGGCATCGCGCGGGCCATGGACGGCCTGGCCGGGGACAGCCTGCACACCCGCACCGGCATGCTGATCGGCTCGCCCGGCTTCATGTCGCCGGAACAGGTGCGCGGCCTCGAACTCACCCCGGCCTCCGACGTGTTCTGCCTGGGCGCGCTCCTGGTCTACGCCGCCACCGGACGCCTCCTCTTCGGCGCCACGGACAGCGGTCTCAACGCCCACCTTTTCCGGATCGCGGAGGAGGAGGCGGACCTGACCGGTGTACCGGACACGCTCGTCGACCTCGTACGGGCCTGCCTGCACAAGGATCCGGCCCGGCGGCCGACTCCCCGCGAGGTGGCCGCGCGCACGGCGGCCGGCCAGGACGGCGAGTGGCTGCCGGGGCCGGTCCTCGCCCAGCTCGGCCGCCGCGCCGCCCACCTGCTGGACTACGCCCCCGCCGGAGCCGATGCCCCCGCCGTACGGCCGGCCCCCCGCCCCGGGTCCGCAGGGACGACGCCTCCGCCGCCCGCGTACGTCCCGACGGTCCCCGCGCGGTCCGCCTCCGCCTCGCCCCCCGGATTCGGCGCGCCCGTGGACCCGTCGCCCGGATCCTGGAGCGCACCCGCATCCCCGGCGGCGGCCCCGGCGGCCCCCCTTCCCCGGCGCTGGTGGGGCCTGATGACGCTCGCACTGGCCCAGACGCTCGTCCTGGTCGACGCGGCGTTCTCCAACCGGGCGATGCTGTGGTGGGGTGCCGGCCATGACCTGGGGCTCGCCACCGGCGGCGTGAAGGTGACGTCCACCGTCTACCTGGACGTGATGCCCGTCTCCTATGTGCTGGCCTTCGCCGGGGTGCTGTTGTTCGGCACCCGCGTCGCGGACCTCGTGGGCCGCAAGAGGATGCTGGTCATCGGCCTGGCGGGGTTCGCGGTGGCCGCCGCCCTCGGCGGCGCGGCCCCCTCTTCCACCGCGTGGATCACGGGCCGTGCCCTCCAGGGCGCCTTCGCCGCGCTGATCTCGTCGTCCGTACCGGCCCTGTTGTCCACGTCGTTCACCGACCCGGGGGAACGCCGCAGGGCGTTCGGGATCCACACCGCGATCGCGGGCGGCGGCCCGGCGCTCGGCCTGCTGGCGTTCTGGCTGTTCCCGGTCGGTCCGAACTGGCGCTGGTGCCTGTTCGCCGCCGCCCTCCTTGCCGTGGCCGCCACGGCCGGAGCGGCGGCCCTGGTGCACGACCGCCCGGGCCGCGCAGGCCTCCGCCTCGACGGGCCCGGGGTGCTGCTCGGCGCCGCCGGGATCATCGGAATCGGCGGGGCCGTCCCGTACTTCGAGGGCCACGCCCTCCTGGTCCCGGTCGCCGGCGCCCTGCTCGCGGCCTTCGTGTGGCGCCAGACCAGGACGGCCGGCGCCCTCGCCCCACCGCCCGGCCCCGGGGCGCCGCGCGGACACCTCCTCGCCACGGCCCTGGTCAACGTCGCCGTCGCCGCCCTGCTCATGGCCGTGGGACACCTCCGCTTCTAGAGCCTGATCCGCAGGACGGGCCCTAGGCGGCTCCGGCCGCCTCCCGACGGTTCCGGAGCCGCCTGGCGCGGATCTCGTACGTGGAGAGGAGGATGACCGCCAGGTTCAGGGGGAAGGCGATCGCCTCGGCGACCCAGCGGACGTCGGCGGCGCGCAGGAGGCTCGCGGACAGTGCGACCAGGAGGAGCGCCAGGGGGAGGAAGCGCCGCCACGCCGGCAGCTCCCGCATCCGCGCGACGGTCACGACGCACAGGACGAACGAGCCGAAGACGGCGACGACAGCGAGGACGACGAGGATCAGCGAGAGCATCGGGATTCTCCGGAGGCGCACGGGAAGGGACGGCCCCATGGTGCACTGTCCGGTCTCCACGGACCGCACGAGGGTGCCGCCCCCGCCCTCCTCCGGCGCCGCCCGGCGCTCCGTCCGGACGTACGGGGTCAGGCCGCCTTGCCGGACTCGCCCGGCGCGGAGGCGGTGACGACCCGGGGCAGGGCACCGGGATGCTCCCGCGCGAGCCAGCGCACCAGTTCCTCCCGTACGGCGCAGCGGGTCGTCCACAGGTCGTCGGCGTCCTTGGCGGTCACGATCGCGCGGACCGTGATGGAGGTCGGCGACGTGTCGGTGACGGCGAGGTCCCAGCCCCGCCCGTCCCAGGTCGGGCAGCCGGCGAGGAACTCGCGCAGGTGTGCCCGCATCAGCGCGACGGGCGTGGAGTGGTCGCAGTGGACGAAGACCGACCCCGTCATCTGGGCGCCGCCCCGGGACCAGTTCTCGAACGGCCGCGAGGTGAAGTACGAGACGGGCAGCGTCACCCGGCGCTCGTCCCAGGTCCTGACCGTCAGGAAGGTCAGCGTCACCTCCTCCACGAGGCCCCACTCGCCGTCGACGACGACCGTGTCCCCGATGCGGACCATGTCGCCGAAGGCGATCTGGAAGCCGGCGAAGAGGTTGCCGAGCGTCGACTGCGCCGCCACGCCGGCCACGATGCCGATGATCCCGGCCGAGGCGAGCAGGGACGTGCCGAGGGTGCGGAAGGAGGGGAAGGTGACGAGGGCGGCGGCGGCGGCGAGCACGCCGACCGCGACCGACAGCACCCGCATGATCAGCGTGACCTGGGTACGGACCCGGCGCAGCCGCGCCGCGTCGCGCGCCCGCCCCGCGTACCGCGCGTACGAGGACTCGACGACGGCCGAGGCCGCCCGGATCGTCAGCCAGGCGCCGCCGCCTATCAGGCACAGCAGCAGCACGTGGCCCACCAGGTCGGCGTGCTCCTCCAGGGCGGAGAAGGCCGAGGCCGGATAGGTCCAGCGGAGCAGGGCGGTCAGCAGGACGACGAACAGCGGCGTGCGGCAGCGGCGCAGCAGCCCCCACAGAGGTGTCTCGTGGTGGCGCGCGTCCGCGTGACGGGCCAGCAGGTCCGCCGTTCGGACCACGACGAACGCCACGAGGGCCGAGCCGCCGACGGAGGCCGCCAGCCGAAGAACGCTCTCCATGTGCTCCCCAGTCGATGAGTCGGGCAGGTTCGTCGATTACGCCTGACCGCCGTCCGGTCCCCCAAACATGCCGCCGGACCGGCGCCGACGACCCGGGCTCACCCCGCCGGGGTCGTCGGCGTCCCGTCGCCGCCGCGCCACCACGCCAGGGCGACGAGGGACGCGGCCAGGACGAGGCCCGCGACCACCCGGAAGCCGAAGGCCATCGCGCTGGAGAAGACCTCCGAGCCGTGCGAGGAGAGGGACGTCCCCATGACGGCGACGCCCAGCGCGCTGCCGATCTCGCGGGTCGCGCCGTTCAGGCCCGACCCGAGACCCGCCCGGGACTGCGGGAGGGAGCCCATGACGGCGGCCGAGAGGACCGGCACGCACAGGCCCATGCCCAGGGAGAGGACCAGGAGGAAGAGGGCGTAGACGGGGTACGGGGTGGCGGCGGTGGCGAAGGACGTCAGGACGAGCCCGCCGACGATGCCCGCCAGGCCGGCGGTGACGACGCCGTCGCCGAAGCGGGCGGCCAGCCGGATGCTGTGGCGCGAGGCGACCGCCATGCCGACCGCGAGGGGAGCGATCGCGCACCCGGCGACCAGCGGCGAGTACCCCTTGGCGTACTGGAGGTACTGGGCGTTGACGTAGAACAGGGAGAACAGGCCGAAGAACGCGACCCCGACGCCGAGGGAACCGGCCCGCAGCCTGCGGATCCGGAAGACGCGCGGGTCGAGCAGCGGACGGTCCGCGCGGAGCGAGCGCACCACGAACAGCGCGAGGAGACCGGCCGAAAGCAGCAGCCCGCCGATCACCCGCACGGATGCCCAGCCGGACGAGGGCCCCTCGATGATCCCGTACAGCAGGGCTCCGACGCCCGTGACGAGCAGCGCCGAGCCGGGCAGGTCCAGGTTCGCGGGCCGCCGTTCGCCGCGCGGCGCGCAACGGGCCGCGAGCAGGCCGAGGACGGCGGCGAGCGGCGCGACCGACAGGAACAGGCCCTGCCACGGCAGGTACTGCAGGGCCAGGCCCCCGCCGACGTTCCCGGCGACGCCGGCGACGCCGGTCGCGGCCGTCCAGACGGCGACCGCCTGCGGCCGTCCGGCCGGTTCGGTCACCTCCAGCATCAGCGACAGGGTGGCCGGCATGACCAGGGCCGCCCCGACGCCGGTGACGGCCCGGCCGGCGATCAGGACGGCGACGCCGGGGGCCGCCGCCGAGACCAGGGCGCCGGCCGCCACCAGGCCGAGGCCGGCAAGCAGCGCGCCCTTGCGGCCGTACCGGTCGCCGAGCGCGCCCGCCGGGATCAGCAGGCAGCCGAAGACCAGCACGTAGGTGTCGACGATCCACAGCAACTGGCCGGGGGAGGGCGCGAGTCCGCTCGCCGCCAGCTTCGGGATCGCGAGGTTGACCGCGGCCACCAGCGACACCACCAGCACGGAGCACGCCGCCATCACGGCGTACACGGCCCGGCGGCCGACGGGACGCGGCGCGGAACGCACGTCATCCAGGGTCATGGGAAGGATCTTTCGTTCGAGGGGCCCGGAGTTCTAGGAGCCCGGAGGAGGGGCCCGGAGTTCGAGGAGCCCGGAGGAGGACCGGAAGGAGAACCGGGGAGAGAGGGGGTCGGCCGACCGCACTGCCACGGTAGGGTCGCAACGGACTTGCCTTCAAATGCAACTTTGCGAAGAGATAAGTGCACGCCATGCAACTGAACGTGAATTCGAATCTCGATCTGAACCTGCTGGTCGCCCTGGACGCCCTCCTCGAAGAGGGCAGCGTCGGCGGCGCCGCCGACCGGCTCGACCTGTCGTCGCCCGCGATGAGCCGTACCCTCGGCCGTATTCGGCGCGCCCTGGGAGACCCCGTACTGGTCCGGTCCGGGCGGACCATGGTCCCCACCCCGCGCGCCCTGGCCGTACGGGCCGAGGTCCACGAACTGGTCGTACGGGCCCGCGCCGTCTTCGCGCCGGCCGGCGAGACCGACCCGGCCCGCCTCGAACGGACCTTCACCGTCCAGGCCGACGAGTCCCTGGTCGTCCGCCTCGGCGCGCCGCTCCTCACCCGGATGCGGGCCGAGGCCCCGGGCGTCTCCCTGAGGTTCCTGGGCGAAGGCCCGCAGGACGTGCAGTTCCTCCGTGAGGACCTGGCCGACCTGGAACTCGGCGACGTCGCCGGAACCGGCCCCGAGACCCGCATCGAACCGCTCCTGGAGGACCGCTTCGTGGGCGTCGTCCGAACCGGGCACCCCCTCCTGGACGGCGGGGTCACCCTCGCCGGGTTCGCCGCCGCCGACCACCTCAACCACTCGCGCCGGGGCCGGTTCACCGGCCCGATCGACACGGCCCTGGCCGAACACGGCCTGGAGCGCAGGGTCGTGGCCGTCTACCCGACCTTCGCCTCGGCCCTCCTCGCCCTGCTCGACACCGACTTCGTCGGCATCCTCGGGGAACGCGTCCACTCGGCCACGGCCCGCCGCTTCGGCCTGGCCACCTTCCCGATCCCCCTCGACCTGCCGTCCCTCCGCCTCTCCCTCGCCTGGCACCCCCGGTACGAGGCCGACCCCGCCCACGCCTGGCTGCGCGGCCTGGTGGGCGAGGTCGTCAGGAGCGAGCTGGGCGGCGATACCGGGTGAAACCGCCCCACTCGACCGAGAGTTGGGGCCGAATCCACCCGCCGTCCATCCGGGGTGATCGGTCCGGGCGTACATTGCGGCGCGTGGACATCCCCCTCGCGTTCCGCTGGGTCTTCGTGGCCCTGGTGGTCCTGCAACTCGCCGCCCTCGTTCCCGTCCTGCGCCGGCTGCGCGACCCCGCGCCGGAACGGCGCACCGGGGCCGGGCTGGACCTCCTCGACGCGGTCGGCGGCGTGACGGCCCTCGCCGGCTTCACCTTCGGCGACTTCGCGGTCACGCTGGCCGGCGTGGCGTGCGTGGGCGCGGCCCTCACGGCGAAGGGGATCCTCCGGTACCGCGCCCGGGAGCGGACCTGACCCACCGGCACCGGCGCACGGGCGCCGCCCGGCGCCGGGCGAGGGCTCAGCGCGGAGCCCCGCCCTCCCGTCCGGCGGCGCGCGAGCGCCGGTGAGCCGCGACCCGCTCACGGGTGGCGCACCGGCGGGAGCAGTAGCGGCGCTCCTGCCCGGCGCCCTGGGCGAGGAAGACGTTCCGGCAGCCGGACGAGGCGCAGATCCCGCCCGGCGGGCGTCGACGGTCCCAGAGGAGGACGGTCAGGGCCATGCACGACGAGGCGAGCAGCCACTCGTCCCAGGGCGCGTCGTCGCCGGAGTCCAGGTGGGGGTGCCAGGGGGAGGCGCCGCCGTGGGAGGAGAGCCGCAGCGGTCCGGTGTGCTCCCGCAGGAGGCGGTTGAGGACGGCGGCGGCCCCGTCGACGTGCCCGGCGGCGAAGACCTCCCGCAGCAGCGCGGCGGCCGCGCGCATCCCGGCGACATCATGGGTGGTGAGGTCGAGGGGCTCCGCCTCGCCGTACGCGCGGAGCACCGCGGCGACCCCGGCGGGGTCGGGGGAGTCGCCGGAGAGCGCGTTGACCAGGTCGACGGTCCGTCGCGCGGTGGTCTGTACGGAGTGCCGGGCGGACCGGTCGTCGACGGGAGAGGACACCGGGAGAATGTAACGCACCTTGCCGGGTTTTGAGTTACCTCCGTAACGTCCCGCAGATGAAGAGGCGTTACTCCTTTCCCGTCCACCTCACCGGAGCGGCGGTGGCCCGTACCGGGGACGAGATGTCGGGACCGGCCCTGATGCTGGCCGGGTTCGCGCTGACCGGATCGGCCGCCGACGCATCGCTGCTGCTCGCGGGCGTCACGGTCTCCTCCGTCCTGGGCGGCCCGGTGCTCGGGACGCTCCTCGACCGGGCGGAACGGCCCGGCCGCCTCCTCGCGGCGGCCCTCGCCCTGTACGCGGCGGGCCTGACGGCGGTCCTCGTGGGCCTCGGCCGGCTGCCGCTCGTGCTCACCCTCGCTCTCGCCGTACTGGCGGGGCTGCTCGGGCCGGCCCTGTCGGGCGGCTGGACGGCCCAACTCCCCGCCGTCGTACGAGGCGACCGCCTGGCCCGGGCGAACGCGCTCGACGCCATGACGTTCGGTGCGGCCGGACTGGCCGGCCCGGCCCTCGCCGGAGGCACGGCCGAGGTGCTGGGCGCCCCGGCGGCCGTGGTGGTCTCCGCGGTGCTCGTCGCCCTCGCCCTGCCCGCCGCGTGGGCCGTACCGGTGACCGATAACCCGTCCGCGGTGACCGCCGGAGCGGCGAATCGTTCTGCCTGACGTGAAGAAGATGCTCCTGGCCGCCCTCGCGGCCGCCTCCGCCACCGCCCTGATCGCTCCGGCCGCCACCGCGGCCCCGGAGACCGCCGACGCCGCCGCCACCGCGGTCCCCGCCGTCCTCGACGCGGCCGCCCTGCCCGGCGCCCCCGCGACGGACCACGCGGGGACGAGGACCCAGTGGCCCGAGACCCTCGGACTGCCGAAGGCCTGGGCCGAGAAGGTGATCCTGCGGGACCGGCCGGACCTGGAGATCCAGCACGTCCCCGAGGGCGCGCTGGTCACCATGGACTACAACGAGAACCGCGTCCGGATCGTCCACAACGCCTTCGGCCTCGTCACCCAGGTCCCCGCCATCGGCTAGGGGCGTCCGGCGGATCGGGGCCGGTACAGGCCCCTGATCCGCCCCGCGGAGCACGCCCGAGGCCGCGGACCCGCGTCGCACGACCCCCCTCACCCGATTGCCCGCACAGATGTCGTCACCGCCGCCGTGCCGTGACGATGATCGCAAAGGCCACCGAGGAGACGAGCGTCGAGAAGGCGTGCGCCCGGGAGACGAGGGCGTCGCATGGTTCAGGGATTCTCCAGGGAGCCGGGGACCCACGGTCCGCTCACCGAGGTCGCGCCGGAGGGAATCCGGAGGATCACCCTCTGGGCGGCCGCGATCGCGCTGGGCGGCTTCCTGTTCGGCTTCGACACCGGTGTCGTCTCCGGCGCGCTCCTTTACATCAAGGAGGACTTCGACCTCAACGCCTTCGAACAGGGCAGCGTGGTCAGCGTCCTGCTCATCGGCGCCGTCGTCGGCGCCACCTCGGCGGGCCGCCTCGCCGACCGGCTCGGCAGGCGCAGGGCCCTGCGCCTCATCGGCGTCGTGTTCGTGCTCGGCACCGCGATCGCCGCCCTGGCGAACGGCTACCTGACGCTCATGGCGGGCCGGATCGTCCTCGGCCTCTCCGTCGGCGCCGCCTCCGCCACGGTGCCGGTCTACCTCTCGGAGATCTCGCCGACGAGGATCCGCGGCCGGCTGCTCACCATGAACCAGCTCATGATCACGGTCGGCATCCTCGTCGCGTACCTCGTCAACCTCGCCTTCGCGAGCAGCGAGGCGTGGCGGGCCATGTTCGCCGTCGGCGCGATCCCCGCCCTCCTCATGATCGCCGCCACGCTGTGGCTGCTGCCCGAGTCGCCGCAGTGGCTGATCGCCCACGGCCAGGAGGACGTGGCACGCCGGGGGATCGCCGAACTGACCGACGGGCCGACGGCCGACGAACTAGTACGGCGCGCCCGGCAGCGCACGGCCGAGGACCGCGAGAAGCAGAGGCGCAACGAGGCGGCGGGCGGAAAGGGAACCCGGCGGCTGCTCGCCCCCGACGTGCGGCCCGCCCTGATCGTCGGACTCACCCTCGCCGCCGTCCAGCAGTTCGCCGGCATCAACACGATCATCTACTACGCGCCGACCATCATCCAGCAGACCGGACTCGACGCCTCGAACGCCATCCTCTACTCCGTCTTCATCGGCCTGATCAACCTGGTCATGACGCTGGTGGCGATCAAGCTGGTGGACCGGGTGGGCCGGCGGCCCATGGTCCTCGCCTCGCTCGCCCTGATGACGGTCTCGATCTTCATGCTGGGCCTGGCGTTCGTCGTGGACATGAACTCGGAACTGACCCTGGTCTTCATGGTGGTCTACATCGCCGCCTTCGCGGGCGGCCTCGGACCCGTCTTCTGGACCCTGATCGGGGAGATCTTCCCGCCCTCCGTCCGGGCCGAGGGATCGAGCCTCTCCACCGCCGTCAACTGGGTCTCCAACTTCGTCGTCAGCCTCGCCTTCCTGCCCCTGGCCCACCTCATCGGCCAGGGCGAGACCTTCTGGATCTTCGCGGGGATCTGCCTCTTCGCGTTCCTCTTCGTCAGCCGCTACCTGCCCGAGACCCGCGGCCGCGACCCCGAGCAGATCGAAGAGGCCCTCGACGCCCGCTTCCCGCACGGACCGGACCGCCCGGACCGCCCGGACCGCCCCGGCGACCCCCGGGGGACGGCATCCCCGCAGAAAGGACGCTCGCGATGAGCGACACCCTCCTCGGTCCCGACGACCTCGAGACGGCCGACGCCCTCGTCCTCTTCGGCATCACCGGCGACCTCGCCAAGAAGATGCTGCTGCCCGCCCTCTACCGGCTCACCGAGGACGACCGGCTCACCGTCCCCGTCATCGGCGTGGCCGCCGGCGACTGGGACGACGAGGCGCTCCGCCGCCACGCCCGGGAGGCGGTCGCCGCCGCCGTCCCCGACCTCGACGAGGAGGTCTTCGCCCGGCTCGCGGCGAACCTGTCCATCGTCACCGGCGACTTCACCGACAAGGCCACCTTCGAACGGCTCCGCGAGGCCGTCGCCGGACACGGCTTCGTCACCCACTACCTGGCGATCCCGCCCTCCCTGTTCACCACCGTCGCCCGCGCCCTCGCCGACGCCGGCCTGAACCGCCACGCCCGCCTGGTGGTCGAGAAGCCGTTCGGCCACGACCTGGAATCCGCGCGGAGGCTCCAGGAGGAACTGAGCACCTGCTTCGACGACCACCACCTGCTGCGCGTCGACCACTTCCTCGGCAACGCCGCCGTGGAGAGCCTGATGGTCGCCCGCTTCGCCAACACCCTCCTCGCCCCCATCTGGCACCGCTCCTACGTCGACAACGTCCAGATCACCCTCGCCGAGGACTTCGACGTCGCCGACCGCGGCTCCTTCTACGACGCCGTCGGCTGTCTGCGCGACGTCGTCCAGAACCACCTGCTCCAGGTCCTCGCCTTCCTCGCGATGGACCCGCCCAGCGTCTCCAACGCCCGTGCCCAGGGACTGGAGAAGTGGCGGGTGCTGCACGCCACCCGCACCATGGAGCCCGCCGCCACCGTCCGCGGCCAGTACGAGGGCTACCTCGACGTCAAGGGCGTCAAGCCGGACTCCACCACCGAGACGTACTTCGCCACCCGCCTGTTCATCGACAACTGGCGCTGGTCCGGCGTCCCCTTCTACCTGCGCAGCGGCAAGGCGCTGGCCGTCACCGCCACCGAGGTGATCGTCCAGCTCCGCACGCCGCCCCTCGAACTCTTCGGCGGCGACGCCTCGGAGACCCCGCCCAACCTCATCCGCTTCCGCATCGACGGCGACACCGGCATCCGGGCCGACCTGATGCTCCGCAAGCCCGAGGAGGGCGTGGAGCAGCCGGTGACCGTGCCCATCGGCGTCGACTTCGCGAAGGTCCTCGGGCGGCAGGAGCTGCCGTACGAGAACATCCTCCGGGGTGCCGTCGTCGGCAACCCCGAGACCTTCGCCTTCTTCCCCACGATCCTGGAGTGCTGGCGGATCGTCGGGCCCGTCCTCGACCCCGCCGAACCGCCCCTGCCGTACGCCCCCGGCACCTGGGGCCCCGAAGCGGCCGACCGGCTCCCCGACCTGGAGCACTGGCACCAGCCGGGGCGGCGCCTCTTCGAGGACGTCGACTGACGGACCGGCGCCCCGCGGGGGAAGCCGACGGGAGACGGACGGAAAGGGGACGATGGCCGAGGCACGCAGGCGCGTCGGGGACAACCTGTGGCCGGTGCTCCAGCAGGCCGTGGCCGCCGCCCTGTCCTGGTGGATCGCGGACGACCTCATCGACCACCACGTCCCCCTGTTCGCCCCGATCGCCACCCTCGTGGCCCTCAACACCCCCCTGGGCGGACGCGGCACCAACACCGTACGGGTCCTGGTCGGCGTCATCACCGGCGTCGTCGTCGGACAGCTCGCCTTCGCCCTCCTCGGCCACGGCACCGTCGCCGTCGGCGCGGCCGTGCTGTGCGCGCTCCTCGTCGCGCTCCTCCTCGACGGCGAACGCATCACCATGGCCCAGGCCGCCGTCGGCGCGGTCATCTGCGTCGCCGCCGGACAGCAGGCCGGTGTCGACCGCGTCCTGGACGCGCTCGTCGGCGGCGCCGTCGCCCTCGTCTTCAGCCAGCTCCTCTTCCCCGTACATCCCCTCGCCCTGCTCAGGAAGGCCGAGTCCACCACCCTGTCCGGCCTCGCGCGCGCCCTCGCCCTCACGGCGCGCGAGATGGACGCCGGGGACGACGAACGGACCCTCCGCACCTGGGACGAGGTGCGCACGGTCTACGCGCTCCTCGACGACCTGGGCCGGGCGCGCGCCGACAGCATCGCCGTCGCCGGTCGCACCCTCCACCGGCGCGGCGGCAGGGAACCCCTCACCCGCGAGACGGCCACCGCGCTGCAACTGGACCTGCTCGGGAACAGCTGCTTCACCCTCGTCCGCCGCGCCCTCGCCCTGGACACCCGGCGCCGCCAGGAGTTCGCCCCCACGCTGCGGGCCCTGTCCGGGGTCCTGGACGCCCTCGCGGCGGCGCCCGGCAGCCGCGCGGTCCGCCGGCACGCGACCCGCCGGGTCCTCGACGCCGTCCGGGACGCCCCGGACGCCGGACCCGCCCCCACGGTCACCGTGTGGGAGAACGTACGCCTCGTCGCCCAGGACGTCCTGGTCTTCGCGGGGGTCGACGCCGAAACGGCCGAACGGGCCGTCCACGACGGCGCCACGGAGGTCCCCGTCCCGGACCCGCCGCGCCGGGGACGGACCCTGCCGCCGCGCCGGCGCCGGCCCTGACCGGGCGGGCCCCCGCACCCCACCGCCACCGTTACCGCGCCGCGTCCGCCCCGTCCGGGATCTCCTGCTCCGCCCAGATCGTCTTGCCGTGCCGTGTGTAGCGGCAGCCCCACCGGGTGGTGAGCTGGGCGACCAGGTACAGGCCCCGGCCGCCCTCGTCGGTGAGCAGGGCGCGGCGCATGCGGGGCTGGGTGGCGCTCGGGTCGGACACCTCGCAGACCAGGCGCCCCGCCCGGATGAGCCGCACCTCGACCGGCCCGCCGGCGTACCGGATGGCGTTGGTGACCAGCTCGCTCAGGACGAGTTCGGTGGTGAAGGCCAGCTCCGCGAGCCCCCAGTCGTCCAGCTGCCGGGCCGCGGCCCCGCGCACCTCGGCCACCGCGGCCGGATCGGCGGCCACCGGCCAGACGACGTGGTCGTACGACGGCACCGCGCGGGTACGGGCGAGCAGCAGGGTGATGTCGTCGGTGAGGTGGTCGGCGGGACGCCCGGCGACGATCTCGCGGCCGAGCCTGCGCAGCGGCGTGTCGAAGACGCCCGGCTCCGCGAGGCGGCGGGCGAGTTCGGCCATGCCCTCGTCGACGTCGCGCTCCCGGCTCTCGATCAGGCCGTCGGTGTAGAGGGCGAGGATGCTCCCCGGCTCCACGTCGACCTCGGCGATCTCGAACGGCAGTCCGCTCACCCCCAGGGGCGGCCCGGGGTTCAGCGGGACGAAGGAGACGGTTCCGTCCGGGGCCGCCACGGCCGGCGGCGGATGCCCGGCGGAGGCCATGACGAACCGCCGGGACACCGGGTCGTAGATCGCGTACAGGCAGGTCGCGCCGATCGGATCGGTCCGGGGCCGGGCGGGCCCCGTCGCGTCGTCGGGCTCGTCGCTCCCGTCGGTCTCCACGCCCAGCTGGGAGACCAGGTCGTCCAGGTGCACGAGCAGCTCGTCCGGCTCCAGGTCGAGGTCGGCGAGGGTGCGGACCGCGGTCCGCAGGCGCCCCATCATCGCCGTGGCCGCCAGGCCGTGACCGACGACGTCGCCGGCGACCAGCGCGACCCGGGCGGACGAGAGCGGGATGACGTCGAACCAGTCGCCGCCGACGCCGGTCCCGGTGTCGGCCGGCAGATAGACCCCGGCGGTGGTCACGGCGACGTTCTCGGCCTCCGAGGGCGGCAGCAGACTGCGCTGGAGCCCCACCGAGGCGCGGTGCTCGCGGGTGTAGCGGCGGGCGTTGTCCAGGGCGAGCGCGGCATGGCCGGCGATCTCGTGCAGCAGATGCAGGTCGGCCGCCTCGTACGGCGGTTTCCCGGCGTCCCGGTGGACGGTCATGCGCCCGAGGACGCTGCCTCGGGCGCGCAGCGCGACGGTCATCGAGGTGAGCGGGTCGGCCGGCTGCGCGGGGGCGTCGGGCCTGGCCAGGACGACGTGGTCGAGCGGGGGCTCCGCCGTCCTGTGCCCGGACACGGCGGTCCGGCGCAGCGGCATGCTGCCGTCCGGGCCGGGAGTCGGCTCCTCGCCGGTGAACACCTCCTCCGCGATCTCCACCACGGCCAGGTCGCCCACCGCCGGCACGAGCGCCGCCGCCAGGTCCTCGGCGGTGCCGACCACCGAGAGGGAGCCGCCGACGGCCGCGGTCACGCGGTGCAGCACGGACAGGCGCTCACTGGTCCGGCGCAGCTCGGTGACGTCCGTGAACAGCGCGGTCACCCCGAACACCTGCCCGTCGGGCGCCTGCAACCGGAACGCCGAGATGGTCATCACCGCCCCGCTCCCGGGCTCCTGGAGGGTGCGGACCGTCTCCTCCGCCCGCACCAGCGGCAGTCCCGTCCGCAGCACCTCGCGCAGCTGCCGCTCGATGGACGCGGCGTCCTCGGCGTACAGGAAGTCCATCAGGCGCAGGCCGCGCAGGTCCGGCGCGAGCCCGGTGTACGGGAGGAGGTGGGTGTTGGTCCTGACCAGCCGCAGGTCCAGGTCGAAGACGGCCAGGCCGAGCCGGTCCTGGAGGAACAGCTCCGTGGTGAACGCCTGGTCCTGCCGCCACCGGGCCGCCGTCCCCTCCGGGGCCGCGAGGACGAAGTACCGGGGCGCCCCGGCGCACGCGCCGGCGTCCGTGAGCGGCAGGACCTGGAAGTCGACCCTCAGCTCCCCGCCGGTGCCCGTGCGCACCACGGACACCCCGGACCAGGCCTCCGGCCACTGGTCGGACGGCGGTACGCGCCGGGTGTCCGGATCCTTGAGCAGGTCCCCGATGTACCGTCCGCAGGCCCGGTCGGCGGGCAGGGAGAGCAGCTCCTCCGCCGCGCGCGTCCACCCGATGATCCGGCCCTCGGCGTCGAGCAGCGCCCCCGCGGCCTCACCGGCGAAGGGCAGCCCCCGGTACTCCGGTGCGAAGGGCGGGATCTCGTCGTCCACCTCGTGCTCTGCCTCCCTCACACGGCACGGCGCCCCCGCGGGCTCGCCCCGAGGGTCTCCTCCATGTCACACGGGCCCCCTGCTGCACGAGGCCGGACCTCCATCATCTCTCCGCGGGCCCCGCCCGCCAGTCGACCGGACCCGCTCCGGCCCCGGCCCGCACCGGCCCGCCGCCGTCCGGACCCGGCGCCCGGCCCCGGACGGCGCGCACCACAGAACCGGCCGCACTGGGCCGAAAGAGAGACCCGGGACCGCCCGGCGGGCCAAGGCCGGACAGGCCCTAGTCGCCGCCGCCGCCACCGCCCCCGCCGTCACCACCGCCTCCGCCGTCGCCTCCGCCGGAGCCCCCGCTGCCGCCGTCGCCGCCGTCCGAGCCCCAGCCGTCGTTGCCGCCGGGCTCGTTGTCCTCGCCCCCGCCGCCGAGGTTGCTGAACCAGGGGCGGCCCCACCACTCGTCCACGGCGATCGGCTCGCCCCCGCCCGCCGGCACCCGCTGCGACCGGAAGCGGGCCGAGCCCGTGGTGTCCCCGAGGCCGAAGGCGGTGGCGAAGGCGTGCGCCATGGCGGCGTCCAGCGGGTCGGAGGTCTCGTACCGCACCGGGCCGAGCGGCAGCAGGACCGTCCCCGGTTCGAGCACCGGCCGGGACGGGAGCCGGGTCAGCAGGGCGACGCGCCGCTCGCCGCGCAGCAGCCAGGAACTCCCCGAGCTCTCCCGCCGCAGCACCCAGTGCTGCCCCGGCAGCCACGCCTCCACCGAGCTCTTCGACCTGCGCAGCTTCTTCGTGAGGACGAGCCTCGCCGGGGTGTCGCCGACGGTCAGGCGCAGGCCCTTGGACGCGTCGGGGGAGTCGGCGCGGAAGCCGTGGGGCGCCCGGAGCCGTACGACGGGGGCGTGCGCGCCGAACACGTCCACGCGCACCAGGCGCCGGTCCACGGCGACGGCGACCGGCCCGGCGGGCCCCTCCGCGTACCGCCGCGCCATCCACAGCGGCACGCCCTCGGCCCGGGCCCGGGCCGCCGCCCCGGCCACCCCCTCCGGCCCGCCGCTCCGCCGTACCGCCAACTCGCCCAGGGCGCGGGCGAACTCGGCGGCCCGGCGCACCTTCACCGGCGTACCGGTCCCGGTGACGCGGGTCACGGGGACGATTCCGGGCCCCTCCGGCAACCCGGCCAGCGGGCGTTCCGACCCGCCGCCGCCGAGCCACCGGCCGCGCAGGAAGGCCTCGGCCATGGCGGTGAGGTTCAGCTCCTTCAGGGGCGTGGTCCTGCCGCCCCTGCGCAGACCGTCCTCGGTCAGCCCGACGATCCGCGCCAGCGGATTCCACGACTGCTCGCCGTAGAGCACGTCATCCACGACAACCCCCCTGTGTGCCCGTCGTCCGACCGGCGCCCCCGGCGGGGGCGCCGCACGTCCCGTTGCGCGCGGCGGAACACCACGGCACGGCCTCCGTCCGCGCCGGCCCGCTCACGAGGACGCCCGGCGTACGGGCCGGCCCTCGCCGGGCGCGGCGGCCGGGGCGTGCGGGCCGCAGGAGAAGCGGGCCGCGGCCAGGGCCGGGTCCCCCTCCTTCGCGCCCTCGACGGGCACGGAGCACTCCAGGACCCCCGAGCCGTCGACGACCCAGCTCGTCGCGCGGCCCGTCGACCGCTCGCCGCTCCCGCAGGTGTACTGGAAGTCGGCGACGACCTGCTCCACCCAGGAGTAGGTCACGAAGGTCCCGGCGCCCTCCATCTCGGTACCGCCCGTCCGCGGATCCGGTGCGGGCCGGTGGACGTCGGTGAACCCGGTGGCGTCGCCGTCGGCCCCGACGTCCCCGGTGCGGGCGCCCAGCGAGCGGAGCACGGCCTTCGCGTCGATCCTCGGCCCCCGGTCGAAGTCGACCGCGACGCGCGGTGTGCGCAGGGGCCTCACCTCGTGCGTGAGCGCGCCGCCCCCCTCGCCGAGCGTCTGCTTCTCGGCGACCCCGGTCAGGACGCTCCGCCGGTCCACGTCGGACCACGTGTAGACGCCGTTCCCGCACGCGGGGGCGGCCGCCGGCCGGGCCCGGGCGGCCGGCTCCCCGCCGGACGTGCAGGCGGTCGTGCCCGCGAGCAGCGCGGCGACGACGGCGCCCGCCGCGAGGCGGCTCTTCTCGATCCTCATGATGCGTTCCCCCGGGCCATTGGTCGATGGTGGGGCCGACACTGCCCGTACGAACCCCTTCCGACAAGGGAGTTGAGCCACTTCTGAGCTTGGCGGTCCGAGGGGGGACCCGCGCGGCGCGAGGGCTGTCACAGAAGGGCTACTCGGCGGTAATGTTCGGCTCCGTCCGCGCCTTGGGGGAGTGGTACGGGCACCGTCACGCGTTCGATCCCGTCACCGAGCAGGAGCGGGCCCGCGCCGGGCCGGCCGCCGCGATCCCGAACCTGGTCGGGTCGTTGCGCGCCGTGCCCGTCCCGGACGCGGGATCGGGGGTCCCCGCGTGGTCGGTCGGCGACGTCGGCGCCCACCTGGCGGCCGTGCACCTCGCGTACGCCTCCCTCGTCTCACCCGACGAGGCGGTGGACCGGGAGGGCGTCCTGCCGTCCGGCGGGGGACCTTCGTCGCACGCGTCACGGCCGTGAACGCCCGGGCCGTGACCCTGTTCGGCGGCGAGGAGCGCGCGAAGACGCTGGAAGGCGGTCGCGAGCGGGCGGATGCGGGCCGGCGGCCGCAAGCCGTGGCCGGCGATGCGGCTCGGGCCGCTCATCGCCGGTCCCTGAGTCCCTGCCCTCGGTCCGGGCGGCCGTCCCCGATGCGTCCGCCCCTGAGCCCCTGCCCTCGGTCCGGCGGGCCCTGAGCCGCCTGCCCCGGCCGGTCGGTCTCAGACCGTCGTCCGCAGCCGGTCCAGCTCCTCGCCGATCGCGTCCCGCAGGGCGTCGTGCCGCGGGCCGAGCCGGAACCGCTCGTCGCTCCACCGGTCGGGCGGGTACAGCCACACCGGCCTGCCCACGAACTCGGCCGGCTCCCAGTCGAAACGCGGCCACACGTGCGCGTGCAGGAACGGATCGGTGTTCCCCAGGATCTCCAGGTCGACCCGGCGGAAGGCCGGATCCAGACGCCGGCAGGCCCGCTCGACCGCCTTGCCGAGCCGGTCCATCCCGGTGAGGAACGCCAGCCGCTTCGCCCTCGGCAGCCCGGACAGCCGCCGCACGTCCGGTTCGTCCACGAGGAGCACCGAGTAGCCCGGCAGGAACTGCACGTCGCCGATCACCGCGAAGGAGGCGTCCAGACGCCGCAGCACCGTGGGGTTCTCGCCTCGCAGCGCGGTCCCGATCCGGTCTTTCCGCCAGTCGTCCGTCATGCCCGTGAGGCTACCTGTCGGCCGTCAAAGCCCTTTCGGAGCCCTTGCGCCGGACGGTGCCCCGCTGCCACCACCGGCGCCGGACGCGCGGGTGCACCGCGCGGCCCAGGCGCCGCCCGACGAGCAGGTAGCCGAGCAGCGCGCCGCTGGTGTTGAGCATGACGTCGTCGATGTCGAAGGCGCGTCCCGTGATGAGGGCGCCCTGGACCAGCTCGACGAGCAGCATCGTCACGATCGTGAGCAGGGCCACGCGCACCAGGCCGCGGGTCCTGCGCGAGAGCAGCGGCAGCAGGATGCCGAACGGCACGCCGAGCAGCACGTTGCCGCCCAGCTGCTTCACCGTCTCCACGAACTCCGGCTGCCCCAGGTACGCGCGGATGGAGCTGCCCGGCGTCAGGTTGTTGTGAGTCAGGGGCACGGACGCCGGCGACGCGTTCAGGGTGAGCCTGGCCAGGACGATCGCGAACGCCACCATCCCCACGAGGGCGACCAGCGCCACCAGCACCCGGACCACCCGGCCCGGCCGACGCGGTTCCTCCAGGGGCGGCTTCTCCAGGAGCGGCTCCTCCCGGGGCGGCTCGGGAGGTACGGAACCCTCCACCGCCCCGTCCGCGCTCCGGCTCCGTCTCCACATCCTCATGCTCCGCCCCCATCGTCAGGCCTCTCCGAGGAGGTGCGGATACCCGGGAAGCGGCGTCGCAACCCGTGCGCACCGGGCCGGCACGACAACGTCCACAACCGCCCCGGGAGCACCAACGAGCCGTGGATACGGCCGCGTTGTGCATGCACGGAAGCGCGGCGGGCACGAGACGCGCATGGGAGAAGACACGGAGAGCAGACCCACGCGCGAGCCCCGACGGCCCGGACGCGCCACCCGCGGATGGCCCCTCGCGGCCGGACTCCTCGCCCTGATCCTGGTGCTGGTCCTGCTGGGCAGGTTCTTCCAGCCGCCCGGCCTGGGCGACCTGTTCGGGACCGAGACCAAGGACCGCTCCGGCCCCGCCGTCCTGAAGTCGATCCAGGACATGAACCGCCACGAGGGGGCCGTCGGCACCTACCAGGTCGTGGTCGACCTGGAGAAGGACGCCCGGTTCCTGCCCGACGCGATCCGCGGCACCCGCACGCTGTACGTCGCCAGCGGCAGCGTCGGCGCCCACGTCGACTTCTCGGGCCTCGCCGGGGACGCCGTCACCGTCGACGAGGAGCGCACCACCGCCACCCTCCGCCTGCCGCACGCCCGGCTCGACCGGCCGTACCTCGACCCCGAGCGGTCCTACGCGGTCTCCAAGCAGCGGGGACTCCTCGACCGGCTCGGCGACCTCTTCTCCGACAACCCGGCGGGCGAGCAGGCCGTCAACATCCTGGCCGCCCAGCGCATCGGCGAGGCCGCTAAGGAGAGCGACCTGACCAGCCGGGCGGAACGGAACACCACCGCCATGCTCCAGGGGCTCCTTCGCGCCCTCGGCTTCGAGAAGGTCACCGTCACCTACGGCTGACCCCCTGCACCCGGGGCCGGGGCCTCAGTCCGGCGTCCGGGTCAGCTCGCTGCGCGCCGAGGTGTGCACGACCCGCCCCCGCGCCCCGTTGACCAGGGGCAGGTACGGCGGGACGTGCCCGCACTCGACGCCGGCGACGATCGGCACCCCCAGCGGCCCGAGCGCGTCGAGCACGGCCTCGTGCTGGGTGAGCGAGGTGGTGCCGGGCGCCGAGGTCCGGCCGACGAGCACCGCGTTCGCCGCATCGAAGAACCCGGCCAGCCGCATCCCGTGCAGGTTCCGGCAGATGGCGAACGCGTCGTCGCCCCCGGCCTCCACGTACACCAGAAGCCCCTCCGGGGACTCGGCCCGCGCAAACTCCCGGACGTCGAGCCAGGGCGTCCCCGCGAGGTTGCACAGCATCTCGACGCAGCCCCCGATCAGGCGTCCCCCGGCCTCCACGTCCCCGTCCGCGTCCAGCCTGGTCCATCCGCCGGACGTGTCCAGCGTGAACTCGCGCACCTCGGGGTCGGTGCGGTGGTCGTCCCGGCCCGCGGCCCGGAAGCGGTTCGGCGGGATCTGCGTGAACCGGTGCCCCCGAGGGGCGGCGACGACGTCGAGCCAGGAGAGCAGTCCCTCGGGCACCCGGTAGGGGGTGTCCATCAGGTTGTTCCCGTGCACGGTCGCCACCCCGGTGAGCAGGGTCGGCGGCGCGAGCAGGGTCGACAGGTCGGAGAAGCCGACGAGCCAGGTCGGCTCGGCTTCCCGCAGCCGGTCCAGGTCGAGCAGCGGCAGCAGGTCGATCCCCGTCTCCCCGCCCCACGGCGGCACCACCGCCGCGATGCCGGGATCCGTCAGCATCGACATCGGCTCGTCCGCGCGCTCGGCGGCGGGAGCGCTGACGTGGCCGGCGCCGTCCACGCAGCGGCCGACGACCACCTCGTACCCCCGTGACTCCACCGCGCGGACCGCCACGTCGAGGCGCGCCCGCAACTCTTCCGGGACTCCGCTGGACGGGGAGGTGACGCCGATGCGGTCGCCGGGGCGCAGGGGACGGGGGTATCGAACGGCCATGCGCCGGATTCTGGCGCGGCGCCGCTGCACCGGTTTTCGGCGCACGTGGACGGACGGGCGCCCCGGACGCGGACACGGGACTCGGTTGCGTGACCGAGGAGTTGAAAACGCCTGTTGAGAGAGGGGGTGCGAAGTGCGTCGCGGACACGGAAGTGGGCATACGCGGGAGAAAGTCACTGTCTCGCACCGCTCGCGGCCCCTTCCGGAGGCCGGCGGCGCGGGGCGTTCGCTGTCGTAGGGGAGAGCCGATGCGCACGGTAGGAGTCGAGGAAGAGCTGATGCTCGTCAACGCCAGGACGGGCGAGCCGTTCGCCGTGTCGTCGGCGGTGCTGGCGTCGGCGGCCCTGCGCGGCGAGGAGGCGGGGGAGGTCTTCGAGAAGGAGCTGCACCAGGAACAGCTGGAGTTCTCCACCCAGCCGCTGACGGACATGGCGGAGATGCGGAAGGAGATCGTACGGTGGCGGGGCGAGGCGCTGCGGTACGCCCGGGAGTCCGACGCGGTCGTCGCCGCCCTCGCCACCTCGCCCGTTCCCGTCGAGCCCTCCCGTCACCTGGGCGCCAGGTACCAGTGGATCGCCGAGCAGTTCGCCCTCACCACCAAGGAGCAGCTGACGTGCGGCTGCCACGTCCACGTCTCCGTGGACTCCGACGAGGAGGGGGTCGCCGTCCTGGACCGGATCAGGCCCTGGCTCTACCTCCTGAACGCGCTCAGCGCGAACTCCCCCTTCTGGCAGGGCGAGGACAGCGGCTACAGCAGCTACCGCAGCCGGGTCTGGAACCGCTGGCCGTCGGCCGGCCCGTACGAGCTGTTCGGCACCCCGGCCGCGTACCACGAACAGGTCGAGGCCATGGTGGGGACCGGCGTCCTGCGGGATTCCGGCATGATCTACTTCGACGCCCGCCTCTCCGCGAACTACCCGACCGTGGAGATCCGGGTCGCCGACGTCTGCCTGGAGCCGGACACGACCGTGCTCGTCGCGACCCTCGCCCGCGGCCTGGTGGAGACCGCCGCCCGCGCCTGGCGCGACGGCGAGCCTCCCGCCCCCGTCTCCGCCGGCCTCCTGCGGCTCGCGTCCTGGCGGGCCGCCCGGTCCGGGCTCCGGGGGCCGCTCCTCCACCCCGTCACCCTGCGGGAGGCCCCCGTCGAAGAGGCCTTCGAAGCCCTCCTGGACCACGTCGAGGAGGCCCTGGCGGACACCGGCGACCTCGACGCGGCCCGGAAGGGGATCGCCGCGCACCTGGCCCACGGCGGCGGGGCGGACCGGCAGCGCGCCCTGCGCGACGAGGGCCTGGACCTCCACGAGGTCGTGAAGGCCTGCGCCCGGATCACGACCGCCGCCGAGTGAGACCCGAAAGGCCCGGAGCGCCGCCCCCGTGGGAAGGGGCGGCGCTCCGGGCCGTCCGGTGAGCGGTGCGGATCAGGCGGGCCAGGTGCCCGTCACCCGGCGCACCGCCGTGGCTCCGCCCCGGTCGACCGCGGCCTTCACCACGGCGAAGATCGCGCCGTGCAGCGCCGCGGCGATCAGGACCTCGCGCCAGCCCCGGTGCTCGTCGGTGGCGTCGGGGGCGTCGTCGTCGTGCCCCAGGACCTGCCACGCCTTCTTGAACGCGGCTCCCGCGAGCACACCGGTTCCGGCGCTCACGGCGAGCGAGAGCGGCTTGAACACGAGGCGTGACGGTTTCATGGCATTTCTTCCTTTCCTCCGGTCACTGCCCCGGCTACCCCGGCGCCCGACCCGCATGCGTTTCCCGCGCTCGCGGTCACAGGGGCGCCCCCAGGCGGACGAGTTCGGCGAGTTCACGGTCGGTGAGGCGGGCGAACCCGGTGTCGCCGGAGGCCAGGACCGTGTTCTGCAAGGCGCGTTTGCGGGTGAGGAGCCGGTCGATCCGGTCCTCGATCGTGCCCCGGGTGACGAGCCGGTGGACGGTGACGGCCCGCCGCTGCCCGATGCGGTGGGCGCGGTCGGACGCCTGGTCCTCGACCGCCGCGTTCCAGCTGCGGTCGAAGTGGACGACGTGGCTGGCCCGGGTCAGGTTGAGGCCGGTGCCGCCGGCCTTGAGGGAGAGCAGGAGCAGGGGCGCCCCGCCGCCCTGGAAGGTGTCGACCAGCTCCTGCCGCCGCCGGGCGTCCAGACCTCCGTGCAGGAACAGCGGGCGGTGGCCCAGGTGCGCGAGGTGCTCCTCCAGGAGCCGGCCCATGGCGACGTAACCGGTGAAGACGAGGGCGGCCTCGCCGCCCCGGACGATCGTCCCGACGAGATCGGCCAGCGCCTCCAGCTTGGCCGACCGCCGCCCGAACCGGCCCGCGTGCGCGGCGCCGGGATGCGGCTCGCGGAGGTAGTGGGCGGGATGGTTGGTGATCTGCTTGAGCGCGGTGATCAGCTTCAGGACCAGACCCGATCGGGTGAGGGGGGAGGAGCCGGCGATCCGGTCGAGGGTCTCCCGGACCACGGCCTCGTACAGGACGACCTGCTCGGGCGTGAGCTCCACGATCCTGCGCGTCTCGACCTTGGCGGGCAGCTCCGGCGCGATGCCGGGGTCGCTCTTGGTGCGGCGCAGGACGAACGGCGCGACGAGGCGGGCGAGGGCCTGCGCGGCGGGGCCGCCGGGCTCGCGTTCGGCGGCGGCCGCGTAGCGGGACCGGAAGGCCTTCAGCGTGCCGAACAGGCCGGGGTTGGCCCAGTCGATCAGCGCCCACAGCTCGGAGAGGTTGTTCTCCACGGGGGTGCCGGTCAGGGCGAGGCGGGCCGTGGAGCTGAGCGACCGCAGGGCCCGGGCGGTCGCGGAGGCGTGGTTCTTGGCGTGCTGCGCCTCGTCGGCGACGACCAGGTCCCAGGAAGCGGCCGCGAGCTCCGGGTCCCGGCGCAGGACGCCGTACGTGGTGAGGACGACCGTGCGCCCGCCGACGGCCGCGAGGCTCCGGCCGGCGCCGTGGTAGCGGACCACGTCCAGGTGCGGGGCGAACCGGTCGATCTCCCGCCGCCAGTTGGTGACCAGGGAGGACGGGCACACCACCAGGACCGGGCCGGTGTGCCCGGCCTCGTGGCGGTGGAGCACGTAGGCGATCGCGGTGAGGGTCTTGCCGAGGCCCATGTCGTCGGCGAGGACGGCACCGAACCCGATGCCGCCGGTGTGGGCGAGCCACGCCAGGGCCCGCTCCTGGTAGCCGCGCGGGACGGCCCTCAGCAGGGACGGGACGGCGACGGGGGAGACGTGCTCGCCCCGGCGCAGCGTGGCGACGACACCGGCCAGGTCGCCGGACGCCCGGCAGGCGACCCGCCGGCCGTCGACGTCGACGGTGCCGGTGAGCGCGGCGGTGAGCGCGTCGGTGCCGGTCAGCCGGCCGATCTCCCGGCGCCGGACGCGGGCGCGCACGGCGGGGTCGAGCAGGACCCACCGGCCGCGCACCCGGACCAGGGGGCGGGCGGCCTCCGCGAGCGCGTCCATCTCGGCCTCGTCGAGGGTGTCGTCGCCGAGCGCGAGCTGCCACCGGAAGTCCAGCAGCGCCCGGAGACCGAACCGGGGGACCCCACCGGGGGCGGTCGTCGCGGCGCCGACGACCGCGTACGAGGAGAGGCCCCGGCGCAGGCGGTCCGGCCAGCGCAGCCGCAGGCCGGCGGCGGCCAGTTCCTCCTCCGCCCCGAGGAGCCGCGCGATTCCCGCCGCGTCCACCGTGAACGCCCCCGGCCGTGAGGCCAGTCCCGACAGGCCGGGACACAGCCGCTCCAGCCGTTCCAGACGGCGCCCGACCCGCTCGCGCGACCGGTTCAGGCCGACGCCGCGGAGGACGGCGCGCCCCGACCAGAGCAGCTCGGCCGCGACCTCGTCCCCCTCCTCCCGCCCGGGCCCGGCGGTGAGGAGAAGACGGCCGGTCAGGCGCCCCTCCAGCGCCTCCCGTTCGGAAGGCTCCCGCATCTCCAGGACGAGCCCGGGCGGCGGTCCGTCGTCCGTCCGGTCCTCGCCCGCGTCGGGCCGCGGCCCCACCGCCCCGGCCTCCGCGGGCGGGACGCGGACGCCTGCGGGGCCCGGGAACGGGCCGGGGCCGAGCGCGACCGCCGCGGGCGCACGCGCCAGGTCGTCGGCCACGGCGTGCAGGAAGACGAGGACCGCCTCCCGCGCGGGCAGGGCCGCTTCCCGTACCGATCGCGCGGGCGGGGCCGCTTCCCGTACCGATCGCGCGGGCGGGGCCGCTTCCCGTGCCGACCGCGTCGGCCCGTCGCCGACGACGGCATGGGCGTGGGGCGACAGGCGGTGCGCCAGCTCGTCCACGGCCTGTAAGGCGGCGTCCGGCAGGGGACCGACCCCCCACCGGCCGGCCCCGCCGGGGCCGAGCGCCGGACGGACGAACCCGGCGGCCACGAGCCGTACGCCCAGGCGCGCCGCCTGCTCCCACTCCACGGCCGTGGGATGCCACGCGGCGAACCGGGACCGCCCGAGCAGCAGCGGCACGGCCTCGGCGAGGGGCAGCAGCCAACCGGCCACCGGTACGGGCCCTCCGGCCGCCGGTACGACGAGCCGGCGGACGGTCGCGGTGAGCGGGGCGGGCAGCGGCACCCCGGGCATCGGCGCGCCGTCGGCCCGGTACAGCAGCATCCCGGCCACCGGCTCGCCGTCGGTCGGGGGGACGAGGGAGAGCGCGCACCCGGCCGCGAGCGCCTCACCGGCCACGGACGCGGCAGACGGACCCTCCGCCGGCGCGGCGAGGATTCCCGGTGCTTCCGGTGCTTCCGGTGCTTCCGGTGCTTCCGGTGCTTCCGGTGCTTCCTGCTTTCCAGGGCTCTCCGGGTCCTCCGGGCTCTCCGGGTCCTTCGGCGCTCCCGGCGCCGCCGGGACCGCTTCCGCTCGGGGTGCGGGCAGGACGACCCCCGGTCGCGCGGGCCGGGGCCTCGGGATCACGACGGGAACGGGAGGGGACGGCGGCGGAGGTCCGGGCCGCTCCGGCCGCGGGGCGGTCCGCGCGTCCAGCCGGACCAGCTCGTCGAGGAGCGCCGCGGCCGCCTCCCGGCGCGCGTCCCCCTTCGCGCGCGCCGTGCCCGTGGCCCGCACCGCCGTGCCCGTCGCCACGTGCAGGCACGTGTACGTGCAGGTGACGCGCCCGGGCCCGGAGGCGACGGCCGGCTCCGGCTTCGTGATCACCTCCAGCTGGGTGTACTTGTTCAGGTACTTCACCGGATCCTCGCCCCGGGGCACCGGCCGGATCCGCGGCGGGGCCTTCCGGGACCTCTCCGCGACCGGGCCCCATGGTTCGGGCAGCCCGCACAGCAGGGCGAGGAGGGCGACCGCGGCGGTGTGCAGGGACGCGCGGCGGTCGTCGGAGAACCGCTCGGGGCCCGTGCGGACCCGGCCGTCGGGTCCGGCCCAGCTCCACGCCGAGGCGAAGCCTCCGGAGCGCTCCGTCGTCGTGTGGCGGAGCTCGGCACGGCACGCCTCGGCCCGCCACTGCAGCAGGGTCGCCGCCGACGGGGGCGTCCGCGCCGTGTGGTCGAGGGCGAGCAGCCGGACCTCCCGCCACCCGGGGGCCGTCGCGTCGAAGAGCAGCCGCAGGGCGTCGCGGTGCCGCAGGCGCGAGGCGGCCGCCCGTCGTACGAGCTCGGCGCGGAGCTCCTCGCCCGGGTGGTCCGCGCCCTCCAGCCGCGTGTTCAGCAGGGAGTCGAACGACTCCGCAGCCATCGCCGGGAGCCGCAGCCGCTCCGTACCGACGCCGGCCAGGGCCCGGAGCGCGGCGTCGGCCGCCGCCCGGCGGGCCCGCTCCGGCGAAGGGCCCGTCCGGGCGGGGCCGTTCACGACCGCGTCGGCCGGGCCGATCCGGAGCTCCGCCCGGTGAAGGGCCTCCCCGCTCGGCAGCCGCTCGCAGGACTCCGTGTACGCGGGCGGTGCCCAGGCCTCCGTCCGCGCGTGCAGGGCCAGCACCTGCCACGGTCCCTCGGGGCAGGCGTCCAGGGCCGTGAGGGCGCGTCTCCGGGCGGGGAGCCATCCGGGGTGGTCACCCGTCACGAGGAGCAGGAGCCGAAGGTCCCGCGGGGTCAGCCCGCCCGCGAGCGCCAGCTCCTCCGCCCCGGCCGCGAGGCGCGGGTCGAAGCCGCCGGACGCGACGACGTCCCGCGCCCGCTCGTGCCATGCCGCGCCCGTCCCGACCCCGGCCGTCTGTGCCCCGAGTGCCTGTGCCCCGGCCGTCTGTGCTCCGAGCGTCTGCGCCCCGGCCGTCTGCGACTGCGTACCCAACAAGAAGCTCCCTGTGCGAAGAGTGACGAGCCGAACACGGAAAGGATAGGAACTTCCGCCCCCCCCGCCCGTCCCGACAAGGCGACCGAAGGGCGCCGACATCCGCTTTCGGTCAAGGTCGTGAGGACTGGTCACTCGTTCCGGGGGCGGGCGGACGCCCCGCTCCCCGATGGCGGCGCCCGCGCCCTCATTGGTATGGACATGTTCAAGTGGCCGGTCTAGCCTTTCACTTGGTCTAGACCGCATTGGACGCGCGTCTTCCGCTTGTTCTCCGTGCCCCGAACCGTCCCCGTTCCCCGAACCGGCGGCACACCCGGGACGCGCGTCCGCCCCCACTCGCCTTCCAGGACCACGGGAGCAACACCATGCGCAGGAAGATCACCTCCTTACTCCTCGGCCTCGGGCTCGTCGGCGGAACCGTCCTCGCCGCCACCGGCAGCGCCCAGGGCCACGGCTACACCGACTCGCCCGTCAGCCGTCAGCAGCTGTGCGGCAACGGCACCGTCCGCGGATGCGGGCAGATCCAGTGGGAGCCGCCGAGCGTCGAAGGGCTCAAGGGCTTCCCCGCGCGCGGCCCGGTCGACGGGACCATCTGCGCGGGCGGCAACGGCCGCTTCTCCGAACTGGACGACCCGCGCGGCGGGAACTGGCCGGCCACCGCCCTCGGCGCGGGCCGGAACCACACCTTCGTCTGGCGGATCACCGCCCGCCACGCCACCACCGATTTCCGCTACTACGTCACCAAGGACGGCTGGGACCCGACCAAGCCGCTGACCAGGGCCGACCTGGACCCGCAGCCGTTCCTGACGGTGCCCTTCGGCGGACAGCGGCCCGGCGCCACGGTCACCCACACGGGCGTCCTGCCCCAGAAGAGCGGCCGGCACCTCATCCTCGGCGTCTGGAACGTCGCCGACACCGGCAACGCCTTCTACGCCTGCTCCGACGTGACCTTCTGACACCGGGGACCGGAGGACCACGCGGCGGCCCGGTTCACAGGTCGGCCAGGACCTCCCGGGCCGCACGGGCGCCCGAGGCCAGGGCGCCCTGGACCGAACCCGTCGCCCGGTGGTCGCCGCACACGTACCGGCCGGGCGCGAAACGGCCGGTGCGCGACAGCGCGAGGGGCGGGGGCATGGCCGGGAGGGCGTCGGGCACCACGACGCGGTGCACCCGCTCCCAGGACCGGGCGTCCGTGCCGTACACCTCGGAGAGGGCCGTGAGGACCGCCGCCTCCCGCTCCCGGTCCGGGTCTCCGAGGACGGAGGTCGACACCAGCGCCCGGCCGTCCGGCGAGAAGCCGCGGTGCACCTCGGTCAGGACACAGGTGTTGAGGAACCGGCGCCGCGCGTCGACCACCAGGGTCGGCTCGGACAGCGGGGAGCGCTCCGCCGCGTGGTACAGGGTCGTGACGACCCGTCCGGCCGGCACGTCCAGACCGGGGAGCAGCCGGGCGGCGGCGCGCTGGCCGGTGGCGACCACGACCGCGCGGGCGGCCACCTCGCCGCCGCCGGCCAGGGCCGCACCCCGGTCGGTGAGCGCCGCGACCGGCTCCCCGGTGCGCAGCACACCGGCGGGAAGCCCGGACGCCAACTGCGCGGGTACGGCTCCGATGCCGTCGGCCGGCAGGCACAGGGTGCCGCGCAGCATGGTGCGCCAGACGAGGTGGAAGAAGCGGGCGGAGGTCTCCAACTCGTCCTCCAGGAAGATCCCCGAGAGGAACGGCCGGAAGAAGGTCTCCACCAAGTCCGCCGAAACGCCCGCGTCGGCCAGGGCGGTGAGGGTGGTGGCGTCGGGACGGCTCCGCAGGTACCGGGCCGGTGCCAGGACGTCCCGGGCCGACAGCACGCCCAGGGCGGCCAGGTCCCGTGCCGACGCGAGCCGGCCGGGCAGCAGGTCCCGCCCCTCGCGGGGACGGCGGGTGGGGTCGACGAAGCGGCGGAACCCGTCGTCGGTGTGCACGAGTACGCCCGGCGTGAACGGCCTCAGCCGCAGGGCCCGCAGGTCGAGGCGCCTCTTCACCTGCGGATAGGAGGTGTTGAACACCTGGAAGCCCCGGTCGGCGGTGAAGCCCGCGACCCGGTCGGTGCGCATCCGGCCGCCCACGGCGTCGGAGGCCTCCAGCAGCTCCACCCGGAGCCCGCCCGCGACCAGATCGGCCGCGCAGGCCAGACCGGCGGCCCCCGCTCCGACGACCACCACGTCGACGCTGCCTCGCTTCTGCCCCATGAACGCCCTCACTCCTCGCCGGATCGCCGAATCGCCGGACCGTTGAACCACCGGACCTTCCGGCCGCCGGACCCTCCGACTGCCGGACTGCCGGACTGCCGGACTGCCGACTGCCGGACTGCCGGACTGCCGGACTGCCGACTGCCGGACTGCCGGACTGCCGGTCCGCCGGTCCGCCGGGCCGCCGGGCCGTCACGTTACGGCGGACGCGCGGTCCGCCGGGGGAGGGCGCGCCGCTCCTCCGAGTGTCCGGCCCGGCGGCCCCTCCGCCGAATTCCCCTTTCCCGTACGGGGATGCCCCGGCGCTCCCGGGGCACGCGTACTCGCGTACCCGCGCACGAGTGGCGCCCGCGGCCCGGAACGCGCACCGGTCCGGGACGGCCGGCGCACCTGCGGGCGGGCGAACGGCGGAAGACGGCAACGCAACGCAGGGAGCGTCGATGATGGCCCGTCCATGGTCGGTCCGACCGGACCTCCGGCTCACGGCCCACGCGGTCGCCGGACGGTACCGGCTCGACGGTCTGCTGGGACGCGGAGGCGCGGCCGACGTGTACGAGGCGCTGGACCTGCGCCTGCGGCGACCGGTGGCGGTCAAGTTCTTCCGGCCGGGCGGCGAACTCCCGGCGGGGGACCGCGTCGAGGACGAGGGCCGCCTGCTGGCCCGGATGCGGCACCCCGGGCTCGTGACCCTGTACGACTCCGGGCAGGAGGAGGGGCGGCCCTACCTCGTGATGCAGCTCGTCAGGGGGACGACCCTGCGCCGGCGCATCGCCGCGTCGCCCCTCACGCCTCGCGAGACCGCCCGGACCGGAGCCGCACTCGCCTCCGCGCTCGCCCACGTGCACGCGACCGGCGTCGTGCACCGGGACGTCAAGCCGTCGAACGTCCTCCTGGACGACACGGGCCTCCCGTACCTGACCGACTTCGGCATATCCCGGCTGCTCGACCCCGCCGCCCGCACCGAGACCGGTCCCCTCGTGGGAACCGCCGCCTACATGGCGCCGGAGCAGGTCCTCGGCAGGGGAGCCGGACCGGCGGCGGACGTCTACAGCCTCGGCCTGGTGCTCCTCGAATCGCTCAAGGGCGAACTGGAGTACGGGGGAGCCCCCTTGGAGGCCGCGGTCGCCAGGCTGCACCGGCCCCCCGTCGTTCCCACCGGCCTCCCCGCGGACCTCGCCGGACTCCTGGAGGCCATGACGGACCCGGACGAGACCGGCCGGCCCGACGCCGACGCCTGCTTCCGTACGCTGGCGGCCCTGCCGGGCGGGGGCGGCGTGCCGCCCCTCGCCGACGGCCCCGGCGCCCCCGGTACTCCGGAAGGCGCCCGGACTCCGCGTGGCGGCCGGACGGCGGCGGACACCGCGCCGTCACCGGACCCCGCTCCCCGCCGCTCCGGCCGCGCGCTCGCCGCCTGCGCGGCGCTGGCCGTGCTCGGCGCGACCCTGACCGGGTCCATCGGCACCCTGTCCGACCCGGCCTGCCCGAATCCAACAGAGAGGAACCAATCGTGCACCCCGACATCTGGACCTTCCCCGGGACCGTCCTCCACGCGACCGACACGGACCTGACCGGTTACGCGGTCGAAGCGACGGACGGCGGAATAGGAAAGATCGACAAGCACTCCGCCGAGGCCGGCCGGTACCACCTGGTCGTGGACACCGGCCCCTGGATCCTCGGCCGCCAGGTCGTGATCCCCGCGGGGGCCGTCACCGCCGTGGACCGGGAGACGGAGACGGTCTTCGTCGGCTGCACCAGGGAACAGATAGAGAACGCCCCGGAGTTCGTCCCCGGGACCGCCGACGAGGACGGACGGCACCGCATGACGTTCACGGACTACTACCTGGCGTTCTTCCGGTAGGCGTCCCGCTGTCGCGTCCCGGCTCGCGCCCCTCCCCTCCGGCGGTCCGCCCACGCGGTGCACGAGGAGGGCGGGGCGGGCGGGCCGGGGGCGGGGCCATCGCCCAGCGGATCCCGCCGACCGCCAGCCGTCCGCCCGCCCGCGCGGCCGCCCGCGCGGGCCGGGGCAGCGGCGGGAGCCCCAGCTCCCGGAGGGCCCACGGCGGCAGCAGCTCCACCGCCCCCGCCGCGAGCAGCGCGTACGGCGCCCGGGCCCGCCGGGGGATCGGCGGGTCCCGCAGCAGGAACCGGGCGGCCTCCCGGGCCTCGCGGGTGCCGCCGAGTTCGCCGCGGTACGCCTCGAGGCGCCGCGCCAGCTCGGCCAGGTTCCGGGGCGGCCGCTCCGCTCCCAGCTCCTCGGCGATCCGGGCCGTGTCCGCCAGGTAGCCGTCGCAGTCCGAACGGGTGAGCGGCGCCGCTCCGTAGCGCAGGTGGGCCCGCAGGAAGCTGTGGACCTCCGCCACGTGCACCCAGCCCAGGAGGTGCGGATCGGAGGCCCGGTACGGCAGTCCTCCGGGCGCCGTGCCCCGTACCCGCTCGTGGACCGCGCGCACGCGCTCCACCGCGTGCCGCGCGTCGTCGGCCGTGCCGAACGTCGTGACCGCGAGGAAGGTGCTGGTCCGCTGCAGCCTTCCCCACGGATCGCCCCGGAACCCGGAATGGGCCGCCACGGCCGCCATGGCCGACGGGTGCAGCGACTGCAGCAGCAGCGCCGTCAGGCCCCCGGCGAACATCGCCGCGTCGCCGTGGACGGTGCGGATCGGCCGGTCCGGGCCGAACCACCGCGGCCCCGGGGTGTCGTGGACGCGGGCGCGCGTCTTCTCGCCCGAGGGCCCGGCGACGCGCCGGAAGAGCTCGCTCCCGAGCCGTTCCCTCAGGTCGTCCACGAAGGGGGGCGACCACTCCACAGGGTCAGTATGCGCCCGCCGTGGCGAGGCCGTCGGGGACGGCGGGTGCCCGGTCGCGGCGCCCCGGGGTCAGTCGGCGAGGGCGTCGAGGAGCGGTCGCCAGTCGATGTGGGAACTCTCGGAGCCCGAGGGCACGACGGTGTACGTCGTGTTCAGCCAGCGCAGCGCGGGTCCGCGCCCGAGGCTGATCAGAACGGACCGGGCGGGGTCGCCCAGGCGCAGCACGACCCGGTCGTAGGGAGCGGGGCTGATGCGCACCTCGCCGATGCCGACGGGGCCTTCGGTGCCGGCCAGGAACATGTCGCGGTCCAGGTGCCACACCGTGTCGCCCGTCGGGGTGTGGAGGGTGAGGGTGATGACGAAGGGGGAGCGGGACCGGTAGTGGACGGTGGCCCCGAGGGGGACGCGGCAGGAGTCGGTGAGCAGGAAGGCGGTCGTCCTCCACTTGATCTCGCGGCAGGCCGGCGGGACGGGGGAAACGGGACGGGACACGGGGGCTCCAACTTCGGACGCCACCCGGGGCGGTGGCGCTTCCCGGTGCGGTTACCCCGTGAGCCGTGATCACTCCACGGAAGTGTGCGGTTACGGAGGGGGATCTGTCGAGAAACCGTGGTGACCGTCAACCGTTCTCGGCGGACCACCCTTCCGAGGGGTGAGGCCGGGGGCGGAGGAGCGTCGTCAACCGGCCGCCCGGAGTGTGCCGCGATGGCCGGAGGGAGCGCTTTTTCCGGCTTGAGGTTGCCTGTCGGGCGGGGCGCATGCCCGGCGCACGGGAGCGTGGCGAGCCGGTGGGGGGCGTAACGGGGAGCCGGCGGGTGCGTCGGGCGGTCAGCCGGAATGGCGTGGGTGATAGGCGGACAAGCGAACGTAAAACGGGCTTTCGATGGCCGGATATCCAGCACGAGGTGGCGCTTGGCATATGACCGTCACCCTTTCTCGGCTTTCCGTCCGATGGATTACTGGGAAGTAACATGAGAGTCCACATCCTTGGCCGAGGTGGATCCTTTAATGTGATCGGAGTGAGTTCCGCTTTAGGGGGAAGTCTTGGCCGGGGGCGCTCGTCGTCCCGATCCGGAGCGGGTGGACCGCCGGCCTCCGTGATCGTGGCGAAGCCCTTGGGGGGAGCTGCGCGCGCTGCGGAGTCCGGGGGGAATCCCGTTTCGGCCGCCCGGTGCGACCGGGTGAACCGCGCGTGAAAAGAATGGAACAAGATATCGAGAACGGGTGGGAACGTGAGCAATCCCTTCGATGACGAGTCGGGTCGCTTCGTCGTACTGGTGAACCATGAAGCCCAGTACTCCCTCTGGCCCGCGCATCTCGACGTCCCCGGCGGCTGGGACCGCGAGGGGACCGAGGGGTCGCGCCAGGAGTGTCTGGAGCGTATCGAGAGCGTCTGGACCGACATGCGCCCCGCCAGCCTGGTGGCGGCGATGGAGGCCGAAGCGGGCTGACGCCCCGCCGGGTCACCGGAGGCATTGTGCAGGTCAGGGCCTGCTTCCGGTGACCCGGCTGTCAACTTCGCGCACATGATGAGCGATTTCGCTCAAGAGTGATTCCCGGTCGGTCATCTGTGGCGGCCGGTCGTTCATGACGCCCTGGATCCCCCGGCGAAAGACATCGACGGGGGTGTCCTGCGGCCTCCCTCTTTCCCTCGTGCGGAACCGCACGGACCACGCGCCCCGTACGGACCGCGCGGCTCCGCACGGGGCGGGCACATCCCCGTACGAGATCTCCGCGGCGCCGGCGGTGCAGACCGGACGGCGTCTTCCCGCGTGTGCCGCCGCGCGGAGGAAAGCCGCCGCGACCTCGTCGTGCCGCAATGCCCGAACCCCGCTCAACCGTCCCCTGAAAACCTCACCGAAGGTGTCGTCGGCATGCCTGAAGACCACTCCTTTCCGTCGGACGAGTCCGCCCCCGAATTCCTCGAACTGACTACGGCCCAGCAGGGTGTGTGGTACGGCCAACTGGTCGACCCGGGCAGCCCCAAATACAACATCGGGGAATGCCTGGAGATTCGCGGAGAGGTTGACGAGAGGTTATTTTCCGCCGCGTTCAACCGGGTGGCCCACCTCTGCGACAGCCTGAACACCACGTTCGTCGCCGAGGACGGGACCGTCCGCCAGCGGGTGGTCCGCCCGGCGGCCGAAACCGACCGGCTGCACCGGGTGGACCTCACCGGAGCCGACGACCCCGTCGCGGCGGCGGAGCGGTACATGGCCGACGACATGGCCGCCGTCGACCGCCTCGAAGCACCGTCCCACCACTTCGCGCTGCTGCGGCTCGGCCCACGGCTCCACTACTGGTACGTCCGCTTCCACCACATCGCCGTGGACGGCCTCGGCGCCGCGCTCCTCACCCGCGCCGTGGCCGACTTCTACACGCGTGCCGTGCGCGGCGAGGACCTCACGGCGCTGGAGCCGCCCTTCGGCCCCCTGCACGCCCTGGTGGCCGACGAGGCCGCCCACCGGGCCTCCGGCGGACTGGAGGCGGACCGCGCCTACTGGACCGGCAGGTTCTCCGACCGCGCCGCGGGCGGCGGCACGGACGGCGCCCCCCTCCTCAGAAGACGCACGGACAGGGCGGGCGACGACGAACACCCCGGCCCCGGCGCCCTGCACACCGGCGAGACCCTCCCCCTGCCCGTGTTCGACGGCCTGCGACGGCTCGCGGCCGGCCACCGCACCACCTGGAGCGCGGCCCTCGTCGCGGCGGTCGCCGCCTGCACGGGACGGATCACCGGACGCCGGGAGGTCTGCGTGGGCCTCGCCTCCCACGGCCGCCACGGCGCCCTCCGGCACGTGGTCGGGATGACCTCCACCATCCTGCCCCTCAGGCTGGCCGTCGATCCCGGCACGACGGTCGGGGAACTCGTCCGGAGCGTCGCCGCCGAGATGCGCGGCGCACTGCGCCACCGCCGCTTCTCGCGCGAACAACTCGCCCGCGAGCTGAACCTCGCCGAAGGAGCGGCCCGCCTCACGGACCTCGTCGTGAACATCATGGGGTACGGCTACGACCTCGACTTCGCCGGCAGCCCCGCCGCCTCCCGCCTGCTGTCCCTCGGCCCCGTCGACGACGTCTCCCTGTTCGTCTCCGAACGTCCCGAGGGGACCGGACCGCAGATCGGCTTCGACACCGACCCGGCGCTCCACCACCCCGACGACGTCCACCTCCACCAGCAGGCCGTGATCGGCTTCCTGACCGCGTTCGCCGGCGCGGACTCAGACACGCCCGTGCGCGACCTCCCGCTGCTCGGCGAGGAGGCCGCCCGGACGCTCCTCGACCACGGACGCGGCGCCGCACTGCCCCCCGGGACCACGGACACGAGCCTCCCGGAGGCGTTCGCCGCGCGCGTCCGCGCCACCCCCGGCGCCCCCGCCGTCGTGGACGGCGCCACCGTCCTCTCGTACGCGGAACTGGCGGCGCGGGCCACCGGCCTGGCCCGCGCCCTCACCGGCTGGAACCTCCGCCCCGAGGACGGCGTCGGCGTCCTCGCGGGCCGCTCGGCCGCCGTCGTGACCGCCTCGCTCGGCACGGTGGAGGCGGGAACCGCGTACGTGCCGATGGACGCCGACTGGCCGGCCGAACGCCTCGACCGCGTCGCCGGGACCGCCCGCGTCCGCGCCCTGGTCGTCGACGAGGACGCCGCCGGACGCGACTGGGTGAAGGAGGCCGCCACCCGGCTGCCCGTCCTCGTGGTCGACCGCACCGGCACCGTCCTGCGCGGCGGCCCCGAACGGCCCGGCCCGCCGCCGGGACCCGTCCGCGGCGACCGGCTCGCGTACGTCATGTTCACCTCCGGCTCCACCGGCCTGCCCAAGGGCGTCGGCGTCGCCCACGCCGACGTCCTCGCCCTGGCCGCCGACTCCGCCTGGACCGGCACCTGCGACGCGGTCCTCATGCACTCCGCGTACGTCTTCGACGCCTCCACCTTCGAAATCTGGGTGCCGCTCCTCAACGGCGGCCGGGTCGTCGTCGCCCCCGCCGGCCTCCTGGACGCCCGCGGGCTCAAGGACGCGACCGCCCGCCACGGCGTCACCGCCGCCTTCCTCACCACGGCCCTCTGCAACGTCGTCGCCGAGACCGACCCGACGGCCTTCGCGGGCCTGCGCCTGGTCGCCGCGGGCGGCGAGGCCGCCGCCCCCGACCTGATGGGGCGGATGGCCGCCGCGGCCCCCGGGACCCGCGTCCTGCACGTGTACGGACCCACCGAGACCACCACGTTCGCCTCCCGCCACCGGGTCGCGCCCGCCGCCCCCGGCGTCCCGCCCGTCGGCCGCGCCCTCGACGGGACGCGCCTGTACGTGCTCGACGACTCCCTGCGCCCCGTGCCGCCCGGCACCGTGGGCGAGCTGTACGTGAGCGGCGCCGGAGTCGCCCGCGGCTACCTGGACCGGCCCGGCCTCACGGCCGCCCGGTTCGTCCCCGACCCGTACGACGGGAACGGGGGCCGGATGTACCGCACCGGCGACCTGGCGCGCTGGACGGCCCACGGGGACGTCGAGTACGCCGGGCGCACCGACGGGCAGATCAAGCTCCGCGGGTTCCGGATCGAACCCGCCGAGGTCGAGAACGCCCTGCTCGCCCGCCCCGACGTCCGCGACGCCCGCGTCCTGGTCCGCGAGGACGCGCCCGGCGACCGCCGGCTCGTCGCCTACGTCGTACCGGTCCCCGGCACGCGGCCGGACGGCCCGGAACTCGCCCTCGCCCTCGGCCGCGTCCTGCCCGCGTACACGGTGCCCTCCGCGTTCGTCCTCCTCGACGCGCTGCCCCTGAACGCCAACGGCAAGGTCGACCGGAAGGCCCTCCCCGCACCCCAGGCCCCCACCACCCAGGGGTCCGCCCCGCGCACCCCGCGCGAGGAGGTGCTCGCGGGCCTGTTCGCCGACGTCCTCGGAGTGCCCGCCGTGGGCGTCGACGACAACTTCTTCTCCCTGGGCGGCCACTCCCTGCTCGCCACCCGGCTCGTCTCGCGGGTGAGGGCCGCCACGGGCGCCGGCACCGAACTGCGCGACCTCTTCGAACACCCCACGGTGGCCTCCCTCGCCACCACCCTCGGCACGGCGGGGGAGACCCGGCCCGCCCTCGTGCCCAAGGACCGGCCCGACCCCCTCCCGCCGTCCTTCGCCCAGCAGCGGCTCTGGTTCCTCAACCGGGCCGAGGACACGGGGGACACCTACAACGTGCCGCTCGTCCTCGACCTCGAAGGCCCCCTCGACACCGGGGCGCTGCGCGGCGCCCTCGCCGACGTGGTCGCCCGGCACGAGAGCCTGCGGACCGTGCTCGCCGAACACGACGGCGCCGCCCGCCAGATCGTGACCGACGCGCGGACCGCCGCGTCCCTCGTCCCCCTCGCCGTCGAGACGCCCCCGGCGGGCGAACCGGCCGAGGACTGGGCCGAACGGACGGCACGGCGCCTGGCGGCGGAGCCCTTCGACCTCACCACCGACCTGCCCGTACGCGCCCGGCTCCTCGCGACCGGCCCCGACCGGCACGTCCTGGTGCTCGTGCTCCACCACGTCGGCGCCGACGGCTGGTCCCTCGCCCCGCTCTGCCGCGACCTCGGCTCCGCCTACCGCGCCCGCACCACGGGCACCGCCCCCGACTGGCCCGAACTGCGCGTCCAGTACGCCGACTACACCCTCTGGCAGCGGGAACTCCTCGGCGACGACACCGATCCGGAGAGCCCGGTGGCCCGCCGGCTCGCCTTCTGGCGCAACGCCCTGCGCGGCGCCCCCGACCTCCTCGAACTGCCCCTGGACCGGCCCCGCCCCACGGTCCCGGACCACCGGGGCGACGCGGTGCCGTTCGCCCTGCCCGCCGACGCGTACGCGCGGCTGCGCGCCCTCGCCCGCGACACCGGCTGCACGCCCTTCATGGTCCTCCACGCCGCGCTCGCGGTCACGCTCCGCGCCCACGGCGCGGGCACCGACATCCCGCTGGGCACCGCGGTGGCGGGCCGGACCGACGAGGCCCTGGACGAGCTGGTGGGCTTCTTCGTCAACACCGTCGTGCTGCGTACGGACCTGTCCGGGAACCCGGCCTTCCGCGAACTGCTGCGCCGCGTCGCGGCGTTCGACCTCGCGGCCTTCGACCGGGCCGACCTGCCGTTCGAGCGGCTGGTCGAGGAGCTCAACCCGGACCGCTCCGGCGGCCACCACCCGCTCTTCCAGACCATGCTGGTGCTCCAGAACCAGCGGGCCGCCGCCCTCGACCTGCCCGGCGTCACCGTACGGGACAGGTCCCGGCACACCGGCATCAGCAAGTTCGACCTGACGTTCTCGCTCGTGGAGGTCCGGGAGGGTCCGGAGGCTCCGGAGAACCCGGAGGCCCCGGCGGCTCCGGGGTCCCCGGCGAACCCGGAGACCGTACGGCTCGGCGGCCACCTCGAATACGCCACGGAGCTCTTCGACCGCGCCACCGCCCGCGCGCTCGCCGACCGGTTCGCCCGCGTCCTCGCCCTCGCGGTGGCCGAACCCGACCGCGCCGTCGACGACTTCGACCCGCTCGCCCCGGACGAGTGCGCGGACCTCCTGGAGCGGGGCCGCGGCGAACGGCACCCGCTGCCGTCCCTCACCGTGCCCGAGGCGGTGGGGGAGTGGGCCGCCCGCACCCCGGACGCACCCGCCGTCCGCGACCCCCGCACCACCCTCACGTACGCCGCACTGCACACGCGGGCCGACGCCCTCGCCCGCGTGCTGCGCGAGCGCGGCGTCCGCCGCGGCACCCTGGTGGCGCTCGCGGTCCCGGCCTCGGCGGACACCGCGGTCGCCATGCTGGCCGTCCTGCGGGCCGGAGCCGCCTACGTGCCCGTCGACCCCGAGTACCCCCACGCCCGCATCCGCCAGATGCTGGACGACGCGCGCCCCGTCCTGCTCCTCACCGGCACGGACGTCCCCGCCGGCATACCCACGGGCGGCATACCCCGGCTCTCCCTGGACGATCCGGCCGTACGCGACGCCGATCCGGCCGCCGAACCCGCCGCCCAGGCCCCGCCCCACCCGGCCGACGCCGCCTACGTCATCTACACCTCCGGGTCGACCGGCCGCCCCAAGGGCGTCGTCGTCCCCCACCGGGCCCTCGCCAACCACATGGCCTGGATGGCGCGCCACCTGGACCTCACCCCGGACGACCGGATCCTCGCCCGCACCTCCACCAGCTTCGACGCCTCCGTCTGGGAGCTGTGGCTGCCGCTCGCGCACGGCGCCGAGGTCTGCGTGGCGCCCTCCGGCGCCAACCGCGAACCGCGCGAACTCCTCTCCTGGATGCGCCGCTTCGACGTCACCGTGGCCCAGTTCGTGCCCTCCCACCTCGAACTCGTCCTCGCCGAGGAGGCAGGGACGCCACCGCCCGCCCTGCGGGCCGTCCTCTGCGGCGGCGAACCCCTGCCGCGCGCCCTCGCCGCCGCCGTCACCGCCCGCTGGCACGCCGAACCGCACAACCTGTACGGGCCGACCGAGGCGACCATCGACGCCACCGCCCACCGGGTGGGCCCGGCGGAGCCCGCCCGCACGGCGTCAGGCGGGTCCGTCCCCATCGGACGGCCCGTCGACGGGACGCGCGCCTACGTCCTCGACGAGCGGCTGCGCCCCGTGCCGCCCGGCGTCACCGGCGAGCTGTACCTCTCCGGTCCCCACCTCGCCCGCGGCTACCTCGACCGCCCGGCCCTCACGGCCGCCGCGTTCGTGGCCGACCCGTTCGACGCCCCCGGCGCCCGCATGTACCGGACCGGCGACCTGGCCCGGTGGAACCGCGACGGGCTGCTCGAACACGTCGGACGCGCCGACGACCAGGTCAAGCTCCGCGGCTTCCGCGTCGAACCCGGCGAGGCGGCCGCCGCCCTCCTCGACCTGCCCGGCGTCGCGGCCGCCTGCGCGGTGGTCCGCGAGGACGCCCCCGGCCGCCGCCGGCTCGTCGCGTACGCCGTCACCGCCGACCGGGCGCCGGGCGCCACCGCCCTGCGGGACGCGCTCGCCGGGACACTGCCGCACCACCTGGTCCCCGAGGCGGTCGTCGTCCTCGACGCGCTGCCGCTGCTGCCCAACGGCAAGGTGGACCGTGCCGCCCTGCCCGCCCCCGCCGACGACGACCCGGACCGGACGGGACCGGGCCCGCGCACCCTCCGGGAGGACCTGGTCGCGGGGATCTTCGCCGACGTCCTGGAACGCCCCTCGGTCGGACCCCACGACAGTTTCTTCGACCTCGGCGGACACTCCCTCCTCGCGATGCGCGTCGTCAGCCGGATCCGTGCCGTGCTCGGCGCCGACCTCGCGGTACGGACCCTCTTCGAACACCCCACGCCCGCCGCCCTCGCCCGGGTCCTGGACCCGGCGGCACCGGCCCGGCCCGCGGTGACGCCCGTCCGCCGCCGCCCCGACCCCCTGCCGCTCTCCTTCGCGCAGAGCAGGCTGTGGTTCCTCGGCCGCCTGGAGGGGCCCGGCTCCACCTACAACGTCCCCCTCGTCCTGGAACTGCGCGGCGCGCTGGACGCGGACGCCCTGCGCGCCGCCCTGCGCGACGTCGTGGAGCGCCATGAAGCGCTGCGCACCGTCTTCCCCGAACGGGACGGGGTGCCCCACCAGGTGGTGCTGCCCGCCGCCGGCGCCGCGCCCCGGCCGCCCGTCGAGAGCACGGCGCCGGCGGACCTGGAGGCGACCGTTCTGGCGGCCGTCCGCGAACCGTTCGACGTGCTCACCGACCCGCCGCTGCGCGCCCGGCTGCTGCGCGCCGCCCCCGAGCACCACGTCCTGGTCCTGGTCCTCCACCACATCGCGGGCGACGGCTGGTCCCTGGGGCCGCTCACCCGCGACCTGGGCGACGCCTACCGCGCCCGCCTCGCCGGCCGGGCGCCCGCACCCGCGACCGGCACCCCGCTCCAGTACGCCGACTACGCCCTCTGGCAGCACGAGCTCCTCAAGGAGGACGGCGACGTCCTCGGGCGGCAGCTCGACCACTGGCGCGGTGCGCTCGCGGGCCTGCCCGAACTGCTCGAACTGCCCCTCGACCGGCCCCGGCCCGCCGTCGCGGACCCCCGGGGAGCCGTGGTCGCCCTCGACGTGCCGCCCGCCCTGCACCGGGGCCTCCTCGACCTGGCCCGCACCTCCGGCAGCACCCTCTTCATGGTGCTCCGGGCGGCCGTGGCCGCACTGCTGCGGCAGCACGGCGCGGGCGACGACATCCCCCTCGGAACGCCGGTCGCCGGACGCACCGACGAGGCCCTGGAGGACCTGGTCGGCTTCTTCGTCAACACGCTCGTCCTGCGCACCGACCTGTCCGGCGACCCGACCTTCCGCGAACTGCTGCACCGCGTCAGGGAGTTCGACCTGACGGCCCACGCCCACCAGGACGTGCCGTTCGAGCGGCTCGTCGAGAGCCTCAACCCCGTCCGCGCCCGGGACCACCACCCGCTCTTCCAGACCATGCTGGTCCTGCAGAACCAGCGGCCCGTCCGCCCCGACCTGCCCGGCCTCACCGTCGAGCACCGCCTCGTCCACAACGGACTGAGCAAGTTCGACCTCACCTTCGCGTTCGAGGAGAACGAGCAGGAGGACGAGAACGGGGACGGCGGCGGTCTGTCCGGCGGCATCGAGTACGCCACCGCGCTCTTCGACCGCGCCACCGTCGAGGCGCTCGCCGCCCGGCTCGTCCGGCTGCTCGAACAGGTGGTCGCCGACCCGGACCGGCGCCTGTCCGGACACGACCCGCTCACCCCGGACGAGCACCTCCGCACCGCCCGCTGGGGCACCGGCCGTGCCCTCCCCGCCGGAACCGGAGCGGGAGCCGACACCGGAACCGGAAGCGACACCGGAGCCGACGCCGGGAACGGCACCCTGCCCGCCCTCTTCGCGCGATGGGCGCGCCGCACCCCCGACGCACCGGCCGTCACCGACGGCGCCGACACCCTCTCCTACGCCGGACTCGACCGGATCTCCGCCGACCTCGCCGCCGCCCTCGCCGGCCTCGGCGTCGGCCCCGAGGACTCCGTCGGCGTGCTCCTCGGCCGGTCGCCCGCCGTGGTCGCGGTCTCCCTCGGCGCGGTCCGCGCGGCCGCCGCCTACGTGCCGCTGGACGCGCGCTGGCCCGGCGAACGGCTCGACCGGGTCGCCGCCGTGGCGGAGCCCCGCGTCCTGGTCGTCGACGAGGAGAACGCCATCACCCCCTGGGCGACCGCCCGGGCCGACGACCTGCCGGTCGTCGTCGTGGACCGGCTCGGACGCGTGCTGCGCGGCGGGCCGGACCGGCCCGGCACCCCGGCGCCCGTCCCCGCCCCGACCGCCCTCGCCTACACCATGTTCACCTCCGGCTCCACCGGCCTGCCCAAGGGCGTCGGCGTCGCCCACGCGGACGTCGCCGCCCTCGCGCACGACACGGCCTGGGCGGACGGCGCCGCCGACGCGGTCCTGATGCACTCCGCGTACGTCTTCGACGCCTCCACCTTCGAGATCTGGACCCCGCTCCTCAACGGCGGCCGGGTCGTCGTGGCACCGGAAGGACTCCTGGAGGCCCGGACCCTCGACGCGGCCGTCCACGAACACGGGGTGACGGCCGTCTTCCTGACGACCGCACTGTTCAACGTCATGGCCGAGACCGACCCCGGGGCCTTCGCCGGCCTCCGGACGGTGTGCGCGGGCGGCGAACTCGCCTCCCCCGAAGCCATGCAGAGGGTCGCCTCGCTCGCCCCCGACACCCGCGTCCTGCACGTCTACGGGCCCACCGAGACCACCACCTTCGCCACCCGGTACACCGTCGCCGCCGACCTCCCGGCCGGACCGCCGCCCATCGGCCGCCCCCTGGACGGCATGCGCCTGTACGTCCTGGACGACGCCCTCCGCCCGGTCCCGCCGGGCGTCCTCGGCGAGCTGTACCTCGCGGGACGCGGCGTGGCGCGCGGCTACACCGGACGCCCCGGCGCGACCGCCACCCGGTTCGTCGCCGACCCCTTCGCGGCCGACGGCGGCCGCATGTACCGCACCGGCGACCTCGTGCGCTGGACCCCGGACGGGCACATCGCGTACGTGGCCCGCGCCGACGGCCAGGTCAAGCTGCGCGGCCACCGCGTCGAACCCGGCGAGATCGAGAACGTCCTCGCGGGCCGCCCCGAGGTCGCCGACGCGTTCGTCCTGGTCCGCGAGGACCTGCCCGGCGACCGCCGCCTCGTCGCCTACGTCGTACCGGCCGCCGGCGCCCGGCCCGACCCCGCCGAGCTGGCCCGCGAGGTCGGCCGCGCCCTGCCCGCCTTCATGGTGCCCGCCGCGATCGTCCCGCTGGACGCGTTCCCGCTGACCCCCAACGGAAAGGTGGACCGCGCCGCGCTCCCGGCGCCCGAGCACGACGCCCCGGCCCGCGGCAGGGCCCCGCGCACCGCCCGCGAGGAGATCGTCTGCGGCCTCTTCGCCGACCTGCTCGGCCTGCGGACCGTGGGCGCCGACGACGACTTCTTCGCCCTCGGCGGCCACTCCCTGCTCGCCACCCGCCTCGCCGCCCGGCTGCGCACCGTGCTCGACGTGGAGACCGAGGTCAGGACCGTCTTCGAGCACCCGACGCCCGCCGCGCTCGCCGCCGTCCTCGACGGCGCGGGCACGGCCAGGGCACGGCTCGGACGGGTCGCCCGCCGCCCCGACCCGATGCCGCTGTCCTACGCCCAGCAGCGCCTGTGGTTCCTCCACCGCTTCGAGGGCCCGAGCCCCACGTACAACGTGCCGCTCGTCCTGCGCCTGGACGGCCCGCTGGACACGGACGCCCTGACCCGCGCCCTCACGGACGTGGTCGAACGGCACGAGAGCCTGCGCACCGTCTTCCCCGACACCGCGGGCGTGCCGGGCCAGCGGGTCCTCGACGCCGCCGGCGCCGACCTCGACCTGACGCCCCGCGACGTCGCACCGGACCTGCTCGACGCGGTCCTCGCCGCCGAGACCGCGTACGCCTTCGACGTCGGCTCCGAACGGCCGGTGCGGGCCCGGATGCTCCGCCTCGGGGACGACTCCCACGTCCTGGTGCTCCTCGTCCACCACATCGCGGGCGACGGCTGGTCCCTCGCCCCGCTCGCCCGCGACCTCGGCACGGCCTACCGCGCCCGCGTCGCGGGGCAGGAGCCGGCCTGGGCCGAACTCCCCGTCCAGTACGCGGACTACACCCTGTGGCAGCGGGAACTCCTCGGCGACGAGGAGGACCCGTCCGGCACGGCCGCCCGGCAGCTGGAGTTCTGGCGGACCGCGCTCGCCGGACTGCCCGACCTCCTCGACCTGCCGCTCGACCGGCCGCGCCCGGCCGTCGCCACCCACCGGGGCGACGCGTTCCCCTTCCCGGTCGACGCCGCCACGCACCGCGCCCTCGCCGACCTCGCCCGGTCCCGGGGATGCAGCCTCTTCATGGTCCTCCAGGCCGCGCTCGCGGTACTGCTGCGCGCGCACGGCGCCGGCGAGGACGTCCCGCTGGGCACGCCCGTCGCGGGCCGCACCGACGAGGCGCTCGACGACCTGGTCGGCTTCTTCGTCAACACCCTGGTCCTGCGCACCGACCTGAGCGGCGACCCCACCTTCACCGAAGTCCTGGACCGTGTACGGGAGTTCGACCTCGCGGCCTACGCCCACCAGGACGTGCCCTTCGAACGCCTGGTGGACGCCCTCGACCCCGAGCGGGCCCAGAACCGCCACCCGCTGTTCCAGACCATGCTCGTGCTGCAGAACCACGCCGGAGCGAGCGTGGACCTGCCGGGCCTCACGGTGACGGAGCAGCCGGTCCACACCGGCATCAGCAAGTTCGACCTCACGTTCACCTTCACCGAGCGCCGTGACGAGGAGGGCCGCCCCGCCGGCCTCGACGGCAACCTGGAGTTCGCCACCGACCTCTTCGAACACGCCACCGCGCACGCCCTCGCCGCCCGCCTGACCAGGCTCCTCGGCGCGCTCGCCGCCGCCCCCGACCGGCCCGTCCGCACGGCGGACGTCCTGACGGCGGACGAGCGGACCGCGCTCGTACGGAGCGGCCACGGCCTCGCCCGGACGGTGCGGGCGCGGACCGTGCCCGAGGCGTTCCGCGCCCAGCGCGACCGCACCCCGGGGGCGTTCGCCGTACGGGACGGTGGACGGAACACCACCTTCGCCGAACTCGACGCGCTCTCCGACGCGATGGCGCACCTGCTGCGCGGGCGCGGGGTCGGCCGCGGGGACGTGGTGGCGCTCGCGCTGCCCGGCACCACCCACCAGGTGGTGGCGATGCTCGCGGTCGCCAAGGCCGGGGCCGCGTGGCTGCCGGTCGACCCGGAGTACCCCGCCGCCCGGCTCGGCTTCGTGATCGAGGACGCCCGGCCCGTCCTCCTCGTGACCACCGCGGCGACCCTGCGGACGCTGCCGGACCTGCCGGTGCCGGTCCTCGCGGTCGACGGGCCCGAGGCGGCGGAGCCCGCATCCGTATCCGCGTCCTCCCCGGCCGCCGCACCGGACCCGCGGGACGCCGCCTACGTCATCCACACCTCCGGATCGACCGGCCGCCCCAAGGGCGTCGTCGTCACCCACGCCGCGCTCACCAACCACATGGCGTGGATGGCCGGCCACCTGTCCCTCACCGACGCCGACCGCGTCCTCGCCCGCACCTCGCCGAGCTTCGACGCCTCGGTGTGGGAGACCTGGCTGCCGCTCCTGCACGGCGGCGCCACCTGCCCGGTGCCGCCGTCCCTCAACCACGACCCGGCCGGCCTCCTCGCCCGGATGCGCGGAGAAGGGGTGACGGTGGCCCAGTTCGTGCCCTCGCTCCTCTCCCTCGTCCTCGGCGAGACCGAGCACGAGCGACCCCCGGCCTCCCTGCGGGCCGTCCTGTGCGGCGGCGAACCCCTGACCGCGTCCCTGGCCGAACGCGCCGGGCGGGTCTGGGGCGCCGAGGTGCACAACCTGTACGGGCCGACCGAGGCGACCATCGACGCCACCGCCCACCGCCACCGGCCCGCGGACGCCACCGCGTCCGGCGCCCGGGCCACGGCCACCGTGCCCCTCGGCCGACCGGTCGACAACACCCGCGCGTACGTCCTCGACGACGCCCTCGCCCCGGTCCCGCCGGGCGTCGTGGGTGAGCTGTACCTCGCCGGCGAGGGCCTGGCGCGCGGCTACCTCGGCCGCCCCGGCCTGACCGCCGAACGGTTCGTCGCCGACCCGTTCGGGCCCCCGGGGACGCGCATGTACCGCACGGGCGACCTCGTCCGCCGCACCGCGGACGGTCTCCTCGCCTATGTGTCCCGCGCCGACGACCAGGTCAAACTGCACGGCCTGCGCATCGAACCCGGCGAGATCGAGGCCGCCCTCACCGCGCTCCCCGGCGTCGGCACCGCCTGCGTGCTCGTCCGCGAGGACCGGCCGGGCGAGCAGCGCCTCGCCGCCTACACCGTCCCCGAACCCGGGGGACCCGGCGTCCCCGATCCCCGTACGCTGCGGGAACGGCTGGCCGCCTCCCTCCCGCCGTACATGGTCCCCGCCGACTTCGTCCCCCTGGACGCGCTGCCGCTGCTGCCCAACGGCAAGACGGACCGGCGCGCGCTCCCGGCCCCCGCCCGCCCCGCCCCGGAGGCCGGGCGGAGGGACGGCGGGAAGCCGCGCACCGAGCGGGAGCGGGTCCTGTGCGAGGTGTTCGCCGCGGTGCTGCGCGTGCCCGGGGTCCGCACCGACGACGACTTCTTCGCGCTCGGCGGCGACAGCATCCTCTCCATCCAGCTGGTCGGCCGGGCCCGCGAGAACCGGCTCGGCATCACCCCCCGGGACGTCTTCCTGCACCGCACGCCCGAGGCGATCGCGGCGGCCGCCGAGGAACTCGACGGACGCACCCCGGCCCCGGCCGACGACGGCGTCGGCACCATGCCCCTCACCCCCATCGCGGCCTGGTTCCTGGACCGGCCGGGACCCACGGACGGCTACAACCAGTCCGCCGTCCTGCGGACCCCCGCGGACGCCGACGAGGAGCGCCTCGCCGCCGCGCTCCAACTCCTCGTCGACCACCACGACATGCTGCGGGTACGGGTCACCCGCACCGCCGGGGGCGAACCGGCCCTGGAGACCCTGCCCCGGGGGACCGTGCCCGTCCGCCCCCGCCTCACCCGGATCGACGTCGCCGGGCGGGACGCGGACGGGGTCCGCGCCGCCCTCGCCGAAGCGGGCGAGCGGGCCAGGGAACGGCTGCGGCCCGCGCACGGCGAGGTGTTCCGGGCGGTGTGGTGCGACGCCGGGCCGGGGGCCCGCGGACGGCTCCTGCTCGTCGTGCACCACCTGGCGGTCGACGCGGTGTCCTGGCGGATCCTGGTCGAGGACCTGGCGACGGCCTGGCGCGCCGTGTCCGCCGCCGCCACCGATCCGGCGAGCACGTCCACCGGCACCGTGCCGGGAGCCCCCGCCGGGACAACCGCCCCCGAACCGGAGGCCCCCACCGGGGCGACCGCCGGGGCGACTGCCGGGGCGACCGCCCCCGCCCTGCCCCCCGTCACCACCTCCTACCGCTCCTGGGCGCGGCTCCTCGCCGCCCAGGCCCGGGAAGGCGCCCGGGCGTCCGAAATCCCGCTGTGGGAGACGGTGGCGCGGGCGTCCGACCCGCCGCTGGCCGACCGGCCCCTCGACCCCGCGCGGGACACGGCGGGCCGGACCCGGACCCTGACCACCCACCCGGCGACCGCCCGCACCCGGGCCCTGCTCACCACCGCCCCCGCCGCCTTCCACGCCGGCGTGGACGACGTCCTGCTCACGGCCCTCGCCCTCGCCGTCCGCTCCTGGCGGGCGCACCGCGCCGACCGGACCGGCACACCGCGCCCGGAGGGCACCGGCGTGCTGATCGGCCTGGAGAGCCACGGCCGCGAGCAGATCGCCGGCCATCTCGACCTGTCCCGTACGGTCGGCTGGTTCACCAGCCTCCACCCGGTCCTGCTCGACCCCGGCCCCCTCGACCCGCGCGACCCCGCCCGCCTCGGCGCCGACCTCGTGGACCGGGCCGTCAAACGCGTCAAGGAGCAGCTGCGGGCCGTGCCGGACCACGGCATCGGCCACGGCGTGCTGTACCGCCTCGACCCCGGCGCGCGGGCCCGCCGCGAAGGCGCGGCCGAACCCCAGATCGGCTTCAACTACCTCGGCCGGTACGCGGCCGGGGACCCGGCGGGCGACGGGGACGCCGACTGGCAGGTCGTGCTCGACGGCGGCGGCCCGGCCGCCCAGGACCGGGACATGCCCGTCCACCACGTCCTGGACGTCAACGCCCACACCGAGGACCGGCCCGGCGGGCCCCGCCTCGTGACGCGCTGGACCTGGCCCGCCGACCTGCTCGCCGAGGAGGACGTGACGGCCCTCGCCGACGCCTTCGACCGGGCCCTGAACGCGATCGCCGAACACGCCGAACGGCCCGACGCGGGCGGCTGGACGCCGTCCGACCTTCCCCTGGTCTCCCTCGACCAGAACCAGCTCGACCGACTGAAGAACAAGTGGGGTGGCCGCAAGTGACCGGGTTCCAGCTCGAAGACGTCCTGCCGCTGACGCCGTTGCAGGCGGGCATGCTCTTCCACGCGCTGTACGACTCCGACGCCGTCGACGTCTACACCGCGCAGTTCGTCTTCACCCTCGAAGGCACCGTCGACACGGCCGCGCTGCACGCCGCCGTCGGCACGCTGCTGCGCCGGCACGCCAACCTGCGCGTGGGCTTCCTCCACGAGGACCTGGACGAACCGGTGCAGGCCGTGGCCGCCGAGGTGCCGGTGCCGCTCGCCCACCACGACCTCACGGCGCCGGACGACGGGCGGACGGTCGAGGAGCGGGTCCGCGCCTTCCTCGCTGCCGACCGCACCCGGCGCTTCGACCTCGCCACCCCGCCGCTGATGCGGTTCTCCCTGCTGCGCACCGGACCCGACCGCCACCGCCTGGTGATGACGAGCCACCACATCCTGTTCGACGGCTGGTCGACGCCGGTCCTCGTGCGCGAGCTGTTCGAGCTGTACGCCCACCGGGGCGACGACGCCACCCTGCCGCGCGTCACCCCGTACCGCACCTACCTCGCCTGGCTGGCCGGGCAGGACGAGTCCACCGCCCTCGACGCCTGGCGCACCGCCCTGGCGGGCGTCGAGGCACCGACGCTGCTCGCCGGGCGCGGCGCGACGGAGGCGGCCCGCGCGGGCGAACTGCCCGAGACCCTGGTCCTCGAACTCGACGCGGCGACCAGCGAGCGGCTGCGGGAGACCGCCCGCGCCCACCGGCTCACCCTCAACACCCTCGTCCAGGGCGCCTGGGGCCTGCTGCTCGCCCGGCTCACCGGCCGCCGGGACGTCCTGTTCGGCACGACCGTCTCCGGCCGCCCGCCGGAGCTGCCCGGCGTCGAGTCGATGGTCGGCCTCTTCATCAACACCGTGCCGGTGCGCCTGACCCTCCGCCCCGGCGAGACCCTCGCCGGACTCCTCGCCCGCCTCCAGGACGAGCAGGGCCGCCTCCTCGGCAGCCAGCACGTGGGCCTGACCGAGATACGCGGGACGACGGGCCTCGACACGCTCTTCGACACCCTGGCCGTCTTCGAGAACTACCCGCTGGACGAGGAGACCCTGCGCACGGCCCGGCAGGGCCTGCCCGGCCTGGCCGTCACCGGGTTCGAGGGCACGGACGCCGCCCACTACCCCCTCACCCTCACCGTCGCCCCCGGCGACGCCCTGCGCATCACCTTCGGCTTCCGGCCCACCGCCCTCGACCGGGAGGAGACCGCCCGCACGGTCGCCCGGATGCGCGTCCTCCTGACGGCCCTGGCCGACGGCCTCGACCGCCCGGCCGACTCCGTGTCCGTCCTGCTCGACGGCGAGCGCGAGGCGCTGCTCGCCAAGGGCGAGGGAGCCGTCCTCCCCGCCGCGGTGCTCACCACCGACCTCCCGGCCGCCGTCGCCCGGCACGCCGCCGCCCACCCGGACGCGGTCGCGGTCACTGGGACCGGGGAGCGGCTCACGTACGGGGAGCTGTGCGCCCTCGCCGACGACCTGGCCGGGGCCCTGACCGGCCTCGGCGCGAGCCCCGAGGAGGGCGTCGGCCTCCTCGTCGGCCGCTCGGCCGCCCAGGTCACCGCCCCGCTCGGAGTCCTGCGCGCGGGCGCCTCCTACGTGCCCCTGGACCCCCGCTGGCCCGACGACCGGCTCACCCGGGTGACCGGGGCCGCCGCTCCGCGCCTCCTGGTCGTCGACGAGGAGAACCGCACGCATCCCTGGGTGCGGTCCCTCGGCCCCGGGGCGCGGATCGTGACCGTGGACGCCGCCGGCCGCGTCCGGGACGGCCGGCCCGCCGCCCCCGGCCCGCTGCCCGCCGCCACCGGGGGCGCCCGGCTCGCGTACACCATGTTCACCTCCGGCTCCACCGGCCTGCCCAAGGCCGTCGGCGTCACCCACGCCGACATCGCCGCCCTCGCCGCCGAGCGGACCTGGGACGACGGCGCGACCGACGCGGTCCTGCTGCACTCGGCCTATGTCTTCGACGCCGCCACCTTCGAGATCTGGGTGCCGCTGCTGCGCGGCGGCCGGATCGTGGTGGCACCGGACGGGGTGCTCCAGCCCGAACGGCTCAGGGAGCTCGTCGCCCGGGACGGCGTCACCGCGGCGTTCCTCACCACCGCCCTGTTCAACGTCTTCGCCGAGACCGACCCGGGCGCCCTCGGCCTGCTCCGCCTCGCCGCCGCCGGAGGGGAGGCCGCCGCCCCCGGAGTGCTCCAGCGGCTCGCCGCCGCCCACCCCGGCACCCGCGTCCTCAACGCCTACGGGCCCACCGAGACCACCACCTTCGCCCTGCTCCACCAGGTCGCCGCCGACGCGGACCCGGACGGCTCACCGCCCGTCGGACGGCCCCTCGACGGGGTCCGCGCCCTCGTCCTGGACGCCGCCCTGCGCCCCGTGCCGGACGGCGCCGAGGGCGAGCTGTACCTGGCGGGGCCGGGGGTCGCGCGCGGCTACCTCGGACAGCCGGGGGCGACGGCCACCCGGTTCGTCGCCGACCCCTCGGACCCGGCCGGCGGCCGCATGTACCGCACCGGGGACCTCGTCCGCCGCACCCCCGGCGGAGACGTCCTCTACGTGGGCCGCGCCGACCAGCAGGTCAAGCTGCGCGGCCACCGCATCGAGCCCGCCGAGATCGAGGCCGCCCTGCGCGCCCACCCCTCCGTGCGCGCCGCGTGCGTCGTCGTCCGCGAGGACCTGCCCGGCGACCGCGCCCTGACCGCCTACGTCGTCCCGGCCCCCGGCCGCACGCCCGACCCGGCCGCCCTCACCGCCCACGTGGGCAGCCGCCTGCCCGCGTACATGGTCCCCTCGGCCGTGCAGCCCCTGGACGCGCTGCCGCTGACGCCCAACGGCAAGCTCGACCGGGCCGCCCTGCCGGCGCCCGCCGCCCTGCCGGACACGGTCGGGCGGGCCCCGCGCGGCGCACGCGAGGAGATCCTCGCGGGGCTGTTCGCCGACGTGCTCGGCCTGCCGGGGGTCGCCGCCGACGACAACTTCTTCGCGCTCGGCGGCCACTCGCTGCTCGCGACCCTGCTCGTGGGCCGCATCCGCACGGCGCTCGACGCCGAGACCGGGATCCGCACCCTCTTCGAGCACCCCACCGTCGCCTCGCTCGCCGCCGCCCTGGAGGACGCCGCCCGCCCGGCCCGCCCGCCCCTGGTCCCGAGGAGCCGGCCCGACGTGCTCCCCCTGTCGTACGCCCAGCGGCGGCTGTGGTTCCTCCACCGGCTCGACGGCCCCTCCGCCACGTACAACATCCCCTTCGCGGCGCGCCTGGAGGGCGCGCTCGACGTGGACGCCCTGCGCCGGGCCCTCCACGACACCGTCGCCCGCCACGCGCCCCTGCGCACCGTCTTCCCCGAGCGGGAAGGGGACCCGGTGCAGCACGTCCTTCCGCCCGAGGACGCCCGGCCGGTGCTCCTCCTCGACCCCGTGGACGAGGACAAGTGTGCCGACCGGATCGCCGCCGCCGTGGCCGAACCGATCGACGTCGAACGCGAACTCCCGCTGCGGGCGACCCTGTTGCGGCTCGCGGACGACTCCCACGTCCTCGTCCTCGTGATCCACCACATCGCCGCCGACGGCTCGTCCCTGGCCCCCCTCCTCCGCGACCTCGGCACCGCCTACCGCGCCCGCCTCGGCGGAACGGCCCCGCAGTGGTCCCCGCCGCCCGTCGACTACGCCGACTACACGCTGTGGCAGCGGGACCTCCTCGGCGACGAGGAAGACCCCGACAGCCCGCTCTCGCGCCAGCTCGCCTTCTGGCGGGACGCCCTGGCCGGCCTGCCCGAATGCGTCGAACTGCCCCGGGACCGCCCCCGTCCCCCCGCCCCCCGGCACCGGGGCGCCACCCACCACTTCACCGTCGACGACGCCACGGCCCGGCGGATCGCCGCGCTCGCCCGCGCGAACGGGTGCAGCGTCTTCATGGTGCTCCGGGCGGCCCTGGCGCTCCTGCTCTCCCGGCACGGCGCCGGCGAGGACGTCCCCCTGGGCACCGCCGTCGCCGGGCGCACCGACGAGGCCACCGCCGACCTCGTCGGCTTCTTCGTGAACACGCTCGTGCTGCGCACCGACCTGAGCGGCGATCCGACCTTCCGCGAACTCCTCGACCGCGTCAAGGAGTTCGACCTGTCCGCCCACGCCCACCAGGACGTCCCCTTCGAACGGCTCGTGGAACTCCTCAACCCGGCACGCGCAGCCCACCACCCGCTGTTCCAGACGATGCTGGTGCTCCAGAACCATGCGACCGCCGCCCCCGTCGACCTCCCCGGCCTCACCGTCCACGGCGTGCCGGTCGACCTCGGCGCCAGCAAGTTCGACCTGTCGTTCACCTTCGTGGAGACACCCGGTGGCGAGGGCGCGTCCGGTGGCGAGGACGCCCCCGGTGGCTGGGGCGCCCCCGGCGGTCTGCGGGCCTCCGTCGACTACGCCACCGAACTCTTCGACGCGGACACGGTGCGCGGCCTCGCCGACCGGCTCGTCCGCCTGCTCGACGCCGTCACCGAGGACCCCGGCCTGCCCCTGCACGCCTACGACGTCCTCGGCGACGCCGAACACGCCCGCCTCGTCCGGTGGGGGACCGGCCCGCACCGGGACCTCCCGCAGGAGACCTTCCCCGCACTCCTCGACCGGTGGGTACGGCGGACCCCGGACGCCCCGGCCGTCCGCGACGCGCACACCACCCTGACGTACCGCGAACTCGACGCGCGCGCCGACGCCCTCGCCCGGCGGCTCGTCGCACGGGGCATCCGCCCGGAGGACCGGGTCGCCGTGGCACTGCCCCGCGACGCCGGACTGGTGGTCGCCCTGCTCGGCGTGCTCAAGGCCGGCGCGGCCTATCTGCCCCTCGACACCGGCTACCCGGCCGCCCGCCTCGCGCACATGCTGGACGACGCGGCCCCCCGCCTGCTGCTCACCACCCCCGGACTGCACCGGCGCCTCCCGGACGCGACGGTCCCGCACCTCCATCCGGGAGACGACGGACCGGACCCGGCCCCGGACCCGTCCGCCCCCCTGCCCGTCCCGCACCCCGCGCACCCCGCGTACGTCATTTACACCTCCGGCTCCACCGGCCGCCCCAAGGGCGTGGTCGTCACCCACCGGGGGATCGGGGCGATGGCCGCGACCCAGCGGGAACGGCTGCGGCTCACCCCGGACAGCCGGGTCCTGCACCTGGCGTCGGTGAGCTTCGACGCCGCCTTCTGGGAGCTGTGCATGGCCCTGCTCTCCGGGGCCTGCCTGGAGATCGACGCGCGCGACGCCCTGCTGCCCGGACCGGCCCTCGCCGCCCGCGTCCGCGACCACGGCATCACCCACCTGACGCTCCCGCCGGCCGCCCTCGCGGTGATGCCGCCGGACTCGCTCCCCGCCGGGACCACGATCGTCCTCGCCGGTGAGGCCTGCCCGCCCGCCCTCGCCCGGACCTGGGCGCGCGAACGGCACCTCGTCAACGCGTACGGCCCCACGGAGACCACCGTCTGCGCCACCATGAGCGGCTTCCAGCAGGCGGACGGACCGTTCGCCCCGGACCGCACGGTGCCGATCGGCGCCCCCGTCGACGGCACCCGGGTACGTGTCCTCGACGCCCGCCTCGCCCCCGTACCGCCCGGCGTGGTGGGGGAGTTGTACGTCTCCGGCGACGGCCTGGCCCGCGGGTACCACGACCGGCCGGGGCTCACCGCCGCCCGGTTCGTCGCCGACCCGTTCGACCGGGCGGGCGGCCGGATGTACCGCACCGGCGACCTGGCCCGGTGGAACCACCGCGGACAGCTCGAATACGTCGGCCGCGTGGACGACCAGGTCAAACTGCGCGGCTTCCGCGTCGAGCTCGGCGAGGTCGAGGCGGCGCTCACCGCGCTCCCCGGCGTCGCCGCCGCCTGCGCCGTCGTACGGGAGGACCGCCCCGGCGACCGCCGCCTGGTCGCCTACACCGTGCCCGCCGAGGGGACGGCCGGGCCCGACGCGGCGGAGGTGCGGGCCCGCCTGGCGGACGTCCTGCCGGACCACATGGTGCCCTCCGCCCACGTACGCCTCGACGCCCTCCCGCTCACGCCCAACGGCAAGACGGACCGCAAGGCCCTGCCGGCGCCCGAGGAGCCGCGCCCCGGCGGACGCGAGCCGCGCACGGACCGGGAGCGGACGCTGTGCGAGGTGTTCGCGCGGACCCTCGGGGTGCCCCGGGTCGGCGCCACGGACGACTTCTTCGCCCTCGGCGGGCACTCCCTGCTCGCCGTGACGCTGGCCCGCCGGATCGAGGAGGAGTGCGGCCGGCGCCTGTCGCTGCGCGCCCTGTTCGCCGCCCCGACGGTCGAGGGCGTCGCCCGCCTCCTGGCGGACCCGGAGGACGGCACCGCCCCGCCGCACGGGCCCGGACCGGTGGATTGGACGGCGGAGGTCCGTCTCGCCGACGACGTCACCGGCGCCGGACGGACGCCCGCACCGGCGGACCCGGCACGACGGCACCGCTCCCGGCCCTCGCCCAGGCCCTTCCTGACGGGCGCCTCCGGCTTCCTCGGCGCGTTCCTGCTGCGCGACCTGATCGAGACGACCGGCGCACCGGTCGACTGCCTGGTCCGCGCCCGGGACGAGGAGGACGGCGCCCACCGCCTGCGGGAGAACCTGCGGCGGTACGGCCTGTGGCGCGATCGCTACACGGACCTGATCCACGCCGTGCCCGGCGACCTCGCCGCCCCGCGCCTCGGCCTCACCCCGGAGGTCCGCGCCGCCCTCGTCCGCCGACTCGGCCCCGTGCTGCACAACGGCGCCCGGGTCAACTTCGCGGCCGGCTACGGCGACCTGCGCGCCGCGAACGTCGCCGGGACCGAGGAACTGCTGCGGATGCTCGCCGACTCCGACTCGCCCGGCATGCACCACGTGTCCACGACGAGCGTCCACGCCCCGTCGGCCCGCCCCGTGACGGTCACGGAGACGACGCCGACCGGCCCGGCCGACGCCCTGCCCGACGGCTACGCGCGGAGCAAATGGGTCGCGGAGGGACTGATCGGCCTGGCGCGCGAGCGCGGCCTCCCGGTCACCGTCCACCGGCCCGGCCGCATCAGCGGCGACACCGCCACCGGCGCCTGCCAGGACCGCGACCTGCTGTGGCAGCTCATCAAGGGCTGCCTCCAGGCGAAGGCGGTCCCCGACCTGCCGCACGGGTCGACGGGCTGGGTGCCCGTGGACTACGTCAGCGCGGCGGTGGTGGCGCTCGCCACGGCCGCGCCCGGCGGCACGGACACCTTCCAGTACACCCATCCGGACGCGCCCGGCCTGGACCGGGTCTTCGCCGTCGCCGGGAAGCTCGGCTACGAACTGCGCGAAGTGCCCGCAGAGGAGTGGCGGGCACTCGTCGCGGCCCGCCCCGACAACGCCGCCCAGCTGTTCCTCGGCGAGGGCGGAAACGCGGGGAGCGCCGGGAACACCGGGGAGGCCGTCGACGGGCGCCGCTTCGACTCCCGCCGCACGGCCGAGGCGGCGGCACGGCTCGGCGTACGGCCGCCGGCCCTCACGGAGGAGGTCCTCGTGCGCTACCTGGCCTACTTCCGGGGGACGGGCTTCCTGCCGGCCCCGGACGCGGAGTGACGGCCGGGCGGAGGGGGCGGACGCACGCCCCCTCCGCCCGGCGGTCAGGAGGTCAGGTACGCGACCGTACGGGTGACCGAGTCGTAGTGCCGGGCCGCCGTCCACTCCCCGGCCAGGGAGCCCGGCGCACCGGCGGGCGGGTCGGGGAAGGCCCCGCGCCCCCGGGCGAGCGTGACGTGGGGGACCCAGCGGGCCGGATCGAGGAGGGGGTTCGGCCTGCCGCTCTCCGGCGCCCCGCGCAGGATCCGTCCCACCTCCGCGTGCAGCCGGAGCAGGGCGTCGTCGGGCCGTACGGCCCACGCCAGGACGCGGGTCCGGCCGGAGAACCGCACGAGTCCGTCGAGACGCAGGGGGACCGGCAGCGCCTCCGCGAACGCGCGGAGCAGCCGGGCGCGCACCTCACCGGACAGGGCGTCGGCCGAGGCGAGGGTGAGGTGGGGCCGGTTCGTCGGATGGCGGTGTCCGGCCAGACTGGGCAGACCGGCGTCCGCCAGAAGCCGCCACGCCTCCCGGACGGCCCGCTCGGTCGCCGCGTCGGGCAGGAGTTCGACACTGTGCACACAGGCAGCCTACGGCCGCGTGCGGAAGAGCGGCGGCGATGTGACGATGGTGGCCCGGACGGCGGTGACCGGCAGGTGATGGGGTCGCCGCTCCGTTGGTCTTCCCGTCGAGGAGTGGGTGCGTCGCATGGACAGGTCCGGACTGATCGAGGCGGTCACGCGCAAGGTGACGGACGGGGACGTCCCGTCCTCCGAGCAGATCGGCCGCGTCGTCGACGCCGTGTTCGGCACGGTCGAGGACGCGGGGGCGATCGCCGAGGCGCTCAGGGAGGGCGTGACGGTCACCCTGCTCGGCTTCGGCAGTTTCCACGACGAGGACGGCGAGGTGGGGCTGCGACCGGGCAAGGCCCTCGACGAGTTCGTCCACGGCCGGGTCGGCTGAGGGCCGAGCGGGCCGATGACGTCCCTGACGCTGCGGGCCGAGGGCCCGGCCCCCGCCGAGGACGTCTGGACGCGGTACGCCGTACCCGCCCTCTGGCCGACGTGGTCGCCGCAGATCAGGGCGGTGCGCGTGGAGGACGGGCGGATCGCGCCCGGTACGAGGGGCGAGGTCGTCTCGTTCCTCGGCGTCTCCGCGCGGTTCGTCGTGGAGTCCGTCGACGAGGAACGGCGGCGGTGGACGTGGCGGGTCCGCCTCGGGCCGGTGCGCCTGCGGCTGCACCACGCGGTCCTCGCCCGGCCGGCCGGATCGGCCACGACGCTGCGGATCGAGGGACCGGCCCTCGCCCTCGCGGCGTACGCGGGCCCGGCCCGGTGGGCCATGGGGCGTCTGGTGGGCGAGTGGAGCCGGTCATCCGGTTCGTCGTGACGAGGGTGGAGACATGGCCGACACGTACGAGGACAGCCCACCGCCCCACGACGGTCCCACGGGAGACGGCGCGGGGCGGGAGGAGGAGCGGACCGCGCCGCCCCACGGCGCCCACGGCCGACCGCCGAGCCGCTCCGAGCGCTGGACCACGTTCACCCGCTCGCCCTTCTTCCCCGCCACCGTCCTGGTCCTGATCCTGGCCGCGGCGGCCGCGCTGTTCGCCGGCTCGTACACGTACGCGATGGCGAACCCGACCCCCCGTCACATCCCGACGGCCGTCCTCGGGGCGGCGGACTCGCCGACCGGCAGGACGTTCACCGGGGGGATGGAGCGGGCGCTCGACTCCTCGCTCGAACTGCGGCCCTACCGGACGCGCGCCGAGGCGATGAAGGCGGTGAACGAACAGGAGGTCTTCGCCGTCGTGACCCTGCGGGACGGCCGCGTGGCCCTCGACGTCGCCGGCGCCTCGGGCGCCTCGGTGGCCCAGCTCCTCGCGGAGTCGGCGGTGGAGGTGGGCCGGGCGACCGGGGTGCCGGTCACGGTCGCGGACGTCAAACCGCTGCAGAAGGGCGACCCGCGCGGCCTCGCGCTGTTCTACATCTCGCTCGCCGCCGTGATCATCGGCTTCGTGGGCGCCATCCAGCTCAGCGTGCACGCGAGGCCGCTGAACCCCGCCGAGCGGATCGCCTTCACCGTGCTCTACGCCCTGCTGGGCGGGTTCGCGATCGCGGCGACCGTGGACTGGCTGCTCGGCGCGCTCGACCTGCCGTTCGTCGAGTCGTGGCTGATCCTCGCCCTGACCATGTTCGCCTCCGGCATGGTCTTCTCGATGTTCAACACCCTCATCGGGCGGTGGGCCATGCTCCCGACCTGGGGGCTGATGGTGCTCCTCGGCAACCCCTCCTCGGGCGGCGCGGTGTCCTGGCCGCTGCTGCCGTCGCCGCTCGGGCGCATCGGCCAGTGGCTGCCGCCGGGCGCCTCGGTGAACGCGCAGCACACCGCGGTGTACTTCGGCGGCCACCAGCACCTCTTCCCCTTCGTGGTGCTCACGGGGTGGGCGCTGGTGTCCTCCGCCGTCTTCTGGGTCTGGCGGCACCGCCATCCGGGCGGACGGGAGCGGGGCGGGGCGCACGCGGCGCTGTGACGCCCCGTGCCGCCCCGCCCCGCTCCCGGCGGCGCCGGCTCCCCTACCGCTGCGGGGCCGAGGTGGTCAGGAGCCGGTTGAAGAACGAACGGTACTCGCGCAGCGCCACCCGCAGGTCCTCCGTGTCGGCGTCCCGGCCCTCGCTCCACTGCCCTTCGAGGGTGTGCTTGTGGTCGGCGAAGGCCTCCGCCAGCGTCTTCATCACGTCGGCGACGAGCTCGTCGGCCGAGTGGACCGCCTCGCGCGGGTCGTCGACGAACCGGCCCTGGATCTCGCGCCAGCGCTCGCGGTACGCGTCGCCGTCCGCCTTGCCGAGCAGATCCGGAACGTGCTCGCCGTCCCCGTGCCCGCTGGCCTTCGCCAACGGGGCGGGCCGGACGTCCGAGCGCCCGGGAGGGGCGGACGTCCCCGCCGGTGCCGTGCTCCGCTCCACGGGGACGGGGGGCCGCCCGTCCGTCCCGTGCCGCCCGTCCGTCCCGCGCCGGTCCCCGGTTTCACCCCGGCCGGTCGTTCCGGACCGTTCGTCCGTCCCGTGCTGCGTGTCCGTCCGCCTGCTCGTCTGCGTGTCCGTCTGCGTGTCCGTCTCGTACGGGGCGGTCTGCGCCGCCCGTTCGGCCGTGTCGTGGTCGCACATGTGTTCCGCCTCCGCGTCAGGACCGGCGGGAGCCGGTCGGTTCGCCGTCGGTGAGCAGGTCGCCGAAGAGGGCGCGGTAGTGCACCATCGCCTCCCGCAGCTGCTCGGTGGTGGCCGACCGCGAGGAGCTCAGGGCGTGCACCTTCTGGGCGGCCCGGTAGTGCTCCAGCGTGCGGCCGTGCCGCACGGACAGGTCGCGCATCCGCTGCTCGTACTCCTCGGTGGGGTAGCCGCGTTCGTGCATCAGGGCCGTCACCAGCCGGTCGGCCTCGTGCACCGCGCCCTCGGGCGCGTCGACGAACTCCTCCTGGAGCTCCTTCCACCGCTGCGCGTACTGCTCCCTCGTGCCGCTCGACAGCGGCTTGATGTCCAGTTCCTGGTAGCGCCGCTCGCGGGCGTCGAGGTCCTGTTCGGCGGCCCGCCTGCTGCCCGTCTCCTCGACGGCCCGGTCGTACTCGGGTCCGAACCGGTCGCGCAGACGCGCCCGTCGCCGGTGGTTCACCGCGGCGACGGTGACGAGCGCGACCACCACGACGGCGGCAATGACGATGGCCAGGACGATTCCGGTCGACATCGACTCGCACCTCTCGCTGTGTCTTGTCCGTAGCACCCCGGTTGCCCTGAGCCCCGTGCTCCAAACGGACGCGACGTCACGTCCCGGTCCCGCCCCCGTCGCTGCCCCCGGCGACCGGGACCGGGGTCGGGACCGGGACCGGGTCCGCGCCGGCGCCGAAGGCGCGGCGGTAGGCGGCGGGGGAGACGCCGAACGCCGTCCGCATGTGCGCGCGCAGGGAGTTCCCCGAGCCCAGGCCGGCACGGTGCGCGACGAGGTCGATCGGCAGGTCGGTCGTCTCCAGGAGCTGCTTGGCGAGCTCCAGGCGCTGGGCCGTGAGCCACTGGACGGGGGTCAGACCGACCTCGTCGCGGAACCGGCGGGAGAAGGTCCGCAGGCTCATCCGGGCGTGCTCGGCGAGCCGGGCGAGGGTGAGCGGTTCCGCCAGGTGTTCGAGGGCCCAGGCGCGGGTGGCGGTGGTCCCGGCCAGGGTGGGCTCCGGGACGGGCCGGTCGATGAACTGCGCCTGCCCGCCGTCCCGCCAGGGAGGCACGACGCAGATGCGGGCGGTGCGGTTGGCGGTCGCGGCGCCGTGGTCGCGGCGGATCAGGTGGAGGCACAGGTCGACGCCCGCCGCCGCCCCCGCGGAGGTCAGGACGTCGCCGTCGTCGACGAAGAGCACGTCCTCGTCGACCTTGACCTTCGGGTAGGCCCGGCGGAACTCCGGTGTCAGTCGCCAGTGGGTGGTGGCCGGCCGCCCGTCGAGGAGTCCGGCGGCGGCGAGCACGTACGACCCGGTGCAGATCGACACCAGACGGGCGCCGGGCCGGATGGCGGCGACCGCCGAGGCGACCTCGGGCGGCAGCGGGCCGCCGAGGCCCAGCTCGGGCATGGCGTGGGTGGGCGGCACGATCACGGTGTCGGCGTCCGCGAGGGCCTCGGCACCGGCGGCGGGCTGCACGGTGAAACCGGCGTCGCTGGGCACGGGGGCGCCGTCGACCGTGCAGACCGTGACCTCGTAGAGGAGGTGCCCGTCTGAGTCCACGGCGCTGCCGAAGACCCGGGAGGGGATGCCGAGCTCGAACGGAGGCACGCCGGGGAGCGCGAGCACGGCGATCCGGTGCCGCGCGGGCCCCGCCCCTTCCCGCTCGTTCCGTACCGTCCGGCCGCACGTCGTTCCCATGGCCGGATCCTGTCACATAGTGGCCTGACGGCCAATACTGCGAGCGGGCACCGCACCGGATCGTGGACCCGTCGCCGCGGAAGGGTTCCGGGGCGCGCCGATCGAGAACGGAACGAGGCGGACACATGCGTGCGGTGGTCGTGGAGCGGTGGGGCGGACCCGAGACCCTGGTCGAGCGGGACGTGGAGCGCCCCGAGCCCGGCCTGAACGAGGTCCTGGTGCGGGTCCACGCGGTCGGGGTGAACCCGGTGGACTGGAAGACCCGCGCGAGCGGGGCCCTGATCGGCTGGGGCGCGGTCCCGGCCGTCGGCTGGGACGTGTCGGGCACGGTGGAGGCCGTCGGGCCCGGCGTGGGACACCTCCGCCCCGGGGACGAGGTCTTCGGCATGCCGCTCTTCCCCCGTCAGGCGGGCGGATACGCCGAGTACGTGGTGTCCCCGGCCCGGCACCTCGCCCCCAAGCCCGCCTCCCTGACCCACGTGGAGGCCGCGGCGCTGCCGCTGGCCGGGCTCACCGCCTGGCAGGCCCTCGTGGACGCGGCGGACGTCCGCCCGGGGGAGCGCGTGCTCGTGCACGCGGCGGCCGGCGGGGTGGGGCACCTCGCCGTGCAGATCGCCAGGGCCCGCGGGGCGTACGTCGTCGGCACGGCGAGCGCGGCCAAGCACGCCCTGGTGCGGGAGCTGGGCGCGGACGAGGTGATCGACTACCGCGAGGTCCGCTTCGAGGACGTCCTCCAGGACGTGGACGTCGTCCTCGACGGCATCGGCGGGGAGACGGCCGAACGCTCCCTGAAGGTGCTCCGCCCCGGAGGCAGGCTGATCACCCTGCCGGGCCCGGACGACGTCCCCGCCGCCCCGGAGGGCGTGCGGGCGGCATGGGTCCTGGTCGAACCCGACCACCTCGGCCTGCGCGAACTCGCGGCCCTGGTGGAGCGCGGCGAACTGAGGCCGGTGGCCGACACCGTGCTTCCGCTCGCCGAGGCGGCGAAGGCGCACGCGATCGGCGAGGAGGGCCGCACCACGGGCAAGATCGTCCTGACGGTCGTCTGACGGCCGCCCGGCCCCTTCCGACCGCCCGACGGGCGGGCCGGGAGACCGGGCCGGCGGCGGGGGACGGTCGGGTACGGGTGAGCCCGGCGTGCAGAATGCCGGACGGCACGTCCCCGACCGGAAGGCACCCCCCATGAACCTGCCCGCAACAGGCCGCCGCGTCCTCGTCACCGGCGCCTCCCGGGGCCTCGGCAGGGAGGTGGCCCGGGCCTTCGCGGCCAACGGCGACCGGGTCGCCGTCCACTTCGCCTCGCGCGCCGAGGAGGCCCGGGCGACCCTGGACTCCCTCGAAGGGGCGGGCCACGTCCTCGTCGGGGGCGACCTCGCGGACCCCGGAACGGCCGCGACGGTGGCCGACACGGCGGCCGAGGCGCTCGGCGGGATCGACGTGCTGGTCAACAACGCGGCGGTGAACCTCCGCCACCCCCTCGCCGAGACCCCGTACGAGGAGTGGGTGGAGGTCTGGCGGCGGCACGTCTCCGTGAACCTGCTCGCGACCGCGAACCTGAGCCACCTCGCGGCCCGGCGCATGATCGACCGGGGGACGGGCGGACGGATCGTCAACATCGGCTCCCGGGGCGCCTTCCGCGGCGAACCCGACCACCCGGCGTACGGCGCGACCAAGGCGGCCGTCCACGCGCTCGGCCAGTCGCTCGCCGTCTCCCTCGCCCCGTACGGGATCGCCGTCGCCTCGATCGCGCCCGGCTTCTTCGCCACCGAGCGCGTCTCACCGCGCCTGGAGGGCCCCGAGGGGGCCGCGATCCGCGCCCAGAGCCCCTTCGGCCGGGTGGCCGCCCCCGCCGAGATCGCGGCGGCCGTCCTGTGGCTCGCCTCTCCCGACGCGGAATGGGCGTCCGGTTCGATCCTCGACCTCAACGGCGCCTCCCACCTGCGCAGTTGACCACCCGGTGCTACCGCCGGAGCGCCGTCCGCCGGGAGGGGTGTGGTGCGAAGACACGGGATCGGCGGCGCACGGGGCGCGGATCTCATGGTTTTCACCAGGGGCCACCGTCCGCCGGACCCGGATACGTTCGCGCCGTCCGTGCGTGGTGGGAGGGGAGTCGGAGTGAAGGCTGTGGCGTCCGTACTGGTGGCGGCGGTCCTGTGGGGCACCGTGGGGCCGGCGCAGGTCTGGGCCGACACCGGGGCGCACCCGGTGTCGCTCGGGGCCGCCCGGATGCTCCTGGGCGGGCTCGTCCTCGCGGCCCTCACGGTGCGGCCGGCCGGACTGCGCACCTTGCGGCTGCCCGGGACGCGCCGGTGGCTGGTGGTGAGCGTGCTCGTCACGGCCTCCTTCCAGGCCTGCTTCCTCCAGGCGGTCGAGCGTTCCGGAGCGGCCCTCGCGACGGCGGTCGCCTTCGGGACCGTGCCCGTGGTCGGCGGGGCGTGCGGACTCCTGCTCTCCGGCGAGCGGCCGTCGCGGCGCTGGGCGGCGGGCACGGTCTGCGCCGTCGCGGGCATCGGGCTGCTGCTCCTCCCGGGCGGCGCCGGACGCGCGGACGCGCTCGGCGTCGCCTACGGGGTGGCGGCCGGGGCGAGCTTCGGCGTCTACATAGCCGCCACCAAGGAACTGGGCGCACGCGGGGCCGACCTGGACGCGGCGGCCCCGGTCAGCGTCCTGTGCGCCGGGCTGCTCGTCTCCCCGTACCTCCTGATGGCCCCCGGGGGCCTGGCCACCGCGCCCGGCGTCGCCCTGGTGGGCTGGCTGGGGCTCGGCACGACCGCGCTCGGCTACCTGCTCTTCACCCGGGGGGTCGGCGGGCTCAGCGCCGCCACGGTGGGGACGCTGAGCCTGACGGAACCGCTGGTCGCCACGGTGCTCGGCGTGGCGCTGCTCGGCGAGCGGCCGGGGCCCCTCGCCGCCGCCGGCGCCGCGCTGCTCCTCGGCGGCCTGGTCACGGTCTCCGTGCCGGAGCGCCGCCGGACTCCGGAGGATCACCTGCCGGAGCCGGCCGGGCGCTGACCGCGACGGGCGGTGTCACCGGTCCCGGTAGGCGCGCATGTTCTCCCGCACGGTCGCGGAGAAGAACATCGGACCGATCCCGTCGGCCCTGGCCATCCCCTCCGGCGTCAGCCGGAGGACGCCGCCGTCCTCCCGCAGCCAGTGGCTCCCCAGGAGGACGTCGAGCTGCGGGCCGAAGTCGTCCTCGAAGCGGCTCCCGAACCGACGCCCGTAGCCGGCGGTGTCCAGCCCCGACGATTCGAGCAGGTGCTGGAGGACGTACATCCTGCGCCGCTCGTCCCCGTCCATGCGGAACGCCCACTGGGCCCGACGGAACCGGTCGCTCGGGGTCGCGATGTAGTCGTCGATGATGCGGCGCACCTCGGGGACCGCGACGGCGTAGTCGGTCGTGTAGTGCAGGTCGGTCGTGAAGGAGCGGGCGCCGACGCCGAGCCCGACCATGCCGGCCTGCTGGTTGTACTCGCTGATGCTGCTGCCGTCGGTGTCCTCGACGGCGGCGGTGCCGATCCGGCGGAAGACCCGCATCGAGGTCTGCTCGTAGCCGGCCGAGAGGAGGTGGTCGCGGCCGAAGCGGTACAGGCGCAGCCTCTGGTCGTCCCACTCGGCGGGGGTGGCCGCGTGCCGGGTGCTCAGCCCGGTCAGCGGGCGCACGTACAGGGGGTAGAGGTAGATCTCCTCGGGCTCCCAGGCCAGGGCGGCGTCGAGCGAGACCTTGAAGGTGCGTTCCGTCTGGCCGTCGATGCCGTAGATGAGGTCGATGTTGAGCACGGGGAACCGCGCTTCCTTGAGGCGGGCCAGGGCGGCCTCGGCCTCCTCGCGCTTCTGCGGACGGACGGCCGCGCGCGCCTCCTCGTCGAGGAAGCTCTGCACGCCGATGCTCAGCCGGGTGGCGCCCCGCTCCGCGAGCACGGCGAGGCGGTCGGCGGTCGCGGTGGCCGGCGAGGTCTCCACCGACCAGGACACCGCCCGCAGGTCGACGCCCATGACGTCCTCGGAGATGTCGCAGAGCCGGACGAGCTCGTCGGCCGTCAGGTAGGTCGGCGTGCCGCCGCCGAAGGCCGCGAGGGTGAACCGTAACGGCCGGCCCTGGGCGTCGAGGGCCTCCCGGGTGACCCGTGCCTGCCGCTCCAGGGTGTCGAGGAAGGCTCCGGTCACCTCCTCGGGGGCGCCGGTGCGGGTGAAGAGGTTGCAGAAGCCGCACCGCATCTCGCAGAACGGTATGTGCGCGTAGAAGGAGAGGGCGTCGAGGCGCTCGCCCGCCCACAGGTCGCTCAGGAGCGGACCGTTCTCGAGGAGGCGGTAGGCCTTCTGGTGCGGATAGGCGTACACGTACTGCTGGTAGGGGCTCTCCTCCTCGGAGGCGGCGGGGAGGGAGGGCCGGGTCGACGGCGACGGAAGCATGACTGGCTTGCCCATGGCGCGATGTGACTCACTCTCGGACGACGACGTCACGTCGGGTGACAGACCGTGACCCTAGGGCGACGTCGGTGTCGGCATCTTTAGTTCGAACGCCAAAAAATCGGTTTCGCCGCATGGAGTTTCGTATGCACTTTTCGCGAAGAAGGCCGTTTCCTCACGGATGCCTCGGTTCGTACGGTGGTCGGGGTGGTGGAACCGACCGCTCCGAATGGCGGGGGAGGCCGCCCGTGGAGTTGGGTGTCCGCCATGAAACGACTTCTCGTCGCCGCGGGCGGTGGCGGCGACGCCATCACGGCGGCCATGGTGCACGCGGCGCTGTACGGACCGGACACCCCGGCACTGGTCCTCACCTACGCCTGGGAGAGGCTGGTCGTCGACCCCGTTCCCGGCCCGCGCGGCGCCGCGGACTTCACCGGCACCCTCGCGCCCGCGCCCGGCCTGACCCTCATCACCCCGCGGACCGCGCCGAAGGCGCCGGCCGGCTCGCTGCTGCCCCGCCTGGCCGCCCAGTTGCGCCCCGCCCTGGGACTGCTCGACCCCTACGGCGGCACGCTCGGCCTCGCCCGCCAGATCGAGGCGGCGGCACGCTGGTGCGGGGCCGACCGGATCGACCTCGTGGACGTGGGCGGGGACGTCGTGGCGAGGGGGGACGAACCCACCCTGCGCAGCCCCCTCGGCGACGCGCTGGCCCTTGCGGCCTGCGCCGCGACGGGCATCCCCACGACCGTGTACGTCGCCGGGCCCGGCCTGGACAACGAAGTGCCCCTGCCTCTCCTGATGCCCCGGTTGGGCGAGCCGGCCCTCATCCTCGCCCCCGAGGACACCGAGGGCGTCCTCGCCGTCTTCGACTGGCACCCGTCCGAGGCCGGCGCCGTGCTCGTCGCGGCCGCCCGGGGCGTGCGCGGCGTCTGCGGCACCCGTGACGCCCCCCGCCCCCTGGTCCTCGACGACTCCGCGCGCCAGGTGCACCGGCTCACCTGTGAGGAGGCGCTCCGGCTCAACCCGTTGGCGGAGGCGCTCGACCGCTGCTCCGGCCTGGAGGCGGCCGAGGAGGTGTCGTACGAGGTCTGCGGCTTCTCCGAGATCGCGCGCGAACGGCGGCGGGCCGGGGCGGCGCCCGCCGTGCCGTCCCCGCGCCCGCCGGCGGACCCCGCGACCCTTCTCGCCCGGTTCGCCGCGTGGGAGCAGGCCCGGTCGGCCGAGGGCCTCGGCTACGTCACCACCCGCAGGATCACCGAGGAACTCGCCCTCACCCCTCCGGAGGCCGCCGACCTCTACCGGGTCCTGCGGACGGAGACGCCGCCGCGCCGCGTACCCCCTCTCTGGCGCCTGGCCGGCACCTGACGCCCCCACCCGGTCGACGCCGTTTCCCGGGACTCCTCCGGGGCAGCCGCGCTCGTGCGCCGTACGACGAGCGCACCGTACGACCGAGAGGGAGCCGACATGACCGAGCAGACCGCCCCCGCCACCGCCCGGCCCGGCGGAGCCGGGCGGAGGGAGGGGGCGGGGGTCCGCGCCGGTCTCTTCACCCGCTCCTTCGGTCCCCCGCCGGGGACGGGCGGGACGACCGTGGTCCTGGTGCACGGACTCGGCCTCTCGGGACGGTACTTCACTCCACTGGCCCGGCGCCTCGCGGCGAACGGGGCCACCGTGCTCGTGCCGGACCTGCCGGGCAACGCGTGGTCACGGGCCGCCGCCCGCCGGATGCCCGACGTGGAGCGGGCCGCCGACGCCCTGGCCCGCTGGCACCGGCGGCTCTCCCCGGGGCCGAGCCTGCTGGCGGCCAACTCGGTCGGCTGCCAGGTGGCCGCGGCCCTCGCCGTCCGCCACCCGCGACTGGTCCGGCGGCTCGTGCTGCTCGGCCCGGCGCTCGAACCGGGCGTGTCGGGCCTCCGCCACTGCGGCCGGCTCCTCGCGGACGCGCCCCGGGAACCGCTCTCCCTGCTCGGGGTGGCCGCGACGGACTACCTGCTCACCGGCCCCCTCCGCTTCGCCGCGTCCCTGCGGCACGCCCTGCGGGACGCGGCCGGGGCATTCGAGGGGCATCTGGCCCGGGTCGCCGCGCCGACGCTCGTGATCCGCGGCACCGGTGACACCATCGCCTCCCACGCCTGGATCCGGCACGCGGCCCGGCTGGTCCCCGACGGGCGCGCGGTCGACGTCCCGGGCGCCGCGCACGCGGCGCACCACAGCGCGCCCGAGGCCGTGGCCCGGCTGATCGAGGAATTCACGGCAGAGGAAACAGAAGAACCGAAAGAACCGGAAGAACCGAAAGAAACAGAAGAAACAGAAGAAACAGAAGCGGCAGAAGCACAAGAGACAGGAAGGACAGGGGAGAAGGCGTGACGCCCTCGCACATCCCGCGGTCGCCCGACCACCGCCCGACGTCCGCGCCCACGGCCCACCGGTCACCGTGGCTGCGCCTCCTGCCCGGCATCTCCTCCGAGCGCCGCGGCTTCGTCCTGGCGTGGTGGGGCTTCGCCCTCACCTTCGGCGGAATGCGCCTGCTCACCTGGCTGATCCACATCGACGTGGCCGGCATCGGCGACGTGCAGGCCGGCGGGGTGCACATCCACCACTACGTGTGGGGGATCCTGCTCCTCGCCGTGGTGGGTGCGGCGGGCCTCGTGGAACGCTCGGCACGCGCGCGTGCCTGGATGGGACTCGCCTACGGCGTCGGCACGGCCCTGATCGTCGACGAGGCGGCGTTGCTGATCAGCCTGGAGGACGTCTACTGGGACACCGAGGGCTGGGTGAGCATCGCCCTGGCCCTCGCGGTGATCGCCGTCGTGGGAGGGGTGCTGGCGTCGACGCGGGGGCGGCGGTCCCCGGGGCGGGACCGGGACGACGCCTGAGACGACCCGCCGCCGACCCGTCGCCGAGGACCTGCCTACCGCCCGCCCGTCGAGCGCATGCTGCTGCGGTACCGCGAGGGCGAGACGCCGTAGTGGTCGGCGAACGCCTTGCGGAGGGTCTCCGGCGTGCCGAAGCCGCAGCGCGCGGCCACCGAGGCCAGGGGGAGCGCGGTGGACACCAGGAGCTGCGCGGCCGCCTCGGCGCGGACCGTGCGCACGTACCGGCCGGGCGGCTGCCCCAGGTGCTCCGTGAACAGCCGGGTGAGGTGACGGGGCGTCACCCCCGCCCGGGCGGCCAGGACCGGTGTGCTCAGATCCTCGTGGGGGCGGGCGGCGATGTGCGCGACGAGGGCGCGGACCGTGTCGTCCCGGGGCGGGGGCGCCGCCGTGAAGAGGCTCATCTGGGTCTGGTTGCCGGGCCGCTGCATGTAGACGACGAGGTGCCGGGCGACCCGGCGCGCCAGTTCCGAGCCGTGGTCCTCCTCGACGAACGCCAGGGTCAGGTCGAGCGCGCTGGTGATGCCGGCCGACGTGTACACGTTCCCGTCGCGGATCCACAGCGGCGCCGGGTCGACCGAGACGCCGGGGTACCGCGCGGCGAGCCGGGGAGCGAACTGCCAGTGCGTGGTGGCCCGCCTGCCGTCGAGGAGCCCCGCCGCAGCCAGGACGCCCGCGCCCGTGCACACGGAGGACACCCGGCGGCTCTCCCGGGCGAGGCGCCGGACGTGCCCGACGAGACGGGCGTCCGAGGCGAACCGTTCGACGCCCAGACCGCCCGAGACGACGAGCGTGTCCAGCGGCCCCCTCGTGCGTTCCAGCGACTCGTCGCTGCCCAGCGTGAGCCCGGTGCCGCAGCGGATGGCGCCCCCGCCGGGCCCGACCACCCGCACGCGGTACGGCACGTCGACGTCCCCGAGCCCGTTCGCCATGGCGAGCCCCGTCGTCACACAGGCGATGTCGAGCAGCTCGGCCGCCTCGAAACCGACGACGACCACCACACGCTCAGCGCGTTCCCCCATGCGAACGGACCCTATCCCGCACGGACCTCGTCCCCTACGGACCTCGTCCCCTACGGACCCCTTGCCGCACGGACCCCGTCCCGCACGGACCCCCTCCCGTACGGACACTCCTCCCGTACGGACATCCCTCCCGTACGGACATCCCTCCCAAGGGGACGGACGTACGGAGCCGGGAACCGCCCCCCTCCCGCCCTCCGCGCCGGACAGTGGGCGCCATGACGATCCGCTTCCTCGCCCACTGCTGGCCGACCCTGCTGGCCCTCGCCCTCACCCTCGTCACCTTCGTCGACGGCGCCCCGCCGACCGGCTTCCTCGCCGCGCTGCTCGTGGTCATGCCCCTCTGCTACCTGGGCTTCGGGGCGGCCCGGGGCGAACTGCGCGACCGGCGGACGCTCGCCGTCCAGCTCGCCGGTCTCGCCGCCTTCTGCGCGGCGGCCGCGCTCGTCCTCTCCCTGGACGGCCGGCCCGCCCTGTACGTCCTGGCCGCCGGCTGGCTGGCCCACGGCCTGTGGGACCTCGTCCACCACCGCTCGGGCCGCGTCGTGCCCCGGGCCTGGTCGGAGTGGTGCGGCGTCGTCGACGCCTCGGGCGCCCTCGCGATCCTCCTGCTGGCCTGAGCGACCGGCCGCCAGGGCTTGAAGCGCACGACACCGGGTACCGGAACGCGTACAAAAGAGGCCGGACAGCCCAGACGGCAACGAAACGCCAAGGAGAGGGACGCATGTCGGAGCACCGCACCACCGAGGGGAACGCCGACCACCCGAGGACCGCCGCCGAGGAGGTCCTGAAGGAGTTCGAGGAGGCCGAGACGGACGTACGGGAGGACCCGCGCCCCGACGGGGACGGCGAGGCCGCCGAGGCCCTCACGCCCAGCCGGAGCGCGCAGGAGGACGCCCGGCGACGCGCGGCGGAGGGCCGGGGGAGCGGGCGGGCCGACGGGTCGGAGGACGACGCCTGACCCGGCGCCCCCGCGTCACCGGGACCCGGACCGGCCCGCCGGTTCCGGGTCCTCCGTCGTGATCTCGGGCTCCAGCCCCTCGGCGGGAGTGGTGCGGGGCCGGCCGACGTCACCGCGCCACGCCTCGAAGGCGAGCACGGTCGCGGTGACCACCGCGACGCCGAGCAGCCAGCCGCCGACCACGTCGCTCACCCAGTGGACCCCGAGCGCGACGCGCGTGTAGCCCACCCCGAGCACCGCCACCGCCGCCAGGACCCACGGCACCGGCCGCCACGCGCGCGGCACCAGCGGCAGCAGGACGAGCAGCAGGACGGCGCAGGAGGTCACGGCCGTCATGGAGTGCCCGGAGGGGAAGGAGAAGCCGGGCGCGTGCGAGACGGGATCCGGAAGGTGCGGCCGGGCGCGCTCCACCACGTTCTTCACCAGCAGGCCCACGAGCCCGCCGGCGGTCGCCGTGACGGCCGCCCAGGCGGCCAGCCGGTAGGCCCGCCGCCACAGGAGCCACACCACCACCCCGGCCACCAGGATCCGCATGGTCGCCGGCCCCCACGCCACGTGCGTGAGGAAGTCGAGCACCCGCACCCAGCCCGGATGGTCGAGCGCGGAGCGGTGCAGCCGTTCGGCCACGCCCTGGTCGAGCCGGTGCAGCGGGGCCCAGTGCGACTCCACCAGGACCAGCGCGAGCGAGAACGGGACGGCCGCCAGGGCGGTCAGGGCCGTGCCCGCGAGCAGCCGCGCGCCGAACCGGGCGTCGGGCCCGCCGTGCCCCGTCACGAGCCGCCCGAGGCGGCGCCTCCAGGGCCGGGGGGAACGCTCTGTCATGGTCGGTACGGTTCCTTTCGTGGTACGGGGGCGGGGGAGTCGTTCAGACCCCGGGGTCCTCGCTGACCGGGGCGTCCACCCCCGCCCGTACGGCCTCCAGTTGGGCCGCGAAGGACAGGCCGAGGAAGAGCGAGAGCGACGTCAGGTACGACCACAGCAGCAGCGCCACGAACGCGCTCAGCGGGCCGTACACGGTGGTGAAGGAGCCGCCGGAGCCGACGTACAGGCTCAGGCCCCACGTCGCGCCCAGCCACAGCAGCAGGTGGACGGCGGCCCCGAAGGCCAGCCAGGTGTGGCCCGGCTGGGGGCGCCGGGGGGAACGGCGGAAGACGACGCTGGTGGCGAGGACGGCCAGCAGGATCCCGATGGGCCAGCGCAGCAGGTCCCACGCGAGGCGGGTGCCGGGGCCGAGGTGGTAGACCTCGATCAGGGCGTGGCTCAGGTCGGACCCCAGGACGGTGACGCAGAAGCTCAGCCCGAGGGGCAGTCCGGCCAGCACCGACATCACGAGGCCGCGCGCGTACTTGTGGAGGAACGGGCGGTCGCGCTCGACGCCGTAGATGCGGTTGGCGCCCCGCTCCACCTGGCACATGCCGGTGGTGACGTTGGAGATCGAGAACAGCAGGCCGAACCAGAGGGCCAGCGCGCCGCCGTTCCCGGCGTGCCGGCGGCTCGCCCGCAGGGCGTCGTCCACGACGTCCTGGCTGGGACCGCTGATCCGGCGTATCAACAGCTCGGCGATCCGCCCGACGTCCTCGGTGTGCAGCACGCCCGACAGCCCTATGACCGCGATGGCGAAGGGGAGGACCGCCAGGACGGTCTGCAGGGCGAGGGCCCGGGAGTGACTGAACCCGTCGGCGTAGCGGAACCGCACGAAGGAGTCCCGCACGAGGGCCCAGCCCCCGTAGCGGCGGAGCGTGGCCCAGGCGTCCTCGCCGGACAGGACCTCGCCCTGCAGGCGCAGTTCGGCCTCCACGGCCCTGACCTCATCGAGCCGCGGTACGCGCGTCGCGGTGCCCAAGCTCCTCCACCTCCCTTCCGGTCCGGTCCTGCGCGCCGATCCGCGCCGGCGCGGGCAGGCATACCCGCAGCGCCCCCGGCTCGACCTCCGCGGTCAGCCGGGTGCCCGCCGGGAGGACGTCGCCGTCGAGTTCGCGCGGCTGGGGACGGGCGAAGCTGAGGTCGACACGGGCCGCGCCGAAGTACTCCAGCGCGCCGTGCGCGGCGGTCCGCTCCCGCGTGCCGGACGCGCGGGAGCGGACCGGCGCGCGGGAGGCGAGGTACCCGGCGGCGGCGAGCCACCCGGTCACCCCGCGCGGGTCGAGCAGGACGACTTCGAGGCGCCCGCTGTCGGGCCGGGCCTCCGGCAGCAGCGGCAGTCCGCCCTGCAGGGCGCCGACGTTGCCGATGACGACCATGCGGGCCCGCCGTTCGAGGGGAGCGCCCCCGTCGAGCCGGATCGAAAGGCGCATCCGGGGGTCCCGCAGGTGTCGCGCGGCCGAGAGGACGTACGCGGCCCAGCCCAGGCGCTCCTTGAGCCGCGGCGAGGCGTCCCGGACCATGGCGGCGTCGAACCCGGCGCCCGCCATGACCGCGAACCGGGTCGGCGCGAGGCCGTCGCCCCGTATCCGGCCCACGTCGAGCCCGACGGCCCGCCCGGACAGGGCCTCCCGCAGCGCGGCCACCGGTTCGACCGGCAGGCCGAGGTTGCGGGCGAGGAGGTTCCCCGTGCCGCAGGGGACGATCGCGAGGGGGGTCCCGGTCCCGGCCACCAGGTCGGCGCAGGCGCGCACGGTGCCGTCCCCGCCGCAGACGACGACCAGGTCGACCGGTCCGAGCGGTGCGACCGGTCCGACCGGCCCGAGTGGTTCGACCGGTTCGGCTGGCCCGGCCGATCCGGCCGCATCCGCATCCGCGCCCGTCCCCGTCAGGTACGGGGCGAGGCCGCCGGACGGATCCTCGGGTGTCGTGTCCGTCCACCACTGCTCCGCGTACCCGTGCCCGCGCAGGACGGCCCGCACCCGGGCGGCGGTCCCGTCGTCGCACGCGTGCGGGTGGCGCACCACGACGGCCCGCCGCGCGCCGCGGACGGCCGGCTCCGGCTCCGCCTCGTCCTTCCGGGCGTTCGGCAGCAGCGCGGCCCCGACGACAAGCAGCGTGCAGGCGCCGTTCAGGAGCCCCGCCACCACGTCGGACGGATGGTGCATGCCCCGGTACAGCCGGGAGAACGCCACCGCGAGGGGGACCAGCAGGAGGAGCCCCACCACGAGGTTCCGCCAGGCGCCCCGCAGGTGCCGGGCCGCGAGCACGGCGAGGCCCCCGTAGAGCGCCGCGGAGGCCCCGACGTGGCCGGAGGGGAAGCTGGAGGTCGGCGGAGCCCCGTCCAGGTGGGGCACGTCGGGGCGGTCGCGGTTCACGACGAGGGTGACGAGCAGGAAGATCGCGGACTGCGCGGCCACGGCCACGGCCAGGAACCCCGCCTCCCACCACCGGGGCGCCCGGGCCACGAGGAGCAGGCCCAGGACGCAGAGCAGCGTCAGGCCGATCACGGTCTGCGTGTCGGCCACCAGGGACAGCCAGTCGGTGAGCGAGGTCGCGGAGGGGGCGCGGCGGTCGGCCAGGGCGCGGTTGACGTCGTCCTCCGCGGACAGCGGCCAGTGGTGCGCCAGGGGCCCGGTGACCAGCAGCCCCAGCGCGGCGATCAGGACCGCCTGCACGGGCAGCAGCAGGAGCGCGCGCCCCGGTCTGGCCCCCACGTCGTGTGCGTTCGTCATTGCCGCCGTGTTACCCGCCGGGGGCGGCTCATGCGCGGACCGCCGCGCCGCTCCCGGCGGGGCGTCCACGGACGCGGCGGCCCGCGTCCCCGGGGGGAACGCGGGCCGTCCGTACGTCAGATGCCGCAGCTGGACGCGGACCAGAAGCGGCTGGGGCGGTGGTCGACGTGGGCGTGGTCGTCGTGGCCCGGGTAGCCGGGCCCGAGGATGCCGTTGAAGCCGTGGTTGCGGGCCTGCTGGGCGAGCCGGCACAGCGAGTGGGGCCCGGCGCCCAGGTCGGCCGCGTCACCGTACAGATGGCGGCTGGAGGAGGCCCCGCCGACCGCGCTGTTGCAGGCCTGGCTCCGGAAGCCGCTGGTGACGCGGAGGGGCTGGTCACCGAGGGCGTGCCGCAGGGCCTCCAGCTTCCACATGGTGCGCAGGGCGTTGGACTTGGCGGTGGCCGCGCTCACCGCGCCCCCGGCCCAGGTGCTGTTGCAGTTGTTCAGCTCCGCGTAGGAGAAGTGGACGGGGGTGCAGTCGTCGTCCTGGAGGGCGTAGATCTTGTTGAACGTCGCGGGGCCCGCGACGCCGTCGGCGGCCAGTCCGTAGGCGGCCTGGAAGCGCTTGACGGCGGCGGCGGTCGCCGGCCCGTAGGAGCCGTCGATGCCGAGCACCGCGCCGTAGCCGGGGTGGCCGGCCACCCGGATCTGGAGCGCGGTGACGTCGGCGCCGGACGCGCCCTGGGAGAGGGTGCGCGACCAGGTGTAGCAGCCGTCGGCCTGCGCGGTGCCCGCGGCGGCCACCACCCCGGCCGACGATGCAGCCATGAGCATGACAATAGAGAGGAGGAAGCGCAGGGGGAGGGAGCGTGCGGTGCGGTCGGCCATCGGGCCTCCAATGCCTCACGAATCGGATGCGGACGCTGTCCAGGCCGCGCGTGGAGGACGTGATCCACGGCGCGGGCACTCAGAGACTGGCGGTCCGGTTGACGCGCGTCAACCCGCCGGGGCCGCCGCCATTCGTCCGCCCAATGACGGCAGCGGAACGACACCTCCGCTTCACGCGTCCGGCCCTCCGCCTTCACCCGGCACCTGCCCCACCCCCGGAACCGGGCCCCGGTCCAGTACCGGCCCCGCCCCCGCCCCCGGGATCCGGTCCCGGACCGGTCCCGTCCACGAGCCGTTCCGCCGCGCGGGCCTCCCGCAGCGCCGTGACCACCGACCACACCACCGACACCAGCGGCACCGCCACCACCGCGCCCACGATGCCGGCCGCGATCGAGCCCGCGACGACCGAGACCGCCACCACCAGCGGGTGCAGCCGTACGGCCCAGCTCATCACCAGCGGATGCAGCACGTGCCCCTCGATCTGGCCGATCACCACGATCAGGGCGATCACGACCGCCGCGACGAACGGCCCCTTCGCCGCCAGGGCGACGACCGCGGCGACCGCGAGGGCGACCGGCGAACCGATCAGCGGCACGAACGCCGCCACGAACTCCAGGAGCGCCAGCGGCACCGCGAGCGGCACCCCGAGCAGCCACAGCGCGATCCCCACGAGCACCGCGTTCACCACGGCCACCAGCACGATCCCGTGCGTGTAGCCGGTGAACGTGCGCCACGCCGCCCGCCCGCCGACCTCCGTCCGCCCCCGCAGGGGCACCGGCAGCTGCTCCCGGAACCACGCCCACTGGCGGTCGCCCGAATGGAGGAAGAACACCGAGGAGAACAGCGCGAGCGCCAGCGTGGTCAGCACCGCCACCAGATGGTGCGCCCCACTCACCGCGTCGCTGACCAGCGCCGAGCGGTGGTCGGAGAGGAACTGCCCGATCCGCTCCTGCACGTCCGACAGCGCCCCGGGGTCCAGCCGGAACGGCGGTTCCTCCAGCCGGCGCTCGATCCGCCCGACACCGTCCCGGAACTCCCGCACCAGCGTCGTCCGCTGACCCGCCACCGCCTCCCCGACCAGCGTGAGCACCCCCAGGACCAGCGCGATGCCGCCCAACAGGGTGAGGGCGACCGCGGCCGACCGGGGCAGCCCCCGGGCGACGACGTCCACGACCGGTCGCAGCAGCGCGGTGGCGACCAGCCCGAGGAACACCGCCACCCCGATCTCGTGGAACCGCCCGAGCAGCGCGAACAGGGCGTACACGAGGGTGCCGACGACGAGCAGCCGCCACGCGTACGCGGCGGCCGTGCGGAGGAACGGGGCGACCTGCGGTGGAGGGCTTGGCTGCATGCCCGACGACGTACCACCGCGGCGCCGCCGGACATCCCGGCGGGCCCCGCATTCGCCCGACCAGGACCCGGCATTGGCCCGACCGGGCCCCCGGCCCGTTCCCCCGTACGGGCGCCCCGCCGGTGTCGCCGCCCCCGGACGTCCGCCGCCCGGTCAGGATCGGTGCATGGGCGTCGTCCTGCCGGTCCTCTTCTCCCTCTTCGCCGCGTTCAGCAACGCGCTGGCCACGGTGCTCCAGCGGCGTGCCGCGCTCACCGTCCCCCGGTCCGACTCCTTCCGGCCCGGACTGGTCCTCGACCTGCTGCGCCGCCCGCTCTGGGTGGCCGGCATCCTCGCCGTCGTCGCCGCCGGAGTCGGACAGGCGGCGGCCCTCGCGACCGGGCCGCTGGCCCTCGTCCAGCCCCTGTTCGTCCTCGAACTGCCCCTCGCCCTCCTCATCGCCTCCCTGGTGGCGCGCGAACGGCTGCCCGCCCGCCTCTGGGCGGCCGTCGCGGCGGTCGTGGCCGGACTCGGCGCGGCCCTCGTCGCCGCCTCGCCCGACGGCAACCGCACCCACATCGCCCTGGACCGCTGGCTACCTGTCCTGGTGGCCTGCGCCGTCGCCGTGGTGGCGCTCGCCGCCACCGGACTGCGCAGACCGCCCGGCCGGGCCAGGGCCGGCTGCCTCGGCACCGCCACCGCGATCTGCTACGCGCTCACCGCCGCCCTCATGAAGACGTCCATGCACGTCCTCGACGACGGCGGGATCGGCGCCTTCCTGACGGCCTGGCAGACCTACGCCTTCTGTGCGGCGGGGATCGCGGCCCTCCTGCTGCTCGAACACGCCATGCAGGGCGGCCCGCTCGTGGCCTCGCAGCCCGCCCTGACCCTCGGCGACGCCACGGTGAGCCTGGCCCTGGGCGTCCTGCTGTACGAGGAGCACATCCGCACCGGCTGGTGGCTGCTGCCCCAGCTGGCGGGCGTCGCGCTGATCGTCCTCGGCGTGTTCGCCCTGGCCCGCAGCGGGGTCGGCGCGTCCTGACCCCGGACACGGGCCCGCACGGCCCGGTCGGCGGCGACCGGGTGACACCGGAGGCGGGAGGACCGGTGAGATCGCGGTCACCGGGTACACACCAGTTCCGAAAGAACTTGCGAAAAGAACGCGCGAAGGAGACGAGGTGCCGATGGCCGGCGTGAACGGTACGGGCGACGGGGGCGACCGGAAGGACCGGAAGGGCCGGGAGGAGCGGGACGCCGCACCGGATCTGCTCGAAGGGCTCAGCGTGGACACCAGCCGGCCCGAGCAGCCGCTCCTGCTCGGTGCCGGGGGCGAGCCCATCCGCACGTGGCGGGAGAACTACCCGTACACCCGCAAGGTGCGCCGCGCCGCGTACGAGCGGCAGAAGCGGATCCTGCAGATCGAACTGCTCAAGCTGCAGCGCTGGGCCAAGGACACCGGCGCCCGGATCGCGGTGCTGTGCGAGGGGCGGGACGCGGCGGGCAAGGGCGGCACCATCCAGCGGTTCACCGAACGGCTCAACCCGCGCGGCGCCCGGATCGTCGCCCTCGACAAGCCGACCGAGCGCGAGGCCGGCCAGTGGTACTTCCAGCGCTACGTGGCCCACCTCCCGGGCCCGGGCGAGATCGTCTTCTTCGACCGCTCCTGGTACAACCGGGCCGGCGTCGAGCGGGTGATGGGCTTCTGCACCGAGGAGGAGTACGACCTGTTCCTCCACCAGTGCCCGCTGTTCGAACGCATGCTGGTCGAGGACGGGATCCACCTCGTGAAGTTCTGGTTCTCCGTCTCCCGGTCCGAGCAGCGCACCCGGTTCGCCATCCGCCAGGTCGACCCGGTGCGGCAGTGGAAGCTCTCGCCCACGGACCTGTCCTCCCTCGACCGCTGGGACGACTACACCACCGCGAAGGTCGCCATGTTCCGGGCGACGGACACCGACCACGCCCCCTGGACCGTGGTCAAGAACAACGACAAGCGCCGGGGCCGCCTCGAAGCCATGCGCAGCCTCCTGTCCCGCATCGACTACGCGAACAAGGACGAGGAGGCGGTCGGCACGCCCGACCCGCTCATCGTCGGAGCGGCGGACACCCTCCTGGAGCCGGGGGAGGAGACGACCGACCTCTCTCCCACCCCCCTGGCCCCCTCCCGGCAGGGCCCGGGGGAGCATCCTCCGGCCCGCTGACCCCGGACCCGCCGTGCTCCGGCCGGCACGCGCCTGTTCCGGCACGTCGCCGTCCGCCGGACGCGGCGGCTCCTGCGGTCCCCCGGCACGGTCGGTCTCGTCCTGCACGAGCAGGGAGAGCAGGGAGGCCAACGGCAGCATGACGGGGCCCACGGTCGGTGCCGACGGGAGCGGGGGAGGGGCGGCCGGGCCGCCCGGCGTGCCGCGCGTCCCGGACCGGCCCGCGGTGACGCGGCACGAGGCGCACGGCACCCGGGTCGTCGTCGCGAGCGGCGACTGCGACATGCAGACCATCGCGCCCCTGGCGGCCGCCCTGCGCGCCGCGGCCGAGGAGCACCCGAGCGTGGTCCCGGACGTCTCCGGCGTCACCTTCGCGGACTCGGCCTCCCCGAACCTGCTGATCCCCACCGGCCGGACGACCGACCTGCGCCTGGCCGGGCCGAGAACACCGGTACGACGGATCCTGGAGCTCACCGGGGCCGGCACCGTCCTCAAGGTGCGGAAGACGGTGGAGGAGGCCGCCGCCTGTTAGGGGGCGCTCCGTAGATCATGCCGGGCGGCCCGTGACCGTGGCTGTGCCGTTCCGGCGCGACCGCGTACTCTGTTCGGCGGCACTCGGAGCCGACCACGGTGTGCGCGTTCGGTGCCGGGGGTAGGCGCAGGAGCACGCAAGCGCCGAAGAGCGACGGACACGAGGAAAGATTCCCGCATGGTCATTCCGCCCGGAAAGCAGACGGCAGACGAGCCGGCCCCGGACGATCATGCCATGCTGCGGCACGAAGTGGTCTGGGAGGACGGCGCGGCCCGTGCCTCGGAAGCACGTCACGCCCTGCGCGCCCTCCTCGACAGGGCCCCGCACACCGGACGCGCCGCGGTGCCCGAGGCGCTCCGCCTGGACGCGGAACTCGTCGTCAGCGAACTCGTCACCAACGCCGCCCGCCACGCCCCCGGCCCCTGCGGCCTCGTCCTGCGGCTGTCCGACGGGGAACTCACGATCGCCGTGTGGGACACTTCCGCGGAGGTGCCGAAGATGAGGGAGGCCGACCCCGCGCGCGTGGGCGGCCACGGACTGCGCGTGATCCACACGGTCAGCGACAGGGTCGTGACGGCGCCGTACGGCGGGGGAAAGCGGATCGTCGTCCATTTCGCGCTCCCGGCGGAACCGGGCGCCGGCCGCTCCGAGGGCGCCGCTCTCCCCGCCCCGTCCCGGGCGTGACGCGATCGGCCCGCGGCTCCGCAGGGAGCGGGGCGCCGACGCCCCGCCCCGTGCCGAAGACCGTCCCTCCCGTACGCCCGTACGCGACGCGTCGCAGGAGGCCGAGGAAGGACGCGGACTTCGTGAACGGCCGGCACGACGGGCCGGATCCCAGGGCCCGGCGAAGCCGGCCGCGGGCTAGAGGAACCGGCGGATGGGCAGAACCGCCGCCTCCAGCATCCTCTGGAGGGCGGCCCGGCGCCGCCAGCGAGCGGGATCGACGGGGGCGCTGCGCCGCAGGTCCTCCTCGAAGTCCCGGTCCAGACCGGCGGTGAACTCCTCGTCGAGGACGGCCAGCATCACCTCCTCGTCATGACTCATGGAACGCCGGTTGAAGTTGGTCGAGCCGATCAGCGAGGCCACGCCGTCGACCGTCATGACCTTGGCGTGCATCATCGTCGGCTGGAACTGGTGAATGGTCACCCCCGCCTCCAGCAGCCGTTCGTAGTGGTACTGGCCCGCCAACCGGCAGGCCCGCTGATCGGTGTAGGGGCCGGGGAGCAGGATCTCCACGGTGACGCCGCGCCGTGCGGTCGCGCACAGCAGGTCCACGAAGTAGGTGTCCGGCGCGAAGTAGGCGGTGGCCAGCCGGAAGCGCTGCTCGGCGCTCGTGAGCATGACCCGGATCAGGGTCTGCATGTCCTGCCAGCCGATGCTCGCCGAGCCGCGGATCACCTGCACGACGCAGTCCCCGGGCTGCTCGTGCTCGGTGAACCGGTCCCGGTCGTCGTACAGCTCGTCGTGGCACTCGGCCCAGTTCTGCGAGAAGGCCGCGGCGATGCCGTCCACCGCCGGACCGCGCACCTTGACGTGGGTGTCGCGCCATTCGCCGGGGTTCCGGGCGTCGCCGCACCACTCCTCGGCTATGCCCACGCCGCCCGTGAACGCCGTGTGCTCGTCGACGATCAACGCCTTGCGGTGACAGCGGTGGTTCTGCTTGAGCGGCGAGAGCCACAGCGGCTTGCGGAACCAGGCGATCCTCACGCCGGCCTCGCCCATCCGGTCGAGGAGGTCCCGTTCGATCCGCATGGCGCCGAAGCCGTCGAGGAGCAGACGCACCCGTACGCCGGCGGCGGCCCGTTCGGCGAGGGCCACGGCGAAGTCCCGGGCGATCTGTCCGCGCCAGTAGACGAAGGTCATCATGTCGATGGTGTGCTCGGCCGCCTTGATGGCGTCCAGCATCGCCGGAAAGATCTGATCGCCGTTGCGCAGCGCGACCAGCTCGTTCCCCTCGGTCGCGGCGACGCCCATCAACCGCTCCAGCCGCCGGCGCAGGTGCTGGATGCGGACCTCGGCGGGTCTGGGGCCCTGTTCGACGGAAGTCATCCACTTCTCCCCTTCGAAACGCCCGGAAAGCTTGTGGGACGTGCCCCGCCCGGTGGGACGACCGGCCTTCGCGGACGAACTGACTTTCGTTTCCATGGTGCTCGCATGCCCGGCCGCCGGAACCGTATCCGGTCGTGCGGGCAAGATCTCACCGACCGGTCCGCCGGCCCGCGTGGAGGGCTGTGCGCGCCCGTGGCACCACGGGGGAAAGGGTGATCACACGGACGGTGTCAGACCATCACCAGGAGCCGCGTGTTCGGCACGAGCTTCCGGTTCACGCTGGTGCTCTGCACGAAGATGGTGAAGTCGTCGTTGTGGTCCGGCTTCACGCGCACCTCCACGTCCGGCAGGCCGAGCAGGGCCCGGGCCTCGGGCCCCGTGTACACCCGGTCCGTCCTCTTCTCCAGCACCGCGATCTGCTTCTGGGCCTGGACCTTCTCCGACTTGCTCAACTGGTAGAACGCGCAACCGGTGCGGTAGGCGTGTCCGGACTCGACGACCCGGTCCCGGATCGCCGTGTCGTGGTCCACCGGCACCAGCCGGTACGCCGACGGATCCGCGGGGGTGAGACCGGCCGCCGCGACCGTGTCCTTGTTGACGGCCTCCGCGCCGGTGGAGAAAACCGTCCGCGATCCCCGGATGCCCTTGGTGCGGCCCACCATGAACTTCTCCGTGGCCTCCTGGATGACCTGCCCGGCCTCCTCCAGGCCCTGCGTGCTCGTGGCGTCCCAGACGGCGACGTTCTCCTCCGGGAAGCCGCACCGCACGGCCTCGCGCTTCCCCGCCCCGTCCGGCACCAGGACGGCCAGCGTCCAGTTGTCCTGCTGCGTCCCGATCATCCCGGCCACGGCCTCCACCAGCTCGTGCGGCTTCCCGGACGGGGCGTCCGGGCAGCGGTGGCTCGCGTTCTCCCGGCCGTCCGTCAGCACGAACGTCAGGAAGCTGTGGTCGCCGTACAACTGGGCCGTCCGCGCCAGCTCCCGCTGCGACTTCAGCGCGGCCGCCAGCAGGGACGTCATCCCCCCGACCCGGTACAACTGCTTCAGCGACGGCATCCGGAGCACGTCCTTGTCGTAGATGACGCACTTCACCTCGTCGGCGAAGACGTACACCGTGACCCGGGTCTCCTGGTCCAACTCCTTCGACCGGCGGGCGAGGTACGCGATCTGCCGGTCGGCGACCTCCACGACCTTGCCGCTCAGGTGGTGCATCGACGAACTGGCGTCCAGCACGAGCGCGACGTGATTGATGTAGTTCTGGTTCCCGGACATGACGGCTCCCCCTCGTTTCCGAGTCTCCGAGCTTCCGACTGGATGCTCCTACCGTGCCATCCACCACTGACAACCGGCTTCGGCGCCGTCCGGCCCCGCGCCCCCGTCAGACCGGGTTGCGAACAGTGCGCCCCCGTCACCCGTCCAGGGCCTCCAACCCCCGCCTCCAACGGGCCCTCCGCTCCGCCGGGCTCTGCTCCCACCACGGCTCCCCGCGCTCCCCGAGGGCCACCTTTGCCGTGTGCACGCGCGCCCGCGCGGCGCGTTCGGCCTCGGCGTCGCGCTCCCGCAGAGCCGCTCCGACGGCACGACGGGCCGCCATCAGGAGGGAGCGCAGCCTCGCGGCCGCCTCCGGAGGGATGTCGGGGTCGGTGGCGCGCCACCGACGGCCGCCGACGACGATGTAGCGCCCGTCGGGCGTGTGCTCCGGGTGGGACCCCGACGTCATCGGCACCGGCTCCTTTCGGCTCCGCCTTCCGGGGCGCGCCCGGAACGCACCCGCCGGCCGGCTCCCGCGGCGGCGCACCGGGATCCGGGGGCGGCCTCCCGCCATTCTGCGACAGGAGCCGCGCCCCCGCTTCTCCCCGCGACCCGAAAAGGGCCGTACGGCCCCCGGTGAATCGCACGACACGGGGTACACGGGCCGGCATGGCAGCGAAGACCGATCACCCCACCCCCGTGCGGACCACGCGCCAGTTGCGCCGGATCCGTACCTTCTACGCGACCGCCGCCCTGTTGTGGGCCGTCGCGGCGGCCTGGACGGCGTGGACCCATCCGGGGTCCCGGCAGATGTGGGTCTCCGTCGGCCTGCTGGCGGTCTTCGTCGCCCTGCTGGGCACCGTCGCCGTCTGGCTGCGCGGTCTCCGGACCGCCGCCGGGAGCCGTCCTGCGCACCACGCCGCACCGCGACGGGCGTCCGCTCCCCGCCACGCGAACGCCTGAGGCCGACCCGCGCGGGATCGCCTTCCGGTGCGTCGCGGGAACCTTCCGGCAAGGCTTCGTCAGAAGAACCGAGAGGAGACCCGGCCCGACGGTCGGGCCGGGTCCCGTTGAGGAGCAGCCATGACCACGTTCGTCATCACCGTCCCCGGTACGTTCACCTCGGGCATCACCGACTCCGCACGCACGGCCCTCGAAAGGGAACTGTCCCCCCAGCACACCGACGTGAGCGAGAGCGAGGGCCTGGACCTCCTCACGCTGAACGAGGGGGGCACCTTCTCGGTCCGCCTCGAGGTGGAGGCCCCGGACCGCTACGAGGCCGAACTGGACGCCGTCCGGATCGTCTCGGAGGCGTTGGGGAAGGCGGGTGTGGCACGGGACGACGCCCCTCTCGGGGCGCCGACCGTCACCGGCATCGACAGCGACCTCTGATCCCCGGCCTCCCGGCGGGTCACAGCTCCTTCAGGCATCCCTCGAACTCGGGGAGGGAGACCAGACCGTCGCCGTCGACGTCCGCCCTGCGGAAGAGGCGCCGCAGCGCTTCGTCGTCGAGCGACCGTCCCGTCAGCCGTCGCACGGCGCCGCCGAACTCGTGGACGTCCAGCAGCCAGTCGTCGTCGGTGTCGAACTCCCCGAACACCGCCCTGGTCCCGTCCGGCGCGTTCGCCTCGATCATCATGTGAAACCCCCTCGTCGTCCCCGGGCGCTCCGCCGCGAGTGATGTCCGGTTGCCCCTCCCGCCGGGCCACAAACGGTGCCGGCCCCGCGTCCACCGCGCGGGCTCCGGCCGCGGCCGCGCGGGACTTCCGTCCGCCGGCGCCTCTTCCGGCGGGTTCCCGCCGGCCGGCGCCTCCGGCGCGTCGTGCGCGCGGGAATGGGCGCGGATTCGCAGGGCACGTGAATCCGTGACGGCACGCGCCCGGTCTCCCGGGCGCGGCCGAGTACGGAGAACAGGGAACGAGGGAGAGTGCGTATGACCGGGCGGACCGTGCCGGAACCGGGGCGAAGGCTGCGACTGGTGGACCGGGGCGACGTTCCGACACCGCCCCTGAGGCCCGGTGGTTACGACCCGGCCGACTACGCCCCGTGCGTCCTGCGCAGCGCGGAGGAGGCCGGTGTATCCCCCCTGCTGGTGATGACCGTGCTCCACAACGAGGCGTACAAGCCGCACCACCCCCTCCTCGAGCGGCTCTGGCAGTGGTGGAAGCCCGGGGCGTCCTTCGGTCTCGCCAACATGCACCGCGCGGCCTTCGAACAGGTCCGCCGGACGCACGGCCTGGCGGAGCGGTGGCAGGACCTCCGCGACGACCCCGCCTTCGCCGTCCACGCGGCCGCCCTGCACCTGAAGGACCTCGACCGGTGCCTTCCGGAGCGCCACGCGCGCCGCTACACCCGCGACGAACTGCTCGCCCTCGGCTACAACACGGGCGCGCGCAACATGCGCCTCTTCGCCCGGGGCGTGCCGCCCGGCCCCATGGCGCGCTCGTACCTGCGCCGCTTCCGCGACCACCGGAGCAGGGCGGCCGAGATCCTGGCGGACCACCGCGAAACGTACGACAGCGCCACCGGCCGGTTGTGAAGCCGCGGAGGACCGACCCCGCCCGGCGCATAGAACGCCTCAAGTGAGGCATACGAGACGAAAGACGTTCATCGGACCCACCGTCGCGCAGTGGCCCACCGGGCCCGTGCGGAACGAGGAGGACAGCATGTCGCAGGTCGAAGAGTCCGTCGAGGTCGACGTCCCGGTCACCACCGCGTACAACCAGTGGACCCAGTTCGAGGAGTTCCCCGAGTTCATGGAGGGCGTCGAGCGGATCGAACAGCGCACCGCCACCCTCACCCACTGGGTGACCGAGGTCGACGGGGTCCGGCGGGAGTTCGACGCGGAGATCACCGAGCAGATCCCGGACGAGCGCGTCGCCTGGACCACCGTCGGCGGCGAGGTCAGGCAGGCGGGCGTGGTGACGTTCCACCGCATCGACGACCGCACCACCAAGGTGATGCTCCAGCTCGACCACGACCCCCAGGGGCTGGTCGACACGGTCGGCGACAAGCTCGGGGTCGTCAAGCGGCAGGCCGTCGGCGACCTGAAGCGGTTCAAGAAGTTCATCGAGTCCCGCGGCGGGGTCGAGACCGGCGGCTGGCGCGGCGAGGTCTGACGGGGGTCGTCCCCCGGCGGCACCCGGCCCACGGCCCGGACACCGCCCGCCCGGCCCGGAGCCCGGCCGTCCCCGACGGCCGGGCTCCGCCGTGCTCCGGACCGCACACCGGTACGGGTTCGCACGTATGCCCGTCCTCCCGTGCGGGCGAGGGCGCGGGGGAGGACCCTGGTCCTCGGGGGACACGACGAACCGGGGGCCGTGAGGAGAGAACGATGACGAAGAAGGACGACCTGGGCACGGGCGACGACGTCTCCTGGAAGAGCCACGGCCGGACCGTCGAGGGAAAGGTCAAGAAGAAGATCACCGGTCGGACCCGGGCGGCGGGCCGGACCGTCGACGCCTCGAAGGAGGAGCCGCAGTACGAGGTGGAGAGCGACAGGACCGGCCGCTCCGCCGTGCACAAGCCCGGAGCCCTGCGCAAGAAGGGCGGGAAATCCTGATGGCCCCCGAGCGGCGCGACCAGGACCGGGACGAGATCGTCTCCGCGTTCGACGAGGCGGTCAACATGACCGCCTCGCAGATGGAGAAGTGGCTGGACACGGAGGAGTCGAAGAGCGCCGGACAGAGCGACGGGGGCGGAGAGAGCGTCGGCCACGCGTCCGGCAGGCGCATCGTCGAGCTCCTCCGCACCCGGAAGGCCGACCTCGACGACGACGACCTGGCGCACATGCGCAAGGTGACCGGCTACGTCCACCGCCACGTCGAACAGCGCCCCGAGGGCGACGTCACCGACACCAGGTGGCGCCACTCCCTCATGAACTGGGGCCACGACCCCGAGAAGTGATCCACCGGTTCGCCCGGACCGGATCCCCCTCCTCCGGTGCCGTCCGTCCGCATCCATGTCCGAACGCCGGGCATACGGACGGTGCCGGAAGGCGAGGCGTGCCGAACAGGGAGAGGGCGAGGACGGGGTGGACCGACACCGACACGACCGGGAGGACTGGAGCGAGCGAGCGGCGTGCCGGGCCGCGGACCCCGACGAGCTCTTCGTCGACGGCACCGCCCAGAACCAGGCCAAAGCGCTCTGCGTGGCCTGCCCGGTGCGCACCGAATGTCTGGCCCACGCCCTCGACCGGCGCATCGAGCACGGCGTGTGGGGCGGCATGACCGACAGGGAACGGCGCGCCCTGTTGCGGCGGCGTCCCACCGTGGCGTCCTGGCGGCGCCTCCTGGAGTCGGCGCGGACGGAACACGAACGACGGGTGCGCGGTACGGCCGCCCCGCGTCGGTACGCCGCCCGCTGACCGGCGTCCCGGTCCGGCGCGGCCGCTCGCGTCCTGCTCGGCGGAGCAGGCACACGAGCGGACCGTCGACCCCTGCCCGCCGTGCTCAACCCCGTTCAGCACGGTGGTGCGGCGCGTCGCGCCTCGGGACGGCCCGGACCGGCTCCGAGCCGCTCCGCGTCGTTCCGAGGCCGTGGCGGTGAATGCGCCGGTGTCCGATCATGGCGTGAACCGGACAACCGGGCCATGGGGAGAAGTACGTATGGACGGCGGTCGGTTACCGTGGAACGGCACGGTCCACCAGGTCTTCCGGGAGTAGCGGTCATGCGGGAACGGCATGCGCGGATGCTGGACCTGGCGGTCGAGGTGATGAGCACCGAGGACCCGGACCGCGTCTGGCCCCTGCTCGCCGGGGAACTGCTCACCGCGCTCGACGCGGCGCTGGTCGTCGTGAAGGAAGAGCCCTGGACGCGGGAGCGGGGCAGCGTGGCGTTCTGGCCGGGCCGGCCGGAGGCGGAGGAGCACCACCACGACGAGTCGGTCCGGCGCCGCATCCGGGAGGGCTACCCCTTCGCCGACCACTACGGGGCCGGCGAGGACCGTGCTCCGCGGAGCGCCGCGGGCATCACGGGGGCACGGGTCTGGCGGCACAGCGCGACGGCCGACGCCCTCCACCGGGCGTTCGGGACGCGGCACGTGCTCGGCATACCGTTCCCCGGTACGGGCCCGCACGTCAGCGGTTTCATGGTGCACCGGCCGGGCGGCGACTTCTCCCCGCACGACGTGCGGTACGCCGAGCGCGTACAGCCGCTGCTCAAGGCGGCGACGAACCACCGGTCCCTCCTGAACGCGGTGCGGGAGGCGGCGGGCGCCGACCGGAGACGGGAGGCCAACCGCTCCCTGGCGGCGCCGCTGACCCCCCGCGAACTGAACGTCCTGCACCTGCTCGCCACCGGCCTGTCGGCCGACTCCATGGCCCGACGCCTCGGGATCTCGCCGCGCACCGTGCACAAGCACCTGCACGCGCTCTACCGGAAGCTGGGAGCCGCGGACCGGCTCGGCGCGGTGCTGCGCGCCCAGCGCGCCGGCCTGCTCGCGGAGGACGCGGGAGCTTCGTGACCCGGGATTTCCACGACCCGGACGCTCCGCAGCCGGGAGCCTCCTGACCTGCGCTCCGGAACCCAAACGGCGGTGCCGGAAGAGGACTTGGTCATTCCCCTCGTACGGATCAAGCGGTCCAGACCTCTTGACGATTGGTCCAGACCTTCTTAGTGTCGCCGCAACGCACTGCGGTGAGCGCAGGGCAGGGCACCACGTACTCAAGGCCAGGCAGGGCGTGCGGATCACGGGTCACCCCTGCGCGCCGGATCCCATCCGAGGAGCATCGTTGAGCACCGAAACACCCCGCCGCCGACCCCGGTCGCCGCGGAGCGTCACCCGGTCCGGCCGGGCCAAGGCCGTCGCGGGCGTCACCGCGCTGTTCCTTCCCCTGGCCGCCATGGTCGGGCTCGCGGCCCCCGCCGAGGCAGCCGCCTCCGCCACCGCGACGTACACCAAGAAGTCCGACTGGGGCTCCGGCTTCGAGGGCCAGTGGACGGTGAAGAACACCGGCACCACCGCGCTCTCCTCCTGGACCGTCGAGTGGGACTTCCCCACCGGCACCAAGGTCACCTCCGCGTGGGACGCCACCGTCACCAACTCCGCGAACCACTGGACCGCCAAGAACCTCGGGTGGAACGGCACCCTCGCTCCCGGCGCCTCCATCTCCTTCGGGTTCAACGGCAACGGCACCGGCGCCCCCAGCGGCTGCAAGCTCAACGGCGCCCCCTGTGACGGCGGCACCACCAACCCCGGCGACAACGCGCCCTCCGCGCCCGGCAAGCCCACCGCGAGCGACGTCACCGACACCTCGGTGAAGCTCACCTGGGCGGCCGCCACCGACGACAAGGGCGTCAAGAACTACGACGTCAAGCGCGACGGCACCACCGTCGCCACCGTCACCGGCACCACCTACACCAACACCGGCCTGACCGCCGGCACCGACTACAGCTACACCGTGGTCGCCCGCGACACCGCCGACCAGACCGGCCCGGCCTCCGCCGCCACGGCGGTCCGCACCACCGGCGGCGGTGGCGGCGGCGAGAACCCCGGCGGCAACGGGAAGATCAACCTGGGCTACTTCACCAACTGGGGCCCCTACACGGTGAAGAACCTGGTGACCTCCGGCTCCGCGTCGAAGATCACCCACATCAACTACGCCTTCGGCAACGTGCAGAACGGCAAGTGCACCGTCGGCGACTCCTACGCCGACTACGAGAAGTCCTTCACCGCCGACCAGTCGGTGGACGGCAAGGCCGACGTGTGGGACCAGCCGCTGCGCGGCCACTTCAACCAGCTCCGCAAGCTGAAGGCGCAGTACCCGCACATCAAGGTCCTGTGGTCCTTCGGCGGCTGGACCTGGTCCGGCGGCTTCGGCCAGGCCGTGCAGAACCCGGCCGCCTTCGCCCAGTCCTG